>CAVTSQ010000021.1:0-173774 GCA_963737395.1 uncultured Solirubrobacterales bacterium | reverse complement strand
CAGAGCACAAGGAGGTGAAATGCCCCCGACCCACTCGACGTTCCGTGACCTTCCCTGGCGCAAGGCACGCGCCAGTGTTGGTAATGGAGCATGCGTCGAAGTCGCCCCATTCCAGGGGAAAGATAATGGTCCGTGATTCCAAGGACCCGGATGGTTCTGTTCTTGCATATACACAGGCCGAGTGGCGTGCGTTCCTTCAAGTCGCCAAAGCGGGCCGGTTCGACCACCCTTGCTGACGCAAGACCGAACAAGCTTCTATAGCACGGCTGAGCGTGGGGCCCTGCCCTGGTGATCTAGCCAGGGCAGGGCCCCACGCCTATGCTGACTCGGAGTCAGGCACGCCGGGGGTTGGGATGCCTAGAGTCGTTGTGCTCGGCGGGGGTGTCGTCGGGCTGAGTACCGGGATGCTGCTAGCAGAACGCGGCTGCGACGTCACCGTCGTCGAGCGGGATCCGACCGGGGTCCCAGAGTCACCCGACGGGGCCTGGCAGAACTGGGACCGGCCCGGCGTAGCCCAGTTCCGGCAGCCGCATTACCTGCATCCGGCGGGCAGCCAGCTGCTCGCGGCGCGGCTGCCCGGCGTATACGAGGCGCTGGCCGCGGCCCAGGCCAGGCGGTTCGACGTGCTGAGCTTGATGCCGCCGTTCATCACCGACCGCAGCCCCCGGGACGGGGACGAGAAGTTCGTCACGCTGACCGGCCGCCGCCCGGTGATCGAGTACGCGGTGGCCAGCACCGCGGCCGACCAGCTGGACATCCGCCGTGGCACGCACGCCACCGGGCTGCTGGACGGCGCCCAGGTGGTGGCGGGCGTTCCGCACGTGACTGGGGTCCGGCTGGCCGACGGCAGCGAACTCCAGGCTGACCTGGTCATCGACGCCATGGGGCGGCGCTCGCCGCTGCCCGGCTGGCTGGCCGCCATCGGGGCCCGGGAGCCGGCCGAGGAAGCCGAAGACTCCGGGTTCATCTACTACACCCGCTACTTCCGGCCCAAGGACGGGGCGGAGCCGCCGCCGTTCCTGACCGGGCTGCTCATCCCGTTCGAATGCTTCTCGCTGCTGACCCTGCCCTGCGACGCGGGCACCTGGTCGGTGACCGTCTTCCTGTCCACCCACGACCCGGCGCTGAAGGAAGTCCGCCACCCCGACAACTGGCAGGCGGTGGTGGCCGCGTGCCCACTGCACGCACACTTGCTGGACGGCGATCCGATCACCGACGTCGTCGCAATGGGCGGTGTGCTGGATAGGTACCGGCGTTATGTAATAGATGGCTCGCCGGTGGCGACGGGAGTGCTGTCCGTGGGGGATGCGGTCGAGTGCACCAATCCATCGCTCGGGCGGGGGATAACGCTGGGCCTGATGCATGCCACGGGCACCGTCGACGTGGTCGACCGGTACCTGGCGGATCCGCTGGCGCTGGCGCTGGCCCACGACGAGATGACCCAGGCCCGGATCACGCCGTGGTACCAGAACACGATCGCGATGGACCGGGCGCGCCTGGCGCAGCTGGACGCGGTGGCGGGCCGCCCGGTCGCGCCGCCGTCCCCGGGGCCGGGCGCGGGCGTCATGCGGGATCTCACCGTCGCGATGCTGTACGACGCCGATCTGTTCCGCGCGTTCATCGAGATCGTCAGCATGCTCGCGACGCCGCAGCAGGTGCTGGCCCGGCCCGGGATGACCGACCGGGTCGCCGCGGTAGCGGCCGAACACGAGGAAGTCGTGATCCCCGGACCGACCCGGGGCGACGTGCTGGCCAGCCTGTCATGACCGCCGACGGCCGCCCGGTGCAGGTCAACGGGATTTCGCTGCACGTGACGGAGCAGGGCGAGGGCACACCGGTGGTGCTCATCCACGGCTGGCCGGATTCCGGCCAGCTCTGGCGGCACCAGGCCCCGTTCCTCGCCGCGCAAGGTTTCCGGGTGGTGGTACCGGACATGCGCGGGTTCGGCCAATCTGACCGCCCCGACGGGGTAGAGGCCTATTCACTTTTGAACGCTGTTGCCGATGTGACGGCGCTCATGGACGAGCTCGGTATCGACGCGGCGCATGTCGTGGGGCACGACTGGGGGGCGGCGGTCGCCTGGCTCACCGCGATGTTCCAGCCTGGCCGGGTACGCCGGCTGGTGGTGGTGTCGGTGCCTCACCCGCTCGCGCCGCAGACCCTGCGGCAGCGGGAAATGGCCTGGTATCAGCTGTTTTTCCAGTTCGAGGGGATCGCCGAGGCGTCGCTGCAGGCCGACGACTGGGCGCTGCTGCGCACGCTCAGCCGCGGGGATGGGGACACGGAGCGGTATATCGCCGACCTGTCCCGGCCGGGCGCGCTGACCGCGTCGCTGAACTGGTACCGGGCCAACCTCGCGCCACGGATGCCCGGGCAGCGGATGGAACTGCCGCCGGTCACCGCGCCGACGCTCGGGATCTGGTCCACCCGGGACCACTATCTGGACGGCGAGCGGATGCGCCAGTCCGGTGAGTGCGTGGCCGGGCCGTGGTGTTACGTGGAGATCCCGGACGCCAGCCACTGGGTTCCGCTGGACGCCCCGGACCGGCTGAACGAGTTGCTGCTCGACTGGCTCAGCGCGGACAACGGTTAGACGTCGGCGCGGTAGAAATTCAGGTAGGACCGCGACGGCGTCGGGCCACGCTGATCCTGGTAGCGCGAGCCGTAGACGCTGGAGCCGTATGGATGCTCAGCGGGTGAGCTGGTCCGGAACAGGCACAGCTGGCCGATTTTCATGCCCGGCCACAGCTTGATCGGCAGCGTGGCCACGTTGGACAGTTCCAGCGTCACGTGCCCGCTGAACCCGGGGTCGATCCAGCCCGCGGTGGAGTGGGTCAGCAGGCCCAGCCGGCCGAGCGAGCTCTTGCCCTCCAGTCGCCCCGCCACATCATCCGGCAGGGTGATCACCTCGTAGGTGGACGCGAGCACGAACTCCCCCGGATGCAGCACGAACGGCTCGGCTCCGGAGGTCTCCACCAGGCGGGTCAGGTCAGGTTGTTCCACCGCGGGGTCGATGTGCGGGTAGCGGTGGTTCTCGAAGACGCGGAAGTAGCGGTCCAGGCGGACGTCGATGCTGGCCGGCTGGATCAGTTCGGGCGTGTACGGGGCGAGCCGGACCCGGCCGGACTCGATCATTGCCCGGATATCTCGATCAGAGAGCAGCACCTAGGCAACCTACCGGTGTTTCGCCCTGCTGACATGGGCTAAGCGGTGTGCGTCTCATGGTGGGTGCGGGATTCCGGTACGATGTCGTGACGACGCCGGGCGGGCCCAGCAGGCCCGGCCAGGTGCCCGCGGGTGTAGTTCAATGGCAGAACGTCAGCTTCCCAAGCTGATAGTGCGAGTTCGATTCTCGTCACCCGCTCCAGCGACGTTCTTGCAGGTCAGCGCCAGTATCCTGAGTGTGACCCGTTCCCCCTACTGGGCAGTTGTTGATCTTCCGTGCCATTAGCCCACCAGCCATCAGATCGCGCAGGCCCGCGCCGCTGGACGCCGCGAAGGGCGCTCGGTTTCGTGAGTCCCGCCGCCGATGTCCAGCTCTTGCGCCTGGCAGCGTCCCGGCACCCGTCTGGCTAAGGCCCGGCTGCCAGGTCAGGAGCGGGCTGGGACTGCGGCCGGGGCCGGGCCCGGGCGCCGAGCACGATCAGCGCGATCGCTATCAAGATGAGCACAATGCCGCCGATGAGCAGGCCGATGCCGATCCCGAACGAGTGCGGGATGGTCAGATCCAGCCCCCCGGCGAAGGCCACCGGCGCGGCGGCGTCGGTGTTCATCGCGACCACCTGGTAAGAGCCGGAAGTAACCGTCCACGTCAGGGTCGGATGGGTTCCGCTCGCCCTGGCCACCCAGAACGTCTGAGAGCCCGGCGGCGGTGGCGTGGCGGTGCCGCCGTGCCGGACCAGCGTCAGGCGAAACGGCGTAACAGACACATCGGTGGCCACATCGTGGCTGACCCCGCTGAGATACCGGTCCACCGCGCCCGCCGGGCCGATGCCCAGGAAGAGCTGATGCGCGGCCCTGGACGGCGTGGCCGTGATACGCAACCGGATGCTGCCCAAGACGGTCTGCGCCCCGGACGCGCCCTGGATCGAGCCAGCCGGTGATACCAGAGCGCGGGTCGGTGTCAACACCTGCTGCATGCCCGAACTCAAGGTGTCATTCGACCCGAACAACGCCATCAGCGCGCCGCCAGCGATCGCGGCCAGCGCGCCGATCACCAGCAGTACGCCCCCGAGCACGAACAGCACAACTCGTCTGGCCATGGCACCTCCCCTGGGTGCAGCTCAACGCTAACAAAGAGCAGTGGACCGACCAGAGGCCGCGGTCACCCCGGGCGAGCGAAGCGCGGGCAGCTACGAGGGGGACGGGGGAGAAGCAGGCCATGCGGAGCGGCCCGGATCACCGGGGCTGCCGCAGGTCGGCACATGATCGCCGTGCCATTAGCGTGCCATTAGCCAGGGTGACGAGGGGTCAATCAGGGTCACTCGGGACTGCCACGGACGCCAGGTCAGCGCCCCTGGCAGCCGTAACCGCAGCGCTTCCCAAGCTGATAGTGCGAGTTCGATTCTCGTCACCCGCTCCGAGCATTCAGGCCCAGGTCAGGGAGCGAGTCTCCGGTCTGGGCCTCGGTCATTCCTGGGTCGTAGTTAGTCTTCCGGGCCATTCGCCCACCGAGTAAGCGCGTCCGCTGGCCGTCGTCATCGCCCTGGCCTGTTGCTCGCTGGTGACGGTCATGACTCAGACCTAGGATTCCCGGGCCGAAGTCTGCCTGTCACCGGCGGCTGGCCGGAAGGCGGTTGCCCCAGCGGCGCTCCTGAGGCCGAAGATGATCGCGCCGGTGAAGCTGATCAGCGCGGCTATCCCCCAGGCGATCGCGGGGACCGGCGATCCTGGTTCAGGGATGCCCGTGCTCAACGCTGCGACAAGCAGCAGGGCGGCGATGCCCAGGGCGGTGCCCAGCTGCGCGGCGGTGTTGATGATTCCCGAAGCGGTGCCTCGCGCGGCGACCGGGACGCTGGTGCCCAGCCTGGTCGCGGCGACCGAGGACAGGCCGATACCTGCGCCGCCGACCGCGACGCATACCGGCAGCGCCCACGTGCTGCTGGCCGCCGGGATGAGCGCGGCGTCGGAGACGGCGATGATCGCCAGACCGGCACTGACGAGACGCTGCGGAGGCCACCGCGCCAGCGCGGGAGCGGCAAGCGCGGAGCCGACGATGACGGCAACGCTGAACGGCAACAGCATCAGCCCGGCCACGAGCGGGCTGTGCCCGCGGGTGTTCTGCAGGTACAGCGTCGCCAAGGTGATGGCCGAGCTGGTCGTCAGCGTGTTCAGCAGGGCACCGGCCGCACCCTGCCGCAACGGCCGCAAACCAAGCACTGCTTTGGGCAACAGCGGCGCCGCGGAACGCCGGTCAACGACGATGAACAGACCCGCCAGGACAACCGCCACCGCCAGCAGCGCGGCACCCAACGCTGCCCGGCCGGGCTGCGGCAGCAGCGTCGCCGCGACGACGAACGCCATCACAGCGCCGGTGAAGGCGCTGACGCTAGGCACGCTCAGCCGGACCGACCGGTCACCAGCCCGATCCGGCGGCACAGCCCGCCCGATGGCCACGGCCAGCAGCACAGCCAGCGGAAGGTAGGCCCAGAACACCGCCCGCCAGCCGACCAGATAGGTCACGACGCCGCCGACAACAAATCCGCTCGCGCCCGCGGCAGCCCCAGACGCGCTCCAGGCCGCGATGGCCCGCTCCCGCTGAGGCCCATCTGAGGTGATCGTGGTCAGCAGCCGCAATGCCGACGGCACCGACAGCGCCGCAGCGGCACCTTGCAGACACCTCGCCGCCGTCAGCACCACCGCCGACGTAGCGGTCGCACCCACGACAGCGGCCACGGTGAAGAACGCCAAGCCGGTAAAGATGATGCGCCTATGACCAAAACGATCCCCCAGCCGCGCGCCAAGCATCAGCAACCCGCCGAAGAACATGGCATAGCCAGTAGAGATCAAGCTGGCTGCATCCGCCGACGCGTGCAGGTCCGCCAGCATCGCCGGTAGCGCCGTCACCATGACGGTCACCCCGAGAACATCGACGAACTGCACCAGGCACAGCGACACCACACCCAGCCACACAGTTCCCGCCCTGCGGGCGTTCACCGCAGCAAGGTGCAGGTCACCAACCGGGTCACCGGCGTCAGCCATGCCCCGTGCACTACCCAGGCGCCGAAGACATAGCCACCACCAACGGCACGGCCCGGTCGTGCCCGATAAGACGGTCAGAAGCGGGCACTCACGGTCACTCATGGGACCTACGCCAAGCCGATGACCTGCGTAAGCGCTGCTCGGGCACGGCCTAGTCGCAGCCTTCCAAGCGGGTGGTCCGTCCTCCTGGCCGATCGATGATCCCGGCCGAGCCCGCCGAGTCAAGGCCAAGCCCGCTGACGCGGATTGCTTCGCGAGCCTGGACACTACGACCACGGCCTAGGGCGGCAGCTACGAGGAGGGACGGGGAGGACCAGCACGCAGGGCAGCAGGACCCTCCGGGTGCGGGACATGATCACCGTGCAATTAGCGTGCAATTAACCACGGTAATAAGGGGTCAATCACGGGTACTGGCGGTGCCCGGCCCTGGCTGGTCAGCGGCCCCAGCCGGTGCGGATCCGTCGGATTCCCAAGCTGATAGTGCGAGTTCGATTCTCGTCACCCGCTCCAGCGTGAAAGCCCAGCTCTAGGGCATGGTCTGTGCCGTCACCGTGATGAGGCTCGCTTTCTGTTGCGTGCCCGCTGCGTGCCCGTTCGGCACTTGGACCGGCGAAGGTCAGCCTCGGCTAGCTTGCTGATCCCGTCGGCGATGCGCCGGTCGCGCTCGGTGCTGCCGTGCTGGTAGATGAGTGCGGCCCGATCGTGCTATGGCCCATCCGGTCCATGAGGTTCACGCAGGCCCGCGCCGGTGCGGGCGGCCAGGACGTTGCCCGCATGCCGCAGATCGTGAAAGTGGACGCCGATAAGACCGGGCAGAGCGAGGCGTACCGTCTCCGCGTATCAGCCGCGCTTGGTAAGTCTTCCTCCTCTGGGGCTCCCAGGGGTGTGCTGCAAGCTAGCTCCGGGCGCTCGACTGAAGGATGTCGCGGGCGACCCAGATGGGCAGCGCCGCCAGCACGAACAGCGACACTGCCCACCAGTAGCCCTGAGTGAGCAGAACGACGGTGAGGAAGAGCACCCACAAACCAACGACAATTTCCACAGCGCCGATGGTCCTGGGGTGGCGATAGCCGAATCCCCCGCCCGAGAATTTAATGATGAAGGATCGTGTACGAGTCATATGCCCTGTCGCGGTAGCCATCACTCTGCCTCCTCTGGTGCCCGGCCACGCTGCCCGGAGGGGGGCCCGTGGCTTGTGTCGTACCCCGTAAGACTACCAGAATTTCTAGAAATAATTTACTAGATTTGTGCAGCGACGTCTGCCAGACGTCCCACTCGCCCGCCCGCTGCTCCTTGGCGATCTTGCCGAGCTGGCCGTTGTTGAGCAGCACGTGGGTGATGTTCATGTCGTGCTTGACCGCGGTCGTGACCTCGGCCATGTACTGGGCGAAGCCGCCGTCGCCGGTGACGGCGACGATCGGGCGCTCGGCGCCCACCGCGGCCCAGGCGCCCATCGCCGCCGGGTAGCCGAAGCCGATCGAGCCGAGGTAGCCCGACATCAGCACCGTGTGGCGCTTGCACTCGAAGTAGCGCCCGAACGAGTAGGCGTGGTTGCCGACGTCGACGGCGATCACCGCGTCGTCGGGCACCTGGCGCTCCATCGCCGCGAACACGGCCGACGAGTTGACCCCGTGGCCGCGGTCGTCGCCGGCCCGGCTGGCCTTCTCGGCGCGCCAGATCGCCCAGCGGTCGGCGAGCTGCGCGGCCTGGTCGTCGGTCTCGAGCTCGGCGGGCAGGTCGCGCCGCAGCCGCTCGACGACGACGCCGATCTCGCCCCACACCGGGCACTCGACGGCGTGGAACTTGCCGAGCTGCATCGCGTCGAAGTCGACCTGGATCGTCGGGTGGCCGGCGTAGATCCCCGTGTGGTTGGAGAACGACGCCCCGAGCACGAGCTGCAGGTCGGCCTCGTTCATGATCCAGCTCGCCACCGGGGTTCCCGAGCGGCCGAGCACGCCGGCGGCGAGCGGATGGTCGTCGCCGATCTGGCCCTTGGCCTTGAACGTCGTGATCACCGGGGCGCCGAGCTGCTCGGCCAGCGCGATCACCGCCGGCATGTGGAAGCGCGCGCCGTGCCCGACGATGATCACCGGGCGCTTGGCCGTCTGCAGCATCGACAGCGCCTGGGCGACCGACGCCTCGGGCGGGGCGATGTCCTGCGGCGTGATGCGGCCCTCGGGACCGCCGGCCTCGACGCCCTCGCCGGCCGGGAGCGTCTGGACCTCGTCGGGGAAGATCAGGTGGGCGACGTCGCGCTTGAGCAGCGCGTTCTTGCACGCGAGGTTCATCAGCTCGACGGGCTTCGAGTCGTGCAGGACCGGCTGGCTCCAGGCGGCGACCGAGCCGAACGCGCCGGCGAGGTCGACCTCCTGGAAGGCGCCCGGGCCGAGGACCTGCGTGTCGACCTGGCCGGTCAGCGCGAGCACCGGCGCGCGGTCGACCTTCGCGTCCCACAGGCCGGTCAGCAGGTTGGTCGCGCCGGGCCCGGCGATCGTCAGGCACGCGGCCGGGCGGCCGGTGAGCTTGCCGTAGGCCGAGGCGGCGAAGGCGGCGGCGCCCTCGTGGCGGATGCCGATGTAGGTCAGCCGGCCCGCCTCCTCCTGGCGGCGCAGCGCGTCGGCCAGGCCGAGGTTCGAGTGCCCGACCATCCCGAAGACGTGCTCGACGCCCCAGTTGACCATCGTCTCGGCCATCACGTCGGTGACCGTGCGCTCGTGGACCTCCTCCTCGACGCCGACCCACACGTCCTCGCCGCGGATCTCGAGCGCGTAGGTGACCGCGGTGTCGTCGAAGCCCGGCGACTTCCCGTCGAGCGGGCAGTAGTCGAAGCCGTGCCAGGGGCAGCGCAGCAGGCCGTTCTCGATCGAGCCCTCGCCGAGCGGGCCGCCCTGGTGGGGGCAGTGGTTGTCCAGCGCGGAGAACTGGCCGTCGTAGTGGACGAGGGCGACGCTCTTGTGGCCCGCGGCCACGGTCGTCACGCGGCCCTCGGGCAGCTCGGCCGCGGCCAGCACGCGGTGCCACTCGATCCGTCCGTTGCCGTTCTCGGCGCTCATGCCTCGCTCCTTGCCGTGAAGAACGCGAGCGCGGCGGCGGCCGGGTCGGCCGCGGCGCGCAGCTCGTCGTAGGAGAGCTCC
Source organism: uncultured Solirubrobacterales bacterium (assembly GCA_963737395.1). Classification (GTDB taxonomy): domain Bacteria; phylum Actinomycetota; class Thermoleophilia; order Solirubrobacterales; family Solirubrobacteraceae; genus JBBQAA01. The sequence continues at coordinate 164,439 of CAVTSQ010000021.1, read as the reverse complement.
TCGACGCCGCCGGTCCACGGACCGACGTAGGCGTAGGGCTCGGGGTGGTCCTCGTCGCCCGGGGAGAAGCCGTAGTTCGCGCGGGCGCCCGCGGCCTCGTCGCCGGACTCGATCGCGATGTCGAAGTGCTCGGGCCACAGGCGGACCTCGGAGGGGTCGTCGCCGGGACCGGCGGCGGCGATCAGCCGCGACAGGACGCCGTCGCCGAGCGCGTACCACTCGGCCAGCGCGCGGACGGCGTCGGGATCGACGTCGAGCGGGGTGCGCGTGTCGCCGCGGACGAGCTCGGCGCCCTCGACGCGCGCCTCGCCGCCCGGCGTGCCGAACCCGCCCGGGGTCGCGGCCAGCCAGATGTGGCCGTCGGTGCGCGCGGGGGAGACGTCCTCCTCCGCGACGCGATGCAGCGCGGCGACGGTGGCGGCGAAGGTGGGTGGGAGCGGCCCGAGAGTCATACCGGCAGGTGCGCCGCGGCCGCGGTTCGTTACGCGAGCTCGAGCACCGCGGCCAGGCGCTCGGCCTGCCACGCGCGCTCGGCCTCGAAGGCCTCCAGGCCGGCGACCCGCCACGCGGTGCTCGCCGCGATGTAGGCCGCGACCGCGGCGCCGTGCGCGGCGACGTACGGGTCGTCGGAGGCGTTCGCGTTCAGCGCGCGGCGGGCGCCGTCGCGGGCCATGCCGGCCGGGATCCCCGCCTGCGGATCGAGCCGGTCGCAGAGCTCGTCGCCGGCCGCCCACAGCGCGTCGAGGTCGTCGCCCTCGCGGAAGAGCTCGACCGCGGCGTCCTCGCCGGCCGCGGCGAGCGGCCCCGAGGCGTGCAGCGCCGCGCGCCAGGCGCACGTCGCCGCGAACGTCTTGGCCGTCGCCGGGGACCAGGGGTCGATCCGCCGGCGCAGCCGTCCGCGCGCGCCGCGCAGCTTGCGCGCGCGGCGCTCCACGTCGCCGGCGAGCTCGACCTCCCACAGCTCCTCGCAGATCCACAGCGGCAGCTGGCGCCGCTCGCAGGCCGACACGTCGTCGACCCATCCGCCCTCCGGCCAGCGCACGCCGGTGAAGGGCGCGACCCGGCCCGGGCGCAGGAACTTGTAGGCGCGCGTCTGGCTCATCGCCCCGCCGTCCACTCGCGGAAGGCGCCGAGCAGGGCGGCGTGCGTCTCGGGCGCGACCGCCTCGGCCTCGGGCGTGGCCGGCAGCGCCCGCACGGTCTCCTCGAACTGCCGCAGGTAGGTCAGGCACCAGTCGCACATGATCAGGTGCTCCTCGACGAGCTCGACGCGCTCCTCGGGCAGCGCGCCGTCGAGGAAGTCCGTCACGAGCTCGACGAACTCGCGGCAGACGATCTCCTCCGGCGCGTGGCGATGCACGTCAGGCATCGAGGTAGCCCTCCAACGCGGTGCGGATCGCCGAGCGGCCGCGGTGCAGCAGGACGCGCTGGTTGCCCTCGCTGATCTCGAGCAGCTCGCAGACCTCCTCGGAGGACAGGCCTTCGACGTCGCGCAGGGCGACCACCGTGCGCTGCCGGTCGGGCAGCTCGGCGATCGCGGAGCGGATCACCCGCCGCGACTCGAGCGCGGCCAGGCGCCGGGCGCCGTCCTCCCACGGCCGCGGCGGGAGCGCCCAGTGGTCGGGCCAGCAGCCCTCCTCGCCCTGGAAGCGCAGGGTGTCGACGACCGGCTCGAGCGCGCCGTCGTCGCCGGCCAGCGAGGAGAACGGGACCATCCGGCGCTCGCGCGCCGACCGGCGGCGGGCCTGGTGCTTGAGGATCCCGAAGAGCCAGGTCTTCAGCGAGGAGCGGCCCTCGAAGCGGTCGATCCCCTGCAGCGCGCCGAGCCATGTCTCCTGGACGATCTCCTCGGCCAGCGCGTCGTCGGCGCCGAAGGTGCGCGCAAACCGCTTGAGGGGACCGTGGTACCGCGTCACGAGCTCCGAGAACGCGCTCTCGTCACCCTCCCGGAGCGCGTTCAGGAGCCGGGACTCCTCGGGGTGGGCTGCCGTGGTCGACACTGCCACTCGGGCCGACCCTAACCGGCGGCTGTGCGCCGCGCAGGAGCGCCAGGCCGGCGATCGGGAAGAGCAGGACCGAGAGCAGGCCGGCGCCGACCAGGGCGGCGCCCTCGGCCGCGGTCAGCAGGTCGAGGTCCATCCCGATCGCGGTCGCCGCCACGATGAACGGCAGCGACGTGGCCTGCATCAGCCCGGCCGTCAGCACGCGGCGCGGGTCGAGCAGGCTGCGGTAGAGCAGCGCGGGCACGCCGCGCACGAGCACGAGCGCGGCGAGGAAGATCGGGACCATCGCGACGTTGGAGGCGCTGGCGGTCAGCGCGTCGAGGTCGTAGCGCACCCCGCTGGTCACGAAGAAGACGGGGATGAACAGCCCGAAGCCGATCGCCTCGAGCTTGCGGCGGAAGTCCGGGTGGGTCATCTCCCGGTCGGTGTCGAGCAGCGACAGGACCGCGCCGGCGATGAACGCGCCGAGGATCGACTCGAGCCCGAGCGAGTCGGCGATCGCCGCGAAGCCGACGAGCAGCACGATCGCCCCGCGCACGCGGATCTGCGCGGTCGTGTCCTGCAGGCGGATCAGGTCGGACCGGAGCTTCATCGAGTGGCCGGCGCCGCGGACGGCGATGAACACGACGACGGCGAGCACGGCGAGCGAGCCGATCAGCAGCAGCGTCGAGCCGATGCCGCCCTCGCCGGAGAAGAAGATCGACAGCAGGATCACCGCGCCGAAGTCGGCGATCGTCCCGGCCGCGACGATCAGCTGGCCGAACGTGGAGGAGATCTCGCCGGCGTCCTTGAGGACCGGGATGAGCACGCCGAGCGACGTCGCGCACAGGATGATCGCCACGAGCAGCGGCGTCTCGATCAGGCCCGTCGCCTTGAGCACGAGCGAGACGACGAAGCCGAGCGCGAACGAGAGCACGAAGCCGAGCAGCGTCAGGCGCAGCACCCGGCCGCGCAGGCGCGAGAAGTCGACTTCGAGGCCGGCGAGGAAGAGCAGGAAGGCCAGGCCGAGCAGCGCGACGACGGAGACGGTCGAGTCGTCGACCTGCACCCAGCCGAGCACGGACGGGCCGATCACGATGCCGGCGACGATCTCCACGACGACCGACGGCAGCGTGACCTTCGGGAAGAAGCCGAGCACGAGCGGCGCGGCGAAGGCGACGGCGACGACGATGAGCAGTCCGCTGAACGACGGCATGCCCTGCCGTGTCGCGGACCGTCCCGGGCGTTACGTGAAACGTTCCGGTGCCTCGGCGCACGGGAGGGCCATGAGCATCCCCGACCCGATCCGGTCCTTCATCGACGAGACCGTCGCCACCGCCCCCGCCCGCTACGACGACCTGCGGGCCGTCGTCTTCGAGGGCACGCTGAAGCGCTCGCCCGAGCCCAGCCACACGGCCGGGCTGCTCGAGATCCCGCTCGGGATCATGGAGGGCGTCGGCGTCCACGTCGATCGCGTGCGCACCGTCGACCACGACATCCCGCCGGGCAACTGGCCCGACATGCGCGAGCACGGCTGGGAGACCGACGAGTTCCCCGACATGTACCGCGAGCTCGTCGTGCCCGCCGACATCATCATCCTCGCCGGCCCGATCTGGCTGGGCGACCAGAGCTCGATGACGCGCAAGATCATCGAGCGCCTCTACGCGTACTCCGGGGAGGTCAACGACAAGGGCCAGTGGGCCTACTACGGCAAGGTCGGCGCCGCGGTCACGACGGGCAACGAGGACGGCGGCAAGCACGTCAGCGCCCAGGTGCTCTACACGCTGCAGCACATCGGCCTGACCGTGCCGCCGCAGAGCGACGTCTACTGGAACGGCGAGGCCGGCCCGGGCCCGTCCTACCTCGACGGCGAGGCGGGCGGCACCGACAACGCGTGGACGACGCGCAACGCGTCGTTCATGGCCTGGAACGTGCTCCACCTGGCGCGGCTGCTCAAGGATGCCGGCGGCATCTCGAACCACGGCAACGATACGCGCGAGTGGGACCTCAACATGCCCGATCACCCCAACCCGGAATACCGCTAGGAGGTCTTCAGGCCGCGCCTGCGCTTGGGCCGGAAGGCGCCCTGGAGCTGGGTCTCGTCGAAGCTCCCGGGCACGGCGCCCTGGGTCGCGTAGCGGTAGAGCGCGACGCGGAAGACCGCGGTCAGCGTCGCCTGCACGAGCAGGGCGAGCACGACGATCGCGACGCCGAGGGCGATCAGCACGGCGCCGGGGGCGACCGCGCTGCCGGTGAGCATCGCGCCGAGCACGGCGAGGGCCACGCCGGGGAGGACCCCGACGAGGAAGACGATGCCGCCGACCGAGGCGCTGCCGACGACGCTCTCGCCCCAGCGCTCGCGGATCACGGACGTCGAGCGCTTGATCGCCGCCCGCGGGCCCAGCCCGTCGAGCGCGATCACCGGGACGACGAAGAACGTCGCCACGGTCCACGCGAGGTTGGCCAGGCCGCCGACGACCGAGCTCACGAGCTGCCCGGCGCCCTCGCGCAGCAGCGCCTGCAGGGCGCTGATCGCGACGCCGACCAGGAGCAGGATCGCCGACCAGGCGAGGATGATCCCCATCCGGCCGCGCGCCGCGGCGACGCCCTCGCCGAAGGTGGTGTCGTGGCCGTCGAGCGATGCCGTCGCGCACGCGGCCAGCGCGACGGCGGCGAACTGCCCGATCACGGTCAGCGCGTAGAGGCCGAGCGCGATGAACGGCGCGGCGGCCCAGCCCGAGTTCGCCGCGGCGCCGACCCCGGCTCCGGCGCCGAAGAGCACGCCGCCGACGACCAGCGCGGCGACCGCGCCGACGGCGGGGAACACGAGCAGCGAGCGATCGCTCTTGACGACGCCCCAGCTCTGCTTGGTCAGCTGCCAGCCCAGCGCCATGCGTCCCATGCGTGCTCCGAGGTTGGCACACGGCGACTCGGGATGTTCTCCAACGACCGTCGAGGCCGATGTAGGTTCGAGCCTCGGTCCACGCCTCACGGTCCATCGCGACCCGACGTCAGGAGAGGGCATGAGCACCATCACCGTCGGCCAGGAGAACTCCACGGCGATCGAGCTCTACTACGAGGATCACGGCAGCGGACCGCCGGTCGTGCTGCTCGCCGGCTGGCCGCTGGACAGCCGCTCGTGGGAGCCCCAGCTGGCTGCGCTGCTCGACGCCGGGCATCGCGTGATCGTCTACGACCGGCGCGGCTTCGGGCAGTCGAGCCGGCCGGCCGGCGGCTACGACTTCGACACGCTGGCCGGCGACCTCGACACGCTCCTCACCGAGCTCGATCTGCGCGACGCGACACTCATCGGCTTCTCGCTGGGCACCGGCGAGCTCGCCCGCTACATCGGCACCCACGGGACCGAGCGGCTGGCCGGCTGCGTCTTCATCGAGACCCTCGCGCCCTCGTTCGCCCGCTCGGACGACAACCCCACGGGCGCCACCCAGGAGGTCGTCTCCGAGGTCCAGCAGGCGATCCGCGACGATCGCTTCAAGTGGCTGACCGGGCTGGTCGGGGACCTGCTCAACCTCGACGAGAACCTCGGCACCCGGGTCAGCGAGGAGACCGTGCGCGCGACCTGGAACGCGGCCGCCGACGCGTCGCCGCTGGGCACCGCGGCGTGCCCGCCCGGCTGGCTGGACGACTTCACCCAGGACATCGAGCGCATCGACGTGCCCACGCTGATCCTGCACGGGACGGCCGACCGGATCCTGCCGATCGACGGCCAGGGCCGGCGGCTGCACGCGGCGCTGCCCGACGCCCACTACGTCGAGATCGAGGGCGGCCCGCACGTGATGTGCGTGACCCACGCCAAGGAGGTCAACGACGAGCTGCTGGCCTTCCTGCGCCAGCCCGCCGCGGCCGGTCAGGGGGTCTGACCATGGCCACCGACGACCTCGCGCAGAAGCTCAAGCGCACCGAGCTCCAGCGCAGCGACTCCTCGATCCCCGGCCGCGAGATCGTCCAGGTGCTGACCGAGATCCCGGCCGGCGTCGAGTCGGGCTGGCACCAGCACCCGGGCGAGGAGGTCGGCTACATCCTCGCCGGCACGGTGGAGATGCGGATCAAGGACCAGCCGACGCTGACCCTGCACGCCGGCGATCCGTTCCTGATGCCGCCCCGCACGCCGCACAACGCGCTCGACCTCGGTCCCGAGACGGGGCGGATGCTCTCGACCTACATCGTCGAGCCGGAAGCGCCGCTGGCCACGTTCGTCGAGGGCTAGGCTCGCCACGATGCCGACCGCCCTGGTCATCGGCGCCCGCAACCTCGGCTTCGCCGTGATCGAGCGGCTGCTCGCCGACGGGTGGGCCGTCGCCGGCGGGGCCCGGTCGGCCGAGACGCTTGGACAAGGTCCGCGGCGCCGGCGCCCACGCGCTGGAGGTCGACGTCACCGACCAGGCCTCGGTCCTCGGCGCGCTGCGGCACGTGGGCGAGCACCAGGGCCGCGTCGACCTCGTCGTCAACGCCGCCTCGCCCTACGGCGGCAGCCGCTCGGGCCCGTTCGGCGGCGGGCCGCTGGCCGAGGCCGAGCCGACCGGCTTCGAGGACTGGTCGGCGATGCCCGTGCGCGGCGCCTTCGCCTTTTTATCCGCCTCGGCGCGCTTCCTGCTCGAGCAGGGCGGGCCCGCCACCGTCGTGCAGGTCACCGGCGGCTCGGCGCGGCGCGGCAACCCCGGCCGCGGCCTGTGGGCCGCGGGCGCCTTCGGCGTGCGCGCGCTGACCCAGGCCGCCGCGCTCGAGCTGCGCGAGCAGAACATCCACGTCGCGCTGCTGATGGTCGACGCGGTGATCGACCGCTCGGGCGGCGAGGACACCGGCTCGGCCGACCCGGGCAGCCTCGCCGACGCGGTCGCCTACCTGGCGAGCCAGAGCCCGCGCGCGATGACGCACGAGCTCCAGGTCACCCCGGCGGGCGACCGCTGGGTGCCCTAGCTACGCCTCGACGAGGAAGACGAGCGTCTCGGGGCGCACGCCGTCCTTCTTCATCGCCTCGGCGCCGGCCGGGCCCTGCATCAGCGCGTTGAACGCCGCCATGTCGGGGACGTCGGCGACGAGCCCGACGCGGTTGGAGCCCTCGGGATCGGTGAACGTCCGCACCGTGACGCCGATCGGTCCGAAGACCTCCTCGCGGGTCGGGGAGGCGAGCCAGTGCTGGACGTCGTCGACCTCGTGGGAGATGTGGAGGGTCGGCATCGGACTCCGTTCTCCGGACCGTTCAGGGGAGAGCCGAACGTAACCGAACGCACGCACGCGGGCCACTGGATGGTGGAGAATCGCGCCATGGACCACGAGGCACTGATCATCGGCGCCGGCTTCAGCGGCATCGGCATGGCGATCGCGCTCGACCGCGCCGGCCTGTCGGACTTCCTGATCGTCGAGGAGGGCCACGGCTTCGGCGGCACGTGGTACTGGAACCGCTATCCGGGCGTCGCCGTCGACATCCCCTCGTTCTCCTACCAGTACTCGTTCGCGATCCGCACCGACTGGTCGCGCGTGTACGCGCCGGGCGCCGAGCTGCGCGCCTACGCCGAGCACTGCGCGCAGCGCGGCGGCCTGCACGCCCGCACGCGCTTCGGGACGCGCGTGACCGCCACCACGTTCGACGAGGACGAGCACGTCTGGCGCGTCGAGACCGACGCCGGCGACGAGCTGACCGTTCGCCACGTGATCGACGCGACCGGCGTGCTCACCCAGCCCAAGGCGCCGGACATCGAGGGCGTCGAGTCGTTCGCCGGCACCACGCTGCACACCGCGCGCTGGGACGAGGACGCGGACCTGAAGGGCAAGCGCGTGGCCGTCATCGGCACCGGCGCCTCGGCCGTCCAGCTGCTGCCGGCGATCGCCGACGACGTCGAGCACGTGACCGTCTTCCAGCGCACGCCGATCTGGTGCTTCCCCAAGCTCGACGCGGCGCTGCCCGAGCGCGCGCGCACGGTGCTCGGGCGCGTGCCCGGCGCTGACCCGCGCCGCGCGGCTGGCCAGCCAGGGCTACGTCGAGCTCACGTTCACCGTCGCCGCGCACTACCACCGCCCGCTGCGCCTGGCCAGCCTGTTCGAGCGCATGGCGCGGGCCAACATCCGCCAGCAGGTCGACGACCCCGTGCTGCAGGACAAGCTCACGCCGCGCTACTCGATGGGCTGCAAGCGCCCGAGCTTCCACAACGAGTACCTCTCGACCTACAACCGCGACAACGTCGCGCTCGAGACGACGCCGATCGCGCGGATCACGCCGGCGGGCGTCGTCACCGAGGACGGCGTCGAGCACGCGGTCGACGTGCTCGTGCTCGCCACCGGCTTCAAGGTCTTCGACGCGGGCAACTTCCCCAAGTACGCCGGTCGCCGGCCGCGGCGGGCAGGACCTCGAGGCGTGGTGGGCCGAGCACCGCCACCAGGCCTACGAGGGCGTCAGCATCCCGGGCTTCCCGAACTACTTCACGATGTTCGGGCCCTACGGCTACAACGGCTCGTCCTACTTCAACCTGATCGAGACGCAGTCGCGCCACATCGTGCGCTGCCTGCGCCACGCCCGCGACAGCGGCGCGACGGCGATCGAGGTCACCCGGGAGGCCAACGACCGCTACTTCGCCGAGATGCTGTCGCCGCCGCACCCGCCAGGTGTTCTGGCAGTCCGGCTGCTCGACGGCGAACTCGCTACTACTTCGACGCCCACGGCGACGTGCCGCTGCGCCCGGTCCCGACCGTCGAGACGATGCTCGCACAGCCGCCGCTTCCCGCTCAGCGACTACCGCCTGACGACGGCCGACCGGGCGCCGGCGCCGGTCTAGGCGTCGTTGGCGGCGGCCACCGGGCAGCCGGCGATGTGGTCGTCGACCAGCCCGCAGGCCTGCATGGCGGCGTAGCACGTGGTCGGGCCGAGGAACTTGAAGCCGGCCGCCTTCAGCGTCTTGCTCATCGCGCGCGACTCGTCGGTCTGCGCCGGGAGCTCGCGGAGCGACGCGAGGCGGGTGGCGCGCGGCGGCGGGGCGAAGGACCAGACGAGCTGCTCGAGCGGCGTGTCGGTCTCGCGCAGCGCCAGCGTCGCGCGGGCGTTGCCGATCGCCGCCTCGATCTTCGGGCGGCTGCGGATGATCCCGGCGTCGCCCATCAGCCGCTCGACGTCGCGCTCGGCGTAGGTCGCCACCACGTCGGGGTCGAAGCCGGCGAACACCTCGCGAAAGCGCGGGCGCTTGCGCAGGATCGTGATCCACGAGAGGCCGGCCTGGAAGCCCTCCAGGCACAGCCGCTCGTAGAGGCCGCGCTCGTCGCGCACCGGCCGGCCCCACTCCTCGTCGTGGTAGGCCTCGTAGAGGGGATCGCCGTCGCCGAAGCAGCGCATCGCAGGCATGGTGTCAGGCCTCGAGCTCGCGTCCCGGCAGCGCGAGCGAGATCAGCAGGGCGAGCGCCGCGACCGGGGCGGCGACGACGAAGACGGTCTGCACGCCGTCGATCACGGCGGCGGCCGACGGCGAGCCGCCGGCGCGGGCGGTGAACACGGCGCCGAGCACGGCGGCGCCGAGCGCGCCGCCGAGGCCGCGGAAGAACGCGGTGGTGGACATCGCGACGCCGAGGTCGCGGCGCTCGACGCCGTTCTGCACGGCGACGGTCAGCACCTGGCCGACGACGCCGAAGCCGAGGCCGAAGACCGCCAGCGCGACGCCCGTCGCGGTGCGCGACGGATCGCCGCTGGTGATCGCGAGCAGCACGAGCGCGGCGGTCATCAGCCCGAGCCCGAGCGGCGGCAGGCGGCGGTAGCGCCCGGTCCGGGAGATCCACCGGCCGGCCACGTTCGTGGACAGCGCGATTCCGATCATCATCGGCACGAGCAGCAGGCCCGCCTGGGTCGGCGTCGCGCCCGTCGTCACCTGGAGGAAGAGCGGCACGAAGACGTTGATCGCGAACAGCGCCGCGGTCGTCAGGAACAGCGCGGCGCTCGCCACGGCGACGGTGCGCGTGCGCAGCAGGTGCAGCGGCACGACCGGGTCGGCGGCGCGGCGCTCGCAGAGCGACGAGCGCGAGGCCGATCGCGAGGCTCGCGATCAGCAGGCCGACGATCGTCGCCGAGCCCCAGGCGAACTTCTCGCCGCCCCAGATGCAGGCGAGCATCAGCGCGCTCGTCGCGCCGGCGAGCAGCAGCGCGCCGGCCGCGTCGAGCGGGGCGCTCGGCCGGTCGGTGGGCGGCGCGGGCAGGCGTGCGCGCAGGCCGGCGAGCGCGGCGGCGCCGAGCGGGAGGTTGACGTAGAAGACCCAGCGCCAGCTCGCGTGGTCGACGAGCAGGCCGCCGAGCAGCGGGCCGGCGACCGTGGCGATCGCGAACGTCGCGGCGATGTAGCCCTGGTAGCGGCCGCGCTCGCGCGGGGAGACGAGGTCGCCGACGGCGGCCATGGCCAGCGCCATCAGCCCGCCGGCCGCGGCGCCCTGCAGCAGCCGCGAGGCGACGAGCATCGTGATCGACTGCGCCAGGCCGCACAGCGCCGAGGCGGAGAGGAAGACGACGAGCGCGAGCTCGAGCAGGCGCTTGCGCCCGAGCCGGTCGCCGAGCTTGCCCCACAGCGGGGTGGTCGCGGCGGCCGCGACGACGTAGGCGGTGACGACCCAGGAGACGTCGCTGAGCTGCCCGAGGTCGCGGGCGATCGTCGGCAGCGCGGTGGCGAGGATCGTCTGGTCGAGGACGGCGGGGAGCATCGCGGCGACGATCGCCCCGAAGGCGACCGCGACGCTCGGCGGGCGGATGGCGGTGGCGGTGGCGGTGGCGTGGCTCATGACACATAGATATCAAACACTTAGACATCGAACAATACGATAGGCTTCGGGCCATGGCCCAGCGACCCGCGACCCAGCCGATCGGCCTGCAGCTCTCGCGCACCGCGCGCACGGTCACGCAGGCCTTCGAGCGCGCGATGGCCGAGGCCGGGGGATCGGCCGCCACCTGGCAGGTCCTGCTGCTCGTGCGCTCGCAGCAGTGGGAGCGCCAGTCCCAGCTCGCCGCGGCGATGGGCATCACCGGCGCGACGCTCACCCACCACCTCAACGCGCTCGAGCGCCAGGGGCTGATCCGCCGCTGGCGCGAGGAGGGCAACCGGCGCGTGCAGCGCGTCGAGCTCACCGACGAGGGCGCCGCGCGCTTCGACAGCCTGCGCGACGTGGCGATGCGTCACGACAAGCGCCTGCGCGCGCTGCTCTCCGCCGAGGAGACGGCGGCGCTCGCCGCCGCGCTGGACAAGTTGCAGACCGGCCTGACCGACGCGTGACCGTCGCCGAGTGGTCCACGCCGGCGTGGCGCGAGGAGGCCACGGCCTGGCTCGACGCCGCGCTCGCCGACGCCGGGCTCGACGCGCACGGGCGCCGTCGAGCAGCCGCACCTGCGCCCGTGGTCGACCGTCCTGACGGCGCCGACCACGGAGGGGACGGTCTTCCTCAAGGCCTCGGGCCCCGAGGTGCGCTTCGAGGCCGGGCTCTACGAGCTGCTCGGCGCGCGGGTGCCCGAGCGCGTGCTCGTCCCGCTCGCGGTCGACGCGCAGCGCGGCTGGGTCGTGCTGCCCGACGGCGGCGCCGAGCCTCGGCGAGCAGCGCGGCCGCGGGCCGTGGGGCGACGCCTTCGCGGACGTGCTGCCCGCCTACGGCGAGCTGCAGCGCCGCCTCGGCGCGGACGAGCTGCTCGCGCGCGGGCGTCGCCGACATGCGCCCGGCGCGGATGCCCGAGCGCTTCGACGAGGCGCTCGCCGCGGCGCGCCCGACCGCGACGCGACCCGGCGAGCCCGAGATCCTCGACCGCGTCGCGGCGCTGCGCGAGCGCTACGCCGAGGACTGCGCGCGGCTGGCCGCCGCGCCCGGCGCGGCGAGCCTCGACCACAACGACCTGCACCCGTGGAACATGCTCACCGCCGGCGACGGGGTGCGCTTCTACGACTGGGGCGACGCCGTCGTCGCCCACCCGTTCGCCTGCCTGCTCGTGCCGCTCGGGATGCTGCAGGAGGAGGACGGGCCGCGCGGCCGCGCGCTGCTGCGCGCCCGCGACGCCTACCTCGAGGTCTTCTCCGACCTCGCGCCGCACGCCGAGCTCGTCGACGCGCTCGAGCTCGCCTGCCACGTGGCGAAGGTCGCCCGCGCGCTGGTCTGGCTCCGCGCGCTCGTGGCGACCGAGCCGGGCAGCGAGGACGAGGCGCGCTTCGCCGACGCGCCGGTCGAGTCGCTCGGGTGGCTGCTCGCCCCGTCCTACCTCGGCGGGGCCTGAGCCCGGCCGTACTAGTGCGCGGCGGGCTCCGGGTCCGGTCGCACGTACACGGTGTCGGCCACGGGGATGATCTCGTCGACGGGCAGGTCGGCGGCGGCCGCGTGGTCGCGGATCGCCTGCTCGCTGCTCGCCTGGTAGATGCAGACGGTGCCGACGCTGCCGGCGCCCTCGTCGAGGACGTAGGAGCGGATCCAGCGGATGTCGTCGGGCATCTCGTCGCCCTTCTCGGTCGACCGCGCGGCAGCCGCCTCGAGCTCGGCGCCGGACTTCCAGCCGCTGCGGCGAAGGATCACGTAGGTCTGCACGACGAGGCCTTTCTTCGGATTCTGGACCGAACGCCGCGAGCCTCTCACCCGCCGCGCTCTCATGCAATGCGAGAAGGGTCGGAGGACGGGGTAGCCCGTTGAGCATGGGAGACAGCGACCAGCAGCGACCGAGCGAGCAACGCGGCGGCAGCACGCCCGACGCGAACGAGGCCCGCGAGAAGGGGCAGTGGGCCGGCCGGGCGAGCGAGGGCATCGTGCCCGAAGAGCTCGGCGGCTCCGACGCGCCCCGCGACATGCTCGACGAGGACCCCGAGCTCGAGAGCTCGGTGCTCGGGCGGACGACCGGCTCCGACGAGCCGGCCACCGAATCGGGGATCGACCTCGAGGCCGGCGACCGGTCGGACGCGACGACCGACGGCGGGCCCGATCCGACGCCCGGCGACGAGCCCGACCAGAAGGACATCGGCCAGCAGCGCTAGACACGCTTTCGCACGCTGGGCTAGTCTGAATTCCGTGGGAAGAGAGGGCCCGCGGTGCAGACTCTGACGGCTGCGTCCGGTGGTTGGCCGATCGGCCTGGCGCTGGGGATCGTGGTCGTCCTCGTCGCGGCGGCGATCGTCATCGCGATCGTGCTCCTCGCGCGGCGGATCGCCGCCCAGGCGAAGACCGCCGAGGAGGCCGTCGAGGTCGTGCGCGCGCAGACCGTCGCGCTCGACGGCGGCGTCGACCGCATCAACGACTCCGGCGTGCGCGTGCTGCACGCGGCGCGCGCGCTGCGCAAGGTCGCGGTCGGGCGATGACGCTCGCGCTGACCGACCACGGCTACTGGACGCTCGCGCTCGTGATCGGCCTCGTCGCCGCGCTGATCGTGGCGGCGCTGCTGTGGCTGCTCGTCTCGGCCGTGCGCGACATCGACCGCTCGGTCGCCGGGCTCAACGAGATCGCCGGCAAGGTCGGCGCCAACACGGCGAACATCCCCAAGCTCGAGGCCACCGCGCCCGTGCTCGCGCAGATCGTCGACGAGGCCGTCGTGCAGGACGGCTACATGAACGCGCTGACCGACGGCTACGCCGACGCCCAGGAGGCGCAGGCATCGTGAGCTCGACGGCGTACCTCGTGCTCTCCGTCGTGCTCGCGCTCGTCGTCATCGCCGTGCTCGCCGTCGCGCTGATCGAGGTGCGCCGCCGCCTGGAGTCGATCTCCACCGGCCTGGCCACGCTCGGCGACGCGCTGACCGGCGTCGAGACCGAGCACCTGCGTCCGCTCGAGCCCGCCGTCAAGGCGATCAACCAGCAGTTCGACGTGATCCTGAGCGCGCTGCCGGGCATCGCCCGCAAGGCGTCGGTCGTCGCGGCGCGGAGGCCGGGCCGATGACCCTCGTGTGGATCGGAGACGCCGTGCTGCTGCTCGTCGTCGCGCCCGTCGTCGTCTACCTCCTGCACGGCGTGCTGACGGCGGCCCGGAGCATCCCGCCGACCGTCGAAGCGATCGCCAAGGTCGCGCGGTCCGGCTCGCGCGACCTCGACGGCGCCGCGCTCCTGCTCACCACGCGCGACCAGGTCAACCAGACCGTCGCCGGCCTGGCCGACTACGGCGGCTCGCTCGACGTGATCCTCGACGACGACACCCGCGCATGACCCTGCCGCTCGCCGTCACCGCCGCGGGCGGAACGCTGATCGCGATCGTCGTCGTGATCGTCGCGGTCCTCGTCGTCTACCTGCTCGCGGTGATCGTCGAGCTGCGCAAGATCACCAACGGCCTCGACGAGGTGATCGGCGGCGTCTCGGAGATCGTCGCCAAGAGCGCGCCGGTCAACGAGATCGTCGGCGACATCAACGGCCAGCTCGACGCCGGCGTCGACCTGCTCGAGGGGATGCTCGTCAAGAAGGCCGGCCTCGAGGACGCCGTCGGCCTCGTCGACGGGATCTACCCCGGCGCCGCCGCGGCCGGCTTCCGCGGCGACGAGCAGAGCGCGCAGATCAAGCCGCCGCGGATCGGCGAGACCTACACGAAGGGGACGCTGACGCTCGCGCGCCTGGGCCGCGAGGCGCCGATCGCCACCGCCAACCCCAACGGCCCCGTGCTGCGCAACATCACCGGCGGCAGCTCGGCGGCGCGCGCGCTGTATCCCGACGGGCGCCCCGAGCACGCCTCCGACCTCCCGCGCTCGCCGGTCATCGGCACCGACAGCCCGGTGCAGTACGCCCCCGACGACGACGAAGAGACCTAGGAGCCGCCCCTTGCAGACGCCCGCCGCCTTCGAGTACGAGCGCGCGACCAGCGTGGAGGGGGCGATCGCCTCGCTCGCGCGGCTCGGCCCGGAGGCGCGGATCATCGCCGGCGGGCACAGCCTGCTGCCGATGATGAAGCTGCGGCTGGCCAACCCCGAGCACCTGATCGACATCAACGACCTCGCCGAGCTCGCCTACATCCGCGAGGAGGGCGACGAGATCCGGATCGGGGCGCTGACGCGGCACGTCGACCTGCTCGACTCCGAGCTGCTCGCCGAGCGCTATCCGGTCTTCCGCGACGCCGAGCGGGTGATCGCCGATCCGGTCGTGCGCAACCGCGGCACGATCGGCGGCTCGCTGTGCCAGGCCGACGCGGCCGAGGACCTCTCGGCCGTCTGCTCGGCGGCCAAGGCCACGGTCGTGATCCGCGGCACCGAGGGCGAGCGCGTCGTGGCGATGGACGAGTTCCACGTCGGCCCGTACATGACCGCGGTGGGCGACGGGGAGATGCTCACCGAGGTCCGCCTGCCGCTGCGCGCGGGCGGCGGCAGCGCGCACGAGAAGGTCGAGCGCCGCGCCGGCGACTGGGCGATCGCCGCGGCGTCGGCCGCGGTCTGGGTCGAGCGGCCAGACGCTGTCCGACGTCGGCATCGCGCTCTCGGCCGTCGGCCTGACGACGATCCACTTGACCCGGGCCGAGGAGCTGCTGCGCGGCAGCCGCGCCCTCCGAGGAGCTGTTCGCCCAGGCCGGGGCGATCGCCGCCGAGGACTGCATGCCGATGGCCGACGGCCGCGGCCCGATCGACTACAAGCGCCACCTCGCCGGCGTCCTGACCACCCGCGCCCTGCGCCGCGCGACCGAGCGCGCCCTACGCCAGCAGGAGAACTGATGAACGTCACCCTGACCATCAACGGCGAGACCGTGTCGCGCGAGGCCGAGGCCCGCACGCTGCTCGTCCACTTCATCCGCGACACGCCCGGGCTGACCGGCACCCACTGGGGCTGCGACACGAGCAACTGCGGCGCCTGCGTCGTGCTCATGGACGGCAAGCCGATCAAGTCGTGCACGACGCTCGCGGTCATGTGCGAGGGCCACGAGATCCGCACGATCGAGGCGCTCGAGGTCGACGGCGAGCTCGACCCGGTGCAGCAGGGCTTCCACGAGCAGCACGCGCTGCAGTGCGGGTTCTGCACGCCGGGGATGATCATGACCGCGCGCGGCCTGCTCGACGAGAACCCCGACCCCAGCGAGGCCGAGATCCGCACGGCGATCTCCGGCGCGATCTGTCGCTGCACGGGCTACAAGAACATCGTCGCCGCGGTCCGCTGGGCCGCCGAGCACGAGGCGACCACCCGCCAGGAGGTCTGAGCAGATGTCGACCGTCGAGCAGAACCTCCCCGGACCCGACGCCGAGCGGCCGATCGGCTTCGGGCGCCTCAAGCGCAAGGAGGACGCGCGCTTCATCCGCGGCAAGGGCACCTACCTCGACGACATCCGCCTGCCCGGGATGGTCCACGGCGCGATGCTGCGCAGCCCGTACGCGCACGCGAAGATCGTCTCGATCGACACCTCGAAGGCGCTCGCGCAGCCGAACGTCGCCGCCGTCGTCACGGCCAAGGACCTCGAGACGCTCGGCCTGGCCTGGATGCCGACGATCTCCTACGACACGCAGGCCGTGCTCGCCGGCGACAAGGTCCGCTTCCAGGGCCAGGAGGTCGCGTTCGTGATCGCCACGGACGAGTACTCGGCCCGCGACGCGCTGCAGCTCATCGACGTCGAGTACGAGCCGCTGCCGGCGATCGTCAACGCGCGCAAGGCGCTCGACGACGACGCGCCGCTGATCCGCGACGACAAGGTCGGCCAGGTCGACAACGTCGCCAGCCCGACGTGGGAGGCCGGCGACAAGTCCGAGGCCGACCGCGCCTTCGCCGAGGCCGACACGATCGTCGAGCGCGACATCATCTACCCGCGCTGCCACCCGGCCCCGCTCGAGACGTGCGGGATCATCGCCGACTTCAACCCGGAGACCGGCCAGCTCGACATCTGGAACGGCAACCAGGCGCCGCACGCGCACCGCACGGTCTACGCGCACGTCGCCGGCCTGGCCGAGCACATGATCCGCATCCGCTGCTCGGACATCGGCGGCGGCTTCGGCAACAAGGTCCCGGTCTATCCCGGCTACGTGTGCGCGATCGCCGGCTCGATCGTCGCCGGCGTCCCGGTCAAGTGGGTCGAGGACCGCTCGGAGAACCTGATGTCGACGGGCTTCGCCCGCGACTACGTGATGCACAGCGAGATGTGCGCCAAGGACGGCAAGATCACCGGCCTGCGCGTCGACGTGATCGCCGACCACGGCGCCTTCGACTCGACCGCGCAGCCGACGAAGTTCCCGGCCGGGTTCTTCCACATCGTCTGCGGCTCCTACGACCTCGACGCGTCCTACGTCAAGGTCAAGGCGGTCTACACGAACAAGGCGCCGGGCGGCGTGGCCTACCGCTGCTCGTTCCGCATCACCGAGGCCGTCTACCTCGTCGAGCGCATGGTCAACGCGCTGGCGCTCGAGATGGGCGTCGACCCGATCGAGCTGCGCATGCGCTCGTTCATCGGCCCCGAGCAGTTCCCCTACGAGACGACGACGGGCTGGACCTACGACTCGGGCAACTACGCCGAGACGATGAAGGTGGCGATGGACATCGCCGGCTACGACGACCTGCGCCGCGAGCAGGCCGAGAAGCGGGCGCGCGGCGAGCTGATGGGCATCGGCATGTCGTTCTTCACCGAGGGCGTCGGCGCCGGCCCGCGCAAGCACATGGACATCCTCGGCCTGTCGATGAACGACGGCGCCGACCTGCGCGTGCACCCGTCGGGCAAGGCGGTGGTCTCGATCAGCGCCCAGACCCAGGGCCAGGGCCACGAGACGACGTTCGCGCAGATCGTCGCCGAGGAGCTCGGCATCCCGCCCGAGGACGTGCAGGTGCGCCACGGCGACACCGACAAGTCGCCCTACGGCCTGGGCACGTACGGCAGCCGCTCGACGCCGGTCTCCGGCGCGGCCGTCGCCGTCGTCTCGCGCAAGGTGCGCGACAAGGCGCGGATGATCGCGGCGACGATGCTCGAGACGCGGCCCGAGGACCTCGCCTGGAAGAAGGGCCGCTGGCACGTCAAGGGCGACCCCGAGCAGGCGGCGCTGATCGGCGACATCGCCAAGCACGCCTACAGCGGCGAGGCGATGCCCGCCGGGATGGAGGGCGGGCTCGACGCGCAGGTCATCTACGACCCGCCGAACCTGACCTACCCCTACGGCGCCTACATCGCCGTCGTCGACATCGACCCCGACACCGCGCACGTCACCGTGCGGCGCTTCGTCGCCGTCGACGACTGCGGCGTGCGGATCAACCCGATGATCGTCGACGGGCAGATCCACGGCGGCCTGGCCGAGGGGATCGGCATCGCGCTGATGGAGGTCATCACCTTCGACGAGGAGGGCAACTGCCTCAACGGGTCGTTCATGGACTACCTGATCCCGACCGCGCTCGAGTGCCCCGACTTCGAGCTCGGCGAGACGGTCACGCCGTGTCCGCACCACCCGCTCGGCGCCAAGGGCATCGGCGAGTCGCCCAACGTCGGCTCGCCGCCGGCGATCGTCAACGCGGTGATCGACGCGCTGCACGAGACCCACGGCGTCGACCACATCGACATGCCGTGCACCCCGGCCCGCGTGTGGGCCGCGATGCAGGGCCGCCCCGAGCCGCCGCAATGATCTCCGGCGCGATCGCGCGGCGGGCGCAGGAGCTGTCCGCGCAGGGCGTGGGCTTCGTCACCGCGACGGTCGTGCGCGTGCAGCGCCCGACGAGCGTGTCGCCGGGCGACGTCGCCCTCGTGCTCGGCGACGGGACGATCGAGGGCTTCGTCGGCGGCGACTGCACGCAGCACAGCGTGCGCCTGTACGCGCTGCGCGCGCTCGAGCACGGCGAGCCGCTGCTGCTGCGCGTGCTGCCCGACGGCCCGGTGGCCGACGACGACGCCACCGACCTCGGACGGCGCCGTGACCGTCCGCAACCCCTGCCTGTCGGGAGGATCCGTGGAGCTCTTCCTCGAACCCGTGCTGCCCGCGCCGCGGCTGCTCGTGACCGGCGAGACGCCGACCGCGCGGCGCCCTGCTGCGGCTCGGTCCCGAGCTCGGGCTCGAGACCCTCGCCGACGGCCGCGCCCGCCGCGGCCGGCGACCTCGCGCTCGTCGTCGCCGCCCACGGAGGCGACGAGGAGCTCGCGGCCGTGCGCGCGGGCCTCGAGGCCGAGCTGCCCTACGTCGGCCTCGTGGCCAGCCGCAAGCGCGGCGCCGCGCTCGTCGAGGAGCTGCGCGCCGAGGGCGTCGCCGACGCGCACCTGGCCCGGCTCGACATGCCCGCCGGCCTCGCCATCGGCGCGCGCACGCCGGCGGAGATCGCGCTGTCGATCCTGGCCCGGGTCGTCGAGGTGCGCCGCAGCGGCGCGTGGACGCCGCCGGCGACCGGCGGCGCGGCGGCCGCGCACCGCCGTCGACCCGATCTGCGGCATGACCGTCGTGCCGACCGACACCACGCCGCGCGCGACCTACGACGGCGAGACCGTCTTCTTCTGCTGCGAAGGCTGCCGGGCGACGTTCGAGGCGGAGCATGCCGGCTCGGCCTCCTGACGGCGATCCGTTCGTCACCGGGCTCGTGCTCGCGGCCGGCGGCTCGCGGCGCCTGGGCGCGCCCAAGCAGCTGTTGCCCTACCGCGACGGGACGCTGCTCGGGCACGTCCTCGACGTCGCCGCGCGCCTGTGCCTTCGACCAGCTCGTCGTGCCGATCGGCGGCGCGGCCGACGAGGTCCGCGAGCGCGTCGACCTCGCCGGCGCCGACGTCGTCGTCAACGAGGCCTACGGCGAGGGCTGCTCGTCGTCGATCGCCGCGGCGCTCGGCGCGCTCGATCCGCGCTGCGACGTGCTCGTGCTGATGCTCGGCGACCAGCCCGGCGTCACGCCGGCGACCGTCGCCGCGCTGCTCGCCGGCCGCGGCGACGCGCCGCTCGCCGTCTGCCGCTACGACGACGGCCGCGGCCACCCGCTCGCCTTCGGCCGCGAGGTGTTCGGCGAGCTCGCCGACCTGCACGGCGACAAGGGCGTCTGGCGCCTGCTCGACCGGCGCGCCGAGCGACGTCGTCGAGGTGCGCGTGCCCGGGCCGGTCCCGCTCGACGTCGACACGCGCGAGGACTACGACGCGGTGCTCGCCGCGGCCGGCGCCGTGACCCCCGAACCCGTCACCGGCGAGGCGGCGACCGAGCTCGCCGCGCGCGTCCCGGACGTCGAGACGCTCGCCCAGCACCTGGCCGCGGTCGACTACCTCGTCGACGAGGCGCTGGCCACGTCGATGTTCCTCAGCCTGCGCCTGCCCCAGCCGCTGCTGCTCGAGGGCGAGGCCGGCGTGGGCAAGACCGAGGCGGCCAAGGCGCTCGCGCTCGCGCTCGAGACGCCGCTGATGCGCCTGCAGTGCTACGAGGGCATCGACGCGGCCGAGGCGCTCTACGAGTGGAACTACCCCCGCCAGCTCCTGAGCATCCGGCTCGCCGACGCGCGCTCGGACGCCCTGGCCGAGGAGGACCTGTTCGGCCCCGACTACCTGATCCGCCGGCCGCTGCTGCGCGCGCTCGAGCATCCCGGCCCGCGGCCGGCGGTGCTGCTCGTCGACGAGATCGACCGCGCCGACGACGACTTCGAGGCCTTCCTGCTCGAGCTGCTCGCCGAGGCGGCGGTGACGATCCCGGAGCTCGGCACGATCCGCGCCACCCACCCGCCGGTGATCGTCCTGACCTCGAACCGCACGCGCGACCTGCACGACGCCGTCAAGCGCCGCTGCCTGTACCACTGGATCGACTACCCGTCGGCCCAGCGCGAGGTCGAGATCATCCGCCGCCGCGTGCGCGGGGTCTCCGAGACGCTCGCCGTGCAGGTCGCCGACGCGGTCTCGCGCATGCGCGGCAGCGACGTGCAGAAGCCGCCGGGCGTGGCCGAGGCGATCGACTGGGTCGCCGCGCTGGACCTGCTCGGGATCGAGCGCCTCGACGCCGCGGCGGCCGAGCGCACGCTCGGCTCGGTGCTCAAGTACACCGAGGACCAGGAGGTCGTCCGCGAGGTCGGCCTGGAGGAGATCGTCGGTGGCTGACTTCGGCGTCGAGACGATCGAGCTCGACCTGCCCGCCGTGGCGGGCGCGCTGAGCCGCCGCCTGCACGCCGCGGGGCTGCCCGTGACGCCCGAGCGCGCGGCCCGCTTCGCGCACGCGCTCGCGCTCGTGCGCCCGCTCGCGCGCCGGCGGCTGTACTGGACCGCGCGCGCGGTCCTCGTCTCGGAGGTCGCCGACGTCCCCGCCTTCAACCGCGTCTTCGCCGACGTGTTCGGCACCGGAGCCGACGAGGAGACCTTCGTCCCCGACGACGCGCAGACCGCGCCCGCGGCCGCCGACGAGCGCTCGCACGCCGACCGCGAGACGCCGGACGCCGAGGCCCGCCCGCCGGGCGGCGCGAGCTTCGTCCTCGTCCGCGGCGGCGGCGACGACGAGGACGAGGACGCCGACGAGGTCGAGGTGCCGGTGGCCATGGCCAGCGAGGAGGAGCGCCTGGCCACCAAGCGCTTCGACGCGCTCGCGCCCGGCGAGCTCGCCGCGCTGCTACAAGCTGATGGCCCGGCTCGAGCTCGCCACGCCGCAGCGGCGCCCCCGGCGGCGACGCCGCGCGCGCCGCGGCGCCCACGTCGACCTGCGCCGGACGCTGCGGGGCAGCCTGCGCACCGGCGGCGACCCGATCCGCCTGGCCCGGCGCGAGCGCCGCGACGTCCCGCGCCGGCTCGTCCTGCTGTGCGACATCTCGGGCTCGATGGAGCCCTACGCCCGCGCCTTCCTGCAGTTCATGACCAGCGCCGCCGACAGCGGCCCGAACGTCGAGACGTTCGTCTTCGCCACGCGGCTGACGCGGATCACCCGGGCGCTGGCCGCGCGCCGCCCCGAGCGCGCGATGGCGCGCGCCGCCGCCGCGGCGCCCGACTGGTCGAGCGGCACGCGGATCGGCGACGCGCTCAAGGCCTTCAACGACCGCCACGGCCGCCGCGGGATGGCGCGCGGCGCGGTCGTCGTGATCCTCTCCGACGGCTGGGAGCGCGGCGACCCCGCGCTCGTCGGCCGGGAGATGGAGCGCCTGGCCCGGCTCGCCTACCGGATCGTCTGGGTCAACCCGCGGGCCGCCGCGCCGGGCTTCTCGGTCGGCGCGGGCGGCATGCGCGCGGCGCTGCCGTGGTGCGACGCGCTGGTCAGCGGCCACAGCCTCGAGGCGCTCGGCGCCGTCGCCGACGCGATCGCCGGCTCGGCCGCCCACGCGCCCGCGCCGCTCGCCGACGAGGAGCCCGAGGAGGAGTGGGACAGCGCGACGCCGGTCGCCGGCAGCTCGGTGGCGATGCCGAGCGGCTACGGCCCGAGCCGCGGGCGCACGACGCCGGGCTGGAGCATCGGATGAGCGAGAAGATCTGCATCTACCCGGGCTGCGAGCGCCCCGCCGCGCCGCCCAACCCGTTCGGCGGCCCGCAGCCGGCGTTCTGCGACGTCGAGACCCACAACGCCCTGACGGCGCACCAGGAGCGCCAGCGCCGGGCGGGCGACGACGACCAGCGAGACAGGAGGACCCCGAGCCGTGGCTGACGAGGCCTATCGAGCAGTGTTCCTACGCGTGCACCCGACCGGCAAGGTCGTGCTCAGCCTGACCACCGCGGCCGACGGCAGCGAGCCCGAGTACGCGGCGCTGGCCGCCGGCGAGCTCGGCATCCCCGCGCCCGACGTCAAGGTGATCCCGGCCGACACCGCGCGCTTCGGCGAGGGCCACGGCTACAACGAGGCGCCGTCCGACGCGACGCCGGGGGCGATCGTCAGCGCGGCGGGGAAGATCCGCGCCAAGGGCCAGCTGCTGGCCGGCATGGCGCTCGACGCCGATCCCGAGACGCTGTCCTGGGCCGACGGCGCCTGGAGCGCGGGCGCCGGCGGCGGGCGCGAGGCCTACAAGACGCTCGAGGACGTCGCCCTGTACGCCCACGGGACGGGCGCGCTGCCGCCCGGCGTCGAGGGCGGGCTCGACGCCCAGACGGTCTATTGAGCCGCGTCGGGCAGTCGCGCCTCGACCCGGACCTCGACGTCGTCGGCGACCTTCAGCGCCCCGAAGAGGATCGAGTAGGGCTTCATGCCCCAGTCGCTCTGCGTCACGGTCGCGCGGCCCGGTGAGCGCGCCGTCGGCGTGCTCGAGCGCGAAGCGCAGCGGCCGCGTCGTCCCGACGAGCGCGAGCTCGCCCTCGAACGTCAGTCGCTCGCCCTCGGCGCTCCCGCTGGTCGAGCGGAAGACGATGTCCTGGCGCTTGAGCACGTCGTCGTCGATCGACTCGAGGATGCTCGCGCGGTCGTCGTCGCCGAGCGCCTGCATCCCGCCGGTCCCCGAGACCACCCGGAACGACGTCGCGTCGGCCTCGAGCGACAGGCTCGTCTCGTCGCCCACCGTGAGCGTCGCCTTCCAGGCGCCGACCTCGAGGACGAGGTCGTGACCCGCCTTGGCCGCCGCGCCGGTGCGCCCCGTCTCGACGGTGAGCGTCGCGTTGGCCGGGCCGAACTCGTAGACACCCGCGGGCACCGGCATGCCCGGAGCGTATTCCGGATCGCGTCGCCCCACCAATCCCGAACAGGAGCACCCCCATGGCGGTAGAGCTCGACCATCCCTTCACCACCGCGCGCCCGCTCGACGAGAGCTGGTCGATCGTCCTCGACCTCGAGCAGCTCGTCCCCTGCGCGCAGGGCGCCACCGTGCTCGAGCCGATCGGCGACGACGCGGTCAAGGCGCAGATCGTCGTGAAGATGGGCGCGATGTCGATGACGTTCACCGGCACCGTCGAGGTCGCCGACCAGGACCCCGACGTCCACCAGGCGGTGATGGCCGTGAAGTCGCGCGAGGCGGGCGGGCAGGGCTACGCCAACGCCGAGATCACGCTCACGCTCGAGGAGGGCGGCGGGACGATCCACACCAACGCGCAGATCAGCGGCAAGGCGGCGTCGATGGGGGAGGGCGTGGTGGCCGGCGTGCTCGACGCGCTGATCAAGGACTTCGCCGCCAACCTCGGCAAGCTCTGAGCGGAGGCGGGCGATGGCACGGGTGACGATGCGCGAGATCCGCGAGGGCGAGGTGCCCTTCGCCGCCGGCACGGCGGTCCAGGAGGACCCGGCGCGGCCGGTCCTGCGGGGCAACGGGCCCGACGACTACGTCTGCGTGCGGTGCGGCAACGTGCTGGCCACGGCGATGCACCCGCAGCAGATGAACAAGAAGGTCCGGGTGCGCTGCGCGGTGTGCTCGACGGTCAACGTCTCCGCGCCCGAGCCGGGCTCCGACTAGCGCGCGACCGGCGCAGCCTCTCATACTGCCGCCGCTCATGCGCCGACTCTCGCTTCCCCTCGCCCTGCTCATCTGCCTGCTCGCCGCCGCGCCGGCCTCGGCCGCGCGCGCCCGCGCCAGCGTGGTCGGCGGCGGCGACGTCGCGATCGCCGACCATCCGTGGCAGGTCGTCGTCTACGCGGACCCGGACCGACGTCTACGACACCTACATCTGCGGCGGGGTGGTCCTCGACGCCACGCACGTGGCGACCGCGGCGCACTGCGTCTACGACGAGGACACGGGCCAGGCGGCCGACCTCGACACGCGCTACGTGCAGGCGGGCAGCGCGACGCTGAAGGTCCCCGAGGCGAGCGCGGTGCAGCGGGGGGTGACCGCCGCGTCGTTCGACCCCGGCTACGACGCGTTCGGGATCGACGGCGACGCCGCCGTCCTGACGCTCGCCGCGCCGCTCTACACCGGCACGCCGGTCGCCGGCGACCCGATCCGGCCCGTCACGCTGGCCTCGGCCAAGCCGGCCGCGACCACGAGCACGACGGTCAGCGGCTGGGGCTACCCCGAGATGCTCGGGCCCGACGACGACCCCGACCCGACGAAGTACCCGGACCACCTCAAGGCCGCGGACGTCACCGTGGCCGACCAGGCCGACTGCGACGACTTCTACGGACCGTCGACGACGGCGCTCTGCGTCAACGGCGCGGCCAACGACGCCTGCTACGGCGACAGCGGCGGCCCGCTCACGCTGGCCGGGACCGGGACGCTCGTCGGCCTCGTCGAGGGCGGCTACGGCTGCGGCGTGGGCAACCCCGCGCTCTACACGCGCACCGACACGGGCTCGGCGACGGCGACCTACCTGACCTCCAACCCGCCCGACGGCCCCCGCTCGTCGAGCCTGCCGACGCTCACCGGCACGCCGAACCCGGGCAAGACGCTGACCTGCCATCCCGGCGGGTGGTCGAACAGCCCGACCTCGTACGAGTACTTCTTCGCCGACACCAGCGACAACTCCCAGCTCAACGCCTCGACGGCGTCCGCGACGTACACGCTGCCCGCCTCCGAGGTCGGACCAGAACGTCTACTGCGAGGTCCGGGCCGCGAACGCCGGCGGCTTCGGCTTCGCCGACTCCGACCCGGTCGCCGTCGTCGCCGCGCCCACCACCCCGACGACGCCCACCACGCCCACGACGCCGACCACGCCGACCAAGCCCACGACGCCCGTCGTCGTGCCCGCGACGACGGTCAAGGACGTCAAGGCGCCCAGGGCCAAGGTCTTCTCCAAGCGCTGCACGGCGACGCGCTGCACGCTCAACGTGCTCGTCACCGACCCGAAGCCCAGCCGCGGGCTCAAGCGCCTCGACGCCGCGCTGCGCCGGCGCGTCGCCTACAAGTGCCGCCGCCACCACAAGCGGACGACCTGCCACCGGACCGTCACCCGGCTGGTCAAGACCAAGCCGATCGGGGCCGGGCACTACCTCGTCGTCGTCAAGCGCCTCAAGCCGGCGAAGTACACGCTCTCGCTGCGCGCCGTCGACAAGGCCGGTCACCGCCAGAAGACCGCCACCAAGGTCACCCTGCGCGGGCACAAGCCCAAGAGGAAGACGACGAAGAAGGCCTGACATCCGGGCTTGACCTCAAGCCGACTCGAAGGTCTACGGTCGGCTCCATGGACACGCTCAGCCCCAGTCAGCGCATCACCGCCGAGGTCACGTCGTGGCCCGGAGTCGAGGCCGGCCCCGGCCGCCGCGGCGAGTTCGGCTTCACGCGTCGGGCGGCGCCCGCTCGGCCACCTGCACGGCGACCGCTCGGCGCACTTCTCGTTCCCGAAGGACGTCTGGCACGAGCTCCACGACGCCGGGCGGATCACCGAGCATCCGGTCTTCCCCGGCAAGGTCGGCCCCGCCGCCCGGCGGATCGAGAGCGAGGCCGACGTGGACGACGTGATCGCGTTGCTGCGCCTCAACTACGACCGCGCGGCGAGCCGTGGAGAGGCCCGCCGCGCGGAGGAGACTGCTGCCGGCTAGTACGTGACCTTGGCGGTCAGCAGCGTGTGCAGGCCGGGGGAGCTGCGGTCGGCCGCGTAGGTGTGGCCGTCCTGGGCGCCCTCGGTCGTGTAGCCGAAGGTGCGCACCTCGTCGGACGAGGTCGGGTCCTCGCGCATGTAGAGGCCGCTCGTGGAGTTGGTCAGCCCGAGCACGTCGCCCTTGCGGACCTTGAGGTAGGTCTTGAAGGTCGTGTCGGTCGTCGTCTGACCGTCTTCAGGCCGCTCGAGCGGATGAAGCTGAACTTGCCGTGACCGGCCGGGCGCAGGATCCGCAGGCGGACGGTGCCGCCGGACGCTCGCCGGCCTTCGAGCGAGAAGCGCTTGATCGCGCCGGTATGCTTGACGACGTCGCTGGCCTTGCCGTGCTTGTAGTTGACGTAGGTGCAGGCGAAGTCGACGAGGCAGACGTTCTGGTGGGCCTCGCCGTTGGCCTCGCCGACGGTGGCGGTGTGGCCGTGGGCCATGGCGGCCGGCGCGGCGGCCAGTGAAGCGGCGGTGACGGCGGTGGCGATGAGGGCGGTGGGACGGCGCATTGTCGGGGCTCCTTGGTGGCGGGTGACTGCTTGAACAGCACTCTGCCACGCACGGGCCCCCGCGCCCAGGGACCCAAGGTGTGGTCCTCGACCACCCCCCGGAGGCGCTCGGTCCGCGCTAGAGATCCCGCGGCGCGACGACGCCGCTGGTCAGCGCGAGCTCGACGAGGCGGATGCGCTTCTGGTTCTGCGGGAGGTCCTCGATCCCGAACTTCGCCGAACAGCGCGCGCAGGTGGGTCTTGATCGCGTCGACCGAGCAGGAAGAGCTCGTCGGCGATCTGCTGGTTCGTCGCCGGCGTGACGTAGCCGCCGGAGTCCTTGAACGGCCGGCACAGCGCGACGAGCACGCGGCGCTGGGCGGCCGAGAGGCTCGCGCCGTCGATCACGTCGGCGGCGACCTCCGTCTCGGCGACCCGGTCGCCGTCGGCTGGCGGAAGGTGCCGCCGTGCCGCCGAAGCGCACGACGTCGCCGTCGCGCAGCCGCCGCCGGCCGGCGATCCGCTCGCCGCCGACGAACGTCCCGTTGCGCGAGAGGCCGTCGTCGGAGACGTCCAGTCGCCGCCGACGCGCTCGAGCTCGGCGTGCAGGCGGGAGACCTCGGTGTCCCAGTCCAGGCAGATCGTCGTTGGCCAGGCCGCGGCCGACGGTCACGCGGGCACGGTCGTCGGGCCGAGCACGAGGATGTGCTGCTCGCTCGGGGCCGTCGCGGTAGACGAGGAACGGCGCGCCGGCGCGCTCGGCCTCGATCACGGCCTTGAGCTCGGCCGGGGCTCTGCGCGCAGCGAGGCTGTCGGCCGATCGGCGTTATCGATGCTACCGCGGCCCGGTATAAACACCCCCTATGTCCGACCTCTCCGCTGGGCGCCACCATCGCCGGCTGCCGCCTCGAGGCGGTCGCGGGCCGGGGCGGGATGGGCGTCGTCTACCGGGCCACCCAGCTCGCGCTCGAGCGCCCGGTCGCGGTCAAGGCGATCGCCCCGCAGTTCGCCGAGGACGCGTCCTTCCGCGAGCGCTTCCAGCGCGAGTCGCACCTCGCCGCCTCGATCGACCACCCGAACGTGATCCCGGTCTACGAGGCGGGCGAGCGCGACGGGACGCTCTACCTGATCATGCGCTGGGTCGAGGGGACCGAGCTGCGCGCGCTGCTGCGCCGCGAGGGCCGGCTGGCGCCCGAGCGGGCGATCGAGCTGCTGCGCCCGGTCGCCTCGGCGCTCGGCGCCGCGCACCGGCGCGGCCTCGTGCACCGCGACGTCAAGCCGGCCAACGTGCTGATCGCGCGCGGGGAGGGCGAGGACGAGCACGTCTACCTGACCGACTTCGGGATCGCCCGGCGGCTGGACAGCGAGGGCGGCGATGACGCGGACGGGGGCGCTCGTCGGCACGCTCGACTACGTCGCGCCCGAGCGGATCGAGGGCAGGCGCGGCGACGCGGCCGCCGACATCTACTCGTTCGGCTGCATGCTCTACGAGGCGCTCACCGGGTCGCTGCCCTTCGACCGCCCGACCGAGCTCGGCAAGATGCACGCGCACGTGCACGAGCCGCCGCCGTCGGTGCGCGACGTGGCGCCCGAGGTCCCGCCGCGCGCTCGACGCCGATCGTCACCCGGGCGATGGCCAAGGACCCGGCGGACGCGCTTCGCCTCGGCCGGCGAGCTCGCCACCGCGCTCGACCGCGCGCTCGACGAGGCCGAGACCGTCACGGCCGAGCGCCAGGCGCGCGCCGAGGCGGACACGGACGAGACCGACCTCCCGGAGGCGGCGACCGCGGCCGACGCGACCGCGCGCGAGCCGACGCGCCAGGCGAAGGTCGTCGCCACGGCCAAGCCGGCCCGCACGCGCCAGACCGGGCCTGTTCGCCGCGCTCGGCCTCCTGGCGGTCGTCGCCGTCGTCGCCGTCGTCCTGCTCGCCTCCGGGCGGCGGGGGCGGCGACGCGAGCGGGCACGCCGGCCGCGACCGCGAAGACGACGACGAGCGCCCCGCGCGCCG
The DNA here is from genome assembly GCA_963737395.1 of uncultured Solirubrobacterales bacterium. Taxonomy (GTDB): domain Bacteria; phylum Actinomycetota; class Thermoleophilia; order Solirubrobacterales; family Solirubrobacteraceae; genus JBBQAA01. Next base: position 135,731 of record CAVTSQ010000021.1, on the reverse strand, counting down.
CGGCGCCCGGCCGCCTCGGGCGACGCGCGCGGTCGACTCCGCGCCGGCCTTCCGCGTCACCGGCGGGCGGCCCGGCCGGGCATGGCCCTGGCCGGCGGCCGGCTGTGGATCGCGGTGCCCGCCTCGCGGGCATCTGCTCGGCTTCGCCGAGCGGCCAGCCGACGCGCTCGATCGCCGTCGGCGGCACGCCGCAGGGCGTCGTCGCCGACGCCGGCGGCCGCGTGTGGGTCACGCACACCGGCGCGCGGGCAGCTGACGGTCTACGACCCGACCGGCGGCACGCGCCGCACGCGTGACGACCGGCGCCGACCCGGGGCCGATCGCGATCGCCGGCGGCGCCGCCTGGGTCGTCGACCGCGGCGAGCAGTCGCTGACGCGGTCGACACGCGCACGCTCGCGACGCGGCGCATCGCGCTGCCCGCGCGCCCGACGACGCTCGTCTCGGCCTACGGCCGCGTCTGGGTCGTGCTCGCCGGCGGCGCCGTGCGGGTGCTCGACGCGCGACGGGCAGCCCGACCCCGTCGCCAGCCCGCCGGTCGCCGGCGCGCGTGGCGGCCGGGGGACCGAGCCACGGCGTGTGGTTCGCCGGCGCGATCGCCGGTCGCGCGCCCAGCTGACCCGGATCGACCCCCGCGCGCGAGGTCGCGCGGCCGCACGAGCCGGCGGCCGCGTCTACGACGCCCCGGCCGTCCCGCCGCCGTTCGCCGGCGCGCCGCGCGACCTCGCCACCGGCGCCGACTCGATGTGGCTCGCGGCCGACCGGACGGTCACGCACCTCGACACGAACGGGGACGCGCGAAAGACCGGCGCCGTGACCTTCCCGGCGCCGGTCGGCCGGCTCGCGCTCGGCGACGGCGTCCTGTGGGTCGCCGTGCCGAGCTCGGGCCGGTGTCGTATCGCGTGTCCTTCTGAGCGGCTAGTACTTCACGACCGCGCGGATGAGCACGAGGCAGCCGTCGTAGCCGCCGGCGCTGCGGAAGCCCTGCCCGACCTTGAGGTTCGGGGAGAACAGCAGCTGGCCGGGGGTGCCGTCGGCGCAGTACTCGGCCGTGTTGCTCTTGGTGTCGACGGCGATCATCTGGCCCTTCTTGACCTTGAGCTTGACCTTGAACGTCTCCACGGGGTAGATCCCGTTCGTCGCGCCTGGTCCTGCGTCGGGCCCGTGCACGTTGACGCGTCTGGCTCTTGTCGACCGCCTTGGCCTGGCCGGACTTGTGGTTGGCGCCCAGGCGGCGGACGCTGACGACGCGGAACGTCATCTTCGTCGGAGCCTCGGCGCGCAGGCCGGATCTTCACGATCGTGCCCTTGACCGGCGACTTGGCCTTGCCCGAGGTGCCGGGGAAGTACGAGGCCGACGTGGGTGCAGCAGCGCGGGGCCCATGACGCCGTTCTCGGCGCAGGTGCTGCCGGCGTTGGCCGGTGCGTGGTTGAGGCTCGAGCCGAACGCCACGTCAGTGAGCCGAGGCGGCGGCGGGGACGATGGCGGCGGCGCTGAGGGCGACGGCGGCGGCGGCGGTGAGGCGGGCGGTGCGGAACATGGTGTCCTCCAATGGACGGGAAGCAGGTCGTTGAGCGCAACCCTCCCAGCGCGCGCGCCTCGGCGCCAGTGACCCTTGGTGTGGTCTTTCGCCACCCTCGCAATCGCCCGGTCCCTTGTGCCGATGACGGGTAGCCGAAATGCAGACCGTCAAGTGCCGACACGGGAGAGAGAGCACATGGCCGACAATCGCGGAGTTGCCTACATGGGCACCGGCAAGGTCGAGGTCCAGTCCATCGACTTCCCCGGCTTCGTCCTGCAGGACGGACCCGGCGTCCACCCCGACAACGTGGGGCGCGAGCTGCCCCACGCGGCGATCCTCAAGATCGTCTCGACGAACATCTGCGGCTCCGACCAGCACATGGTCCGCGGCCGCACCACCGCGCCCGAGGGCCTCATCCTCGGCCACGAGATCACCGGCGAGGTGATCGAGACCGGTCCCGGCGTCGAGTTCATCAAGGAGGGCGACCTCTGCTCGGTGCCGTTCAACATCTCGTGCGGGCGCTGTCGCATGTGCAAGGAGCGCAACACGGGCGTCTGCCTGAACACGAACCCCGACCGGCCGGGCAGCGCCTACGGCTACGTGGACATGGGCGGCTGGGTCGGCGGCCAGGCCGAGTACGTGACGGTGCCCTACGCCGACTGGAACCTGCTCAAGTTCCCCGACAAGGACCAGGCGATGGAGAAGATCCTCGACCTGACGATGCTCTCGGACATCTTCCCGACCGGGTACCACGGCTGCGTCACGGCCGGGGTGACGAGCGGCTCGACCGTCTACATCGCCGGCGCCGGGCCGGTCGGCCTGGCCGCCGCGGCCAGCGCGCTGTTCCTCGGCGCCTCCGCGGTGATCGTCGGCGACATGAACGAGGCGCGCCTCAAGCAGGCGGCGTCGTTCGGCTGCGAGACGATCGACTTCTCGAAGGACGTCGAGATCACCGACGAGCTCGAGCGGATCCTCGGCGAGCCCGAGGTCGACGCCGCCGTCGACGCCGTCGGCTTCGAGGCCCGCGGGCACGGCGCCGACGCCGAGGAGGCCCCGGCCACCGTGCTCAACACGGTGATGGGGATCACCCGCGCGGCGGGCAGCATCGGCATCCCCGGCCTCTACGTGACCGAGGACCCGGGCGCCAAGGACGAGGCGGCCAAGCACGGCGCGCTGTCGATGGACTTCGGCGTCGGCTGGGCCAAGTCGCACTCGTTCACGACCGGCCAGGCCCCGGTGATGAAGTACCACCGCGGGCTGATGCAGGCGATCCTCCACGATCGCGTGCAGATCGCCAAGGCGGTCAACGCCACGGTGATCACGCTCGACGACGCGCCCGAGGGCTACAAGAACTTCGACTCCGGCGTCGCCGAGAAGTTCGTCCTCGACCCGCACGGCCTGATCGGCGCCGCCGCCTAGCGACGCCCCGCCGTATGGGATGCTCCTGCGCATGCCCGAGCGTGCGCAGGAGCCCCGGCGTCCGCCGTTCGACGTCGGGGAGGACCCCGACCCGCGCTTCACCTGGGCCAACGAGCGCACGATGCTGGCCTGGAACCGGACGGCGCTCGCGCTGATCGCGGCCGGAGCGGCGGCGGCGGCGTTCCTGCGCTCGGGCGTGGGCGGCGGCCGGCTCGTCGTCGCGCTGCCGCTGATCGTGCTCGGCGCGGTCCTCGCCGTCGCCTCCTACCGGCGCTGGGAGGCCAACGAGCGGGCGATCCGGCTCGACGAGCCGCTGCCCGACTCGCTGCTGCCGCGGGCGCTGACGCTCATCATCGCCGTCGTCGCGCTCATCACCGCCGTGCTCGCCGTCGTCGATCAGTTCTCGTGACCCGCGGCCCGAGCCCGGAGCGGCCGGTCCTGGCCGAGCAGCGCACGGCGCTGGCCTGGAACCGCTCGTCGCTGGCGATCATCGCCATCGCCATCGCGCTGGGCCGGGCCGGCGTGGTCGGGGGCGAGCGCTGGCTCGGCTTCGGCGCCGCGGCGGTGCTCATCGTCGTGGCCGACGCTGGTCTGGCGCGCCGGCGAGCTCGAGCTCGCGCGGCGGCTGCGGGAGAACGTCGACGGCCGTCACGCCCGTCACGACCGGCTGCTGCTGTTGCCGGCGGCGGCCGTGATCAGCGCGGCTGTGGCGTTCGTGGTCGCCGTGACGACGTAGACCCGATCACCCGCAGCTCGACGCGCGCGGGACGCAGCGGCGGGCCGAGGACGAGGAAGTCGCGCACGCGCCCGGCGTGGTCGCACAGCGGGCAGGCCAGCGCGGCGGCCGGGCCGATCGCCACCGGTCCGGGATGGATCGGCGCGTCGCAGCGCGGGCAGGCCAGGGTGCCGTAGGCGAAGGCCGAGGACCGTGTGCGCCGGCGCTCCTCCTCGGCGCCGCTCAGGCGCGTGATCGGCTCCGCGCGGACAGGATCGCTCCCGTCGATGCTGCGGTCGAACGACACGCTGCGAGTCTAGGCCGCGGCCGTGGCGGCGTCGGCCAGCCCGGTCGCCACGCGCGCGCTCGGCGCGGCGTACTCGAGCTCGCCGACCCAGCCGGCCACGAGCCGGAAGCCCGCGCGGGCCAGCAGCTTGTGGGCCGGGCGGTTCTCGCCCAGGGTCGTCGCGACGAGGCGGGGGATGCCCGCGTCGAGCGCGGCGCCGGCGAGCTCGCGCAGGAGCGCCGGGCCGATCCCCTCGCCCTGGCGGTCGTCGGCGACGACGATGGCGACGTCGGCCGTGCCCGGATCGTCGGGCAGCACGGCGTAGCGCGCGATGCCGATGACCTCGTCCGTGTCGGGGTCGACGGCCACGAGCGCCTCGCGGCCGTCGTGCCCGACGTCGAGCAGGTAGGTCGCCTCGCGCGTGGACAGCCGCGGCTTGGGCCCGCCGAAGCGGCGGCGGCGCGTCTCGGGCGACAGCCCGGCGACCGCCCGCCACCACGCCGCCTCGTCGGCGGCGCGCAGCGGGTGGATGTCCAGCGCGGTGGTCATGTCACACCCGCTGCAGCAGCGTCCCCGTGCCGGTCCCGCCGGCGGTGCACATCGTCACCAGGCCGAGCTCGCCGTCGGTGCGCTCGAGCTCGTGCAGCAGCGTCGTGATCAGCCGCGCGCCGGACGAGCCGAGCGGGTGGCCGAGCGCGAGCGCGCCGCCGTTGACGTTGACGCGGTCCATGTCCGGGTCGAGCTCGCGGCGCCAGGCGGCGACGACCGAGGCGAAGGCCTCGTTGATCTCGATCAGGTCGAGGTCGCGGATCCCCAGGTCGTTGCGCTCGAGCAGCTTCTGCGTGGCGGGGATCGGGCCGGTCAGCATCATCACCGGGTCGACGCCGACGGACGTGGCGTCGAGGATCCGCGCGCGCGGCGTCAGGCCGAGCTCGTCCGCGGTCTCGCGGGCCATGAGCAGGACGGCGGCGGCGCCGTCGGAGATCTGCGACGAGTTGCCGGCGGTGATCGTCCCGTCCTCCTGGAAGGCGGGCTTGAGCGCGGCGAGCTTCTCGAGCGTCGTGTCGCGGCGGATGCCCTGGTCGGCGGCGACCGGGCCGTCCGGCGTGTCGACCGCGACGATCTCCTTGTCGAAGCGGCCCTCGTCGGCGGCGCGCGCGGCGAGCTGGTGCGAGCGCAGGCCGAGCTCGTCCTGCTCGCGGCGGGAGATCTCCCACTTGCTCGCGATCAGGTCGGCGCTGATCCCCTGCGGCACGAGCTGGTAGCGCTCGAGCAGCTCGGGCGGGAACGGCGAGCCGTACTCGTCCATGTGGGCGACGTTCGAGCCCATCGGGATGCGGCCCATCGACTCGACGCCGCCGCCGATGACGACGTCGTGCACGCCGGCGGCGATCAGCGCCGCGGCGAAGGTGACGGCCTGCTGGGCCGACCCGCACTGCTGGTCGACGGTGGCGGCCGGCGTGGTGATCGGCAGCCCGGCCTGCAGCCAGGCGTTGCGGGCGATGTTGTTCGACTGCTCGCCGACCTGGGAGACGGCGCCGGCGACGGCGTAGTCGACGCGCGCGGGGTCGATGCCCGCCCGCTCGATCACGGCGTCGTAGGCGGTGCCGAGCAGGACGTTGGGATGGACGTCGCGCAGCCAGCCCTTCTCGCGGTGGCCGCGGCCGATCGGCGTGCGCGCCGCCTCGACGACGACCACTTCGCGTCCGCGCTGCTCTCGTGCCATGACCGACCTCCGAAGGATTCAGTTTTGTGAAGCAACTCATTCTACATCGTCCTCTCCGCGGGGGATACCGTCTGTGCGATGCGTCCGTCGCGCCCACTGCCGCAGGTCGGGATGCCCGTCCGGATCGAGCACCTCGGGGCGACCGAGCACGTCGAGGTCGAGGCGGTCTCCGACGAGGGCCGCACGGTGGTCGCCGGCGGCCGCGAGTTCACGCTGCGCGAGGTCAACAGCCGCTTCGTGCTGCGCGGCGAGCCCTGGTACGGCGTCAAGCTCGCCTTCGACGACTGATCGGTTCCGGAAACGACGTACGCCCCCGGCTGGATCCGGTCGTCGCCCCGGAATAGGGTCGGCCGATGCGGCCTCATCGTCGCGCTCATGCTCCTCGCCCTGCTCGCCTTTGCCGGGTGCGGCTCTCCTCGTCGGACTCGGGCGGTCCACGCGCGAACGGCGACCGCCGACAGCGCCGGACGACGAGCACCGCGGCCAAGCCCGCGGCCGACACCGTCGCGCTGACCGACGCGCAAGAGCCGCTTTCGCATCACGGTGCCCAAGGGCTACGCGCTGTCGGTGCGCAAGGGCGTGTACGTGATGAGAAGGGCGACGCGACGCTGACCTACTCCCGCGTGACGACGCCGACCTCGACGTCGGCCTACCGCTCCGCCCTCGGGCGCGACGCCGCCGCGCGGTCGACGCCTCGTTCGTGCGCCGCGACGGCTCCGCGGCTCGTCGTGCTCACGAGCCGCTCGGCCGGGCTCGACGAGGCGCGCCTGGCGCAGATCGCCGGCACCGCCGAGCGGCGGCTACGCGCTGACCCCGCCGCCGCCCCGGGCCTCGACGATCGCGCTGCGCTCCTACCGCGCGCCCGACGGCGGTGCGACCGGCCTCGTGCCCGGCCGGCTCGGGGTGGACGATCGACTCCGCGGGCGGCAACCTCGAGGGCTCGGGCGCCAAGGGCTCGTTCCTGTTCGGCTTCTCCTACGACGTGACGCTGCCCGAGAACACGCCGCAGGGCGCGCCGGGCGTGCACCTGCCCTACGCCGACGCGAAGACCGCGCTGACGCAGGTGATCCCCGCCCTGAACCGGAACGCGAGCGACCTCCAGGTCGTCAGGACCGAGCGCGAGGGCGTCCTGCCGAGCTTCACCTCGTCGGGCCTGTACCGCTTCACCTTCACCCAGGGCGGCAAGCCGTGGGTGGGCGTGGCCGCGGTGGCGACCGACAGCCCGGCCAAGTACTCGAACTTCCTGTGGAAGTTCTACTACTCGGGCATGAGCGTGCCGGCCGGCTCGGACCCGGCCGTCGGCGCCGGCCTGCTCAAGGCCTGGCGCGCGTGGGACCCGAGCGGCGCGATCGCCCAGCGCTCGGCGCGCTCCAAGCAGCTGATGGACGAGACCGCGGGCCTGGCCCAGGAGACCAGCGAGTTCCGCGGCCGCCAGGCCGACCGCCAGTCGCGCGACGTCGGCTGCCTGCTGCAGGGCTACTCGGACATCGAGGACAACTCGCGCAAGTACGACGCGGCGCCGCTGCCCTGCGGGCAGGCCTACGTGCCCTGAGTCGCGGCCGCGGCCCGGGCGACGCGCTCGGCGGCCACCTCCTGGAGGATCGCGAGCATGCCGCTCGCCGCCGGGCCGCGGTAGGCCGGGGCGTGCACGCCGGCGACCACGCGCCGGGTCACCGGCGCGCCGGCGACGGGCAGCACGGCCACGTCGGAGGGCCGGTCGTCGAGCGCGAGACCGGGCACGAGCGCGACGCCCACGCCGGTGGCCACGAGCCGGATCACGGTGGCGTAGTCGTCGCTCTCGAAGGCCACGCGCGGGATGTAGCCGGCGACGGAGCACACCCGCAGCAACAGGCGCCGCGCCTCGGACGCGGCCGGCGTGTCGACCCAGGTCTCGGCGGCGAGGTCCTCGAGCCGCACGGCCGGCGCGGCGGCGAGCTCGTGGTCGAGCGGAAGCACGGCGAAGAGCGGGTCGTCGAGCAGCTCGACGATCTCGACGTCGTCGACGACGCCCGCCTCGGCGTCGGCGGTGATGATCAGATCGACGGCGCCGGCGCGCAGGCGCGCCATCGCCTGGTCGGGGTCGACCTGGGTCAGCGTCAGGCGGACCTGCGGCAGACGCTCGCGGAACGCGGCGATCGCCTCGGGCAGCAGCGTCGCTCCCGCCGTCGCGAACGAGCCGAGGTGCAGCACGCCGGGCTGCCCGCCGGCGAGGTCGGCCAGCGAGGCCTCGGCGGCGTGGAGCCCGGCGATGATCGGCCGCGCGTGGTCGACGAGCGTGCGCCCGGTCTCGGTGAGCTGCACGCCGCGCGGGCCGCGGTGCAGCAGGCGCGCCCCCACTTCGCGCTCGAGCGCGACGATGGACTGCGACACGGCCGACGGCGTGTACGACAGCGCCTCCGCCGCCGCGCTCAACGTGGGGTGGTCGGCCACGGCGCACAGCACGCGCAGGCGGCGCACGTCGAGCATGCAGCGCAGCTTACGCTTCGCGTGAAGCGGCGTGACTGGCGTCCGCCGCGGCGATGGCGCACCCTGGCCCGGTGCGCATCACGTCGATCTCGTTCGAGCGCCTGACGCTCGCCCTCGACCCGCCCTTCCGCGCCGCCTGGGACCCCGTTCCGCGGACGGCCTTCGACGCCACGCTCGTGCGCGTGGAGACCGACGAGGGCCTCGTCGGCGTCGGCTCGGGCGACGCGATGGACGGGCTCGTCGCCTACGCCCACCTGTTCCTCGGCGAGGACCCGCTGCGCCTCGCGCGCCACGCGCGCACGCTGGAGACGATCGAGCTGCACGCGGGGCGGCCGTGGCCGCTCGAGGCGGCGCTCTGGGATCTCGCCGGACAGGCGCTCGGCGTGCCCTGCGCGACGTTGCTCGGCGGCGCGGTCGACCGCATCCCCGCCTACGCCTCGCTCGGCGAGCTGCGCGCCCCAGAGGCGCGGGCCGAGGACGCGCTGGCGCTGCGCGAGCAGGGCTTCCGCGCGCTCAAGGTGCGCGTCGCGCGCGACCGCGCCGAGGAGGGCGTGGCCGTCGTGGCGGCCATCCGCGCCGCGGTCGGCGACGACATGGAGATCTGTGTCGACCTCAACCAGTGGTGGCGCATGCCCGGCGACATCACGCCGGGCCTGTCGGTGCCCGCAGCACGGCGCATCGTCGAGGCACTGGCCGAGCAGCGCGTCGCCTGGGTCGAGGAGCCGCTGCCCGGCGCCGACCACGCAGGCATGCGCACGCTGCGCGAGCAGACCGGCGTGACGATCGCCGGGGGCGAGATGGCGCGCACCTACGACGAGCTGCTCGCCGCCCACCGCGCCGACGCGCTCGACGTCTTCCAGCCTGACGTCGTGCTCGCGCTGGGCATGTCGCGCACGCGCACGCTGGCCGAGCTCGTCCTCGCCCAGAACCGTCGCTTCACCCCGCACACGTGGTCGAACGGGATCGGCCTGCTCGCCAACCTCCACGTGGTCTGCGGCGTCGGCGGCGGGCCATGGCTCGAGTACCCGTTCGACCCGCCCGCCTGGACGCCCGGGCGACGCGACTTCATGCTCGCCGAGCCGGTCGGCCTCGACGCCGACGGCTGCCTGCGCGTCCCCGACCGCCCGGGCTCGGGGTCATCCTCGACGAGGACGCCGTCGCCTTCCACGCCACCGGCGAACGGGAGCGGGTGGGATGAGCCTCGCCGCCCCCGACTGGACCGCGGCCGCCGAGGCGCTGGAGCCCCGCGCGCAGGCGTTCGTCGCCGGGTCGTTCGCCGACGCGGCCGACGGGGCGACGTTCGCCGACCACTCGCCGCGCGACGGGCGCCACCTCGCCGACGTCGCGGCCTGCTCGGCCGCGGACGTCGACCGCGCCGTGGCCGCCGCGCGGCGCTCCTTCGAGGGCGGGGTCTGGAGCCGGGCCGCGCCGGCCGAGCGCCGCCGCGTGCTGCTGCGCCTGGCCGACCTGATGGAGGAGCGCCTCGACGACCTCGCGCTGCTCGAGTCGCTCGACGTCGGCAAGCCGATCGGCGACGCGCTGCGCGTCGACGTCCCGGCGGCGGCGGCGTGCCTGCGCTTCTACGCCGAGGCGCTCGACAAGGTCTTCGGCGAGACGGCGCCGGTCGGGCCCGACGCGGTCGCGCTGGTCGAGCGCGAGCCGCTCGGCGTCGTGGCGGCGGTCGTGCCGTGGAACTACCCGCTGATCATCACCGCCTGGAAGCTCGGGCCGGCGCTGGCCGACCGGCAACTCGGTGATCCTCAAGCCGGCCGAGCAGTCGCCGCTCTCGGCGCTGCTGCTCGCCGAGCTCGCGGCCGAAGCAGGGATCCCCGACGGCGTGCTGTCGGTCCTTCCCGGCTTCGGGCCCGCGGTCGGCGAGCCGCTCGGGCGCCATCCCGGCGTCGACAAGGTCGCCTTCACCGGGTCGGTCGAGATCGGCCGGCGCTTCCTTGTCTACGCCGGCGAGTCAAACGGCAAGGCGGTCTCGCTCGAGCTCGGCGGCAAGAGCCCGCACGTCGTGCTCGCCGACGCGCCTGACCTCGAGGCCGCCGCGAGCGCGATCGCCTGGGGGATCTTCTACAACGCCGGCCAGACCTGCCACGCCGGCTCGCGCCTCGTGGTCGACGCCTCCGTGCGTGAGGAGCTCGTCGCGCGCGTACTCGCCGTCACCGCCCGCGAGCTCGCCGTCGGCGACCCGCTCGACCCGCGCACGCCGGTCGGCGCGCTGGTCTCCGAAGAGCAGCTCGCCAGCGTCGAGCGGGCTCATCGCGCCGGCCCGGGCCGACGGCGCCCGGCTCCTCGGCCGGCGGCCAGCGCGGGTCGCGCCGGTCGACGACGGCAGCTACCTCGCTCCGGCCGTCCTCGACGGCGTCGCGCCCCGAGATGGCCCTCGCGCGCGAGGAGGTCTTCGGTCCCGTGCTCGCCGTGCAGGAGGCGCAGGGCGTCGAGGACGCGATCGCCCTGGCCGAGGCGACGGAGTACGGGCTCGCCGCGGCGGTGTGGACGCGCGACGTCTCCACGGCCCACCGCGTCGCGCGCCGGCTGCGCGCGGGGACGGTGTGGGTCAACACCTACGACGCGGGCTCGCTGGCCACGCCCGTTCGGCGGCATGAAGTCCTCGGGCACGGGCCGCGACCGCTCGCTGCACGCGCTCGAGCAGTACACGCAGCTCAAGACCACGTGGGTCGGGCTGTGACGGCGCTCGCCGCCCCGGCGCTGCGGATCCCGACCGCGGCCGGAGATGGTCTTCGGCGAGGGCTCCGTGGCGTCGTTGCCCGACGTCGTGCGCGGGCTGGGCTTCGCCACGGCGTTCGTCGTCTCCGACCCTGGCCTCGTCGCCGCCGGCGTGACCGGCACGGCGCTCGGCGCGCTGCGGCGCGGTGGCGTGCGCGCCGTGGTCTTCGACGGCGTCGGGCCCAACCCGTCGGTCGACGCGGTGCTCGCCGGCTCCGCCGCGCTGCGCGCCTTCGGACCGGCCGTCGTCGTCGGCCTGGGCGGCGGCTCGCCGATCGACGCGAGCAAGGCGATCGCGCTGCACGCCGCCAACGGCATGCCGGCCGACCGGCTCGACGCCGACGATCCCGGCCTGCGGCCCGAGCGACCCGCTCGTCGCCGTGCCGACGACGGCGGGCACCGGCGCCGAGACCAACGCCTTCGGCGTGATCGACGACCCCGCCGGCCATCGCAAGCGCTACGTCGGCCATCCCTCCACGACGCCGCGCGTCGCCGTGCTCGACCCCGCGCTCACCGTCAGCGCGCCGCCCGGGGTGACCGCCGCCTGCGGGATCGACGTGCTCGCCCACGCGATCGAGTCCATGCACGCCCGCGCCGGCAACGCCTACTCCGCGGCGCTCGCGCTCGAGGCCGTGCGGATCGTCGCCGCGCGGCTGCCCGGTGTCGTCGCCGACGGCTCCGACCTCGGCGCCCGCGGCTCGATGCTGCTCGCCGCCCACCTGGCCGCGCTGGCCTTCGGGACGACCGGCCTCGGCGCGGCGCACGCGATCGGCCACACGCTGTCGGCCCGCTACGGCACGGCGCACGGGGTCGCGCTCGCCGCCGTGCTCGAACCCGTCGTCGCGCAGAGCGTGCCCGAGCGGCCCGCCGAGAGCGCCCGGATCGCGGAGGCGATGGGCGCCCGGGGCGGCGCCGACGCGCTGCCCGGCGCGGTCGGCGAGCTCTGCGCCCGCGCCGGCCTGCGGCCGCGCCTCGGCGAGCTCGGGGTGCCGTGGGACGAGCTCGGCGACGTCGCCGACGACGCGCTCGCCGACCCGGTGATCGCCAACGCACCGCGGGTGCCGACGCGCCCGGAGCTGCTCGCGCTGCTGCGCGGCGCCTTCTGATCGGGGCCGTTTCTGCCGATAGGGGGAGGGTGCGCCGCTCGCTGCTTCCGCTCGCCCTCGTCCTGCTCGCCTGCTTCGCGCCCGCCGCCAAGGCCGCGCACACGCGGGCCAACTGGAACCCCGGCGAGCAGAAGCGCGTCCTCAAGGCGCACGTGATGGGCAAGGTCGGCGGCGCCTTCGCCGGCGCCCGGCCGCTGTCGCACGCCGCCCAGGTCAAGGCGCTCGGCGCGCTGGCCACGCGGCCCCGCACCGGCGTGACCGCGATCCCGGTCTCGAAGGCGCCGCTCACGCTCGTGCGCTTCGACGCCCAGCTCGTCGCCGCGCTCGGCCTGACCGACGTCGCCCGCGCGGTCCGCGCCGAGGCATCGCGCGCCGGCCTGCATCCGACCTGGTACTACGGCACCGAGGTCGTCGCGCGCTGGCTGGACCTGCGCGAGGACCATCCGTCCTGGGACGACGCGATCGAGCTCTACCCCGGCGATCGCATCACGCGCGCCGAGGCGGCCCACTCCTACGCCCAGGTCCTCTCCTTCGGCGGCTGGGAGGCGCAGAGCACCCGCGACACGTTCTCCACCTTCACGCTGCCCCGCTACTCGGCCGCGCAGCGCCGCGTGCTCGCCGTCGCCACGGCCAAGGTCGGGATGCCCTACATCTGGGGCGGCGAGGCCGACGGGATGCGCGCCGCGCTGACCGGCTGGCAGCTCCACGGCGGCTACGACTGCTCGGGCCTCGTGTGGCGCGTCTTCAAGCTCACGGGCTTCGCGGCCGGGCGGAGGATCCACGGGCGAACCGCCGCGCAGATGGCCGGGGAGATCCCCAAGCGGGCCCGCGTCCACATGAAGGACGTCCGCGCCGGCGACCTGCTGTTCTTCGGCTCCGCGCACTTCGGCTCGCGGGCGACCGAGGCCTCGATCACCCACACCGCGATCTCCCTGGGCAACGACTGGGTCGTCCAGTCCTCCGGGCAGGGCGTGACCGTGGTGCCGCTGCGGGGCGGCTGGCTCGGGCGCGAGTTCGCCTGGGCACGCCACGTGCTCTAGCGTTCCCGGGCGCATGGAGTTCCCGGAGTTCACCCTCGAGGCGCCCGGCGGCGGCACCGTCACCCGCGACGACCTCGCCGGTGCTCCGTGGATCGCCTACCTCGCGCGCCACCCCGGCTGAAGCGTCTGTCGCCGCCACCTCCGCCGTGTGCTGGAGGCTCATGACGAGATCGAGGCGCTCGGCGCCCGGCTGCTCGTCGCTTTCAACGCGGATCGCGCGCTCGTCGAGGCGTGGGTCCGCGAGACCGAGCCGCCGGACGGCGTTCTCGTCGGCGCCGACCCGGACGCCGCGCTCTACGAGGCGCTCGGGACCACGCGCCAGGGCGTCGTCCCGCTGCTCACGAAGTCGATGCTCGGCGGCCTGCGCTCGGCGAGCCAGGGCATGCTCCCGCACGCGACGCGGGCGGACATGCAGCGGCTCGGGGCCGACGTGGCGGTGCGCGCCGACGACGAGATCGCGCTGCTGCATCTCGCGACGAGCGCCGACGACCGCATCGGGCCCGACGCGCTGCTCGCCGCGCTGCGCGACTAGCCCAGCGCGGGCACGATCCGCCGTACGATCGCGCCGTGCCCGCCACGCCTGAGGTCGCCGTCGTCATCCCCACGCACGACCGGCCGGCGGACCTCGCCCGGGCGGTGGCCAGCGTGCTCGCGCAGACCCTGGCCCCCGCCGAGGTCGTGGTCGTCGACGACGGGTCCGATCCGCCATGCATCCTGGCCGACGAGCGCGTGCGCATCCTGCGCCACGACGTCCCGCGCGGGGTGGCGCAGGCCCGCAACGCGGCGATCGCCGCCACGACGTCGCCGCTCGTCGCCTTCCTCGACGACGACGACACCTGGCGGCCGCACGCGCTCGCGCGGTTGACCGCGGCGCTGGAGGCCGCCGGCCCGGGGGCGGTCGCGGCCGGCGGAGGGTTCACGATCACGTGGCCCGACGGTCACGTCGACGACTACTTCCCGCGGCTGGGCGCCGACGCCACGCTCGACCTGCTCGCCCGGCCGGTGTTCGCCCCCTCGGCGTTCGTCGCCCGGCGCGAGCCGCTCGCGGCCGCCGGCGGGTTTCCGCCGCACATCTACCGCTGCGAGGACTGGGCGCTGTGGCTCGAGCTGTCGCGACGCGGCGAGCTCGTCTCCGTCGACGAGCTGCTCGCGGACCGCGTGGTCGTCCCCGACCCCGAGCGCGACCTCCGCGCGCTCGCCGACTTCGAGCGCGCGGTGGTCTGGCCGGCGCTCGCCGCGCGGTCCCCGCGCGACCGGCGCGAGGTGCGCGGCCGCCGCGCTCTCGCCCGCGCCGGGCTGCTCCGCGACGCCGGCCGGCGCGCCGCGGCGGCCGGCGCGGTGGCGCGGGCCGCGTTCAACCTCGCGCCGCGGCCGGGACGAGGCCGAACAGCGGCGACCCGGTGAACTCGGCCGGCGGCTCGACCTCGAGGAGCGCGAACACGGTGGCGGCGAGGTCGACGAGCTCCCCGGGCTCTCCGTCGAGGCCCGAGTCGCGGGCCGCGATGCCGGGCCCGGCGCCGAGCACGAACCCGGTCGACCAGTGCGACGAGCTGTTGCGCTCGCGCCGCGGCACCAGGATCTCCGCCCCGCCCAGCGTGCGCAGCGCGCGGGGGAACACCGTCCGCGACCACGACGCGACGACGTCCGGCATCGCCCCGCGCGCCGGGCCGCCGCCGACCTCCTCGATCCGCGCGACCCGCGAGGCCACCGGCTCGCCCGTGTCGGCGTCCCGCAGGCCCTCGAGCTCGGCGATGACGCCGTCGCGCACCGCCTCGTAGTCCTCCGGGGCCACGATCCCGTCCGGCTCACGGCCGGCGAGGTTGACGCGGATGAGCGCCGGGCCGTCGGTGGGCAGCGTGAACGCCCGCGACCGGGTCGGATCGAGCCGGGCGAAGTACAGCGGGTCGTTGAGGTTGACGTTGCCGGCGGCCCGGGCGATCCGCTGACGCGCTCGCTTCGGCAGCGTGGCGCGGGCGATCCGCCGGACGGCGCCGAGCGCCGCCGCGCGCCGGTCCCGAGAGGTGGCGCCGTCGGGCAGCTCGGCCATCCAGCCGCTCGTGCAGAGCACCGTCCCGATCGTCTCGTGCACGTACGGGTTGCGCCCCATCCCGTAGGCGTTGATCACGAGCACGACGACGTCGTCGGGCAGGTCCTCGAGCACCCGGGCCAGCGCCGCGTCGGTGGCCTTGGCGATCGCGTCGTAGGCGTCGAGCAGACGCGGGTCCGCGCCCGGGTCGTGGTCGGGGTGGCTGGGATCGTGGTGGTACCAGAGCAGATGGCCCGCCTCGTGGCCGTCGGGCAACGTCGCGATCAGGAAGTCCCACGGATCGCGGGCCATCAGGTGCCGGATGGCCGTCGCCTGCTGGTCGAGTCCGCGCAGGACGGCATCCAGGTAGGCGAGCTCGCCGGCCGTGTCGGCGTGCTCGGGCAGCGGGCGGCCGTGCTTGAGGTTGCGCGGGCCCGCCACGCGGTCGAGCTCGGCGACCAGCTCCGGCGGATCGGCGCGCGGGTCGTCGTGCTTGGTCGTGTAGGGATCGTGCGAGCCCCAGCCGACGACCTGCGTGCCGAGCAGGCCGGGCACCATCCCGGCCGAGTAGATCGAGAGGTGCGTCGTGCGCCGGCCGCTGCCTCCGAGGTGGGCCCAGAACGGCGGGGCCTCGCCGTCGGTGTCGCCGGAGACCGGGACGACGCGGTACGCGCCGGAGACGAGCTGGCTGTCGTTCACCAGGCCGTGGCGGGCCAGCGGCACGCCTCGCGACAGCGTCGGCCACGACGCCGCGGTGAGGACCTCCTGGGTGTCGTCGAGCAGCGCGAAGGACCCGCGCTCGGCGAGGCCGGCAAGCGTCGGCAGCCAGCCCTCGCGCACGCCCGTGCGCAGGTGCTCGAGGTCGGGGGCGTCCCAGGCGATCGCCAGCACACGCGTCATGTCGCTCCTCCAGGTTCCAGGTTGACCGTCGTGCCGCGGTCGAGTGCGGCGGTCGCCGCTTCCACGGTCGCGATCGTCGGCAGGTTCTCGGCCGCGGCCAGGCCGCCGTCGTCGCCGCCGGCCACGGCGCCGGCGAGCGCGTCGAGCAGCCGGCGCTCGGCGCCCGGGCCCCGCGGGCGGCGCTGGGGCCGCGGGCGGCGTCCCTCGGGCGCGAGCCAGACGCGCTGGCCGCGGACCTCGAGGCAGGCGCGCTCGCCGCGCCACCACTCGTGGTGGTGGAAGGCGCCCTGCTCGTCGTGCCACCACGTGACCTCGCGGCCGTCGGCCCACGTCAGCACGACGCGGTAGGTCGACCCGTGGCGCGCGGCGGTCACCGACGCCGGCGGGCCGCCGAGGCGGCGGCGCGCGAGGTCGAAGTGGTGCACGCCGAGGTCCCACAGCGGCGCGTGGCCCTCGCCGCCGACCCGGGCCGGGCCGATGTGCGCCGGGCGGGCGGAGACGATCGCCCCGGCGGACAGGCGGCCGACGCCGCGCGCCACCGTGGCGCGCAGCGAGCGCTCGAGCGCGCGCAGGCGGAAGTTCTGGCCGACGAGCGCGGGCGTGCCCGTCGAGCGCGCGGCCTCGGCGACCCGCCGCGCGTCGGCCAGCGAGAGCGCGAGCGGCTTCTCGACGAGCACGGGCACGCCGCGCCGCAGGCAGGCGACGGCCTGGTCGGCGTGGTGCTCGGGCGGCGAGGCGACGATCACCGCGTCGACCCGCGCCGCGGCCAGCGCCTCGTCGAGGCCCGGCCCACGCGCCGAGGCCGGCGTCGTCCGCGCGATCGCGCGCGCCCGGATCGGGGTCGGCCACGCCGGCCGCCTCGAACCCGCGCGCGGCCCCGAGCTCGGTCGCCCAGGCGGCGCCGCGCACGCCGAAGCCGGCGATCAGCGCCCGCATCAGGCGACGCCCGCCTGGCGCAGCACGGCGGCGTAGCGCCGCGCCACGGCGGCCGGGGCCATCGCGTCGCGCGAGCGCCGGGGTCAGCGCCGGCGCGGGATCGTCCAGCGCCGCCTCCATCGCCGCGGCCAGGGCCGGGACGTCGGCGACCGGGACCAGCCGGCCGTAGCGCCCGTCCTCGAGCAGCTCGCGCGGGCCGCTCGGGCAGTCGGTCGCGACGACCCGGCAGTGGAGCGTCAGCGCCTCGGCCAGGACCCCGGGGGAGCCCTCGACGTGGGAGGAGAGCACGAGCGCGGCGCAGCGGCCCATGTGCCCGAACGGGTTGGACCGCGCGCCGGCCAGACGGACGTCGGCGCCGATCCCGAGCTCGCCGACCAGCGCCTCGAGCCGGCCGCGCTCGGCGCCCTCGCCGAGGACGACGAGCCGCGCCGGACGGCGTTCGCGCACCTGCGCGAACGCCCGCAGCAGCGTGGGGAAGTCCTTCTCGGGCACGAGCCGGCCGACGGCGAGGTACACGGGCGGCCCGCCGTTGGCCAGCCACGGCTCGCCGGGATCGTCGCCCGCCTGATCGGACAGCGCCGGCGCGTCGAGCGGGTTGGGCACGACCTCGACGCGCAGCTCGCGCGGGGCGGCCAGCTCCCGCAGGTCGCGCGCGACGCCGTCGGAGACCGCGACGACGGCGTCGGCCCAGGGGTACGTGCGCCCGACGATCCACGGGAACAGGCGAAAGCGGCGGCGCGGCGAGGTCCGGGCGAGCTGGGAGACCGTCGTGTGCTCGACGGCCACGACGCGCACCGGCCAGCGCAGCAGCCGGCGCAGCACGAGGCCGGCGACGTTGCCCGCGATCACGTTGGTCAGCAGCACGTCGGGTCGCGAGCGGCGCACGTAGCGGTGCAGCGCCCAGGGCGCGGTCACCATGCGCCGCGCGCTCAGCTCGACGATCCGCACGCCGGGGTCGCTCGGCACGAGCGCCGTCCCGTCGCGGGGCACGATCAGGTCGACGTCCCAGCCGTCGGCGGCGAGCTCGCGGGCGAGCAGGCACGTCGTCCGGGTCGCGCCTCCCAGCTCGACCGAGGGAATGAGGATGCCGACCCGGGCCACTCATCGGCGACCATAACCGCCCTGGCGTTCCGGCAGGGCCGGACGGGGGAGGATGGGGGCATGCCCGACCCCGTCGTGATCCAGTGCGCCGTGACCGGCTCGCAGCCGCCCGATCCCGAGCGCCGACCGAACCTCCCGATCACCCCCGACGAGATCGCCGACGCCGCCGTCGCGGCCTGGCGGGCCGGCGCCGCCGTGATCCACCTCCACGCCCGCGAGGGCGACGGCACCCCGACCCAGGACCGCGACGCCTACGCCGACCTCGTCGAGCGCGTGCGCGAGCGCGGCTGCGAGGCGATCCTCAACCTCTCGACCGGCACGGCCGGCGGGCGATCCGAGCGCGACGACCGCTACGCGCTGCTCGACCTCGAGCCCGAGATGGCCTCGTTCGACTGCGGCTCGGTGAACTTCGGCGACCGCATCTTCGAGGGCGACGTGCCGTTCCTGCGCCGCATGGGCGAGGCGTTCCGGACGTCGGGCGCCAAGCCCGAGCTCGAGTGCTTCGACACGGGCTACGTCGGCCTCGCGCTCCAGCTGCGCGAGGAGGGGCTGCTCGAGGACCCGCTGCGCATCCAGTACGTCGTCGGCATCCCGGGCAGCGGCGTGCCGCCGACGATCGGCCAGGTCGAGCACATGCGCTCGTTCGCGCCCCGCGACGCGCCGTGGTGCGTGGCCGCGCCGGGCCGCCACCAGCTCGTGCTGAACACCTACTGCCTGATCGCGGGCGGCCACGTGCGCACCGGCCTGGAGGACAACCTCCACTACGCCAAGGGCGAGCTCGCGAGCAACGGGCAGCTCGTGGAGCGGATCGTCCGCCTGGCCGGCGAGCTCGGCCGCCCGGTGGCCACGGTCGACCAGGCGCGCGAGATCCTCTCGCTGGCGTAGGCTCCAGCGCGTGTCCACGACCCCCATCCGGCGCGGCGCCCGGACCCGTGCGGGCACGGTCGAGCAGGTCGTCTTCGCGACCGTCGAGCGGCTGCTCGCCGAGGGCGAGACGTTCACCGGGCTCGGCGTGCAGCGCATCGCCGAGGAGGCGGGGATCGCCCGCTCGACGTTCTACGTCCACTTCGAGGACAAGAACGCGCTGCTCATGCGCCTGGCCGAGTCGGCCACGAGCGGGGTCTTCACCGAGGCCGAGCGCTGGGTGCGCGAGGAGGATCCCGAGGGCCTGACCTCGCTCGAGCGCCAGACGCGCACGATGCTCGCCCAGCACCGGCGCCACGCGCCGGCGCTCAAGGCGCTGGCCGAGGTCGCCGCCTACGACCGGGAGGTCGCCGAGTTCTGGCGGGCCAAGGTCGACCACTTCGCCGGCGTCCTGCGCGAGCGCCTCGAGCGCGGCCAGGCCCGCGGCGAGGTCCCGGCCGAGCTCGATCCCGAGGTCACCTCGCAGTTCGTGGCCTGGGGCACCGAGCGGATCGTCGCGGTCCACATCGCCGTCGACGACGGCTCGGGAGACGACCGCCTGGCCGACGGGATCGCCCGCGCCCTGTGGACGACGCTGCACCCTCCCGGCGCGAAGTAGAATCCGCCGGACACACTGTCC
This sequence comes from uncultured Solirubrobacterales bacterium, assembly GCA_963737395.1. Lineage (GTDB taxonomy): Bacteria > Actinomycetota > Thermoleophilia > Solirubrobacterales > Solirubrobacteraceae > JBBQAA01. The sequence continues at coordinate 116,213 of CAVTSQ010000021.1, read as the reverse complement.
GATCTCGAGGAGTTCGACCCCACATGTCAAGCACCGACGCTCTCGTCTTCGACGCGCTGCGCACGCCGCGCGGGAAGGGCAAGGTGAACGGCTCGCTGCACTCGACCAAGCCCGTCGACCTCGTCGTGGGCCTGATGCACGAGATGCTCGCCCGCAACGGCAAGCTCGATCCCAACCGCGTCGACGACGTGGTCCTGGGCTGCGTCTCGCCGGTCGGCGACCAGGGCGCGGACATCGCCAAGACCGCCGCGATCAAGGCCGGCCTGCCCGACACCGTGGCCGGCGTGCAGCTCAACCGCTTCTGCGCCTCGGGCCTCGAGGCCGTCAACGTCGCCGCCCAGAAGGTCGCCTCCGGCTGGGAGGACCTCGTCTTCGCCGGCGGCGTCGAGTCGATGTCCCGCGTCCCGATGGGCTCCGACGGCGGCGCCTGGGCGATGGACCCCGAGACCAACTACGACACCTCCTTCGTCCCGCAGGGGATCGGCGCCGACCTGATCGCCACCGTCGAGGAGTTCTCCCGCGACGACGTCGACGCCTACGCCGCGCGCTCGCAGGAGCGCGCCGCCACGGCGCGCGCCGAGGGCCGCTTCAAGAACTCCGTCATCCCCGTCGAGGACCTCAACGGCCACGTCGTGCTCGACAACGACGAGTTCATCCGCGAGGGCACGACCACCGAGACGCTCGGCAAGCTCAAGCCCTCGTTCGCCGCGATGGGCGAGATGGGCGGCTTCGACGCCGTGGCGCTGCAGAAGTACCACTGGATCGAGCGCATCGACCACGTCCACACCCCGGGCAACTCCTCGGGCATCGTCGACGGCGCGTCGCTGCTGGCCATCGGCAACGAGAAGACCGGCGACGAGCTCGGCCTGCGCGCCCGCGCGCGGATCCTCGCCACCGCCGTCTCGGGCGCCGACCCGACGATCATGCTCACCGGCCCCGCGCCGGCGAGCAAGAAGGCGCTGGCCAAGGCCGGCATCACCAAGGACGACCTCGATCTCGTCGAGATCAACGAGGCGTTCGCCGCGGTCGTGCTGCGCTTCGTGCGCGACATGGACCTCGACCTCGAGAAGGTCAACGTCAACGGCGGCGCGATCGCCATGGGCCACCCGCTCGGCGCGACCGGCGGGATGATCCTCGGCACGCTCGTCGACGAGCTCGAGCGCACCGGCGGCCGCTACGGCCTCGCCACGCTGTGCGTCGGCGGCGGCATGGGCATCGCCACGGTCGTGGAGCGCATCTGATGGCCGAGTCCGAGACCATCCGCTGGGAGCAAGGGCGACGACGGCATCGTCGTCCTGACCCTGGACGACCCCAACCAGTCGGCCAACACGATGAACGAGGCCTACGGGCGCTCGATGGGCGCGACGGTCGACCGCCTCGAGGCGGAGAAGGACGACATCGCCGGCGTGATCGTCACGTCGGCCAAGAAGACGTTCTTCGCCGGCGGCGACCTCAACGACCTGCGCAAGGCCGGGCCCGAGGACGCCGAGACCGTCGCGAGCAACGTGCGCGAGATCAAGGCCCAGCTGCGGCGCCTGGAGACGCTCGGCAAGCCGGTCGTGGCCGCGATCAACGGCGCCGCCCTGGGCGGCGGCCTGGAGATCGCGCTGGCCACGCACCACCGGGTGATCGTCGACGACCCCAAGGCGGTCGTCGGCTTCCCCGAGGTGCAGCTCGGCCTGCTGCCCGGCGGCGGCGGCGTGACGCGCACCGTGCGCATGCTCGGCATCGCCGACGCGCTCATGCAGCTGCTGATGGAGGGCAAGCGCCTGAAGCCGAAGAAGGCGCTCGACATCGGGATCGTCGACGAGATCGTCCCCACCACGCGACGACCTGCTCCCCGCCGCCAAGGCGTGGATCGAGGCCAACCCCGAGTGCCAGCAGCCGTGGGACCACAAGGGCTACAAGATCCCCGGCGGCACCCCGAGCAACCCGAAGCTCGCGCAGATGCTGCCGGCCTTCCCGGCCAACCTGCGCAAGCAGATCAAGGGCGCCAACTACCCGGCCCCGCACCACATCATGGCCGCGGCCGTGGAGGGCGCGCAGGTCGACTTCGACGTCGCCTCGGAGATCGAGGGCCGGTACTTCACCGACCTCGTCGTCGGGCAGATCTCGAAGAACATGATCCAGGCGTTCTTCTTCGACCTGCAGGCCGTCAGCGGCTCGCGCGGGCGCCCGGAGGAGATCGAGACGTTCCGCTCGCAGAAGGTCGTCGTGCTCGGCGCCGGCATGATGGGCGCCGCGATCGCCTACGTGTGCGCCAAGGCGGGCATCGAGGTCGTGCTCAAGGACGTCTCCCAGGAGGCGGCCGACAAGGGCAAGGCCTACTCCGAGGGCCTCGTGGCCAAGGCCGTCGAGCGCGGCCGCTCCTCCCAGGAGGACGCCGACGCGCTGCTGGCCCGCATCACCGCGACCGACGACCCGGCCAAGGCCGACGGGGCCGACCTCGTGATCGAGGCGGTCTTCGAGGACCCGAAGGTCAAGGAGCAGGTGTTCGGGGAGATCGAGGACCACCTGGCCGACGGCGCGCTGCTCGGCTCGAACACGTCGACCCTGCCGATCACCGGCCTGTCCGCGTACGTCTCGCGCCCGGCCGACTTCATCGGGCTGCACTTCTTCTCCCCCGTGGACAAGATGCCGCTGCTCGAGATCATCAAGGGCGAGCAGACCAGCGACGAGACGCTCTACCGCGCGCTCGACGTGGCCAAGCAGATCAAGAAGACGCCGATCGTCGTCAACGACTCCCGCGGGCTTCTTCACCTCGCGGGTGATCGGGACGTTCATCGGCGAGGGCGTCGCGATGCTCCTCGAGGGCATCCCCGCCCCGTCGATCGAGCAGGCCTCCTCGCAGGCCGGCTACCCGGCGCCGGTGCTGCAGCTGTCCGACGAGCTCAACCTCAACCTCGGCCGCAAGATCCGCAAGGCGGCCAAGGAGGCGGTCGAGGCCGAGGGCGGCACGTGGGAGCGCCACCCGTCCGAGGACGTGACCGACCGCATGCTCGACGAGTTCGACCGCGGCGGCAAGCTCGCCGGGGCCGGCTTCTACGACTACGAGGACGGCAAGCGCACCCGGCTGTGGCCGGGGCTGCGGGAGCACTTCCCGCCCGTCGACGACCCGTCGACGATCTCGCTGAAGGACCTCGAGGAGCGGATGCTGTTCATCGAGGCGATCGAGAGCGTCAAGTGCCTCGACGAGGGCGTGATCGAGACCGTGGCCGACGCCAACATCGGCTCGATCATGGGCATCGGCTTCCCCGGCTGGACCGGCGGCGTGCTGCAGTACATCAACGGCTACGAGGGCGGCGTCGCCGGCTTCGTCGCCCGCGCCCGCGAGCTGGCCGCCGCCTACGGCGACCGCTTCGAGCCGCCCGCGTCGCTGGTCGAGAAGGCCGAGCGCGGCGAGACGTACTCGGACGAGTCGGTGGCGGTCACGGCGTAGCGCCGACCGGTCCGGTGGGGACAGGATTGATCCGCTTGCCTCCCCATCAGCCTCGTTGATGTCTGAAAACCGCCAGTAATCGGCGGCCAGAGGTGTCAGGGTGTGGGCATGCCGCTCACGCCCGACACCTGCTGGTCCGCCCTGGCGACGCGCGACGCGCGCTTCGACGGCTGGTTCTACGTCGGCGTGGTCACGACCGGGATCTACTGCCGGCCGAGCTGCCCCGCGCGGCCGCATCCCGAGAACGTCCGCTTCTACGCGACGGCCGCCGCGGCCCAGGCCGCGGGCCTGCGCGCGTGCAAGCGCTGCCGCCCCGACGCCGTCCCCGGCTCGCCCGAGTGGGACCGCCGCGCCGACGCCGTCGGGCGCGCGATGCGCCTCGTCGCCGACGGCGTCGTCGACCGTGACGGCGTCGCCGGCCTGGCCGCCGCGCTCGGCTACTCCGAGCGCCACCTCGGCCGCCTGCTGATCGAGGAGGTCGGCGTCGGTCCGCTCGCGCTCGCCCGCGCGCGCCGCGCCCACGCCGCCCGGATCCTGCTCGAGACGACCGACGTGCGCGTGACCGACGTCGTCTGGGCGGCGGGCTTCGGGTCCGTGCGCCAGTTCAACGACACGATCCGCGAGGTCTTCGCGATGGCCCCGCGCGAGCTGCGCGCCCGCTCGCGCCGCGGCGCCCGGCCCGGCGCCCGGGGAGGGCATCGCGCTGCGCCTGCCGGCCCGCGCGCCGCTCGACGCCGGCGGCCTGCTCGACTTCTTCGCCGCGCGCGCGGTCGCCGGGATCGACGAGGTCGACGGCGACGTCTACCGCCGCTCCCTCTCGCTCCCGAACGGCCCCGGCGTCGTGGAGCTGACGCTCGACGGTTCCCCCGTCGTCGACGCGCGCTTTCGCCTGCACGACCTGCGCGACCTCGGCACCGCGGCGCAGCGCTGCCGCGCCCTGCTCGACCTCGACGCCGATCCCGTCGCCGTCGGCGACGCGCTCGGGACCGACCCGGTCATCGGCCCGCTCGTGCGCGCCCGCCCCGGGCTGCGGGTGCCCGGCACCGTCGACGGCTTCGAGCTCGCGGTCCGGGCCGTGCTCGGCCAGCAGGTCTCGGTGCGCGGCGCCGCCACGCTGGCCGGGCGGCTCGTGCACGCGCACGGCGAGCCGCTGCCCGTGCCCGTCGGCGGCGTCACCCACGTCTTCCCGACCGCCGCGGCGCTCGCCGCGCTCGACCCCGAGACCGTGGCGATGCCGCGCGCCCGCGGCCGCGCCCTGGCCGGCCTGTCGCGGCGCCGTCGCCGACGGCGAGCTCGTGCTCGGCCCGGGCGCCGACGCCGAGCAGGCGCGCGAGACGCTCTTGACGCTCCCGGGCATCGGCCCGTGGACGGTCGAGTACGTCGCGCTGCGCGCGCTGCGCGACCCCGATGCCTTCGTCACCACCGACCTCGGCGTCCGCCACGCCCTGGCCGCGCTGGCGCGGACCGCGACGGCGGCCGACGCCTGGCACCCCTACCGCGCCTACGCGAACCAGCACCTCTGGACCTGGTACGCCGACGGTGCTGCTGATATCCCAAAGGAGATCGCCGCATGACCTACTACGCACTGCACCCCAGCCCGATCGGCGAGCTGCTGCTCGCCGGCGAGGGCCGCCGCCTCGAGGTCCTCTCCATGCAGGACGGCAACCGGCCCTTCGAGATCGACCCCACGTGGGTCCACGACCCCGAGGCGCTCGCGCCCGCGATCGAGCAGCTCGACGAGTACTTCGCCGGCGAGCGCACCGAGTTCGACCTCGAGCTCGACGCCAGGGGCTCCGAGTTCCAGCACCGCGTGTGGAACGCGCTGACCGAGATCCCGTACGGGGAGACGACGTCCTACGGCGCGATCTCCAAGCAGCTCGAGCTCGGCGCCCACGGCGCCCGCGCCGTCGGCCTGGCCAACGGCAGCAACCCGATCGCCGTCGTCGTGCCCTGCCACCGCGTGATCGGCGCCGACGGCTCGCTCGTCGGCTACGGCGGCGGCCTGCCCAACAAGCGCCTGCTGCTCGACCTCGAGTCGCGGGTCGCCGGGCTGACGCTGATCTAGACCCGCGAGCGGTCCAGCACGAGCTCGGCCCAGTCCGCGTCGGCCACCGGCGCGGGCTGGGTCTCGTCCAGCCACGAGCGCAGGACGGCGCTGAGCCCGTCCGGGTCCTCGAGGTGGGGGAAGTGGGCCGCCTTCGGGCAGCGTCGCCCAGCGCGAGTGCGGGACGGCGGCGTGCGCGGCGCGGCCGTGGGCGATCGGGATCGTCCGGTCGCGCTCGCCCCAGACGATCAGCGTCGGCATGTCGCGCAGCAGGTGCAGGCGGTCGGTCGCGCTCACGCGCTGGCCGCGCGGGTCGATCACCGCGCGCAGCGTGTGCAGGAAGGCGTCGCGCGAGCCGCGGTCCGACAGCGGGCGCAACGCCCGCGCGACGGCCTGCAGCGACGGGCCGACCGACGCGCCGCGCTCGCGCAGGCGGGTCCCGGCGCGGTCGATCTGCCCGACGACGCCCGGGTGGGCGGCGACGGCCAGCACGCCGCCGACCCCGGGCGCGGCGGCGAGCGCAGCAGCGGCGAGACCTCCCGCCCGAGGCCGCCGCTCGAGATCAGCGCCAGGCGCTCCGTGCGCTGGGGGAACTGGTAGAAGAACTGCATCGCCACGCCGCCGCCGAGCGAGTGGCCGACGATCGAGGCGCGCTCGACGCCGATCGTCGTCAGCAGGTCGCGGATGCTCGCGGCGTGGGCGCCGATCGAGTAGTCGCCGCGCGGCGTGGCCGAGTCGCCGTGGCCGATCAGGTCGGGCGCGATCACGCGGTAGTCCTCGGCCAGTGCGAGCGCGACGCGCTCCCAGTGGCGCGACGAGTTGATCATCCCGTGGATCAGCACGACCGGCGGGCCGTCGCCCACCTCCCGGTACTCGGTCCGGTGACCGTGCAGCTCGATCGCCCGGGCCGTGAATGCCTCCCCGCCGCTCACGGCGGCCGATCCTACGAATACCGGCCGATCCGGGGGCCCGCCCGCGCGCGGCCGGGGGATATCCCGCCGGTGCGAGGACCCGCCGGTCTGGCTGACTGACGGTCATGACACGCCTCCCTCGACTCATCCTCTCCACGCTGACCGCCGCCGGCCTCGCCGCCGCGGTCGCACCCGCCGCCCACGCGGCCGATCGCACGTTCTGCATCGACGTGCCGCAGTGCCCGGCCGGGGCGCAGGACTTCGGCAAGCTCAGCCTCCAGTCCGCGCTCGACCTCGCCGGCGCCAACGCCGGCCACGACCGGATCCTCCTCGGCCCGGGCGACGGCACGCCGTACGTCGGGCCCTTCACCTACGACCACTCCGGGGCCGACAACACCGTCTCGATCGAGGGCTACGGCGGGCGGCCGCTGCTGACCTCGAACACGAGCGGGTCTCCGGTCCTGCGCTTCGTCAACGGCGAGCCCGCGCTCAAGCACCTCGACGTGCGCGTCCCCACGCTCAAGGACGTCGACGGCATCGTCGCCGACACGGCGATCGATCGACGACACCCGGATCACTCGGCGTCGGCGACGGCAGCTCCCAGACCGGCCTCAAGCTGACGCACCACGGCAGCATCGCCAACAGCACGGTGTCGATCACCAACGGCCTCGCGCTCTCGGGCGCGCGACGGCGAGTACGACATCGAACGGTCCCACCTGGCCGGGTCGGTGGGGATCCTGGCCAACGACGCCAACGTCTTTCTCACCCAGTCCACGCTCGACGCCGCCAACGCCGGGATCACGGTGATCCGCCAGCTCGGCGGCGGCACCCCGCCCTACGGGCTCCGCGCTTCAGGCCACCCGGGTCACGACGAGCAGCCCGACCGCGTCCGCCGTGTTCACCCGCGACTCGCTGGTCGAGCTCGAGCGCACGACGATCGCCTCGCGATCGACGCAGCCGAGCACCGGCACGGCGGTGAAGGTCGAGGCCCAGGACCACGACCCGTTCATCGGGCTCGACTCCTCGCTCGTCGCCGGCTACGCCCACCCGTTCGTCCGCGACGCGGCCGCCGGTCACACGGTCGACGCCTACTTCGGCCACAGCCAGTTCGACCACGCCGGCGACCAGCTCGGCGGCCCCGTGCAGGGGACGATCTCCGAGGATCACGTGCTCGGCGGCGAGCCGGCGCTCGTCAGCCGGACCGGCGGTGACGTGCACCTGCGCGCCGGCTCCCCGGCCATCGATCTCGGCCGGCTGTCGGCGCCGACCACCTACGACCTCGACGGCATCACGCCGATCGACGGCAACGGCGACGGGACGGCCGTCCCCGACGCCGGCGCGTACGAGTTCAAGCCGGCGCCGAAGACGCCGGGCGGCACGACGCCTCCGCCGGTCGGCCAGCCGGTCCCGCCGACGCCCGAAGCCCAAGCCCAAGCCGAACCGAAGCGGACGGCGAAGGACACCAAGGCCCCGTCGCTGAGCCGGCTGAAGCTCTCGCCGTCGAAGCTCCGCGCTCCGCGGCGCGAAGAAGCTGCGGCTGCGGATCAAGGCCAGTGAGCGCGCGACCGTGCGGGTCACGATCACCCGCCGGGCGAGCAAGGGGCCACAAGGCCCGCACGCTCAAGCGCTCGATCGTGCTCCATCTGAAGAAGGGCACGGCCTCGCGCAAGCTCGGCGCCGCGCTCAAGCGGACCGGCGCGCTGAAGCCCGGCCGCTACGTGCTCACGCTCCGTGCCCGCGACGCGGCCGGCAACCGCGCGAAGGCCAGGACGCTGCGCCTGACCGTCCGGCGCTAGGCCAGCCGGCGGCGGGCGCGCTCCAGCGCGTCCGTCGCCTCGGCCGCCAGCCGCGTCACGAGCTCGCCGGCGGGGATCTCCTCGGCGAGCTCGTGGGCCTGGCCGGCCCAGAGGTTGAACCCGCCGGGGTCGCCCGCCGTCCGGGCGTGGGCGCGCAGCGGCACGGTCACGTGGTGGATCTCCGGGTAGGCCGCCGGGCCGACGTGGCCGGCCTGGAAGCGGTTGACGATCCCGCGTGCGGTGCGGCCGCTGAAGGCCCGCGTCAGCCCGGTCCGCCCGCCGGTGGCGAGCGCCTCGCGGTAGGCCGGCGCGGTGCCCGCCTCGGGGCAGCGCATGAACGCGCTGCCCACCTGGGCCGCCGCGGCCCCGGCGGCGAGCACGGCGGCCACGCTCGCGCCGGTGGCGATCCCGCCCGAGGCGACGAGCGGCAGCTCGGTCCGAGCGCGCACGAGCGCGAGCAGGGGCAGCAGCGCGATCTCGCCGTCGCCGTCACCGTCGTGGAACGACCCGCGGTGGCCGCCCGCCTCGAAGCCCTGCACGACGAGGGCGTCGGCCCCGGCGGCGGCGGCCTCGTCGGCCTCGACCGGCTCGGTGACGGTGACCCAGACGGCGCTGCCGGCGTCGTGCAGCGCCGCGACGGTCTCCCGCGAGGGGCAGCCGAAGGTGAACGACACGATGGCCACCGGATCGTCGAGCAGCAGCGCGAGCTTGGCCTCGTAGCCGTCGTCGTCGAAGCGGGGCTCGCCCGGCGCGGCGCCGCTGTCCGCGAACTCCGCGGCCAGCGCCTCGGCGTAGGCGGCCACGGCGGCGGGATCGCCGGGGCGTCCGGCGGCGAGAAGACGTTGACGCCGAAGGGCCCGGCGTCCTGGGCGCGGAGCTCGGCCACGTCGCCGGCGAGCTGCTCGGCGGTCTTGTAGCCGGCGGCGAGGAAGCCGAGCCCGCCGGCGCGCATCACGGCCGCCGCGAGCGCCGGGTTGGACGGTCCGCCGGACATCGGCGCCTGCACGATCGGGACGGTCAGCGTGTCGAGCATCGCGTCATCCTGTCAGGGGTGGAACCGGTCCTCTACATCGATCTCGCCTCGCCGTACGCCTACCTCGCCTTCGAGCGGGCGCGAGTCCGTGCTCGGCGTCGCGCCGCGCTTCGAGGTCGTCCTCGTCGGCGCGATCTTCGGCTGGCGCGGGCGCGGCTCGTGGGCGCTGACCGACCAGCGCGCGCCGGGCATGGCCGAGATCGAGCGGCGCGCGGCCGACTACGGCCTGCCGCCGCTCGTCTGGCCCGAGCAGTGGCCGGCCAACTCGCTGCACGCGAGCCGAGCGGCGCTCTGGGCCGAGGGCCGCGACGCGCTCGTGCCGTTCATCGCCGCGCTCTACCGGCGCCAGTTCGCCGCGGGGGCCGACATCACCGATCACGACGTGCTGCGCGCGGCGGCGCGGGAGGCCGGTCTGCCACCGGAGGAGATCGACGCGGCGACGGGCGACGCGGCGCTCAAGGCGATCCTCAAGGAGCGCACCGAGGCGGCCTGGGCGCTCGGCGTGCCGGGCGTGCCGACCACGGTCGTCGGCGAGCAGGTCTTCTTCGGCGACGACCGGCTGCCCGAGGCCGCCGCCGCGCGGGCGCTAGTCAGACGTCGAAGAAGACCGTCTCGCCGTCGCCCTGCAGGCGGATGTCGAAGCGGTAGCCGCCGTCGACCGGCGCGGCGACCAGCGTGGCGCGCCGCGCCTCGGGCACGGTGGCGAGCACGGGGTCGGCGGCGTTGGCCTCGGCCTCGTCGGCGAAGTAGATCCGCGTGACCGTGCGGTGGAGCATCCCCCGGGCCATCACCGTGACGTCGATGTGCGGCGCCTGGGTCGTCCCGTCCGGGCCGGGCTCGGGCCCGGGCTTGAGCGTGCGTCACCGACCAGCTGCCGTCGCCGACCTCGAAGCCCGAGCGCCCGAAGCCGCGGAAGTCGTCGCCGGCCGGCGGGTCGCTCTGCCAGGTCTCGATCACGGCGTCGGGGACGAGCTCGCCGTCGCCGTCGCGGATCTCGCCGCCGATCTCGATCGCGCCGGGATGCCCGGGGTCGACCGCGTGCGGCCCGGTGTCCCAGGGCAGGCCGATCGAGTAGTACGGGCCGACGGTCTGCGAGGGCGTCGTGCCGAGCGTCAATGCGACTCCTCGAACGGCGTCGGCTCGGGCCGCGCAGGACGATGTCCCACGTGTAGCCGAGCGACCAGTTCTCCCGGGTCTCGTCCATCGAGAACGTCGAGATCATCCGCTCGCGGGCGCGCTCGTCGCGGACCGAGTTGAAGATCGGGTCGAACGGGAAGAGCGGGTCGCCGGGGAAGTACATCTGCGTGACGAGGCGCTGCGCGAAGGCCTGGCCGAGCAGCGAGAAGTGGATGTGCGCCGGGCGCCAGGCGTTGGGGTGGTTGCCCCACGGGTAGGGCCCGGGCTTGATCGTGGTGAAGGCGTAGCGGCCCTCGTCGTCGGTGACGCAGCGCCCCGCGCCGGTGAAGTTCGGATCCAGCGGCGCCGGCCACTGGTCGCCCTGGTGCAGGTAGCGCCCGGCCGCGTTGGCCTGCCAGACCTCGACGAGCGTGTCGCGCAGCGGCTTGCCGGCGGTGTCGAGCACGCGGCCCGTGACCGTCATGCGCTCGCCGAGCGGCTCGCCCTCGTGCTGGCGGGTCAAGTCGTGATCGCCCTCGGCGACGCGGTGGCGGCCGAGCTGCGGGCCGGTCACCTCGGTGACCGTGTGGGGCAGGTAGACCAGCGGCTCCTTGGGATGGCGCAGTCGCGTCGAGCGGTACTCCGGGGAGTCGAGCGGCGGGTGGACGCCGGCGGGCTCGCGCTCGTAGGCCGGTGCGTCTGTCGAACGCCTGCTCACGCTGCGAACACCGTATAACAGCGATGCATGCGCACCCAGGTCGGCATCGTGGGGGCGGGACCGGCGGGGCTCGTGCTCGCCCTGCTGCTCGCGCGGGAGGGGATCGAGTCCGTCGTGCTCGAGAACCGCTCGCGCGACTACGTGGAGCAGCGGCTGCGCGCCGGCCTGCTCGAGCACAACACCGTCGACGTGCTGCGCGCGGTCGGGGCGGGCGAGCGGCTCGACCGCGAGGCCGCGGTGCACCACGGCATCCTCCTGCGCGAGCGCGGCCGCTCGGTGCACATCCCGATCACCGAGCTGACCGACCGCAACGTCACGGTCTACGGCCAGCAGGAGGTCGTCAAGGACCTGATCGCCGCCTGGCTGGCGCGCGACGGCGAGCTGCTTCTTCGAGGTCGCCGACGTCGCCGTCCACGACGTCGAGTCCGACGCGCCGCGCATCACCTGGCGCGACGCCGACGGCACCGAGCAGGAGCTCGCCTGCGACGTGATCGCCGGCTGCGACGGCTTCCACGGCATATGCCGCGGGAGCCTTCCCCGACGGCGTGCTGACCGAGCTCGACTACGAGTACCCCTTCGGCTGGCTCGGGATCCTCGCCGAGGCCGCGCCCGCCACCGACGAGCTGATCTACGCCTGGAGCGATCGCGGCTTCGCGCTGTACTCGATGCGCTCGCCGACGATCAGCCGGCTCTACCTCCAGGTCCCGGCCGGCGAGGACATCGAGCGCTGGCCCGACGAGCGCATCTGGGAGGAGCTGCAGTACCGCCTGGCCGCGCCCGACTGGCGCGTCACCGAGGGGCCGATCCTCGAGAAGGGCATCACGCCGATGCGCTCCTACGTGGCCGAGCCGATGCGCCACGGCCGGCTCGTGCTCGCCGGGCGACGCCGCGCACATCGTCCCGCCGACCGGCGCCAAGGGGCTCAACCTCGCGGTCAACGACGTGCGCCTGCTCGCCCCGGCGCTGCGGCGCTTCCTCGACTCGGGTGACGACGGCGAGCTCGACGGGTACTCCACGGCGGCGCTGCGCCGCGTCTGGCGCGCGCAGGACTTCTCCAACTACATGACCCAGCTTCTCCACGACCTCGGCGGCGGCCCCTTCGAGCACGGCCTGCAGCTGTCCCGCCTGGAGTACCTGGCCCGCTCCGAGGCGGCGGCGCGGATGCTCGCCGAGAACTACGCCGGGCTCCCGGCCGAGGACGACTTCTGATGAACGAGCTCTTCAGCGCGCTGTGGATCCCCGAGGAGCTCGAGGCCGCGCTCTCGGGCCCCTCGTGGCTCGAGGCGATGCTGTCGTTCGAGCGCGCGCTGGCCGTCGCGCAGGCGGCGGAGGGGGTGATCCCGGCCGAGGCGGCGCGGGCGATCGCCGAGGTGCGGGTCACCGACCTGCCCGACGCGGCCACGCTCGGCCGCGAGGGCCGCGCGCACGCCCAGCCCGTCGTCCCCTTCGTCGCCGCGCTGCGCGAGGCGGCCGGGCCGGCCGCGGCCGAGCACGTGCACCACGGGGCGACGTCCCAGGACGCGCTCGACACGGCGGCGATGCTCGTGACCAAGCAGGCGCGCGCGCTGATCCTCGCCGACCTCGAACGCGCGGGCGACGGCGTGCGAGCGCTTCGCCGGCTCCGAGGTCACGGTCATGGGGCGCACGCTGCTGCAGCCCGCCGAACCGGTCTCCCTCGCCGCGGTCGTCCGCCGGCTGGGCCGCCGGCCTGCGCGACGCGATCGGGGGGTTGGTCGCCTGCGCGCTGCCCGTGCAGCTCGGCGGTCCCGTGGGCGCGAGCGGCGACGCCGCCGTGCGCGGGCGCCTGGCCGCCGAGCTCGACCTCGCCGACCCCGGGCGCGCCTGGCACACGGCGCGCGCCCCGGTCGCGCGCCTCGGTGCCGCGCTCGCGATCGCCGCCGGCGCGGCCGAGAAGGTCGCGCTCGACGTCGTGCTGATGGCGGGCTTCGGCGAGGTGCGCGAGGGAGGGGAGGGCGGACGGTCGTCCTCGATGCCGCACAAGCGCAACCCGGCCGCGGCGATCCGGGCCCGCGCCTGCGCGCCCCGCGCCCGCGCCGCGGCGCAGGTGCTGCTCGGCGCGATGGCCTCCGAGCTGCAGCGCGGCGCCGGTCCGTGGCAGGCTGAGTGGACGGCACTCGACGACGCGCTCGGGTCGGCCGGCGGCGCCGCGCACGCGGTGGCCGAGTCCCTCGAGCGCCTGGAGGTGACGTGAGCATCGAGCTCCATACGCAACTGGAAGGCCCCGAGGACGCGCCCGCCGTCGTGCTGGTCAACTCGCTCGGGACGGACCTGTCGATGTGGGACGCGCAGATCGGCCCGCTGACCGAGCGCTTCCGCGTGCTGCGCTACGACACGCGCGGCCACGGCCGCTCCGACGTGCCCGACGGGCCGTACACGATGACCGACCTGGCCGCCGACGTGCTCGACCTGCTCGACGCCGAGGGGATCGAGCGCGCCTCGGTCTGCGGCGTCTCGCTGGGCGGGATGACGGCGATGCACCTCGCGCTCGACGCGCCCGAGCGCCTGGACCGCATCGCGCTGTGCCAGACCACCGGCGGCTTCCGCGATCCCGACACCTGGGAGGAGCGCATCGCCGTCGGTCCGCGAGCAGGGCATGGACGCGGTCGTCGACGGCACGCTCGAGCGCTGGTTCACGCCGGACGCGCCGCCGGAGCTCGTCGCGCGCTTCCGCGCGATGCTCGAGGCCTGCCCGCCCGAGGGCTACGCCGCCTGCTCGGAGGCGATCCTCGGCCACGACGTGATCGACCAGCTCGACCAGATCGCCGTCCCGACGCTCGTCGTCGCCGGCGACGACGACCTCTCGACGCCGCTCGAGCCGCACGGCCGCACGCTGGCCGCGGGGATCCACGGCGCGCGGCTCGAGGTCATCGCGCACGCCCGCCACATCGCCAACGCCGAGCAGCCCGACGCGTTCAACCGCGTGCTGCTGGACTTCCTGTCATGAGCGGCGAGGACAACCGCCGCGCGGTGCTCGGCGACGCGCACGTCGATCGCTCGGCGGCCGCGACCACCGACTTCACGCGCGAGTTCCAGGACCTGATCACCCGCTACGCCTGGGACGAGATCTGGGGCCGCCCCGGGCTCGACCGCCGCATGCGCAGCGCGATCACGCTGACGGCGCTCGTCGCCGGCGGCCACCTCGAGGAGCTCGCGCTGCACGTGCGCGGCGCCCGCAACAACGGGCTCACCGACGACGAGATCAAGGAGGTCCTGCTCCAGTGCGCGATCTACTGCGGCGTCCCGGCGGCCAACAGCGCCTTCAAGGTCGCGCAGCAGACGCTTGCGGAGCTGGACCGCGACGGACGATGACCCGCACGGCGGCGGGCGCGGCAAGCACCATCACGAACACGCGCAGCGCCTGCACGGCGAGCACGAACGTCGGGTCGCCGCCCGAGCCGAAGGCGATCGGCAGCACGGCGTAGAGCCCGCCCGGCGTGGTGGCCAGGTAGGCGTTGAGCAGCGAGACGTTCGCGGTCACCGTCAGCACCCAGGCCAGCCCGAAGCAGGCGAGCAGCAGGGCGAGGATCGAGAGCAGCACCGGAACGAGCAGCGCGCGGATCGCCCGCACCGTCTCGCGCTCGAAGCGCAGCCCGATCTGCAGGCCGATCAGCGCGAAGCCGGCCTCGCGCAGCAGCGGCGGGACCTCGTGGCCGCCGGCCAGGCCCGAGACGGTGATCGCGCCGGCGAGCAGCAGCGGGCCGAGCAGCGTCCCGGCCGGCAGGCGGACCTTGTGCGCGACCCAGGCGCCGAGCGGCGCGGCCACGAGCGTCAGCAGCCAGCCCTGCCACGAGCCGAGCGTGCCGTCGGTGCTCGGCGGCGGCGCCGCCGCCGTGGCCGGGGAACGCGAGCGCGACGAGGATCGGCGTGCCGAGCACGACGATCAGCACGCGCAGGTACTGCATGAAGGCCACGAGCCGGTCGTCGGCGCCGAGCTCGCGCGCCATCGCGACGATGCCCGAGGCCCCGCCGGCCACCATCCCCAGCGACGCCGTGGCCCGGTCGACCGGCGCGACGCGCTCGAGCAGCACGCCGGCGCCGAGCGTGATCGCGAGCGTCGCAGCCGACACGAGCGCGACCGGCAGCCAGCGCGCGCCGAGCGCGGTGATCGTCGAGGACTGCAGGTAGGTGCCGATCGCCACGCCGGCCAGCGCCTGCCCGACGCGGAACGCCCCGTCGGGCATGGTGAACAGCCCGGGCCGGCCGAGCGCGAGGGCCAGGCCGGCGAGCAGCGCGGCGAAGAGGTAGCCGGAGGGCAGCCCGAGGCCGTCGAGCGCGAGACCGCCCGCGACGGTGACGGCCGTCAGGCCGATCCAGGCGACGAGCGAGCGCGGCACCCCGGAAGGATGCCGCGCCTCGCTCACGTCAGGGCGCCGGGACGGCCACCCGGTTCTTCGGGACGATCTGCGGCTGGAAGGAGAACACCTCCCGGCTCTTCGGGATCGACCCCGACCTTCAGCCAGTGCACGTCGTTGTCGCCGTTCTCCTGGTGGTCGCCGAAGGTCTCCACGCGCGTGAAGTTCTCCAGGCGCCGGCCCTGGGCGTCGAGCAGGGGCCGGTCGATCCGGAAGTAGTGCGAGTCGCCGTGCACGAGCGCGACCGGGCGCCGGAAGGCGACCGTCTGGTCGCGCAGCTCGGTGAGCAGCTCCTGGTAGCCGTCGGGCTGGCCGTCGTCCTGCGCCAGCGTCTTCGGGTCCCGCGTGGGCGCGCGGGTCTTGTCGCTGTCGTCCCAGCCCGGATCGGCCTGCCAGACGATCATCACCGCGGCCGAGTGCTGCTTGCGGGCGGTGGCGAACGCCGCCTTGAGCCAGGCCAGGTTCGCCTTGAGGCGGTCGGCGTGCTCGGCGGGATCGGGCTTCGTGTCGCAGAGGTTGTCGCACGATCCCTGCACGTTGAGCGTCGCGTAGGTGACGCGGCCGTAGGTCCAGCGGCGGTTCTCGACGTAGGGCTTGGCCTGCACGGCCTGGCGCAGCCGGTGCTGGCCGAGCGTCGTGTCGGTGGAGAAGATGACCTTGCGCTCGAAGTTCAGCCGCTCGAGCGAGTCGTAGGGCCCACGGTCGCAGTCGGTCCAGTCGTTGTCGCCCGGCGTGAAGGCCGCCGGCGCCTTCAGCGAGTTCAGCATCGCCTTGGCGTCGTAGTAGACCGAGTCGGTGCAGGCGACGAGCCGCTCTTCAGGTCGCCGTCGTGGGCGGTGAAGGCGAGCTTCTGCTTGTTCATGTCAGCCACGAGGTTCGGCACGCCGACGGACTTCTGCTCGTCGTTGTAGGGCAGGTCGCCCCAGAGGCCGATCGCGTAGGATGCGCGCCGGACCGGCCGGCGTGGTGGACGCCGCGGTGGCTGGCCGTGGCCACCCCCGCGGTCGCCGCGGCGGCGAGCACCGCCGCGAGGATGGGCATGAGATGGTTTTTCATGCCGCGAACCTCGCGCCGGCGGGCCGCCGCGATGTTGCCGATCGGTGATCTAGTGGCCGGTCGAGCGGCTCATGTACCGCTCGTACCAGCCTCGCTGACGTCGTCGGCCTGGCGGCGCAGCGGCGGATCGCCGACGGCGAAGCCGGGCGGGCGCTCGATCTCCAGCCAGTCGAGCACCGCCTCGATCGTCTCCGCGTAAGCCCCCGCGAACGCCTCGTACTCGACGAGGAATGGCTCGTGGCCCGCGGCCGCGAAGTGCTCGGTCCACGCGCGCTCGTGGGTGAACAGCCGCCGCAGGAGGTGGTCGATCGCCACGCGATCGAACTCCGGCTCGTGTTCCTCGTCGTCCTCCTCGGCGCGCCACGAGGCGGTCTGGATCGCGCGCCACAGGGAGATCGCCTGGCGGATCTTGTCGCGGCGCACCACGCGGACGAGCGCGCGCCGTCGGCAGCAGATCGGTCGCCGAGCCAGGGACGCTCCTCGACGTGGGCCCACATGAGCTTGGTCGCCCACACGCCGTTGGCCGTCGTGCCCTGCGCCTCCGCGCGGGCGAGCAGGGCCGGCCCGTCGGCCATGCGCGCCGCGGCCGCCGCGTCGACCTCGACCTCCGGCAGCCGCCCGCCGAGGCTCGGGTCGTCGAGTCGCCGAGAAGTACTCGCGCGGCTGGCGCGGCAGGCCGGTGGCCAGAGGTCCTCGAAGTACTCGGCCGGGCATCCGGCGAGCCCCGTCGCGGCGAGGCCCTCGCAGAGCAGCGTCGAGCCGCTGCGCTCGGTGGCGCACACGACGTAGGTCAACGACGGCTCGGCCACGGCCGGGCGAGGATAACCCGTTTCTTGACTGGATCGGTCAGGAATTCGCGGCGCCGCTGCTAGCGTCGCCGCGCGAATGGACCGGCCGCCGAACGTCCTCTACCTGCACTCGCACGACACCGGGCGCCACATCCAGCCCTACGGCTACCAGGTCCCGACGCCGAACATCCAGCGCCTGGCCGACCAGGGCGTGCTCTTCCGCCAGGCGTTCTGCGTCGTGCCGACGTGCTCGGGCAGCCGCGCCGCGCTGCTCACCGGGCAGTACGGCCACTCGAACGGGATGCTCGGCCTCGCCCACCGCGGCTTCTCGCTGCAACGACTACGAGCAGCACATC
Source organism: uncultured Solirubrobacterales bacterium (assembly GCA_963737395.1). Classification (GTDB taxonomy): domain Bacteria; phylum Actinomycetota; class Thermoleophilia; order Solirubrobacterales; family Solirubrobacteraceae; genus JBBQAA01. The sequence goes on along the minus strand of CAVTSQ010000021.1, from coordinate 98,583 downwards.
GTCCACACGCTGCGCGCGGCCGGCTACTGGTCGGCCCTGATCGGCGAGCAGCACATCGCCAAGCGCCCCGACGTGATCGGCTTCGACCGCGTGGTCAAGGTCGACAGCACCCACGTCGACGCGGTCGCCCCGATCGCGCGGGAGCTCCTGGCCGAGGCGCCGCCGGAGCCCTTCTTCCTATCCGTCGGGTTCTTCGAGACCCACCGCGAGTACTTCGAGCCCGCCTCGGCCCGCGACGCGCTCTACTCGCAGCCGCCGGCCAACCTCCCCGACGCTCCCGAGACCCGTCGCGACATGGCCGGCTTCAAGGCCAGCGCGCGCTCGCTCGACCAGGGGGTCGGAACGGTGCTCGACGCGCTCGACGAGCAGGGCCTGGCCGAGAACACCGTGGTCGTGTTCACCACCGACCACGGCCTCCCGTTCCCCGGCGCGAAGGCGACGCTCTTCGACCGCGGCCTCGGCGTGATGCTGCTCATGCGCGGGCCGGGCGGCTTCACCGGCGGCAAGGTGATCGACCCGATGGTCACCCACCTCGACGTCTACCCGACGCTGTGCGAGCTGGCCGGGATCGACGCCGCCGGACTTCCTCCAGGGCACGTCGCTGCTGCCGCTCGTGCGCGGCGAGGTCGACCGCCTGCACGAGGCGATCTACGCCGAGGCCACCTTCCACGCCGCCTACGAGCCGCAGCGCGCGATCCGCACCGAGCGCTGGAAGTACATCCGCCGCTTCGGCGACCGCGAGCTGCCCGTGCTCGCGAACATGGACGACTCCCCGAGCAAGGACCTGCTCCTGCGCCACGGCCTGGCCGAGCGGCCGGTCGCCGCCACGCAGCTCTACGACCTCGTCTTCGATCCCCAGGAGGCGGCCAACCTCGCGGGCTCGCCCGAGCACGCCGAGGTCGAGGCCGCGCTCGCCGCCCGCCTGGAGGCGTGGATGCGCGAGACCGACGACCCGCTGCTCGCCGGCCCGGTCGCGCCGCCCGAGGGCGTCGAGCTCAACGATCCCGACCAGGGCTCGGCGAGCGACCCGACGACGCGGTACTAGCCGAAGGGCGATTCTCCGACCGCCGAGATCCCTACGAGCGGCATGGGCGCTGCCGAGGAATCAGGACGGGGGTGTCTCAGGCAGGCGAACGATCCTCTAGAGGAACGTTCGCCCGATATGGACACACCGCTCCGGTCGCGCCCTGGGCTTGACGCCGGAGATCCCGAGTACGACGCGCCCGAGCGGATGGCCCGCCGGGAGCGGATGCATCTCGCGCGGCGGGATCGGCGGACGACGGTCCTCGACGTGGCGCTGGAGTACTTCGCCGACCTCGGCGTCGAGCGGACCTCGATGACGCTGCTCTGCTCGGACGCCGAGGTGGCGGCGGGCACGATCTATCACCACTTCGGCGACAAACGCGGGGTCGCCGTCGAGTTGGCCCGGCGGGAATGGACCAATTGGTACCGGGCGATGCTCGGCGCGAGCCGCCGGGGCCGAAGGCGCTGACCGATCGACAGATCGGCTGGGCGACGGTGCGCCCCGCGAGCGCGCGCTTCCTCCTCCTGGAGCGAACCGCCACCGACCCGCGTCTCGCCAGACCTCCATGCGTACTTCACAGGAGCAGATCGCGAGGAGCTCGGGCTCGATCCCGACGACGACGAGGGCCTCGCCTACGCGCTCGGGCCCGGCTACGAGCTCCTGCGCCGCCGGCTGCCCGCCGCGCTCAGCCCACGACTCTGACGCTGCCCGACAGCACGAGCACCGTCGTCCGCTGCCCGCAGCGCAGGCCGAGCCTGACCTTGGCCAGGTGGCGAGCGGTTGGCGATCAGCAGCCCGCCGGTGCGCAGCCGGAACGGCCCGCGCATGTTGATCGTCGCGGTCTCGGGGTGGCCGCAGCGCGCGCCGAAGAAGGCGAGCTCGGCGACCTTGCCCTTCGGGGCGTCGCGCAGCGTGAAGCGCCCGCCGCGGACGTCGGCGCGACCGCCGACCCCGGTCACCCGCGCGGTCCCGCGGCGTGCCGTGACCTCGACGGCGGGCGGCGTGTAGAAGAAGCCGTCGCCGCCGGAGATGTGGCGGCCGTTGAGCAGCGCGCCGACGGCTCCGGTCAGGCCCTGGTCGCCGGTGCCGACGGCCGGCCGCACCGCCACGATCTTCTTCAGCCGGCGCACCTGCACCGAGTAGTGGCGCCGCGCCGGCGGCACGCCGGAGCCGGTGACCCGCACCCGCTCGACCACGAGCGGGGTCTGGTTGCCACCGAACTTCCCGGCGCCGGTCGTCAGGACGTTCGGCGCCGCCAGGGTGAGGCTGCCCATCGAGTTCAGCTGGGTCGGCGGCAGCGGCGAGACGCCGGCGTCCCCGAAGCTCTGGTCGGGCCTTCCGGTCCCGTTGAAGCGCATCACCTCTCCGGACGGAACGCTGACGTAGATCCGGCCCGCGCCGCCCGCGCGCACCCCGGTGAACTCGCTCTGCGGCGAGCCGGCGCCGCGGCCGATCGCGGCGAAGGTGCTGTCGAGGACGCCGGCGGCGGAGAGGCGCACGAGCAGGGGCCGCAGCGGCACGCCGACCGAGCGGCCGAAGTCGCCGATGGTCGCGCCGGCGACCAGCAGCCGCCCGGTCGCGTCGATTGCCAGGTCGTCGATCTGGACGTTGCCGAGCGCCGGGCGGACGGTCCCGTAGCTCGCGTCGGCGCGCGCCCGCCGGCGTGAAGCGCACGAGGTACGACGCGGGGTTCGTGCCCGCGACGATCACGCCGCCGGTCGGGTCGAGCGTCGCGGCCGAGACGTTGAGACCGGTCGTCGCGCTGGGCAGCGGGATGCTCGCGTGGCCGAGCTCGGTGCCGTCCGCCGAGACCCGCGTCAGCACGACGTCGGTGTCCGGCGTGGTGGCGGTCCCCCCGCCGCTGCCGACGACGAGCAGGGTGCCGGTCGGGGAGAGCAGGATGCGCACCGGCGATCCGGCGGAGGAGAGCAGCCGGCGCCCGCCGACGCCGAAGGTCGGATCGAGCTGGCCGGTCGCGGTGTAGCCGACGAGCTCGGTCCGCGTCGGGAAGACGTTGCCCGGCGTCCCTCCGCGCGCGACGACGATGCGCCCGCTCGCCTCGCGCACCGCGCCGACGACGAAGGGGGCGGCCGCCGGCCAGGTGGTGGTCGTCCCGAAGCCCGTCGCGGACTGGCCGTTGGCGGTCAGGCCGGTGACGAACGTCCCGCCCGCGGTGGCGTTCGTGGTGTCGAAGTCGCCGACGACGGCGAGCGGGCCCGGGGTGGGCACGAGGGCCTGGCCCTCGGCGAATTCACCCGGGAACACGATCCGGGACACGCCGTCGCCCGCGAACGAGGCGTCCGGGGTGCCCGGCGCGGCGGCGCGCGCGGTGGCGGGGAGGAGGGCGGCGAGGACGCAGGATCACGCTCAGCTTCGTCATGTCCGTCATCATCACCGACAACGGATGTCGCTGCCACCCGGACCGACCACCCGTCCAGCCGTCCAGACCGCGCGCTGGGCCGCGCGTCCGATCGCCTTTCTGGAGGACTGCCGCCGCCGCTACGGCGACTCCTTCTCGCTGAACTTCCTCGGCTTCGAGCGCCCGATGGTGATGGTCTCCGATCCCGAGGCGGTCCGCGCGCTCTACTCCGGCCGCGAGAACGGCCTGCCGCCCGGCCGCTCGCTCTCGCTCGAGCCGGTGCTCGGCGCGCGCTCGGTCCTGCTCATCGAGGGCCAGTCCCATCTCCAGCGCCGCAAGCTCATGCTCCCGCCATTCCACGGCGACCGCATGCGCGCCTCCGAGCCCGAGGTCGAGGGCATCGTCGACCGCGAGATCGACTCGTGGCCGCTCCACGCAGCCTTCCCGATCCACACCGCGATGCAGGCCATCACGCTCGAGGTGATCCTCCGCGTGGTCTTCGGCGTCACCGACGACGAGCGCGCGCGGCGGCTGCGCGAGCTGCTGCCCGGCCTGCTCGGCTCGTTCTCCTCGCCGCTCGTCCAGATCGGGATGCTGCTCGCCGGCCGCCTGCCCGGCGTCGATCCGATGGCCCGCCTGCGCAAGGCGCTCGAACCCGTCGACGCGCTGCTGCACGACCAGATCGCCGAGCGCCGCGCCGCCGGCGACGAAGACGGCGACGACATCCTCTCGATGCTCCTCGCCGCCCGCTTCGAGGACGGCGAGCCGATGAGTGACGACGAGCTGCGCGACCAGCTCATGACCCTGCTCGTGGCCGGTCACGAGACGACGGCGACCGGCCTGGCCTGGACCGTCGACCTGCTCGGCCGCCACCCTGAGGCCGCCGCGCGCCTGCGCGAGGAGGTCGCCGCCGGCGACGACCGCTACCTCCGCGCCGTCGTCACCGAGTCGCTGCGCCTGCGGCCCGTCGTCCCGCTCGCCGGGCGGCGCCTGTCCAAGCCGATCGTCGCCGGCGGCCACGAGCTGCCCGTCGGCACCGACGTCGACCGCATCGATCTGGCTGGCCCACACGCGGCCCGAGGCCTACCCCGAGCCCTATGCCTTCCGGCCCGAGCGCTTCCTCGACGCCAAGCCCGACACGTACTCGTGGATCCCCTTCGGCGGCGGCGTGCGCCGCTGCCTGGGCGCCGCGTTCGCCGAGTGGGAGATGCGCATCGTGCTCGCCGCGCTGGCCACGCGCTGCGACCTGCGCCTGGCCGATCCCGCGCCGGAGCGGATCGTCCGGCGCAACGTCACCTTCTCGCCGAAGAAGGGCACCCGCGTCGTGCTCGACGCCCGCCGCCCCGCCGCGGCTCGCACGCCCGTCGTCGCCTGACATCATCCCCGCCATGCGGGGACTGATGCAGGACACACCACTCACGCTCGTGTCCGCCTTCGGGCGCGCGGAGCGGCTGTTCGCCGACAAGCAGATCCACACCGGCACGCCCGAACGGCACCGAGACCACGACCTACGGCGAGTGGGCGCAGCGCACGCGCCGCCTGGCCGCCGTGCTCGACGAGCTCGGCATCAGCGGCGACGGCCGCGTCGGGACGTTCGGCTGGAACACCGCCCGCCACCTCGAGCTCTACTACGCCGCGCCGTGCAGCGGCCGCGTGCTGCACACGCTCAACCCGCGGCTGTTCCCCGAGCAGCTCGTCTACGTCGCCAACCACGCCGAGGACGAGGTGATCTTCGCCGACCGCTCGCTGCTCGTCCGTGCTGTGGGAGCACGTCGACGAGATGAAGACCGTCAAGCACGTCGTCGTGATGGACGACGGCGCCGACGAGGAATCCCCGACGACGAGCGCATCCGCGACTACGAGGAGCTGCTCGCCGCCGCCGAACCCGTCGACGGCTTCCGCGTCGAGGACGAGAACCAGGCCGCGGCCATGTGCTACACGAGCGGCACGACCGGCAACCCCAAGGGCGTCGTCTACACGCACCGCTCGATGACGCTGCACGCGATCACGACGATGCTCGCCGACACCTTCGCGCTCTCCGAGAACGACGTCGTCATGCCCGTCGTCCCGATGTTCCACGTCAACGCCTGGGGCCTGCCGCACGCCTCGGTGATGACCGGCGCCTCGCTCGTGCTCCCGGGCCCCGATCTGTCCCCCGACGCGCTGATCGCGCTCGTCGAGGAGCACAAGGTGACGCTGACCGCCGGCGTGCCGACGATCTGGATGGGCGTGCTGCCCAAGCTCGCGACCACGACTTCTCCTCGGTCACCCGCCTGGTCTGCGGCGGCTCGGCCGTGCCGCGCGCGCTGTCGGAGTCCTACCGCGAGGAGACCGGCCGGCCGATCCTGCAGGCCTGGGGGATGACCGAGACGAGCCCGATCGGCTCGATCGCGCGGATCAAGTCGACCGTGGCCGACCGCTCCGAGGACGAGCTCGCCGACATCCGCGCCTCCGTCGGCCTGCTCTCGCCGCTGCTCGAGGCCCGGATCGTCGAGGGCGAGTCGACCGACCCGCTGCCCTGGGACGGCGAGGCGCAGGGCGAGCTGCAGATCTCCGGCCCGTGGATCGCCGCCACCTACTACGACGACGAGCGCGCGGCCGACTCCTTCACCGAGGACGGCTGGCTGCGCACCGGCGACGTGGCGACGATCGACGCCGAGGGCTACATCCGCATCGTCGACCGCACCAAGGACGTGATCAAGTCCGGCGGCGAGTGGGTCTCGCTCGGTCGAGCTCGAGAACGCGATCATGGCCGACGAGCGCGTGGCCGAGGCGGCGGTTATCGCCGTCCCCGACGAGAAGTGGGGCGAGCGCCCGATGGCCTGCATCGTGCCCGAGGACGGCGCCGACCTCGACGACGACGACGTCAAGGAGTTCCTGTCCGAGCGCGTGGCGAAGTGGTGGATCCCCGAGCGCATCGAGTTCATCGACGAGGTGCCGAAGACGAGCGTCGGCAAGTTCTCGAAGAAGACGCTCAGGGAGCGCTTCGTCGAATCGTCTGAAGGATGATCTCGGCGACCCGGTCGGGGTCCTCCCACATCGGCATGTGGCCGAGCCCTTCCAGCGGCTCGTAGACCGCGTTCGGGACCTGGTGGCGGAGGCGCGTGTAGTGGCCGGGCCAGCGCACGAGCCGGTCCTTGGTGCCGTAGGCGATCGTCACCGGGACCTCGATCGGCCCGAGGTCGCCGAAGGCCTCGCCGCGCTTGGCCAGCGCGATCGAGTCGTTGTAGACCGCCGTCTCGCGCGCGCCCTCCATCATCGCGTAGGCGTCGGCGCTCGTCACCCGTGAGGGATCGGGGATCAGCTCGCGCATGGCGGCCGTCCGCAGTCGGGGGCGCTTGGCGATCGTCTCGAGCAACGGGGCGGCCATCCGCAAAGACACGCTCGTCCGCGCGAAGAAGGCGAGCGTCGCGCGGTCCTCCTTGGAGCCGGGCTCCCAGCCGCCGGCCGGACAGATCGCGGTGATCGACCGCGCGAGGCCACGGGAAGCCATGTGCAGCCCGTACCAGCCGCCGAGCGAGTTGCCCGCCAGGTGCGGACGCTCGATGCCCTCGGCCGCGAGCATCCGGCTCAGCTGATCGAGCGTGCCTTCGACGCTCAGCTCGGAGCCGTCGTAGGGCGGACCGCCGTGGTGGCCGGGCAGCGTCGGGGCGAAGACGGCGTGATGGCGGGTCAGCTCGGGCAGGACGAGCCGCCACGCCCGCCAGGTGTCGGTGAAGCCGTGGAGCAGGACGAGCGGGTCGCCGTCGCCGCCGCGGTAGGCGCTGTCGAGAGTCATCTGGCCCGGGAGAGTACGGTCGGGGGCATGGAGAATCGGATGACGTCGGAGGGGCTGGCCGCTCTACAGGCCGAGCTCGACGAGCTCGAGGGGCCCGCGCGAGCGGAGATCGCCGAGACGATCAAGGTCGCGCGCGGCTACGGAGACCTCAAGGAGAACGCGGAGTACCACGCCGCCAAGGAGGCCCAGGCGCACCTCGAGACGAAGATCCTCCAGCTGCGCTCCCGCGTGGCCGCCGCCGAGGTGGTCGAGGCGGCGACGGGCGCCACGGTCGGCTTCGGGTCGACCGTCGAGGTCGAGGACGAGAAGACCGGCAAGCAGAGCACGTACACGATCGTGTCCGCCGCCGAGGCCTCGCTGGCCGACGGCAAGCTGTCGGCCGAGTCGCCCGTCGCCAGCGCGCTCGAGGGCCGCAAGGCCGGCTACGTCGCGAAGATCAACACGCCCGGCGGCCCACGGCGGCTGAAGATCGTCTCCGTCGGCTGATGGCCGAGCGCCTGCGCCGCTCCGAGGACGTGGTGTGGGAGCAGCTCGGCGAGGCGACGCTCGTCCTCGACGCGCAGAACTCCCGCTACGTCAAGCTCAACCGCACCGGCGCCGCCCTGTGGGAGGCGCTGGCCGAGCCGACCGACACCGACGCGCTCGTCCGCGGACTCGTCGAGCGCCACGGCGTCGACGAGGAGCGCGCCGCGGCCGATGTGGATGCCTTCGTGTCGCGCCTGCGCGAGCGCGGCCTCGTCGTCGCCCTCTAGGCGCGCGCACGGCGTTGCACCCAAGCCGCCCCGTGGGGTAGGTTTCCGGTTCATGAGCGACGAACGGTCCAGCCAGCTCGACTACGAGGCCCCCTCGGTCGAGGACGTGGAGCTCTGCGCCGGCACGGTCGAGGCCGCGTCGATGATCCATTTCTCGCAACCCGACTGATCTCGCAAGGAGTCGATTCGATGCACGCCGACCAGCGCCCGACCGACGAGACCGCCTACGAGTCCCCGACCGCCGAGGACGTCGAGCTCGTCGCCGGGACGACCGAGACCGTGCACGGCGCGGTCTCCCAGACGTCCTGATGAGCGAGCGCGAGCCCGAGCAGCCCGCCGAGGGCTACGAGACCCCGCAGGCCGAGGACGTGGAGATCGTCGCCGGCACGAGCGAGACCGCGACCGGCAACGTGTCGCAGGTCCCGAACATCGGATGAGCGAGCGCGAGCAGTCCGCCGAGCCGTACGAGACGCCAGAGGCGGAGGACGTCGAGCTCGTCGCCGGCACGGGTGAGACGGCGGCCGGGGTCGGCCCGGTGTCGGTCGTCCGCGCGATCTGACCCGAGAGCCATCAGGAGACCTTCATGAACCAGCACGAGCAGCCCGCCGAGCCCTACGAGACGCCCGAGGCGGAGGACGTCGAGCTCGTCGCCGGGATCAGCGAGACGGCGCCCGGAGCTCCCAACATCTCGACGCCGACTGGCGTCTCCTAAGCCGCGAGCGCGCCTGGCCCGTGCGCCTGCCGCGCTCCGTCTCCACCCGCCTGCGCGGTGACTACCGCGTTCGCCGGCTCGCCCGACGCGCCGGCCACGGCTACACGCAGCGCCGTCAGGCCGTGCCCGACCGCCCGGTGGGCGGCAAGTTCGAGCTCACCTACGCGTGCAACCTGCGCTGCGACTTCTGCTACACGGACTCGCCGCGCCGGACGCTCGAGCGCGCGACCGACCTGTCCGACGACGCGTGGCGCCAGGCGATCGACGAGGCGATCGAGCTCGGGATCATCGAGGCGGTCGTCACCGGCGGCGAGCCGCTCCTGCGCCGCGATCTGACCCTGGAGCTCGTCGAGCGCCTCGCCGCCGCCGGCGTCGCGGTCTCGCTGAACACGAACGGCTGGTTCGTCGACGAGGACGTGGCGGACCGTCTCGCGGCGCTCCCGAGCCTGACCGTCCACATCTCGATCGACGGCCCGACGCCGGAGATCCATGACGCGGCCCGCGGCGTCCCCGGAAGCTGGCGCCGCGCGGTCCGGGCCATCGACCTGCTGATCGCGCGCGGCGTCGACCACTCGGTCAACCACGTGATCACGCCGCTCAACCAGGCGGCGGTGCCCGCAGTTCCTCGAGCAGATGTGGCTGCTCGGCGTCACGCTCGTGCGCATGACCCCGGTCGTGCTGGCCGGCGCCGCGTCGCGCGTCGACGGCTGGGAGGTCGACCGCGCCCGCGCTGCGCAAGCTCGCCGACGAGGCGCCGGCGCGCTACGGCGAGGAGTTCGGCGTCCTGCTGCAGAGCGGCGACGTGGAGCAGATCGCCTACCAGGACGTCCGCGTCCCGGGCACGTTCCTCGTGCGCCCCAATGGCGCCGTCCGCCTCGACTCGATCACGCCGTTCTCCTTCGGGCGCGTCGAGGACGGCCTCGCGTCGTGCTGGCGGCGGATCGCCGCCGACTGGCGCCACCAGGACATCCTCGACTGGGCCGGCGGGATGAAGTCCTCCAGCGATCTCGGCGACTCCGCGGTCGTTCCGTACGCCGACGACGAGGTCGAGGTCGGCTCCGGCCGGCTGGCCCGCGCCCGGGCGAAGCTCGCTCCGCGCCTGCCCAAGCGCGGCGCCGACTCGACCGTCCCGCCGCCTGACGCCGGCGACGTCGCCACCGCGCGCGCCGCCGTGCTCGACCGCCTGCGCGCGCGCCGCCATCGCGCCGCGCCGCTGCGCTGGGCCGGCAGCCAGGACGACGAGCGCCTCGTGCGCCTGATCTCGAACGGCAAGGTCTTCCGCCTGAGCCGCACGGCCGGGCAGCTGCTCGACGCGCTGGACGGCGCGACCGTGGGCGAGGCGCTCGACGAGCTCGCGGCGCGCTACCCGGACGTCGACCCGGCGACGCTCGAGCGCGACACCGGTCGGGATCCTGCGCTGGCTGGTCGCGCGCGGCGTGCTCGAGCCGGAGGGCAAGCCGGCGCGCGCGCCGTCGCCGAGGCGCGCGAGCCCGTGCCCGTCGCCGGGCCGTGAGCGCCCGCGGCGCGCTCTTCGGCTACGACGTCGTCTCCGACCTGCCGCTGGAGCGGCTGCGCGACGGCGACGGGACAGCGCGGGACCGTCGAGGTTCGCGCCAGTCGCGATCCGCTCGGCGTCGACGTCGAGCCCTTCGCCGAGCTGCGCACCGACGCCGGCGAGGTCTTCTTCACGCTGACCGCCGACGGCGACGACCTCGTCGTCTGGTGCTCGCTGTCGGGCACCTACCGGCTCGAGCCGTCCCGCCGCCGCGTCCTCACCGAGGCGTCGGCGCCGACGGAGGAGTGGGAGGACCGCGTGATCAACGCGATCGTCCCGATCATGCTCGCCGCCCGCGGCGAGCTCGTCCTGCACGCCGCGGCGATCGTCGAGTCGGGCCGCGCGATCCTCGTCTGCGGGCCGTCCGGGCGCGGCAAGTCGACGCTCGCCCACGCGCTGGAGACGGCCGGCTGCGGGCTGCTGGCCGAGGACGGCGTGGCGCTGACCGCCGAGGACGACCGGATGCTCGCCTGGCCCGGCCCGCTCGGGATCCGCCTGCACCCGGTCCCCGGCGACGCGCCGCCGGCCGAGCCGGGGCGCCGCCGCAAGCGCCTGCACCTGGCCGCGGCCGAGCCGCTCGGGCCCGAGCCCGTCCCGGTCGGCGCCGTCCTCGTGCTCGGCGAGCGCGGAGGCGACGAGCTGGCAGTGCGGGAGCTCGCGCCCGAGGTCGCGCTGCCGCCGGTGTTCGTCAACGCGATCAGCGGCCGGCCCGACCTGCGCCAGGCGACGTTCTCCCGCGTCGCCGCCGCTCGTGCGCCGCCACCCGGTCTACGACGTGCGGCTGCCCGACGACCTGGACGCGCTCCCGGCCGCCGCCGCCGAGCTGCGCGCGCCGCCTGGCCGGCTAGGCCGCGGAGCCCTCGACGAGCGACGGGCCCGCCGTGTGGCGCACGGCACCGGGCGCGAAGCCCGCCGCGCGCAGCAGCGCCGCGAGCTCCTCGGCCGAGCGCTGGCGCCCGCCGTCGCACTGGGTGAGCATCTGCAGGTCCTGGAGCGAGGCGACGGGATCGGGGCGGTTGCGCGGCTGCAGGTCCTCGGCGAGGACGATCCGCGCGCCGGCCGGCGCGGCCGCGCGGACGCCGGCGAGGATCCGCGCGCTCTGCTCGTCGCCCCAGTCGTGCAGCACGTCCTTGAGCAGGTAGAGATCGGCCGGGGCCGACCACGTGGCGAAGATGTCGCCGGGCACGAGCTCGACGCGCTCGCGCAGCCCGCGCCGCGTCAGCCAGCCGTCGGCCTCGGCGAGCACCCCGGGCGCGTCGACGAGCACCCCGCGCAGGCCCGGCCGCGCCTCGAGCACCGCGGCGAGCAGCGTGCCGACGCCGCCGGCGACGTCGCAGACGGTCCCGGACTCGGGCCACGGATAGCCGGCGACGATCGCCGGCGCCCACTCCGCGGTCAGGCTGCGCATCGCGGCGGCGAACAGGCGCTCCTCGTCCGGGTGGGCGGTGAACCAGTCCCACACCGTGCTGTCGTGCGCGGCCCGGAACGGGCTCTGGCCGCTGCGCACGCCGTCGGCCAGGCCGGCCCAGGCCGCCGTCGTCGAGGCCTTGGTCAGGTAGCGCGCCCACGACGCGACGTCGCGCGTCGCGTCGGAGCGCAGCGCCGCGCCGACCCGCGTCAGCGCGAAGGACCCGTCGCGGCGCATCCGCACGAGCCCCTCGGCCGCGGCGGCGCGCAGCAGGCGGTGCAGGGCGTCGGGGTCGGCGCCGACGCGATCGGCGACCTGCGCCGCGGTGGCCGGGCCCTCCGCCAGCGCGTCGGCCACGCCGAGCTCGGCCAGCGCGCCGACGATGTGCGCGCGCCACAGGCCGAGCGTGCGGTCGAAGGCGGCGATGTGCGCGGGCACGGTGCGGTCGGCGATCGCCTGCAGCAGCCGGCGCCCGCGCAGCACGGCGCGGACGGCGGCGCGAGGCGGCGGACGGTCGGGCACCGCGCGAGCCTAGATGATCGCGGACGCGGCGGCCGGGGCAGTACGTAGGGCATGGCCCTCCGTGAGACACCGCCCTTCCGCGCCGACCACGTCGGCTCCCTGCTGCGCCCGCCGGCGCTGAAGCAGGCCCGCGCCGACCACGCCGCCGGCCGCCTCGACGACGACGGCCTCAAGGCGGCCGAGGACGAGGCGATCGCCGAGGTGATCCGCCAGCAGGAGGAGGTCGGCCTGCAGACCGTCACCGACGGCGAGTTTCGCCGCACCTCCTGGCACATGGACTTCATCTACCAGCTCGGCGGCCTGGAGACGGTCGAGGGCGAGCAGGTCCACGTCGCCTTCAAGAGCGCCGAGAAGCAGCTCGACTACGCGCCGGCCGCGATCCACGTCGGCGAGCGGATCAGCCTGCCCGAGCCGATCTTCCTCGACGACTTCGCCTTCGTGCGCGAGCACGCCACCACGGGCACGCCGAAGCTCACGATCCCGTCGCCGAGCATGGTCCACTACCGCCTCGGCTCGGCCGACGCGATCGACACGGACGCCTACGGCGACATCGACGAGTTCTGGGCCGACCTGGCCGCGGCCTACAACGCCCAGATGCGCGCGGTCTACGACGCCGGCTGCCGCTACCTGCAGCTCGACGACACGAGCCTGGCCTACATCAACGACCCGGCGCAGCGCGAGCACATCGAGGCGATCGGCGGCGACCCCGACCACCTGCACGAGCAGTACATCGCCAACATCAACCGGGCGCTCGCGGGCCGGCCCGACGACCTCGTCGTCACGACGCACATGTGCCGCGGCAACAACCAGTCGATGTGGGTGGCCGAGGGCGGCTACGACAAGGTCGCCGAGGCGCTGTTCGGCGACCTCGAGATCGACGGGTACTTCATGGAGTACGACGACGAGCGCTCGGGCACCTTCGACCCGCTCAAGTACGTCCCCGAGGACAAGCTCGTCGTGCTCGGCCTGGTCACGACCAAGCGCCCCGAGCTCGAGTCCAAGGACCTGCTCAAGGGGCGCATCGAGGAGGCGTCGCGGTTCGTCGACGTCGACCAGCTGTGCCTCTCGGGCCAGTGCGGGTTCTCGTCGACCGAGGAGGGCAACGACCTGTCCATCGACGAGCAGTTCGCCAAGCTGCGGCTGATCGTCGAGACGGCCGACGAGGTCTGGGGCTAGCCGGCCCCAGACCTCCCCGGACGGTGGGCGGCTAGATCGCCCAGTGGTGCTTGCCGCCGTGCTTCCACAGCCACATGGCGGCCAGCGCGGCGTAGCGCGGGTTGTAGACCGACTTGGCGTGGTACGGCGTGTGGTGCCACAGCGTGTCCGTGAACTGGTACATGCCGCGGTGGGCGCTCGAGTTCGTCACGGTCCAGTGGTACTTGCTCTCGCGGTAGGCGATGTAGCGCGCCTCCGACTGGCTCTGGCCGTAGTGCCGGGCGGCGCGGTCGATGTAGCAGCGCGCGATCGCCTTGTAGCCGTCGCGCGAGCGGCACGACGTCACGCCGGCCTTGTCCTTCGTGCAGTACTTGTTGGCGCAGGCGGCCTTCGCCGTGGCGGCATGAGCCGGCCGGGCGGTCGCGAGCGAAAGGGCCAGCAGGCTGGCCAGGGCGGTGATGGCAAGTGCCGCGCGAAGCACGGCGACGGGCGTCCTCGGCATGCGGGGGCGTCCTCCTTCGAAGAGACGGCGCCGTCTGGGCGGCGCCGTTCGGACTCGGGTTCAGGTCAAGCCGTCGTCGTGCCCTAGGGCTTGTGACAACGGGTCACAAACGCTAGTTCGATCGGCCCCGAGGCCTGTGAGCTTGCTCCACCCTTGGAGTTGGACGGCGCCGGGGCCGTCCAACTCCAGGTCCGGCTCAGGCGGCTTCGGCCGCCTGCTCGCCGGCCTTCTCCCCGGACCCGCGGTAGCGCGGGCCGTGGTAGGGGCCGGGCTTCGGGCGCACCTTGCCGCCGGGGAAGGCCAGGCGCAGGATCGTGCGCTGGACCGAGCCCCACTGCTTGCCGAACGGGCCCGAGTTGTAGGGCAGCTCGTAGCGCTCGCAGAGCTCGCGCACGCGCGGGGCGATCTCGCCGTAGCGCGTGCTCGGCATGTCCGGGTACAGGTGGTGCTCGACCTGGTAGCCGAGGTTGCCCGAGAGCACGTGGAACATCGGCGAGCCGTCGATGTTGGCCGCGCCGACGAGCTGCCGGACGTACCAGGCACCGCGCGACTCGTCCTCGGTCTCCTCCTGGGAGAACGTGTACGTCTGGTCGGGGAAGTGCCCGCAGAAGATGATCGCGTTGGACCAGAAGTTGCGGACGATGTTGGCGGTGAAGTTCGCCTTCGCCGCGGCCTTGTAGGTCTTCAGCCCGCTCTCGAGGAGCATCCGCGCGGTGCCGTCGTCCTGGTCGCGCTTGAGCTTGCCCTTGACCTTCGTGCGCCTTGACCTTCGCGCGCTCGACCTTGCCGCGCCCGGGGCGCACGCGGTCGAACGCCGGGCTCTTCCAGGCGAACTCGACGCCCGTGGCGGCGGCGGCCGAGATCAGCGGCCAGGCGATGTAGTCCTTGACGATCTGGTTGCGCGCCTTGCCCCAGATGCCCTTGAGGTCCTTGCGGACCTCCTTGTGCGACTTCTCCCCGGCGCGGACGGCGTCGAGGTCGAGGTCGTGGAAGGCGACGCCCCACTCGAAGAACGCCATCAGCAGCACGTTGTAGAAGGGCTGCAGCAGGTAGACCGGGTGCCACTTCTGATGCGGGTCGATCCGCATGATCTCGTAGCCGAGGTCCTTGTCCTTGCCGCGGATGTTCGTGTACGTGTGGTGGATGTAGTTGTGCGAGTGCTTCCACGACTCGGCGGTGGAGGCGGTGTCCCAGTCCCACGTCGAGGAGTGGATCTCGGGGTTGTTCATCCAGTCCCACTGGCCGTGCATGACGTTGTGGCCGATCTCCATGTTCTCGAGGATCTTGGCCAGCGAGAGACCGGTCACGCCGAGCAGCCACATGACCTTCGAGCGCGCGGCGAAGAGCTCGACGCGGGACAGCACGAGCAGCCGGCGGTGGAGCTCGATCATCGCGTGGATGTAGCGGGAGTCGCGCTCGCCGAGCGACTCGAAGACCTCGTCGTGGATCGCGTCGAACTCCTTGGCGAGCTCGTCGATCTGCTCCTCGGAGAGGTGGTGGAGCGGGTTCTGGGGCTCCTCTTCGGCCGGGCGGTGGCCGTTCGAGGATGCGGGGGTCGTGGCGGTGCTCATTGCGGATGCTCCTCGGGAGTCGTGGTCAGAGTTCGAGTTCGACGGGGCCTTCGGGGGCGGCGATGCAGATGCGGACGACCTCGCCTTCCTGCCCGTGGATCTCGCCGGAGCGCAGGTCGCGGAGCTGGCCGGAGCAGAGCTTCCCGGTGCAGGTGTGGCAGATGCCCATGCGGCAGCCGAAGTCGAGGTCGGCCCCGGCCTCCTCGCCGGCTTCGAGGATCGGCGTGTCGCCGGCGCACTCGAACTCGAGGTCGCTCTTGAGCAGCTTGACCGTGCCGCCCTCGCCGCCGCCGGCGCCGTCGCCGCCGATCCGCGGCTGGAAGCGCTCCATGTGGACCTTGTCCTCGATGCCCTCGTCCTCCCAGCGCGCGACGAACGCGTCGAGCATCTCGGAGGGGCCGCAGAGGAAGGTCTCGCGCTCGCGCCAGTCCGAGCACAGCTCGTCGAGCATCTTCGGCTCGAGGCGGCCCTCCTGCTTCGTGTGGCGCTCGACGAGGACGAAGCCGTCGTGCTCGTCGTGGAGCTCGCGCAGGTCGTCGCCGAAGATCACGTCGTCCTTGGTGCGGGCCGAGTGGATGTGGACGGTGTCCTTCAGCCCGCCGGCGCGGCCGGCCGCGCGCAGCATGCTCATGACCGGCGTGATCCCGGACCCGGCCGAGATGAAGAGCATCTTCTCGGGGATCGGGTCGGGGAGGATGAACTGGCCCTCGACGTGGCCGAGGCGCACGAGCGTGCCGGGCTTGGCGTCCTGGTTGATCCACGGCGAGACGACGCCGTCGGCGTAGAGCTTCGGCGTGACCGAGACCCAGCCGTCCTTGCGGCCCGGGTCGCTGGTCAGCGAGTAGGCGCGCCAGTGGCGGCGCCCGTCGATGTCGACGCCGAGGCGGACGTACTGGCCGGGCTTGTGGCCCTCCCAGGCGAAGCCGGGGCGGATCACGACGGTCACCGCGTCGCCGTCCTCGCGCTCGATGCGCTCGATCCGGCCGCGCAGCTCGCGCGTGGACCACAGCGGGTTGATGAGCTCGAGGTAGTCGTCCGGGAGCAGGGGGGACGTGAAGGACTGCAGCGCGGAGAGCACGCGCTTGCGGATCCTCGAGACCTGTGGTGTCGCGCCGCGTTCAGCCACGGCAGTGGTGGGATCGAAGGACCTGGTGCATAGTGGGGGCAGACGTGAGAACGACTGTCAACCTGATGTTCTCACAGTAGCGGCGAACTACGATCCAGTAGGTGGCAAGCCCCCGCGAGACACCCCTGAAGCCCCGGCGCGAGCGCGAGCTCGTGGTGGCGACGAGGGCGCTGTTCGACGAGCGCGGCATGCAGGACGCGCCGATCGAGGACATCGCGCGGGCGGCCGGGATCGCCCGCGGACTCGTGTACCGGCACTTCTCCTCCAAGGAAGAGCTCTTCGTCCTCACGGTCACCGATTACCTCGATGAGCTGGGTCGCGAACAGGATGCTGCGGTTTCCGGTGAGACCGACCTCGTCGTGCGCCTCGAGCGCCTGGCCGAGACCTACGCGTCGTTCGCCGTGCGCTACCCGGCCTTCATCGACTCGTCGCTGTCGCTCATGCGCCGGCCGGCGAGCGAGCTGCAGGCGACGATCTCCGACTCGGTCTGGCTGCGGCTGGGCCAGGGCATGGCGCGCTGCATCGGCCATCTGGCCCGCGTGTTGCGCGAGGGCGCCGAGGACGGCACCTTCCCCGACATCGAGGACCCCGACTTCACCGCCAACGTGATGTGGACGAAGATGCTCGGGGCGATGAACCTCGCGCGCATCGGCGTCGGCGTCCGCGAGCTCGCACCGGGCGTGCCCGGCCTCTTCGAGGTGACGCCCGAGCAGGTCGTGCGCACGTGCGTCGACGACGCGCTGATCGTCACCGGCGCCGCGCGGCACGCGCGCCTGATGCGCCCCGTCCTCGAGGACGAGCTCGTCCGGCCGCTGCTGCGCGGCCTCGTGCACGCCTACGCGTTCTGGATCGCGCTCGGCGGCCACGGTCGTCCTCGTCGTGCTCGCCGCACCCGGCCTGCCGCGCTTCTCGGCGACGGTCTACGGGATCGGCCTCTGCGCGCTGTTCGCCGGCAGCGGCGCTCTACCACCGCTGGCGCTGGGACCCGCGCTGGCGCCCGCTGCTGCGCCGCATCGACCACTCGACGATCTTCGTCTTCATCGCCGCGACCTACACGCCGGTCGGCCTGCTCGAGATGTCGGGCTGGCAGCGCCCGACCGTGCTCGGCTGCGTGTGGGGCGGCGCCGTGCTCGGCGTCGTCGTCTCGGTCGTGTGGATCCAGGCGCCCCGCGCGCTGACCGCCGGCCTCTACGTGCTGCTCGGCTGGCTGGCCGTGCTCGCCGCGCCGCAGCTCGTCCACGCGATGCCGTCGCGCCGCTCGTGCTGATCGTCGCCGGCGGCGTGCTCTACACGGTCGGCGCCGTGATCTACGCGCTGCGCCGCCCCGACCCGTGGCCCGCGACCTTCGGCTTCCACGAGATCTTCCACACGTTCGTCGTCGGCGCCGCGATCGCGCACTTCGTGGCGATCAGCGGCTGGGTCGTGGTGGGGTAGGTCGGTCCCGGCGGCGCGCGTCGCCGGGGACTGGCTGGGTCTGGGGAAGGAGGGAGGGAGGACCAGGGAGGTGACTTTCCAACGTTCTTGCCCTCGGGGGCCACAACGTTGGAGACGTCGACAAACCGTCGATATGCGACGGAAACGTCGAAATCGCCGCTTCGCCCGTCGCCTTCCTAGAGCGAGCCCGGGGCGGCGCCGCGCCTAGCCCAGCTCGAGCGCCGGCACGCCCTCGTTGGCGAGCACCTCGGGCAGCCCGGTCGGGCGGCCGAGGTGGTAGCCCTGGGCGTAGTCGACGCCGTACTCGCGCAGCAGGTCGACGGTCTCGTCGTCCTGGACGAACTCGGCGACGGTGCGCTTGCCCATGCCGCGGGCGATCGTCACGACGGACTCGATGATCAGCCGGTCGACCGGGTTGGCGCGGCAGTTGCGGATGAACTCGCCGTCGATCTTGAGCACGTCGAAGGGCAGGTGCTTGAGGTAGTAGAAGGAGCCGAAGCCGGCGCCGAAGTCGTCGAGCGCGAAGCGGCAGCCGAGCTCGGAGAGGCGGTTGCCGAACGCCTGGGCCTGGGGGATGTTCGACACGGCCGCGGTCTCGGTGATCTCGAGCACGAGGTCGGAGGCCGTCGCGCCGGTGCGCTCGAGCTCGCGCTCGATCGTCTCGAGGACCGCGGCGTCGCCGAGCGAGCGGCCCGAGACGTTGACCTCGAGCGTCAGCGGCTTGCCGGCCGCGCGCGCCCGGGCGATCAGCTCGATCGCCTTGGTCAGCACCCAGCGGTCGAGCTCCTGGATCAGGTCGTAGCGCTCGGCGATGTAGAGGAACGTGCCCGGCGGGATCAGGTCGCCGTCGGCCTGCTTCATGCGGATGAGCAGCTCGTACTGGGAGATCATCCCGGTGCCGAGGTCGACGATCGGCTGCGCGTGGAGCACGAAGTCCTCGTTCTCGAGCGCGTCCTTGATCCGCTCGACCCAGGCCAGGCGCGCCTCGGTGCGGGCGCGCTCGTGGGGGGAGGCGGCGTAGACGGCGACGCGGCCGCGGCCGGCGTCCTTGGCGTCGTACATCGCGAGGTCGGCGCAGACGAGGAGGTCCTCGCCGGTCAGCTCCTCGCGCGCCCGGGCGGCGACGACGCCGATGCTCGCCGAGGCGCGGCGCGGCGCGGATGCCGCTGGGGATGACCTGGCCGCGGATGACCTCGAGCAGGTCCTCGGCGACGGAGCGCGCCTCGTCCTCGTCGACGCTCGGGAGCAGCACCGCGAACTCGTCGCCGCCGAGGCGGGCGACGATGTCGGACTCGCGCAGGCGCGAGCGCAGGCGGTGGGCGATGTCGACGATCAGCTTGTCGCCCTCGTTGTGGCCGAGGGTGTCGTTGACGGCCTTGAAGTGGTCGATGTCGAGCACGAGCACGGCGCCCTGGTCGCCGTAGCGCTGGACGCGCGCGACGTGGCGGTCGAGCTCCTTCTCGAACGAGCGGCGGTTGAGCAGCCCGGTGAGCGGGTCGTGGTCGGCCATGTACTGCAGGCGCTGCTCGTAGCGGCGGCGCTCGGTCACGTCCTGGACCTGGGCGATGAAGTGCGTGGGGCGGCCGTCGTCGTCGCGCACGAGCGTGGCCGTCATCGACACCCAGACCGTGTGGCCGGCGGCGTGGATGTAGCGGTTCTCGGCCTGGTAGGAGGCCGCGTCGCCGGCGAGCATCTCGGCGATCGCCTCGCTGTCGCGCGCCGCGTCCTCGGGGTGGGTGATCGTCGCGATCGCCATGCCCTCGAGCTGCTCCTGGCCGTAGCCGGTCAGCTCGGACATCGCGCGGTTGACGCCGACGAAGTAGCCGTCGAGCGAGATCACCGCGACGCCGATCGGCGCGTTCTGGAAGGCCGAGCGGAAGTGGCGCTCGGCCTCGCGGCGCATGCGCTCCGCCTCCCGGGAGGCGGTCACGTCGGCGGCCACGGAGATCAGGCCGGTCACCTGGCCGGTGTCGTCGCGCAGGGCGGCGACGGTGCCCATGGCCACGACCCGGCGGCCGTTCGGCTGGGCGAAGCGGTACTCGACGGGGATCGTGCCGAGCTCGTGGCGGGCGCGATCCCACGCCTCGGCCACGACCTCGCGGTCGGCGGGGTCGATCGCCTCGCGCCAGCCGTCGCCCACGGCCTGGCCGAGGTCGATGCCGGCCATCGTCTCCCACGCGTCGTTGACCCAGGCGCAGCCGCCGGCGGGATCGGTCTCGAGGATCGCCACCGGCGCGTGCTCGGCCAGGCCGCGGAAGCGGGCCTCCGAGGCGCGCAGGGCGCGCTCGGCCGAGCGCTGCTCGGTGACGTCCTGCAGCGTGCCGTGCAGGCGGGAGATCCGGCCGTCGTGGTCGCGCTCGGCCTGGGCGCGGGCGTGGATGACGATCACGCGGTCGTCGTCGGCGCGGCGCAGGCGGTAGAGGATGTCCTGCTCGACGCCGGTCTCGCGCAGCGACTCGAAGGCGGCGGCCACGAGCGGGCGGTCCTCCTCGAGGACGCGGAGGACGTGGGCCTCCATGCCGTCCATCTCGGCGTCGGCCGGGTGCCCGAGCAGGCGCTTGAGCCCGGCCGAGCACGTGGTGACCGGCGGCTCGGAGAGCTCGACCTGCCAGGAGCCGAGCGCGGCGACCTTCTGGGCGTCCTCGAGCTCGACGCGCTGGCGCTCGGAGTCGGTGACCTCGACGAAGGAGCAGACGACGGCGTAGGGCTCGTCCTCGTCGGCGTGGCGCAGCGGGCGCGCGTTGACGCTGATCCAGGTCAGCGAGCCGTCGGGCTTGTGCACGCCCATCAGCCGGCGCAGCTGCGGCTCGCCGGTGCGCATGGCGACGGGAACGGGGTGCTCCTCGCCGGGCCACGGCGTGCCGTCGGGGTAGATCGCGTGCCAGTCCGGGTCGCGCGAGCTGCGGCCCTCGAGCTGGTCGCGGGTCAGGCCGAGGATCTCGTGCGCGGCGTCGTTGCAGGTGACGATCTGCGAGCTCGCGTCCTGGAGGATCACGCCCTCCTCGAGCTGGTCGACGACCGTGCGGTAGCGCTCCTCGGAGGCGGCCAGGGCGGCCTCGGCCTCGCGCTGGGCGGTGACGTCCTCGAACGAGCAGGCGACGGGGTAGGGGGCGCCGTCCTCGGAGGGGAGCGCGCGGAAGCTGCAGCGCAGCCAGCGGAACGTGCCGTCGGGCGTGATCACGCCGGTGAGCAGGCCGTCCAGCGAGCCGCCCGAGTTGGCCACGCGGTGCGCCGGCAGCGCCTCGAGCGACATCGCCTCGCCCGTCCTCGTCCAGCCACGTCCAGCGCCCGTCGAGGGCGGAGATCGCCGCCTCGCCGGCCGGGACCTCGAGGAGCTCGCGGCCGCGCTCGTTGATCATCGAGATCGTGCCGTCGGCGCGGAAGACCGAGACGCCCTCGCCGAGCATCGAGAGGACCTCGGCCATCTTCTTCTCGGTGTCGTCGGCGCGCTCGATCGCCCGGTGCTCGCGGCGCGAGGCGGCGAGCAGGGCGCCGCCGACGAGCAGCGTGAGCAGCAGGCCGACGCCGAGCACGAAGGCGGCGGTGCTCGAGGCGGCGGGCAGAGGGGAGGCCGCGGTGAGCACCCAGGTGCGCTGGCCGACGGCCACGCGGGTGTGCGAGCCCTTGAGGCCGAGCGGGCCGAAGACCGGCGCGGCCGGCGTCGCTGGCGCTGACGTGCGTCCCGGTCATGATGCGGTGCTTGAGGATCTCGGCCAGGCGGTGGGTGCGGTAGGTCACCATCACCCAGCCGACGCGCCCGCCCGGGCGGCGGGCCGGGGCGTAGACGACGACGCCGCGGCGCGCGGTGCGGCCGAGCAGCTTCATCGGCGCGGTGGCCGACGCCCGGCCGGTCCGCACGGCCCACGTGCATGTGGGCGCGGCGCGTGGCGTCGACGCCGAGGTCGACGCCGCTGGCCATCGGCCCGCGGGCCGCGATGTCCGCGACCACGAGGTAGTCGGCGCGAGCGCCCGCGGCGACGGGGCGGCCCTGCGGGCTGAGCTGGCGGATCTGCAGGCCGTGCCGGCGCTCCCAGGCCTGGCGCTCGGCGAAGCCGACGCGCTCGACCCACGCCACGCTCGAGGCCGAGGCGTTGGCCAGCACCGGGCGGCCGAGCCGGCGCCAGGTCGGGGCGTCGATCGAGCCGCTGAGGTTGCCCAGCGCGGTGGCCAGGGTGTTCTGCGCGTCGAGCGTGTGCGCGACCGCGCGCTGCACGATGCCGAGCGCCTCGCTGGCCCGCGCCGCGCGCACCTCGCTGCGACGGTGGTCGTCGCGCGTGTGGAAGGCGCCGGCCAGCGCGACCGAGCCGCCGGCAAGGAGGAGAAGCAGGAGGACCGGGGCCACCCGGCGCATGCGCATCGCGGGGCTCATCGTGGCGTCTATCGGCCGACACGGCGTCCGGCGTGAAATCCTGGGATCATCTTTTCGTCCAGTGACGCCCGAAACGACTCAGGTCGACCGGTCGCCACGACGTGGCATGGTTGACGCCACGTGACCGAAGGCGAGGCCATTCTTGCCGCGGGGGCGCTCCTGGCCGCTGCCCTCGCCGCATCCCTGCTCGCCGGTCGGCTGCGCGTTCCCGGCCTCGTCCTCTTCCTCGCCCTGGGCATGGCGATCGGCTCCGACGGGCTGGGCTGGTTGCCCTTCGACGACTACGCGACGGCCCGCGACGTCGGCGTCGTCGCCCTGGCGCTGATCCTGTTCGAGGGCGGGCTGACCGCGGGCTGGGACGAGATCCGCCCCGTGCTCGGCGTCTCGATCTCGCTGGCCGTCGTCGGCACCGTGATCACCGCGGTCGTGGCCGGGATCGGGGCCCACTGGCTGCTCGGGATCTCGACGCTCGAGGGCCTGCTGCTCGGCTCGATCCTCGCCTCGACCGACGGCGCCGCCGTCTTCGCGATCCTGCGCGGCTCGACGCTGCGCCGCCGCCTGGCCCGCACGCTCGAGGGCGAGGCGGGCCTCAACGACCCGGTCGCGGTGCTGCTCGTGATCGGCTTCATCCGCTGGATCGAGAACCCGGACTACGGCGTCGGCGACATGCTCGTGCTGTTCGTGCAGGAGATGGGGATCGGCTTCGCCGCCGGCGCGCTGCTCGGCGGTGTCGCGATCTGGGTCTTCCCGCGCCTGCGCCTGGCCTCCGCCGGCCTCTACCCGGTCGCCTCGCTGACCGTCGCCGCGCTGGCCTTCGGCCTGGCCGACGCGCTGCACGGCTCGGGCTTCCTCGCCGTCTACATGGCCGGGCTGGCGCTCGGCACCGCGCCGTCGCTGCCGGCCAAGCGCACGATCGTCACGTTCCACGCGGGCCTGGGCTGGCTGGCCCAGGTCGGGATGTTCCTCGTCCTCGGCCTGCTCGTCTTCCCGTCGTCGTTCAGCTCGGTCGCGCTCAAGGGCACGCTGCTCGCGCTCGTCGTCGCGCTGATCGCCCGCCCGCTCGCGGTGCTCGTGTCGACCGCCTTCGCGGGCTTCAGCTGGCCCGAGCGCACGGTGCTCGGCTGGGCCGGCCTGCGCGGCGCCGTGCCCGTGGTGCTCGCGACCTTCCCGGTGATCGAGCACACGCCGGGCTCGGTCGAGTTCTTCAACGTCGTCTTCTTCGCCGTGCTGCTCTCGACGATCCTCCAGGGCTCGACGTTCGAGGCGCTCGCGCACCGCCTCGGGGTGACGACGAGCGAGTCGGCGATCCCGAGCCCGTTCGCCGACGCCGGCGCGGTGCGCCGCCTCGGCGCCGAGGTGATCGAGTTCCACGTCCGCGAGACCGACGC
This sequence comes from uncultured Solirubrobacterales bacterium, assembly GCA_963737395.1. Taxonomy (GTDB): domain Bacteria; phylum Actinomycetota; class Thermoleophilia; order Solirubrobacterales; family Solirubrobacteraceae; genus JBBQAA01. The sequence goes on along the minus strand of CAVTSQ010000021.1, from coordinate 74,928 downwards.
GGCCAGCGGCGTGCGGGTGCGCGAGCTCGGCCTCCCGCGCGACGCGCTGCTCAACCTGATCGTGCGCGACGGCGGCGGGCTGCTCCCGCGCGGGTCGACCCGGGTCGAGCCCGACGACCGGCTGCACGTGCTCGCCCGCCAGGAGATCGCCGTGGAGCTGCGCGAGCTGCTCGACCGCTGGCGAGACGGGCCGCTGGGCCGCACCGCGCGCCCGCGCGTGGACCCGGGCTCCTCCTCGCGGCCGGTCTGGACCGGCCCGTGGCGCGAGGACGACGGCGACCCCGGGCATCCGGCCGTGGTGCGCCGCTCCGAGGTGATCGACCAGATCCGCACCCGGCGCGACGGGACCGGGGGCGCGGTCGTGCTGCTCGCCGACGGCCGCTACGCGGTCACCGGACCGGTCGTCGCGGCCGGGCCTCGCGCGCGGGTGCAGGACTTCGCCCGCCGGCGCCTGACGCTGGCCGTCGAGGAGCCCGAACGCGCCTGGTGGCGCGAGGTGATCGGTGCCCTTGCCGCGCCGGAGGAGCCCGGTCGTGTATGAAGACGGGTGCATGCGCCGTCTGCTCCGCCTTCTCCTGCTCGTCGCCCTCCTCGGCCTGGCGCTCGCCGCCGGCCCGGCCCGCGCCGCGGCGCCGAAGAACACCTGCCGCGCCTACTCGCAGCCCTGCCTGCTCCCGTTCCCCGACGACCGCCTACACCGTGCGGGCCGCCACGCCGACCGGCCGCCGCCTCCACATCCCCGCCGGGTCCATGCCGATCAACGCCGACGGCGTGCGCTGGAACCCGCGGGACATCAACCGCAGCGACGGCTTCTCGCCGGGCACGAGCATCGTCGTGCGCCTCGCCGGCCTCGACACGCCGGAGGCGATCGCCAAGTCCAAGCTCGTCGGCCTGCGCGACATCGCCGCCGGCTTCAAGAAGAAGCTCGAGCCTCGTCGTCATCGACGAGGACAGCGCCCGGCGCAAGCTCGTCTGGTCCGAGCTCGACGCCAACCCGACGCGCGCCGTGCGACCGCGACCTGCTCATCCATCCCGGGCAAGTCGCTGACCGAGGGCCACCGCTACGTCGTCGCGCTGCGCAACCTGCGCACGGGCAGCGGCAAGAAGATCGGCGCGCCCGCGTGGTTCGCCAAGCTGCGCAAGGGCGGCAAGCTGCCCAAGGCGCTGCGCGGGCAGGCGCGCGCGCTACAAGCGGATCTTCAAGGCGCTCAAGAAGGCCAAGGTCGCGCGCGGCTCGCTCACGCTGGCCTGGGACTTCACGGTGGCCAGCCGCCGCTCGCTGGTCTCGCGGCTGCTCGCGATCCGCAACGACGCGTTCGCCGGGCTGGGCGACAGGAACCTCTCCGACGGCGTCATCGTCCGGGAAGGTCCCGACCTACCACGTCGACTCGGTCACGACGCCGACCGCGGCCGAGAACCCGAACGTGCTGCGGATCGTCCGCGGCACGCTCACCACCCCGTGCTTCCTGTCCACGCAGGGGCTGCGGGCCCGGGCGGGCGCTTCGTCTACAAGACCCAGTCGCCCGACTCCCGGCCCGTCGTCGTCAAGGACAACGCCCAGGTGACGCCCTTCGTCTGCGTCGTCCCGCGCGCCGCGTTGGCCAAGCCCTCGCGGATCGCGCTCTACGGCCACGGCCTGCTCGGCTCGCCCGACGAGGTCCTCGCCGGCAACGTCGAGGACATGGCCCAGGAGCACGACTTCACGTTCTGCGCGACGCCGTGGAGCGGGATGGCCGAGGACGACATCCCCAACGCCCTGAGCATCCTCAAGAACCTCAACGGCTTCCCGAGCCTCGCCGACCGCCTCCAGCAGGGGATCCTCAACGCGATGTTCCTCGGGCGGGCGATGACCCACCCGTTCGGTTTCGCGATCAACCCGGCCTTCCGCGCCGCCGGCCAGCCGCTGATCCACTCGCGCACGCTGGGCTACGACGGCAACTCGCAGGGCGGGATCCTCGGCGGCGCGCTGACCGCGGTGGCGCCCGACTTCACCCGCGCCGTGCTCGGCGTCAGCGGCATGGACTTCGGCGGTCTGCTGCTGCAGCGCTCCAAGGACTACGCGACCTACGAGTGCGTGCTCAACACGTCCTACCCCGACCTCGGGATCCGCCCGGTCGTGCTCGACCTGCTCCAGATCATGTGGGACCGCGGCGAGGGCGACGGCTACGCCGCGCACATGACCGACGATCCGCTCACCGACACGCCGGCCCACCAGGTGCTGATGCAGATCGCCGTCGGCGACTTCCAGGTCTCGCAGTGGTCGGCCGAGGTCATGGCCCGCACGATCGGCGCGCGCATCCGCCGCCCGGTCGCCGACCCCGGCCGCTGGCCGGCGGTCACGCCCTTCTACGGCATGACGGCGCTGCCGCCCGGCCCGTACACCGGCTCGGCCGTCGTCGTCTGGGACTCGGGCCCGGGCCGCACCGGCGTCGCGCCGCTGGCAACGTCCCCAACGCCACCGGCGAGCGATCCCGCACGAGGACGTGCGCTCGACGCCCGCCGCGCGGACGCAGAAGTCGACCTTCCTCTCCACGGGGAAGATCGTCGACGTGTGCGGCGGCCAGCCCTGCCACACCTCCGCCTTCGTGCCCTGACGCCCACCCGGTATGACGACGGTAGGAGCGCGGGCCGCGGAGCTGGCATCGCACCCTTAACCGGTCGTAGGTTCACGCGCGGCGGCAAACGCCGCCACGAGTCCAGCAACCTCGCCACCCGTCCAAAAGGATCTCTGCGATGTCCCCATCGTTCCGGCGCCGTGCGCCGCTCGCGGCGGTCGCCGTACTCGGCCTGGCCCTCCCGGCCCACGCGGCCGCGGCCACGCCCTTCCTCTCGTCCACCGGCAAGGGCCCGAAGGGCTACACCCTCTCGGTCTCCGGTGGAGCCGCCGACGCCCAGGTCAGCCTCTACAAGTCCAAGAAGGGCGTCGGGCAGAACCACTCCGTCTTCACCGGCACCAAGGTCACCTACTCGGCCAAGTCGAACCTCTCGAAGGCCACGCTGAAGGCCAGCTTCGGCCCCTACGGCAAGGTCAGCATGAAGTTCACCGCGACCTCGAAGGCGAAGAAGAGCCTGCCCAAGGGCTGCACCGGCGTCGCCTCGAAGAGCCGCAACGGCGTGCTCAAGGGCATCGTCAAGTACAAGCTCAAGTCGGGCGGCCACGCCTACAAGGCGGTCTCGGCTCGCCGGCACGCTGTCGAAGTCCGGCAACCTGAGTTGCGGCGGAGGGGGGTCGGCGGCAGCCCGCCCACGGCTACGGGCTCAACGTCTTCGCCGCCCCGAGCGGCCTGACGAACTCGAGCTTCTTCGCCAGCGCAACAAGGGCTCCAAGCGCGTCAGCCAGAGCGTGTCGTACAACACCTGACGAAGTCCGGCGTGACGGTCGTCGCACTCGATCTTCGTCAGAAGAAGGGCGCGAAGTACCTCAACCCGACCAGCGACCTGAGCAAGGCCACGGCGAAGGCGACCAGCCCGCTGAAGGGCGGGTTCACCTACACGGCCGACACCCCGACGAGCGGCTCGAACAGCTCGTTCGGCCAGGTCACGGGATCGATCAAGGCGGTCTTCGACTTCATCGGGACCAAGACGATCAAGGCCAGCTCGGCGAACCTCTCGAAGTTCTAGGCCGACCGGATCGGCGGCGCCGCCCCGCGGGGCGGCGCCGCCTTCCGGCCTTGATTACGCCCGGGCCGCGCTGCGGCGCAGCTCGAGCACCCGCGTGACGTCACGCCGCCGGGAGGGCACCGGGGGCGCGACGGGGCTCGCCATGGGGATCCCGTGGCGCAGCAGGAAACGCGGGTTGTCCTGGGTCAGGCGCCACGCCTCGATCGAGGTGGCGCCGGCCGATCGGGCCAGGTCGAAGCCGTTGCGCACGGTGTGCGCGCGGCGGACCGGGTGGCCGTCCGAGGCCAGGGCGAAGGCCAGGCGGTTGCGCAGCAGGTGCAGCGCGCCCCGCTGGGCCTCGTGCCCGTGCCTGCCCATCAGCGAGCAGACGTTGACCTGGAAGCAGCGCGCCGCGCAGCACCTCGTCGCGCAGCAGGCCGATGCCCTCGTCGAGGAAGCCCGCCGCCCGCTCGGGGTGGGCGATCAGCGTGCCGAAGCCGCGCTCGCGCAGCTCGCGGACGCTCGCCACGAAGGCGTCGTCGACCCCGTCGAACGGGACCTCGACGAGCACCCAGCGGGCGCCCGCCGGGCCGTGGGCGACGGCGAGCAGCTCGCGGTCGGAGTAGCGTCAGGTGGCGCGCGTCGGGTGCAGCTCGGCGCCGGCGTGGAGCGTGAGCGGGATGCCGCGCCGCTCGAGCTCGGCCTGGAGCTCGCGGGTGCGCTCGGGCACCTCGAGGGGGTCGACGTCCCATTCCGGGTGGCCGAGGTGCGGCGTGACCGCGGCGCGGGTGACGCCGTCGGCGACGAGCGTGGCGGCGTGGTCGACGCTCTCGTCGAGCGTCCGGGCGCCGTCGTCCACCCCGGGGAGGAGGTGGAGGTGGAGGTCCACGAAGGACATGTGGTTGTTTCCCTTCCGGCGGGTCTTCGGTGCCCGCCTGCTTCTCGATTTGCTGTGTCGGAAGGGACGCTACGGGCTTGCGCCGGTCCGCGCAAGCCCGCCTTCACGGCCTGTTCACTTGTGCGCGGGGCCGAACTCGATCGCCTGCTGGAACGTCGGCCGGTTGGTCCAGGCCATCGTGTTCGGGATCAGGCCCGGCGTGAACTTGATCCGCACCTCGTGTCGCGCGCCAGGCGGCGGGGTCGGGCCCTTGCTGGGCGGCCAGCGTGTCGGCCGCCTGCTTGAGCGCCGCCCACAGCTCCCGGCGGCAGGTCGACGAGGTCGCCGTTGCCGCAGTACTGCCGCGAGAACGCGCCCTTGACCGGCGAGCCGTACTGCGAGCGCAGGTCCTTGTCCACGTAGCCGTACCAGCCCGACGCCGAAGGACGAGCCGCCGCTGCTGGGCGGGTTGTCCGGCCCGCTGGACGTTCCGGAGCTCGGGGAGGAGGTTGCCGACGGCGCCCGTCAGGACGGTGTCGAAGAGCCCGGGCACGGCTTGGTCGAGGACCGCCGCGCCGGGATCGTCGACCTTCCCGTCGCCGTTGAGGTCGAGCACCGGGGCGCCCTTCTTCGCCCACGCCGACACCAGCGCGGCGGCCTGCGCGGTGCGCGCGTCGGGGGCCGGGCCGCCGGCGAGGACCTTGGCGATCTCCGGCCACACGTCGGTGGCGCGCAGGTCGGTCGTGGCGGACTTGTTCATCGCGCCGACGACCTTCTCCAGCGTCAGCTGGCCCGAGCCGAGGTTTCGCTTGAGCAACTCGACGCGCTGGACCGAGCCGTAGCCCTGCTGCTCGTCGTCGCCGTGCATGAAGCCCGGCGCCGACTGGTTGTTCCAGTTCACGATCACGCCGCTCGGCGGGTCGGCCTGGTGCGGGTGCTCGTCACGCGACAGGAAGCCCTTCCACTCGTAGTCGCCGTTGCCCAGCGTGGGCAGGAAGCGGTTGAGCCCCTTGGCCCGGATCGGCAGGCGGCCCGAGGAGAAGTACGCGATGTGCTGGCGCGAGACGTAGCCCCAGTTGAACGAGAAGTTGAACTTGTTGGCCGTCGTGTAGAACTTGTCCGGCGTCGAGGCCTGGCCCTCGGTCATCCCCTGCTCGGCGGCGAGGTTGAGGCCGTCGCGGCCGAAGGTCGACCGCTTGCGGGTATCGCGTAGGGCGCGCCCTTGACCAGCGTCGTGCCCGTGACCTGCCCGTGCACGGTGGTGTGGTACCTGAACTCGCTCGGCGGGCTGCCCTGCAGGGTGCCGGCGTCGAAGGTGCCCATCGCGGTGCACTTGCCCTTGTAGAGGTAGTGCGTCGAGGCCCGCGTCGGCGTGCCCCCGCCCGGCTCGCAGAGCTGCTCGGCGAAGGTGTCGCGCAGGTCGTGCGTGGCCGTGGTCAGGCTCCACGCGTAGTTCTTCGTGCGCCCGATCAGGGTGTAGGGGCCGCCGCCGGGGACGGCGCCGCCCTGCGAGAGGATCCCCGGCCCGTGCAGGTCCTGCTCGACGACGATCTCCGGGTAGTAGTAGCCGAGCTGCGGGCCCATGACGGCGAGCGGGTCGCCGTTCGCCGAGCGCTTGGCCGAGACGAGCAGGAAGTTCGAGGCCTTGGCCTTGCTCGGGTCGGGCACGGACTGCACCGAGCCGGGGTCGACGACGACCGAGCCGGTCACCTTCCCGCCGGTGTACATGGGGTAGTTGAAGTGCTTGGGGATCGAGGTCGTCGCCTCGGGATCCGCAGGCTCCATCAGGTCGCGCCACGTGCCCGTGCCGCGCGAGAAGCCGTACTCGGCGCGCAGCTTGGCGAGGAAGTCGGAGTTCGTCGCCTCCTGCCCGCCGCCCGAGCCGAAGATCGAGCCGATGAAGGCGGTGGTGGCGATCGAGTCGTTGACCGTCCACGGCTTGTCCTTGATGCCCGCCGACTTCCAGTAGGCGTTGACGCCGTCGGCGTAGTCCTGCAGGTCGGAGATGATCTGCCGGCCCTGCTTGCCGTAGGTCGAGACGATCAGCTTGCGCTGCTTGGTCACGAGCGCCTCGGCCGCCTTGCTCGGGACGAAGCGTCCTGCCGCTCGTGACCAGGCCGAAGGCGTTGACGCCCGGCACGTCGGCCACCGCGACGCGCGCGGCCCCGCGGCCGAGCTCGAGCAGCAGCGTGCGGTCGTGCGCCATCGCGTAGCCCGAGCCGAACATCGTCGCCGCGCGCGTCTTGCCGTAGATGTGCGGCACGCCGTACTGGTCGCGCACGAGCTTCAGGCCCTTCTTGCCGGTCTTGATCGTCGTCGTCTTGCCGAGCGGCGAGAACGACTCCGGCTTGAAGTACTGCGCGATCGTCTTGGGCCCGATCAGCGCCGCGCAGCGGCGTCAGCCCGTTGTACTTGCCCAGCTGGTCGAGTGAGTCGCCGTTCGTCGGCAGGCCCCCGTACTGGCCGGGGGGAAGGATGTTGTAGGCGCGACCCTTCGCGCCGGCCGGCGAGGCCGTGACGGCGAGAACGAGCAGCAGCAAGCCGAGAATCGGGGCGGATCGGCGCACCGGGAACTCCTATGTAGAACGACGAGGCGCTCCGGAGTCTGTCAGACGGACAGGGTGTCCGGCACACTCGTCGCGGCGAGCGTCTGGCACAGGTGCAGCAGGCCGATGCCGAAGTACAGGGTCTCTCGGGTCGGCGATCAGCGCGCGCGCGGCCTCGAGCCCGGCGCGCAGGCGCTCGAGCGTGGGCACGAGCTCGCCGGCCTCGGGGTCGTCGCAGGCGGTGATCGCGAGCGTCGAGCTGCTCGGCGGCGAGCAGCGGGATGCCGCCGAAGACGCCGGCGAAGGCGACCATCACGTAGCCGTAGACGCGGAGCATCGTGCCGGGCAGCGCGCGCTCCTCGCGGCCGACCGGCGCGCCGGCGGGCGGCGAGCGGCGCCTGCGCCACGAGCCCCGCGGCCGAGCCGCCGGCGATCGCCTCGACCTGCGCCGGCGTGCAGCCGGCGGCGCGCGCGCAGCGCAGCGCGAGGTAGAGGCCGGTGACCGAGCGGCCGTACGGCGGGTCGGAGCCGAACGTGATGCGCTCGGCGGGCACGCGGGCGTACAGCTCGAGGATGTCGGCGGCGTGCAGGCAGGCGGTGTCGTAGAAGATCCCGGGGTGGTCGGCCAGGCCGCTCGTGATCCGGTTCTGGTCGTGGATCGCGGCGTGCGCGAGCACGAGCCGCACGTCCGGGTGGCGGTGGGCCAGGTCGGATCAGCCCGTCGGCCAGCGGCGGCATCCCGCGGCCCATGTGGATCAGCAGCGGCACCTGGCGCTCCTCGGCCAGGGCGAAGATCGCGTCGGTCGGCGGCGAGTCGAAGGCGAAGGCCTGCGCGCGCGGGTGGAGCTTGATCCCGCGGGCGCCGCGGTCGAGGCAGCGCTCGCCCTCGGCCACCGGGTCCTGCATCGGGTCCAGGCGGCAGAAGGGGACGAGGCGGTCGTCCGACTCGGCCGCCCAGCCGAGCACGCGGTCGTTGGGGACCCGGTAGGCGGGCTCGCGGTCGGGATCGTGGAGCGGGAACACGCAGGCGCGGCGGATGCCGCCCTGGTCGAGGATCGAGAGCAGCGTCTCGAGGTCCATCGAGCGGCCGTCCTCGTCGAGGCCGAGATGGGTGTGGATGTCCCAGGTCTCGATGTCGGGCCGCAGCTGCGCGAGCTCGGCCGCGAACGGCGCGATCGCGTCGCGCACCGCGGCGGGCAGCTCGCCGCCGGGGTCGCGCGGGCTGTCGTCGCTCCAGTCGGGGCGCTTCGACGGTCACCAGGCGCCGCCCGCCGCCGCCGCCTCCGCCGCCCCCGCCGCCGCCCGGAGAAGCCGCCGCCCCCGCCGCCGGACGAGGCCGGGGGCGAGAGCGCCGAGCCGAAGCCCGAGGCGATCGAGCCGAACGAGAACGAGTCGGCGTTGATGCCGCCGCCGTCGGTGTAGCCGTAGAAGGAGGGGGTCACGAAGGAGTCCTGCGCAAGCTCCTCGGGAAGGTAGAGGTGCGCGGCCTGCATGACCCGGTCGGCCAGGCCGAAGGCGATCCCGTAGACGAGGTAGCGCTCCCACAGCGCGAGCGTCGACGGCGGCGCCTGGTCCAGCCGCGGGAAGTCCCGCAGGTAGCGGCGAAACGCGTCCCAGCGCACCGCCTCCTCCTGCCCGGCGACCGACCGGCGCGTCCACATCTTGCGCCCCAGGGCGGTCCCGACGATCAGCGTCACGACGTTGAAGATGGCGCACACGCCCACGGCGATGAGCACGACGTCGTGCCAGCGCGGGGCGACGTGCGAAAGCCGGCGATCGCGACCCACAGGGTCACGACCGCGATCACGTCAGCGCGACGATCGCCGCGCTCAGGCCGGTCTTGCCGGTCGTCTGCAGGAACGCGCGCTGGTCCATCGTCGCGGCGACCTTGTCCTTGAACAGGGCGAAGCGGCTCGCGTTGCTCGTGCGGTTCTCGGCGATCGCGTCCTTGAAGTTCGACAGCGCGCGCGGGCCGTCGGAGAGCGCCGAGTCGGCGATCTGGGCGACGAGCTTCTCCCACGGCTCGAGTGCGACGGTCAGGTCGCCCTGGGAGAGCTCGAGGTCCTGCACGCTGCGGCTGCGCAGCCCGCCCCAGCTCGAGTGCTCGGTCACGGTCGGCTTGGCCTTGTAGCGGCCGCGGCGCACGAGGTCGAAGAGCGTCGCGGTGAACTCGTTGGTGCCCGGCGTCGAGGTCTGGCGCAGCAGCGGCGCGACGAGCGCGGGCGGCAGGTCGCTGGGCGGCTCCTGCTCGTACTCGCGGTCGTAGTCGACGCGCGGCTCGCGGCCCCACAGCAGGTAGACGAGGCCGAGCACGAGCAGCGCCGGCAGCATCGCGAGCGCGAGCAGCTCGAGCAGCGTCCGCGGAAGGTGGTCGGCCGCCGAGCGGAAGTGCGCGCGGTCGGACTCGAACGAGGCGGCGTCGCCGCGCTCCTCCTTGAGGATCTTCGCCAGGCCCGGCCCGGACTCGACCTTGGCGCCGGCGGTCGAGGTCAGCAGCGAGCGGGGGAACACGACCCGCTCCTCGACGTACTGCTTGGCCGGCACCGACAGCGCCCGCAGCCCGCCGGCGCCGGGCAGGCGCACGACCTCGCCGTTGACCCAGGCCGGGTGGCCCCAGATCCGGAAGCGCGTGGTCTTCGTCGGCCCGGGCAGGTCGATCCGCGCGTCGAGCCGGTCGAGCCCGACGGACCACTCCTTGCCCCAGACCTGGAGGTTGACGTCGGCCACGTCGCTGTAGGCCTTGGTCAGCCCGGACAGCGTGTAGCCGAGCACGAACGTGCGGCGGTCCGACAGCGCGGAGTAGTGCCAGACGATGCGCTTCGTGCGTCGAGGTCCTTGGTCCCGTAGGTGTCCGGCGCGCCGGAGGAGCCGAGCTCGGCCGAGGCGCCCGGCCGGTAGCGCCGGCCGCCCTCGGTCACCGAGATCTGCGTGATCTGCTCGCCCTTGCGCAGCGGGATCTCCCGGTAGCCGCCCGAGAACGGCCCGAGGAACTGGTAGGTGATGAACTCGCGGACCTTCAGCGCGCCGTCGCGCTGCACGCGGACGTCGACGCGGGCCTGGGGCAGCGTGAAGGACTTGGCGTGCGCCGCCGCGGGCAGCGCGAGGGCGAGCAGGACGACGGCGCCGGCCGCCCACCGCATCGCCGGCCTCATCTAGGAGAAGCTGACGTCGGGGGCCTCGGCGGCCGCGGCGACGTCGAGCTCGAAGAACTCCCGGCGGGTGAAGCCGAAGGGCCCGGCGACGAGATTCGACGGCACGGTCTCGACGGCGGTGTTGTAGGTCTGGACGGTGTCGTTGTAGACCTGCCGCGACGACGGCGATCCGGTCCTCGGTCTGGGACAGCTCGGCCTGGAGCTGCTGGAAGTTCGCGGTCGCCTTGAGGTCGGGGTAGGCCTCGGCCACGGCGAGCAGCCGTCCCAGCGCCGAGGAGAGCCCGCGCTCGGCCTCGGCCTGGGCCTCGACGCCCTTGGCCTGCTGCGCGACGTTGCGCGCCGAGATCACGGCGTCGAGGGTCTCGCGCTCGTGGGAGGCGTAGCCCTTGACCGTCTCGACGAGGTTCGGGATCAGGTCGTAGCGGCGCCGCAGTTGCACGTCGACCTGCGACCAGGCGTTCTCGCAGCGGTTGCGCAGCCGGACGAGCCGGTTGTAGAGCAGCACGGCCGCCGCGGCGAGCAGGACGAGCACGACGAGGACGACGATCAGCATTCGGGCGAGACGCTATCCGACCGGCCTTCCTACGCGCTGACCGTCCGGCTCGGCGCCTAGCTTGCCCGGCCCGTGCGCACCCTCGATCCGGCCGCCACCCATGCCTCCGCGGGCCTCCCGGCCTGGCCGCGCTCACGGCCCCTGCGGGCCTGGCAGCAGGCCGCGCTCGAGGCCGTCGAGGCCCACGCCGGCGAGGCGTTCCTGGCCTCCGCCACCCCGGCCGCGGGCAAGACGACGTTCGGCCTGCGGCTGGCCCACGCGCTGCTGCTCCGAGGGCGCCGTGCGCCGCGTGGCGATCGTCGCGCCGACCGCCCACATCTGCCGCCAGTGGGCGGCCGACGCCGCCCGCTACGGCATCGACCTCGAGCCCAACCGGCCCAACGGCGAGGGCCTCGAGCCGGCCGACCGCCACGGCGTCTGCGTCACCTACCAGGCGGTCGCCGCCGACCCGGCGCTGCACCGCCGCGCCACCGCGTCGCGGCCGACGCTGCTGATCGCCGACGAGCCCCACCACATGGGCGAGCAGGCCGCCTGGGGGCGCCACGCCGTCACGGCCTTCGGCGCCGCGACGCGGCGCCTGCTGCTCTCGGGCACGCCGTTTCGCTCGGACAACACTCCGATCCCGTGGGTCCGCTACGACGACGAGGGCGTCTCGGCCGCCGACTTCGCCTACGGCTACACGCAGTCGCTGCTCGACCGCGTCTGCCGCCCGATCACCTTCCTGCCCTACGACGGCGACATGGAGTGGACGAGCGACGGGCGCACCCGCCACGCCGACTTCTCGCTCGTGCTGCCCGGCCCAGGAGTCCGCGCGCCGGCTGCGCACCGCGCTGGCCTCCGACGGCGACTGGGTCGGCGAGGTGCTGCGCGACGCCGACGAGAAGCTCTCCGAGGTGCGCGCGTCCGGCCAGCCCGAGGCCGGCGGCCTCGTGATCGCGATGGACAAGGAGCACGCCCGGGCGATCGCCGCGCGGCTGCGAGCGCCTGACCGGCGACGCGCCCGCTGATCGTCACCTCCGACGACCCCGGGCGCCTCGGCGCGGATCGCCGGCTTCTCGGCCAGCCGCGAGCGCTGGCTCGTCTCGGTGCTGATGGTCTCCGAGGGCGTCGACATCCCGCGCCTGCGCGTGGGCGTCTACGCGACGCTCGCGCGCACCGAGCTCTTCTTCCGCCAGGTCGTCGGGCGCTTCATCCGCCGCACGCCGGAGCCGCGCCAGCAGATGAGCTACCTGCTCATGCCGGCCGACCCGACGCTCAAGCGCCTGGCCACGGTGATCGAGGAGGAGCGCAACCACGCGCTCGTGGCCAAGCCCGAGGGCGAGGACCGCGAGGAGGTCGAGCGCGGCGAGGCGGGCGAGCGCTTCGCGGCGCTGTCGTCGGGCAGCGCGCCGCCTCGACGACGCACATCACCGTCGCGCCGGGCGAGAACCTCGCGCTGTTCGGCGAGCCCGAGCCCGAGGTCTCACCGCACCTCGCGGCCTTCGGCGGGATCACGACGACCGCCGCGGCGCAGGACGAGGATCCGACCGCGCGCTTCGCCCGCGCCGAGCCCTCCTACGCGCGGCGCGAGCGCCTGCGGGCCGAGCGCGCGACGCTCGTCGCCGCGCTGGCGCGCAAGACGAAGTCCAGCCATCAGGCGGTCAACGGCGAGATCAACCGCGCCGTCGGGGCGGCGTCGGTGGGCCAGGCGACGCTCGAGCAGCTCGAACGGGCCAACCGTCTGCTGGAGCGCCGGCTCGGGCGCTGAGGACAGGTCCCGAGGGACAGTCTGGACCTACCCGATCCTGGACTGCCCATGCGTGAATCGGGCGTCCATGGGCATTCCGACCCCGCTGGTAGGATTTGCGGCGCATGATCTTCTCCTCACGGGCGGAATACGGCGTGCGGCTCATGGTCGAGCTGGGACGTCAACAGCCGGGCGAGCCCGTCTCGCTCAAGGCGATCGCGGAGGCCGACGGCCTCCCGCTGGCCTACCTCGAGCAGGTCGTCGCGCGGCTCAAGCGCGCGGACCTCGTCGCCGCCTCGCGCGGCGCGCACGGCGGCTACTGGCTGACCCGCCCCGCCGAGGAGATCACGATGGACGAGGTCGTCGAGGCGCTCGAGGGATCGATCGCGCCGATGGACTGCTTCGTCCCCGAACCGCACTCTCACCGCGTGGTGTGCAACCACGAGCACGATGCCGGACGCTGCGCCACGAAGCTGCTGTGGACCCGCGTCCAGGGAGGCATCGTCCGCGCCCTGAAAGACACGACACTCGCCGACCTCGTCGAGTTCTCCCGACCGGAGGTCGTCGCCTGATGCCCAACAACATGCTCGAGATCAAGAACCTGCACGTCCGCGCCGGCGACAAGGAGATCCTCAAGGGGGTCGACCTGACCGTCGCGCAGGGCGAGATCCACGCCCTGATGGGCCCGAACGGGTCCGGCAAGTCCACCCTGGCCAACGTCGTCATGGGTCACCCGAACCTCGAGGTGACCGAGGGCGAGATCCACTTCCGCGGTGAGGACATCACCGAGGCCGCGCCGGACGAGCGCGCCCGCATGGGCCTGTTCATGGCCTTCCAGTACCCGGTCGCCGTCCCCGGCGTGACCGTCAACAAGTACCTGCGCACGGTGCTCAACGCGCACCGCGACGCCGCCGGCGAGGACCCGATCTCGATCCGCGACTTCGCCAAGACCGTGCGCGGCGCGATGGAGCTGACGAAGGTCCCCGAGGAGTTCTCCAAGCGCTACCTCAACGACGGGTTCTCCGGCGGCGAGAAGAAGCGGATGGAGATCCTCCAGCTCGCGCTGCTGCGCCCCGACCTCGCCGTGCTCGACGAGACCGACTCCGGCCTGGACATCGACGCCCTGCGCGTCGTCGCCGACGGCGTCAACTCCGTGATCGCCGAGAAGCAGATGGGCGTGCTGATCATCACCCACTACCAGCGCATCCTCCACATCGTCCAGCCCTCCCACGTCCACGTCCTCTACCAGGGCCGGATCGTCAAGGAGGGCGGGGCCGAGCTCGTCACCACCCTCGAGGAGAAGGGCTACGGCTGGATCCAGGAGGAGGTCGAGGCGGGAGCCGCGGTCTGATGAGCGTCGCCGCCCGAGAGCTCGGCGCCGGCGTGGCCGGCGAGTTCCCGATCCTGGCCCGCGAGGGCCTGGTCTACCTCGACTCGGCCGCGACGTCGCAGAAGCCGCAGGCCGTCCTCGATTCGCTCGCGTCCTCGCTGGGCGAGCACAACGCGAACATCCACCGCGGCGTCTACCCGCTGGCCGTCGAGGCCACGGATCGCTTCGAGGGCGCCGCGGGGGATCGTCGCCCGCCACCTCGGCGTCACGACCGAGGAGACGATCTTCACCAAGAACGCGACCGAGGCGATCAACCTCGTCGCCTACTCGTGGGGCCGGCGCAACGTCGGCGCCGGCGACCTGATCGTCCTGACGCCGCTCGAGCACCACTCGAACATCGTCCCCTGGCAGATCCTCGCCCAGGAGGTCGGCGCCGAGCTCGCCTACGTCGCGCTGACCGAGGACGGGCGGCTCGACCTCGACTCGCTCGACGCGCTGCTGCTGCGCGGTCCCAAGCTCGTCGCCGTCGGCCACATCTCCAACGTGCTCGGCACGGTCAACCCGATCGACGTGATCACCGCCCGCGCGCACGCCGCCGGCGCGCTCGTGCTCGTCGACGGCGCCCAGGCCGTCCCGCACCGCGCGGTCGACGTGCCCGCGCTGCAGGCCGACTTCTACGTCTTCACCGGCCACAAGGCCTACGGCCCGACGGGGATCGGCGTGCTCGCCGCGCGCCGCGAGCTGCTCGAGGCGATGCCGCCGTTCCTCGGCGGCGGGGACATGATCTCCTCGGTCGACTTCGAGACCTCCCGCTGGAACGACCTGCCCTGGAAGTTCGAGGCCGGCACCACGCCCTACGCCGAGGCCACCGCGCTCGGCGCCGCGCTCGAGTGGATGCAGGAGCTCGGCCTCGGCGCGATCGAGGCCCACGAGCACGCGCTGACCGGCTACCTGATGGAGCGGCTGCGAGGACCTCGAGTGGGTCACCACGCTCGGCCCGGCGCTCGAGCGCCGCGGCTCGCTCGTCTCGTTCGTCGTCGAGGGCGCCCACCCGCACGACGTCGCCGAGATCCTGGCCCGCGAGGGCGTCAGCGTCCGCGCCGGGCACCACTGCGCCCAGCCGCTGATGCGCACGCTCGGCGTGCCGGCCACGACGCGCGCCTCCTTCGCCGTGCACAACACGCGCGAGGACGTCGACGCGCTCGTCGCGGCGCTCGGCTCGGTCAAGACGACGCTGCAGCTCTAGCGAGGGACCACGCTTGCGGAAGGCCGACGCGGCCGAGCGAGTTACAGCGCGCTGCTCAGCCTCAGCCGCCGCGCAGGTGGCCGCCGCGCAGGTGGCCGCCCCGGAGGTGACCCCCGCGCAGGTGGCCGGCGATGTCGCCCATCGCGCCGTCGTCGAAGGCGGTCAGCGTCTTCGTGCGCAGCCCCTCCTTGGCCAGGCCGAGCGCGATCGCCGCCGCGCGGCGGTCGTCGGGCAGCTCGAGGATCGCGACGGCGTCGAACTCGCCGGCGGTCCACAGCAGCGTCTCGAGCTTGCCGCCCTGGCGGTCGGCCTCGTCACCGAGCGCCTTGGTCAGTTCGCCGTGGCCTTCGGGCAGCCCTTCGGCGCTCTCCGAGGTCAGGTTGATGAGGACGACGTACTGGGGCATGAGGTCACTCCTTGTTTGAGCTGAGCGCGGCGCGCTCGGCGATCGCCGCGGCTTCGACGCGGTTGCGGGCGCCGAGCTTGGAGAGGATGTTCGAGACGTGGATGCCGGCGGTCTTGGGGCTGATGTAGAGCCGCTCGGCGATCTGGCGGTTGGTCAGGCCCTCGCCGAGGAGCGGCAGCACGTCGCGCTCGCGCGGGGTCAGGCCGAAGGGATCCTCGGCCTCGGCGCCGGCCGGCGCGGTCGGGCTCCGGCGCCGTGGCGATCTGGCCGGTCAGCCGCGCGCGGCGGGCCAGCGCCTCGATCGCCTCGAGCACGGCGCTGGCCCCGAGCGGGCGCGCGGCCTCGGCCGCCGCGGCGAGCGCCTCGGCGCCCGCGGCGCGGTCGCCGGCGTCGAGCAGGCCCTCGGCGCGGCGCAGGCGCACGTAGGCCAGCCGGGCGGGGTTGCCGAGCGCGGCCCAGGCCGGCTCGGCCGCGGCGAACGCCTCCGCCTCGGCGGCGGCGTCGCCCCGGGCCAGCTCGGCGTGGGCGAGCGCGAGCTCGGCGCGGGCCTCGGGCGGATGGTGGCCGGCGAAGCGCTCGTCGTCGAGCAGCCGCTCGAGGTCGGCCGCCGCGGCCGCGCCGCGGGCCCGCGCGGCCGCCTCGCGCTCGGTGTCGCGCCGGTCGCGGGCGGCCAGCGCGAGCTCGGCCGCGGCGCGCACGGCCAGGCCGTGGAGCAGCGGGGTGTTCAGCGTGTCGTCGCGGCCGTGGACGGACGCCAGTCCCTCCTCGGCGAGGTCGAGCGCGGTCTCGGGCCGGCCGTCGAGCAGCTCGAGCTCGACGAGCGCGGCGACGGCGGGCGGCCGGAACTCCGCCGGGACGGTGCCCTGGAGCTGGGCGCGCACGCGGCCGGCGCCCTCCTGCGCGGCCTCGCGGTCGCCGCGCGCGGCGGCCAGGCTCGCCGTCACGCTCGCGTGGAGGATCTCCGCCGTCGGGTTGAGCTCGATCCCCGCGACCTGGGCGAGCACGCGCTCGGCCTCCTCCCAGCGCCCGAGCCAGAGCAGGTCC
Source organism: uncultured Solirubrobacterales bacterium (assembly GCA_963737395.1). Taxonomy (GTDB): domain Bacteria; phylum Actinomycetota; class Thermoleophilia; order Solirubrobacterales; family Solirubrobacteraceae; genus JBBQAA01. The sequence continues at coordinate 58,448 of CAVTSQ010000021.1, read as the reverse complement.
TGCGTGGCCTGCACGTCCATGAAGGCGCCGAACGACGCGGCCACGCCGAGCTCCTCGACCTGGGCGCGGCCCGCGCGCATCACGTCGAGCGCCTGGTCGGTCTGCCCGAGCAGGCGGTGCAGCTCGGCGCGGCAGAGGACCACGCGGGCGACGTCCTCGGCCTGGCCCGAGGCGTCGGCCGCGGCGCCGGCGACGTCGAGCTGGTCGGCCGCCTCGTCGGTCTGGCCGAGGAAGGCCAGGGCGATCGCGAGGTTGGCCCGGGCCGCGCCGACGACGGTGTCGTCGCCGACGGCCTCGGCCACCGTGATCGCCTCGCGGCAGGCGGCGTAGGCCTCGGCGCAGCGGTAGCGCCACAGGAGCGTCTCGCCGAACGTGGCCAGCACCCGCGCGCGCACCGACGACTTCGTGTCGCCGAGCAGGGAGAGCGCGTGCTGGCAGGAGGCGAGCATCGCGTCGTCGTCCCAGTAGCGGTAGCGGGCCAGGCGCTCGTGGAGGATCGCCGCCTGCTCGGGGTCGGCCCGCTCGTCGACGTGCTCGAGCGCGGCGGACACGAGGTCGGCCGCGGTCTCGTAGTCGCCCGACAGGCGGGCGGCCTCGGCCGCGCGGCCCATCACGTCGACGCGGTCGGCGTCCGGGCCGTCGGGGCCGGTCTCGTCCCACAGGCGCAGCGCGCGCTCGAGGTGGCGCCGCGCCTCGCCGAAGGCGTAGACCGCCTCGGCCGCCGCGCCCGCCCGCAGCGCGGCGTCGACGGCGGGCGCGGGTTCGCCGGCCGCCTCCCAGTGGCGGGCGAGCTCGGCGGGCTCGGCGCCGGGGTCGCCGGCCAGCAGCTCGGCCAGGCGGCGGTGCAGCTCGCGGCGCTCGGAGGGCAGCAGGTCGGCGTAGACCGCCTCGGCGGTCAGCGTGTGGCGGTGGCGGAAGGTTCCCTCCTCCCCGGCGGTCAGCACCGCGCGGCCGGTGGCGGCGCGCAGCGCCTTCGACGCGGTCCGGGCGTCGAGCCCGGCGAGGTAGCCGAGGACCTCCTCGTCGACCGGCCGGCCGGCCACCGCCGCCGCGCGGGCCAGCGCCTGGCCGGGCTCGTCGAGCGTCTCGACGCGCAGCAGCAGCGCGTCGTGGAGATCGGCCGGCACGCTGCCGGGCCCCCGGCCAGCAGCTCCTCGACGAAGAACGGGTTGCCGTCGGCGCGGTCGACGAGCTCGGCGAGCAGGGCCGGCGGCGGCGGGGCGCCGAGGATCGCCGTGGCCTGCTGGGCCACGTCGTCGGGGCTCAGCGGCCCGAGCGCGAGCTGCTGGACGACCGGCGCGCGCAGCAGGTCGGCGAGCAGCAGCCGCAGGGGATGGCCGCGGTCGACCTCGTCGGAGCGATAGGTCGCCACGAGCACGAGCGGCTCCTCGGCCACGTTGCGCACGAGGAAGCGCAGGAAGTCCAGCGAGGAGGCGTCGGCCCAGTGGACGTCCTCGAGCACGACGACGACCGTGCCGCGGCGCCCGAGGCGCTTGAACGCCCCGAGCAGGCCCTCGAACACGTGCGTCTGGCCCTGGCCGGGATCGACGGGCGCCGCCGCGCTGCCCGTCAGGCGGTCGCCGAGCTCGCGCCGCACGGTGCGGATGTCGTCGGCGCGCGGGTGGGCGGGGTCGAGCGGCAGGTCGCGCAGCGCGGCCACGAGCGGCCCGTAGGGCAGCTCGCCGGCCGTCAGCTCGACGCTCGAGCCGCTCAGCGCCAGGGCGCCCTGCTCGGCGGCGCGCGCCACGACGTCGTCGACGAGCCGCGTCTTGCCCGCCCCGGCCTCGCCGCCGACCAGCACGACGGCCGGGCGACCCGCCGCGGCGCCCTCGATCGCGGCCGCCAGCGCCCGTCGCTCGGCCTCGCGGCCGACGATCGCGCCGCTCGAGACCCGGCGCTCGGCGAGGGGCTCCCCCGGCATCGGTCGAGCATAAGCGGCGACGGCCTTGACGTGTGACGCGTCGACCCTGGATCCTCGACGCCGATGACCGCGGTCGATCACGACGTCGGCGAGGTGGAGTCGCTCGCCGACTTCCTCGACCGCGAGCAGGCGGCGCTGCCCGACGACGGCGTCGGGCCGGCCGAGCAGATCCTGATCGTCGAGCAGGCGCGCACGCTGCTCTCCGACGTCTACGTCCACGGGCCCTTCAAGGCGGCCACGGAGGCCTACGACGTCGACCGCGCCCTGCGCGCCCTGGCCTACAAGCTCGACGACGAGGCGCGGCGGATCCTCGCCGACCCGGCCTCCTGGGCCGGCGGCGAATGGCGCTTCCACCAGGCGATGCTGAAGATCCTCGGGCGCCTGCGCGACTTCCACACCCGCTACGTGCTGCCCGAGCGCTACCGCCGGACCGCCGCCTTCCTGCCGTTCCTCGTCGAGCGCGCGGGCGGGCGCTTCGTCGTCACCAAGGTCAACCGCCGCTACCTGCGCGGCGTCGCGGGCTTCGTCCCCGGACGCGGTCGTGGAGGACTGGAACGGGGTCCCGATCGCCCGCGCCGTCGAGCTCGTCGGCGAGGCGACCTCCGGCGGCAACGAGGCGGCCCGCTTCGCCCGCGGGCTCGAGGCGCTGACGATCCGCCCGCTCGACATGAACCCGCCGCCCGACGAGCGCTGGGTCGTCGTCGGGTTCCGCGCGCCGCGGAGCCGCAAGCGCACCGAGGTCCGCGTCCCGTGGCGCGTCGTGACGCTCCCGGCCGAGCCCGACGCGACCGATCCCGACGCGTGGCGCCGCCCGGCCCAGATCGTCGGGATCGACCCCGACGCCGAGCGCACGCGGCGCGTCAAGCGCCGCCTGCTCGCGCCCGCCGCCCCGGCCGGCCGCGACTCGCTGTTCGCCGCCACGACGAGCCCGACGCCCGCACGGCGACGTCGGCTACCTGCGCATCTGGAGCTTCGACTGCGACGACGCCGGGCGCTTCGTGCGCGCCATGGCCCGCGAGCTCGACCGGCTGCCGCCCGACGGCCTCGTCGTCGACGTGCGCGGCAACGGCGGCGGGAACATCGTCGCCGCCGAGGCCGCGCTCCAGCTGCTCACGCCCCGCCCGATCGCCCGCGAGGGCCTGCAGTTCCTCGCCACGCCGCACACCCGCGCGATGGCCGAGGAGCCGTGGGCGAGCTCGATCGACCAGGCCGGCGCGATCGGCGAGCGCTACTCGCTCGCCCACCCGCTGGCCGAGGACGACGAGTGGGCCGAGCTGACCGCGATCGGGCAGGTCTACCAGGGCCCGAAGGTGCTGATCGTCGACGCGCTGTCCTACAGCGCGACCGACATCTTCGCCGCGGGCTGGCAGGACAACGCGATCGGCCCGGTCGTGGGGACCGACGCGCGGACCGGCGCCGGCGGGGCCAACGTCTGGAGCTACCGCGTCGTGCGCCGGGCGCTGCGCGAGGGCACGAGCGCCGGCCCCGGCCGGATGACGCTGCCCGCGCTGCCCGGCGGCGCCTCGCTGCGTGTCGCCGTCCGGCGCTCGCTGCGCGTGGGCGCGAGCGCGGGAACCCCGCTCGAGGGCCTCGGCGTCGCGCCCGCCCCGGACGACGTCCTCTCGATCTCGCTGCGCGACGCGCTCGGCGACGGCGAGGGGCGCGCCCAACGTCGACCTCGTCGCCGCCGCGGCCCAGCGGATCGCCGGCGCGCCGCGGCCGCTGCTGCGCGCCCGCCGCCTGGCCGGCGGCCGCCTGCGGGTGACCACCCGCGACCTCGACCGCGTGGACCTGGTCGACGACGGCCGGGGCGCGAACGTCCTTCGGCCTCGACGCCGACGCCATCTCCGTGCCCGCGCCCGACGGCGCCGCGCGCCTCGAGGGCTTCTTCGCCGGCCGCCTGCGCGTCGCCCGCCAGGTCCCCGCGCGGCCGGGCCACTGAATCAACCATCTAGGCCACCGCCAGCATCGCCGCGCCCGCCAGACAGGCCACGATCCCCGCCCGCTGGCGGCGCTGCGGGCGCTCGCGCAGGACGATCGGCGGCCAGGGCGACGGTGGTGATCGGCGACAGCGACCCGAGCACGCCGACGACGCTCAGCACGCCGCCGGTCGCGGCGATCGCGAAGGCGCCGTTGCCGAGTAGGTCGAGCCCGCCGACCGCGGCGAGCATGCGCAGATCGGTCCGTTCCACGGCGACGCGCTCGCGCCGGACGGCGCAGGCCAGCGCCAGCGTGGCGAGCGACGCGAACCGCACGACGACGGTGCCCCACAGCGGGTCGGCCTCCCCGGCCGCGTCGAGCCCGACGAGGAAGACGCCGAAGCCGATCGCGGCGCCGACGCCGAGCAGCGCGCCCGCCGCCGGATGGCGTCCGTCGGCGGCGTCCTCTCGCGAGGCGACGAGGACCCCGACGAGCGCCAGGGCGATCCCGGCCACCTGGATCGGTCCCAGGCCGTCCCCGTGCGCCAGGCCGACGGCCACGGGCAGGACCGCCGCGGTGGCGGCGATCGGCGTGACGATCGACATCGCCCCGACGGCCATGCCGCGGTAGAGCAGGACGAACCCGCCGGCCTCGGCCATGCCGGCCGCGTCGCCCAGATCGCGAAGCTGCCGCCGGGAGGCGCCGTGCCCTGCGCCGCGAGGACGGCGAGGCCGGCGAGCAGGCCGATCGCCTGGGAGCCGATCAGCACCGAGAAGACCGCGAGCCGCCGGCTGGCGAGGCCCCCGAGGAACTCCGAGGCGCCCCAGCCGACGCTCGCGCCGAGCGCGAGCGCGAGCTCGGCCATCAGATGGGCTCCCGGCACACGCGGATCGCCGCGAGGTCCGGGTCGAGCGCGCCGCGCACGACGCCGCCGGCCTCGAGGTGGTCGCGCAGGTGCCAGAGCACCTCGGGCGTCAGCGACTCGCCGGGCAGGACGTTCGGCACGCCCGGGGGGTAGGCGGCCAGCGACTGGGCGGCGACCCGGCCGACGGCCTCCTCGATCGGCACGAGCTCGCTCGGGGCCAGCAGCGCCTCGCGCGGCGTGCGGAACGACTCGGCCATGACCGGCGGGGGGACGGCCGGGGCGATGCGGGAGGGCAGACCCTCGTGGCGCGCGTCCCAGAGCACGCGGTCGAGCGCGGCGACGAACGGCGCGCCGGTGTCGTAGACGGGCTCGCCGAGGCCGAAGGCGGCCACGAGCACGCGCTCGCCGGCGAGCTCGACGTGCACGTGGTGCTCGCGCAGGCGCTGGGCCACCGCGTAGCCGTCGAGCGGCGACCTGGAGAGATCGACGGTCAGCCGCAGCGGATCGAGGTCGTGCACGCCGGGCCGGCCGATGTGGCGGTCGTCGAGCACGTCGACGTCGGGGATCATCCGGATCAGCTCGCGCAGGCGGCGTAGCGCGGCCAGGTTCTCGCCGAGCAGGCGCTCCCCGTGCTCGACCGCGCGGCGGCGGGCGTCGTCGAGCGAGGCGATCAGCAGCGAGCTCGGGCTCGTCGAGCCGACGAGCCCGAGCCCGACGTCGACCAGGGTCTCGGTCAGCCACTCGCTCCCGCCGCGGCCCATGTGGAGCATCGCCGAGCCGGTCAGGCTGCCGACGTGCTTGTGGGTGGAGGAGATGACGAAGTCCGCGCCGGCGGCCAGCGCGCTCTCGGGCAGCTCGGGGTGGAAGGCCAGATGCCCGCCCCAGGCCTCGTCGACGATCAGCGCCGCGCCGTGGCGGTGGGCCACGCCGGCCAGCGCGCGGACGTCGGCGCAGGCGCCGTGGTAGGTCGGCGAGACGACGATCGCCGCGGCGGCGCCGGGCGTGCGCTCGAGCGTGGCGGCCAGCGCCTCGGCGGTGACGGCGAGCGGGATGCCCAGGCGGTCGTCCCACTCGGGGGAGACGAACGTCGGGCGCAGCCCGGCGAGGACCATCCCGTCGACCGTCGAGCCGTGCACGGTGCGCTGGACGACGACCCGCTCGGCGTGCTGGGCCAGCGCGAGGCAGAGCGCGTGGTTGCCCTGCGAGGCGCCGTTGGTGAGAAACCACGTGCGCTCGGCGCCCCACGCGTCGGCGGCGAGCTCGAGCGCGCGGTCGAGCGGGTTGTGGCCGGTCGGGGCGCCGACGTCGATGCCCTCGATCAGCGCCGGGACGTCGTGGGCCAGCGCCGGCCCGAGCGCGCGGCGCAGCTCCGGCCCGGCGCCCGCGCCGCCCTTGTGGCCCGGGACGTTGAGGCGGACCGGCTTGCTCTCGGCGTGCTCGCAGAGGGCCTGCAGGTACGGGGCGGCGGTGTGGTCGAGCGCGGTGCGGTCGCGGCGCGCCAGCGGCGGGGAGGCGGGGAGAGCGGACATGGGAGCCACCCTCCCGGCGCGGCTGCGCCCGCACATCGGGCGGGTGCCCTATCCGCCCTATGCCGGGCGCCCTAAATGTCCGAGGTCAGTCCTGCGGCTCGGGCGCGACGTAGCGCGACGCCGGGCCCGGCCGAGCGCGGCGGCGCTCGCGCCGGCGCGCCGGACGGCGAACAGCCAGACCCGGCGGACGGGGCGGCCGAAGTGCCCGGTCGAGTGCGCCCACGAGAGATGCAGGTGGTTGCCGCGCCCGTGGTTGTAGTCGCCGTTGTAGCCGACCCAGCGAAACGGCCAGCGCGGGTGGTTCTGGCGCGGCTCGGCCCAGTGGGCGAGCCGGTCGACGTCGTTCCAGCTCCCGCCCGGGCCGGGCACGAGGTCGACGGCGAGGCCGAGCGGGTGCTCGCCGCCGGCGGCGTGGATCCCGGCGCGCGAGTAGCCGTCGGTCACGCGCACGTGGTAGCGGCGGACGAGGTAGGCGAGGTCGGGCAGCAGGCGGCGGTCGAGCCGCATCCCGGCCTGGCCGGGGATCGAGACGAAGCGCCCGCCGCCGGAGGTCGTGTAGATCCGCCCGACGAGGCCCATCGGGCCGTAGTCGACCGACTCGCAGGGATCGAGCCAGTCCTTCGTGTCGGCGTCGGCGCCGTCGCGCCCGGCGCCGCACCAGACCGCGTCGGCCGAGGCGTCGCGGGTGAAGAGCCGGTCGTTGCCCGCGCCGCCGTCGACGGTGTCGGCGCCCGAGTCGCCGCGGACGCGGTCGGCGCCGTCGCCGCCATGCAGCTCGTCGGCGCCGGTCCCGCCGGCCACGCGGTCCGGGCCCGGGCCGCCGTCGATCACGTCGGCGCCGCCGTTGCCGTAGGCCTCGTCGGCGCCCAGACCGGTCGTGATGCGATCGGCGCCGGAGCCGCCGACGACGCGGTCGGCGCCCCCGTCGGTGACGATCGCGTCGTCGCCCGAGCCGCCGTCGACCCGGGCCGGGAGGTCGCCGGTGACCGTCACCTGGTCGTCGCCGTCGCCGGCGCGGACGAGCACGCCGGTGGTCTTGTCGGCCGGGCAGAGAATCGCCGCCGACGAGGTCGCTGGCCACGCAGGGCGCGGTCGCCACGGGCGGCGCGGCGGCGTCGGTGACGACGTACCAGGCGCCGTCGCCGGTCGGGGCGACGGAGATCGCGTTGGCCTCGCCGGGAGCGGCGAGGACCTGGAGCTCGCCGCCGGCCGAGCGGGAGACGGTCGCCGCGTGGGCGGTGGCCGGGAGCAGCGCGAAGAGCACGGCGCTGAGCACGAGGCGACGCATTCCTCGTCCTATCGGCAGGGCGCCGCTCGAGTGTGACCCCGGATTGGGGACGGGGTCGACCTGGCGCGTCAGCGGCCGGTGAGGACGGTGTCCTCGTGCCGGTAGGCCGGCGCGCAGGAGCAGAGCAGGACGAGCGCCGCGTCGCCCTCGGCCCAGAGCTTGTGGGCGATCCCGGGCGCGATCACGACGCAGTCGCCGTCGGCCACGGCGAACTCCTCCTCGCCCAGGCGCATCCGGCCCGCGCCGGCGGTGAAGAGGTAGACCTCCTCGGCCTCGACGTGGTAGTGCTCGGCCGTCTCGCCGCCGGGCGGGACGGTGGCCTCGGCCAGCGACTGGTTGCGCGTGGCCTGCGACACGCGGCCGGCGACCTCGCGGATCGACGAGCCGTCGGCGGTCGTGAACGACTCGGTGCGGTGCAGGTTGGTGGGCTCCACGCGGCAAGGCTAGTTGAGGCGCGCACTAGCCTGGATGACGTGGACGACCTCTACCGCGAGTACATCCTCGAGCACTACAAGCGGCCCCACAACTGGTCGCCGCCCAAGCCCGAGATCGAGCACCCCGACCACGAGTTCGAGGACACCAACCCGCTGTGCGGGGACGAGCTCAAGGTGCAGATCAAGGTCGACGCCGAGCACCGCATCGAGGACGTCCGCTTCTCCGGCCACGGCTGCGCGATCTCGCAGGCCGCGGCGTCGATGACCTCCGACGAGGTCAAGGGCATGGCCGTCGAGGACCTGCTGCGCCTCGACAAGGCCTTCGTGCTCGACCTGCTCGGGATCGACATCTCCGCCACGCGCATGAAGTGCGCGCTGCTCTCCCTCAAGGTGCTCAAGAGCGCCGGCCTCGGCGCCGCCGTGGCGTGGGAGTCCGACACGCCGGCCAACTCGGCCGAGCGCACGGCCTAAGCGGCTACGCCCGGGCCGGCTCGGTCTCCGCGCCCTCGATGTCGAGGTGCGGCAGGCGCCGGTCGAGCCACTTCGGCAGCCACCAGGCGCGGCGGCCGAGGAGCTGCATCAGCGCGGGGACGAGCAGCGAGCGGATGACGAAGGCGTCGATGAAGACGGCCGAGGCGAGGCCGACGCCGAAGAGCTTGATGACCCGGTCCTCGAGCAGGATGAACGACGAGAAGACGAGGATCATGATCGTCGCCGCCGCGGTGATCACCCGGCCGGTCCGGGCCAGGCCGTAGGTCATCGCCCGCGTCGCGTCCCCCGTCCGCGTCCACTCCTCGTGCACGCGCGACATGAGGAACACCTCGTAGTCCATCGACAGCCCGAAGACGATCGCGAACACCATCACGGGCAGGAACGACTCGATCGGTGCGGTGGTGTGCACCCCGATCAGCGACGCGCCCCAGCCCTTCTGGAACACGGCGACGACGACGCCGAACGACGCTCCGATCGACAGGATGTTCATCAGCGCCGCCTTGATCGGCACGAGGATCGAGCGGAAGGCGAGCATCAGCAGCACGACGGAGAGCAGCACGACGATCCCGATGAACAGCGGGAGCTTGGAGCGCACGACCGAGGTGAAGTCGATGATGCCGGCGGTCGAGCCGCCGATCGCGACGTCGGCGCCTGAGGCGCGTTCGATCGGGGGCATGGTCTGGTCGCGGAGATCGTGGACGAGGTTGACCGTCGCCTCGGCCTGCGGCGATGTGCGCGGATAGGCCTGGATCACGGCGGTGTCGCCCGCCGGGTTGAGCGCGGGAGGCGTCACGCCGCCGATGCCGGGGTCGGCGGTGAGCGTCCGCTGCAGCTTGGCCAGTGTGGCCTTGCCGCCGCCCTTGGCATCGCGGAGGTCGACGGCCACGACGAGCGGCCCGTTGAAGCCGGGCCCGAAGCCCTTGGCCAGCAGGTCGTAGGCCTTGCGGGTCGTGCGCGAGGGCGGGTCGTTGCCGGCGTCGCCCGAGCCGAGTCGCATCGAGAGGGCGGGCGCGGCGAGCACGCCGATGATCAGCAGGCCGGCGATCGCCATCGGCCAGGGGCGGCGCTCGACGAACTTGGACCAGCGCATCCAGAAGCCGGGCCGCGCGTCGACCGCGGCCGCCGCCTCGGGCGAGCGCCGCCGCCGTGGCACGCGGAGCCGGTTGATCTTCGGCCCGAGCGCGACGAGCATCGCGGGCAGCAGCGTGAGCGCGGCGAGCATCGTCAGCAGCACGGCGATCGAGGCGGCGATCGCGACGCCGTAGAGGAACGAGATCCCGAGCAGCATCATGCCGAGCAGGGCGATCACCACGGTGATCCCGGCGAACAGCACGGCGCGGCCCGCGGTGGTCATCGCGCGCTCGACGGCCTCCGCGTACCCATGCCCGTCGTCGAGCTCCTCGCGGTAGCGGGTGAGGATGAACAGCGCGTAGTCGATCCCGACGCCGAGCCCGATCATCGCCGCGAGCTGCGGCGCGAAGTCGGCGACGTCGAGCACGGAGGAGAGCAGCGTGATGAGCGAGATCCCCGTGCCGAGCGCGAGCAGGGCGGAGAGGAGCGGCAGGCCGGCGGCGATCAGCGACCCGAACGTGAGGAAGAGGACGATCGCGGCGGCGAGCACGCCGACGAGCTCGGTCGTGTTGCCCGAGTCCTGGGTCGTCAGCTGGATCGGCTGACCGCCGAGCTCGACCTGCAGGTTGGCCGACCGCGCCGCCTCCGCGCGGTCGACGACGGGCTGGACGTCGCCCTTCTTCAGGTTCGACACCGTCTTGGTGAACGTGACGGTGGAGAAGGCGGTGCTCCCGTCGCGGGAGACCGTCTTGCCGCCCAACGGGCTCGTGACCGAGGCGACGTCCTTGACGCCCCTGACCGAGGCCAGCGTCCGGGCGATCGTGGCGCGCTGGTCGCTCAGGGTCCCCGACTTCGCGTGGAAGACGATCTGCGCCGAGTCGCCGGCCTGCTTGGGGAAGCGCTGCGTGAGCAGGTCCTGGACCTTCTGGGTCTCGGTCCCCGGCAGGGAGAAGACGTTGCGGAACTGCGAGCCGACCGCGCCGGCGGCCATGCCGGCGACGACCAGCGTGACGATCCAGCCGACGACGACGATGCGGCGGTGGGAGATGGAAAAGCGGGTGAGCGAGCGCATTGGGTGAAAAAGCGGAGGAACAGACTCCGCTTGCGAACAAGGTACAACGCTGAGCGATGCCATCTGTGCGCCGCGTCCTCCCGGCCCTCCTCGTGCTCGCCGCCGGGTGCGGCGGCGGAGATGAGAAAGGCGCGTCCAGCGCCCCGGCGACGACCGCCACGACCGCCCCCGCGCCGGTGCAGGATGGCGGCGCGCGCCCGCGCCTGCCGCAGCTCGTGCCCGCCCGCTGCCCGGCCGGCGTCGCGGGCTGCCGCGCCGTGACGGGGCGGATCGTCTTCGTCCAGCGCGTCGACCCCGACGGGGACGGCGACCTGCACGTGGTCGTGGCCGCCGGCGGCATCTCGCTGCCCGGCTTCACGTCCTTCGACGTGCGCAAGGGATTGCGACCGCCCACCGACCCCGTGATCGGCGACCTGGCGACCGCGGCCGGCCCCGTCCAGCGCGGCTCCTTCGGCCAGGACCAGATCCACGCCCTCGTGTTCCGCGTGCGCGCGGGCGTGCGCCTGCACCCCCGCCGCTAGGGTGCGGGCCGTGTCGGAGAACGTCGAGGTCTGCCCGCTGTCCGAGCTTCCCCCGGGGTCGATGCGCAAGGTCGTCGCCGACGACCTCGAGATCGGCGTCTTCAACTGCGGCGGCGAGCTGCTGGCCATCGAGGACCGCTGCTCGCACGACGACGGCGACCTCGTCGAGGGCGAGCTGGACGAGGGCGCGCTGCACCGTCGAATGCCCCCGCCACGGCTCGCTCTTCGACCTCCGCACGGGCAAGCCGCTGACGCTGCCCGCCTACCAGGCCGTCGAGACCTTCCCGGTGACCGTCGAGGATGGCGTGATCCGGGTCGAGATCGACTGACCCGCCGCTACACTTCGAATACCGACTGTGAGGGTCGGTTTTCCACGCACGGAGGTCGCGAAAGCGCCGTCATGAGCACTCCCGAGGTCATCGCCGAGCAGCAGTCCCTCCAGGGGATCAACGCGGACTACGCCGAGAAGTTCGGCTTCCACGATCCCGAGAACTACCTGTTCAAGGCCCCGAAGGGCCTGACGCGAGAGCTCGTCGATCCAGATCTCCGCAGTACAAGAACGAGCCGGGGTGGATGACCGACTTCCGCCTCAAGGCGCTCGACCACTTCCTCGCCCGCCCGATGCCGACCTGGGGCTCGCCGCTGCTCGCCGGCGTCGACTTCGACGACATCCACTACTTCGTCCGCGCCTCCGACCGCGCCGAGAAGTCCTGGGACGACGTTCCCGAGGACATCAAGAACACGTTCGACAAGCTCGGGATCCCCGAGGCCGAGCGCAAGTTCCTCTCCGGCGTCGGCGCCCAGTACGAGTCGGAGTCCGTCTACCACCAGGTCAACGAGCAGCTCGCCGCCCAGGGCGTGATCTTCATGGACATGGACACCGCGCTCCGTGAGCACGAGGACATCGTCCGCGAGTACTTCGCCACGATCATCCCGGCCAACGACAACAAGCTGGCCTCGCTCAACTCCGCGGTCTGGTCGGGCGGCTCGTTCGTCTACGTCCCGCCGGGCGTCGAGGTCGAGATGCCGCTGCAGGCCTACTTCCGCATCAACACGGAGAACATGGGCCAGTTCGAGCGCACGCTGATCATCGCCGACGAGGGCTCGCACGTGCACTACGTCGAGGGCTGCACCGCCCCGGTGTGGACCACCGACTCGCTGCACTCCGCCGTCGTCGAGCTGATCGCCAAGCCCGGCGCGCGCATCCGCTACACGACCGTGCAGAACTGGTCGCAGAACGTCTACAACCTCGTCACCAAGCGGGCGGTCGCCGAGACCGACGCGACGGTCGAGTGGGTCGACTGCAACCTCGGCTCGAAGCTGACGATGAAGTACCCGTCGGTCTACCTGATGGGCGAGCGCGCCCACGGCGAGATCCTGTCGATCGCCTTCGCCGGCAACGGCCAGCACCAGGACGCCGGCGGCAAGATCGTCCACGCCGCGCCGAACACGACGTCGAACATCTTCGCCAAGTCGATCTCCAAGGACGGCGGGCGCTCCGAGCTACCGCGGCCTGCTCGAGGTCGCCAAGGGCGCGACCGGCTCGCGCTCCAAGGTCGTCTGCGACGCGCTGCTGCTCGACGAGGAGTCGCGCTCGGACACCTACCCGACGATCCGCATCAACGAGGACAAGGTCGACATCGGCCACGAGGCGACCGTCTCGAAGGTCGGCGAGGACCAGCTCTTCTACCTCGAGTCCCGCGGGATCCCCGAGGACGAGGCGTCCAAGCTCATCGTCAACGGCTTCATCGAGCCGATCACGAAGGAGCTCCCGATGGAGTACGCCGTCGAGATGAACCGCCTGATCGAGCTCCAGATGGAAGGCTGCATCGGCTGACGGCGTCGGTGCGCCTGCGCGTCCTCGGGGGTGGCCGTGCTCTCGCACGCCCACCGCTCGTCAGAGCGTTGGGTGGCGGCTCGGTTAGCCCGACGCGCTTGAGCGTCGTGCCGTCGAGCAGGTAGAGCGCGATCGAGTTCGCGCCGTCCTTCAGCGCGCTCGGCGCGACGACGGACGAGACCCAGAAGTCCTTGGAGGCCGTCGTCTGGGCCACGCGGCCCGTGCCCTGCACGACGCCGTCGACGGCGACCGCGAACGGCGTGCCGCGCTTGACCCCGTGGACCTTGGCCACCACGTGGATGGGCAGGAACGCGCTCGAGCGCTTGACCGCGCTGAAGCGCTTGGGATCGGTCAGGCCCCAGGAGACGGCCTTGCTCGCCCGCGCCGTGCGCAGCGCCGAGACCGGCTTGCCGACGAGCTCGGAGTGCGGGCCCTGGCGCCACAGGCGACGAGAGCTCGGCGCCGTGCTGGCCGAAGACCGAGATCCGGCGGGCGATCGTCGCGCGCAGCAGCTTGCGGTAGAGCCCGAAGGACCAGCGGCGCACCTTGCCCTTGCGGTCGAGCGTGACGACCTGCGAGGGGATCTTCTTCGCCGCGGCGCCGGCGAACGAGTACCCGTAGGTCGGCCCCGTCTTGACGTGGGCGATCTGCGCGACGCCCGGCAGCAGGTCGTAGAGGCGCACGTGGCGCCCGACGTAGCGGCCCCGCGCCTGGCGCGGGCGCTTGACGATCAGCGGCGTCGAGGCGATGTCGACCGCCGTGCGGTGGTCGATCTGGTGCGGATGCGAGTTCATGTGGCCGAAGCCGCCGCCGTGGTCGGCGGTGAGCACGAGCAGCGAGCGGTCGTAGATCCCCGCGCGCTTCATCTGCGCGATCAGCTCGCCGACGAGCCGGTCGACGAGCAGCAGGTGCAGCTGGTAGCGCTGCCAGCCCTGGCGCACGAGCCACGGGTCGCCGAACGAGGGGAAGTTGTTCAGGCCCGGGATCTCCTCGTGCGAGAACGGGTTGTACTTCTGCCCGGCCGCGTCGTAGGCCAGCGGGCCGTGGGGGAGCATCAGGTGCGTCCACCACAGGGTCGGCTTCTTCGGTGACTGGATCAGGCCCATCCACTTGCGGAAGCGCTCGATGCGCCCGTTGGCCAGCTGCGAGAGGACGTCCTGGGCGCTCTTGGGCGGCGCGTCGCCGGGGCAGAGCTTGGGCGGGCACATGTTCGTCGCCGCCTCGCGCACCTTGAGGCCGTAGCCCGACTTGGCGAAGTCGGTGAAGAGGTTGCGCGGCAGCGCGCGGTAGTCGGGCTTGCGGTGCGGGTCGTAGCGCTTGCTGGTCAACAGCGCGGCGAACAGCGAGGTCGTCTCGTCGCTCGGCGTCGTGTAGTGGGGGTAGACGTCGGCCTGCTTGGCGAGCTTGGTCAGGTTGGGGTAGAGGACCGGGTCGATCTTCCCCGAGCTGTCGAGCAGCGAGGCGAACGAGAACTCGTCGAAGACGACCATCACGACGGGCGGATGGCGCTCGGCCTTGGCGGCCGCGGGGCGGGCCTTCGCGGTGGAGGTCGTGGGTGGATCGACGGGCTGGGCCGCGGCGCTCGACGTCGCCCGCGGCGAGTCGCCGCCGCAGGCCGCCAGGGCGAGCACGAGCACGAGGAGGACCAGCGCGGAGCGACGCATCGGCGGGAGGGTAGGGCGGCTAGGAGTGCGGTTTCGTGAGTCGTAACTTGACGTTCACCACGCGGTGGACGAAGCGCCCGCCGGCCGTGGTGGTCTCGAAGACCAGCCGGTCGGACCGGTACGCGCGATGGCGCCGGCGCCGGAGGGTCTCCTGGTCGAGCAACGAGTGAAAGCGCCGGAAGTCGCGCTTGCGCACGGTCATCGGCACCCGCAGCCGCCGGCCGCGGGGGATCGCGAAGGACGCCTTCGCCGTCCCGTGGGGGCAGCCGGGGTCGAGGCCGGCGCACACCGCGCGCGCCATCGCCGCGGCAGCCGAACTTCGCCGCGGCGGGACAGGCGAACGTCAGCGTGATCGTCCGCCGCGAGCGCTTGAGGGTGATCGTGCGAGACCGCCCCGCGTAGCGCACCGGCGCCCGCCCGACCGAGCCGCCGCCGAAGCACGCGGTCGAGTCGATCACGTCGTCGTCGCGCTTCCAGTGCGCGCTCGCGCGGCCCGCGATCCACGCGTGGTCGTCGAGGATCCGCGCGCCCAGCCGGCCCTGGCACAGGTCGACGGTGTCGCGCTCGCCGTCCTTGAGGCGCAGGCGGTCGCCCGTGCCGAGCTCGAGCGTGTCCTCGCCCGTGCCGCCCGTCGAGCGGTTGCCGTGGCCGCCCGTGGTCTCGAGCCGGTCGGCGCCCGCGCCGCCGTCGAGCGTCCCGCCGTCACCGGCGGTCGAGAGCCGGTCGTCCCCGCCGGCGGCGGAGATCGCGTTGCGCCCGGGCCCGCCCGCGAGGTCGTCGGGCTCGCCGCCGCCGGCGATCGCGTCGTTCCCGGCGCCGCCGTCGACGTCGAGGACGTCGTCGGCCTCGATCGGGTCGGTCGCCGGGTCGCCGTGCACGGCGAAGGTGTCGTCGCCGCCGCCGAGGTCGATCCGCGCCACGCCGTCCTCGTACGGGCAGGCGACCGTCGTGGCCGAGCGGCGGATGCAGCCGGCGGCGCCCGAGATGCCGGACGAGTCGGCGTAGACGAAGCTCGTCCCGTCGTAGGTGAGCGTGACGTGCTCGGCCTCGGGCCCGCCGGTCAGGCGCGAGCCGCTGAGCGTGGCCGCCGAGGCCGGCGCGGCGCCGAGCAGCAGGGCGAAGGCAGCGAGCGCGAGCACGCGGCGAGTTGGACCGTTCATCGACGCAACCTACCGAAAAGCGGTCCGGTCACACGGCACCCGCGGAGGCCGTCGCGGACCCGGTCGCTTACTACACTCGAAGCCGGAAATCCGATCTCCACGGTCGGATTCCCGGATCCCCCATGACCGCCATCGCCGAACCACTTCCGCTCCCCGAGTTCAAGGGCCAGCCCGGCTGGGAGTTCACCGAGCTCAAGGGCCTCGATCTCGACGCCTACACGCCCGCCGAGGGCGGCGACGAGACGGCCGTCGAACGCGTCGAGGAGCTCTTCCCCGGCCTGGAGGCGGCCCGCCGCCTGACCCAGGTCGACGGCATCGGCCTGGCCACCCCGGGCGCCGCGCTGCCCGAGGGCGTGATCGTCAAGCCGCTCGAGCTCGCCGCCCGCGAGCACCCCGAGCTCGTCGAGGCGCACCTCGGCCGCGTCGTCACGCGCGAGGACGCCTTCACGACCCGCAACCGCGCGCTCTACCGCGGCGGCGCCTTCGTCTACGTCCCGCGCGGCGTGGCCGTCGAGGACCCGATCGTGCTCTCCGCCGTCCAGGACGCCGCCGGCTCGGCCATGCACTGGCGCGTGCTCGTCGTGCTCGAGGAGGGCTCGCAGGCCGAGATCTGGGAGCAGTACCTCTCGGGCGCCGAGGACACCGACGGCCTGTTCACCACGGTCGTCGAGCTCGTCGTCGGCCAGAACGCGAACCTGCGCTTCGTCTCGGGCCAGGCGCTCTCGGAGAAGAGCTGGATCTTCGGCTCCCAGCGCGCCGAGGTGCAGCGCGACGCGACGCTCGACTGGGTGGCGCTCGGCTTCGGCACCAAGCGCGGCAAGCTCTTCCAGGAGACCAAGCTCGCCGGCCCCGGCTCGACCGGCAAGGTCACCGGCGCCTACGCCACGCGCGGGCGCCAGCACGTCGACTTCGACACGCTGCAGGAGCACGCGGCGCCCGACACGGTCTCCGACCTGGCCTTCCGCGGCGTCCTCGGCGGCCGCTCGAGCGCGGTCTGGCGCGGGATGATCCAGGTCGACGAGGGCGCGCAGAAGACCGACGCCTTCCAGGAGAGCCGCAACCTCCTGCTCTCCGACAAGGCCCACGCCGACGCGATCCCCGGCCTGGAGATCGAGGCCAACGACGTGCGCTGCACGCACGCCGCGGCGATCGCCCAGATCGACCCCGAGCAGCTCTTCTACCTCCACTCCCGGGGCGTCCCGACCGAGCAGGCCAACCGCCTGGTCATCGAGGGCTTCCTCTCCGAGCTCGTCTCCCGCTTCGAGGAGGGCCCGGTGCGCGACACGCTCGCCGCCGCGCTCGAGAAGCGCCTCGAGCTCGTCCTCTCCTCCTAGCCCTCCGCGCCGCTACGGCGTCTGCGCCGGCGGCAGCGCGAACGTCGGGCTCGTCGCCCGCGGCGATCGTCGCCGCGTCGACCGCGAACGGCGCCGCCTGCAGCCAGTCGTCCAGCCGCGCCGGGCGCTTGCCGGCGATCGTCGCCGTGCGCTTCCTGGCGCAGGAACGGCAGCGTGATCGAGCCGCGCAGCAGCGTCACCGTCGACAGGCTCGGCGTCGGCGTCCACCACTCGTCGTTGGCCGTCGTCACGAGCACGCCGAGCCGGTGGCCGGCCGGGAGCTTCCAGTCGTTGCCGTACATCTGCGGCGTCACGTGCTGCTCGCCCTTGCCCAGCAGCTGGGCCGTGCGCGAGAGCAGCAGCGCGTTGTTCTTGGCGTCGATGTCGTAGACGTCGACCGACAGGTTGGCGTTCTTCAGCGTCGAGGCGACCTCGAGGTCGACCTTCGGCACGCCGGCGAAGTGCGCGTCGTGGGTCAGCGTGGGGGAGATCGTCCAGATGCCCTTGCCCGTCGTGTCGGTCGGGCATCGCGCCCTCGGCCGAGCCGGCGTTGTTGGCCGTGTCGACGTAGGAGCCGGTCTTCAGCGGCGTGGTCGAGCCCTTGGCGTCGGCCGGCGGCCAGGACTGCTCGGCGCGCCAGGAGCCGTCGCTCGTCTCGACCGAGACGGGCGGGTCGACGACCGTCGGCTTGATGCCCTTCAGGTGCTGGTCGTAGAAGCGCATCGACCTCGTCGAAGAACGGGTGCTGGGCGTCGTTGAGCGCCCTCGGCGGTCTCGTTGCCGCGGATGTGGTCCCACATGCCGAACCAGCCGCCTTCGGGCCGCCGAGGCCGTTGAAGAAGTCCCACGCGCCGTCGGGCTTCGTGTTGTTCTCGAGGAAGCCCTGGGTCAGGAACAGCGGGATCTTGTGGCCCTTGGTCTCGGCGATCAGGTCGCGCTGCTTCCAGTAGGGCGACGTGTGGTCGCTGTTGGCCGCCTGGTCGAGGTAGTTCTGCACCGGGCAGCCGGGTCGCGCCGTGTCGTCGATCGCGTCGGCGTTGTAGGCGGGCGTGTCGCTCAGCGGCCCGGGCGTGCCGGCGATCGCGTCGTACAGCGCCGGCGTGGCCAGCGAGTTCTCGTAGCGCACGCCGTTGGTGTAGAGGTAGCGGTAGAGGTCGTAGACCGGCTCCTGGGAGACCACGGCGCCCAGGCCCTGGGGCTGCTGGGCCTCGCCGATCAGGCCGGTCACGCCGTCGTAGGACTTGCCGTACATGCCGACCTTGCCCGTCGACCACGGCTGGCGCGCGGCCCACTCGACGGCGGCCTTGACGTCGGCCTGCTCGCCGGGGCCGGCCCAGTCCAGGCAGCCGTTGGAGCCGCCGAACCCGCGCAGGTCGACCATCACGTACGTGTAGCCGCGCTGCATGAGCTTGCGTGCCCTCGACGAAGTCCTTGAAGCGATCCGACGGCTGCGGGCCGTCGGCGCCGACCGGGTCGTAGCTCGTGCCCTCGGCCGGGCCGGCGGGGCCGGTCTGGCCCGAGTGGTTGAAGTACGGGCCGATCGAGAGGACGACCGGCGTCTTCGCGGTCGCGCCCTTCGGCCGCAGCACGTCGGCGTGCAGCGTCGTGCCGTCCGGCTCGGCGATGAAGTGCTCGCTCCAGTCGGCGCCGGCCTCCTGGTACCACGGCGTGGCGGCCGAGGCGGCGGCGGGCAGGACGAGCAGGGCGGCGATCAGGGCGGCGAGGGCGAACGGGAGGCGCATGGGTCACACAAACGCCGCCGCGCGGTAAAACTGGCGCGGTCCGCGGTCGCTCACGGGTAGGACCCCCGCCGTGAGCTCCGCCGCCGACAAAGCCAAGCAGGACACCTCCTCCTCGATCTTCGCCCGCGCCAGCGCGCGACTGGACGCCGCCGCGGCGGTCGTCGAGGTCTCCGACGACACCCTCGAGCGCCTGCGGCTGCCGAAGTCGAGCCTCAAGGTCTCGATCCCGCTGCGCATGGACGACGGGTCGCTGCGCACCTTCGCCGGCTACCGGGTGCGCTACGACGACTCGCTGCGGGCCGACCAAGGGCGGCATCCGCTACCACCCGAACGTCGACGCCGACGAGGTGCAGTCGCTCGCCTTCTGGATGACGTTCAAGTGCGCCGCGCTCGGCCTGCCCTTCGGCGGCGGCAAGGGCGGCGTGGTCGTCGACCCCAAGGAGCTCTCGCTGCTCGAGCTCGAGCGGCTGTCGCGCGGCTACATCGACGCGATCGCCGACTTCATCGGCCCCGAGATCGACATCCCCGCCCCCGACGTGGCCACCAACGAGCTCGTGATGGGCTGGATGATGGACCAGTACGGGACGATCGTCCGCCGCATCGAGCCCGGCGTGATCACCGGCAAGCCGATCGCCATGGGCGGCAGCGCCGGGCGCACGACGGCCACGAGCGACGGGGCCTTCGACGTGATCAAGACGCTGCGCGAGCGACCTCGGCCTGGCCGAGGGCGCCACGGTGGCGATCCAGGGCTTCGGCAACGCGGGCGCCGAGCTCGCCTCCCTGCTGGCCGGCGACGGCTACACGGTCGTCGCGGTGTCCGACTCGCGCGGCGGCGTGCACGACCCCGACGGGCTCGACGTCGACGCGGTGCGCAAGCGCAAGGCCGAGGAGGGCCAGGTCGGCGACGACATCACCGGCGAGGAGCTGCTCGCGCTCGACGTCGACCTGCTGATCCCCGCCGCGCTCGAGGACGCGATCACCGAGGACAACGCCGACGCGGTCAAGGCCTCGGTCGTCGTCGAGGTCGCCAACGGCCCGGTCACCGCCGGGGCCGACGAGATCCTCGCCGAGAACGGCGTCACCGTCGTGCCCGACATCCTCGCCAACGCCGGCGGCGTGACCGTCTCCTACTTCGAGTGGGCCCAGAACAAGTCGGGCGTGGCCTGGGAGGCCGACGACGTGCGCGAGCGCCTGCGCGCGCGGATGGTCACCGAGACCGAGGCGATCGCCGAGCTGGCCAAGGACAAGGACATCGACCTGCGCACGGCCGCCTACGCGCACGCGCTCGAGCGCATCGACGCGGCCGTCGTGGCCAAGGGCTCGGCCAGCCGCTTCCAGGACGGCTGAGCCACTCGTTTCGTCATTTGTCCAAGGATCCGGAGGGCAACTTGGACATCCGTACAAGGTGATGGGGCCCGCGGGGCGGGAGGCTCCGTCGCGCCATGAAGCTGGTCATCGGCATCGTCCGTCCCGAGAAGACCAACGACGTCCTGACGGCGCTCTACCGCGCCGACGTCCGCGGGGTCTCCATGAGCCGCGTGCAGGGGCACGGCGGCGAGCTCGACCGCGTCGAGACCTACCGCGGCACCCGCGTCCAGATGAACCTCGCCGACAAGACGCGCTTCGAGATCGCGGTCTCCGACGACTTCGTCGAGCCGACGATCGAGGCGCTGTGCGAGGGCGGGCGGACCGGCGAGGTCGGCGACGGGAAGATCTTCGTCGTCCCGCTCGAGCGCGCCGTGCGCATCCGCACCGGCGAGACCGACCACGCGGCGGTCACGCCGGTGGGCACGTGATCGCGGCCGCGCGGGTCGATCCCGCGCGACACGGCGTGGATGCTCGCCGCGACCGCGCTCGTGCTGCTCATGACCCCGGCGCTCGGCCTGTTCTACGCCGGCCTCGTGCGCGCGAAGAACACGCTGAACACCTTCATGATGTCCGCCGCCGCGCTGGCCGTGGCGACGATCACGTGGGCGCTCGTCGGCTACTCGCTGGCCTTCGACGGGAGCGGCAGCCTCGATCGGCGGCCTCGGCCACGCGTTCCTGTCCGGCGTCGGGTTCGCCCCGCGCGCCGGGACGCACATCCCGCAGCTGCTGTTCTTCGCCTTCCAGGCGACGTTCTGCATCGTCACCACCGCGCTCGTCTCCGGCGCCGTGGTCGAGCGCATGCGCTTCGGCCCGTTCCTCGTCTTCGCCGCGCTGTGGTCGGTGCTCGTCTACGCCGTGCTCGCGCACTGGGCCTTCGGCGGCGGCTGGCTGCAGCACGGCGGGACGCTCGACTTCGCCGGCGGCGTGCCGGTCGAGATGGGCTCGGGCTTCTCGGCGCTGGCCGCCGCGATCGTCGTCGGCGCGCGCCGCGACTACGGGCGCCAGGCGTTCCTGCCCCACAACGTCGTCTTCGTGCTGCTCGGCGCCGGCCTGCTGTGGTTCGGCTGGTTCGGCTTCAACGGCGGCAGCGCCTACTCGGCCGGCGACGCGGGCGTCCTGGCCTTCGTCAACACGCTGCTGACGCCGGCCTGCACGCTGGCCACGTGGTTCGTGCTCGACCTGATCCGCGGGCGCCAGGTCACGGCGATCGGCGCGGCCACGGCGATCATCGTCGGCTGCGTGGGGATCACGCCGGCGGCGGGCTACATCGCGCCGGGCTGGGCGATGCTCCTCGGCGTCGTCGCGGCGCTGCCGAGCTACGCCGTGATCGTCTGGCGCACGCGCACGCGGGTCGACGAGACGCTCGACGTGCTCGCCGCCCACGGCCTGGCCGGCTTCACCGGGATCCTCTTCATCGGCTTCTTCGCCCAGTCGGGCTGGAACGGCGTCGCCGACGGCCTGCTCTACGGCAACGCGGCGCAGCTCGGCCACCAGGCGCTGGCCGCCGTCGCGGCGCCCGCCTACGCGTTCTGCGCGACGTTCGCGCTGCTCAAGCTCATCGGGCTCGTCACGCCGCTGCGCGCGAGCCGCGCGAGGAAGCCGTCGGCATGGACGTCGTCGCCCACGGCGAGGAGGCCTACGCCTCCGGCGAGGGCGCGATCCTCCTCGTCGAGCCCGACCACGAGCGGGTGCTGGCCGACCGCGTGGTCGAGCCGGCGCCGGTGGGGTAGCGGGGTTGCGCTCCGCTCCGGCCGGCTCGTCGCCCGGGCGTGGTCCGCTTTGCCAGGAAGGGAGGCACGAGCCCCTGATTTCGTTACATGGCGTCGGCCGTGAGCGCGCGTGGACAGAAACCACCATGGGCGAGCGTTTCTGTCCATGGAGCCGTCGACCGCGCGGCCGTGGACAGATATCAGGCTCCGGGCTCGCCTTCCTGGCGACCGAGCCACGAACCGGGCGACGAGCTCGTTCGAGCGGAGCGCAACCCCGCGCCGTTAACGACGACGGGCCGCCCCAAAGGAGCGGCCCGCGCGAAATCTGCTCTGCGGTGAGGAGCTAGCGCCCGAAGGACGAGCGATCGCGGCCTCGTTGTCCGCGTAGCCCGTACCCGCGTTGTTCATCAGCTGCGAGATGCCCGTGAGCGCCTCGTGCAGGTTGCGCGAGGAGCGCTGCCACTCCTCCCACAGCTGCTGGAACCGAGCCTGCGCCACGCCGGCCCAGTCCGATCCGAGCGGCGCAACTTGGCCGCGCAGCTGCGTGTTGATGGACTCGATGTTCTGCGCCCCGGAAGAGAGCTGGCCGGCGATGCCGTGGAGCTGCTCTGGGGTGACCTTGATGATCCCGGCTGACACCGGTGGACCTCCCGTGGATTGCGTCCGTTCCCGAGAGAGACTTCCCGCTCTTTCAGAACTGAAAAACCGTTCATGCGCCGAGGAGTTGCGGCGGCGGGTTCGGGCGCGGGCTCCGAACGGGAAGCAGGAAACCTGCATGACCACCCCCTCGACCGAGACGACCTTCCATCGCCCGCCGCGCGAGTGGCCCCCGCCGCCGCCGGCCGACGCGCTGAAGATCCACCCGCCCCCGACGCGGCCCGACCAGCCGCAGGGCGGGATGCTCCAGGCCGCCTTCCCGGCGATCGGCGGCGTGACGATGCTCGGCTTCGCGCTCGTCTACGGCCGCGCGGTCTTCATCTACCTGGCGCTCGGGATGATGGGCCTGATGATCATGGTGGCGTTCGCGATGCGGGCGTCGCAGTGGCGCCAGTGGAAGCAGTCGCGGGTCAAGAACCGCAAGAAGTACCGCCACTACCTGACGAACGTCGAGCGCCAGCTCGCCGCCGACTCCGACACGCAGCTGGCCACGGCCGACCGCCTCTACCCCGACCACGAGCGCCTGTGGGGCCTCGTGCTCGCACGCAAGAACCTGTGGGAGCGCCGTCGCGAGGACGCCGACTTCCTCGAGGTCCGGCTCGGGCGCGGCCAGGTCGACCACATGCGCCATCCCGGGCTGGAGATCTCCGACGACCCGCTGACCGATCGCGAGCGCGACCTCGAGGAGGAGGCCGCGACCGTCCATCGCACCTGGCAGACGGTCAACGACGCGCCGATCACCGCCGACCTGCGCTCCTCGCGCGTGCTCTCGCTCGTCGGCAGCCCCGACCACGCCCGCGACCTCGCCCGCTCGATCGTCTGCCAGCTCGCCGCCTTCCGCGCGCCGGTCGACCTGCGCGTGCTCGTCGCCCACGACGAGGACGCGGGCGACGAGTGGGACTGGGTCAAGTGGCTGCCGCACGCCCGCGCCAGCGCGCCGCCCGATCCCGGCAAGGCGCCCGAGGTGCTCGTCGCCACGTCGCACACGCGCCTGGCCACGCTGCTCGAGGCCGAGGTCGGCCCGCGGCTGGAGGAGCTCCAGCGCATCGAGGAGGAGCCCGGCGGCCGCTCGGTCGTCTCCGCGCCCCGGCTCGTGCTCGTGATCGACGGCTTCCGGCCCGAGCTCGCCGTGCGCCTCGGGCTGCTGCGCGAGGTGCTCGACCGCGGCGACAAGCTCGCCGTGACCGCCGTCTGCCTGACGCCCGACGCCGGCACCGAGCCCTCGGAGGCCGACGTCCGCGTCGCCCTGACCACCGGCACCTCGGCCACCGTCGACGAGCGCTTCGAGGGCGGTCGCCGCTTCGAGGGCGTGTGGCCCGACGAGGCCGACCCCGGCCTGTGCGAGGCGATCGCCCGCTCGCTGGCGCCGCTGCGCCTGCGCGACCGCGAGGCCACCCGCCCGGCCGGCGAGGAGGTGCGCGCGCTCGACCTGTTCGGCGCCGGCCCGGTCGACGAGCTCGACCCGAAGGTCGCCTGGAAGCGCCGCCCGCACTCCGAGGAGCTGCGCGTGCCGATCGGCATGGCCGACGACGGCAACCCGGTGATCCTCGACCTCAAGCAGCCGGCCGAGGGCGGCCTGGGCCCGCACGGCCTGATCGTCGGCGCGACCGGCTCCGGCAAGTCCGAGCTGCTGCGCACGCTCGTCTCCGGCCTCGCCGTCCAGCACGCGCCCGACACGCTCTCCTTCGTCCTGATCGACTACAAGGGCGGCGCCGCCTTCGCCGAGCTCTCGCGGCTGCCCCACGCGGCGGGCATCGTCACCAACCTGCAGCGCGACCGCTCGCTCGTCGACCGCATGCGCGACGCGCTGCTCGGCGAGCAGGAGCGCCGCCAGCGGATGCTGCGCGACGCCGGCAACGTCGACGACATCCGCGCCTACCACGCCAAGCGCGAGGAGGATCCGTCGCTCGAGCCGATGCCCTACCTGCTCGTCGTCGTCGACGAGTTCGGCGAGCTGCTCGCCTCGCGCCCGGAGTTCATCGACCTGTTCAACGGGATCGGCCGCGTCGGCCGCTCGCTGGGCATGCACCTGCTGTTCTCCTCCCAGCGCCTGGACGAGGGCAAGCTGCGCGGCCTCGAGAGCCACCTGCGCTACCGCCTGTGCCTGCGCACGTACTCGGCGATCGAGTCCAAGGTCGTGCTCGGCACGCCCGACGCCTACCTGCTGCCGCCCTATCCCGGCCTCGCCTACCTCAAGGTCGACACGTCGATCTACGAGCGCTTCAAGGTCGCGCTCGTCTCCGGCCCGCCGCCGCGCGAAGCCGTGCCGATCGCGCCGGCCGACGCCGTCCAGCTCTTCTCGCCCGGCGGCGACGAGCCCGACGAGCGGCCGGCCGCGCGCGAGGACGAGGCCGAGCGCGGCCCGACCGAGCTCGACCTGCTCGTCGACCGCCTGGCCGATGCCTACGACGGCTTCGTCCACCAGGTCTGGGTCCCGCCGCTGCCCCGCGAGGTGCCGCTGACCGACGTCGCCGAGCGCCCCGCGTTCTGGGACGAGCACGCCGACGACGGCCACCTGCGCGTCCCCGTCGGCCTGATCGACCTGCCCGCCGAGCAGCGCACGGCGCCGCTCGAGCTCGACTTCGCCGGGGCGACCGGCAACCTCGCCGTCGTCGGCGCGCCGCAGACCGGCAAGTCGACGCTGCTGCGCTCCCTGCTCACCGGCCTGTGCCGTGACCACTCGCCGGAGGCCGTGCGCATCTACGGCGTCGACCTCGGCGGCGGCGGCCTGGCCACGCTCGAGGCGCTGCCGCACGTCGGCGGCGTGGCCTCGTCGCTGGACCGCGACCGCGTGCGCCAGACGATCCGCCACGTGCGCGGCCTGGTCGAGGAGCGCGAGGAGATCTTCCGCCGCCTGGCCGTCTCGTCGGCCGCCGACGTCCGCGCGCGCCGCGCCCGCGGCGAGCTGGCCGAGCCGCTGCCCGACGTCTTCCTCGTCGTCGACGGCGCCGGGGTGCTGCGGCGCGACTTCGAGGGCCTCGACGAGGAGCTCGAGCGCATCGCCGCCGCCGGCCTGGGCTACGGCATCCACCTGATCGTCTCCGCCACGCGCTGGGGCGAGATGCGCCCGGCGCTGCGCGACCAGCTCGGCTCGCGCCTCGAGCTGCGCCTCAACGACCCGCTCGACTCCGAGATCGGCCGCAAGCGCCAGGAGACGCTGCCCGCCGACGTCCCCGGCCGCGGCCTCGCGCCCGGCGGCGAGGAGCTCCAGGCCGCGATGCCCGATCCCGACCTCGTCGGGGAGATCGCCGCGCGCTGGGACGGCCCGGCCGCGCCGCCGGTCCCGATGCTGCCGCTGACCGTCACGACGCAGCAGCTCGTCTCCCGCGTGCCGCACGAGGCGCGCGGGCTGCCGATCGGCATCGACGAGCTGCGCCTCGACCCGGTGCTGCTCGACCTCGCCGGCGGCGAGCCGCACCTGATCGTGCTCGGCGACGGCGAGTCGGGCAAGACCAACCTGCTGCGCTGGATCGCGCGCAGCGTGATCGACCGCTACGGCCCGCACGAGGCGCAGATCGCCGTCGTCGACTACCGCCGCAACCTGCTCGACCTCGCGAACTCTCCCCACGTCGGCGGCTACGCGGCCAGCGCGCGGATGGCCTCCGATCTCGTGGCCCAGCTCCAGGCCGAGCTCGGCGCGCGCCTGCCCGGCCCCGAGGCCAGCCGCGAGGAGCTCCTGCGCGGCCCCGAGTGGAGCGGCCCGCACTGGTACCTGCTCGTCGACGACTACGACCTCGTCCCCAGCCAGATGGAGAACCCGCTCGGCGGCCTCGTCGACCTGCTCGCGCACGGCCGCGACGTCGGCCTGCACGTCGTGCTCGCCCGCCGCGTCGGCGGCTCGGCCCGCGGCGCCTACGAGCCCTTCTTCCAGCGCCTGACCGAGCTGCGCCCGCCCGGCCTGATCCTCTCCGGCGACCCCGACGAGGGGCCGCTGATGGCCGGCCGCCGCGCCGAGCCCCAGCCTCCCGGCCGCGGGCTGCTCGTGCAGCGCGGCCAGCGACCCGGACTCATCCAGACCCCGCTCGTCGAGCCGGATGCTCGGCCGGGCGGTCCAGATTCTCCCGACCGACCCGCGCATTCCACGCAAGGAGTCTCCGCGTGAACACCGTCCTCGTCACCGTTGCCGGCCCCGACCATCGCCAGGACCTCGCCGTGCCCTCCTCGACCCCGATCGAGCAGCTGATGCCGACGCTGCTGTCCGTCGGCGGCGTCGAGGCCAACGGCAACGGCTCGTGGGGCGTCTCGCGGGCCGGGGAGCCGCCGCTGCCGCTCCGCTCGTCGCTGGCCGAGTGCGGCGTCGTCGACGGCACCGTGCTCGTCGTCGCGCCGGTCCAGCAGGTCGAGGAGCCCCGGCGCCCGGCCGCGCCCGAGCCCGTCGAGCTCGAGCAGGTCGAGGAGCAGGAGGAGGACCGCGCGCTGCAGCGCCGGGCCGGCTTCCCGCTCAAGCGCACCGACGCCGCGCTGCCCGACGCTCCCGGGCCTGAACGAGCGCATCGGGGCGTGGATGAGCGCGTTCTTCTCCAAGGCCGATCCCGCCGACGTCCCGCCGCCGGTCACCCCGGCGCACACCGACGACGCGCCGACGCCCGGCCCCGGCGACCTCTCGATCCGCCAGCCGCCGAAGCGGATGGAGCGCGCGCGCAAGAGCTGGGAGGAGACGAGCTACCAGCACCGCCTCGAGGACATGATCGCCGCCCCGCGCCTGCGCCGGTGCGCGACGATCGCCGTCGTCTCGCCCAAGGGCGGCGTCGGCAAGACGACGATGACCGCGCTGCTCGGCGCGCTGCTCGTCAAGGTCCGCCACGAGCGGATCGTCGCCGTCGACACCAACCCGGACTACGGCTCGCTCGGTCGCGCGCTGACGCCCGACCACCGCGTCTTCGTCGACGACTTCATCGACCTGCTCGACCACCCGGACCTCGCGGTCACCGAGCTCGACCGCAAGCTCGGGCGCGGCTTCGACGGGCTGATGGTCCTGCCCGCCCCGACCGACCCGAGCCGCATGGCCCGCCTCGACGAGGAGGCCTACGCGAAGGTCTTCAACCGGCTGAAGACGATGGTCGGCGGGCTCGTGCTCGACTGCGGCACCGGTCTGCAGGAGCCCGCCGCGCGGGCGGCGATCGCGGCGGCCGACCAGATCGTGCTGGTCTCCGACGCCGAGCCGTCGACCGCGAGCCTCGTGGCCGAGGCCGCGCGGCTGCTCAAGCGCGCCGGCCCGCCGATGTACCTCGTCGTCAACAAGCGCCCGCGGCGCGGCGGCCGGCTCGACCTCGAGCAGTTCTCGCGCGCCGTGCCCGACGCCCGCTCGCTGCTCGTCGTCGAGGCCGACCCGCCCGCCGCCTCGCGGCTGGCCGCGGGCGACTTCGAGTGGGACGCGTCGCCGAAGTCGTGGCGCCTGGCCCTGCGCGAGCTCGCGGCGGTGATGGTCGCCGACTGGGGCGACCTCGGGCTGACGTCCTAGGGCGGCTACCCGGCCACGCCGTCGGTGACGAGCGTCCGCTGCGCCGGGTGCCGGCGCGGGGACGGGCTGCGGCGGCCCGATCGCGAAGGCCAGGCCGGCGGCGATACCTGGGCGGCGACCATCCAGGTGAAGCCGGTGGTGAAGCCGTCGACGGTGCTGCCCTTCGAGCCGAGCATCGGCGAGCAGGATCGCCACGCCGAGCGCGACGCCGAGCTGGCGCGCCATGCCGAAGACGCCGCTGCCCGTGGCGTAGCGGGCCGGGGGGAGATCCCGCGTGGTCGCTGCGGCCAGCGTCGGGATCACGAGCCCGACGCCGATGCCGCCGACGATCATGCCGGGCAGGTAGTCGCCGGCGAAGTTCGGCGTCGCCGTCAGCTGCGTGACCCACCACAGCCCGCCGAGTCCGTAGATCAGCGCGCCCGGGACGGCCACGGCGCGCGCGCCGATCCGCTGGGCGAGCAGGCCGGCGGGCACCGAGAAGAGGCCGGCCATCAGCGGGCCGGGCGCGATCATCAGGCCCGCGGTCAGGACGTCCTCGTGCCAGATCCGGGTCAAGAACAGGACCGAGCCGAGCAGCATCGCGCCGAAGGCGGCGAAGAACACGAGCGCCGCCGCGTTGCCGAACGCGAACGAGCGGTGCTCGAACAGCTCGAGCTCGACGACGGGCGCGTCGTGGGTGGCCGAGCGGCGGACGAAGGCGGCCAGGAAGATCGCCGCCGCGGCCAGCGTGGCGACGAAGGCGGGCGAGCCCCAGCCCCACTCCGGGGCCTTGACGAGCGAGAGCGTGAGCCCGGCCACGCCGGCCACGAGCAGCACGACGCCGAGCAGGTCGGGCCGCGCGCCGCGGGCGGGGTCGCGGACCTCCTCGAGGAAGCGGATCGCGACGTAGAGCATCACGAGGCCGACGGGGAGGTTGACGAGGAAGACCCAGTGCCAGCTCGCCTGCACGAGCAGGCCGCCGATCGGCGGGCCGGCCGCGGCCGAGACCGCGCCGGTCGCCGACCAGATCGCCACCGCGCCGCCGCGCTTCTCGGGCGGGAACGCGGCGAGCACGAGCGCCAGCGACGTGGGCAGGAGCGCGGCGGCGCCGGCGGCCTGCAGGGCGCGGGCGGCGACGAGCAGGGCGACGGAGTCCGACGCGGCGCACAGGACGGAGGCGAGCAGGAAGACGGCCAGGCCGCCGACGAAGACGCGCTTGCGCCCGACGAGGTCGGCCAGGCGGCCGAACGGGACGAGCAGCGCGGCGACGACGATCGCATAGGCGTTCAGCACCCACGACAGCGCGGCGTCGCTCGTCCCCGGGAAGCTCTGCTGGATGTCCGGGAAGGCGACGTTGACGATGAAGAGGTCGAGGCTCGCGAGGAAGGTCGCCACGGAGGCGATCGCGAGCACGCGGTTGCGGTGGGCCACGGGAAGCGCTCCCTGTCGGTTGCTTGACGAAACGGACCCTACCACCAAAGTTGCTCCACGCAACCGACAGGGCTAGTCTCCAGGTGTGCTTCCGCGCACGTACGCCGATCAGCATTGCTCCATCGCCGCCACGCTCGAGCGCGTCGGCGACCGCTGGACGCTGCTCGTGATCCGCGAGGCGTTCCTCGGCGCGCGGCGCTTCGACCAGTACCAGCAGCGGCTCGGGATCGCCCGCAACGTGCTCGCCGACCGGCTCGGCCGGCTCGTCGACGACGGGATCCTCGAACGCCGCCGCTACCAGGAGCGCCCCGAGCGCTTCGAGTACCGGCTGACCGAGAAGGGGATCGACCTGTGGCCGGTCATCGTCTCCCTGCTGCAGTGGGGCGACAAGCACGTCTTCGCGCCCGACGAGCGTCCCATCGTCCTGCGCCACCGCGACTGCGGCGGCGAGGTCGACGACCACCGCATGTGCGACCGCTGCGGCGCGGCGCTCGGCCCGCGCGACGTCGTGCGCGAGCCCGGGCCGGGCTCGCGCGAGCCCGCTCCCCGCCTGACGCGCCTCCCGGCGGGATAGCCTCGGGAGCCGTGATGGGGCGCCGATCGCGCAAACGAGGCGTGTCCGAGCGCGGAGGCGGCACGGCCGTCCGCGAGCGCCCGGCGGCCGCCGCGCGGCCGGCCGCGCCCGCGCCGCGGCGCGCGAGCGCGCCCAAGCCGCCCGGTCCCGAGCGGCCCAAGGCGATCTGGCACCCGGTCCCCGTGACCGAGGTGGCGATCCTCTTCGGCACCCTCGCGATGCTCATCGGCTTCACGCAGGGCAAGGGCGGCGTCGTCCCGATGGCCGTCGGGTTCGGGATCGTCGTCCTCGCCGTGGGCGAGCTGTCGGTGCGCGAGCACTTCACCGGCTTTCGCTCGCACGCGCTGCTGCTCGCGCTGTTGCCCGTCGTCGTGCTCGAGGGCCTGCTCTACGCCTTCGTCGGCATCTCCGGGCCGCTGCTGCTCGCGATCGCCGTGCCGACCTTCATCTCGCTGGCCTTCATCTTCCGCGCCCGCTACCGCGAGGCGCGCATGGACCGTCCGCTCCCGCGCTCGTGACGCACAGGTTCGACGCGGTGGTGATCGGGGCCGGCCCCGGCGGCGAGGCGACCGCGCTCTCGCTGGCCGGCAAGGGCTACTCGGTGGCGATCTGCGAGGGCGAGCTCGTCGCCGGCGAGTGCTCGTTCTGGGGCTGCATGCCCTCGAAGACGCTCCTGCGCGCGACCGACGTGCTCGAGACCGCGAAGGAGATCCCCGGCGCCAAGGAGGCCGTGGCCGACCGGGTCGACCCCGCGGCGGTGTTCGCCTGGCGCGACCGCGTGATCGACGACCTCGACGACACGCGCCACTCCGAGCGCCTGGAGGAGGCCGGCGTCGAGATCGTCCGGGGTGTCGCCGAGGTCACGGGTCCGGGGGCGGTGCGGGTCGGCGACCGGTACCTCGAGACCGGGCGCATCGTCGTGGCGACGGGCTCGAAGGCGACCGTGCCCCCGATCGACGGGCTCGACGAGCTCGACGAGGTGTGGACCAACCGCGAGGGCACGACCGCGTCGCACGTCCCCGAGCGCCTGATCGTCCTCGGTGGCGGCCCCGTCGGCTGCGAGCTCGCCCAGGCCTGGGCGCGGCTCGGCGCGCGCGTGACGCTCGTCGAGGCGGCCGAGCGGCTGCTGGTCAAGGAAGCGGAGGAGGCTTCGGAGCGCATCCGCCGGGCGCTCGAGCACGACGGCGTCGACGTCCGTCTCGACACGGCGGCCGAGTCCGCCGATCGCGACGAGGACGGCTACGTGCTCACGCTCCCGGGCGGGGAGGAGGTGCGCGCCGAGCGCATCCTGCTCGCCGCCGGCCGGCGGCCGCGCACCGACGGGCTCGGCCTCGAGCGGGCCGGGGTCGAGGTCGGCGAGGACGGCGCCGTGACGGTGGACGAACACTGCCGCGCCGCGGACGGCGTCTGGGCGGTCGGCGACGTCACCGGCATCGCGCCCTTCACCCACGTCGGCCGCTACCAGGCGCGCATCGTCGTCGCCGACATCGAGGGCGAGGACGTGCGCGCCGACTACCGCGCGATCCCCCGCGTCACCTACACCGATCCGCCCGTCGCCGCGGTCGGGGTCGGCGAGGACGCGCGGACGGCTCGCGGCGACCTCGGCACGCTGGCGCGCAGCGCCGCGTGGGACGAGCGTGACGACCTCGGCTTCCTGCTGCTCTTCTCCGACGGCGAGGTGCTGACCGGCGCCTGCGCGGTCGGGCCCGAGGCCGGGGAGTGGCTCGGCCAGCTCAACCTCGCGATCAGCGCCCGCGTCCCGCTCTCCGCGCTGCGCGAGGTCGTCCAGCCGTTCCTGACGTTCTCCGAGATCGTCCCGCGGACCCTGAGCAAGCTCGGCTAGAGCCCGGTCGACGTCGGGCAGCGCCTGCTCGAGCTCGGCGACCGGAGCGAAGCGGTCCCCGTCCGCGGCCACGCGCTCGAGCACCGCGCCGGCCTCGAAGACGAGCAGGTCCGGGTCGCCGCTGTCGTGGCACTCGGCGACCTCGTCCCAGGTCACGGGCGTCGAGACCGTCGGGCGCTCGCGGGCGCGCAGCGAGTAGACGCAGACCGTCGTCTTGTGCTCGTCGTTCTGGCTCCAGTCGACGAGCACCTTGCCCTTGCGCAGGTCCTTGTTCTGGCGCGAGACGACGAGCTTGGGCTCCCGGCGCTCGAGCAGCTGGGCGATCGCGCGCGACAGGCTCTTGGTCTGGGCGAACGTGACGCCCTCGACGTTGAGCGGGGCGTAGACCTGCAGGCCCTTCGAGCCCGAGGTCTTGGCCCACGACTCGAGCCCGAGCCCCGAGAGCACCTCGCGGATCATCAGCCCGACCTCGCAGCAGGTGACGATGTCGGCCGGCGCGCCGGGGTCGAGGTCGAAGGCGATGGTCGTCGGGCGACCGGGATCGGTCGCCATCGCCAGCGACGTGTGCAGCTCGAGCGAGGCGAGGTTGGCCACCCAGGCCAGCGCGGGCAGGCCGTCGATCACCGTGTAGCCGACGCCGCCGATCGTCTCGGTGCGCACCCAGTCGGGCCGGTGGCCGGGCGCGTTCTTCTCGTAGAAGAACTTGCCGTCGACGCCGTCGGGGTAGCGCTTGAGCGTGAGCGCGCGGCCGGCGAGGTGGGGGAGGAGCGCCGGCGCGATCCGCGCGTAGTAGTCGAGCACCTGCGCCTTGGCGAAGCCCGTCGCGGGGTAGAGGACCTTGTCGAGGTTCGAGAGGTTGAGCTCGCGGTCCTCGATGCGCACGCGGCCGCCGCGCGCGCCGGCGGCCGGCGGCGCCGCCGCGGGCGCGGGCTCGACCTCGTCGGCGTCGGGCTCGGCCTCCGGCTCGCGGCCCTCGCGGACGACCCGCGCGGGGTCGACGTCGTCGCGCAGGCCCTTGTAGACCGGGTGGCGGATCACGCCGGCGCTCGTCCACTCGGTGAAGCCGACCTCGACGACGAGCTCGGGCTCGGTCCACACCGCGCCCTTGGGCGGCTTGGCGCCGGCCTCGAACGGCGAGTCCGCGCGCTCGAGCGGGCCGAGCAGGCGCGAGAGCCGGCGCAGCTCGGTCTCGGTGAAGCCCGAGCCGACGCGGCCGGCGTAGCGCAGCGCGCCGTCCTCGTCGTGGACGCCGAGCAGCAGCGCGCCGATCGAGTCGCGGCGGCGGCCCTCGCCGGGCATCCAGCCGCCGACGACGAGCTCCTGGCGCGCGACGTGCTTGACCTTGACCCACGCGCCGGAGCGGCGGCCGGGCTCGTAGGGCGAGGCGACGCGCTTGGCCACGATCCCCTCCAGGCCCTGCGCCGCGGTCGCCGCGGCGAAGTCGGCGCCGTCGCCGCGGTGCACGGCCGGCGTGCGCCACGACCGGCCCTCGAGCTCGAGCGCCTCGAGCGCCGCGCGGCGCTCCTCCCAGGGCGTGTCGAGCAGCGAGCGCCCGTCGAGGTGGAGCACGTCGAAGAGCAGGTAGGTGACCGGCGCCTCGGCCTGCTTGCGCCGCACGGCCGCCTCGGAGGCGACGTGCATCCGGCCCTGGAGGCGCTCGAAGCTCGGGCGGCCGTCGGGGTCGAAGGCGACGATCTCGCCGTCGAGCAGCGCCGGGCGCGAGCCGAGCGCCTCGGCCACGCCGCGCAGCTCGGGGTACTGCGAGGTGATGTCGCGTCCGTTGCGGCTCTCCAGGCGCAGCCGGCCGCCCTCGACGTAGCCCAGCGCGCGCACCCCGTCCCACTTGACCTCGTAGGCCCAGCCGTCGCCGGGCGGGAGCTCTCCGACCTTGGAGAGCATCGGCACGACGTGGGCGGGCAGCGGCTCGGTGTCCGGGTCGGCCGGCGGGTCCATCCGGTGCAGCATCCAGTCCTGCCCGCGGGTCCGGAACAGCACGTAGCGGCCCTGCAGCCGCTCGCCGGCGAAGACGACCATGACCTCGTCCTTGCGCCACTTCTCGAGCTCGAAGGTGCCCGTGTCCCAGATCTTCATCGTCCCGGCGCCGTACTGCCCGGCCGGGATGTCGCCGTGGAACTCCAGGTACTCCATCGGGTGGTCCTCGGTGCGCACCGCGAGGTGGTTGACCTCGGGGCGCTCCGGGATGCCCTTCGGCACCGCCCACGAGGCGAGCACGCCGTCGTGCTCGAGGCGCAGGTCCCAGTGCAGGCGCCGCGCGTGGTGCTCCTGGACGACGAAGCGCGGCGCGCCGTCGGGAGCGGGCGCCGGCGCGTCGCCGGCGGGCTCGGGCGTCTGGCCCGCGCGGCGCTTGCCGCGGTAGGACTCGAGCTTGTCGGAGGGCGTCACCGCCCTGGATTGTGCCTAGGCGGCGGAGCTGCGCGCGCGGGGCTCGCGTTCGCTGCCCAGCGCTTCCATCAGCGCGCGGTCGAGCTGGACGCGCGTGAACGGCTTGACGAGATGCGCGACCGGATCGAGCGCGCGGACCTCGGCCCCGGCCGAGTAGATCGAGCACGTCACGATCGGGACGTCGCCGGCCACGCGCCGCAGCTCGTCGGCGTGCAGGGTCGCGCCGCCGAGGTCGCAGTCGATCAGCAGCGCGTCGACGCCGTCGGCCGTGATCAGGTCGGGCTCATGACGGCAGGGGACAGCTTCGTGACCCAATCTGGACACGGCACGCTCGAAGAGGACGAGCAGTTCGGGGTAGGGCTCGCAGACGGCGATTCGGGCCATCGACGGCGCAGCCTTGCCTGCATCCGACGCTGAAGCGGTCCGTATTTGGTATGAAAGTGGTGTGAAACGACCTTCAGTGCTCGTCGTCGACGACGAGGTCGACGTCCGCACGTTGATCCGGCTGCTGCTCGAGCGGGCGGGATTCGACGTCACCGAGGCGGGCAACGGCCGCGAGGCGCTGCGCCGGCTGCACCAGGCCCGGCCCGAGCTCGTCGTGCTCGACGTGACCATGCCCGACCTCGACGGCTGGCAGACGCTGGAGCGCATCCGCGACCTCTCCGACGTGCCCGTGCTGATGCTCACCGCGCGCGCGGCCGAGCTCGACAAGGTGCGCGGCCTGAAGGCCGGCGCCGACGACTACGTGACCAAGCCGTTCGGCCGCCAGGAGCTGCTCGCCCGCGTCGAGGCGCTGCTGCGTCGCTCGACCGGGCCGCCGGAGGTGCGCGAGGCCTACGGCGACGGCGCGGTGCAGATCGACTTCGCGTCGCGCGAGGTCACCACCGGGCCGCTCGGCGAGGTGCAGCTCACCCCGCTCGAGTTCCGCCTGCTCGCCGCCTTCGTGCGCCACCCCAACCAGGTCCTCTCCCGTGACCAGCTGCTCGAGCTCGTCTGGGGCGACGCGGAGACCGTGGCCGCCGACCAGGTCAAGCTCTACGTCGGCTACCTGCGCCGCAAGCTCGCGTGGGACGCGGGCCACGAGTCGCCGCTCGAGACCGTGCGCGGGTTCGGCTACCGCTACCGGCCTCCGCTTCAGGAGGGCGCGCGGCCCTCGACGCCGCCCAGCGGCGCGGCCGAGCTCTCCGACCCCCCGCTCTGAGCGTCGATCGCCGGCGGCGGCCGTAACGGCAGCCGCACCCGGAACGTCGCGCCCTCGCCCGCCGTCGAGTCGACGGAGATCGTGCCGCCGTGCGCCTCGACGATCGCGCGCACGATCGTCAGCCCGAGCCCGACGCCCGGGACGGCGTCGCGCACCGCCGACTGGGCGCGGAAGAAGCGCTCGAAGAGCTGGGACTGCTCGTCGTCGGGGATGCCCGGGCCCGTGTCGGAGACCTCGAGCACGGCGACCTCGTCGTCGCCGTCGAGCCGCACGGTGACCGTGCCGCCCGCCGGCGTGAACTTGATCGCGTTGGCCACGAGGTTGTCGAGCACCTGGCCGAGGCGGTCGGGATCGGCGCGGGTGATCGGGAGGCCCTTGACGTTCTCCTCCAGGGCGATCCCCTGGGCGTTGGCGCCCGGTCGCGCGGCCTCGATCGCCTCGCGGACCGTGCGCTCGAGGTCGACGGCGCCGGGGTCGAGCGCGAGGCGCCCGGCCTCGATCTGGGCGACGAACAGCAGGTCGCCGACGAGCCGCAGCAGACGGGCCGCGTTGCGCTGGACGACGCCGAGGAAGTGCGCGTGGTCGGGCTGCAGCGCGTCGCTCTCGTCCAGCACGAGCTCGAGGTAGCCGAGGATCGAGGTCAGCGGCGTGCGCAGCTCGTGGGAGACGAGCGCGAAGAACTCGT
The DNA here is from genome assembly GCA_963737395.1 of uncultured Solirubrobacterales bacterium. Lineage (GTDB taxonomy): Bacteria > Actinomycetota > Thermoleophilia > Solirubrobacterales > Solirubrobacteraceae > JBBQAA01. The sequence continues at coordinate 22,287 of CAVTSQ010000021.1, read as the reverse complement.
CCTTCATCCGGTCGGACTCGCGCTCGCGCGTGATCTCGCGCAGCACGACGAGCCGGCCGATGCGCGGGCCGCCGGGCGCGCTGACGAACGTCGCGTAGCGGGCGAACGTCTGGCCCGTGCCCGGGAGCTCGAGCTCGTCGCGCAGCTCGCCCTCCTCGGTGCCCGGCCCGCGCGAGACGATGTTCGTCCGGTAGCCGCCGCCGGGTGAGCGCACGCTCTCGACGAGCTGGCGGCGGACGATCCGCATCGGCGGGTTCTCGAACACGGGCCGCCCGCGATCGTCGAGCAGCGCGATCGCGTCCGGCGTCGAGTCGAGCACGGCGCGGATCACGCTCTCGCGCTCGGACGCGGCGCGCAGCGCCAGCGCGCTCGTCAGGCTCGCCGCGGCCTGCGGCCCGAGGTCCTCGATGCGCTCGATCTCCTCCGGCGAGAACGCGCGCTCGGGGCGGTGGAGGGCGAGGACGGCGACCGAGCGGCCGCCGTGCAGCAACGGCATCACGAGCTCCTCGCCGCCGTCCTCGAGCGCGTGGCGCCCGGCGTCCGGCGGCTGGGCGTAGGGCGATCCGTAGTTGGACTCGCCGAGCACGGCCAGCAGCGGCGCCTCGTTCTCGGCCGGGCTGGTGTCGACCCCGGGCACCGACCAGATCGCGCCCGACGACGCGCCGCTCAGCCCGGACAGCTCGACGAGCACGAGCTCGGCCAGCTCGGCCGGGTCGGTCTGCCCCGAGACCTCGCGCCCGAAGGCCAGGTAGCGCGACATCCGGCCCTTCTCGCCCTCGAGCGTCTCGACGGCGCCGGCGAGGTCGTCGCCGCGGTCCTCGAGCCGGCGGCGCTGGGACTCGATCGCCGACGCCATCGCGTTGAACGAGCGGCCGAGCTCGGCGATCTCCGTGCCGCCCTCGCGACGCGGGACGCGGGAGGACAGGTCGCCGGCGGCGAGGCCCCGCGCCGCGTCGGCCACGCGGGTGACCGGGCCGATCACGTTGCGGACGATGTACAGGGTGGCCAGGCCGACGAGCAGCAGCAGCGCGACCAGCCCGACGATGCCGGTGACGATCGCCGCGTCGGCCCGGCGGTTGGCGTCCTCGGCGCGCTGGTCCGTGACGCGCTGGGCGGCGACGCTGAAGCGCGCGATCTCCCGGCGCAGCTCGTCGAGGCGGCGCTTGCCCTCGCCGCCGGCGACGAGCTTGCGCGCCGCGGCGGGGTCGGCGCGGGCGACGTCGAGCAGCGGCACGACGTAGCGATCGCGGTAGGCCCCGACGTTGGCGCGGATCATGCGGGCGCGCGCGGCGGCGCCGGGATCCTTCGACGCCAGCCGCTGGAAGCGGTCGAGCGTCGCGGGCAGCGTGCGCAGGGCGTTGCGGTACGGCGTGAGGAACGATGGGTCGCGGGTGATCAGGTAGCCGCGCTCGGCGCTCTCGAGATCGACGGCCAGGCCGCGCACCTCGGCCGCGGCGCCGACGAGCTCGGCCGACTCGCGCGCCGAGCGCCCGGCGTCGCGCTGCGCGCCGATGGCGAGGATCAGGATGCCGAGGACGACCGCCAGAACGACGGCCAAGACGGCGCTCATGAGCACCCTACGGCCGGCCAACCCCCGCATCGACGGCAAACTACCGGAGTCATGGCCGTCTCCCTGCATGTCGAGGTCCAACACGACGGCGTCACCGACGCCGTCGCGCGCGAGGAGCCGCTCGAGATCCGCGTCGACGGGCGGCCGCTGGCCGTCACGATGCGGACGCCAGGGCACGACGAGGAGCTCGCCCTGGGCTTCCTCTTCGGGGAGGGCCTGATCGACGGTCCGCGCCGGGCCGAGCCGCCCGCCGACCTCGCGGGCAACACCGTCGAGGTGGCCGGCCCGCTCGTGCGCGAGCCGAGCCCGCGGTCCTTCTACACGTCGTCGTCGTGCGGGGTGTGCGGCAAGGGCGCGCTCGAGGAGGTCGCCGTCCACGCCGCGCCGGCCGCGCCCGGCCCCGAGGTCGCGCGCGACCTGCTCGCCACGCTGCCCGACCGGCTCGTGCAGCCCGGCTTCGAGCGCACGGGCGGCCTGCACGCGGCCGCGCTGTTCGACGCGGCCGGCGAGCTGATCGTCCTGCGCGAGGACGTCGGGCGCCACAACGCGCTCGACAAGGTCGTCGGCGCGCGCCTGACCGCCGGCGCCGTGCCGCTGCATCCCGGCGCTCGTGTGCGTGAGCGGGCGGCTCTCGTTCGAGCTCGTGCAGAAGTGCGCCGTGGCGGGAGCGCCGGTGCTCGTCGGCGTGAGCGCGCCGACCTCGCTGGCGGTCTCGCTGGCCGAGGAGATGGGGATCACGCTGTGCGGCTTCGCGCGCGGGGACCGGGTCAACGTGTACACCCACGCGGGCCGCGTTCTGAGCTAGCTTGTGACGAACGCCACCGCTCCAGGAGAGGAGTCCGTCCATGGCACGTGTCCTCGTCGTCGCGAACCGCACCGCGGCCACCCCCGGCCTGCTGGAGGCCGTGCGTGAGCGCGCGGGAGCCGGAGACGGTCCGACCTTCCATCTCCTGGTCCCGGCCCAGGTGCACGGGCTCCACCGCCTCGTCGACGCCGAGGACGTGCCCACCGACGAGTCCGAGGAGACGCTGGCCCAGGCGCTGCCCGGCCTGCGCGAGGCAGCCGGCGGCGAGGTCGACGGGTCGGTCGGCGACCCCGACCCGCTGACGGCGATCCAGGACTACGTCAACGTCAAGGGCGCCGACGAGATCATCGTCTCGACGCTGCCGGGGCGCGTCTCGCGCTGGCTGCGGCTCGACCTCGTCTCCAAGGCGCGCGGCCTCGGGTTGCCCGTCACGCACGTCGAGGCGCAAGAGACCGCCGACGTCTAAGCCGGGACTCAGGGGACAGTCACCTCAGTCCCGCCGCGCGCCATGATCCCCGGGTGACCGGAGGTCCCGGGGAGGCGCTCGCGCTCGTTCTGCTCGCCGCCGTCCTCGGCTGGGCGGTGGTGCGGCCGCGCGGGCTCGACGAGGTCTGGGCCGCGGTGCCGGCGGCGCTCGTGCTGCTGCTCGCCGGGACGCTGTCGACCGACGCGGCCCGCGATCGCGCGCGCGACCTCGGGCCGACGCTCGGCTTCCTCGCCGGCGTCCTGGTGATCGCCGACGCCTGCGCGCGGGACGGCGTGTTCGAGTGGACCGGGCGCGCGCTGGCCGGGGCGGCGCGGGGGGAGGGGCGGCGCCTGCTCGGGCTGACGTTCCTCGCCGCGGCGGTCACGACGGCCGTCCTGTCGCTCGACGCGACGGTCCTGCTGCTCACGCCGACGGCGATCGCCGCGGCCGCCGCGGCGCGGCTGCGCGCGCGCCCGCACGCCTACGCGTGCGCGCACCTGGCCAACGGGGCGTCGCTCCTGTTCCCGGTCTCGAACCTGACGAACCTGCTCGCCTTCGCCGCGGCCGGGGTCTCGTTCACCCACTTCGGCGCACTGATGCTGCTGCCCTGGCTCGCGGTGATCGCCGTCGAGTGGGGCGTGCTCTCGCGGGTCTTCGGCCGCGACCTCGCCGAGTCCGGGGTCGCGGCGCCCGCCCCGGGCGCCCCGCCGCGCGGGACGCTGATCGTGGTCGGCCTGACGCTCGTCGGGCTTCGCCGCCGCCGCGCCGCTCGGGATCGACCCGGCCTGGGTCGCGGGCGCCGGCGCGCTCGTGCTCGTCGCGCCGGCGCTGGCGCGCCGCGAGCGGGGGCCGGCCGACGTCGTGCGCGCCGCCGCTCCGGGCTTCCTCGTGTTCGTGCTCGGGCTGGCGCTCGTCGTCGAGGGGGCGCAGGCCAACGGCCTGGCCGGGCAGGTCTCCGACCTCGTGCCGGGCGGCGACGCGCTGCCGGCGCTGCTCGGCGATCGCCGTGCTCGCCGCCCTGGCCGCGAACCTGCTCAACAACCTGCCGGCGATCCTCGTGCTGCTGCCCGCGCTGCACGGCACCGGCCCGGTGCTCGCCGCCCTGATCGGCGTCGGCGTCGGGCCGAACATCTCCTACACCGGCTCGCTGGCCACGCTGCTGTGGCGGCGCGTCGCCGTCGCGCACGGCGAGGGCCCGAGCGCCTGGTCGTTCGTCCGCCTCGGCCTGCTCGCGGTGCCGCCGGCGATCGCCGCGGCGACGGTGGCGCTGTGGTTGAGTCTGCAGGCGATCGGATGACCTGATGCGCGTGCTCGTGTGGATCACCGACGAGGCCTGGCGCGACGCCGTCGACGCCGCGCTGCCCCTGCTCGCCGACGGCGCGCAGCTCGCGGTCCTCTGCGTGGCCTCGCACGAGGCCGAGGAGGCGGCGCAGGCGCCGCGCGCCGGGCTGCTCGGCCGCCATCCCAAGCCCCCGCCGCCGCCCGAGACGCGCATCGGCGAGCAGGAGGCCGAGCGGCTGCTCGAGGCGGCCGCGCAGCGCGCCGGCCGGCCCGTCGAGCGCGAGTTGCGCCGCGGGCGGCCCGAGGAGGAGGTCGTGGCCGCCGCGCGCGGCGCCGACCTGCTCGTGCTCGCCCGCGACGGCAAGCCGGGCCCGCCCGGGCCGAAGTCGCTGCGCCCGCCGACGCGGTTCGTGCTCGACCACGCGCCGTGCGCTGTCCTGCTCGCCCCGGCGCGCGAGCACTAGATTCACCGCCCTGTGAAGCTCGCCACCTTCATCCCGCCCGGCTCGCTCGACCCGCGCTCCGGGGAGATCCGCGGCGACGAGGCCGTCGCCTTCGACGACGGCACGAGCGTGGTCGACCGCCTGGCCTCGGGCGACCGCTCGCCGGCGGGCGGCGACGCGTTCCCGCTGGCCGAGTGCGAGCTGCTCGCGCCGGTCCCGCGCCCGCGGGCGATCTTCGGGATCGGCCTCAACTACGCCGCCCACGCCGCCGAGCAGGGCAAGGACCTGCCCAAGGTCCCGATCGTCTTCATGAAGCTCCCGTCCTCGGTCGTGCCCGGCAGCGGGCCGGTCGTCTGCCCGGCCGCCGGTCAAGCGCCTCGACTACGAGGTCGAGCTCGCACTCGTCATGGGCGCGGAGCAACGAGATCGCCGGCTACGCCGTGGCCGACGACGTCTCGGGCCGCGACCTGCAGGGCCGCGAGCCGCAGTGGACGCGGGCCAAGGGCGCCGACACCTTCTGCCCCGTCGGCCCGTGGATCACCACCGCGGACGAGATCGCCGACCCCGAGGCGCTGCGCGCTGCGCGCGTGGGTCAACGGAGAGCTGCGCCAGGACTCCTCGACCTCCGACCTCGTCTTCGGCCCGCGGGCGCTCGTCGACTTCATCGCCGAGGCGATCACGCTCGAGCCCGGCGACCTGATCCTCACCGGCACGCCGAGCGGCGTCGGGATGTCGATGGACCCGCCGCGGTTCCTGCAGTCCGGCGACGTCGTGCGGATGGAGATCGAGGGCCTGGGCTCGATCGAGCACCCGATCGCCTAGGCGGGCAGGATGCCCGCCTGTGCTATCTGCCGGGGCCCCGCGGAGCGGTCTCTGCTCTCCAAGAGCGGAGCGGGGGACCGGCCATGAAGCCGGATGCGGTCACTCGCTTCATCTCCGTGGCCGGACCGGTCGAGGTCCGCACGATGGACGCCTCGACGCGCACGGCCGAGGAAGCCGCCGCGGCGGTCGGCGTCGAGGTCGGTCAGATCGTCAAGTCGCTCGTGCTGGGCCGTCGACGGCGAGCCCGTCCTCGCGCTCGTGGCCGGCGATCGCCGGCTCGTGCCCGAACGGCTGGCCGAGGCGCTCGGCGTCCCCGCCGTCGGCCGCGCCGACGCCGACGCGGTGCGCGCGGCCACCGGCTTCGCGATCGGCGGCGTCCCGCCCTTCGGCCATCGCACGCAGCTACGGACCGTCATGGACGAGTCGCTGCAGCGCTTCGACGAGGTCTGGGCCGCGGCCGGCACCCCGCGCGACGTGTTCGCGATCGCGCCGGCCGAGCTGGCGCAGCGCGCCGGCGCGACCGTGGCCGCCATCGCGGGCTAGTGGTGCTCGATGACCCGGTCGATCAGGCCGTACTCGACGGCCTGGTCGGCCTTGAAGAAGCGGTCGCGCTCCATGTCGCGGTGGACCTGCTCCTCGGGCTGCTCGGTGTGCAGCGCGTAGATCTCGTCGATCCGCTTGCGGGTCTTGAGGATCTCCGCCGCGTGGATCTCGATGTCCGAGGACTGGCCCTCGAACCCGGCCGACGGCTGGTGGATCAGGATCCGCGAGTTGGGCAGCGCCATGCGCTTGCCCTTCGCGCCGCCGGCGAGCAGGAGCGAGCCCATCGACATCGCGATGCCGACGCACATCGTCGCCACGTCGGGCTTGATGAACTGCATCGTGTCGTACACCGCCAGCCCGGCGTAGATCGAGCCGCCCGGCGAGTTGATGTAGATGAAGATGTCCTTGTCCGGATCTTCGGACTCGAGGTGCAGGAGCTGGGCGACCACGAGGTTCGCGATCGTGTCGTCCACGGGCGAGCCGAGGAAGATGATCCGCTCGTTCAGCAGCCGCGAGTAGATGTCGAATTCGCGCTCGCCGCGGGCGGTGCGCTCGATGACCATGGGCACGAGAGGCATGGGCAGTAGTAGAGCAACACCGAAGCCGCTCCGGGACGTCGTCGCGCCCGGCCTGCGGATGCTGCTCTGCGGGATCAACCCGTCGCTGCGCTCGGCGCAGGCCGGGCACCACTTCGCGCGCCCCGGCAACCGCTTCTGGCCGGCCCTCGCCGCGGCGCAGATCACGCCGCGGCGGATGGCCCCGGAGGAGGACGGCGAGCTGCCCGCGCTGGGCGTCGGGATCACCAATCTCGCCGACCGCCCGACGCGCGCGGCGAGCGAGCTGTCGGCCGCCGAGCTGCGCGCCGGCGCCGAGCGCGCTGGCCGCGCTCGTGCGCCGGTTCGAGCCGCGGCTCGTGGCGATCGTCGGGGTGACCGCCTACCGCACCGCGTTCGGCCATCGGCGCGCCGGCTTCGGCCTCCAGGACGAGGCGATCGGCGGCCGGCCGGTGTGGGTGCTGCCCAACCCGAGCGGCCTCAACGCGCACGTGCAGGTGCCCGAGCTCGCGGCGGCCTACGGCGAGGCGTGGCGGTACGCCGGGTCTCTGGGTTGACGGCCACGCCGAATCCCGCGGGGGTTCGGCACCCGTATCCCGGGCATGACTACCAACGATGAGAACCGACTGCACGACGGCGAGCCCGGAGCCGAGAACGAGCACTCCGGAGCCAAGGACGCCCTGCCCGGCAAGCCCGAGGGCGACAAGGACGCCGCGCTCGGCGACACCGACCAGCACTCCTCGTCGGACTCCTGACGTAACGTTGGGCGGGGCATGGCCCCGCTGAACCTCCCGAACGTCCTCACGGTCGGCCGCATCCTGCTCGTGCCCGTGCTCGTCGTCGCCCTGCTGGGGGAGACGAGCAACGGGGACGTGCTCGCGGCGATCGTCTTCGCGATCGCGTCGGCCACGGACTTCGTCGACGGCTGGCTCGCGCGCTCGCGCGACAGCGTGTCGGACTTCGGCAAGCTGATGGACCCGCTGGCCGACAAGCTGCTGATCATCGCCGCGCTCGTCACGCTGGTCTCCCGCGACCGCCTGGCCGCCTGGGTGGCGATGGTGATCATCGCCCGCGAGCTCGCGGTGACGATCCTGCGCATGGGCGCCAACTCCCAGGGCATCGTCGCCCCGGCCCAGCAGCTCGGCAAGCTCAAGACCGTCCTGCAGGTCGCGATGGTGATGGCGCTGATCCTCGCCGGGACCGCGACCTGGGTCGACGTGCTCGTCTACGTGACGGTCGCCGTGACGGTGGTCAGCGGCGTGGACTTCGTGTTCGGGCTACGGCGCCGCTTCGAGGAGCAGCGCCAGGCTCCGCACAGCGAGACCGTCTAGACCGCTCGCGCCGTCGAGCCACTCCTCGCGCGACGTGTGGTGCGAGGCGTGCTCGCCGGTGGCGAGCTCGGCGCGGATCTCGCCGAGCGTCCCGAACCGCTCGGCGACCACGTCGTGCTGGTGGATCGACTCGAGGTTGCGCTGGTGGGCCGAGACGAAGGCGCCGTCGTCGAGGTCGCCGAAGTGGTCGAGGACGCCGCGGATCATCTCGCGGACGCAGTCCTCGACGAAGCGCGGGCGGCGGTGGGCCTTCTCGACGACCGCGCCCTCGTCGACGCGCTTCATCAGCTCGTAGATCTCGGAGGACATCGAGTTCTCGACGATCTCGAGCAGGACGTGCCCGTCGACGTCGCCCGCACCCTCGGGCAGGCCGAGGTGCAGCGTCCCGATGCCGCGCTGGTTGTGGGTGGCGACGGGGACGAGCTCGAGGATCCGCTCGATCTCGTCGCGGTCGTAGCCCTCCTCGGAGAGGCGCTCGGTGGCGCCCGCGGCGACGAGCTCCTGCGCGCACGGGCAGGCGGTCAGGCCCTGCGCGGCGACGCCGGTCATCCGGCGGATGCCCTGCTCGGAGGCGACGGCCGAGCCGAACAGCGTGTAGAGCTCCTGCGTCATGATCCCCGAGACCGGCGCGGGCTTGTGCTCGGGGTAGCGGGCCGCGACGGTGACCTCGGCGCGCCGCGCGCCCTGGCGCTCGCGGACGAGCTCGGCGACCCGCTCGGCCAGCTGCTCGGCCCGGAACGCGCAGTCCCCGAGCACGACCTCGCCGATCGCGTCGTTGACCGTCTCCTCGAAGCGCGACATGTGCGCGCCCTTCTGGTCGCGGGCCGAGATCGACGGCGCATTCGAGGCGGGCGGAGAAGAGCTGCTCGACGCCTCCGGAGCGGATCCGGATGACCTTCTCGACGCCGGTGACGCCGGCGCTGGACAGCGAGACGGCCAGCGTCGGGACGCGAGCCTGGACGTCGGGAAGTGGAAGCGGTTTGGTCATAGGCGCGTATGAGCCCGGTATGGACAGCGTACTTCCGTGACTTTTGCACCAACCGGGCGCGAATCGTGTGGTACACCGACTGAGTTCGCAACGAACGTCCCGGTCGCGAGCCATGAGGTCCGAGGGGCGAGCAGAGGAACGTAACGACGTGGAGTCGCCTGGTTCAGTGCTCGAAGACGAAGCGCCGGTCACGGAGCTCGATGAGCTCAAGCCGCTGATCGCGGAGGGCATCGAGCGCGGCCAGCTGTCGTTCGAGCGCATCGCCACGGCGCTCGAGGATGTCGACGTGACCAAGGAGCAGGTCCGTGAGCTCCACGCGCACCTGCAGGAGCAGGGCGTCGAGGTCATCGCCGTCGCCGAGGTCCCCGCCGGCAAGGACGCGGGCAAGCTCGAGGCCGTCGCGCGCGCCGCCGCCGCCGCCGAGCGCCGCTCGGCCGGGTCGAACCGCAAGTCCGACGTCGACCTCACCGTCGAGCCCTCGCTCGACTCGCTGCGCCTCTACCTGCGCTCGATCGGCCACGTGCCGCTGCTCACGGCCTCCCAGGAGGTCGACCTCGCCAAGCGCATCGAGCGCGGCGACATGGGCGCCAAGCAGCACATGATCGAGGCCAACCTGCGGCTCGTCGTCTCCATCGCCAAGGGCTACCTCGGGCGCGGCCTGCCGTTCCTCGACCTGATCCAGGAGGGCTCGCTCGGGCTCATCCGCGCGGTCGAGAAGTTCGACTACCGCCGCGGCTACAAGTTCTCGACGTACGCCACGTGGTGGATCCGCCAGGCCGTCAGCCGCGCCGTGGCCGACAAGGGCCGCACGATCCGCATCCCCGTCCACATGGTGGAGAAGCTCAACAAGGTCGTCCACGCCGAGCGCCAGCTCGTGCAGCGCCTCGGCCGCGAGCCGACCGCCGCGCAGATCGCGGCCGAGCTCGAGCTCGAGGTCCAGGAGGTCCGCGAGGTCCTGCGGATGGCCCAGCAGCCGATCTCGCTCGAGAAGCCCGTCGGCGACGAGGAGGAGTCCGAGCTGGGCGACTTCGTCGAGGACGAGTCGGCCGAGAGCCCGCTCGAGGCGGCGGCCAAGACGCTGCGCTCGGCCAACGTGCGCAAGGCGCTGCAGGCGCTGCCCGAGCGCGAGCGCGAGGTCATCAACCTGCGCTTCGGCCTGACCGGCCGCGAGCCGCTCACGCTCGAGGAGGTCGGCCGGGAGTTCTCGGTCACCCGCGAGCGCATCCGCCAGATCGAGACGCACACGCTGAAGAAGCTCGAGGCGCTGCCCGAGGCGCAGCGCCTGCGCGACGTCGTCTAGGCGCGCTTTCGACGACACAGTCGTCTTGTTCCGCCGCACCCCGCGGCGGAACATCGGTGCGTGCACTGGCGCGCGCAGGGCGACCGCGGGGAGATGGCGGCGATGGCGTGGTACGCGGCGCAGGGCGCGTACGTCTTCGCCCCGCTCGGCCACAGCCCGCACTGCGACTTCATCGCGGATCTCGACGGGGCGCTGCTGCGGGTGCAGGTCAAGACATCCGGATGCGAGCTCGGCGGCGGACGGTTCCAGGTCACGCTCTGCACTCGCGGCGGCAACCGCAGTTGGAGCGGACTGCGTCAAGCAGCTCGACGCATCGAAGTTCGACGAGCTGTTCGTGCTGCTGCGCGACGGCCGTCGTTGGCGGATCCCCGCGATCGAAGTTCACACGCCGGCGCGGGATGGTGCTCGGCGGTCCGAAGTACGCGGAATTCGAGCTCGAGCCGTCGCCGGAGTTCGGCGTGGTCGGCCGCAACCTGCTCTACACTGACGCGCCGCTCGAGGCGGGATTCCGGAGCGGTCAAACGGGAGCGGCTGTAAATCCATTGGCTACTGCCTTCGCAGGTTCGAATCCTGCTCCCGCCACTCACAAGCACGACGGCTACGGTCAAGCGCCATGAGCGCCACCGAGAAGCCCACCGTCGAGGTCCCCTCCGATACGCCGCCCTCCTACCAGCTCGAGCTGGAGGACATCGCGGTCGGAGACGGGGAGGAGGCCGCCGCCGGGCACACCGTCGAGGTCCACTACGTCGGCGTCTCGTGGTCCACGGGCGACGAGTTCGACGCCTCCTGGAACCGCGGCTCGACCTTCAAGTTCAAGCTCGGCAAGGGCCAGGTCATCCAGGGCTGGGACCAGGGCGTCGCCGGCATGAAGGTCGGCGGCCGCCGCCGGATCACGATCCCGCCGATGCTCGCCTACGGCAAGCGCGGCGCGGGCGGCGTGATCGGGCCCGACGAGACCCTCGTGTTCGTCGTCGATCTCGTCGGGGTGAAGTAGCGCCGGGCTAGATCCCGAGCGGGTGCTCGCGCACGCGCTCGCGGCTCTCGCGGACCAGCTCGCCGTTCTCGACGGCGGAGGCGACGAGCGCCTCGAGGATCGCCTCGAGCTCGGAGACGATCTCGAACTCGTCGATCGAGCCGTCGGCGCCGATCAGCTCGTCGGCGGTCGGCACGGGCAGCTCGCGGTCGAGCACCCGCGCGCCGGCGAGCCCGAGCGCCTTGCGCAGCTCGGCCTGCGCCCAGACGGCGCCGAACATCCCGGTGCTCGCGCCGACGACCGCGACGGGCTTGCCGTAGAGCGCGCCCTCGGGCACGCTCGGCCGCGACGCCCAGTCGACGGCGTTCTTGAGCTGGCCGGGGATCGAGCCGTTGTACTCCGGGGTGACGAAGAGCACCGCGTCGGCCTGCCCGATCGCGGCGCGCAACGCCTCGACGCCGGGGCCGGGGGCGGCCTCGTCGTCCTCGTCGAACGGCGGGACGGCCTTGAGGCCGTCCCACAGCTCGAAGTCGGTCCCGGGCGGCAGCAGCTCGCCGGCCGCGCGCAGGAGGCGGGTGTTGTGCGAGTCGCGGCGCAGCGAGCCGCTGATGCCCAGGACCTTCATGACTACGCCTCGGCGCGGGCGAGCTCGAGCTCGACCGTGATCGTGACGTCGTCGGCCAGCGCGACGCCGCCGCGGGGCAGCGGGGCGTTCCACTCGAGGCCGAACTGGTTGCGGTCGACCTTCGTCTCGAGCGTGATGCCGAGCTTCTCGACGTCGCCGAGCGTGACGAACGGGTCGGTGATCGTGCCGCGGGCGACGACCGGGTGCGTGTGGTCCTTGATCGTCAGCTCGCCCTCGGCGATCAGCTCGTCGCCGTCGCGCTTGAGCGACTCGGAGACGAAGCGGACCTCGGGGTAGCGGTCGGTGTCGAAGAAGTCCGGCGCCTTGAGGTGGCCGGCCAGGTTCGGGTCCTTGACGACGATCGAGTCGGCCTTGACGACGCCCTCGAGGCGGGCGGTGCCCTGCTCGTCGGCGACGAGCTTCGCGTCGAGCTCCTCGAAGCGGCCGCGGAAGGTCGCGACGACCATGTGCTTGACGGCGAAGCCGGCGGAGGAGTGGACGGGGTCCAGGGTCCAGGTGCCGGCAGGAACGGCGGTGGTGGTGGAGGCGGTGGCGCTCACGGGATTCCCTTCGGATGGTGATGGAATCGGACTGCGGTCCGGTTGTTGACTGGAAGCGTAGCACGAAACGGACTACAGTCCACATAGACCATGGAACTCCCCTCGCTCCCGATCGCCGACGCCCCCGCCGCCGCCCCGCGGGCCGACGCCCTGCGCAATCGCGAGCGGATCCTCTGCGAGGCCGAGCGCCTCGTCGCCGAGCAGGGGGCCGACGCCGTCTCGATGGACGCGATCGCCGAGGCGGCCCGCGTCGGCAAGGGCACGCTGTTCCGCCGCTTCGGCTCGCGCAACGCGCTCATGCGCGCGCTGCTCGAGGTCACGGAGACCGAGTTCCAGGAGGCGTTCATCCGCGGCCCGGCGCCGCTCGGCCCGGGCGCGCCCCCCGGCGAGCGCCTCGTGGCCTTCGGCCATGCGCTGCTCGACCTGCTCGAGGATCGCTCCGAGTTGCTGCTCGCCGCCGAGGGCGGCCCCGGCGTGCGGCTGCGCTCCCCGGTCTATGGCGCCTACCGCACGCACCTCGCGCTGCTCATCCGCGCCGGCGCGCCGCGGGCCGACGCGAACTACCTGGCCGACGTGCTGCTCGCCTCCCTGGCGGCCGACATGTTCGTCCACCAGCGCCGGATGGGGTCCTCGCTCGGGGACCTCAAGGCGGGCTGGAGCGACCTCGCGCAGCGCATCCTGCCGGACTGAACCGCGTCTAGACTCGCGCCCGGTGATCCAGTCGACGCGCGATCCCTACGGCCGTGACCTGGCCGGCACGCTGCACGAGCTGACCTTCGAGAGCGAAGCGCTCCGGGGCAACCCGCTCGGCGATCCCTCCGACCGGCCGCTGCTCGTCTACACGCCGCCCGGCTGGCCCGACGACGGGCCCTACCCGGCGGTCTGGTCGATCCAGGGGTTCACCGGCCAGGCCTCCAACTGGCTCGAGCAGCCGACCTTCGGCACGACCTTCGTCCAGGACGTCGACGACCTGATCGTGGCCGGCGAGTGCCGCCCCTGCGTGGTCCCGATGCCCGACGCCTGGACGGCCTACGGCGGCTCCCAGTTCCTGAACTCGCCGGGCACGGGCGAGTACATGACCTACCTCTGCGACGAGCTCGTGCCGTGGGTCGACGAGCGCTTCTCCACCCACGCCGCGCCCGAGGGCCGAGCTGTGCAGGGCAAGTCCTCAGGCGGCTACGGGTCGCTCGTGCTCGCGATGCTGCGGCCGGACGTGTGGGGCGGCCTCGGCGACGTCTCGGGCGACGCGGCCTTCGAGTTCTGCTACCTCCCCGGCCTCCCGGCGACCTGGGCCACGCTGCGCGAGCACGGCTCGATCGAGGCCTTCTGGGCCCACGTGCTCGAGGCCGAGAAGCTCGGCGAGGCCGACTTCCACACGATCAACACGATCGGCATGGCCGCCGCCTACTCCGCCAACCCGGACGGGTCGCTCGAGCTGCCGATCGATCCCGAGGACGGCTCGCTGCGCGAGGACGTCTGGGCGCGCTGGCTCGAGTGGGATCCCGTGCGGATGCTCCCCGACCGCCTCGACGCGCTGCGCGGTCTGCGCGCCATCTCGCTCGAGTGCGGGCTGCAGGACGAGTACGCCCTCTACGTGGGCACGGCGATGCTCCACCGCGGACTGGAGGCGGCGGGGATCGACCACCGCTTCGAGCTCTTCGAGGGGACGCACGGCGGCATCAGGCACCGCTACGCGCCGCTCGTGGCCTGGCTGGCCGGGCGGCTGGCGCCCGATCGCGCCTGATCGGGGTGGACACATGGACGATGGGTCGTGTGATCCATATCGCGCTCCGACACGGTTTGCCGTCCACTCCTTTGGGCATCCTCGCCGCACCATGACTGCCCCTCGAGCCCAGAGCTACACGCACCTGATGGCCCTGCTGCGCGGCGTCGGTCCGGCCAAGCTGCAGCAGGACGAGCAGGATCGGATCCGCAGCGCGGCCGACACCCTCCTCTTCTCCCCGGAGTGGGACGGGTCGGTCGAGGCCGCCCTCGACGACATCGAGGACCTGACCATCCGCCTGGTCGACTCCGGCCGGTGGGAGGTCGAGTCCGCCGACCAGCTGGGTCGCGCCGTCGCCGACTGCGCCCCCGAGCCGGTCGCGCTCGCCGTCTAAGGCCCCGCTAGCCCTCTTCGCGCTCGCCCGGGTTGTCCCGGGCCAGGTACTCCTCGAGCAACATCGGGACGTCGCGCGTGCGCTCGGCGACCGTGAGCAGGTCGTCCATCGACGCCTCCTCCTCGGTCTGCTCCTCGAGGAACCAGTGGATGAACTGCTCCGAGCGGTAGTCGTTGGTCTCGCGCGCGACCTGGAAGAGCGCGGAGATGTCGACCGTGACCTGCTTCTCCTGGGCCAGGGCGGCCTCGATCGGCGCCACGTGGTCGCCGAAGTCGCTGCGCGGCTTGTCGATCGCCCCGAAGTCGACCTCCTCGCCCGTGTCGAGCAGGTAGTCGACCATCTTCAGCGCGTGCCCGCGCTCTTCGTCAGCCTGCTCGTAGAAGAACTTGGCCAGCCGCGGGTAGGTCTCGGCCGCGTACCACGCGGCGATCGCCGTGTACTGATGGGCGGCGGCGAACTCACGGGCGATCTGGGCGTTGAGCTCGGCGACGAAGCGCTCGGAAGGCATGGCGCGGACCCTACCCGACGGTCCCGCTTAGGGCGGCCTGCTAAGGGGCCCCTAACAAGCGCTACGCTCCGCGTCGATGGGCTCGACTTCGTGCTGCCGTTCGCTGCCGCGCTGCGCCTCCTGTCCGGCGCGCCTGGCCGAGGTCGCCCGCCGCCGGCGCCGCGCCGAGGGCGTGGCCTCGGTGATCGACGAGGTGATCGCCGGCCCGCGCGGTCGCGCGCTGCCGCCCGCGGTCGTCGACGCGCTGGCCGAGCTGCGCGACGCGCGCTCCGCTCGCACGCCCGTCCGCGTCTGACCCGGCGGGGCGGTGGCGACCGTACCCGGGGCGATGCCCGAGACCGCCGTCATGTGGTTCCGGCGCGACCTGCGCGTGCGCGACCTCCCGGCGCTCGCCGCGGCCGCGCGCTTCGAGCGCACGGTGCCGGTGTTCGTCTTCGACGACCGCCTCTTGACGCGGGGCCGGTTCCCGAGCGCGGTGCGCACGCAGTTCATGCTCGGCTGCCTGCGCGAGCTCGACGCCGCGCTGCGCGAGCGGGGCGGCCGGCTCGTCCTGCGCCACGGCCGCCCCGAGCAGGAGATCCTCGCGCTGGTCGACCAGACCGGCGCCGAGGACGTCTTCTGGACCGCCGACGCGTCGCCGTGGGCCCGCGCGCGTGACCAGCGGGTGATCGACGCGCTGGCCGGGCGCGGCGTGCGCGCGCATCCCATGCCCGGCGCCTACGTCGTCGACGACCCCTCGCGGATCCTGACGAAACAGGGCACGCCGTACACGGTCTTCACGCCCTACTCCCGCGCGTGGAAGCAGGCCGAGCGCCGGCCGACGGTCCGCGCACCGTCCGCGCTGACCCTCCCGAGCGACGTCAACGTCGGGCGCATGCCGTCGCTGGAGTCGCTCGGCCTCGAGCTGCCCGGCGACGCCGACGTGCCCTTCGCGCCGGGCGAGGAGAACGGCCGCAAGCAGATGGCCGCCTTCCTGCGCTCGCATCTCTCGAGGTACGCCGACCGGCGCGACCTCCCCGCCGGCGGCTCGTCGCGGATCTCGCCCTATCTGCGCTGGGGCTGCGTCTCGGCGCGCGAGCTCGATGAGAAGGCGGCCGACCAGCGGGGCGCCGGCCCGACCGACTACCGCACGGAGCTCGCGTGGCGCGACTTCTACGCCGCGGTGTTGATGCACTTCCCGCACGTCACCCGGCAGGAGTTCGTCGAGAAGTACCGCGACCTCGAGTGGGCGCGCGCGGGCGACGAGCTCGAGGCCTGGAAGGCGGGGAGGACCGGCTATCCGCTCGTCGACGCCGGCATGCGCCAGCTGCGCGCCGAGGGCTGGATGCACAACCGCGTGCGGATGGTCGTCGGCTCCTTCCTGACCAAGGACCTCCATCTCGACTGGCGCCACGGCGAGGCCTGGTTCATGGAGCGCCTGGTCGACGGCGACATGGGCTCGAACAACGGCGGCTGGCAGTGGATCGCCTCGACGGGGACCGACCCGGCGCCGTACTTCCAGCGCCTGTTCAACCCCGTCCGCCAGCAGGAGAAGTTCGATCCCGACGGCGTCTACGTGCGCCGCTGGATCCCCGAGCTCGCCGGCGTGCCCGACGAGCGGCTGGCCGAGCCATGGGCGATGAGCTCCCGAGGAGCAGGAGGCGGCGGGCTGTCGGATCGGCACGGACTACCCGGACCCGATCGTCGACCACGCCGAGGAGCGCCGGGTCGCGATCGACCGCTACCGCGCGGTGGGCGACGGCTCCTGAGGGCCGTCGAGCGGCGCGGGGCGGCCGAGGTGGAAGCCCTGCGCGAAGTCGGCGCCGAGCTTGCGCAGGAGGCTCAGCGTCGCCGCGTCCTCGACCCCCTCGGCGATCGTGCGCAGGCCGAACTGCTCGGCGATCCCGATGATGCTCTGCACGACGCGGGTGTCGTCGCGTGAGCTCACGAGGTCGAACACGAAGGACTTGTCGATCTTCAGGTAGCGCAGCGGCAGTTGCCGCAGGTAGGTGAAGGAGCCGAAGCCCGTGCCGAAGTCGTCGAGGGCGAAGCCGCAGCCCAGGGCGGTCAGCTCGGTGGCGAACTCGCACGCGGCCTCGAGGTGCTCGGCGGCGGCGGTCTCGGTGACCTCGAAGACGATCCGGCCCGCCGCCGCCGGCGCGGCGGCGAGCAGCGCGACGATCTCGCGGCGCGCGTCCGGATCGCAGATCGTGATCGCCGAGAGGTTGACCTCGGGGAAGAGGCCGGGGGCCAGGCGCACGGCCTGGCCGACCATCCAGACGTCGATGTCGCGGATCAGGCCGTAGCGCTCGGCCGCGGGCAGGAACGCCGCCGGCACGAGCACCTCGTCGCCCTCCCGCAGGCGCACGAGCAGCTCGGACCCCACACGCTCGCCGGTGGTCAGGTCGACGACGGGCTGCGCGTACGCGAGCATGCGGTCCTCGCGCCAGCGCCGAGCGGATGCGACGCTCCCAGGTGACGCGCTCGAGGCGGGCGCTCTCGCGCTCCTTGCGCTCCGTCACGTCGGTGCCGATCGTGCAGGTCTCGACGGGCCGTCCGGCGGCGTCGGGCAGCGGGAAGGTGACGGTCGCGTACGTGCGCGGCTCGCCGTCGCGCACGAGGACGGTCTCGTCGTAGATCGCCTCCTGCAGCGCGGCGGCCTGGAGGTCGTTCTCGCGCAGCTGCTCGGCGATCTCCGGGAACAGGTCGGAGCACAGGCGACCCTCGAGCTGGTCCGGCGTGAGGCCGAGGACGCGGGCGCACTCGGCGTTGGCCATCAGGTAGCGACCGTCGAGGTCCTTGACCCCGATGATCGACGGCGAGTTGTCGATCATCGCGCGCAGTCGCCGCTCGCTGTGGCCGCGCGCGCGTTCGGCCTCGACGCGGTCGGTGACGTCGTGGCAGACGCCGACGAGCGCGGTCGCCAGGCCGTCCGGGCCGGAGATCACCCGGCCCTGGGAGAGGAGCACGCGCTCGTCGCCGCTGGCGCGGATGATGCGCTCCCGGAAGGCGAAGGGCTCGAGCGTCCGCAGCGCGTGCTCGATGTGCGACCAGACCCGGTCGCGGTCGTCCGGATGCAGGTAGGAGACGAAGGCGTCGACGGTTCCGCCGAAGGCGCCCGGCGCGACGTCGTAGATGCGGTGGAGCTCCTCCGACCACCGCACGCGGCCGGTCGAGACCTCCCAGCGCCAGACGCCGAACCGCGCGATGCGCTCGGCCTCGGCCATGCGGTCGGCGTACTCGCCCACCTCGGTCTCCGCGCTGCGGCGTTCGGTGATGTCGCGGAGGACGACGACGAGGTCGTCGCCGCGCGGCAAGATCCGGCTCTCGAGCCAGCGCTCGGTCGGGCCGGCGAAGTCCGGCAGCGCCGTCGGCTCGCCCCCGGCGGCCGCCCGATCGCAGGCGATGCGAAAGCGCTGGCCGACCGCGGCGGGCAGCTCGGGCCACAGCGGCCGGCCGAGCAGCAGGTCGCGCGGGCGGGCGAGCAGCGTCGCGGTCGTCTCGTTGGCGTACCGGCACCGCCGGTCGGGGCCGAGCACGACGATCCCGTCCTCGAGCCCGTCGAGCAAAGAGACGATCCGGTCGGCCGGCAGCCCGGCCTGACCCGGCGCTCCGAGTTCGGAGGCGCGACCCAGGCCTGGGTGGGGGAGGTGCTGTCTCACGACGTTCCCTGCTCCGTGCGACTTCAGCAGGCATGCGTGGCGACCGCAAGAGCCATTCGTCTACGCGGGCGGCGCCGACCCTCGCTGCGGTCCCTCGCTAGGCTGGCCGCCTCGCCCTCGTAGCTCAGCTGGTAGAGCACCTCCATGGTAAGGAGGGGGTCAGCGGTTCGAGTCCGCTCGAGGGCTTAGGGAGCAGGTAGGTCGCCGGCCCGTGTCGAGAAGCTTCGATCGGCTCCGCTCACCAGATGAAGGGGCACGACAGGCGCGCCCCGCGACATCAGGAGACCACCATGCCGAAGTACCTGATCCTCAAGCACTACCGCGGCGGACCGGAGCCGCATCATCCCTTCCCGCCGATGGACCAGTGGGCTCCCGAGGACGTCGAGGCGCACATGGCCTTCCAGCGCCACGTCCGCGAGCTGCTGCAGGAGAACGGCGAGTTCGTCGACGCGCAGGCGCTCACGTCGGCGCGCACCTGGGTGCGCTACGGCGGCCCGGACGCGGCGCCGGTCACGACCGACGGTCCGTTGCCCGAGACCAGCGATCTCATCGCGGGCTGGTACATGATCGACGTCGAGTCGCACGAGCGCGCCCTCGAGGTCGCGGCCTACGTCTCGTCCGAGCCGGGCCCGAAGGGCGAGGCGCTCTACGAGTGGCTCGACGTCCGCGAGGTGATGTGGCAGGCGCCGGAGAACGGCTGACCCAGGTCGTGCTCGAGCCATCGACGCGACGGCTGGACGAGGGCGCCCTGCGTGCCCTCGTCCCGCGGGTCCTCGCCGGCCTGGTGCGGCGGGGCGAGGACTTCGACGCCGCCGAGGACGCGCTGCAGGAGGCGCTGCTCGAGGCGCTGCGGGCCTGGCCCGAGCACCCGCCGCGTGACCCCCAGGCGTGGCTGACGACCGTCGCGACCCGGCGGCTCGTCGACGCCCGCCGCAGCGAGAGCGCCCGTGTGCGCCGCGAGGACGCGGTGTACGCCGAGCCCCGGCCCGAGGGTCCCACCGAGGAGGGCGACGACACCCTCTTCCTGCTCTTCTGCTGCTGCCACCCCGAGCTCGCGCCCGCGTCCCAGGTCGCGCTGACCCTCCGCGCCGTGGGCGGCCTGACCACCCGGGAGATCGCCGACGCGTTCTACGTGCCGGAGGCGACGATGGCCCAGCGGATCAGCCGCGCCAAGCGCACCCTGCACGGCCGTCGCCTCGACCAGCCCGGCGACCTCGCCGTCGTGCTGCGCGTGCTCTACCTCGTCTACACGGCCGGGCACGCCGGGCGGGTCGACCTGGCCGCCGAGGCGATGCGCCTGGCCCGTCAGCTCACCCTCGCCACCGAGGAACCCGAGGCGCGCGGGCTGCTCGCGCTGATGCTCCTCAACCACGCCCGCCTTCCGGCGCGGCTCGACGCGGAGGGTCGCATCGTCACGCTCGACCGGCAGGACCGCAGCCGGTGGGACACCCGCGAGATCGCCGAGGGCGTGCGCGTCCTGCAGTCGGCCCTGGCCGCCGAACGTCCCGGCCGCTACCAGATCGAGGCGGCCATCGCCGCCCTGCACGACGACGCGGCGAGCGCCGAGGAGACCGACTGGCCGCAGATCCTCGCCTGGTACGACGACCTCGTCGCCCTCGCCGACGACCCGGTGCGCCAGGACCCCGCCGCCGTGCTCGGCCGGGCGGTCGCGGTCGGCCACGTGCACGGCGCCGCCGCCGGGCTGCGCGAGACCGACCGGTTGCGCGACGTGCTCGGCGAGCGCCACCGCTGGCACGCCGCCCGCGGCCATCTGCACGAGCTCGGCGGCGATCTCCCCGCCGCCGCCGCGGCGTACGCGGACGGCGCCCATCGGGCCACGGACGTCGCCGAGCGCGACCACCTGGTCCGTCAGGCCGCTCGCGCTCGTGCCGCGGGCTGACGCGCCGCCGCTTTGACTCGGCCGCTCCCACGTTCACGCCAGCGGCGGCGGCTGGTTCTCGCGAGGCTCGGGCCCGTATCGTCCGCGTCGGCGGTGCCATGTCCGACTCCCTCGCCTACGACCAGGCCAACTCGCTGCAGCGGATCGTGCGTCGCTTCGCCGGAAGCGGGCCGGGCTCCTGGGTCTTCGCCCGCCTCGGGCCGCGGATCGACCGGCCGCTCTTCCGGCTGACCGGCGGTCGCCACACGTTCGGGAGCCTCCTGGCCGGCATCCCGGTCCTCATGCTCACGACGACCGGCGCGCGCAGCGGGCAGCCGCGAACGGCTCCGGTGCTCGGCCTCCCGACGACCGAGGGGCCGTCGTCGTCGCCTCGAACTTCGGGCAGGAGCGCAACCCGGCCTGGCTGCACAACCTCCGCGCGCAGCCCGAGGCGAGCATCGGAGTGGACGGGACGACCCGGCCGGTGCGCGCCGTCGAGGTCGAGGGCGAGCGGCGCGGCCGGATCTGGGAGCAGGCGCTGCTCGTCTACCCGGGGTGGGCGCAGTACGAGCGCCGCGCCTCCCACCGTCGCATCGCGATCTTCGTGCTCGAGCCCGCCTCGGACGATGTCCGACCCGCCTCACCCGAAGCGGATGAGGCCGGATCACCCTCCGCTCGGGGAGGGTGACGTCAGGACCGGGCGACTCCGCCCGGTCGACACGCGACAAGGAGCCAGGCGACGTGCTGATAGCGGCGGACTACCCGTTCCTCAACATCCTGTGGTCGATGATCATCTTCTTCGCCTGGGTCGTCTGGATCTGGATGATGATCACGATCCTCGCCGACGTGTTCCGCCGGCGCGACATCGGCGGCTGGCACAAGGCGCTGTGGGTGGTCTTCCTGATCCTGGTGCCGTTCCTCGGCGTGCTCGTCTACCTGATCGCCCAGCACGACGGGATGGCCGATCGCAGCGCTGAGCAGGCCAAGGCCCAGAAGGCGCAGTTCGACGACTACGTCCAGTCGGTCTCGACGAGCGGCGGGCCGGCGGCTGAGATCGACAAGGCCAAGGCGCTGCTCGACGCCGGCACGATCGACCAGGCGGAGTTCAACGCGCTCAAGGCCAAGGCGCTGGCCTAGATCGCAGCGGGTGCCGGCGCGCCGCGCACGCGGCGCCGCCGGCGCTCGGTGCGTGGCTCGAAGCCGGTCAGCAGGCGGGCCAGGGCGATCGCCGCGAGGCCGATCGCCACGCCCGTGACGTCGTCGACGACGTAGTGCCAGCCGAAGAAGATCGTCGACAGGACGCTCAGCCCGAGCAGCGTCCACAGCGCGATGCGCAGGGCGCGGCGCACGCCGAGCAGCTGGGCGACCATCGCCGCGGTGAAGATCATCGCGACGTGCAGGGAGGCGAAGGCGGCGATGTTCTGGGAGGCCTCGGCCGCGTGCGGATGGGCGATCAGGTCGCGGCGCTGGTCGATCATCATGCTCTGCAGCCGCGTGACCTCGGTGTGGGGCAGCGCGGCGAACCGCTCGTGTGCGGCGAAGGCCGGGCCGACGGTGGCAGCAGGAAGTAGCTCGCGGCGCCGAGCCCCAGTTGATCGACAGTGCGGTCGCGTAGAAGACGCCGCCCGGCAGCCGCGGGGAGAAGACGAGCGCGAGCGCCAGCGAGATCGGCAGGAACACGATGAACGTCACGTAGACGAGCGAGAGCACGTGCGTGGCGATCCCGGTCCGAGCAGGCTGTGGAGCACGTCTGAGGGGTTGTGCCCGAAGAAGATGTCGCGGTCGATCGAGGACAGGTCGTGATCGAACGAGACCCCGGGGCGCACACCGGACGTTGGTCTTCAGGTTGCGGTAGGCGAGGTAGGAGAGGTAGAAGCCGAT
>CAVTSQ010000020.1:0-12815 GCA_963737395.1 uncultured Solirubrobacterales bacterium | reverse complement strand
GGCTAGGGCTGCGCTCCGCTCAGGCGTGGCCCTGGGCCTGGCGCGGTTCGGTTGGCCAGGAAGGCGTGAGGGTCGTGACCTCGCCGCGACCCCTTCGACGTTCTGGTCGCTCAGCGACGAAGCAACCCGCCTGGGGGGGAATCACGGCGGGATGGTCGCCGAAAATCGCCCCGCGTGAGAGGGACGAACGGTGAGTGCCGAATCACCCACCGCATAGGTGGTCAGATCGCCACTCGAGCGTCCGCGGCGCTTCGCCCCGCCTCCTTCCTGCCCGGCCCGGGCCACCGCACGAGGCAAGGACCGCCGACCGGCCCGGTCTCCTACAGCCCGAGCTCGCTCTTGTACTGCTGGCGGTAGCGGTCGCGGGCGCTGAGGACCTTGTCCACGTAGGCCCGCGTCTCGGGGAACGGGATGTCGGCGGCCTTCAGGGCCTTGCCCTGGCGCGCCGCCTTGACCAGCCAGCGGTCGACGTTGGCCTCGCCCCCGTTGTAGGCGGCGACGGTGAGCACGTCGTTGTCGCCGTACTTCTTCATCAGGTAGCGCAGATACCAGGTGCCGTAGGCGATGTTGACCTGGGGCGTGGAGAGGTCGCGCAGCTCGAAGGCGGTGCCGCCCGACTTCTGGGCGATGAACTGGGCCGTCGAGGGCAGCAGCTGCATCATCCCGCGGGCGCCCGCGGCCGACGTGCGGTCCGAGAAGCGCGACTCGGTGTAGATCACGCCCGCGACGAGCGCCGGGTCGAGGCCCTTCTCGCGCGACTGCTGGCGGATGATGTCCTCGTGTCGCAGCGGGAGGGTGATCTCCCGGACCGCGTGGGTGAACAGCGGGGAGACGAGCACGCCGACGAGCACGAGCACCGGGAGGGCGAGCAGCAGCGCCCCGAAGCGCCGGCGGCGGATCGCGCGGCGCGTGCGGTAGTTGCGCCGGGTGGAGTCCCGGCGGCCGCGAGACACCGATGCGGCCCGGCTCGTCATCGCTCCAGCTTGCCAAGCACAGCCGACAGCTTGTCAGACAGATCGTCGACCGAGCCCTCGTTGACGACCGCGAAAGTCGCTCGCTGCGCCTTCTCGTGCTGGGGAAGCTGTCGCGCGTGGCGCTCGGCGACCGCCGCGTGGCCGCGATCCCCGGTCCATTCCTCGCGGCGCTCGTCGGGCGCGACGATCGCGATCGTCGCGTCGTAGAGGGCGTCCATGTCGGCCTCGAAGAGCAGTGGCGTCTCGACCACGAGCGCCCGCGGCGCGGGGTCGCGGGCGGTCATCTCCTCCCGCCAGGCGGCGACCCGCGCGCCGACCCGCGGCCAGAGCAGGCCTTCGAGCCAGTGGCGCTCGTCGTCGGAGGCGAAGGCCTTGCCGGCGACCGCGCGGCGGTCGACGGTGCCGTCGGGCGCCACCTCGTCGCCCCAGCGCGCGACGACGGCGTCGCGCACCTCGTCGCTCGCGTAGAGGTCGTGGACGACGAAGTCGGTCGAGAGCGTCGCGGCCCCGAGAGACTCGAGGGCCGCGAGCGCGGTCGACTTGCCGGCGCCCATGCCGCCGGTGAGACCGACGAACGGAACGCCGGCGTTGCTCAGGAGGCGGGCGTCTCGGGGTCGGACTCGGCGGGCGCGTCGGCCTCGGGCTCGGGCGCGTCAGCCTCGGCCTCCGGCTCGGGCGCGTCAGCCTCGGCCTCGGGCTCGGGCTCGGCGGGCGCCTCGGCCTCGGCCTCGGCGGCCTCCGGCTCGGCGACCGCGGCCTCGGGCTCCTCGGCGACCGGCTCGTCGACGGCCACGGGCTCCTCGCCCTCCACCGGCTCGAGGACGGTCTCGCCCTCCACCGGCTCGGAGGCCAGGGCCTCGGGGTCGACCTCGCCGTCCTCGGGCGCCATCTCGCCGGCGGCGTCCGCCTGTGCGGCGTCGTCGCCGGGGAAGACGTCCTCGGACAGGCCGAGCTCGGGCGCGTCGTCGTAGTCGGCGGGCAGCGGCCCACCGGCGGACGAGCCCGGGACGGGCAGGACCTGGTCCTCCACGCGCTTGATCGACAGCGAGAGGCGGCGGCGGTCCGAGTCGATCTCGAGGATCTTCACGCGGATCTCGTCATCGGGCGCGACGAGCTCCCGCGGGCTCTCGACATGGTGCGCCGCGAGCTCGGAGATGTGCACGAGGCCCTCGACGCCTTCGAGGATCTCGACGAAGGCGCCGAACGTGACGACCTTCGTGACCTTGCCGACGAGCTCGTCGCCCACCTGGTAGGTGGAGACGACGCGCTGCCAGGGGTCCTCCTGGGTCTGCTTGAGACCGAGCGAGATGCGCTGGCGCTCGCGATCGATGTCGAGCACCTTGACCTGCACGGTGTCGCCGATGTTGAGGATCTCGGAGGGGTGGTTCACATGCGACCACGACAGCTCGGAGATGTGGATCAGGCCGTCGATGCCGTCGAGGTCGACGAAGGCGCCGAAGTCGACGATGTTCGAGATCTGGCCCTCGACGACGTCGCCGGGCTGCAGGCGGTCGAGGATCTGCTGGCGGACCTCCTTGCGCTCCTCCTCGAGGACGGCGCGGCGCGACAGGACCACGTTGTTGCGCGAGCGGTTGAGCTCGATGACCTTGGTCTCGATCGCGGTGTGGAGGAACTCGTCCAGGTTGGCGACGCGGCGGATGTCGACGAGCGAGGCGGGCAGGAAGCCGCGGACCCCGAGGTCGATGATCAGGCCGCCCTTGACGACCTCGATGACGTTGCCGGTGACGGGCTCGCCGGACTCGTTGGCGGCCTCGATCGTGCGCCAGGCCTTCTCGAAGCGGGCCTTCTTCTTGGAGAGGATCAGACGCCCCTCCTGGTCCTCCTTGGTGAGGACGAGGGCATCCACCTCCTCGCCCATCTCGACCTCGTCGTGCGGGTCGACGCTCTTGCGGATCGACAGCTCGGCCGAGGGGATGACCCCTTCGGACTTGTAGCCGATGTCGACGAGGACCTCGTCGTTGTCGATGCGGACGACACGGCCGGAGACGACGTCGCCCTCGTCGAAGTTGACGAGGGTCGCGTCGTAGTTGGGCACGATCTGGCCGTCGACTTCGAGCAGCAGGCCGTCGGAGCCTTCGACGACCTTGGCGTCGGCCAGGGTGGATTCGGGGGACGTTGTGGTTGCGGACATCGTGACCCAGGTTACTCCCCCTCCATCTACCATCGGCGGCGATGCGGGAGGAGTACGACGTCACCCTCGAGTCGGGTCGCCTGCGCGTCCACGCGTGGGGACCGCGCGACGGCCGCGTCGTGCTCTGCGTGCACGGGCTCTCGGCTCACGGCCAGGGCTTCGAGCCCATCGCCCCCGCGCTGGCCGAGCTCGGCTTCCGCGTGCTCGCGCCCGACCTGCGCGGCCGCGGGCGCAGCGACGTCACCCCGCCGGGGACCTACGGCCTGCTCGCCCACGCGCGCGACGTGATCGCGCTCGCCGACGACGCGGGCGCCGAGCGCTTCGACGTCGTCGGCTGGTCGATGGGCGCGATCGTCGGCATGGAGGTCGCCCACCTCGCCGGCGAGCGGCTGCGGCGGCTCGTGCTGATCGACCACGCGGGTGTCGCCGACCCCGAGGCGATCGACGCCGTCCGCGCCGGCCTGGCCCGCCTCGACGCGGTCGTGCCGACCGTGGACGACTACCTGCGCGCCATCCGTGACGCGGGCGCGGCCAAGCCCTGGGACGAGCACTGGGAGGCCTACTACGCCTACGAGCTCGGACCGGTCGACGGCGGCTTCTCCCCCACCACCGATCGCGCCGCGTGCACCGAGGACCTCGACCGCGGCCTGGCCGAAGTGGACCCGCCGCGGCTCTGGGGCGAGCTGCGGATGCCCGTCCTGCTCGTGCGCGCCAACGAGCCGCTCGGCGGCGGCGCGGTCGTGCCCGAGGCCGAGCGCGACCGGCTGCGCGACGCCGTGCCCGGGCTCGGCGTCGTCGAGAGCCAGCGCAACCACTTCGGGGTCATCACCGATCCCGAGACGTCGCACGCGATCGCCGCCTTCCTCGGCGCCTGAGCCGAACCGCGCCGCTCGCTCGTATTCTCATCCGCCATGCCCCGGCGTTCCACCAAGCGGGGCGCCGAGCGCACGCCGCTCGACGCCGACGCCGACGTCCTCATCTGCGGCGCGAGCTTCGCCGGCCTGGCGATCGCCCGTGAGCTCGCGGGCGCGCGCACGCGCGAGGGCGAGCGAGCGCGCGTCCTCATGGTCGACCGCTACGACGTCGGCGAGAAGCAGACGTCGGCCTGCGGCATTCCCACCGGATGGCTGCAGGCGCTCGACCTGCCCGAGCAGCAGCGCTTCGACGAGCTCGTGATCCACACCGCGCTCGGGACCTGGCGGATGCCGCTGCCCTGGACGTTCTCGACCTTCGACTACCGCACGGTCTGCGACCGCCTGCGCGACATGGGCGACGCCGATTTCGAGCACGCGAAGGTCGAGGGCCGCACCGGCGACACGGTCCACACCGACCGCGGCGACCTGCGCGCCCCGCTGATCGTCGACGGCCTGGGCTGGCGGCGGATCCTCGCCCCCGGCGACAACGTGCAGCCGCCCGAGGCCTACTTGTCGCGGGGTCTGGAGATCCACCCCTCCGGCTCGAGCGAGGACCTCGAGATCTGGCTCGACCGCAAGTACGTCCCGGCCGGCTACGGCTGGTCCTTCCCCGCCGGTGACGAGGTTCGCGTCGGCGTCGGCTCGTTCGACCCGCGCTACCACGTCAAGGACCCGACCAACCAGCTCGCCGACGACCTGGAGCGCGACCGCGTCCGCTACCAGGGCAACTGGATCCCCCACCGCATCCGGCCGGCCGCCGAGGACGGGATCTTCTTCGTCGGCGACTCCGCCGGCCACTGCATCCCGCTGACGGCCGAGGGGATCCGCACCGCGCTGTACTTCGGCATCGCCGCGGGCCGCGAGCTGCGCGCCGTCGTCGACGGGCGCCAGACCCGGGAGCAGGCGCTGGGGCGCTACGGCGACTTCTCCGCCTCGCATCGCTGGAAGTTCGAGGCGATGCTCAAGTGGCAGGACGCGATCCCGCGCATCCCGCCGCGCGTGCTCGCCCGGATGCTCGGGACGATGGCGCGCACCCCGCGCTTCACCGGTTGGGCCTTCGAGCGCTACCTGAACATCGCCCACCCGAGCTTCGTCGGCCCGGCGCCGGCCCTGGCCGGCACCCGCCAGGCCGCGCTCGCCGTCTAGCTACTTCGCGGCCAGCCAGTTCGGCCCGGAGCCGACGTCGACGGCCAGCGGCGGATCCATGTCGTGCGCGGCGATCATCTCGCGGCGGGCGAGCGCCTGCACCGTCTCGACCTCGTCGGCCGGCGCCTCGAAGAGCAGCTCGTCGTGGATCTGCAGCACCATCCGCGCCTGCAGGCCCTCGGCGTCGACGGCCTTGGCCGCGCGGACCATGGCGATCTTCATGATGTCGGCCGCGGTCCCCTGGATGACCATGTTCACCGCGAAGCGCTCGCCCTGCTTGCGCATCTCCCAGCGCCGCGAGCGCAGCTCGGGCACCATCCGCCGGCGGCCGAACAGCGTCGAGACGTAGCCCTGGTCGGTGCCCTGCTCGATCGTCTCGGTGATGAAGCGCGCCGACGGCCGGGAAGCCGGCCAGGTAGCGGTCGATGAACTCCTGGGCCTCGTTCTGCTCGATCCCCAGGCGGTCGGCCATGCCGTAGGCCGACAGGCCGTAGACGATCCCGTAGTTGACCATCTTGGCCTTCGAGCGCATGCCGACGTCGACCTGCGTCGGGCGGCGACGTTGAAGACCGTCGCGGCGGTCGCCGTGTGCACGTCCTCGCCGCGCTTGAAGATGTCCTTGAGCACGTCCTCGCCGGCGATGTTGGCGAGGATCCGCAGCTCGACCTGCTCGTAGTCGGCGGCGACGAGCACGTTGCCCTCCTCGGCCACGAAGCAGGCGCGCACCTCCCGCCCGAGCTCCGTGCGGATCGGGATGTTCTGCAGGTTCGGGTTGATCGACGACAGCCGGCCCGTGGCGGCGGCGGTCTGGATGAACGTCGTGCGCAGGCGGCCGTCGTCGCCGAGCAGCAGCGGCAGCGCGTCGAGGTAGGTCTGGGCGAGCTTGGTCAGCTCGCGGAAGCGCTCGATGCGGGGGATGATCGGATGCTCGTCGCGGATCGCCTGCAGCACGCGGGCGTCGGTCGAGAAGCCCGTCTTGCCGCGGCGCTTGCGCGACAGGCCGAGCTTGCCGAAGAGGATCTCCTCGAGCTGCTTGGGCGAGCCGATCACGAACTCCTCGTCGGCGTCGGCCCAGATCTCGCGCTCGAGCCGGTTGGCCTCCTCCATCACGCGCTCGCGGACCTCGGCCAGCCGCGCCGTGTCGAGCTTGAGCCCGACCTGCTCCATCACGCGCAGGACCTTGACGAGGGGCAGCTCGACGCTCTCGAAGAGCTCGACCAGCCCGCGCTCCTCGAGCAGCTCGCGCTGGCTCTTCGCGAGCGCGTGGATCAGCGTGGCGTCGGAGGCGGCGGCGTCCTCGAGCTTCGTCGCCCATGCCGCGCTCCTCGGAGAGCTCGCGCAGCGGGTAGCCGCGGCGGGCGGGATCGAGCAGGTAGGCGGCGACCTCGGTGTCGAGGACGAGGACCGACGGGACGTCGCCGAGCGCCTTGGCGTCGTGGGCGGCGGCCGGGCGGTCGCCGAGCGCGGCGGCCAGCGCCTCGGGGCGCTCGAGCGACCCGGCGAGCGACCTCGTCGTCGCCGGCGGCGCCGAAGCGGCAGCCCTCGTCGTCGCGGAGAACAGCGCGCCCTCCTCGACCACGGGCGCCTTGACGGCCAGCGCGACGCGGTCGCCCTGCAGCGCGGCCAGCGCCGTCGACCGTCCCCTCCTTGAGGGTCAGCTCGAGCAGCGTCGTGACCGACTCCTCGGGCGCGGCGCCGTCCTCGCCGAAGAGCCTCCTCGAGGCGGCCCAGCGGGTCGCGCAGCTCGAAGTCGCGGAACATCTCGCGCAGCTGGAGCGGTCGGCCGGCGACGTCCTTGTAGGCGGCGAGGTCGATCTCGACCGGGATGTCGCGCTTGACCGTGGCCAGCACCTTGGACACGCGCGCGTCCTCGGCGTGGTTGATCAGGTTCTCCTTGCGCTTGGTGCCGGAGATCTCGTCGACGTGAGGCGAGGACCTTCTCGAGGTCGCCGAACTGCTGCAGCAGCTGCGAGGCGGTCTTCTCCCCGATGCCCGGGACGCCGGGGATGTTGTCCGACGTGTCGCCCTTGAGCCCGTAGAAGTCGGGGATCAGCTCGGGGGCGATGCCGTAGCGGTCGATCACCGCCTGCCGCGTCGTAGACCTTCGTCTCGGTGATGCCGCGCGCGGTCGCCATCACGCGCACGCCCTCGGCTCGACGAGCTGGAACGCGTCGCGGTCGCCGGTGACGATCATCACCGGGACGTCGTCGCCGCGCGCCTGCTCGGCCAGCGAGGCGATCACGTCGTCGGCCTCGTAGCCGTCGACCTTGAAGTTCGTGTAGCCGAAGGCCTCGACCAGCGGCGCGAGCTGACGGCCACTGCTCGCGCAGCAGGTCCGGGCGCGACGTGCGCTGGGCCTTGTACTCGGGGTAGACCTCCTTGCGGCCCGACGAGCCGGCGTCCCAGACGACCATCGTCGGCGTGGACCCGTGCTCGGTGATCATCTTCACGAGCATCGAGGCGAACCCGAAGATCGCGTTCGTCGGCCGCCCGTCGAGGTGGCGATCGACTCCGGGCAGCGCGAAGAACGCTCGGTAGGCGAGGGAGTTGCCGTCGATGAGGTACAGAACTCGTCGGCCACGGGCGAGCGCCACGTACGATCCGCGCGTCGTGGCTCCCACCCCCAGCGCGCAGTACTCGCCTGACCATCCGCGTGCGACTCGAGCACCGTCCGGGAATGCTCGGCCGGGTCACCACCGCGATCGGCGAGGCGGGCGGCACGATCGGCTCCATCGACCTCGATCGAGGTCGAGGCCGCGCACACCCTGCGCGACATCGCCGTCGACGCCGGGCGACGAGCACGGCTGGCGGCGATCATCGCCGCCATCGAGCGCGCTCGAGGGCGTCGAGGTCATCGGCCAGCCCGACCGCACGCTTCTGCCTGCACCTCGGCGGCAAGATCGAGGTGAACAACAAGGCCCCGCTCAAGACCCGCGACGACCTCTCGATGGCCTACACGCCCGGCGTCGCCCGCGTCTGCATGGCGATCCACGAGGCTCCCGACAAGGCCTTCCAGTACACGATCAAGCGCAACACCGTGGCCGTCGTCAGCGACGGCTCGGCCGTGCTCGGCCTCGGCGACATCGGCCCCGCCGCCGCCATGCCGGTGATGGAGGGCAAGGCGATGC
Source organism: uncultured Solirubrobacterales bacterium (assembly GCA_963737395.1). GTDB lineage: Bacteria > Actinomycetota > Thermoleophilia > Solirubrobacterales > Solirubrobacteraceae > JBBQAA01. The sequence goes on along the minus strand of CAVTSQ010000020.1, from coordinate 4,501 downwards.
TCTTCAAGGAGTTCGGCGGCGTCGACGCCTTCCCGATCTGCCTCGACACCAAGGACCCCGACGAGATCGTCTCGATCGTCAAGGCGCTCGCCCCCACCTTCGGCGGCATCAACCTCGAGGACATCTCCGCGCCGCGCTGCTTCGAGATCGAGGACCGCCTCAAGGCCGACGCTCGACATCCCGGTCTTCCACGACGACCAGCACGGCACGGCGATCGTCGTGCTCGCCGCGCTGCTCAACGCCTGCAAGCTGACCGGCCGCGAGCTCGTCCTCGCTGCGCGCGCTCGTCGTCGGCCTCGGCGCCGCCGGCGTCGCCGTGACGCAGATCCTGCTGCGCGGCCGGCGTGCGCGACATCATCGGCTGCGACTCGCGCGGCGCGATCCACACCGGCCGCGCCGACTACCACGACGGCACGATGAACGCCGTCAAGCGCTGGTTCGCCGAGCACACCAACCCCGAGCCTGCGCGACGGCGCGCCGGCCGACGTGATCGACGGCACCGACCTGTTCATCGGGCTCTCCGGCCCCGGGATCATGCCGGCCGAGGCGCTCGGGCAGATGCGCCCGCGACCCGATGGTCTTCGCGATGGCCAACCCGAACCCCGAGGTCACGCCCGAGGAGGCCGCGCAGTACGCCCGCATGATCGCCACCGGCCGCTCGGACTACCCGAACCAGATCAACAACGTGCTGGCCTTCCCGGGCATCTTCCGCGGCGCCCTGGACGTCCGCGCCCGCTCGATCACCGAGGAGATGAAGGTCGCCGCGGCCAGCGCGATCGCCGCCATCGTCGCCGACGACGAGCTGCGCGAGGACTACATCATCCCGTCCGTGTTCAACCGCGACGTCGCGCCGGCCGTGGCCGACGCCGTCGAGCGCGCGCGCGGGAGACCGGCGAGGCCACCGCCGAGCACGAGCTCGGCTTCGCCAGCGCGGACGCCGAGCGCCCTACGGCGGATCTGAACTGGGCGCGGCGACGCGCCGTATCCCCGACATGAAGCGAATCACCGTCACCGGCGCCACCGGCCTGATCGGCACCAAGCTCGTCGACCGCGCTGATGGCGCGCGGCGACGAGGTCACCGTCCTGTCGCGCAACCCGGGCAAGGCGGCCGCCGGCCTGCCCGACGGGGTCGAGGCGGTGGCCTGGGACCCGGAGAACGGCCCGCGCCGCGGGTCGCCCTCGACGGCCGCGACGCCGTCGTCCACCTCGCCGGCGAGCCGGTCGCCCAGCGCTGGAACGACGAGGTCCAAGCGGGCGATCCGCGAGTCGCGCGACGTCGGCACGAGCAACCTCGTCGCCGGCATCGCGCGCCGCCGACCCGCGCCCGCGCGCGCTGATCGCCTCCTCGGCGGTCGGCTACTACGGCAAGCGCGGCGACGAGCGCCTGGACGAGTCCACGCCGGCCGGCGCGACTTCCTGGCGGACGTCTGCGTCGTCTGGGAGGAGCGCGGCCAATGCCGCCTCGGCCCTCGGCCTGCGCGTCGTCACCGTCCGCACCGGCGTCGTGCTCGACCCCGGCGGGGGCGCGCTGAAGACGATGCTCCCGCCCTTCAAGCTCGGCGTCGGCGGCCCCGTGGCCGGCGGCGACCAGTACCTGCCGTGGATCCACGTCGACGACCTCGTGCGGGCTCTACCTGGCCGCGATCGACGGCGGGCGTGGATCGGGCCGGTCAACGGCACCGCGCCCGAGCCCGTCACCAACCGGCCTTCTCCAAGGCGCTCGGCCGTGCCCTGCACCGGCCGGCCGTGCCCCGTCCCCGGCTTCGCGCTGCAAGCTGCTCTACGGCGACATGGCCGAGATCGTCACCGAGGGCCAGCGCGCCGTTCCCGCCCGCGGCCACCGAGCTCGGCTTCACCTGGGAGCACGCCGACCTCGACGCGGCGCTGGGCGACTCCGTGCAGCTGACACAGGAGCGTCACGCGGTCGGGGAGAAACCCGGCCGCATGCCCTACACCGCGCCGCGGCGGGCCGCGCTCCCCCCTCGCCGCCACCATCCTCGCCGCGCTCACCGCCGTCCCGGGAGCGTCCGCCCACACGGTCTCCTCCGGAGAGAGCTTCTGGTCGATCGCCACGGCCAACGGCCTGACGCCCTACCAGCTGGCCGCCGCCAACGGCGTCACGATCTCGAGCACGATCCTGCCCGGGCAGTCGCTCTACGTCCCCGCGGCCGCCCCGGGGACGAGCTACGGCTCGAGCACCGCCACGCACGACCCCGGTCGCCCTCGACGACCACCTCGAGCGCCCCCGGCCTCCGGGCTCGTTCCCGTCTCGGGCCCGTCGGGCACCGCCTACCTGCCGCCGAGCGCAGCCCAGAACCTCGCCGCGCTGCGCCAGCAGTCGATCGCCAAGATGGGCGTCGACGTCTACCCCGCCGGCCCGCTCTCCGGGTACCGCACCTACGCCCAGCAGGCCGAGCTCTACCGGCTCTACCTCGCCGGCCAGGGCCCGCTCGCCGCGCCCCCGGGCAGCTCGGAGCACGAGTACGGCCGCGCGCTCGACGTCGCGACGCCCTCAGGCCGCTCGGCCGTCGACCAGCTCGGCGCCCCGTACGGCTGGACCAAGACCGACGCGCCCTCCGAGTGGTGGCACGTCGACTACGTCGGGCCCTGACCGAAGCCGATCAGGAGGGGCGCGAGCGGCGCCCGAAGGGCCCGTCGACCTTCCACGTCGAGCCCTCCTTCGCCGGCCAGAACAGCCAGACGATCACGCCGACGACGTTCAGCAGCAGCCCGGGCGAGGCCCGGCGCTCGCCGTAGCCCTTGCGCTCGGACAGGTAGGGCGGCGATCGCCGACCCCAGCCACAGGTACAGGAGGTAGAGCGCCTTGACGCCGAGCCGGCGAGAACGGAGGATGGTCAGTCATACCCGAGGTAGGCCTTCTGGACCTCGGGGTTCTCGTGCAGGTTCGTCCGACGAGTCGTCGAGCGCGATCTTGCCGGTCTCGAGCACGTAGCCGCGGTTGGAGACGCCGAGCGCGTAGTTCGCGCTCTGCTCGACGAGCAGGATCGTCGTGCCCTGCTTGTCGATCTCCTCGACCGTCTCGTAGATGCGGTCCACGAGGATCGGCGCGAGGCCCATCGAGGGCTCGTCGAGCAGCAGCAGCGTCGGCGCGCCATCAGCGCGCGGCCGATCGCGAGCATCTGCTGCTCGCCGCCCGACATCGTGCCCGCCTTCTGCTTCTCGCGCTCCTTAGGCGCGGGAACAGCTCGTAGACGCGGTCGAGGTCCTCGCTGATCTCGTCGTCGCGGCGCAGGTAGGCGCCGAGTTCGAGGTTCTCCCGCACGGTCATGCGCGGGAAGCAGCGCCGGCCTTCGGGCGACTGGGAGATCCCCAGGCGACGATGTCCTGCGCCGGCAGCTCGGAGATGTCCTCGCCGCTGAAGCGGATCGAGCCCGTGCGCGGCGGGGCGAGCCCGGAGATCGAGCGCAGCGTCGTCGTCTTGCCGGCGCCGTTGGAGCCGATCAGCGTGACGATCTCGCCCTCGTCGACGGTCGAGCGACATGCCCTTGAGCGCCTCGATGCGCCGTAGAAGGTGTGGATGTCGTCGACCTCGAGCAGGGCGCTCAGGTCGCGCGCCATTCCTGCTTCCCGAGGTAGGCCTCGACGACCCGCGGATCGGCGCGCACCGTCGCGGGCTCGCCCTCGGCGATCTTCTCGCCGTGGTCGAGCACGTGATGCTGCTCGGAGACGCCCATGACGACCTTCATGTCGTGCTCGATGAGCAGGATCGTCAGGTCCGTGTCGTCGCGGAGCTGGCGCATGAAGTCGGTCAGGTCGGCCGGACTCGCTGCGGGTTCATGCCGGCCGTCGGCTCGTCGAGCAGCAGCAGCTTCGGCTCCGACGCGAGCGCGCGGGCGATCTCGACCCGGCGCTGGTCGCCGTAGGAGAGGTTGATCGCAGCTCGTCGTGGTGCGCTCGGCGCAGGCCGACGAACTCGAGCATCTCGCGCGCCTTCTGCGGACGTCGCGCTCCTCGCGCGCATCACGGCGGGCGGAGGATCGGCCGAGCAGCGCCGGCGCTTCATGCGAGCGTGCGGCCGACCATGACGTTCTCGAGCGCGCGTCATCGTCGCCGAACAGGCGGATGTTCTGGAACGTCCGCGCGATGCCGGCGCTCGGTGATCTGGTCGGGCGCGTCCGCGTGATGTCCTTGCCGTCGAAGCTCGATCCAGCCGGTGTCGGCTTGTACAGGCCGGTGAGCATGTTGAAGAACGTCGTCTTGCCGGCGCCGTTGGGGCCGATGATCGAGACGATCGCCCTTGCGCGGGAACGGGAAGGACACGTCGTTGACCGCGACCAGGCCGCCGAAGATCTTCGAGACGTGCTCAGCGACGAGGAGGTCAAACCATCGCCGGCGGGCGCGGCGGGCGGCTGCGGCGTAGCTGGTCTCGGTCGCCTTGGCCTGCTCCGGCCTGGCGCTGCGCCTGCTCATCGGCCGGCTCGGCCGGCGGCTGCCCGTCGCGCTCGCGGTCGTCCGCGCTCATGGCGCGTTGACCTCGAAG
>CAVTSQ010000019.1:0-9907 GCA_963737395.1 uncultured Solirubrobacterales bacterium | reverse complement strand
CCGAACGCGCGGCCGATCTGCACGGCGACGTAGGCGAGACCGGCAAGGCCGAACAGCCGGCGGACGGCGTTGTCGCCTGATGCGAGCTCGATCCAGGCCCAGGCGGCGAGGCCGACGTACACGACGCCGCGCGCGTAGTCGTGGACGTCACCGCTGGTCAGCGCCGCCACGACCGAGGCGGCGAGCGCGACCAGCAGCGGCGCGTTCGGGAACTGGACGAGGGGATAGCCCGCCGGCCAGCCGCGCTGCGCGCGTCGCCGCGCGTCCTGCAGGGTCACGCCGCGAGTTACCGCGCCGTCAGCGTCGTCGTCAGCGCCGGCCCGCTGGCCAGCGTCTGGAAGACCACGCAGTAGCGCTCGGTCAGCGCGCGGAGCGTCGCCAACTGCTCGGCGTCGGCGTCGGAGTCGAGCTCGAAGGCCAGCCGGATCTCCGTGAAGCCGACCGGCGCGTCGCGGTCGACGCCGAGCGTGCCGCGGAAGTCGAGGTCGCCCTCGGCCGACACGCGGCCCGAACTCGCGTCGATCCCGAGCGACGTCGCCACCGCGCGCAGGGTCACGCCGGCGCAGGCGACGAGCGCCTCGAGCAGCATGTCGCCCGAGCACAGCAGCGACCCGTCGCCGCCCGTGGCCGGATGCAGCCCGGCCTGGGCCAGCGCGCGGCCGGTCTGCACCGAGCACGACACGCCCTCGCCGAGCTCCCCGTCGCGGACAGCGTCACCTGGGCGGCCTCCGGGTCGCCGACGTAACGCTCCTTCAGGGCGCCTGTACGGCGCGAAGCTCGTCGCGTTCCATGGCGCCAGCCTAGGGCGACGGCGGGGGCCGCGGGGCGGCCGCGGCGGGCGGGAGCGTCATCGACGCGAGCTCGGCCCGCAGCGCGCGGTCGGGAACCGTGATCAGGCCGCGCGTCGGCCGGTCCAGGTCGGCCGTGACGAGCAGCAGGAACGCGACGAGGATCGACGCGAGCACGATCGTCATCTCGCCGCGGCCGAGGATCGCCAGGTAGGCGGCGAGCAGCCCGAGCGCGAAGGCCGAGCCGAGGATCTCGAGCACGAACACCGCCGTGGGAACGCGGTTGGACAGCGCGACGACGCGGGCGTTCTCGTCGTCGAACATCGTGTTCAGCGAGTCGACGTAGAGCCGGGGCGCGCTGGCCGTCGGCGCGCGGTCGAGCGACCGGCCGGCCAGCGCCCACAGCCGGCGCTGGATCAGCTCCTCCTGGGCGACCGCCGCGCGCTGCGCGTCGCTCTCCGGGATGTGGTCGGAGACGCCGATCGCCGTGCGCGTGTGGCGGACGAGCAACGCCAGCGACCGGCTGCGCTCGGGCTCGGCGATCGTCTGCGCCCGGAGGTACGCCGTGCCGACCGCGTTGGCCGAGTCGACGACGTTCGCGCGGCGGTCCTCGTAGCGCGAGACCGCCAGCGAGAGGCCGAAGGCGAGCAGCAGCCCGACGACGCCCAGCAGCGCCGCCTGCAGGACCCCGAACGGCTCCTTGAGCGTGTCCGAGCGATGCCGGACGCGCCGCCCGAGGAAGGCGCCGAGGATCGTCGCCCCGAGCAGGACGGCGAACAGCAGGACGCCGAGCTCCAGGCTGGTGAGCCGGAAGAAGAGGATGCCTCACTCTCCCCGACCGGATCGCGCCGGACATCCTCCGCAGCGGGTGAATCGATCAGCGCGCCGCGAACAGGTCGCGCACGCTGATCTCGAGCTGGTCGTGCGCCGTCTCGCGCGCCATGTGCCCCTGGCGGGCCAGGTCGGCCGCCGCGTGCACGAGCGCGAAACAGGCCGTCACGAGCCACTCCGGACTGAGGTCGGTGCGGAACACGCCGTCGGCCTGCCCGCGCAGCACCAGCGCGTGCAGGCGGGCCATCAGCGGCCCGTGGCGCTCGGCCATCCGCTCGGCCGAGAGATGCTCGGTCGCGGCACGGCCGAGCGCGTCGTGCTGGGCGATCTCCTGCCAGGAGGCCGAGAGCATGCGCCACAGCGCGGCGTCCGCGGGACCGCGCTCGAGCTCGGCCGCGTCGACGGCCTCGGCCGCGGACGCGACCGCCCGGTCGAGCACCGCCTCGACGACGTCGGCGAGCCGGGCGTAGTGGGCGTAGAGCGTCGGCCGCGACACGCCGGCGTCGCCGGCGATCGCGGCCATGCTCAACGTGCCGCCGCCGGCGAGCAGGCGCTCGGCCGCGTCGAGGATCGCGCCGGCGTTCCGCTCGGCCGTCGCGCGGCGGTGGTCGACGGTCGCGTCGCTCATCGCGGGCACCGTATCCGAGCTCAGTGGACCGCGATCGCGGTGCCCGGCGCGGGTCGCACCGAGGGGGAGGCGAGCGCGGCGACGAGGGCGAGCGTCACGGCCGCCACGGCCTCGACCTCGAACCCGCCGGCGTAGCTTCCGACCGCGGCGACCACCGCGACGCCGAGCGCGGCGCCGACCTCGTGCGCCGTCGTCATGAGCCCCGAGGCCAGGCCGGCCTCGGCGTGGCCGACGTCGGCCATCGCCGCCACCGAGACCGACACGAAGACCAGGCCGATCCCGAAGCCGAGCACGAGGAACCCCGGGAGCAGGTCGCTCGCGTAGCTCCCGTGCGCCGGCGCGCCGCTGAGCAGCAGCGCGCCGCCGGCGGCCAGGCCAAGGCCGCCGACCGTCAGCGCCCGCGTCCCGATGCGCGGCATCACCTGCGAGGCGACGTGCGCGCCCGCGAGGATCACGAGCGCGAGCGGCAGAAACGCCAGTCCGGCCTCGAGGGGAGACGCCCCCAGCGAGTTCTGGAGGTACAGCGTGTTCAGGAAGAACGCGCCGACGAGCAGTCCGGTCGCCCCGAGCATCGTCGCGGCGCCGGTGACGAGCGAGCGCTTCTCCCACAGGGCGGGCGGCACCAGCGGCCGGTGCGCGCGGCGCTCGGCCCCGGCGAATCCCGTGAGCAGGACCGCCGACCCGGCGAGCAGCACCAGCGTCCGCGGCGATCCCCAGCCGTGGGTCGCGGCGCCCGAGAGGGCGAGGACGAGCGCGAAGAGCCCGGCGATCAGCGTGGCGCCGCCGAGCACGTCGAGGCGGCCGCGGTCGTCGGCCGGTCCCGTCGCCGGGACGACGTGCAGGGCGGCCAGGCCGACGGCGATCCCGATCGGGACGTTGACGAGGAAGATCCAGTGCCAGCTCAGCAGGCTCGTCAGCACGCCGCCGGCGAGCACGCCGACCGCCACGCCGGCACTGGCCAGGGCGCCCCAGATCCCGAGCGCGGTCGCCCGCTGCGGGCCGGAGTAGGTCGTGGTGACGATCGAGAGCGCGGAGGGCAGGCAGCATCGCCGCGCCGACGCCCTGGAGCGCGCGGGAGACGATCAGCGCGGTGGGCGACCACGCCAGGCCGCTCGCGAGCGATGCGGCCGTGAAGACCAGCAGCCCGATCAGGAGGATCCGCCGCCGCCCGGCGAGGTCGGCGATCCGCCCGCCGAGGAGCATCAGGCCGCCGGTGAAGATCACGTAGGCCGTGACGACCCAGGCGAGGTCGTCGGCCCCGAAGCCCAGGCCGGCGCCGATCGAGGGGAGGGCGACGTTCACGACCGTGACGTCGAGGACGACCATGAACTGCGCCACGGCGAGCAGGACGAGGATCGTCCAGGGCCGGCGCTCGCCGACGGGCTCGTCGTGGTGGGCTGGGGCGTGTCCGTGCATCTCGGCTCCTTGGGTTTACAACACTGTCAACCAGTGGAACCGTACCGCTTGGTTTACGCCTGTGTCAACCCTTCCTTCTCATCCCTGGTCCGGGGGCTGGGCGAGCGACAGCGTGTTGCCGTCGGGGTCCTGCAGGTAGGCGACCTTCGCGCCGCCGTCGAAGTGCGCGATCCCGCGCTCGTCGGTGACGATCGGCGGCTCGTCGAGGTGCAGGAACTCGACGCCGGCGGCGGTCAGCTCGTCGACGACGGCGACGAGGTCGGGCACCCGCCAGCTCGCGAGCGTCGCGTCGCCCGAGCCGGCGGCCGTGGGGGAGACGTAGAGGTGGAGGATCGAGTCCTCGGCGCAGCGGTACTCGCAGTGGCCCGCGGACATCTCCCCGGGCACGAGGCCGAGCCGGTCCTCGTAGAACGCCCGCGCGCGGGCCAGATCCGACACGGCCAGTCCGGCCCCGACCTTGTACTCGGCAAGCCCCACTTCCCGCGATCCTACGCCTGGTGTTTCATGGGAGCCATGAGCACCACCGACACCACCACCCCGGTCACCGGCGTCGACTTCGTCTCGGTGCCGACTCGCGACCTCGACGCCGCCGTGATCTTCTACGGCGAGGCGCTCGGGCTGCCGCGCACGGCCTACCGCCCCGACCGCCACCACGCGGAGTTCGCGGCCGGACAGCTCACGCTGTCGGTGATCGTCGCCGAGCAGATGGGGCTGCCCTTCGCGCCCAACGGCAACCACATCGCCCTCCACGTCGACGACGTCGCCGCAGCCCGCGCCGAGCTCGAGGGCCGCGGCATCGAGTTCGAGGGGGACATCTTCGACACGGGCGTCTGCCACATGGGCTTCTTCCGCGATCCCGACGGCAATGCGCTGATGCTCCACCACCGCTACGCGCCCAAGGAGCCCGGGACCTAGATGGGCACCCTCCGCGTCGCCCTGGCCCAGCTGCCCAACCGCGTCGGCGACCTCGAAGGCAACGTCGAGCGCATCGGCGCGGCCATGGACTGGGCCGAGGACGAGGCGGGCGCCGACGTCCTCGTCCTGCCCGAGCTCGTGCTCACCGGCTACGGGCTGGCCGACCTCGTCCTCAGCGAGGCGTTCGTCGAGGACTCCCGCGAGGCGCTCGAGACGCTCGCCGGCCGCGCCCGTCGCACGACGACGGTGGTCTCGACGATCGATCGCGTCCCGCCGCGGCGCTCGTGGGACTCGCGCGACCGCTCGGTGGCGATCGGCGCCGCGCTGCTGTGCGACGGGCAGATCCGCGGCATGTATCACAAGATCTTCCTGCCGCTCTACGACCTCTTCCTCGAGGCGCGCAACTTCGCGCCGGGCGACGACCCCGGGCGCGTGTGGCGGATCGGCGACGTGATCGCCGGCGTGGGGATCTGCGAGGACCTCTGGGGCTCGGACGGCCCGCCCGAGGCCCAGGCCGCGGCCGGGGCGCAGATCCTGTTCGCCCCCAATGCCTCGCCGTTCCACCGCGGCAAGGCGGCCGGGCGGCTGGCCAACACCCGCGAGGTGGCGGTCCGCAACGGCCTGCCGGTCGTCTACGTCAACTTCGCCGGCGCGCAGGATGAGCTCGTCTTCGACGGGGGCTCGATCGTCGTCGGCGCCGACGGCGAGCTGCTCGCCCGGGCCAAGGAGTTCGCCGAGGAGCGCCTCGTCGTCGACGTGCCGATCGCCCCGCGGCCGGCGACGACGCCGGCGCGGCCGCGCACCGTCCACACGCGCCCGCTGCTGCGCGAGGGCACGCCGCCCGCGCCGGTGCCCCCGGCCGCGCTGGACGACATCGCCACCGTCTGGAGCGCGCTCGTGGCGGCGATCCGCTACTGGGTCGGGCGCAACGGCGTCGACGGCGTCGTCTTCGGCCTCTCGGGCGGCGTGGACTCGGCGATGACCGCGGTGCTGGCCGTCGACGCGCTCGGGCCCGGCGGCGTCCTCGGCGTCTCGCTGCCCGACCCCGACACGCTGCCCGACGAGCTCGAGGACGCGCACGCGCTCGCGCGCACGCTGGGGATCGAGCTCGTCGAGGAGCGCCTCGAGGCCGAGCCCGAGCACGACGCCTTCCGCCACGACCGCCGGGTCGCCCGGCGCCGCGCGGCGGCGCTGCTCGACCTCGCCGACGCCCGCAACCTGCACGTGCTCGCCACGGGCAACAAGACGGAGATCTCGCTCGGCGAGCCGACCCGCTTCGGCGACCTGCTCGGCCACTACGCGCCGCTGCGCGACTGCACCAAGACGCTGCTGGCCGAGCTCGCCGCGTGGCGCGATCCCGACGGGGTCGTCTTCCCGCCGCGGACGTTCTCGCGCCAGTCGACGGCGCACCGCACGACGATGCTCGACCAGTTCCCCTACGAGGTCCTCGACGACGTCGTGCAGCGCTACGTCGAGCACGGCCAGGACCTCGACACGATGGTCGCCGCCGGCCACGACCCGGACGTGGCCGAGGAGATCATCCGACGAATCGACGCCTCGGAAGTCGTGCGCCGCTCCACGCCGCCCGGGCCGAAGGTCACCTCGCGGTCGTTCGGCCACGACCGCCAGATGCCGCTGTTCTCCGACTGGCAGCCCCATCTCCACGGCGGCCCGACCCCGCCGGTCGCGCCCGGCCCGGAGCTGACCGAGCTCGCGATCCTCGACGGCGTCGAGGACGGGACGGGGATCGAAGCGGCCGAGGCGGCCGAGGCGGCCGAGCGAGCCTGATTCGACGGGGTACCGTCGAGGCATGGCAGACACACTTCACGGCACCGTGGCGCTGATCACCGGCGCGTCCTCCGGCATCGGCGAGGCGACCGCCCGCGCGCTCGCCGCACAGGGCGCGAAGGTCGCCGTCGCCGCGCGGCGCAAGGACCGGCTCGACGCGCTCGTCACGACGATCGAGGGCGACGGCGGGACCGCGCTGGCGATCGAGGCCGACGTGACGTCGCAGGAGCAGGCGATCCACGCCGTCGAGCACACGGTCGCCGAGCTCGGCCGGCTCGACACGCTGGTCAACAACGCCGGCGTGATGCTCCTCGGCCCGATCGAGGACGCCCCGGTCGAGGAGTGGGACCGCATGGTCACGCTCAACGTGCAGGGCGTGCTCTACTGCGCCCACGCGGCGCTCAAGCACCTCCTGGCCGCCGCCGACGACGACCCGCGCCACGTCGCCGACCTCGTCAACATCTCCTCGGTCGCCGGCCGTGTGGCCCGGCAGGGATCGGGTGTCTACAACGCGACGAAGTGGGGCGTCAACGCGTTCACCGAGTCGCTGCGCCAGGAGGTCACCGGCCGCCACGTCCGCGTCTCCGTCGTCGAGCCGGGCGCCGTGGCCACCGAGCTCGTCTCGCACAACCGCGACGAGGTGATCGAGACGATCAAGGGCCGGTTCGGCGACATCGAGCGCCTCGAGGCCGACGACATCGCCGACGCGATCGAGTACGTCGTCACCCGCCCGCGGCACGTCGCGGTCAACGAGCTGCTCGTGCGCCCGACGGAGCAGACCGGCTAGCGGTCCCCGCAACCCCCCGGGGGTTTAGATCGGGTTCATGGTCGGCGCGTATCTTCGCTCTCACCATGTCCTCACTTGGTCTCTACGCGATTCTCGCCGGCATCCCGCTGCTGCTCGGCCTCTGGGCCCAGATGCGGGTCAGCCGGACGTTCAAGAAGTACTCCCAGATCCCGACCCAGGGCGGGTTGACGGGCACCGACGCGGCCGCGGCCGTCCTGCGGTCGTCCGGGCTGTCCGACGTCTCGATCCGGCCCGTGGCCGGCAACCTGACCGACCACTACGACCCGCGCTCGCGGACGCTCAACTTGTCCGAGAACGTCGGCGGCGCGGCGACGGTCGCCGCGCTCGGCGTCGCCGCCCACGAGGCGGGCCACGCGATCCAGGACGCCCAGAAGTACCGCCCGATGCGGATCCGGCAGACGCTCGTGCCGGCCGCGCAGTTCGGGTCGTCGCTGTGGTTCCTGCCCGTGATCATCGGCCTGTTCATCGGCTCGACGGGCCTGGTCAACGTCGGCCTCGTCCTGTTCCTGGCGATCGTCCTCTTCCAGCTCGTCACGCTGCCGGTCGAGTTCGACGCCTCCAAGCGGGCGCTGATCGCGCTCGACGGCCAGCACCTGCTGACCGCCGACGAGATGACGGGCGCCAAGAAGGTGCTGAGCGCCGCGGCCCTGACCTACGTCGCAGGCTTCGTGGCCTCGGTCGGCCAGCTCCTCTACTTCTTCGTGGTCTCGCGGGACTAGGCGAGGGCGCGGCGGATGCGAGCCACCGTGCGAGCACGGTGGCTCGTGACGTCGCGCCAGGTGATGCGCAGCACCCGGTAGCCGGCCGCCTCGAGCCGGGCCTGCCGTTCGGCATCGGCGGCGCGGGCGACGGCCGTGTCGTGGAAGCGCGCGCCGTCGGCCTCGAGGATCAGCCGCTCAGCCGGGAAGAGGACGTCGACCTCGTAGCCCTCGACGCGCACGTTGACCTCGTGGTGCGGGAAGTCGTGGAGGAGCTCGAGGAGGCGGTCCTCGAGCTCGGAGCGGGTCGGCGCGGGGCCGGTATCGAGGTGGCGTCGGAGTGCGGGCGCTCCCGGAGCTCTGGCGTGGCTTGCCAGGAACGAGACGACCTTGGCGTGGGTCGTGATGCGCTGCACCTCGGCCTCGTGGAGGGCACGGCGGAGCTTGGCCGGTGGAAGCGTGGTGGCGAGGTCGAGCAGCGTGCGCTCTGGGCTGGTGACCGGGATGCCGCGGCGCAGCGTGATCTCCGCCGGTGCGAGCGGGCGGGTGTGGAGGGTGAGGCCGGAGCGTGGCCTGCGCCAGGTTGGGGTGGTGACGTCGACGTCGGTGGGCGCTCGCTCTATGAGGGAGTGCACGAAGGCGGCGGCGACGTGCGAGAGGCAGGCTTTGTCGCCGGCCGCGAGGACTGCGGCCATGAGGCGGCCGAGGTCGGTGAGCGGCCCAGGTCCGAGCGCATAGACGCCACGGTGCACGGGGCGGATATGGCCCGCCGCGATCCAGCTCCGGAGCTGCTTCGGTGAAAGGCCGGCATCACGAAGCTGCGCCCACGTCGCCACCCGATGCTGCCGCCGAGCGAGCGCTTCGACAGCAAGCTTCCAACCTTCTTGCCCCTGTGGGGCCACAACGTTGGAAAGTTCCCCCATAGGGGCCACGGTCGCAGCACCGGGCGCACGGAACACCACGCCAACGCCACAACTCTCACCTCTTCCCGGCCCTACTACGCCACGAGCACCAGCTCGATGCCGGAGGGGTCGACCACCGCCACGCCGTCGTCCCGCGACACAGGCGAGCCGCCGGCGTCGGCCACGCGCGCCGCGGCCTCGTCACGGCTAGCGACGTCCGGGAGCTCGACCGTGAAGCGCTGCAGCCGCGCGGTGCCCGGTCCGGCGACTGCGGCGCCGCGGCTGTTCCAGACGTTGCCGCCGAGATGGTGGTGGTAGCCGCCGGCGCCGAGGAACGTCGCCTGGTCGCCGAGGCGCGCCATCTCCTCGAAGCCGAGCACGCCGGAGTAGAAGGCCTCGGTCGCGGCGACGTCGGCGACGCACAGGTGGACGTGGCCCATCCGCGTCCGCGGCGGCATCTGGACGAAGGGCTGCGGGTCGTCGGCGCCGAGCGAGCTGACGAGGTTGTCGACGTCGAGCGGGAGCGTGGTGAGCGCGAGCTTGCCCTCGGCGTCGTACCACTCGTCGCGCGGGCGGTCGCGGTAGATCTCGATGCCGTGCCCGTCCGGGTCGCGCAGGTAGAGCGCCTCGGAGACGAGGTGCTCCGACATCCCGGTGAACGGCGCGCGCGCCTGCGCGCCGTGCACGAGCCAGCGCGCGAGGTCGGTGCGCTCGGGCAGGAGGATCGCGAAGTGGAAGAGCCCGGCCGCGCGGCCCATCGGCTGCGCCCCCGGCTCCTCGGTCAGCACGAGCAGCGGCACGCCGCCCTCGGCGCCGAGCACCAGCGTCCCGTCGTCGGAGGCCTGCTCACGCAGGCCGATCACGTCCTCGTAGAACCGCCGCGACGCCTCGCGGTCGGAGATCGTCAGATGGACGGGGCCGACAGTGGTGGCGTCCGGGAGGGGCATGGCACCCACGCTACGAGAACAGCGTCCACGCGCCCGCGAGCACGAACGCCGCGGCCCAGAGCTGGTCGGTGTTCAGCCACGCCTTGCGCAGGACCTCGACGCCGAGGCGCTCGTAGACGACCACCGCGATCACCGACATCACGGCGAGCATCGCCCCGACATGGACGGTCACGCCGAGCGCACCTG
>CAVTSQ010000018.1:0-7192 GCA_963737395.1 uncultured Solirubrobacterales bacterium | reverse complement strand
ATGCCCTGGCTCGCGAGCGGCGGCTCGTCGCGCGACGCCAGCCACGAGCTGCGCACGCCGCTCAGCCGTGCTCCGCGCACGCGCATCGAGGTGGCCACTGCGCGGCGCACGGCGCACGCGCCGAGCAGCTGCGCGCCGTGCCATCGCCGAGGCGCTCGAGGTCGACGCCGGCCGCCTGACCGCGCCTGGCCGACGACCTGCTCGTCCTCGCCCGCAGCCGACCAGGGCCGCCTGCCGCTGCGCCTCGAGCCCGGTCGAGGTCCAGGACGCTGCTCGAGCGCGCAGGCCGAGGCCCGCACCGCGGCCACGGCCGCGGCGCGCCGGGCGCGCGCTGCGCACGTCGACGGTCGAGATCGCGGGCGGCGCCGTCGCTGCTCGCCGATCCCGACCGGCTCGGCCAGATGCTCGACAACCTCGATCGCCAACGCGCTGCGCTACGGCGCCGGCGCGATCGAGCTGCACCGCCGCGGCCCAGCGACGCCGGGCCGGGTCGCGCATCGTCGTCACGCGACCACGGCCCCGGCTTTCCGGACGGCCGTGCTCGCCCCACGCCTTCGAACGCTTCAGCCAGACCGGCGCAAGCACGCCGGCGACGAAGGCCGCCGGCCTCGGGCTGGCGATCGTCGAGCACGATAGCGCGCGCCTCAGGCGGCCGCGGCCCGAGCTGACTGACCCACCCCGAAGGCAGGCAGAGCCCGGGGTGGCGCCTCGAGCTGCCGCTCGCCTTGCGGCGCGGGCGCTCGGCCTTGAGCCAGTCCCTGCCCGCGCGCAGATCGTGTCGAGCGTCTCGATCCCGAACGGGCCGTCGACGATCTTCGCGCCCGGGTCGCGCGCGTAGACGTCGATCACGTTCGAGCAGTTACTAGTCGTTCTCGCTGTCCCAGGCGCCCTGGAGCAAGCTGATAGCGCGACCAGCGCCTCGCCGGCGCAGCCGCCGTTGAAGAACTCGAGCACCTGGATCTCCTTGGCCGAGCTTCGATGGGGGTTCTCCCCGCGCCAGGCGCAGTCCGTCGTGGGCAGGTCGGCGCGAGATCGCCGGCCTGGAGCACCGAGCTGGTGGAAGCCAGGCACCAGGGCGGCGGGCCAGCACCCACCAGCCCCGGCAGACGAGCTGGCCGGAAGTCGAAGGGCTTGACGAGGTAGTCGTCGGCGCCGGGCTGGCCAGGCCGCCGATGCGGTCCTCGACCAGGCGTCGCGGGCGGTCGAGCATCTCCAGGGAGTAGGCCGTGGCCACGCCGTCGAGCAGCCCAGCGCGCCCTTTTATCTCAGACCCATTTAATCACCGGCAGGTTGACGTCGAGGCAGAACCCCGTCGGTGCAGGTCGTCGGCCATCCACACACATCCTCGCCACCAGTTGGCCAGCGTCGAAGAGCAGCGCCTCGTCCATCGGTCCCTGGCGGATCAGCTCTCGCCAGCGGAACACTCGTCCTCGACGACCAGCACACGCATGGCCGATCGTCCACGCCCCCTCCACGGGCCCCCGCGAGGCTCATGCCACGGGTCGAGCCCCGCCCGACTCTGCCCGCGCTCTTTCCCGACCGGCCGGGAGCCGCCATGACGCTCCGGGCGCGTCGCCCATGCAGCAGATGCTCAACAAGGTCCCGGCGGTCACCGCGTACTTCTGGATCATCAAGGTCCTGGGCACGACCGTCGGCGAGACCGCCGCCGACTACCTCAACGACACGCTGGGCCTCGGCCTGAACAACACGACCTACGTGATGGGGGCTCTGCTCCTCGCCGCCCTCGTCGCGCAGTTCCGGCCGCGGCGCTACGTCCCGCCCGTCTACTGGCTCGCCGTCGTGCTCATCAGCGTCGTCGGCACGTTGATCACCGACAACCTGACCGACCGCCACGGGGTCCCGCTGACGACGTCGACGATCGGCTTCTCGATCGCGCTCGCCCTGACGTTCGCGGCTGGTACCGCCAGCGAGCGCACGCTGTCGATCCACACCATCGTGACCACCCGCCGCGAGGCCTTCTACTGGCTCGCGATCCTGTTCACGTTCGCGCTGGGCACGGCGGCCGGCGACCTGGCGGCCGAGCAGCTCGACCTCGGCTACTTCGTCTCGCTGCTGATCTTCGCGGCGCTGATCGGGGCCGTGGCGCTGGCGCACTTCCGCTTCGGGCTCAACGCCGTGGCCGCCTTCTGGATGGCCTACATCCTGACCCGGCCGCTCGGCGCCTCGATGGGCGACCTCCTCTCGCAGCCGCACGACGCCGGTGGTCTGGCGCTCGGGACGACGGGGACGAGCTTCCTGTTCCTCGGCGCGATCCTCGCCCTGGTCGTGTTCCTGACGATCACCAAGCGCGACCGCATCGAGCGGACGCTCGAGCCGGCCTGAGCCCGGCGGCCCGGCGGCACCACCACCCGGCCAGGCCGCTCCGGCGGCCACAACCACTCATGGACCTGTCCCACGCTCGATCCATGCGATCTGCTCCTTCCGCCCCCGCTCCGGCCGCGCCACCCCCAGCCCGGCCACGACGGCAGCGACCGCCTCAGCGCGCCGCAACGGCTGCTGCGTCGGTTCGCCAGCCGCGAACGGCTCGACTCCGCCATCGACCGTCTGCGCCTGCGCATCGACAACTACCCCTACGGCGCCTGCCAGCCGATCGACGGCTCCGGCCTGCCGCCGGCGCGCGGCGACGGCTTCGCAGACCGTTGGGAGGCGATCGCCGCCCGCTTCGACGACCTGCACGTCGAGACCGCGATCGACATCGGCGCCGACGCCGGGTTCTTCAGCCTGCAGCTGGCCGCGCGCGGCATCGCGACCACCGCCATCGAGAGCGACCCGGGCGTCTTCCGCTCGCTGATCTACGCCGTGCGCCAGGCCGACCGGCCGAACCTCGCCGCCATGTCCCTCCATCTCACGCCGGGCAACCTCGAGCTGTCCCTGCCGCCGACTGCACCCTCTGCCTCTCGGTCTGGCACCACTGGGTGCGCGCCGAGGGCTTCGAGGCCGCCACGGGCATGCTCGCCGAGCTCTGGCAGCGCACCGGGAAGGTCCTCTTCTTCGACACCGGCGAGAACGAGATGCCCGCCTCGTTCGGCCTGCCCGCGATGGAGCCCGACGCCGAGCGCTGGCTCGGCGACTTCCTGGCGACCACCTGCCCCGGCGCCGCGGTCCGCTCCCTCGGCGGCCACCAGGCCTTCGACGCGCAGGGCAAGCCCTGCCGCCGCACGCTCTTCGCCGTGCTCGGCTCGGCCGGCTAGCGGATGCTCGCCTCGATCACCGCCACGCTGACCGACTGGGTCGGCAACCACGGCGTCTACGCCGTCTTCGCCCTGATGGCGCTCGACGCCATCTTCCCGGCCGGCGGCGAGCTCGTGATGCTCTACGCCGGCGCGCTGGCCTCCGGCGCGATCGCCGGCACCAGCGTCGCCTTCTTCGGCACGTCGCTGAGCTCGGGGCTCGAGGCCTACCTCGTGCTCGCGCTGGCCGGCACGCTCGGTTACCTGTTCGGCGCGCTCGTCGGCTGGGCGATCGGCCGCTACGGCGGACGCCCGCTGCTCGACCGCCGCGGCCGCTGGCTCCATCTTGGTCCTGGCCGGGTCGCGCGGGCCGAGCGCTGGTTCGACCGTCACGGCCCCTGGGCCGTCTTCCTCGGCCGCCTGACGCCGGTCGTCCGCTCCTTCATCTCGATCCCCGCCGGCGCGTTCGGCAGCCCGCTGCGGACCTACGCGCCGCTGACCCTGCTCGGCTCGGCGATCTGGTGCTTCGCGTTCGCCGGCGCGGGCTGGGCGCTCGGCAGCAACTGGGAGAAGGTCCACAAGGCGTTCGACCTCGTCGAGGTCGCCGCCGTCGCCGGGCTGCTCGTGCTCGCCGCGCTGCTCGCCTGGCGCGCGCGGACCGGCCGCGCCGGCACGAACCGCACGCGGATCAACTGGTAGCCCCGCCTCGTGAGCCCGGCATGAGGGGGCTCACGGGCGGATCATCCAGCGGCCGCATCGTGCGTGGCATGACGAGGATGAGGACTTCGATCGTGATGTTCCTCGTCCTCGCCGTGGCGATCATCGCGCTGCGGCCCGGCGCGCCGACCGTGGCCGCGCCCGCCGCCGCCGCGCCCAAGGGGTCGGCCGCCGCGCTGGCCGGCGCGCTCGACGTCCGCCACCCGCGCCGCGTCGCCATCGTCGTGCTCGAGAACCACGGCTACGGCCAGGTGATCGGCTCGCCGCACGCGCCCTACCTGACCGGGCTCGCGCACCGCTCGACGCTGTTCACCGACTACTCGGCGATCACCCATCCGTCGCTGCCCAACTACCTCGCGCTCGTCGGCGGCTCGACGTTCGGCGTGCGCAAGGACTGCAGCACCTGCCGCTTCAGCGGGCCCAACCTGATCACCCAGCTCGACGCGCGCCACGTCGGCTGGCGCGCGTACTTCCAGTCGCTGCCGCGCCGCGGCTACCTCGGCGGCCCGACCCAGCACCTCCATCGCCGCTCGGCCCGCTACGGGCGCTCCTACGACCCGTTCGTGTACTTCGCCAACGTGCGCCGGCAGGCGGCCAACCGCAACCGGCTCGTCTCGTTCCGGGCGCTCTCGACCGCGCTGAATCACCGCTCGCTGCCGGCGTTCAGCTGGATCGCGCCCGATCTGCGCCACGACGGGCACTCGCGCTCGCTGGTCGTCCTCCGACGCCTACCTGCACCGCCTGCTTCCGCGGGTGCTGCGCGCGCTCGGGCCGCGCGGCGTGCCTCTTCGTCACCTGGGACGAGAGCGAGCACCGGCCCGGCACACCGATCGGCGGCGGCCGCGGCGGCCGCGTCGCGCTCATCGCGGCAGGCGGCGCCGTCGACCACGGCGTGCGCATCGCCCATCCCGCCAACCACTACACGCTGCTGCACACCGTCCAGCACATCTTCCGGGTCCCGAGCATCGAGCGCCTCGAGGCGACGGCGCGGCCGCGGCCCAGCTAGCGGGGCGCTTGCCCGTTTCCTCCGTGCCGCCGCCCACATGATCGGCCGCGTCACGCCGTGGGTGCTCTACGTGGCGTCGATCGCGCTGTCGATCTTCTGTGTCGTGATCCTCGCCGTGACGGTCGTCTTCGACTCGCAGACCGAGCGCGTCACGTCGGGGCGCATCACCCGGGACTTCTCCCGGCGCCTGGCTCCCGACCTCAAGCTCGACTACGGGCGGGTGCTGGGCGTCGCCCACAACGCCGGTGACGAGACGACCACGGCCACGACGGCCGACGCCTACCGGGTCGACGCCGTCGAGATCGACGTGCGCTCGGCCGGCGGCGAGCTCGTGGCCTCCCACGACGCGCCGCTGCCCTTCCTCGAGGACGTCGTCTTCCGCGGGCCGTCGCTGACCGCGGCCTGGAAGCTCGCCGCGCTGCGCCCGACCGTCCTGTTCCACCTCAAGGACCGCTCGGCCCGCGAGGTCGCGGCCCTGGCCGCCTTCCTCGCCGCTCGGCCCGCACGCCACGTGATCGTCCAGAGCTCCGACCCGGCGACCCTGCGCGCGGTCGGGCGCCGGCTGCCCGGCGCCGAGCGCCTGCTGCTCGTGCTCGACGCGCAGGCCCTGAACGGACTGCGCCGCCGGCCGCACGAGGTGCCCGGGCTGGACGGCGTGTCGGTCCGCGAGTCGCTGCTGAGCGCGGACGCGCAGGCGTGGCTCGAGCGGCGCCGTCTGAAGGTCTTCGCCTGGACGGTCAACGACGAGGCGCGGCTCAACCAGCTGATCCGGCGCGGCGCGGACGGGATCATCACCGACCGCCTGGACATCATGCGCCTGCTCGGCCAGGACAGCCGCGACGCGATCCGGTCGGCCGGGTGACCTGGTCGCGGGCACTGCGGGCCTTCGGCGTGGCGCTGCTGCTCGTCGTCGCGGTGCTGCTCGTCGGCGCGAACTTCACCCCGGTCGAGCTGCGGCTGTGGACGCTCACGCTCGAGGTGCGCCTGGGTTGGGTGCTCGTGGGAGCGTTGCTCGTCGGCTTCCTCGCCGGCCGCGTGCACGCGAGGAGCGACGGGCCGGGCGACGCGTGACGGCAGCGCTCAGCCGGCGTCCGGCTCGCCGCGCAGCCCGACGACCCGCCCGAGCAGCGCGAAGCACGCGACGATCGCCAGCGCCTCGGCGCCGCCGCGCTGCAGGCCCTCGGCCAGCGAGCTCTCGGCCTGGCCGGCGCCGAGGGTCATCAGCCCGCCGACCGCGACGGCGACCAGCGCGCAGAGCGCCCACGGCCGCGCGGCCAGCGCGGCGGGCAACGGCACGTCGTCGGCCAGGTCGCCGGACGGCCCCGGGACGGCGCCGTGCACACGGCGGGCGCGCACGATCGCGACACCGGCGGCGAGCATCGCCGCGATGGCCGCGAGGGCGAGCACGCGATGCAGGACGCCGTCCGCGGCGACGAGCAACCCGAGCGCCGTGCACAGCCCGGCGCCGAGCGCCACGAGCGAGCGGCGGTGGATCAGCGCGACCTCGCGGTCGGGCAGCGTGGACGCGTCGCGGCGCCGCCACGTGCGCAGCAGCGCGAGCGACCCGGTCACAAGCGCGACCTGCGCGCCGAACACGACCGCGGCGACGGCCACGAGCCGGAGCGGCGTGGAGTTCGCCGCCTGTGCGCTCTGCCCGGCGAACACGGCGGCCGCAGTCAGCGCGAGGGCGGCGACGGCCGCCGCGGCGCCGCGGCGCGCGCCACGCGCGGCACGGGCGGACGCGAACGCGCCGGCGAGCTCGGCCGGGTCGCCGAGACGGGCCTCGGACTCCGGCTCGCAGGCGATGTGATCGGCGTACTCGGCGACGATGCGCCGGCGCTCGCGGGCCGGGACGCGCCGGGCGCGCAGCGTGGCGTCGAGCGTGGTCAGGAAGCTCATGCGAGCACCGCCTCGACGGCGCCGGCGAAGCGCTGCCAGTCCTTGCGCGCCCCGGCGACCGCGCGGGTGCCGGTGCGCGTCAGGCGGTAGACGCGGCGCCGGCGCCCGCCCTCGGTCGACCACTCGCTGCGCAGCAGCCCGGCGTGCTCGAGGCGGTGCAGCGCCGGGTAGATCGTTCCCTCGGGCAGGTCGAAGACGCCGGCGCTGCGCTGCTTGAGCGCCTGGGCGACGGCGTAGCCGTGCGCCGGCCCGTCGGCGAGGACGGCGAGCAGCAGGCCGTCGAGATGTCCGCGTGGCTCCATACCTAGAGAGTCTATGCATAGAATCCTGAGGGGTCAAGCCGGAGACCGCGGATCGTCTTGGCGCCGAAAAGTGGTTA
>CAVTSQ010000017.1:0-97417 GCA_963737395.1 uncultured Solirubrobacterales bacterium | reverse complement strand
CCAGATAGGCCGCATAGCCGTAGAGGACGACGGTGGTCTGGTCGGTGATGCCAGACCGCGACAACACTGCCGCGAACTCCCGGCGGTCGATCGGCGCGTAGTCCGGATGGCGCAGATCCCGGTAGGCGTTCCACAGGACCGCCCGAGGAATGTGACCCGCGTCGTAGGCGGCCGCGTCGACGTCGACCTCGACGACCCGCACTCCATCGTCGTCGAGATGCTCTGCGATCCAAACCGGATCCACGTGAGGCTCAAGCATCGCCAGCCCGAGTATGTCGCGCGGCGAGAGACGGCGTCAACGCCGCGGCGAGGATCGTGAAGACCGTTCGCCAGGTCCCGACGAGAGCTCAGGCGGCAGAGATGAGGGAACGCCTGATGACGCGGCTCGACCCTGTCCCCCCGGCCGCCCGAGGTGTCACGGCGGCTATTGACTTCCTGTCCCGGCCCAGAGACGGTAGCGGCAACCCTCGCACCCCATGCGACACCCAGCAATGGAGGGAAGAGTCGTGGTCGATCGGCACGGGAGAGACAGCTACTTCGTGGTCGGCGAGGGCTGGCTTACGCCCTCGGGAGGCGGGAGCGGCGAAACGGACGAGGTCGCGCTGCGGGTCGCGGGCGAACGGTCGATCCCGCCGTTTCGGTTCTCGCGCATCGGACCGCGGGCCACGACGCATCAGCTGACCGACCCGACGCGCAAGAGCTTGGGCGTGGCCATGGTGCACGGGGGCGGCGCGGCGTCGCGGATCCCGTCGGGATTCACGTACCTCGGTCAGTTCATCGACCACGACCTGACCTTCGACAAGACCCAGGTGGCCTTCGCCGCCAATGTGCCGCCGGGCACGATGCTCGAGGGACGCTCGCCGGCGCTGGATCTCGACTCGCTCTACGGGGCCGGCCCGACCGATCCGGTCTCGGCGAAGTTCTACGAAGCCGACGGCCTGCACCTGAAGATCGGAAAGACCGTCGCGGTCGCCGGTATCGCGGCCAAGGCCGGATTCGATCTGCCGCGCGGCGCAGGGACGACCGCGGCACAGAAGCGCAAAGCCGTCATCCCTGAGCCGCGCAACGACGAGAACCTCGCCGTCGCCTCGACGCACCTGGCGATGATCCGCTTTCACAACCGGGTCGTCGACACCCAGCTGGGATCGGTGCCGGCTGCCCAGCGCTTCGAGAAGGCGCGCGAGATCGTGACCAAGCACTACCAGTGGGCGGTGCGCACCGACTACCTGACGCGCATCTGCCATCGAGGGACGGTCGCCGACGTCTTCCAACACGGCCGCAAGATCTTCGAAGTCGGCGTTCCGTCAACACGCGTGCCGACGATGCCCATCGAGTTCTCGATCGCGGCCTTCCGCCTCGGGCACTCGATGATCCGACCGGCCTACAACTGGAACGCGATCTTCGACGACGGCGCCGCGACCCTCGATCTGCTGTTCACCTTCTCGGGCACCTCAGGCGACCTGGGCGGCAACCCGCGTCTGCCGAGCAACTGGATCGCCGACTTTCGCCGTCTCTACGACTTCGGGCAGGCCGGCAAGCCCGCGCTCGTCGTCCCGGCGAAGAAGTTCAACCGCGCGATGCGCATCGACACCCGGCTGGCGAACCCGTTGCAGAACCTCCCGCCGGGCTCCTTCGGCGGCCCGACCGTGCCCTTCGATGACAAGCGCGCGAACCTCGCCTTTCGCAACCTCACGCGGGCAAACATGGTCAAACTCGCCACCGGCCAGCAGATGGCCCGCCTGCTCAAGCAAAAGGGCGTCGCCTTCACGGCGTTGACCGGTCCGCAGATCCGCAACGGCAACAAGGGCGTCGTGCTCGATGGCTTCAGCAAGCCGCAGCGCGACGCCGTCCTACGCGACACCCCGCTGTGGTTCTACGTGCTTCGCGAAGCCGAGCTCAGCAAGGGCCAGCTCAACGGCGTCGGCGCTCGGATCGTCGGCGAGACGTTTCACCGCGCGATCGAGGGAAGCCACTACTCCATCGTCCGCGACACCGCCTTCCGACCGAGCCTCGGCCCGGACGCCAACACGTTCCGGATGGTCGATCTGCTGCTCTTCGCGTTCAACAACGACAAGAACCTGCTCGCACCACTCGGGTAAGGCCCAGCTGATCTAGAACGGGCCTCAGCGGTTCCTGGCGCGGGTGCGCGCGGCCTTCTTGGCCGAGTCGCTGCGCCGCGTGGCGTTGCGCTTCCGCGTCGCGGCGGCCTTCTTGGCCGCGATGCGGCGCTTCTCGGGGCCGCCGGCCGCTCGGTCGCCCAGGTCGCCGAAGGCCTTCCGGACGCCCGCGATGACGCGCTCGCTGTTCTTGGCGGGCTTGCGTCGCCGGTCGAAGAGTCGGCCGAATCGGTTCGTGTTCTTCGTCATGTCGTCTCCTGGTCAGGTCGGGATGCCCATGGTGCCCCGCTGGCGTGGCGATCTCCCGACGATGTCACGGACCTCGCCGCTCTCTCGTCATAGGGGTAGATGCGACGAGAGGAGCCGTCATGAAGATCTTCGTAGCGGGCGCCACCGGCGTCCTCGGCCGAACGCTCGTCCCGCAGCTCGTGGCGCGGGGCGACGACGTCGTCGGGATGACCAGCAGCGCCGCGAAGCAGGACCTGGTCCGCAGCCTGGGAGCGCGTCCGGTCGTGGCCGACGCGCTCGACTCGGACGCGGTCGCCGCGGCGGTCGCCTCCGCCGAGCCCGAGGTGATCGTGCACGAGATGACGGCGCTGTCCGGGCCGATGAGCCTCCGCGACGCGCGGCACCCCGACCGTTCCGCCGGGCGCGATCATGACCAACCGGCTGCGGACCGAGGGGACCGACCATCTCCTCGCGGCCGGTCGCGCCGTGGGCGCGCGGCGCGTCGTGGCGCAGAGCTTCGGGGCGTTTCGCTGGGCCCGCACGGGCGGCCCGGCGCTGACCGAGGACGAGCCCCTCGATCTTGATCCGCCGGCCGCGTTGCGGACTCCGCTGGTGGGGATCCTCCACGTGGAGCAGGCGGTCACCTCGATCGAGTGGGGCGAGGGACTCGTGTTGCGCTACGGCGGCTTCTACGGGCCGGGCACCGGGATCAGCCGCGCGCCCGACGCGGTGATGGCCGGGCCGATCCGCAAGCGCCGGTTCCCGATCGTCGGCGACGGCGGTGGCGTCCTGTCGCACATCCACGTCGACGACGCCGCCACCGCGACCGTCGCGGCGATCGACCACGGCGAGCCAGGCGTCTACAACGTCGTCGACGACGAGCCCGCGCCCGGTGCGCGAGTGGCTGCCCGTGCTCGCCGAGTGTGCTGGATGCCAAGCCGCCGCGGCACATCCCGCGCTGGCTGGGACGCCTGGCGGCCGGTGAGGCGGCGACGCTGTCATGACCGAGGTGCGCGGCGCCTCGAACGCCAAGGCCAAGCGCGAGCTCGGCTGGCAGCCGCGCTACCCGAGCTGGCGCCAGGGCTTCGCGCAGGGCCTCGGCTGAGGCGATCACGCAATCCAAGGAGGTCGGTGCAATGCCACATGTTCAGAAGATCGCCGTCGTGGGGGCGACGGGGCGCGTCGGCCGGCCGGTCGTCGACATCCTCGAGTCCCGCGGCGACGACGTCGTGCCCATCTCGCGCTCGCAGGGCGTGGACGTGATCACCGGTGACGGCCTCGACGAGGCCTTGGCCGGCGTCGAGACGATCATCGACGTCTCCACCGGGCCCTCGCCCGAGCAGCAGGCGGCGACGGAGTTCTTCACGACCGCCACCCGCAACCTGCAGGCGGCCGGAGCGCGCGCCGGCGTGCGGCGCCTGGTCGTCGTCTCGATCATCGGGATCGACGACTTCGCGGGCGGCTACAACGCCGCCAAGATCGCGCACGAGCACGCCGCCCAGGCGGGACCGATCCCGGCGCGCATCGTGCGCGCGGCCCAGTTCCACGAGTTCGTCGAGGAGCTCATGCGCTGGGGCATGCAGGGCGACGTCAGCTACGTGTGGAACATGCGCACGCAGCTCGTGGCGGCACGGACCGTCGCCGAGGAGCTCGTCGACCTGGCCACCGCGTCGGACGCCGCGTTCGACGCCGCGCGGACGACGGAGATCGCCGGCCCGCGCGAGGAGCGGCTCGTCGAGGCGGCGCGCCTGCTCGTCGCCCGCCGCGGCCAGCACCTGCGGGTCGAGGAGACGAGCGACCCGTCCGATCCCGACAGCATGCGCTACGCGAACGGGGCCGCCCTGCCCGGCCCGGGCGCCAAGCTCGCCGGCCCGACGTTCGCGGAGTGGCTGGAGGCGACCGTGCCGGTCGGCCAGGCTAGCTAGCGCGGCGGCGAGGTGCGGCCGTGCCGGACCTTGCCCGTCACCGGTGTGTCCGTTCGTCGTGGCGAGCGTTGCCGGCTAGACGCCCAGGGTCAGGGCGTCCTGGCGCTCGCAGTGCTGAGCGAGCGCGAACCTCATGCCAGTTCCTCTACAGCCGCCGAGGTACCAGATGGCGTTGACAGCGGCTCAGTCGCCGTAGTCCGACGGCGGCGTCAGCGATTCGACCGTGGTTTGCGCGATGGTCTGCGCGACGGCGAAGTCAGGTCCTCCGGCGAGGACCCCGAAGCCGCCGCTCGAGGCCGGGTCGGCGACGAGATAGTCGACGCACTTCGCGCGCTGGCACTCGGGCAGCGTCCCGCCTTGGAAGATGTACTGGGTTGCCGATCCGAAAGCGGTCTGGCCCACCTGGCGCTTTGAGATGAAGCGCCCACCGAAGGCCGGCTTCTCCTCGGGTGTGTAGTCGATGATCAGGAACTGGCCGTTGGGGCCGCGGACACTCGTGCGGAAGAGCTTGCCGGGGGTGGGCTGCGAGTCGGAGGCCTCGCTCCAGCCCGAGCCGGTGGGGATCTGGGCCTGGTAGCCGAAGGCCGAGTGCTCCGTGAACTGCGGAGCGGCGACGGGGGCCGGGGCGGGCGTTGATGTCGTGGGCGTGGATTGACTCGGCGCGGTGGGCGTTGTCTGGGCTTTCGGGGTGGGCTTACTCGGCGCCTTCTTGGGAGTGGGCGCGGGCTCGGGCTTCTTGGTCGCGTGCTTCGTGGCGGCGGCCGCGGTCGGCGTCGTCACGGCGTCCTTGCCGCCGAAGCCGCCGGTGGCGGCGATCGCTCCGACGGCGATCCCCGCGGCGGCAACGGCTCCAGCGAGGACCAGCGCGGCGCGATGGCCCTTGCGCCGCCGCTCGGGCGGCGGCGCGGGGGTGCTCGCTGGGCCCATGCCGGCGCTCGGGCGAAGCGGCGTTGCGCGCTCGATCTGCGTGGGCCGGTAACCGGCTGGGGCGGGTTCTCCGCCGGCCATCGCCGCGGTGGCGGCGGTGAGATCGTCGAGCGGACGGGGGAGGGGTTGGCCGGCGGCGATTGCCTCGAGGCTGCGGGCGAACTCCGCGCCGCTGCCGAAGCGCTCGTCGGGGTCGATGGCCATCGCCCGTGCGACGACCTCGTCGTAGCGTTCATCCAGGCCCGGCCGCAGCTGACTGGGCGTCGGGCGGGGGTCGTTGGCGTGGGCCCAGCTCTCGGCGTTCTCATTGGCGGCCGGGAACGGACGCTGACCGGTGAGACTCTCGAAGAGCACGCAACCCAGCGCGTAGAGGTCGGCGCGCCCGTCGGGCTCGTCGCCGCGGATCTGCTCGGGGGCCATGAAGCCCGACGTGCCGATGCGGTATCCGGTGCGGGTCAGCTCCGGCTGGGCGGCATCGAGGGCCTTGGCGACGCCAAAGTCGGTCAGGTAGGCATGGGGGCGTCCGCCGATGTAGCGCACGAGGATGTTGCCAGGCTTGACGTCGCGGTGGACGAGGCCTTGGCGGTGGGCGGCTTCGAGGGCTTGGGCGATCTGCGCGCAGATGCTCAGGGCGTGGGCGACGTCGAGGCCGTCGCGGTGTTCATCGAGGACGGCGCGCAGGTCGCGACCGTCGACCCATTGCATCGCGATGTAGCTCTGCTCGTCGAGCTCGCCCGCGTCGTAGATCGAGACGACGTGCGGGTCGTCGATGCCGGCGGCCAGACGCGATTCCTGCGCGAACCGCTCGCGGAAGTCAGCGGCGTCGGCGATGTGCGGGGAGATGACCTTGAGGGCCACCGGGCGCTGGAGTGAGTTCTGGGTTGCGCGGTAGACGACACCCATGCCGCCGCGCCCGGCGAGCTCCTCGACAGTGAAGTCTCCGAAGCGCTCGCCTGGACCGAGTTCGAGACGCTGCAT
Organism: uncultured Solirubrobacterales bacterium; assembly: GCA_963737395.1. Classification (GTDB taxonomy): domain Bacteria; phylum Actinomycetota; class Thermoleophilia; order Solirubrobacterales; family Solirubrobacteraceae; genus JBBQAA01. The sequence goes on along the minus strand of CAVTSQ010000017.1, from coordinate 91,242 downwards.
GAGCGCGACGTTAAGGACGCCGGCGCGCCAAAGAGGAGGAATCCGGTAGGAAGAACTGTGTGCGTGTCCGTCGCTGCGGCAATTACCTACGGAATCGAGCGGACCGGTGAGTCACATCACGGCAGCCGGAGCGAGCCTGCAGGTCGGCGCGCGCCACGTCGCGCTGCCAAGCGACGGAACGCTCGCGCTCGGCCGTGACCCGGCGTCCGATGTCGTGCTCGAAGACCCCCGGGCTTCCTGGCGCCACGCCGAGCTACGCGTCGCCGCCGGCCACGCGACGATTACAGATCTCAGTTCGAGCAACGGCACTTGGCTGGCCGGCCGGCGACTGGGAGCCGAGCCGGCGGATCTCGACCACGACAGCGTGGTCACGATCGGCGATCTGCGGATCCGATACCGCGCGGCGCGCTCTGACGCTGAGACGCCCGCCGGACAGCGCGCGTTTCGACGCGTGCGCCTCGACCATCCGCTCTCGATCGGGCGCGCCCCGAACAGTGACATCGTGCTCGACGAGCCCAACGTGTCTTGGCGTCACGCCCGGATCGACCCCGGCGCTCCGCCGCGCGTCCATGACCTCGGCTCGCGCAACGGCACACGGCTCGGCGAGCGGCTAGTCGGAAACGCAGCGCTCGCCGACGGCGCGGAGATCGGGGTCGGCCCGTTTCGGCTGCGGTACGACGGGACAGCGGTCGCGGTACTCGACGACCGTGCCGGGCTGCGACTGACCGCTCGCGAGGTCGGCGTCCAGGTCGCTGATCGCACCATCCTGCATCCGACCTCAATCGCCGTAGCCCCGGGCGAGTTCGTCGCCCTGATCGGAGAGAGCGGATCGGGTAAGACGACGCTGCTCAAAGCACTCGCCGGGGTCAGTAGCCCGACGGTCGGTGACGTCCTGCTCAGCGACGATCCCGTCGCCCTGCGCCAGACCGATATCGGCTACGTGCCCCAACAGGACACGGTGCACGAGGCGCTCAATGTCGAGGAGGCGTTGCGCTACGCAGGCCAGCTGCGCTTGCCCTCCGACACCCGCCGCGATGAGCTCGATGCTGCCGTCGCTGAAACGCTCGCTGACCTGCGGCTCACCGAGCGCGCGGAGGTCCGGATCGAGCGCCTCTCGGGCGGGCAGCGCAAACGGACCGCCGTCGGTACGGAGCTGATCGCGCGCCCGACGATGTTGCTGCTCGACGAGCCGACGAGCGGCCTAGATCCCGGGCTCGAGCGACGGCTGATGGAGTCGCTGCGCGGGCTGGCCGACTCTGGTCGTGGTGTCGTCGTGGTCACCCACGCCACCTCAAGCCTGGCCCTTTGCGACACCGTGGCCGTCATGGGCCGCGGCGGCTACCTGCGCTTCCTCGGCGCGCCACAGGATGCCTTGGCGTTCTTTGCCGTTGGCAGCTACGACGAGATTTACCACGCCCTAGAGGCCGAAGGCGAGAACCACGCGACGGGGCCACGGGCCGACGGGCTGGCTGGGGCCCGCAGCCGTCCAGGACGTCTCGCGCGAAGCGGCGTCCTGCCTGGCCGCTCGTTCGTTCGCCAGACGCGGATTCTGACCGCGCGCTACGCCCGCACCTTCCTGCGTGACCGCCGCACGCTCTTGGCCCTGATCGGCCAAGTGCCGATCATCGCGTTGTGCATCGGCGCGCTCTTCCCCGGCGGCCTGCTCTCACACCCCGACGACGACCCGGCACGCACGACGCAGTTCGTCTTCATGCTCGTCACCGCAGCGCTGTGGCTCGGACTGATCAGCACGTGTCGGGAGATCGTCAAGGAACGCTCGATCGTCATCCGGGAGGTGTCCGTCGGCGTTCGGCTCGACGCCTACCTGGCCGCCAAACTCGCCGTACTGCTGCCTCTGACCGCGATCCAGGCGACGCTGCTGCTCGCCGTCACTTGCCTACTCCAGCCGCTTCATGAACCGGTCAGCGCTTACCTGCAACTGCTCGCGGTCTTGATCGCGACCGCGTGGGCGTCCGCTGCGCTCGGGCTTGCCGTCTCGACGTTCGCGCGCAGTGTCGACCAGGCCACGAGCTTCGTCCCGCTGCTCCTGATCCCACAACTGCTGTTCGCCGGCGCGCTTGTGCCGCACGCGACCATGCGGGGCCCGATCAAGGTCGTCTCAGATCTCATCTTCGCGCGCTGGGCTTACGCGGGTTCCGGACGCGCGATCGACCTCAACGCTCGCTTCCTCGAAGACCCGAAGTTCCGCGCCGCGAACTCCTTCGGCCAGAGCTTCTTCCACCTGCCGACGACGGCAGCCTTGATCGTCCTGTTCGGCTTTACGGCGGTGTTCGTGCTGCTCGCTGGCGTGTTCCTCGCGCGGCGCGTGGATCGACCGGAGTAGCTAATGAACGTGCTCAGGTGGCGAGGTCGGCGACCGATCCGCCGACCGCGCAGCGTCAGCGCGGTGCCGGTCAGCTCGAGCATCTGCCGCGCCCGGGGCGAGCGGGCGACGACGGTCAGCCGCCGTCCCTGGCGCGCGAGGTGCTGGCGCACCCGCAGCAGCAGGGCGACCACGGTCGAGTCGAGGAAGTCGACGGCGGTGAGGTCGACGACGACCGCGCCCGTCGCGTCCTCGACGTAGCCCGTCAGCGCGGCTGCGAAGCTCCTCGACCGTGCCGAAGTCGGCCTCGCCGGAGAGGCGCAGCACGGAGGCGTCCGGATACGACTCGGCGGACAGGTCGAGCGTCGACATCGGGGCAACCATCGGCGTGTCGCGCAGCGCGTTCGACTCCGCGCCGCGATTCATCGGAGAAACGTCGAGTGAGCCGGAGGCTATCGCAGGATGCCGGTGTGCCCGATCGAGTAGCGGCCGGGCTGGGGCCAGACGGACATGCCGTGCGGTCCGGCGCCGACGGGGATGCGGTGCAGCAGCCGCCCGGTGGCGGTCGAGATCGCGTAGACCTCCGCGTTGTAGCGGCCGCTGAGCCAGAGCACGCGGCCGTCGGCCGAGACGCCGCCCATGTCCGGCGAGCCGCCGCCGGGCAGGCGCCATTTGCCGATCGGCCGCCGGGTGGCGAACGAGATGCGGGTGATCGACCCCTCGCCGCGGTTGGAGACGTAGAGGACCTTGGAGTCGCGGCTGGGGTAGAGGCCGTGCGCGCCCGCGCCCGTGGGCTGGAAGCGGATCTTGCGCAGGGTGTGCGCGTCGATCAGCCAGACGCCGCCCGACATCATGTCGGCGACGTAGAACGTCCGCCCGTCGGGCGAGAGCTTGACGTCCTGGGGCATCGCGCCGGGCCGCAGGTCGATCGACTTCAGCACCCGCTCGTGGACGAGGTCGACGACGATCATCCGGCCGTTGAACTCGCAGGAGACGAGCGCCTCGCGGCCGTCGGCCGTGTAGTCCATGTGGTCGACGCCCGCGCAGCCCGGCACCGGCAGGCGGTGGCGCAGCTTCATCGTGTGGGGATCGCGGAAGTCGAGCGCGCGCTGCGCCTCGGCGACGACGATCGCCCGCCGGCCGTCGGCGGTGAAGTAGAGGTTGTAGGGGTCGGCGACCGGCACGCGGGCGCCGTGGTGGCCGGTGCGCGGGTCGATCGGCGTCAGCGTGTTGCCCTGGTCGCTGGTCACCCACAGCGTCCTCAGGTCCCAGCTCGGCGACGACGTGCTGGGGCTGGCGCCCGACGGCGAAGCGCTCGATCACCCTGGCCGTGCGCTGGTCGATCACCGAGACGGTGTCCGACTCGGAGTTCGGGACGTAGACCCGCGCCGGGTCGTGGCGCACGGCGGCGGCCAGGTCGCCCGGGCGGTCGGCGGCGTAGACGTCGAGCGGGGCGCGGCCGGCACGGCTGGTCGTCGCGGCCGTGCGACGGGGCCGGCGGGGTCGTCGAGGGCGTCGTCCGCCGGCCGCGGGCGACGCGGCCGTCGCCGCAGCCGGCGAGCGCGAGCGCGACGCCGAGCGAGGGCGTGCCGACGGCGCGGCGCCGAGCGGCTCATCGCGCCGCGAGGGTGAGCAGCTCGTCGTGGACGCGGCCGGCCGGGTCGCGGCCGCCGGCGACGAGGATCCGGCCGTCCGGCGGCCAGCGCCGAGAGGTCGGAGAGGGCGACGGGCAGATGGCCGGCGGTGCGGACGCTGCCGGTCGCCGGGTCGACGGCGAGGATCGCGCTGCGCTCGCTGTCGGCCGCGTCGCCGCGGCCGCCGAGGACGAAGAACGTGCCGCCGGCGGCGGCGCCCGCGGCGTGGGCGAGCGGAGCGGGGAGGCGGCCGATCGTCCGCACGGTCCCGGAGGACGGGTCGACCGAGAGGATCTCCCGGCGGGCGGTGACGCCGTCGGTGCCGCCGGCGATCAGCAGCCGGTGGCCGACGGCGGCGACGGCGGCGTAGCGCAGGGCGTGGGGCAGCGTCGCGACGCGGTGGATCGCCGAGCCGGGCCGGTAGGCGAGCACGGTGCGCTGCGGCTGGGTCGTCGTGTAGCCGCCGACGATCAGGATCGTGCCGTCGACGGTGGCCGCCGACGTGTCGGAGAGCGGCTGCGGCAGCCGGCCGGCCGCGCGTCGCGGCGCCGCGGGCGTCGAGCGCGGGTGATCGTGGCGACGGGACCCGACGCCGTCCCGCCGCCGAAGAGGTAGGCCGAGCCGCCCAGCGACGCGGCGCCGACGTCGTGCGCCGCCTGGGGCAGCGCGCCGACCTGCCGGGCCGGCGCCGGCGCCGCGCGCACGACGCTCGCGACCGAGGTGTCGGCCGCGTCGAGGCCGCCGGCGACGAGCACCGAGGCGCCGGCGCGGGCGAGCGCCGGGAGCTGGACGGGCGCGGGCAGCCGCCGCTGCCCGACGGTGGTCACGGTGCGCGCGGCGGGGCGGGACGCCGGCCGGGTCGTCGCCGTCCCGGTCGTCGTGCTCGTCGCCGCGTGCGTGCTCGCCGCGCTTCGAGCCGCCGCCGCTGCTGCCGCCGCAGGCGCCGAGGAGCAGCACGAGTCCCGTGAGCGCGACGACGGCGCTGCCGGGCAGCGGGGGCGGGGTGAGCACCTGCATCGCCCGGCGACGCTAGCCCGCGTCTGGGTGGCCCATGAGTGTGGGCCGGCGCACAGGAAGACGGAGCTTCATCCCTGTCTCAGCTCGCCGGGGCACCGTCGACGCGGCAGGTCCTCCCTCCGAAAGGAATTCATGCTGAGCTCGTTCACCCGGCGCTCACCCGGTGTACGGTCCGCTTGCGGCCAAGGTCCCCGAGATCACCGTCCTGTTCTGGGTCGTCAAGGTCCTGACGACCGGGATGGGCGAATCCATGTCCGACTTCCTCGGCCAGCAGAGCGTCCCGCTCGCCGGCCTGATCGGCATCGTCGGGATCGTCGTCGCGCTGCGCCTCCAGCTGCGCACGACCGAGTACCGCGCGCCGGTCTACTGGTTCGCCGTGATGATGGTCGCCGTCTTCGGCACGATGGCCGCCGACGGCGTCCACGACGGCGCGAGCATCCCGTACTCGGTCACGACGCCGCTGTTCGTCGCGATCGTGGCCGCCATCTTCTGGCGCTGGCATCGCAGCGAGGGCACGCTCTCGATCCACAGCATCACCACCGCGCGCCGCGAGCGCTTCTACTGGGCCGCGGTGCTCGCCACCTTCGCGCTCGGCACCGCCGCCGGCGACCTCACCGCGATCGAGCTGCACATGGGCTTCTTCTCCTCGGCGGTCTTCTTCGCCGCGGTGATCGCCGTGCCCGGGCTGTTGTGGTGGCGCGGCTGGCTGAACCCGATCGCCGCCTTCTGGGCCGCCTACGTCGTCACCCGCCCGCTCGGCGCCTCGATCGTCGACTGGCTGGGCAAGCCGCACGCCCAGACCGGCCTCGGCCTCGGCGACGGCGTGGTCAGCGGCCTGGCCCTGATCCTGTTCGTCGGTCTCGTCGCCTACATCGCGGTGACCAAGCGCGACGTCCAAGCCCCCGTGCCCGAGCATGCGCGCGCCCGCGCGCCGCGCCGCGGTCGCCGGCTGGAGCCCGCGCCCGCCGAGGGCTAGGCGCCGCCGTAGGCCACGACGAGGTCGGTGGCGATGCCGAGCAGGAAGCCCATGCCGAGCATCGTCAGCCCGAGCTCGGCGTGGCCGAGGCGCCGCACGCCGGACCAGATCTCCCCGATCACGTAGAGGATCGCTCCGCCGGCCAGCGCGAAGAAGAGCAGCTCGAGCGCGTCGCTGGAGACCTGGTAGCCGACCATCGAGCCGAGGAAGGTCGGGCCGCCGGCGACGAGCCCGGCGAGCCCGAGCCAGCGCCACGAGGGCCGCACGCCGTGCAGCGGGCCGACGATCCCGAAGCCCTCGGTGGCGTTGTGCAGCGCGAAGCCGATGATCAGCACCGTGGCCAGGCCGACCTCGCCGGCCTGGGCCGAGACGCCGATGGCCAGCCCCTCGGCGAAGTTGTGCAGCCCGATCGCCGCCGCGATCACCATGCCCGTGTGCAGCGCGCCGCGCTCGAGCTCGATTCGAATGCGTCTCGCTGCTCGGCGACCTCGGCCGGGCTCATGGCCGCGGTCGTCTCGCCGCCGGCCATCGGCGCCATCGCCGAGGGGCGGGCGCTCATCCGGCGCTGCACGATCGCGATGCCGGCCACGCCGACCAGGAAGCCCACGCTGAGCAGCGCGAACAGCCCGATCACCGGCCACAGCGACGCGTTGTCGTCCTTGAAGGCGTCGAGATGCGTCTCGAGGATCCCGAGCGCGGCCGACCCGACGTCCATGAACAGGAACGCGAGGATGCCGGCCGAGAGCATCGACAGCCCGACCCGCACCCGCGTGCTCAGGCGCTGTGCGCGGCCCACCGGCAGGCCGATGAAGATCGTCACGCCGGCGATGGCGCCGAGCAGGGCGGTCTCGAGGAAGCTCATCGTTAGGGAACCCTAACAACTGACGGGCGCCGATGGCCGCCGTGACGCGTCGCCCGCCCTAGAAGAACGGCGAGGTGCGCACCAACTTGAGGACCTCGATCCGCGGCCGGCGGGTGGCGTTGTTGATCCACGGCCGCCCGGCCCAGATGTAGGCATCGGCCTGGGCCGTCGCCGTCGTCGTGGTGAACGGTTGACCGAGCGTGACGCAGTGGCGGGCGTGGCGGCTGGCGCAGACGATCCCGCGCTGGAAGGTCCTGCGGTAGGTGAAGGCCTTGAACGGGCGGCCGTTCTGGGCGGTGTTGACGACGAAGTGCTTGTCGCGCACGCCGCGCCGGGCCAGCGCCCGCACGACCGCGCGCCCGTAGGAGACCTGGCGGACGGTCGAGTCGAAGTGGGTGAGGTTGAGCGAGAATCCGCGCACGCGGCCCACGCCGGAGCGCTTGAGCATGTCGGCGGCCTGGCCCACGGTCAGCCAGTCGGCGGCGCCGGCGTCCAGGTAGACGGTCGTATGGGGCTGGGCGTTGAGCACCCGGGCGGCCCACGAGATCAACCGCATGTCGATCCGCGAGTGGCGGGGAAGGCAGCGGACGAAGGGCAGATCGGGCTGGAGCACGACGGCGGCGCGCGTGGTGCCCAGCCCGCGGGCGAACTCGCGAATCCAGGCGCGGAAGCTGCGCTGCTCGGCGCGGGTGGGCAGGCGCCGGCAGGCGGCTCGCTCGAAGGGCTGCAGGCGGAACACGCCGAGTTGCACGCCGACCGACGGATCGCCGCCTGTCACGGCCGCGACGTGGTCACGGACGGCATGGCGGATGGCTCCGGTGTGCACCCAGGCCCCGAACCACTGCATCCGGGGCTGCCCGACGATCTTCGAGAGCTGCGTGCGGGCGGCCCCGCGCGAGGTGTTGCGATAGGCGCTGACGGGGTCGCCGTAGGCCGGGTTGACGATTGGCAGGGAGATCGCACCCCACCGCATCCCCGCCAACGGGTCGGCGGGGCAGGCGCCGGGCAGGCCGGCGTTCGCCGTTCCTGCCCAGGCGCACGGAGATCCCAGGGCGAGCAACGCGAGGACGATAATCAGGAGGAGGGGTCCGCGCCGCATCACGTCGGGTATCGGCAACCCTGGATCGCGACGCAAGCGGTCACGCGGCGGAGTCGGCGACTCGACGACTTAGACCTTCCTCATGATGTCGTCGATAGAAGGGGCGCACCGTGCGGACGAACGTTCTTCGTGCCCTCTCGATCGTGCATCCGCTCTGCTTCGCGGCGTTCCCCCTCCTGTCACTGTTCCAGCAGAACGAGTCGGACGTCGTGCTCGGCGTCCTGTGGCCGCCGCTCATCGTCGTGTCGGTGCTTGCGCTCGTCCTCTACGGGATCGTCCTCCTGAGGGGCTCGGAGACGAAGAGCACCTTGGAGTCGCGGCTCGGCGCGGCCCTCCTCAGAGGTCGCGCAGCTCCTCGATCGGCGGGCGCGCAGCGCCCGCAGGGTCGAGGCGCCCGCGGCCAGCGCACGGCCGCGCGGTCAGCGACGACGAGCGGCCGCCGAGATAGCCCCAGGGGACGGCGAGGGCGTCGGGTGGCGGATCGAACACGCCCGTCAGGACCTTGACGAGCAGGTCGTGAGATCCCCAGGGCGATCGACGCCGCCGAGGACGAGGCCGCCGGCGGTGACGAACAGCGGACTCGCTCCAGACGAACGCGCCGAGCTGCCGACGTGCGCGCGCCGAGCGCGCTGGCGATCGCGAACGTCCGGCGGCGTTCCTGGAAGCCGAGCCCGAGCGCCAGGCCGGCGCGGCGATGGCGAGCACGAGCGCGAAGCCGAGCTCGACGCGGGTGAGCCCGGAGAGCTCGACGGCGGTCAGGTTCGAGCCGACCACCGGCGTTGCGTCGACGATGTCGGTGACCTGCGCGCTCGGTCCGAGCTGCGCGCGCACGCGCTGCGCGACCGTGCGCGGGCTCGTGCCGTCGGTCTGGACGCAGGAACGCGCCGACGGCGTCGCTGCCGGTGGCCTTGCGCGACGTAGCTCGGCGTTGGCGACGAAGAACGAGTCCTTCGGGGCGGTCGGGAACTCCTTGGCCACGCCGACGTAGTGGAAGGCGACGGTCTTCAGCCGCTTGTGCGGCCGTCCTGCAGGCGCAGGCGCAGCGGTCGCCCGGGTGCAGCTGGAAGTCCTTGACGGTCTCGGCGGAGACGAGGACGCCGTCGGGGCGCCTGGCCAGGTCGCTGCATCAGCGCCTGGCGCGGTGCCGCCGGCGAACCAGCCGTTCTGCAGCTTGCCGGCCGCGCCGATCGTGCTGCGGCCGCACGCCGTAGAGGTCCTGGAGGTCGGAGCCGACGTAGGCGAAGCGGTGCTGCAGCGGCTCGACGCTCTGCGACGCCCGTGACCTTGGCCAGGCGACCGCGTCGCGCGGGCCCGACGCGTCGCGCCGGGGACTCGGTGACGGTGACGTCGGCGCCGTTGGTCAGCCGCGCGTCGGCTTCGGCCTGCTGCTGGTAGGTGGAGTTGAAGACCGCGGTCGAGCCGGCGAAGGCGGCGGTGAGCGCGACGAGCGTGACGGCGCGCGAGCCAGCAGCCGGCGCTGGCGGCCCATCGTCGCCGCGACGGTCGGCGCGAGCTCGCCGGCGAGCGGGCGCAGCAGCGCGTGCCAGCGGCCGTGCGGCCGCGGACGCAGCACGAGGTCGGCGAGCCGGTAGGCGAGCAGCCCGGCGCCGATCCAGCCGAGCACGGGCGCGAGCAGCGCGTACCAGTTGACCGAGACCTGGGCGACGCCCTCGGGGGCGAGCACGAGGCTGTAGCCGCCTTGGAGGCCTGCCAGAAGACGAGCCGCCGAGCCGGCCAGCGCGACGAAGTCCAGCCCGTAGCGCTGCCCACCACGGCGCGCGGTCGCGCGCGGCCGACGCCTGCGCGCGCTGGCCGGCGACGGTCAGCGCCGCGCGCGTCGCGCCAGGCGGGCAGCGCGATCGCGCCGGCCGCGATCGAGCAGCCCGGCCAGCGCCGCGCCGACGCCCACAGGACGGCGGCGACGTCGCTCGCGCCGAAGCTCGCCGTCGCCGAAGGCCGCCGCGCCGATCGACCAGCGCGCGCGCGAGGCCGAGCGCCGACGCCGAGGCCGCCGGCGAGCGCGGTCTCGGCGAGCGCGAGCCGCACGAGCTGGCGCGTCGAGGCGCCGCGGGTGCGCAGCAGCGCGGCGTCGCGCCGGCGCCGGCCGGCGCCGGCCGCGGCGATCGTCGCGGTCACGAGGCCGGCGAGGATCGCGCCGGGGACGCCGAGGAACAGGAACAGCAGCTCGGCGTAGAGCGCGTCCTGGCGGGCCTGGTCGAGCGCGGTGCCGAGGTTGTCGCCGACCAGCGCGCCGCCGGTCGAGGCGCGTCTCGAGGTTGCAGCGCGTTGCCCGTGCACCTGGGTGAACGCGGCGCTCGGGCTGCCGGGCAGCGCGGTGGATCGAGGCCGGCGTGGACCTGGGTCGTCGCCGGCGCGCCGCGCTCGACGCGCGTCGAACTCGCGCGCGGGCAGCAGCACGACGTTGTCGGGCGGCGCCTGGGGCTGGGCGCCGCGGGCGCGCCGACCTTCTGAAAGAGCGAGTCGGCGGCCGGAAGGTCGACGACGCCGTCGACGCGCGACGCTGGCCGGCGGCGTCCCGGCCGGCCGATCGCGATCGTGTCGCCGGGCGCGGCGTGCAGGTTCGCCGCGGTCTGCTGGGCGAGCAGGACGCCGGTGCCGCGGCCGGCCAGCGTGCGCAGCGTCGCCGGGGAAGGTCGTGGCGTAGCCGTCGCGGCAGCCCGAGGACGCTTCCCGGGGCCGGTCTGCTGGGTCGAGCCGCCGGTCGTCGCGCGTCAGGCCGGTGGTGGCGCGCGAACGCGACCGGGAGCGCCTGGCGCACGCCCGGCTGAGCGGCGCACGGTGGCGAGCGACCGCGGCGAGCGTTGCGCCGGGCTGGACCTCGACCTGCCAGTCGACCGGCACGCGGGCGATCGCGCGCTGGGTCATCTTCGCCGTCGTCGAGGAGAGGAAGGTGCCGATCGAGGCCAGCAGCGCGACGCCGACGGCGACGCCGAGCGGCGGTCGCGAGCGAGGCGCCCGCGGCGGTGGGCGAACAGCCGCGCAGCCAGATCAGCGCGACCATGCCGGCTCCGTCCGGTGGCGGTCAGCCGGCCGCTGGCCATCGTCCCAGCGCGTCGGGAAGCGCGCGGCGACGGCCGGGTCGTGGGTGGCAGACGACGAGCGCGGCGCCGGCGTGGTCGGCGGCGGCGAGCAGCACGTCGACGACCGCCGCGCCGTTGGCCTGGTCGAGCTGGCCGGTCGGCTCGTCGGCCAGGATCAGCCGCGGGCTCGCCGGCCAGCGCGCGGGCGACCGCGACGCGCTGGGCCTGGCCGCCGGAGATCTCCTCGGGCAGCTTGTCCGCGAGCTCGCGCAGGCCGAGCCGCTCGAGCGCGGCGCGCGCGCGCGCGCGCGCTGCTCGGCGCTCGGCTCCGCCGAGGACCAGCGGGAGCGCGACGTTCTCGAGCGACGGTCAGCGGCGGCAGCAGGCTCGGGCCCTGGAAGACGACGGCGACCGGTCCGGGCGCAGGCGGCGCGCGCCGATCGCCGGCCAGCTGACCGTGCCGAGCGTCGGCGTCGTCGAGGCCGGCCAGCAGGTGCAGCAGCGTCGACTTGCCCGAGCCCGACGGGCCGACCAGGGCGATCCGGTCGCCGGCGCACCGCGCAGTCGGTCGGCCTGCAGCGCGACGGTCGCCGCGGCGCCGCGGCCGTACGTGCGGGCGGCGCCGTCGCAGCGGACGAGGGTCAGTCGGCGCTCATGCGTCACCCGCCCGTCGCGCAGCTGGATCTCGCGGTCGGCGGCGCCGCGACCGTCGCGGGCTGTGGGTGACGACCAGGACGGCCGACGCCGCGTCGGCGCTGCTCGCGCAGCAGCGCCGAGGACGCGCTGCGGCGGTCGCCGCGTCGAGCTCGCCGGTGGGCTCGTCGGCCAGCAGGACGGGGGTCGTTGGCCAGCGCGACGGCGAGGCCGGCGCGGGCCAGCTCGCCGCCGGAGAGCTGGCCGGGCCGGGCGTGCGGCGCGGTGCGGCGATCGCGCAGCGCTCGAGGACTGCGGTCGCGGCAGCCGGCGGCGTCGCGGCCGGCCGTTGAGGTGCTGCGCGAGCGCGACGTTGTCGGCGACCGAGAGATGGCCGACGAGGTTGGCCTGCTGGTAGAGCATGCCCGATCGAGCGGGCACGCACGCGGGCGCGCTCGCTCCTCGGGGCGGCGCGACAGGCGCTCGCCGGCGACGCGCACCATGCCGCCGTCGGGCTCGTCGAGGCCGGCCAGGCAGGCCAGCAGCGTCGACTTGCCCGAGCCCGAGGGTCCGGTCACCGCGACGACCTCGCCGGCGTCGACGGCGAGCGAGACGCCGCGCAGGGCGAGCGTCTCGTCGTCGCCGGCGTGGTAGAAGCGGTAGAGGCGCTCGGCCTCAGACGCGGTCATCGCGTCCACCGCAGCGAGTCGGTGACGATCCGCCACGGGTCGACGTTGTCGGCGCCCTTGGGCCCGCTCAGCGTCAGGATCACGGCTTGCCGCCCTGTGGATGAAGACGTAGCGCTCGACCGCGTCGGTGCGCGTCTTGCCCGTCACGGCGTCCGGCTTGGCTCTGCGCCAGGTAGGTGACGCGCTCGGCGCGGTGCCCGCCTGCGCTTGACGGTCGTCACGTGCCAGCTTGGCCCTCGGCTGGGCGGCCGTCGGCGGCGGCGCCCGCGGTCGCCAGCGATCCGGATCGAGTTGAGCTTGTCGGTGAAGACGACCGCGCCGCCGCTGGTGCGTCTGCGACCAGCCCTCCGGGACCTTGACCGTGAACGGCGCGCCGGGCGGCTGTAGGGGACGTAGGCCTGGTTGTCGGGGATGTCGCCCGCCGGGCTGACCTCCGGGGCGTTCGGGTTCGGCCGTCTTGGCCGCCGGCGGGCGTCGACGGCGACGACGACGAGCCGCAGCCGGCGGCGCCGCAGCGCGAGCGCGGCCGGCCGCGGCGATGCACGCTGGGCAGCCTGAGGTCGGAGCTCATCGGCGGCGACCGTAGGCGGGGCCGGTCAGCGCCCGCCCGCGCCAGGTCAACGCCAGGTCAAAACTCGCGAGCGGCCGTCCGGCGCGGGCTACGTCGTGAGCGTGACCGCCGGTGATCCTGCTCGTCGAGGACGACGAGGCGATCGCCTCGGGGCTCGTGCGCGTGCTCGACGAGCCAGGGCTACCGCGTGCGCCGCCTGGCCCGCGGCGGCCGGCGCGCCCGGCCGCGGCCGACGCGGACGTCGAGCTCGTGATCCTCGACCTCGGCCTGCCCGACATCGACGGCATCGACGTCTGCCGGCGGCTGCGCCGCGCGCGCCCGGAGCTGGCGATCCTGATCCTCTCCGCCCGCGACCAGGAGCTCGACATCGTCGCCGGCCTCGACGCCGGCGCCGACGACTACCTCGTCAAGCCGTTCCGCCTCTCCGAGCTGCTCGCCCGGGTGCGCGCGCACCTGCGGCGCGTCGCCGAGTACGCGCGCGCGACGCGCCGCGCGAGCCGCTGCGCGCCGGCGCGGTGCGCGTCGACCGTCGCCGCCCGCCGCGCCTGGCGCGGCGAGGAGGAGCTGGCGCTGCGGCCCGAAGGAGTTCGACCTGCTCGCGCTGCTCGTCGACGAGGCCGGCCGCGTCGTCACCCGCGAGCGGATCATGCGCGAGGTCTGGGACACCGACTGGCTCGGCTCGACCAAGACGCTCGACACCCACGTGCTCGCACTGCGCGACAAGCTCGGCAGCCGAGGCGATCACGACGCTGCGCGGCGTCGGCTACCGCTTCGAGGACCGATGAGACGCCGGCTGGTCGCGGCGATCGCCGGCATCGCGGCGGTCGCGGTCGTCGTGCTTCGCCGTCCCGCTCGGCGCTCGTGCTCGCCGCGCAGCTACCGCGACGAGGCGCTGCTGCGCCTGCAGCGCGACACGATCGCCGCGACCCGCGCGATCGACCTCGCGCGACCGGTCGCGGGACCCCGTCGAGCTGCCGCGCGGCCCGCGACGCGGTCGCCGTCTACGACGCCGCCGGGCGGCGCGCTCGCGGGCCGCGGGCCGGCCGACGCGCCGACGCGTCGTCGCGGCCACGGCGCTGCGGACCGGGCGCCCGTCGAGCCGCGCCGCCGCCGGCCGCCTCGATGCCGCGGTCCCGCTGGTCGTCGCCGAGCGCGTCGAGCGGCGTCGTCCGCGCCGCGCGCTCGGACGCGCGCGGCGGCCGCGTCGCACGCGCACGGCGCCTGGCTCACGCTCGCGCTCGTGCGCGGTGGCGATCATGCTCGGCTGCCGTGGTCGCCGCGCTGGTCCTCGGCGCGGCGGCTCGTCGCGACCGCTCGAGCGCCTGGCCGCCGCGGCCGCCCGCCTGGGCGACGGCGACTTCTCGGTGCGCGCGCCGCGCTTCGGCGATGCCCGAGGTCGACGCGGTGGCCGCCGCGCTCGACGCGACCGCCGAGCGCCTTGACGAGCTCCTCGACCGCGAGCGGGCGTTCAGCGCCGACGCCTCCCATCAGCTGCGCACGCCGCTGCAGGCGCTGCGCATCGAGCTCGAGGCGGCCGAGCTGCGCGGCGACGCGGCGCCGGAGCTCCCGGCGGCGCTCGACGCAGGTCGACCGCCTGCAGGCAGACCATCGACACGCTGCTCGCTGTCGCCCGCGACGAGCCGCGCCCGCGACCGCCCGACCGATCTCGCCGGGCTGCTCGACGAGCTCGAGCGCGCGCTGGCGCGGCGCCGCTGGCCGCCGCCGGGCGCCCGCTGCGCGTCGCCGCGCGCCGGCCACCGCCGGCGCGTCGCCGGTGCCGGCCGGCGTGGCCCGGGAGATCCTCGACGTCCTCGCTCGACAACGCCCTCCGCCACGGCGCAGGGGAGGTGACCGTGCACGCGCGCGCGCCGCCGACGCGCTGGGTGACGTTCGAGGTCGCCGACGAGGGCGCCGGCTTCGGCGGACGCCGCCGAAGGCGCCTTCACCCGGCGCGGCGGCGCAGGCCGACGGCACGGCATCGGCCTGCCTTGGCGCGCTCGCTGGCCCACGCCGAGGGCGGCGAGCTCGGCCTCGCGCACGGCGGCGCCGGGCCGGTCGTGCAGCTCCGCCTCCCGGCCGCCGGGACCTAGACCATCGCCGGCTGCTTGCGGGGTGTGGGCGTGACGGTGGTCACCGCGTACCCGAGGTGCTCGATGCGGCTGGGAAGGTCGACGTGCAGCCAGTGCGAGACGTGGTCGGGCAACGTCGAGAGGATGACCTCGTCGTAGGCGCCGGCCCCGAGCTCCTGCTCGACGTCGTCATAGGCGTTGGGACTTGACGACACCCGGCCGGCGACCGTGGTCCCGGCCGCCTCCTCGAGGACGGGCAGAGCGAGCGCGAGGACTTGCTCTCCGGCGCGAATGTCCCGGCTGTGGCGGTCGAAGACGAGGTGATCGTCCGGATTGGGCACCAGCAGGAAGAACGTCGCGTTGCCGCGGTCGGCGCGGTTGCGGACGGCCTCCGCGAGTGCGGGACTCGCGGCGGTCTTGTTCGCGACGACCAGCACGTTCGCGTGGCTCGTGCCGGCGATCGCGTCCTCTTCCTCCTCGCCCTCGATCCGGTCACGGCGGCGTGACCGTCAGATACGCGACGGTGACGAGGATCGCGGCCAGGAAGATGCAGGCTGGTCACCGTGGTGCCCGAGCCCCAGGCCGCCGTCGGCCTTGGCCTGGGAGAAGCAGTCGCCGAGCGACGCACCGAGCGGGCGGGTCAGGATGTAGGCGAGCCAGAAGCGACAGGACGGCGTTCGAGCTTGAAGCACGCGGTGGGCGGCGAACGACGAGCGCGATCACCGCGGCGAAGAGCAGCGCCGACTTCCAGTAGCCGACGCTGAGCTTCTCGGCGATCAGGTCGCCGGCGGCGGTGCCGAGCGCGAAGGTGAAGAGCACCGTGAGCCAGTAGAACGCCTCGCGGCGGGTCGTGAAGATCGAGTGGATCGACAGCGTGCGCTCGCTGGCGTACCAGCCGGCGAAGGACAGCAGCAGCGCGACCGCGAAGACGTGTGCTCGTCGGGAGGCTGATCCCCGAGTTCTCGACCAGGTTGTCGGTGATCAGCGTGCCGACGACGCTGATCAGCACGACGGCGAGCCAGTAGACCGGGGGCACGTACTTCCGCAGGCGGAACTGGACGATGAGACGCGACCACGAGCACCGCGCCCATGATGTACGTCGTGTTGCGTCAGGCCGAAGCCCGAGCGTGTCGTTCAGGTAGTCGGCGAACGTCTCGCCGACCGTCGTGCAGAGGATCTTGATGACCCAGAAGTAGACGGTGACCTCGGGGACCTTGTTGAGCATCCGCCTGCCGGTCGTTTGTGCAGCTGTCATCAAGACTCCTTGTCGTCGGACGAGCAGGCCGACAGGGAACGAGCGACGTATGAACGGCTCGTGAGCAGAGCGGCCGGAGATCCCGGGCGCCGGAGGGCGAAGTACTCGACGGCGACGACCACGGCGTTTCTCGAGTCGTTGGCGGTGGTGAGGCGGAGGTCCTCGGGGCGGACGAGGACGTGCCCTGGGCGCTCGGGGCCGGCGCATTCTGAGACGTCGATGGTCCGCCTCCCTTGACCCCCTGTGTTTCTATGCATAGAATCACTAGGTATGGAGCCACGCGGACACCTCGACGGCCTGCTGCTCGCCGTCCTCGCTGACGGGCCGGCCCACGGCTATGCGGTCGCGCAGGCGCTCAAGCAGCGCAGCGCCGGCGTCTTCGACCTGCCCGAGGGAACGATCTATCCGGCCCTGCACCGCCTCGAGCACGCCGGGCTGCTGCGCAGCGAGTGGTCGACCGAGGGCGGGCGCCGGCGCCGCGTCTACCGCCTGACGCGCACCGGGACACGCGCGGTCGCCGGGGCGCGCAAGGACTGGCGGCGCTTCGCCGGCGCCGTCGAGGCGGTGCTCGCATGAGCTTCCTGACCAGGCTCGACGCCACGCTGCGCGCCCGGCGCGTCCCGGCCCGCGAGCGCCGGCGCATCGTCGCCGAGTACGCCGATCACATCGCCTGCGAACCCGAGTCCGAGGCCCGTCTCGGCGACCCGGCCGAGCTCGCCGGCGAGTTCGCCGCCGGCCGGGCCGCGCGCGGCGCCCGCCGCGGCGCCGCGGCGGCCGTCGTCGCGCTCTCGCTGACTGCGGCGGCCGTGTTCGCGGGGCAGAGCGCGCAGGCCGCGAGCTCCACGCCGCTGCGGCTCGTGGCGGTCGCCGCCGTCGTGTTCGGCGCGCAGGTCGCGCTCGTGACCGGGTCGCTGGCGCTGCTGCGCGCCTGGCGGCGGCGCGACGCGCCCTCGCTGCCCGACGCCGAGGTCGCGTTGATCCACCGTCGCTCGCTCGTCGCCCTCGGCGCCGGGCTGTGCACCGCGGCCGGGTTGCTGGTCGCGACGGACGGCGCCGTGCACAAGGTGGTGGCGCTCCTGGCCATCGCGGCGATGCTCGCCGCGGGCGCCGCGATCGTCCGCGCGCGCCGCGTGCTCGGCGCCGTGCCCGGGCCGGCCGGCGACCTCGCCGACGACGTGCCGTTGCCCGCCGCGCTCGCCGCGCGGCCGTGGGCGCTCTGCGCGCTGGTCGCCGTCGCGGTCGGCGGACTGATGACCCTCGGCGCCGGTCAGGCCGAGAACTCGCTCGCCGAGGGCCTGCAGCGCGGCGGCGCCGAGGCGCTCGCGATCGTCGCCTGCTTCGCGCTGCTCGGGCGTCCGGTGGGGCTGCGCGGCGATCCCGACGCCGGCTGAACGCCGGTCACGCGTCGCCGGGGCCGCCGCTCCTCCCGTGCGCACGGCCGGCGAGAAAGCCGACGAGCAGCGCGCCGGCGAGGACCCAGCCCAGGCGCACCTCGAGCGTGAGCGTCCACAGCCGCAGCTCGACCGGGGTGAAGTTCGCGCCGACGAGCAGCACCGCGACGACGAGCAGCAGCGCCACGCCGAAGGCCCGCAGTGCCCGCGGCCAGGTCATCCGGCCGACCGGATCGCGTCGCGGCTGTCCTGGCCGAGCAGGCGCATGATGTCCAGGCGGTCGGTGATGATCCCGTCCGCGCCCCGCCGGATCAGCTGGTTGAGTCGCGCCTCGTCGTTGACCGTCCAGGCGAAGACCTTCAGGCGGCGCCGCTCGAGCCACGTCTGCGCGCCCGCGCTCAGCAGCGACTCGCGGACCGACACGCCGTCCAGCCCGGGCACCTCGCGCGGCCGGCGGCGCAGGCCGCTCAGGGCCTGCGCGTCGCGCACGAGCAGCAGGCGCTCGGCCCGGGGCAGCCGGCGCCCGACCTCGCGCAGGGTCGCCGGGGCCGAGCTCTGGACGATCACGCGACGCGCGGGCCGAGCGGCGAGGAAGGCGGCCAGTGCCGCGACCTCGCCCGTGGAGCGGTCCTTGAGGTGGAACAGCACGGTCGGGCGCAGCGCGGCGAGCTTCCAGGCCGTGGTCAGCGACGGCCCGCGGAAGACGACGTCCTCGAGGAAGGGCAGCGGCGCGTCGTGGGAGGCGACGAGCTCGCCGCCGGCCGAGCGCACGTCGATCTCGACGGCGTCGACCCGGTAGGCGTCGGCCGTCGTGGCCGTGGTCGTCTCGTCACCGGCGTTGTGGGCGACGCCCAGCACCCGCCCGTAGTCGAGCCTGAGGTCGGGGTCCAGGCGTCGGGAGAAGTCCCGGGTGATGCGCCCCGAGGTGACGCGCTCGGTCTGCGAGTCGAACACGACCGTCACGGCGAGGATCGCGACGCAGACAGACCGACAGCGCGATCGACGCGACATAGAGCACCCACGGTGCGACGCGGCCGATCATGCGGGCGGCGGCACCGAGGAAACCCGGGCGCCCGCTAGCTGGGCCGCGGCCGCGCTGTCGCCTCGAGGTGCTCGAGGCTCGGGACCCGGAAGATGTGCTGGACGGTGTGCAGCAGCGTGTAGTGGTTGGCGGGATGGGCGATGCGCACGCCGTGGTCGACGGCGCCGCCGGCTGCGATCAGCGCGACGCGGCCGCCGCGCCCGCCGCCGATGGGTGTCCCGGGCCGGTGCTCGCTCTCGTCCCAGGTGACGAAGAGGACGCCGCGCGGCCCGAGCGCGCGCAGCACCCGCGGAAGCAGGCGGTGCAGGTAGGCGTCGGAGGCGACGAGCGAACGCGAGTGCCCGTCGTGGCGTAGGTCGGGCGCGATCCAGCTGAAGGCCGGCAGCGAACGGTGATCCAGCGCGGTCGAGAGCGCGCGGAACGAGACGAGGCGGTTGCGGTTGGCCGCCTGCCGGCGCACGTTGGCGAAGTAGACGAACGGGTCGTAGGAGCGCCCGTAGCGGGCCGAGCGGCGATGGAGGTGCTGCGTCGGCCCGCCGAGGTAGCCTCGGCGCGGCAGCGACTGGAAGTACGCGCGCCAGCCGACGTGCCGCGCGTCGAGCTGGGTGATCAGGTTGGGCTCGCTGAAGCGACACGTGCTGCAGTCCTTGCGCACGCCGAACGTCGAGCCGCCGACGAGCGCGAGGTAGTTGGGCAGCGACGGATGGGTGATCGCCGAGTAGTCGGTGAACAGCGTCGAGCGGTGCGCGAGCCCGGTCAGGTAGGGCGCGTGCGGCGAGCCGATCACCTGGCCGTAGCCGTGGTTCTCGAGCACGACGATGGCGACGCGGCGCGGGTGGCGGACGTCGAGCGCCCCGGCCAGCGCGGCGGCCGACCCCTTGGGTGCGGCGGCGGCGGGCGCGGCCACGGTCGGCGCGCCCGGCCGGAGTGCGACGATCGCCACGGCGAGGACGAGGAACATCACGATCGAAGTCCTCATCCTCGTCATGCCACGCACGATGCGGCCTCTGGATGATCCGCCCGTGAGCCCGCTCATGCGGCGCTCACCCAGGCGGGGCTACCAGTTGATCCGCGTGCGGTTCGTGCCGGCGCGGCGGCCGGCCCGCGCCCGCCAGGCGAGCACCGCCCCGACCGCGATCAGCCCGGCGACGGCGACGACCTCGACGACGTCGAACGCCTTGTGGACCTGCTCCCAGTTGCTGCCGAGCGCCCAGCCCGCGCCGGCGAAGGCGAAGCACCAGATCGCCGAGCCGAGCAGGGTCAGCGGCACGTAGGTGCGCAGCGGGCTGCCGAACGCGCCGGCGGGAACCGAGATGAACGAGCGCACGACCGGCGTCAGCCGGCCGAGGAAGACGGCCCACGGCCCGTGACGGTCGAACCAGCGCTCGGCCCGCGCGACCCGCTCGGGCCCGAGATGCAGCCAGCGGCCGCGGCGGTCGAGCAGCGGGCGTCCGCCGTAGCGGCCGATCGCCCAGCCGACGAGCGCGCCGAACAGGTACCCGAGGGTGCCGGCCAGCGCCAGCACGATGTACGCCTCGAGCCCCGAGCTCAGCGACGCGCCGAAGAAGGCGACGCTGGTGCCGGCGATCGCGCCGGAGGCCAGCGCGCCGGCGTAGAGCATCACGAGCTCGCCGCCGGCCGGGAAGACGGCGTCGAGCGCCATCAGGGCGAAGACGGCGTAGACGCCGTGGTTGCCGACCCAGTCGGTCAGCGTCGCGGTGATCGAGGCGAGCACGGGCTACGCGGCCGCGCCGAGCACGGCGAACAGCGTGCGGTGGCAGGGCTTGCCCTGCGCGTCGAAGGCCTGGTGGCCGCCCAGCGAGCGGACCTCGGCGCCGGGGCACGTGGTCGCCAGGAAGTCGCCGAGCCAGCGCTCGGCGTCGGGCTCCATCGCGGGCAGCCCGAACGAGGCGGGCATCTCGTTCTCGCCGGTGTCGAAGAAGAGCACGTTCCCGGTGCGCCGCCAGAGCTCGGCGAGCATGTCCGTGGCGGCCTCGAAGCCCTCGGAGCGCACCCAGTGGTGCCAGACCGAGAGGCAGAGGGTGCAGTCGGCGGCCGGGACCAGCTCGAGGTTGCCCGGCGCGAGATGGAGGGACATCGCGGCGAGGTTCGGCCGGTCGGCCTGGCGCACGGCGTAGATCAGCGAGCGGAAGACGCCCGGGTCGCTCTCGATCGCGGTGGTCGCGATGCCGCGCGCGGCCAGCTGCAGGCTGAAGAACCCGGCGTTGGCGCCGATGTCGATCGCGGTCTCGACGTGCAGATCGTCGAGCGTCGCGGCCATCGCCTCCCAGCGCGTCTGCGAGCCGTCGCCGCGCGCCGGCGGCAGCCCGGAGCCGTCGATCGGCTGGTAGGCGCCGTAGGGGTAGTTGTCGATGCGCAGGCGCAGACGGTCGATGGCGGAGTCGAGTCGTTCGCGGCTGGCGAACCGGCGCAGCAGCCGTTGGGGCGTGCTGAGGCGGTCGCTGCCGTCGTCACCGGGCTGGGGCGGCGCCGGAGCGGGGGCGGAGGGAGCAGATCGCATGGATCGATCGTGGGTCAGCTCCATGAGTCGTTTGTGAGCGACCGGACCCGCCGGTGCTCAGGCCGGCTCGAGCGTCCGCTCGATGCGGTCGCGCTTGGTGATCGTCAGGAACACGACCAGGCTGAGGATCGCCCCGAGGAACAGGAAGCTCGTCCGGGGCGTGGCATGATCGGCCGATGCGCGTGCTGGTCGTCGAGGACGAGGTTCCGCTGGCCAAGCTGATCCGCCAGGGGCTGATGGACGAGGCCCTGCTCGTCGACGTGGCGATCCGCGGCGAGGACGCGCTGTGGATGGTCGACGCCAACCCCTACGACGCGATCTGCCTCGACGTCAACCTGCCGGGGATCGACGGGTTCGAGACCTGCCGGCGCCTGCGCGCCGACGGCGTGGCCACGCCGATCCTGATGCTCACCGCCCGCGACGCCGTCGAGGACCGCATCGGCGGCCTGGACGACGGCGCCGACGACTACCTCGTCAAGCCCTTCGACTTCGGCGAGCTCGTCGCCCGGCTGCGGGCGCTGGCCCGCCGCCCGGCGCCGCTGACGAGCTCGGTCCTCCAGGTCGGCGATCTCGTGCTCGACCCGACCACCCACCGCGCCTGGCGCGGGGAGACCGAGATCGAGCTCTCGGTCAAGGAGATCCAGGTGCTCGAGTTCTTCATGCGGCGCGCCGGCGAGGTGCTCTCGCGCTACCAGCTGCTCGAGGGCGCCTGGGACACGAGCTACGAGAACCGCTCGAACGTGATCGACGTCTACGTGCGCTACCTGCGCGACAAGATCGACCGCCCGTTCGGCGTCGAGACGCTCGAGACGATCCGCGGCGCCGGCTACCGCCTCAAGGCCGAGCGCCCGCGTTAGGCGAGCGGCAGCTCGAGGCGCACCTCGGCTCCGCCGTCGGGATGGGTGCGGGCCCGGGCGCGGCCGCCGAGGGCGCGCGCGATCGCGTCGACGATCGCCAGCCCGAGGCCGTGGCCTTCGCTCGCCGCGGCTCGCGTCGGCCTGGCTGAAGCGCTCGAAGGCCCGGGTCGAGAAGCCGTCCGGAAAGCCGGGGCCGTGGTCGCGCACGACGAGCTCGGCCCGGCCCGGCGGCTGGGCACGGCGGTCAGCTCGATCGCGCCCGCGCCGTAGCGCAGTGAGTTGACGATCAGGTTGTCGAGCATCTGGTCGAGCCGGTCGGGATCGGCGAGCAGGACGGCGCCGCCCTCGATCTCCACCGCGACGGCGAGGGAGCGCCCGGCGCGCTCGGCCGCGGCGTGGTGGCGCTCGGCGGCGCGCTCGAGCAGCTCCTGCACCTCGACCGGTCCGAGCCGCAGCGGCAGGCGCCCCTGGTCGGCGCGGGCGAGCACGAGCAGGTCGTCGGCCAGGCGCGACAGGCGGCCGGCGTCGACCTGGGCCTCGGCGAGCACGGCGCGCAGCGCCGCCTCGTCGCCGTCGCCGCGCAGGGCCACGTCGATGCGCGTGCGCAGGACGCTGAGCGGGGTGCGCAGCTCGTGGCTGGCGTCGCCGACGATCCGCCGCTCGCGAGCCAGGGCATCCTGGAGGCGCTCGAGCAGCGCGTTCAGCGTGTGCGCGAGCCGGTCGAGCTCGTCGTGCGTCCCCGGCTCGCCGAGGCGCTCGGACAGGTCGCTCTCGCCGATGCTCGCCGCGCGGCGCCGCATCTCCTCGACCGGCCGCAGCGCGGCGCCCGCCACCTGGTAGCCGGTCAGGCTGGCGAGCAGCAGGGCGCCGGGGAGGCTGAGCAGGAGCAGCGCGGCGAGCCGGTCGAGCCCGCGGTCGCGGTCGATCCGCGCTTCGCCGATCACCGCCACCCGTCCGTCGCCGAGTGGGAAGGCGCGGATCGTCGCGCCTTCCTCGCCCGCTCCCGGCAGCGGCCGGTCGGTCGTGACCGCTCCGCGCCGGGCCGCGGCCAGCTGCGCGGCGTCGAGCAGGCGCCGGTGGCCGAGGCGCCGGGCGCTCGCCTCGAGGCGTCCGCCGGGGCCGTAGATCTGCGCGTAGGGCTCGCTCGAGAGATCGACGACGCGCTGGGCCGGGAGGCTCCCTGCGGCCAGCCGGGTCACCGCGACGGCGCGGTCGGCGAGCTCCTCGTTGGTGCGGGTGTCGAGGAACCGCGAGAACTGGACGTAGATCAGCAGCCCGCAGGCGGCGAGCACGAGTGCGATCACCGAGGCGAAGGCGACCGTCAGCCGGACGCGGATCGGCCACGAGCGGCGGGAGAGGCGAAGCGCGCGGCGCACGCGCCCATTGTCAACGACGCGACGTCCCGTGGTGCTCGTCGCCGTCGTCCCACCCGTGGCCGAAGGCCCAGGGGACCGCCACGGCGAACACGGCCAGGGCGACGACCAGCGCGGCGACGCCGACGTCCTCGAGCACGCCGTCGTGGCCCGTCACCTCGACGAGCACGCCGCCGACGAGGGCGACGATCGCGAGCGCGACAGCGACGCGGCCGTGCAGATGGCGCAGCACAGCGGCCACCGTTGGCGCCTGATGTGAAACGACGATGAGCCGAGCCCACCGCGCGCGGTGCGACTCATGGCCGGTTCACCGATCGGCTCGACGTTGGTCCGCATGCGAATCCTGATCCTCGGCGGCGACGGCTACCTCGGCTGGCCGACCGCGTTGCACTTCTCGGCCCGCGGGCACGACGTGGCGGTCGTCGACAACTTCTCGCGTCGCGCGTGGCACCACGAGCGCTCGACGGGCTCGCTGACGCCGATCCGGCTGCTCGGCCGACCGCGTCGACGCGTGGCGCGAGCGGACCGGGCGCGAGATCGTCATGCACGTCGGCGACCTGCGCAACGGCGAGTTCGTCGACAACGTCGTGCGGGACTTCGCGCCCGAGGCCGTCGTCCACTACGGCGAGCAGTCCTCGGCCCCGTACTCGATGCTCTCGCGGCTGCACGCCGTCGAGACGCAGGCCAACAACGTGCTCGGCACGCTGAACCTGCTGTGGGCGCTGCGCGACCACGTGCCCGACTGCCACCTGGTCAAGCTCGGGACGATGGGCGAGTACGGGACGCCCAACATCGACATCGAGGAGGGCTACCTCGAGATCGAGCACAACGGGCGCAAGGACACGCTGCCCTTCCCCAAGCTGCCGGGCTCGCTCTACCACCTCTCCAAGGTCCACGACTCGCACAACATCCACTTCGCCTGTCGCGTCTGGGGCATGCGGGCGACCGACCTCAACCAGGGCGTGGTGTACGGGATCGCCACCGAGGAGACCGCCGGCGACGAGGCGCTGATCACGCGCTTCGACTACGACGAGCTCTTCGGGACCGCGCTGAACCGCTTCTGCGTGCAGGCCGTGATCGGCCATCCGCTGACCGTCTACGGCAGCGGCACCCAGACGCGCGGCTTCCTGAACATCCGCGACACGCTGCAGTGCGTCGACCTCGCCGTGGCCAACCCGGCGGCCGCCGGCGAGATGCGGGTCTTCAACCAGTTCACCGAGCAGTTCAGCGTGCTCGAGCTGGCGCAGGCGGTGCAGAGCGCGGGCCGCGCGCTCGGCCTCGACGTCGAGATCGGCTCCTACCCCAACCCGCGCGTGGAGGCCGAGCACCACTACTACAACGCGGTCCACACCAAGCTGCTCGACCTGGGGCTCCGGCCCCACCTGCTGGGCGACGAGCTCGTGCACTCCGTCCTCGGGCTCGTCGCCCACTACCAAGACCGCATCGTCACGCGCGCGATCGAGCCGCGGACGACGTGGCGGCCGCCCTCGCCTGTGGTGCAGGCGGGTGAGAGGCCGGCCGCGGATGGAGCGCTCGAGCCCGTCGGCTGAGCGTCGGAGCATCGCCGCCTCGGGCCGTCTACCCGGGGCGGCGGTGCTCTCTTTCGGGCTGGCCGTCGCCGGCGGCCTGACCGCCGCGTTCTTCGTCCTGTGCTCGCACGTCCTCGACGCGGCCCAAGCGGGCCGCGTCGACCTGCTGTGGTCGGCCACGTGGATCGTCATCTCGGTCCTCTACCGCCCCGGGGAGCAACTGCTCTCGCGCACGCTCGCCGAGCGCCGCGCGCGCGGGCTGCGCACGCATCCGCTGCGCACTCCGGTGCTCGTGCAGAGCGGCTTCGCCCTGGTCTTCCTCGTGCTCGCGCTGGCCTTCGCCGGGCCGCTGCGCGACCAGCTCTTCGACGGCTCGCAGGGGCTCTACCGGATCTTCCTGGCGGCGGGCGTGCTCTACGCCGTCAACGGCCTCGCGCGCGGCTGGCTGGCCGGCCACCAGCGCCTGGCCGCCTACGGCACGCTCGTGGTGCTCGAGGCGGCCACGCGCGTCGTCGTCGTGCTCGTCGTCGCCGCGGTGGCGACCGCGGGCGAGGTCAACGTCGCCGTCGGGATCGCGCTGGCGCCGGTCGTCTCGCTGGCCGCGCTCGGACCGGCGCTGCTGCGCCGCGATCCGCCGGTGCCCGGCGAGCTCGCCGAGCCGATCGTCGCCGGGGCCGCGGCGTCCTTCGCCGTCGGCGCCGCCGGGATCATGCTCGCCGAGCAGACGCTGCTCACCGCCGGGGTGCTCGTGCTCGGCGCGGGCGCGGCGGGCGCGGCGGGCGCCGGGCTGCTGTTCAACGCGATGCTCGTGGCGCGCGCGCCGCTGCAGCTCTTCCAGGCCGTGCAGACGTCGCTGCTGCCCGCATCTGGCCGGGCTGCACACCCGCGCGGACCGCCTCGCGTTCTCCGCGGCGTTGCGGTCGCTGCTGTCGCGCATCGCCGCCTTCACGGCGCTCGTCGTCGCCGCGCTGCTCGTCGCCGGCCCGGCCGTGATGGGCGCGGTGTTCGGACAGGACGCCACGTACGGGCGCGTCGGGCTGGCCGCCGTCGGGCTCGGGATGGGCCTGCACATGACCGCCGGCGCGCTGACCCAGGCCGCGCTGGCTCGCGGACGCGTGGCGGCCGCGTCGGCGATCTGGCTGGGCTGCGGCGCGGGCTTCCTCGCCGCCCTGCTGGCCGGCACCGGCGCGCCGGGCGTCGAGCGGGCCGAGCTGTCCTACGCCGCGGCCACGGCCGTCCTCGCCGCCGGGCTGGCGCTCGTCTACCGCAGCGGCGGCCGCGACGGCGACGTCACGCCGGTGTCGGATCGAGCCATGCCACCCAGTGCCCGCACGCCTGCTCGATCGGAACCCGTCGCGGTCGGTACCCATGACGCGTGAAGGCCAGCGCGTGCAGCGGCTGACCGCTGACGGTCTGCGCCACCGTCGGGGCCGGCTCGGCGCCGAGCAGCCGGGCCAGGCCGCGCGCCCGGGCCGCGCGCACGCGCACGGTCAGCACGCCGCCGGCGTGATCGAGCACGCCCACCGCCCGGTAGGGCCCGAAGCCCTCCGGCCCGCGCGGCAGCCGGCGGCCGAGCGCGCCGGCGCGCAGGTCGAGCGGCGCGTAGCTCAGGTACTGCAGCGAGACGTCCCAGCGTCCGGCCGGGAGGTGGCGCAGCGTCACCTGCCCGGCCTGGCCGGGAGCGAGCGGCTGACCGACCCAGCGCCTCGGGGAGACGACGATCGGCCGCGGCAGGATCGCCGCCGCCGGGAAGTGGCGCAGGATCCGCGCGCCGCTCGGGCGTGGCGCAGTCGAGCACGGCACCGGGGCGCCCGGGCGGGGCGAGGCTGACCCGGAAGGGCGTCGGCCCCCGGCGCCGGTAGACGTCGAACGAGGGCGTGCGCCGCACGAGGCGGAAGTTCGGCGGCACGGGCTCGCTGTAGGTCGTCCGCGGCTTGATCACCCACGTGAGGTGGTCGAGGTGGTAGGACGCGAAGTCGCCGAGGTCGTAGGGCGCCGCGTGCTCGCCGCGCGGCTCGAGCACCTGCTGGCCGTAGAGGGTGGGCGGCACGTAGAGGTCGGTGCCGCGCAGATCCCACTGGGCGTAGTGGTCGATGCCCAGGTAGAGCACCTTGCCGTGGCGCAGCTCCGGTCGCAGCCTCGCGAGCTCGGCCGCCGCCGGCCCGAGCCCGACCGGCGCGGCGCGCAGGGCCAGCGCGCTCGATGCCAACGCGCCGGCGAGCAGGACGGGCCGAGCACGCGGGCGACCGTCCGCACGCGCGCGCCGCCGGGCAGCGGACCCGCGCGCCAGGCGGCGAGCAGCGGCGCGGCCGCGGCGAGCAGCAGCAGCGGGCGCGAGCACGACGAGTCCCTTGGCCGCCGAGTACGAGTTGCCGCCCACGCGACGCCGGCGCCGATCACCCCGGCGGCGACGAGTCCGGACGGCACGGCCAGGCGCCGCTCGCGCCACCACCAGGCCAGTCCGGCGACCAGCGCGACGACGACCAGCGCGCCGCCGAGGAGCGAGGGCCAGGCCGTCGCGGGCGCCACGCGGAAGTCGCTCGAGAACCAGACGCCTGTCGCCTCCAGCGGATTGAGCGCGTGGAAGAGGTTCCCGCGCCCGCCGGCGCGGCCCGCCTCGAGGCCCGAGTGGGCGAAGCGCCCGAGGCGCAGCGCGTCCGGTCGCGCCGAGCAGGACCGCGACCGCGAGCGCCGGCCACGGCGGCGCGCGACGCCGCGGCGCAGCGAGCCGCGCACGTCGCCCGAGCGCAGCGCGAGCACGGCGCCGAGCGCGAGCGTCGCGCCCAGCGGCCACGCCACCCCGGGCAGGCCGTAGACGTAGGCGGCGCCGGCGCCCACCGCCCCGAGCGGCGCGAGCGCGAGGCCGAGCCGAGCGGGCGCGGCCCCGTCGGGCCGGGTCAGGCGGTCGAGCAGCGCCACGGCGACGAGCAGGAACAGCGCGACCAGCGTCTCCTTGAACGCGCTCTGCGCGAGGTAGGCGGCCGGCAGGTAGGAGAGGCCGATCAGCGCCGCCACGATCCCGCGCCCGCGCGTGTCCGGCAGCACGCTCTGGACGGCGAGGGTGGTCGCGACGGGGACGGCGAGCAGCAGCGCGTCGAACCCGTCCACCTCGCCCACGCCGGCCAGGGCCCGCAGCGCCGCCACCACGCCGTGCGGCCCGACCGGGTAGCCGGCGCCGAGGATCGGCTGGCCGAGCGCGGCGACGGGCGGCAGGCCGTCGTGGGTGCGCAGCCAGTCGGCGGCGAGCAGATGGGCGCTCATGTCGTCGCTGATCCCGGCCCCGAAGACGCCGGGATGGCCGGCCACGAGCATCGGCACCGCGGCGCCGAGGAGCACCACGACCGCCGGCCACACCTGCGCCACCCGGATCTCCGCGAGCGCCTGCCGGCTCTCACGGCGCGCGAGCGCCAGGGCCGCGAGCAGCAGCGCGGCGACCGCGATCGGCACCGCCAGGCGGCGATCCAGCGCGAGCTGGCCGCCGAGCACCACCAGCACGGCCAGCCCGAGGCCGGTCGCCCAGCCCTGCCAGCCGCGCCAGCCGCACAGCCCGATCGCGCCGTGGCCGATCAGCGTCGCGACGACGACGAGGCCGGCCGCGGCGAGCAGCACGATCACCACGACGACACGGAAGGGACGCCGACATGAAGGCTCTGATCACCGGAGGTGCCGGGTTCGTCGGCGCCAACCTCGTGCGCCGGCTGGAGTCCGAGGGCTTCGAGATCACGGTCTACGACGACCTCTCGGCCTGCGGCGCCGGGCTGCTCGACGACACCGACGCGCGCCTGGTCACCGGCGACGTCCTCGACACCGGCCGCCTGCGCGAGGTCGCCGACGGCCACGAGGTCGTCTTCCACCTCGCGGCGGGCGCCGGCGTCGTCGCCTCGATCGAGCACCCGCTGATCAACTTCCGCACGAACGCCGAGGGGACCGTCTCCGCGCTGTGGGCGGCCAAGCAGGCCGGCGTGCGCCGCTTCGTCTTCGCGTCGTCCAACGCGCCGCTGGGGCCGTTCGCCGACCCGGCGCGCGAGGACGCGCCGCTGCGCCCGCAGTCGCCGTACGGCGCGAGCAAGATGGCGGGGGAGGGCTATCTCGCCGCCTTCCACGAGAGCTATGGGATGGAGACCGTCGTCACGCGTTTCTCCAACGTCTACGGCCCGCGCTCGCGACACAAGACCAACGCGATCCCGACGTTCATCCGCAACGTCGAGCAGGGGGAGCCGATCGTGGTCTACGGCGACGGCGAGCAGACCCGCGACTTCGTCTACGTCGAGGACCTGTGCCGGGCCCTGCACGCCGCGGCGACGGTTCCCGAGGCGGCCGGCGAGACCTTCCAGCTGGCCTCGGGCGTGGCCACGACGGTCAACGAGCTGCTCGGCGCGCTCGAGCGGCTCGCCGGCGGGGTCGCTGAGCGTCG
Organism: uncultured Solirubrobacterales bacterium; assembly: GCA_963737395.1. GTDB lineage: Bacteria > Actinomycetota > Thermoleophilia > Solirubrobacterales > Solirubrobacteraceae > JBBQAA01. The sequence goes on along the minus strand of CAVTSQ010000017.1, from coordinate 61,946 downwards.
ACCGGCGCCCGGAGCGGGCCGGCGAGGTGCGCCGCAGTGTGGCGGACATCGCCAAGGCGCGACGCGTGCTCGCGCTCGCGGAGCCGACCTCCCTGGACACCGGCCTGCGGGCGACCTGGGACTGGTTCGCCGCCACGTCGCCTAGCGCAGCCAGGTTCGAAAGATCGCACTCGTGAATCCCCAGCCGTACCGCAGCACGGCGGGCTTCTTGGAACGGCCCGAGAGCCGATGGGTCACCGTCACCGGCACCTCGAGCGTGGCGAACCCGCGCTTGTTGGCCTCGATCAGGAACTCGGAGTTGTGAAACTGGTTCTGCCGCAGCACGAGCTCGCGCAGGATGTGCGGGCGCATCGCCCGGTAGCCGTTGGAGCAGTCCGAGACGTGCGTGCGGGTCAAGAGCGAGATCAACCGGTTGAAGAACACGATCCCCACGTCGCGCATCGGGTGCACCGAGACGCCGCTGCCCAGCGTGCGCGAGCCGTTGACGAGCTCGGCCTCCCCGGCGAGCACGGGACCGACCAGGCGGGGCATCTCGTCGGGCTGGTGCTGACCGTCGGAGTCCATGGCCACGACGACCTCGGCGCCGGTCTCGGCCACGAGTGCGTAGCCCGTGCGCATCGCGGCGCCCTGCCCGCGGTTGACGACGTGGCGCACGACGGCCGCGCCGTGGGCGCGGGCGACGGCGCCGGTGGCATCGCGCGAGCCGTCGTCGACGACCAGGACCGCGGTGTCCAGCCCGCAGACCCGCTCGGGGATCGCCCTGAGGACCGGGCCGATGTTCTCGGCCTCGTCGTAGGCGGGGATCACGACGGCGACGCGGCCGGCGAACGCCGCAGCGGCGTCGCTGCGCCGCCAGTCCTCGCGGGCCAACCCTTCGAGGACCCGGTCGAGCTCGCCCGACAGGCGCGAGATCCGCGCCAGGGCCACGGCGATCAGCACGAGCAGAGCCAGGCAGGCGAAGACGACGATCCCGAGGATCTGGCGGTCGTGGCCGCGGTGGAAGCCGAACTGCTCGAGCACGACGTTCGCCCAGCCCGTCGCCGAGATCACGACGACGGCGGCGCCGAGCACGCCGAGCAGGAGGGCGTCACCGCGGAAGAGGTGGCGACGGCGGTCGACGGCCGCGGCGAGCACGGCCGCGCCGAGGACGACGCCCAGCCAGCGCAGCGGCGTCACGGCGTGGGGGCTCGCGTTCGGGGCGGGCGCACGGCGGTCCGCAACGTAGGTCGGTCTCATGAACCGACTCTGAGCGGCGCCGGGGCGCTCCTCGCGCTGCTCGTCCTGCTGCTCGCCGGGTGCGGCTCGGCCGCTCCAGGACCCGGGCCGGGCGCCCGCCACGTCCGGGCGCCCGGCGTTCACCGCGCCTGCCGGCCGCGCGAGCGCGCTGGTCTGGGCCTTCGGGGACGGCGCCGACGGCGGCGCCGCCTCGCGGCAGCTCGCGCGCCGGGTCGCGCACGAGCACCCGACGCGAGTGCTCTACCTCGGCGACGTCTACGACCAGGGCACCGCTCGCGAGCTCGCCGATCACGTGGGGCGCGTGTACCGCCCCTTCCTGCGCCGGATCCTGCCGACGCCCGGCAACCACGAGTGGGCCGAGCGCACGAGCGGCTACGACCCCTTCTGGCGCAAGGTCACCGGCCGCCCGACGCCGTCGTGGTACGCCGTCCGCCTGGCCGGGTGGACGCTCCTGTCGCTCAACTCCGAGGCCGACCACGGCGCGGGCAGCGCGCAGGCCCGATGGCTCGCGCGCCGGCTGCGCGGCCGCTCGACCTGCCGCCTGGCCTTCTGGCATCGCGGGCGCTACAGCGCCGGCCTGCACGGCGACCAGCCCGACGTCGGATCGCTCTGGTCGCCGCTGCGCGGTCACGCCGCCCTCGTGCTCAACGGCCACGACCACGACCTCCAGCGCTGGAAGCCGCGCGGCGGCCTGACCGAGATCGTCGCCGGGGCGGGAGGACACGGCCTCTATCCGCTCACGCGCCGCGCCGGCTTGGTCTTCGGCGACGATCGCCACTACGGCGGCGCGCGCCTGCGGCTGCGCCCCGGGCGGGCCGACATCGCGCTCGTCACGAGCGCGGGGCCGGGTGCTCGACCGCAGCCACGTCCGGTGTCGCCCGTGACCGCGCCGGTCCCAACCCGTCACGGAACGTTCAGCCGAGGTGGCTATACCTCGATGGGTACCCGCCCCGGGAGTTCGCCATGAACCGCCGCCCACCAGCGACCCGCCGCACCCGCGGCCTCGTCCTCGCCACCGTCGCCGCGCTCGTGGCCGGGGTGGTCATCGCCACGGTCGCCCTCGCCGGGGGCGGCGCCAAGCCGCCGGCCCGCCCGCTGGCCAGCGCCGTGCACCGGGCGCTGACCGCGCCCGACGTCCCGGGCGTGAGCGCGCGCATCCGGTTCACCAACAAGCTCGTCTCCTCCGGCGCGCTGCCGCAGGGCGCGGGCACCTCGCCGCTGCTGTCCGGGGCCAGCGGCCGCGCCTGGCTGGCGCGCGACGGCCGCTTCCGCCTCGAGCTGCAGTCCGAGAACGGCGACGACCAGATCGTCTCGAACGGCCGCACGCTGACGCTCTACGAGGGCAGGACGAACACCGTCTACACGGCCGTCCTGCCGCCGCGAGCGCAAGGCCAAGGCCACGCACGCCCACAAGCCGCCGACCCTGGCCGAGATCAAGCGCGGCCTGGCCCGCCTGACGCGCCGTGCCGCCGTCTCGCGCGCCGTCCCGACCAACATCGCCGGCCAGCCGGCCTACCAGGTGACGGTCGCGCCCAAGCGCGGCGCTGGCCTGCTCGCCGGGCTGACGGCCGCATGGGACGCCGCCCGCGGCGTGCCGCTGCGCCTGGCCGTGACCGCGAAGGGCTCCGACACGCCCGTGCTCGAGCTCGCCGCCACCGACATCGGCTACGGGTCGGTCCCGTCCGACCGGTTCATCGCGCCGACCCGCCCGGCGCCAAGCACGTCAAGCTCGACCTGCCGACGCCGCGCGTCGCACTCCGCGCGCCAGGGCCACGCGCATCGCGCCGCCGTCACCGGCGCCGCCGCGGTCTCCCGCGCCACGGGCTTCACGGTCGACGCGCCGGCCCGCCTGGCCGGGCGCGCGCGCCAGGAGATCCGGCTCGTCGGCCAGGGCAAGCACGCCGGCGCGCTCGTCCTCTACGGGCACGGGCTCGGCGGCCTCGCCGTCCTCGAGACGCCGAAGTCGGCGTCGTCGGCCAAGGCCGACCGCAGCCTGCGCCGGCTCCCGAGCGTCGCGCTCGGCGGCGTGAGCGGCCACGAGCTGTCGACCGCGCTGGGCACGGCCGTGCGCTGGACGAGCGGCGGCGTGACCTACACGCTCGTCGGCTCGGTCGACGCGGCCACGGCGCACGCCGCCGCCCGCGGGCTCGCCGCGCCATGAGCGAGCCGGCCCCCGCCCCGGTCGAGGCGCGGGGCCTCGTCAAGCGCTACGGGGACGTCGTCGCGGTCGACCGGGTCGACCTGACCGTCGCCCAAGGCGACGTCTACGGCTACCTCGGGCCCAACGGGGCGGGCAAGACGACGTCGCTGCGGATGCTGCTCGGGCTGATCCGCGCCGACGCCGGGACGGTGCGGCTGTTCGGCGAGGACCCGCAGCGCGGCGGCGCGCTCGCGCTCGACGGCGTCGCCGGGTTCGTCGAGGCGCCGCGCTTCTATCCCTACCTGACCGGCCGCAAGAACCTCGAGATGATGGCCGCCCTGGACGGCGGCGACGCGGCCGAGCGCATCGAGGACGCCCTCGGGATCGTCGAGCTCACCGACCGCGCGCGCCACCGCGTCGGCGGCTACTCGCACGGGATGCGCCAGCGCCTCGGCATCGCCGCCGCGCTGCTGCGCGCGCCGCGGCTGCTGCTGCTCGACGAGCCCGCCACCGGCCTCGACCCGGCCGGCATGCGCGACATGCGCGCGCTGATCCGCCGCCTGGCCGGCGAGGGGATGACCGTCCTGCTCTCCTCGCACCTGCTCAACGAGGTCGAGGAGCTGTGCAACCGCGTGGCGATCATCCGCTCGGGGCAGATCATCTACGAGGGCGCCCTGGCCGACCTGCGCCGCGAGGCGGCCGGCCGCTACACCGCGCAGACCACCGACGACGCCCGGGCGCTGGCCGTGCTGCGCGCCCAGCCCGGCGTCGGCGACGTCGCGATCGCGGGCGACGGCATCGCGCTGGCCGCCGACGAGGAGATCGTCCCCCAGCTCGTCACCGCGCTGGTCGAGGCCGGGGTCGGCCTGCGCGCGCTCGTGCCGCAGACGGCGTCGCTCGAGGAGCTCTTCTTCGCGCTGACCGAGGACCGGCCCGCGCCCGCGCCCGAGCCGGTGGGAAGCCCGGCATGAGCGTCGCCGCTCCCGCCGCCGGGCACCCGCGCGCCGCGACCGCGCGCCGCTCGCGGCCCACCGTCTTCACGGTCTGGCGCTGGGAGCTGCGCAAGCTCGTCGCGCTCAAGCGCACCTACCTCGGGCTCGGCGCGGCGATCGTCTTCCCGCTGATCTTCGTGATCGCGCTGGCGATCCAGACCGGGCAGCCCAACGACGTGCTCTTCGGGCGCTACGTGCGCGAGTCCGGCTTCGCGATCCCGCTCGTGCTGCTGATCTTCGGCTCGATCTGGTTCATGCCGCTGATCACCGCGCTCGTGGCCGGCGACATCGTCGCCACCGAGGACGCCAACGGCACGCTGAAGACGATCCTGACCCGCTCGGTGACGCGCAACCAGGTCTTCGCCGGCAAGGTGCTCGCCACCGCCACCTACGCGGTGCTCGCCGTCGTCCTGTTCGGGCTGACCGGCCTGCTCGGCGGCGCGATCGAGATCGGCCTGCACCCGCTGGTCTCCCTGTCGGGCACGACGGTCAGCGTGGGCAAGGCGTTCCGCCTCGAGACCGCGGGCTTCGCCGTCTACCTGCTGCCCGTGCTCGCCGTCGCCGCCGTCGGGATCATGCTCTCGACGCTGAGCCGCAACAGCGCCGGCGCCGTCGTCGGCACGCTGATGTTCTCGCTCCTGCTGCAGCTGACCGCGATCGTCCCCGGCCTCGACGGGCTGCAGCCCTACCTGCTGCCCCACCAGTTCAACGCCTGGCAGGGACTGCTGCGCGACCCGGTCGACACGGCGCCGATCGTCCGCGCCGCGTGGGTCTGCGGACTGCACGTCGCCGTCGCGCTCGGCGTCGCGTGGTGGAGCTTCTCGCGGCGCGACGTGGCCGGAGGCTGACGCCGTGGCGATCCCGCTGGCGAGCCTCGTGGACGTGGCGGGCAACATCGGCCTGCCGGTGCTCTTCCTCCTGGTCTTCCTCGAGACGACGGGGATCCCGCTGCCCGGCGAGACGGCGCTGATCGCCATGGGCGTCGTCGCCAGCCAGGGGAAGGTCGCGATCGAGGAGGTGATCGTCGTCGCCGCGGTCGCGGCGATCGTCGGCGACAACACGGGCTTCCTGCTCGGCCGCCACTACGGGCGCGCGGTCCTCGTCGCCGACCGGGGCCCGTACGTCGAGCGCCGCCGCCAGCTCGTCGCGCTCGGCGAGCCGTTCTTCGAGCGCCACGGGGCCAAGACCGTCTTCCTCGGGCGCTTCGCCACCGGGCTGCGGATCTTCTCGGCCTGGATGGCCGGCGCCAGCCGCATGCGCTGGCCGGTCTTCACCTTCTACAACGCGATGGGCGGCATCGTCTGGGCGACCGCCGTCGGCCTCCTGGCCTACTTCGTCGGCACGAGCGCCGGCAAGATCGTCTCCTACATCGGCGCCGCCGGCGCGGTCGGCGCGGTGATCCTGCTGGCCGGCGGCTGGTGGTACCTGCGGCGACGGCGCGACCTCGCCGTCGGCGCCGACGGCTAGTCGACCGGCGTCACGGCGAGGTCGGCGACCAGCGCCGAGTGGTCGCTGAGCCCGGCGCGGCGCCAGTCGTGGGCGTAGGCGCAGGCGACCGGGCGCAGCCCGCGGACGAGCACGTGGTCGAGGCGCCACCCGCCGCGGTCGTCGGCGAAGGTCCAGCTCGCCTCGCGGTCGCCGTAGCCGTGCAGCGAGCGGAAGGCATCGACCCAGCCGGTCTGGCGCAGGTCGTGGACGAGCGCGCGCTCGGCCCGGTCCCAGCGCTCGCCGCGCTCGGGCCGCAGGCGCGCCTTGGTGTCGTAGGCGAAGGTCAGGACGTCCCCGTCGGGCAGCTCGCGGCGCGGCGTGTTGAGGTCGCCGCAGAGGATCCGCGGACCGGAGCCGCCCGACGCGAGGTGCCGGGCGACGGCCTCGTGCGTGCGGACCTTGGCGAGCTCCGGCGCGGGGGCGATGGGGGAGTGGACGTTGACGAGCTCGACGTCGCCGATGCGGCAGCACAGCACCCGCTCGGGCCACGGGAGATCGGCCGGGGCGGGGGTGAGCGCGAGCGGCTCGCGCGCGGCGACGAGCACGCCGAGCACGCGCCGCCCCGCGGGCTTCGGCACGTCGACGGTGCTCGCCGTGGCGGAGAACCCGGCCTCGGCCAGCGCCGCGCGCCACAGCGGCAGCGTCCGCCTCGTGACCTCCTGCAGCGCCACGACGTCGGCGCCGGCCAGGGCGAGGACCTCGGCCTGCTCGCGCTGACGGGTCACGCGGCCGGCCACGTTCCAGGTCACGAGGCGCATGCGGCGAAGAATCGCCAGATCCGCTCGGCGGCGTCGGGCCCCCGCGGATCGGTGTGGGCGAAGCCGGCCGCGCCGCCCGCCCAGGCGTGGCCCATGCCCTCGACGATCACGCGCTCGTAGACCACGCGATCTTCGGAATCGGTCCAGCGCGCGGTCGTCGCCGCACGCTGCCCGTTCGGGTCCTCGCGGGACGCGCTGCCGGGGCGGCGCAGATCGAACCGGCCGTCGGCGTCCATGGCCTGGGCCAGCACGTGCTCGGCGTTGACCGGGTTCACGGTCCGGTCGGCGTCGCCGTGGACGACGATGGTCGGCAGCGGGCGCTCGCGCTCCACGGCGGCCCCGCGCGCGCCGCGCGACATCGCGGCGAAGGCCGAGCCGACGTTCTCGGCCGAGCGGTAGGCCAGCCCGGAGTGCACCGCGACCCCGGCGAAGAGATCGGGGTGGGTGGCGCCCAGGACCGCGGCCATCGCGCCCCCGGCCGACAGGCCCGCGACGAAGACGCGCTCGCGGTCGATGCGCTGGGCGGCGGCCGGGCCGGGAAGCTCGCGGACGAGCGCGGCGAGGGACGCGGGCTCGCCGGCGTCGCGACCCTGATGGCCCGGCGCGAACCAGTTCCAGCAGCGCTGCTGGTTCTCGCGCGCCGTCTGCTCGGGGTAGACGACGACGAAGCCGTGGCGATCGGCGACCTCGTCCATGCGCGTGGCCGCGGCGAAGCCGGCGGCGTCCTGCGTGCAGCCGTGGAGCATGAGGACCAGCGGCGCGGCGGTGGCCGGGTCGAGGCCGGGCGGCACGTGGACGACGGCGTCGCGGCGCCCCGGCGCCGCGCCGGAGCGGCCGGCGGGCCGCGGAACGCGGGCTCGTGCGGGGGCGCGGGGCCCGCCCTCGATCACCGCGCGGTTGGAGGCGTAGAGCTCACGCCAGTCGATGAGTGCCATGCGTACACTTTATCAAGCAGACGCTTGGCAAAGCAGTCAGCTTTGGGGTGGAACGAAGCTCCGGTAGATGCTCAGCAGGGCGAATCGCTGTGCCTCCGACAGCCCGGGATCGGCCTGGATCGCCGCCTCGGTGTCCCGCGGACCGGCCCCCTCGCCGCCCGGCTCGCCGTCGAGCAGGCCGGCGCGGGCGAGCAACGTGCCGAGCGGGACGTCGAGCGCGGCGGCGATCGCGCGCAGGACGCTCAGGGAGGGCTCGTGCAGGCCGCGCTCGAGCTGGCTCAGGTACGCGTTGGAGACCTCGGTGCGCTGCGAGAGCTCGCGCAGCGAGAGGCCGGCGGCCAGCCGCTGGGCGCGCAGGAGCTCGCCGAGCGCCTGCACGTGATGGGTCCCCGGGTCGCTCACAGCCGCCATCTTCGCTGACCGGCCAGCGGTGCGTGCGCTCGAGCGGCTAGGCCGCGACGTCGGCCGCGGCGAGGCGCTGCCACTCGGGCTTGTCCTCGCGCCAGCCCTCCTCGGTGCGTCGCAGCTTCCAGTACCCGGAGGCCGACAGGGCGTCGGCCGGCAGCTCGCGCTCGACGAGCAGGTGGCGCCGCAGCGCCCGCACCGAGCTCGCCTCGCCGTGGACGAAGGCCTGGCCGCGGCCGGGCGGCAGCTCGAGCGCGCGCACGGCGTCGGCGAGCAGGTCGGGCTCCTCGCCGGGCCCGTGGGCGCGGTGCACCCAGCGCACGCGCAGGTCGCCGGGACTGGCGAGCGCGAGCTCCTCCTCGGGGCCGTCGACCTCGGCCACCACCCAGACGGGCACGCCCGCGGGGATCCGGCCCAGCGAGGCGCCGATCGCGGGCAGGACGCTGGCGTCGCCGGCCAGCAGGTGCCAGTCGGCATCGGGATCGGGGGCGTAGGCGCCGCCCGGCCCCTGCAGGCGCAGCACGTCGCCCGGGCGGGCCGCGGCGGCCCACGGGCCGGCCACGCCGCTGTCGCCGTGGACGACGAAGTCGATGGTCAGCCGCCGGCCCTCGGCGTCCCAGTCGCGCACCGAGTAGGTCCGCGTCCGCGGCCACAGCTCGCGCGGGTGGGCGGCGCGGATCGCCTCGAGGCCGTCGTCCAGGTCGTACGGCGCGCCCGGCACGGGCAGCTGGAGCTTGACGTAGTGGTCGGTGAAGTCCCCGGCGCCGAAGTCCGCGAGGTCGTCGCCGCCCACGACGACCCGGATCATCCCGGGCGTCAGGCGCTCGACGGACTCGACGATCGTGCGGCGCAGCGGGCGGGGCGGGCGATCGGCCATGACCTTCACGGTACGGCCGGAAGGTGGCGGGCCGGCGCTCTACACTGGGTGCGAGTCGGGCAGGCCTGGTGAGGAATGGCCCAGGCCTCTGCCCCGACGGGACGCACGACGTATCGCGAACTTCGAAGGAGCCCATGCCCGTAGGGACCGAAAGCTCCCAGACCGAGCAGCGCACGCGCGGAAGCGTCGATACCTCGACCCTGTTCGTGGCCGCGGCCGCGTCGGTGATCGCCGCCGTCGTGACCTCGAAGCTGTGGGCCTCGGGCACGCTGGTCAGCACCGCGATGACCCCGGTCATCGTCTCGCTGCTCAAGGAGTACCTGCAGCGGCCGGTCGAGAAGATCGGGGCCGTCGCCAAGGCCCCGATCGTCGCCGTGCGCTCCGGCTCGACGACCCAGATGCCGGTGCTCGCGCGCCGCGGCCCGGCGCCGCCGCCCGAGGCCGAGCGCCGCGGCCGGCTGCTCGACGGCCCCGACGCTCCCGACGACGAGGACTACGAGCGCCTCGACACGCTGATGCCGCCCGGCGAGGGCGTCGTCAGCGAGCGGCCCTACCAGGTCTACCGCAAGCGCCCCGAGCGCACCTCGCGCCTGGACTGGTGGCGCGTCGGCCTGGCCACCGGGCTGACGGCCTTCATCGTCGCCGCCGCGGTGATCACGCTGCCCGAGGTCGTCGGCGGCAAGTCCGTCGCCGGCAGCGGGAAGACGACCCTCTTCAGCCACCACAAGAAGAAGTCCTCGTCGTCGAGCGATCAGACGACGACGAGCACCACGTCGACGACCAAGGACCAGAACACGACGTCGACCCCGTCGAGCTCGTCCGACCAGAGCACGACGACGACGCCGCAGTCGACGACGAGCACGCCCGAGAGCCAGCAGGCGACGCCGACGACGTCGACGCCGACGACGCCCGCGGCGCCGACGCAGACGGCGCCACAGGCGACGACGCCCTCCGGCGGCCAGTAGCCCCGGCCGGCGCTACGGTCGCGGGCGGTGCGGATCGCCCTCTTCGTCACCTGCTTCAACGACACCCTGTTCCCGGGGACTCCCCGCGCGGTGGTCGAGCTGCTCGAGCGCCTCGGGCACGCCGTCGACTTCCCCGAGGAGCAGACGTGCTGCGGGCAGATGCACGCGAACACGGGCTACCAGGAGGAGGCGATCCCGCTCGTGCGCCGCTTCGTGCGGGTCTTCGGCGACCGGGAGCTCGTCGTCTCGCCGTCGGCGTCCTGCGTGGCGATGGTGCGCGACCAGTACCCGCGGCTGGCCGAGCTCGCGGGCGATCCCGGGCTGGCCCGGGAGGTCGAGGCCATCGCCCCGCGCGTGCTCGAGCTCTCCGAGCTGCTCGTCGACCGGCTCGGCGTCGAGGACGTCGGCGCGGTCTTCCCGCACCGCGTGACCTACCACCCGACGTGCCACGGCCTGCGGCTGCTGCGGCTCGGCGACCGGCCCTATCGCCTGCTGCGCGCGGTGCGCGGCCTCGAGCTCGTCGAGCTGCCCGAGGCGACCGAGTGCTGCGGCTTCGGCGGGACGTTCGCGGTCAAGAACGCCGACACGTCGGCGGCGATGCTCGGCGACAAGATCGCGCGCATCAAGGACACCGGCGCCGAGGTCTGCGTCGCCGCGGACAACTCCTGCCTGATGCACATCGGCGGTGGCCTGCGCCGCGGGCGCGCCGGCGTGCGCACGGTCGCACACCTGGCAGAAATCCTCGCGAGCACCGGATGAGCGCGACCGAGGGCTTCCCCGCCGCCGCGCGCACCGCGCTCGCCGACAGCCAGCTGCGCCGCAACCTCGGCAAGGCCACGACGACGATCCGGGCCAAGCGCGCGCGGGTCGTCGAGGAGGTCGCCGACTGGGAGGAGCTCCGCGCCGCCGGCGCGGCGATCAAGGACCGCGCGCTGGCCACGCTGCCCGAGCAGCTCGAGCGCCTCGAGGCCGCGGTGACCGCGGCCGGCGGCCAGGTCCACTGGGCGCGCGACGCGGCCGAGGCCAACGCCACGGTGGTCGAGATCGCCCGCGCCCACGAGGCCGAGGAGGTCGTCAAGGTCAAGTCGATCGCCACCGACGAGATCGAGCTCAACGAGGCGCTCGCGGCGGCCGGGATCGACCCGATCGAGACCGATCTGGCCGAGCTGATCGTCCAGCTCGGCGACGACGACTCGCCGTCGCACATCCTCGTGCCCGCGATCCACCGCAACCGCGAGGAGATCCGGGCGCTGTTCACCCGCACGATCACCGGCGGCGCCGACCCGGGCTCCGAGCCGACCGCGCTGACCGCGGCGGCGCGCGCCTTCCTCCGCGAGCGCTTCCTGCGCGCGAAGGTCGGCGTCAGCGGCGCGAACTTCGGCGTGGCCGAGACCGGCACCATCTGCGTCGTCGAGTCGGAGGGCAACGGGCGCTTCTGCACCACCGTGCCCGAGGTGCTCGTGACCGTCATGGGGATCGAGAAGGTGCTGCCGCAGTGGCGCGACCTCGAGGTGATGCTCCAGCTCCTGCCGCGCTCGTCGACCGCGGAGCGGATGAACCCCTACACGTCGCTGTGGACCGGCGTGCGCGCGGGCGACGGCCCGCGGGAGTTCCACCTCGTGCTGCTCGACAACGGCCGCACCGACGTGCTCGCCGACCGGATCGGCCGCCAGACGCTGCGCTGCATCCGCTGCTCGGCCTGCCTGAACTCGTGCCCGGTCTACTCGCGCACGGGCGGGCACGCCTACGAGTCCGTCTATCCCGGCCCGATCGGGGCGATCCTGACGCCGCAGCTCCGGGGTCTCGACGAGGCGCCGACGCTGCCCTGGGCCTCGAGCCTGTGCGGCGCGTGCGCCGACGTCTGCCCGGTGAAGATCGACATCCCGTCGGTGCTGATCCACCTGCGCGGGCGGGTCGTGCGCGAGACGCGACGCCGAGCCCGCGAGCGAGCGGGCGGCGATGGGCCTCGTGGCCCGGGTGTTCGGCTCGCGGCGGCGCTACGAGCTCGCCCAGCGCCTCGCGCGCCGCGGGCGCGGACCGCTGCGCGCGCTGGCCGCCCTGCCGCCGCTGGCCGCGTGGACGGCGACGCGCGAGCTGCCCGAGATCCCCGACGAGAGCTTCCGCGACTGGTGGCGCTCGCGATGAGCGAGGCCCGTGACGCGGTCCTGTCCCGCATCCGCGAGGCGCTCGGCCCGGCGCCGGCCGTGCCCGAGATCCCGCGCGACTACCGCACGGCCGGCGCGGGGGAGGGGGGCGCCGACCACGAGGTCGTCGAGCGCTTCGCCGCGACGGTCGCCGACTACGACGTGACGGTCACGCGCACGGACCCGGACGGCCTGCGCGACGTGCTCACCGCCCGCTGCGCCGCCCACGGCGCGGCGCGGGTCGTCGTCGCGCCGGGCCTCGGGCTCTCGCCCGACGGGGTCGAGATCGTCGTCGACGACCCCGGGCTGTCTCCGCGCGATCTCGACGAGCTCGACGGCGTGGTCACCGGCTGCGCGGTGGCGATCGCCGACACCGGCACGATCGCGCTGGACGGCGACGAGCTGTCGGGCCGCCGCGCGGCCACGCTCGTCCCCGACCTCCACGTCTGCGTCGTGCGCGCCGGGCAGGTCGTGCCCGGCGTCGCCGAGGCCGTGGCGCGCCTGCGCGACGCGGCCGCCGCCGGCCGGCCGGTCACGCTCGTGTCCGGCCCGTCGGCGACGTCCGACATCGAGCTCGAGCGCGTCGCGGGCGTCCATGGGCCGCGCCGGCTCGAGGTCGTGCTCGTGGACCCCGTCGCCTGATTCAGATCGGACGCCGCTCGAGCGCGAAACCGCGGCGCTCCCAGGCGTCCATTCCGCCGGTCACGGTCCGGGCGTCGAGCCCCGAGCGCCGCGCCGCCGTCGCGGCGATCGACGACCGCCGGCCGGTCTGGCACACGAACGCGATCGGCTGCGTGCGGGGAAGCTCATCCAGCCGGCGGTGGAGCTCGCCGAAGGGCACATGACGCGAGCCGGGGGCGTAGCCGCGCAGCCGCTCCACGCGTTCGCGCACGTCGACGAGGACCAACCGGCCGGCGACGTGTCCGGCGAGGGCTTCGACGACGTCCAGGTGATGACGTCGAAGGCCCATCATGGCCGTGGCACGACCTGCAGGAGCAGACGCCCGGACGCTGACGAGCGCTCGAACGTCGCGACGTGCAGCTCGATGGGCAGCGAGACGCCGTCGGCGTCGACGAGTCGCGTCTCGATCATCGTCCGGGCCACGTCGCCCGACAGCACGTCGGTGAAGGCCTTGAAGGTCAGGGGCGCGTCATGCGGGTGCAGCAGCGTGTGGACGTCCATCGCGCACAGCTCGGGCTCCGTGTACTTCGTGAGTGCGAGCAGCGCTGCGTTGACCGCGACGAAGAGCCCGCCGAAGGCGACGATCCCGTGCCCGACCGGTGAGGCCTCGAAGATCGTGCTGAGGTCGGTCTCGGCGCGCACGACCGCCAGCTCGCTGCGCCAGCGCTCGGAGACGTCGCGGACCACGAGGAAGACGCCTTCGACGGCGTCTGCCGAGGGATACGGAGAGGCCTCGATCCTCAGCGCGCGGCCGTGATCGGGCCAGTGGCAGGTCGTGACCGCGACCGAGCCGGCGAGCGCGCGGCGCAACACCGGCTCGATCCGGGCCAGGGTCTCACCGTCCACGAGCTCTCCGAGCTCGCGGCCGACGACCTGGTCGGGGTGGAGACCGAGATCGTCGAGCAGTGGACCGGCCGTCATCCGGCAGCGGAGCTCCTGGTCGCAGTGGGCGACCAGGACGTCGGGCAGGGCGCCGACGAGCAGGCTCCAGTAGCGGTGGATCGTTTCGGTCGCGATCACGCATAGGAGAATGAGCGGCGAAGCCGCCCCCGCCCATCCTCAGATTGGAGGAACGGGTTGATGAACGGTGGATCCTTCGCCGGTCGGCTCCGCGATATGTTCGGACCTTGGCGCGGCGCACCACGGTCTACCTGGCCGAGGATCACCCTCTGTACCTGGCCGGCCTGACGGAGGAGATCCGACGCCGGCCGGAGCTCGAGCTCGTGGGTGCGTCGGCCGGCGGTCGCGAGGCGCTCGCGGGCATCCTCGAGCTGCGGCCCGAGGTCGCCGTCCTCGACGTGCGCATGCCCGGACTCGATGGTCCAGCGGTCCTGAACGCGATCCGGCGCGAGAGCCTGCCCACGGCCGTTCTCTTCCTTTCGGCCCACGTCGAGAGCACGGTCGTCTACGACGCGCTGGCGGCGGGGGCGAGCGGCTACCTGTCCAAGCTCACCGAGGGCCCCCGCGTGTGCGAGGCGATAGCCGCCGTGGCCAGGGGCGAGACGGTGCTGCCGCCGGAAATCCAACCGGCGCTGGTCGAGGAGATCCGCCGCCGCCGGATCGGCGAGCGCCCGTTGCTGACGACGCGCGAGCACGAGGTGCTGCGCCTGCTCGCCGACGGCTTCACCGTGCCGCGGATGGCCGAGACCCTGCATCTCGGCGCGGCGACGATCCGCACCCATCTCCAGAACCTCTACGAGAAGCTCCAGGTCTCCACCCAGGCGGCCGCGGTCGCCGCGGCGATGCGCCTCGGGCTGCTCGAGTGACTAGGCCTCGACGAGCCGGGCGATCTGCTCGATCAGGGCGCCCACGTCGAGGGGCTTGGTCAGATACGCCGCCGCCCCGAGGGCGAGGAAGGCCTGACGGCGCCGGTCCGTCGCGTCGGCGGAGACGATCACGACGGGTACCGCCGCGGTCTCGGCCTGGGCCTTGAGGACGCCGAGTACGCCCTCGCCGTCGAGGTCGGGAAGCTGGGCGTCGAGCAGGACGAGGTCGGGCCGGTGGCGCCGGGCGAGCTCGGCGCCGAGCGCGCCCTGCATCGCGGTCAGGAGCCGCATCCCGGGCAGGCTTTCGAAGATGTCCTCCATCAACCGCACGTTGGCCGGGTTGTCCTCGATGTAGAGGACGGTGCCGTTCGCCGGGAGGGGGCGGGAGCCGGGCGACGGGACGACCGGAACCCGCGGTGCGGGCGCCGTCGTCGTCGGGAGCTCGACCCAGAACGCCGACCCGGTCCCCGGCTCGCTGTCGACGCCGATGCGTCCGTGCATCGCCTCGACGAGCGCCTTGGAGACGGGCAGGCCCAGCCCCGTGCCGGGCTGCTCCCCGCTCTCGGCGCCGAGGCGGTCGAACGCCCGGAACAGTCGCGGGTGGTCGGCTTCGTCGACGCCCGGTCCGGTGTCGGCGACGACGAACCGCAGCCGGCCCGGCTCGGGCGTCTCGAACCGCACGATGATCTTGCCGCGCGGCCGGTTGTACTTGACCGCGTTGGAGACGAGGTTGAGCAGGACCTGGCGCAGGCGCTGGAAGTCGGCCAGCACGTGTTCGTGCAGACCGCCGTGCAGGTCGAGCTCGAGCTCGAGGTGGCGCTCGGTGATGAGCGGCCCGGCGAGTTCGAGCACGGTGCGCACGACCTCGGTGGCGGCCACCGGCTCGATCGACACGGGCAACTCGCCACGCTCGATCCGGCCGAGGTCGAGCAGGTCGTCGATCAGCGAGACGAGGTGGGCTCCGGCCGACGAGATCTGCGCCGTCCGCTCGCGCTCGCGAGCCGTGTCGGCGTCGCGCTCGAGCAGCTGGGCGAAGCCGAGGATCGCGTTCAGCGGCGTCCGCAGCTCGTGGCTGACCCGCGAGACGAACTCGCTCATCGCCCGGTTGGCGTCCTCGGCGTCGATCAGCGCGTCGCCGAGGGCCTGGGCCGCGCGCGTGCGCTCGACGTGGCGGGCGATCGTCGCCGCCATCGTCTCCATCAGGGTGAGGAGCTCGACGTCGAGCTTCCCGGGCTCGGCGGAGAAGAACTGGACGACGCCGATCGCCGGGACGTCGTCGGCCGCCCGCAGCGCCACCGAGACGCCGGCGCGCAGCTCCTCGCCGGCACCGGCGTGGATCGTCCGGCCGGTCGGGCTGAGTCCCTCGTAGGTTCGGAAGTCCTCCACCCAGACCGACTCGCCGGTCGAGAACGACCGGGCGGCGAGCCCGGTCTCCGGCCGGGGGTGCGGGGCGCGCAGTTCGCGACGCAGATCGCCGACGTCGTGGTTGCCGCTGTGCACGTCGGCGCACCGCAGCTCGCCGTCCTCGGCGAGCCAGACGATCCCGAAGCTCCACGCCATCCCGGTCTCGATCGTCTCCAGCGCCGCACGCAACGCGGCGTCGAGGCTGGGCGCGGCGGCGAGTGCTCGGACGAGCGTGTCGCGGGTCGCGCGGTAACGCTCGAGCCGGCGCTCGCGGTCGCGCAGACGCGAGCGCTGACGCTGGAGCTGGGCGGACAGGTCGGCCGCCTCGCGATACGTCACGAGCGTGCGCGCGCTGGCCAGGACCAGGCCGCCCGCGGCGACGATCACCACGCCGAGCGGCACGTGGACCTGACTGGCGTAGACGAGCACGCCGAGACACGCCAGGGCGAACGCGGTGGGGAGGATCAGGCGCGTGAGCCGCGGTGAGCCCTCCCAGTCCGGTGGGCTCGCCCGCGCCCACGCGGCGTAGGCGATCAGGGCGGTGGCGACGAGCGCAAGCGCAGAGATCGGCTCGACCCCGAGCAGGATCTGAACGCCGAGCACGACCCGCCGGGACACGCGCCGACGGTAGATGAACCGGGGCGCGGGCGTCCAGCAGCCGGGTGGACCACCCGGCCTCGCGAGGGCCGCTAGCTCTCCTCGGCCTCTTCGGCCTCGGGGTCCGGCTCGGTCAGCGCGGGAGCATCGTCCTCGACCGGCGGCGCCGGCTCGTCGGGCTCGACGAACTCGACGTCGCGGTCGTCGGCGTCCGAGAACTCGTGGTCGCCGGGCGGATGCTCCATGGCCTGGCCTAGGCGACCGCCGCGCCCGTCGCCTTGCGGGCGGCGGTGGTGATCGCCGCCGCGTCGATCCCGGCCGCGTGGCGCAGCTCCTCGGGGCTGCCCGACGTCGGCATCTCACGGACGGCGAGCTTGATCACCGGGGGCCGGTGCTCGGCCTCGGCCAGCGCCTCGAGCACCGCGTCGCCGAGCCCGCCCTCGGCCCAGTGGTCCTCGACCGTGATCAGCGTGCCGCAGTCGCGGGCCGCCTCGCGGATCGCCTCGCCGTCGATCGGCTTGAGCGAGTAGCAGTCGATCACGCGCGCCGTGATGCCGTCGTCCTCGAGCTGGCCGGCGGCCGTGACGGCCTCCTCCAGCGTCGCCCCGCAGGCGATGATCGCCAGATCGGGGGACTCCGGGTCGACCGTGCGGCGGCTGCCGCCGATGTGCACCGGCTCGTCGGCCGGCGTGCGCACCTCGGTCTTGCCGCGCAGCGTGCGCATGAACGAGATGCCCTCGCGGTCGGCCATCTGCTCGACGAGCTGCGAGGCCTGGTTGGCGTCGCTCGGGTGCAGGACGGTCGAGCCGTGGATCGCGCGGAACGAGGCGATGTCCTCGAGCGCCATCTGCGACGGGCCGTCCTCGCCGATCGACACGCCGGCGTGCGAGCCCGAGAGCCGCAGGTCGACCTGCGAGACGGCGGCCATGCGCACGAAGTCGTAGGCACGGGACAGGAAGGCCGAGAACGTCGAGGCGAAGGGAACCCAGTTCCGCACGCCGATGCCGACGGTCGCGGCGATGAGCATCTGCTCGGCGATGAACATCTCGAAGTACCGGTCCGGGTGGGCCTTCGCGAAGTCCTCGGAGTGCGTCGAGTTCGAGACCTCGCCGTCGAGCGCGACCACGCGCGGGCGCATGTTGCCCAGCGCGGCCAGGGCGACGCCGTAGGCCTTGCGCGTCGCCTCGGAGTCGCCGAGCTCCCAGGTCGGCATCTTGCCGGGCCGGGGGGCGTCGTCGATCTCCGGCGCCGGGCCGGGCTTCTGCACGTCGACGTGGGCGTCGGCCGGCCCGCCGAGCTCCTCGATCGCCCCCTCGGGGTCCTCGAGCGGCTTGCCGTGCTTGCCGGGCTGGTTGGCCACGGCCTTGACGCCGTGGCCCTTCTCGGTCTTGGCCAGGATCGCCGACGGGCGGCCCTTGGTCGCCGCGGCCTCGGCGAAGGCGGCGTCGACCGCCTCGACGTCGTGGCCGTCGACGACGATCGCGTTCCAGCCGAAGGCCTCGAGACGGCGCTCGTAGCCCTCCATGTCCCAGCCGAGCATCGTCTCGCGCGTCTGGCCCAGGCGGTTGACGTCGACGATCGCGGTGATGTTGTCGAGCTTCTCCCAGCCGGCGTGCTGGAAGGCCTCCCACATCGAGCCCTCGGCCATCTCGGAGTCGCCGCAGAGCACCCACACGTGGTAGTCGGCGTGCTCGAGCTCCTTGCCGGCGATGGCGATGCCCACGCCGATCGGCAGGCCCTGGCCGAGCGAGCCGGTGGCGACGTCGGTCGGCGGGATCCGCGGGGTCGGGTGACCCTCGAGGCGCGAGTCGAGCTTGCGGAAGGTCAGCAGCTCCTCGTCGTCGATCGACCCCGCGGCCTTGAGCATCGCGTAGTACAGCGGCGAGGCGTGGCCCTTGGAGAAGATCAGGTGGTCGTTGGCCGGGTTGCCGCGGCTCGGAGTAGTCGAGCTTGAGGTAGCCGCGCATGAGCACGGCCATCAGGTCGGCCGCCGACATCGAGGACGTCGGGTGGCCCGAGCCCGCCGCGGCGGAGCTCCGGATGCTGTCGACCCGCAGCGTGCGGGCGAGCTCGCGATCGGTCTCGGCGTGGCTCATGCGGCCACCAGCGCCGAGCGCTTCTCCTCGAGCCCCGCGAGGAGCTCGTCGAAGGAGTCGCTGAACTTCTTGACGCCCTCCTTCTCGAGGGTCTCGACGACGTCGTCGTAGTCGATCCCCGCCTTGGCGAACCCGTCGAGCACGGCCTTGGCGCCCTCGACGTCGTCGGTCAGCCCGCTGCCGACCGTTCCGTGGTCGATCAGCGCGTCGAGCGTCTTCGGCGGCATCGTGTTGACCGTGTCGGGCCCGATCAGGTTCTCGACGTAGAGGAGGTCGGGCAGATCCGGGTCCTTGGTCGAGGTCGAGGCCCACAGGCAGCGCTGCGGCCGGGCGCCCTCGGCGGCGAGCTTCTCCCAGCGCTCGCCGGCGAAGAGCTCGAGGTAGGACTGGTAGGCGAGCTTGGCGTTGGCCACCGCGAGCTTGCTCTTGAGCTCGGCGGGGCCGCCGGACGCCTCCAGGCGCTTGTCGCCCTCGGTGTCCACGCGGGAGACGAAGAACGAGGCGACCGAGACGATGTCGCGGATCTGCTCGCCGGCCTCCACGCGGCGCTCGAGGCCGCGCAGGTAGGCCTCGATGACCTCGCGGTGGCGCTCGAGCGAGAAGATCAGCGTGACGTTGACCGAGATGCCGTCGGCGATCGCGTTCTCGATCGCCGTCAGGCCGGCCTTGGTCGCCGGGATCTTGATGTAGACGTTGGGCCGGTCCACCTCGGAGGAGAGCCGGCGCGCCTCCTCGAGCGTGGCGTCGGCGTCGTGGGCCAGCGCGGGGCCGACCTCGAGCGAGACGCGGCCGTCGAGGCCGTTCGTGTCGTCCCAGGCGGGCTTGAGGACGTCACAGGCCTCCTGGACGTCGGTCACGGCCAGGCGCCAGAAGAGGTCCTCCGTGTCGTCGACGCCGGCGTCGAGCTCGGCGCGGATCTGCTCGTCGTAGGCGTCGCCTTCGGCCATGGCGCCCTGGAAGATCGTCGGGTTCGAGGTGATGCCGAGGACGCCGTCCTCGGCATGCTTGGCCAGATCGCCGTCGCGGACGAAGTCGCGGGCGAGGAAGTCGATCCAGACGCTCTGACCGGCGGACTGGAGCTCCTTGAGGAGGGGAAGGGGCATAGGTCTTGTGATACCACACCTGCCCGCCCGGAATCGGCCCGTGTGGCGGGGGCTCAGGGGCGGGCGCGGTCCACGTCGGCAAAGGCCACGCGCAGGCGGGCGAACGCCTCGTCGACGACCGCGACGACCCGGCGGCGGACCTCGTCGGCGGGGACCTCCTCGGCCAGGGCGGCCCGCAGGGTGTCGTTGCGCACGCTCATCGCGGCCGACAGCCAGGCCACGAGCATCCACAGGGCCGGGTCGTCCGGGTCGCGCCCGAGATCGGCGGCGAGGGCCTCGCGCAGCTCGGCCGAGAGATCCTCGCCCATCATCAGCCGCCGGGCCTTCAGCGCGGGGGAGCGGTCCTCGACGGCGAAGAAGGCCCGCATGTGGCGCGCGCCCCGCGGGTCGTCGAGCCCCTCCCACCCGCTGTTGGGGAACGGGACGAGGTTGTCGACCATCAGCGCCTGCAGCGCGTCGAGCGCCGTCGTGCCGGCCGGCCGGATGCAGACGGTCTCGATCAGCGCGTCGCGCAGCTCGCCGACGCGGTCGAAGTAGAGCTCCTCCTTGGAGCCGAAGTGGTTGAAGATCGTCTTGATCGAGACGTCGGCCGCGTCGGCGATCTGGGCCAGCGTGACCTCCTCGAAGCCGTGCTTGGCGAACAGCCGCGTGGCGACGTTGGAGATCTCCAGGCGCGTGCGCTGCTTCTTGCGCTCGCGGAGGCCCGCCGGGGCATCGGTCATGGACGGATCGTACATATTTGTTCACCCGATGTGAAATTACCGACATTGAAAGTTTGCCGAGGTTGTGCTTTCCTCTCTCGCCGTGTCCTCCACCTCAACCATCTCCGCCCAGGGGCTCGTCAAGCGCTACGGCGAGACCGAGGCGCTGCGCGGCGTCGACCTCGACGTGCCCGCCGGGCGCGTGTGCGGGCTGCTCGGCCCCAACGGCGCCGGCAAGACGACCGCCGTCCGCGTCCTCACGACCCTGACCGTCCCCGACGCCGGCCGCGCCGAAGTGGCCGGCTTCGACGTCGTCGCCTCCCCGCAGGAGGTGCGCCGCCGCATCGGCCTCGCCTCCCAGGACGCGACCGTCGACGAGCTGCTCTCCGGCCGCCAGAACCTCGTGATGATGGGCGAGCTCCATCACCTCGGCCGCAAGGTCGCCAAGGCGCGCGCCGACGAGCTGCTCGAGCAGTTCGACCTCGCCGCCGCCGGCGACCGCCTGGCCAAGGAGTACTCGGGCGGCATGCGCCGCCGCCTCGACCTCGCCGCCACGCTCGTGACCCGCCCCCCGGTCATGTTCCTCGACGAGCCGACGACGGGCCTCGACCCGCGCGCCCGCAACGACCTCTGGAGCGTGCTCGACACGCTCGTGGGGGAGGGCGCGACGCTGCTGCTGACCACCCAGTACCTCGACGAGGCCGACCGCCTGGCCGACGACATCGTCGTCGTCGACCACGGTGAGGTCATCGCGCGCGGCGACGCGCGCAGCCTCAAGCGCGAGGTCGGCGGCGATCAGCTGATGGTCGTTCCCGTCGACGCCGAGGACCTGGCCGCGACCGCGGCGATCCTCGAGCGCGTGACCGGCGCGCAGGCCGGCGTCGACCGCGGCGTCCGCACCGTCACGGCGCCGACCGAGACCGGCGTGGCCGCGATCGAGTCGGTCGCCGCCGAGCTGCGCGAGGCGGGCATCGCGGTCGAGGACCTCGGGCTGCGTCAGCCCACCCTCGACGACGTCTTCCTGACCCTGACCGGCGAGCGCGTGGTCGACGAGACCCCCGCCGACGACCGCGAGCCCGAGGAGGCCCTGCGATGAGCGCCACGACGATCGCCGCTCCCAGCCGAGTCGACCTCGGCACCCCCGAGACCCGCAAGGGCTCGCTGTTCGGCGACATCTGGGTGATCGCCCGCCGCGGCCTGTGGCACATGCGCCGCCATCCCGAGGCGCTGGCCGACGCGACGATCCAGCCGGTCATGTTCGTGCTGCTCTTCGCCTACGTGTTCGGCGGCGCGATCTCCGTCCCCGGCGGCGGGGCCTACAAGGAGTTCCTGATGGGCGGGATCTTCGCCCAGTCGATCGTCTTCGGCGGCTCCTTCGGCGTGGCCATGACGATCGCCGGCGACCGCTCCAACGGCGCCGTCGACCGCTTCCGCTCGCTGCCCATGGCGCCGGGCGCGCTGCTCGCCGGCCACGCCGTGGCCAACCTGCTCAAGGCGTTCCTGCCGATGTTCCTGATGTCCGTCTGCGGCTACCTGATCGGCTGGCGCATCCGCAACGGCGTGCCCGACGCGGTGGCCGCCTACGGCCTGCTGCTCGTCTTCGCCTTCGCGATGATCTGGGTCGGCGTGCTGATCGGCAGCATGCTGGCGACGCCCGAGGCCGTGCAGGGCGTGGCCTTCGTGGCGATCTTCCCGATCACGTTCATCGCCTCGACGTTCGTGCCGGTGGAGACCCTGCCCGGCGTCCTGCAGACGTTCGCCGAGTGGAACCCGGTCTCGACGCTGGCCGAGTCGCTGCGCATCCTCTTCGGCAACCCGCACGGCGTGGCCGGGGCGGGCGACCCCTGGTCGTTGCAGCACCCGATCACCTACACGCTGATCTGCTGCGCCGCGATCGTGGCGATCGCCGCGCCGATCGCGATCTCGCGCTTCCAGCGCTCGATCAGCGACTGAGCGGCGGGCCGCCGGTCACGGCCCGTCGCGCAGCGTGCGGATCCCGCCGATCGTGCCCAGGTAGGCCACGCCGTCGGGGCCGAGCGCGAGCCCGGCGTAGTTGTTGTTGGCCAGCAGGCCCGAGCCCGCCGTCCTTGCGGAAGACGGTCTTGCCGGTGCGGGCGCTGATGCCGACCCAGGACCACGTCTTGCTCCCGTCCGCGGCCAGCGTCTGCGTGTAGGCGTAGACGATCTGCGTCGCGGTCGAGAGCTTGGGCACGACGCTCGGCGCCGGGTTGCTGCGGTTGCTCCAGACCTTCACGCAGCCCTTGCCGCCCTTGCGCAGGTCGATGCGGGTGAAGCCGGTCTCGGAGATGTTCCCGGCCTGGCTGCCGAAGGGATCGCGGTAGCCGTAGTTGTTCTCGACGATCAGCGAGCGCCCCGAGCCGATCAGCGAGTTCTCGGTCGCGCTCTGGCCCTTGGTGAAGACCGGGATCGAGCAGGCGGTGCGCTTGACGCCCTTCCTGAGCTTGCGCGCCGTGCGGTAGGCGACGACGTTCATCGGGTCGGCGTTGTCGGTGATCGCCACGTAGCCGCCGGGCAGGATCGTCGGCGTCGTGCCCGAGCCGGCGTCGACCTGGCTGGGCTTGACGATCCCGGAGTTCTTGTAGCGGACGCTCCACACGACCTTCGGCCTGCCGCTCTTGGCCAGGCCGAAGCGGTACATGCGCTTGTCGGAGACGATGTAGATCCCGTCGCGGTCGACGGTGAACGAGTTCTCGATCTCCTCGTTCGTGCGCAGGACGTGGACCTTGCGCGTGGTCGTGTTGAGCACGCCGATCTTGCCGTGCTTCTTGGTCACGAACCAGAGGCGGCCCTTGAAGTCCGGCAGCGCGGAGGTGATCCGCTCGTCGCCGGTCACGTACCTGCGCAGGTTGTAGTCGGCGACCTTGGTGATCTTCGTGCCGTCGGCGCTCGGGGCCAGGACGAAGATGTGGTTGGTCTTCGTCGCCGTCCACACGCGGCCGCGCGGGTCGAGGAAGAAGTAGCCGCCGCCGGTGAAGTTCTGGAACTCCTTCGTGCCGGGCGGAGGCGGCACCTGGGGCAGCGTGTAGGAGCCCAGGACGGTCAGCGTGGCCGGGTCGATCACGCGCAGGACGGGCGCGGCGGCGGCCGAGGGGCACACGGTGACGATGTGGCCGTTGGCGTCGAACTCGATCGCCGAGCACAGCGAGGGCGAGAGCGGCCCGAACCCCGTGACGAGCGCGTGGCCGGTCGGGCCGGGGCGCGAGTAGGCGTCGGTCATCCACGTGTCGTTGTGGATGTTCGAGTCGGGGATCTTCGCCATGAAGGGGTTCTGCGGCGCGCGCGGCGCGGGGATGGCCGAGGCGGCGCTGCTGACGGCCGGCAGGGCGAGCGAGAAGAGGACGGCGACGAGCGGGGTGAGCTTCATGCGCCGATGCTAAGCGAGGAGCGCGGCCAGGAGGGTTGAGAGCGTGTTGGGCTCGCGCGTGACCTGGAGCCACGTCGTTCGCAGCGGACGGTATCCGGCCAGCGTCAGCGCCTGGTCGCGGCGGCGGTCGCGCTCGAGGGCGAACGTCGTGCCGTGGTGCCTGCGGCTGTCGGCTTCGAGCACGACGCGCCGCTCGGGCCACAGGAAGTCGACGACGATCGGGCCGGAGGGGAGGTTGAGAGGCGCGTTGACTCGCGGTGGCGGAAGCCCGGCTCTCCGGACGAGGGCGAGGACACGGCGCTCGAGCTCCTCCCTGGTGCGGAGGCTGTCGAGATCGAAGGCTCTGAGGGCACGGTGGAGGGCGCGTGCGCCGGGACGACCTCTGCGCGCGTGCGTGCACAGCTCGTGCGCGTCGAGGACCTGCAGCGTCTCCGCCCGCTCGATCGCCGCTTCCAGGAACCGGGGATGGGAGGTGGCGGCGAGGTCGATGAGCGTCTGGGTGACGGAGGTGACCGGGATCTGGTCGCGGGTGGTGGCGTCGATCTCCGCTCGTGTGCGGTGGACCGCGACCCCGGGAAGCGTGCGGCCGCGTCGCGTCGGTGACGTGACGTCGGGCCGAGGCCCGTCGCCGCGCTGCAGACCGTGGAGAACGGCGGCCGAGCGGTGCGACAGCGCGGCGCCCGGGCCGCAGGCGAGGACCGCGGCGCGCCACCGTCCTTCACGCGTCGGCTGGCCAGGAAGGAGGAGGAACACTCCGGGGTGGAGCTGCGCGAACCGGCCGGACGCGACCCTCGAGCTCACCGTCCTCGCCGGGAACCCGAGATCCGGCGAGCTCCGCGAGGCTCGCGACCTGACGGTGCGTCGCCCCGAACTCACGCAGTGTCAGCTCACGTGGGGCGAATCTCGGCGGGATTCTCGCCGTAGATCGCCCCGGGTGGCCCATGCCGCCAGCATTTCGGGCCTTCCTTCCTGGATCTACGCGCTTGTGAGACGAAAGCGCTACGAAACCGCGTCGGCCGGCGCCGGCGCGTGGTCCGGCAGCGGGAAGAGCGTCAAGTAGCGCTCGAACACGGCGTGGTCGCCGGTGACCGTCACGTCGGCGTCCTCCAGAGGCCAGGCCGCCCCAGAGCAGGCCGGCGATCGTCGCGGCCTCGGTCTCGACGACGACGTCGGGATCGCTGCTCTCCGCGCGCTCGATCGAGAACGCGCCGCCGGCGACGCGGGCGCGGAAGACGTCCGCGCCGAGGCGCAGCTCGAGCGTGGCGTCGAGGTCGGAGGCCTGCTCGGGATCGAACATCGTCCGCATCGCCATCACGTGCGAGTCGGTGCTCATCCCGCACTCGGGCTGGTGGTGGGGCGAGCGCGCGCCCCAGCGCCCGAGCGCCTGGACGGCGGGCTCGAGCTCCCGGCCCCACTCGGTCAGCTCGTAGACCTGCGCGCCGACGGGCGGGCCGAGGCGGCGCTTGCGCACGACGCCCGAGCCCTCGAGCTCGCGCAGGCGCTCGGACAGGACGTTGGGGCTGACGTGCGCGATTCCGGCCCGGAGGTCGGTGAACCGCTTGGGGCCGAGCAGCAACTCTCTGACGACGTGGAGCGCCCAGCGCTCGCCGACGAGGTCCAGCGCGTGGGCCATGGCACAGGCTTCGCCGTAGCTGCGCTTCTTGCTCATATCACAAAGCTACCACGGAATACGAATTTGTGAACAGGTAGTTGTCTTTTAGGACTACGCTGCTAGTGTCGAAATCGGGAGGCGTCGTTCGACGTCTTGACAGACCGCAAGCCGTGCCATCGAGAGGACCAGCGACATGACGCAGGGGACCACAGCCGAACCCGCCACCATCGACCGGAGCCGCTGGGTCGCGCTCGTCACCCTGTGCATCGGCATGTTGATGATCGTGCTCGACGGCACCGTCGTGAACGTCGCGCTTCCTGTCATCCAGGACGATCTCGGCTTCACCCAGTCGAGCCTGGCCTGGGTCGTCAACGCCTACCTGATCACCTTCGGCGGCCTGCTCCTCCTCGCCGGCCGCATGGGCGACCTCATTTCCCGTCGGGACGTCTTCCTGTCCGGCCTCGTGGTCTTCACCGTCGCCTCGCTGCTCTGCGGCCTGGCCCAGAACGAGGCGATGCTGATCGCCGCGCGCTTCGTCCAGGGCGTCGGCGGGGCGATGACCTCCGCCGTCATCCTCGGGATGATCGTGACGATGTTCCCCAAGCCCGGGGAGCAGGCCAAGGCGATCGGCGTCTTCTCCTTCGTCGCCGCGGCCGGCGGCTCGGTCGGCCTCCTGGCCGGCGGCGTGCTGACCCAGGCGCTGTCCTGGCACTGGATCTTCTTCATCAACATCCCGATCGGCATCGCCACCGGCGTCATGGCCCTGCGCGTGCTCGAGCGAGACAAGGGCATCGGCATCGGCCGTCAGACCGACTTCGCCGGGGCCGCCCTCGTGACGGCCGCATTGATGAGCGGGGCCTACGCGATCGTCGGCTCGGCCGCCGAGAAGGGCTGGGGCGCGACGAGCACGCTCGCCTTCGGCGCGATCTCGCTCGTCCTGCTCGCCGGCTTCGTCGCCCGCGAGGCGACCGCCAAGGAGCCGCTCGTGCCGCTGCGGATCTTCCGCTCGCGCAACGTGTCGGGAGCCAACGTGGTCCAGGGGGCATCGGTCGCCGGACTGTTCGGGTTCTTCTTCCTCGGCGTCCTCTACCTCCAGCGGATCCTCGGCTACGACGCGCTCGAGACGGGTCTCGCGTTCCTGCCCACGACGATCGTGATCGGGGCGCTGTCCCTGCGCTTCTCCGAGCCGCTCATCACGCGCTTCGGCGCACGGACGATGCTCGCGCCCGGGCTCACCGTGATCGCCGTCGGGCTCGCGCTGTTCGTCCGCGCCCCGATCGACGGCGTCTACGTCCGCGACGTGCTGCCGACCTGCGTGCTCGTCGGCGCCGGGGCCGGGCTCTGCTTCCCGGCGCTGGCCACCCTGGCGATGTCGGGCGCGACGCCCGAGGACGCGGGCCTCGCCTCCGGGCTGATCAACACGTCGCTGCAGGTCGGCGCCGCGCTCGGCCTGGCCGTGCTCGCCACGCTGTCGGCCACCCACAGCGACAACCTGATCGCCGGCGGGACCGACAAGACGCAGGCGCTGCTCAGCGGCTACCACCTCGGCTTCCTGATCGCCGCGGTGCTCGTCGTGGCCACGCTCCTGGTCGCGATCTTCGTGATCCAGCCCGAGCAGAAGGCGCAGGCCGAGGCGGCCGAGGAGGCGCCGGTGCAGCCTGAGTACGAGCTCGTGTAGGAGGATGCGGGGCGTGTCTCCCGTACGCCTCGCCTTCATCGCCATCCTTCTCACGCTCTTCGGGGCGGCGCCGGCCGGCGCCGCCCCGAAGCTTTCGGTCACCAAGCGCGCGCAGCTGACGCCGCGCCTGACCGAGCTCACGTTCAAGAGCTCGGCGCTCGGCTTCCCGGTCAAGACCCGGGTGCTCGTGCCGGCGGGCTACACGAAGACCAAGCGCCGCTACCCGGTGCTCTACCTGCTGCACGGCGCGTCCGGGAACTCGTCGGACTGGACGACCCAGGGCCAGGCCGAGCAGATCACCGCCGGCAAGCCGCTGATCGTCGTCATGCCCGACGGCGGGATCCTCGACCAGTACGCGAACTGGTACGCGTCGGGGGACAACGGGCTGCGCCACTGGGAGACCTTCCACATCTCCCAGCTGATCCCGTGGGTCGACGCGCACCTGCGCACGAAGGCGCGCCGCTCGGAGCGCGCGATCGCCGGCCTGTCGATGGGCGGGGGCGGCGCCGTGACCTACGCCGCGCTGCACCCCGAGCTGTTCGCCGCCGCGGCGTCGTTCTCGGGCCAGGTCGACACGAACTTCATCGGCAGCGTGGCCCTGATCGAGGCCTCCGGGCCGCAGGGCGGCGGGCCGAGCGCCTCGGTCTACGGGCCGCGGGCGAGCCAGGAGGTGCGCTGGCGCGGGCACAACGCCTTCGATCTCGCGCCGAACCTCGCCGGCCTGACGCTCGACGTGCGCACCGGCAACGGGCAGCCCGGCGGCCCCGACGGGTCGCTGACGATCGATCCGATCGAGACCTCGGTGCACACGGAGAGCACGAGCCTGCACGACCGCCTGACCGCGCTCGGCATCGCGCACGTCTTCGACGACTACGGCGCCGGCGGCCACCGCTGGTACGACTGGCGCCGCGATCTGGCCAAGACGCTGCCGCGGCTGCTGACGACCTTCGCCCACCCGAAGCGGCCGCCGCGCAAGGTGACCTACACGTCGATCCGCTCCGCGTACGCCCAGTACGGCTGGGCGGTCAGGCTCAAGCGGCCGGTGCTCGCGTTCTCGACGCTGTCGCGCGCGAGCCGCGCCGGCTTCACGCTCACCGGCAGCGGCGCCGCGGCCGTGCGCACGCCGCGCCTGTTCGCCGCCCACCGGCGGGTGCGCGTGCGCCTGCGCGACGTGCGCGGACTGCACGTTCGCACGCTGCGCGCCGACGGGCACGGCCGCCTGCGGGTCCCGCTCTCGCTCGGGGCGCCCGACACGGCGCAGCAGTACACGCCGGGGGCGACCACCGCCCGGCGGACCGCGCGCGCCGTGCTCCGTGCTTTGAAGTAGTACCGGTAGGGGGTATCATGGCGGCATGGCCTCCTCGACCTCCACGCGCGGCTACACCGCGACCAAGCCCCAGCTGCTGACCCGCCTGCGCCGCATCGAGGGCCAGGTCCGCGGGATCCAGGGGATGGTCGAGGACGACCGCTACTGCATCGACGTGCTCACGCAGATCTCGGCGATCCAGGCCGCGCTCGACAAGGTCGCGCTCGGCCTGCTCGACGAGCACGCGCACCACTGCGTCGTCGGCGCCGAGGGCGCCGACCAGAGCGACAAGACCGACGAGCTCATGGCCGCCGTCGGCCGGCTCATGCGCCGCGGCTAGAGCATGACCGACGTCCTCTCGACGCTCGGAGAAGGCTCGGCAACGCCGCGCAGATGGCCTGGGAGGTCTGGTGGGCGCTCGTGCTCGGCTTCCTGATCTCGGCGATCGTCCAGACCTGGGTGCCGCGCGAGCGCGTCGAGTCGGCGCTGGCCGGCGAGGGCCTCGCGCCGGTGGCGCGGGCCACGGGGCTCGGGGCCGCATCCTCGTCGTGCTCCTACGCCGCCGTGGCGATCGCGCGCTCGCTGTTCGCCAAGGGCGCCTCGGCCACGACGGCGCTGGCCTTCCAGTTCGCCTCGACCAACCTCGTCTGGGAGCTCGGGCTCGTGCTCTGGCTGCTGATCGGCTGGCAGTTCGCACTGGCCGAGTTCGTCGGCGGCCTCGTGATGATCGGCCTGATGTGGGGCGGCCTGCGGCTGTTCGTGTCGCGCCGGCTCGAGGCCACGGCGCGCGAGCACGCGCAGGACGCCGACTCCGGCCACGACCACGAGACGGCGGGGGAGGAACGCTCCCTGCGCGAGCGCGTCACCTCGATCGAGGCGTGGACCGACGTCTCCCACGCCTTCCGCGGCGACTGGACGATGCTCTACAAGGAGATCATCGCCGGCTTCCTGCTCGCCGGGTTCGTGGCGCTGCTCGGCGACGACTTCTTCAACGGCCTCTTCCTGACGGACGCGAGCCCCGCCGTGCAGGCCGTGTGGGGGGCGATCATCGGCCCGGTCGTGGCCGTGCTCTCGTTCGTCTGCTCGGTCGGCAACGTCCCGCTGGCCGCCGTGCTGTGGTCGGGCGGCCTCTCGTTCGCCGGCGTGATGGCCTTCATCTTCGCCGACCTGATCGTCCTGCCGATCGTCGTGGTCTACCGCAAGTACTACGGCACGGCGTTCGCGATGCGGATCGTCGCCCTGATGCTCGTGACGATGATCCTCGCCGCGCTGATCGTCGACGTCGTGTTCGGCGCGCTCGGGCTGATCCCGACCACGCGGCCCTCGCAGGCCGACGTGTTCGGGACGATCCAGCTCGACTACAAGGCCGTGCTCAACGCGCTCGGCCTGGCGATCTTCGCCGCGCTGTTCGCGCTCGGCGCGCGGCGGCGCTCAGCGGCGCCGCACTGCGCGCATCACGCGCACGTGTAGCGACCGCCTAGTCGTCGGCCGGGTGCATGAGCTGCAGCCGGATGCCGTGCGTCGACTCCGCCTTGGAGAAGTAGTTGTCGTTGGGGCCCAGGCGGATCGGCTCGTCGGCCTGGTCGAAGGCGCCGCCGTCGGCCGCGAGCTTGTCGTGCGCGGCCTGGAGGTCGTCGACGCGCAGCGCGAGGTGGTCGAGCTTGGCCACGGCGCCGGCGCGCTTCTCCTCGCCCGTGTCGGGGTCCTGGTGCTCGATGAGCTCGATCAGCGCCGGCCCGGCGCGGAAGAAGGCGGTGTTGAGGCCGAGCGCGGGCTGCGGCCCCTCGCGCTCGAGCTCGAGCCCCAGGGTCTCGGAGGCGAAGCGCTTGGCCGCCTCCAGGTCGCGGACGAAGATGCCGACGTGATCGAGTTCCATGGCCCTGTCATACCCGCCCGACCGCGGCTAGGGTCGCGGCATGGCCGAGCGCACCGACTTCGCACCAGGGACCTTCTGCTGGACCGACCTGACGACCCCCGACCCGGAGGGCGCCAAGACCTTCTACGGCGGCCTGTTCGGCTGGGGGTCCGACGACGTCGAGACCCCCAGCGGGACCTACTCGCTGCAGACCCTCGGCGGCAAGGTCGCCGCCGCGATCACCGGCCAGCCGCCCCAGCAGCAGGGCGTGCCGCCGCTGTGGAACAGCTACGTGCGGGTGCA
Organism: uncultured Solirubrobacterales bacterium; assembly: GCA_963737395.1. Classification (GTDB taxonomy): domain Bacteria; phylum Actinomycetota; class Thermoleophilia; order Solirubrobacterales; family Solirubrobacteraceae; genus JBBQAA01. The sequence goes on along the minus strand of CAVTSQ010000017.1, from coordinate 31,519 downwards.
GAGCGCCGACGCGACGGTCGCGCGGGCCAAGGAGCTCGGCGTCGAGCCCCACGCGGCGCGTTCGACGTCGGGCCGGCCGGCCGCATGGCCGTGCTCCAGGATCCCGCGGGCGCGTACTTCCTGGCCTGGGAGCCGAACGAGCGCCATGGCGCGGATCTCGTCAACGGCCCGGGCCTGCTGTCGTGGAACGAGCTGCACACGCCCGACGTCGACGCCGCCGTCGTCGTTCTACGGCGACCTGCTCGGCTGGTCGATCTCGACGATGGGCGAGGGCGCGCAGCGCTACGACATGATCGAGGTCGCCGGGCAACCGAACGGCGGCATCTCCGGCCACCTCGACGAGGGTGTCCCGCCCCACTGGCTCGTCTACTTCGGCTCGGACGACAACGTGGCGGCCGTCGCCCGCGCCGAGGAGCTCGGCGGCACGACGCTGATGGGGGACATGCGACATCGGCATGGGCCGGATCGCCGTCCTGCAGGACCCGCAGGGCGGCGATCTTCGCCCTGTTCTCGGGCGACTTCGGAGACTGAGCGTCTGAGCGCCAGGCCGGGGTGTTCTAGGCTCGCGCCGTGAACGAGCCCGTCGTCTCCGTCGTGATCCCCGTTCGCGATCACGCCGCCTACATCGGCGAGGCGATCGAGAGCGTGCTGGCCCAGACGCGACCGGTGGCCGAGGTCATCGTCGTCGACGACGGCTCGACGGACGGCTCGGCCGACGTCGCCGAGCGGTTCGGGCCTCCGGTCCGGGTCCTGCGCCGCCCGCCGGCCGGCGGCCCGGCCGCCCGCAACACCGGCGTGGCCGCGAGCGGCGGCGCCGTGCTGACGTTCCTCGACGCCGACGATGTCTGGCCGCCCGATCGCCTGGCCCTGATGCTCGATCGCCTCGAGGCCGACGACGGCCCCGACCTCGTCTTCGGGCTGCTCGAGGAGTTCCGCACCCCGGAGGTCAAGGCCCGGACCCTGCCCGAGCCGCGCCCGGCCGCGCCGGCGACGATGACCTCCACGCTGCTGCTCGACCGCATGACGTTCGACCGGGTCGGGCCGTTCTCGGCCGACATCGCGATCGCCGACTTCGCGCCCTGGCTGACCCGGGCGCGCGCGCTCGGCCTGCGCGAGGCGATCGTCGACGCCGTCGTGACCCGGCGGCGCGTGCACCCGGTCAACGCCGCCGCCTGGAAGAACCAGCGCAAGGGCCTGACGGCGGCGATCCGGGCCGCGCTGGCCGAGCGCCGGAGCAGCGCGCCGTGATCGCCGCGCGCGACGCCGCGTGGCCCGATCCCCAGGAGCTGCGGCTGCTCCAGGCCGCCGTCCTGCCCGCCCGCCGCGCCGTGGAGTCGTGGGAGGCCTGGGTCGCCGCCGGCGGCGACCTCGACGGGGTCGTCGACGGCGAGACCTACCGGCTGCTGCCCCAGCTGTGGTCGAACCTCGCCGAGTCCGGCCGCGAGGATCCCGAGCTCGGTCGCCTGAGCGGCATCTACCGCCACGCCTGGGTGAGCAACCAGCGGCTGCTGCGCCGCGGCGCCCTGGCCGTCGACGCGCTGCGCGAGGCGGGCGTGGAGACGATGCTGCTCAAGGGCGGGGCGCTCGTCACCGGCGTCGGCCGCTCGGTCGGCACGCGGCCGATGGAGGACGTCGACGTGCTCGTGCGGCCGGCCGACGCCGCTCGCGCCATCGACGTGCTCGCCGGCCTGGGCTATCACCGCCGCAACCGCCTGCCGCTGTCCGAGTCGATGCGCGCCTGGCACGGCGGCCCGCTCTACCGGCGCGACGACGACCAGATCGACCTGCACTGGTCGGCCTTCCAGGTGCCCGGCGACGAGGAGCGGATCTGGCGCGCGGCCGTGCCCGTCGCGCTCGGCACGACGACCACGCTCGTGCCCGCCCCGGCCCACCAGCTGCTGATCATCTGCGCCCACGGCGTGCGCTGGCCGCCGGCGCCGCTGCGCTGGGTCGCCGACGCGGCGCTGCTGCTCCAGAGCGGGGCCGAGGTCGACTGGCCCCTGTTCGTCGCCACCGCCGAGGATCGCGAGCTGGCGGTCGAGTCGCTGGCCGCGCTGCGCCTGCTGCGCGAGGGCTTCGGGCTGCCGGTCCCGGCCGAGGCGATCGACGCGCTCGAGCGCGCCCCGGTGCGGCCCGTGACCCGCGTGGCCTACGCGCTGCGGGGCATGCCCTACCACGTCCAGGTCGTGCTCGCCTGGGCCGACTCCTACCGGCGGCTGCGCCGGCGGCCCTACGGTCCGCCCGGCCCCGCGCGCGACGTCGTCGACCACATGCGCATCGTGCTCGACCTGTCCTCCCGCCGCGCGGTCCTGCGCTGGGCGGCGCGCCGCGCCCGCGCGGCCCGCCGGGCGTGACGGCTCCCTGGAGCGCCGCCCACGCGCGCCTGGTCTGGGCGCGCGACCGGGTCCGCGGCAACCGGAGCATGGCCGTCGTCGACGCGCTCGTGCGGCCGGGCGACGTGGTCGTCGACGCGGGCGCGAACATCGGGGTCTACACCGCGCGGCTGGCGCAGCTCGTCGGACCGGAGGGCGCCGTGCACGCCTTCGAGCCCCATCCGCTCGCGCTCGAGCGGCTCGGCATCGTGGCCGCGGCCGAGCCGGGCGTGGAGATCCATCCCGTCGCGCTGGCCGATCGCCGCGGCCGCGCCACGCTCTCCGTGCCCCGCGGCGAGGACGGCAGTCCGCTCCTGGCGCTGGCGCGGCTCGGCCCGGCCGAGGACGCGGAGACCGTCGAGGTCGAGACGACGACGCTCGATGCCGCCCTCGGCGCCGACGCGGGGCGCGTGGCCTTCGTCAAGTGCGACGTGGAGGGCTCGGAGCTGGCCGTGCTGCGCGGCGCGCTCGGCGTCCTGCGCGAGGCCCGGCCCCGGGTGCTCGTCGAGCTCGAGCGCCGTCACGCGGGCGACGAGCTCGACGAGACGCTCGCGCTGTTCGCCGAGCTCGGCTACCGCGGCGAGGCGATCGGGCCCGACGGGCCGTTCCCGCTGGCCGACTTCGACCTCGAGCGCGATCAGGCCGCCCACCTGGACCCGGACGCCGACGACCAGTCGCCGGCCTACGTCAACGACTTCCTCTTCTCGCCTGCGGCCAGCGCGCCGAGCGCCTCGTCGATGCGCGCCGCCGACACGGCGAGGTCGTAGTCGCGCGCGACGAGGTCGCGCCCGGCGGCGGCGAGCTCGGCGCGACGCCCCGTGTCGCCGAGCAGGGCGACGGCGGCCGCGGCCAGGTCCTCGGCGCTCTCGGCCGCGACGTAGTGCTCGCCCGGGCGCAGGTCGAGGCCCTCGACGCCCTTGGCGGTCGAGATCACCGGCAGCTCGGCGGCGAGCGCCTCGAGCACCTTCAGCCGGGTCCCGCCGCCCTCGCGCAGCGGGATGACCGTGGCCCAGGCGTCGCGGAGGTAGGGCAGCGCCTCGCGGAAGAACCCGGTGAGCTCGACGTCGCCCGGCGCCGCGGCCGCGGCTGCCTCGACCGCGGCCGAGGGATCGGCGCCGGCGAGCACGAGCCGGGCACCGGGGACGGCGCTCTGCACCTGCGGCCAGATCTCGGTCAGCAGGCGCATCGCCGCGCGCTCGTTGGGCGGGTAGCCGAGCGTGCCGACGTAGACGAGCGTCGGCACGTCCGCCCGGGCGGAGGGGCCGGTGTAGGCCGCGACGTCGATCGTGTTGGGCACGATCCAGCCGGGCGCGCCGTCCGGATAGCGGGCGGCGGCGAGCTCCGCGTCGCGCTCGCTGCAGAACCAGATCTGATCGACGGCGGCGAAGGCGGTGGCCTCGACCCCGCGCAGGCGCTCCGCGAACAGCCGGCTGAGGAGGTCGCCGCGGCCGTCGGCGAGCTCCTCGTGCAGCGGCGCCTCGACGTTGTGGGCGTCGAGGACCACGGCGCAGCCGTGCTCGCGCATCATCGGGATGTAGCGATGGAGGAACGCGGACTCGATGACGACCGTCTCCGGTCGCGCGCGGTCGAGCAGGGCCCGTAGCCCGGCCGCCGCGTCCTCGGAGAACCAGCGGTCGCTCGGATGCCCGCCCGGCTCGCGGATCCAGTCCAGCAGGCCCTCGCTCCCGAGGTCCATCTCGTGGGAGACCCAGTCGGCGGCCGTGAAGCCCGGTGGCGGCGGACCGTTCCGCTCGAGCCCGAAGACCGTGACCTCACCCCGCGCCCGCAGCCCGCGGACGGTCTGCCAGGAGCGCAGGTCGCCGCCGCTGCGAACGGGCTGCGGGAGGCGGCCGGCGAGGACGAGCGCACGCTGCATGGGAGCGGAAGGTAGGGCGTTCGCACCGTCCGCGCGCGGTGCCTAGACTGCGCGGATGCCGAAGCCCCGCTTCTCGGTCGACGTCCAGCGCATCGTCCACGAGACGATCGGAGACGAGACCATCCTGATCAATCTCGACGCCGGCACGTATCACTCGCTGACGGGGTCCGGGCCCGCCGTGTGGACCCTGCTGTCCGCGGGGTGGACCGACGAGGAGACGCTCTCCGAGCTGTCCGCGCGCTTCCCCGACGCCTCCGGCGACGACCTCGCCGAGGCGGTCGCATCGCTGACCGGGGAGCTCGTCGAGGCCGACATCCTGCGCCGCGACGAGCTGCGGGACGAGCGCGACGTGGTGACGCTCGAGACGACCGGGGCGTGGGCCCCGCCGGCCTTCTCGAGCTACTCCGACATGCAGTACCTCCTGCTCCTCGATCCGATCCACGACGTCACGCCGGAAGGCTGGCCGCAGGAGCGGCCGGCCGTCGAAGAGCACGCCGGCCGCGACGGCTAGCGCGTCGCGGTGGCGGTCGAGGCGGATCGCGACCCCCGGCGCGGGTTCGGTGCCGACGCCGCCGAGCGCTTCGGCGCCGAGCTGCGGGCGGCGTTCGCGGCCGCGGCCGAGGTCGCCGGCACCCGTACCTGGACGCTCGAGACCGGGATCCGCACGATCGAGCTGCGCTTCGCGGGCCCGGCGCTGGCCGAGGCCTTCCTGCCCGCTCTGCCGCGCGTGCGCGAGGGGACCGATCCCGACGCCGACACCGTGCTGCTCGCCTGGGACACGGCCTCGACCGGCGTGCCGCGGCCCGCGCTGCCCTGGGGCCCGGGCGACGTGCGCGGCCGGGGCGACATCGCGGGCTTCAACGACGACCGCTTCGGCGCGCTGTGGACGAGCGAGGATCCGACGGCCGAGAGCGCCCGCCAGACCCTGTGCACCTTCGACGCCGACGCCCGTGTCGGCGTCCTGTGGACCCCGTCGGCCGCCGGCCTGCACTGGTGGGAGCGCGCGGCGCCGCTGCGCCCGCTGCTGCGGTGGGCGCTGGCCGGCCCGGGCCGGACCCTCGTCCACGGCGGCACGGTCGGCCGCGACGGCGCCGGGCTGCTGCTCGCCGGTGCCGGCGGAGCGGGGAAGACCTCGACGACGCTCGCGGCCGTCCTCGCCGGGCTGCAGACGGCCGGCGACGACTACGTCGGCCTCGACGTCCGCTCACCGACGCCGACCGCCCACGCGATCTACGGCGGCGCCAAGGCCGCCCCGCGCACGCTCGAGCTGCTGCCCGCGCTGGGCGAGGCCGTGCGCAGCGCCGCGATCGGCGAGGGGGAGAAGTACGAGGTCGAGATCGCCCGCGCCTGGCCCGAGCGCTGGGCGACCGAGCTCGCGCTGCGCGGCCTCGTGATCCCGGTCCTGACCGGCGACGGCCACACCCGCGTGGTCCCGTCGTCCGGCGGCGAGGGCCTGTTCGCCCTGGCCCCGAGCACGGTCAGCCAGCTGCCGGGCGACCGCGGCTCGCTGGCCACGATGGCGGCGCTCGCCCGCGCCGTGCCCGCCTTCCGGCTCGAGCTCGGCGGCTCGCCCGAGGACGGCGCCGCCGCGCTCGGGCGGCCTGCTCGAGGAGCTCGCGGCATGAGCGAGGCGCTGCTCTCGGTCGTGATGCCGGTCTGGAACGGCGCCGCGTACGTCGAGGAGGCCGTCCGCTCGCTGCTCGACCAGGACGACGCCGGCCCGCTCGAGGTCGTCGTCGCCGACGACGGCTCGACCGACGCGAGCGCCGACGTCGCCGAGGCGGCCGGCGCGCGCGTCGTCCGCCGCCCGCACGCCGGCGTGGCCACCGCGCGCAACGCCGGCCTGGCCGCGGCCCGCGGCGAGCTCCTCACCTTCCTCGACGCCGACGACGTCTCGGTGCCCGGCTCGCTGCGCGCTCCGTCGCGACCTGCTCGCCTCCGATCCGGAGCTCGACTTCGTCGTCGGGCAGCTCGACGTCTTCGGCCCCGGGCGTCGACACGCTTCCGCCGTGGGTCGCCGAGCGGGTCGTCGGGCGGCTCGCCGGCCGGCGGTCTGTGGAGCTTCTTCGCCCGGCGGGCGCTGTTCGATCGCATCGGCCCCTTCGACGAGTCCTTCGAGCTCGCCGAGGACGCCGACTGGCTGGGCCGGGTGCGCGCCGCCGGCGCCCGCGGCGGCACGGTCGACCGGCCGTGTACCCGCGTGCGACTCCATCCCGACAGCCTCACCGCTCGCCGCCGCGACGAGGTGCGGCCTACGCTGCTGCGGGCGATGCGCGCACAGGTGGCCAGGCAACGAGCGGAGCGATGAGCAGCGCCGGCCCGATCACGGTGCGCGGCGAGTCGGCGCGCTTCTGGGGCGCGGTGCTCGTGCTCTTCGACGGGCAACGCCGCACGCTCGCGCTGGCCCTCGGGCTCTCGATCCTCCAGGCGCTCTCGCTGCTGCCCGTCGCGGTGCTCGTGCAGCGCTGCTTCGACAGCTACATCCCCGACGGCGACAGCGGCAAGCTGCTGGCCGCCGCGGCCCTGATCTTCGCCCTGTTCATGCTCCAGGGCGTGCTCGGCCTCGTGACGCGGCGCGTCACGCTGAAGGTCACGAAGCGGTCGATCGCCGAGCTGCGCGGGCGGCTGCTCGAGCGGATCTACGCCCTGCCGCAGTCGTTCTTCGACGCCGAGGACGACGCCCGGGTGCAGAGCATCGTCGTGCAGGACACCGAGCGCATCGACCTGATGGTCAACGCGATCGTGGCGCTGCTGCTGCCCGCCTACGCCGTCGCGGTCGGCCTCGGGATCGTGATGTTCGTGATCGATCCGGTGCTCTCGCTCTACCTGTGCGCCGTCGTGCCGTTCCTCTTCATCGCCGGCCGGCTGCTGCGCCGCCGGCTCGTCGAGCGCGTCAAGACCTGGACCCGGAGCTTCGAGGTCTTCTCGCGCCAGACGACGTTCGCCGTGCGCACCTCCACGCTGACCAAGGTCCAGTCGGCGGCCGGCGGCGAGCTCGACCGGCGCCGCGACGAGCACACCGAGCTCGGGCGCACGAGCCTCGAGATGAACTGGGCCCAGGCGGTCTACGGGATCGTCCAGAACGCGATCGCGGCCTCGGCCGGAGTGCTCGTGCTGGCGATCGGCGGCATCGCGGTGGCCAACGGCGACCTGACCCTCGGCGAGCTGCTGTCCTTCTACGCGGTCCTCGCGCTGCTGCTGCGCCAGCTGCAGACCGCGTTCACCGTGCTGCCGCAGGTCCACGCCGGCCGCGAGTCGCTCGAGCGCCTCAAGGTCGTGGCCGAGGCGACCGACCTCGAGCCCTACGCGGGCACGCGCGGAATCGACTTCCAGGGCGGCCTCGAGCTCGAGGGCGTCTCCTTCGGCTACGGCCGTGGCGTGGTGCTGCACGACGTGTCGCTGACCGTCGCCCCTGGCGAGCGCCTGCTGCTGCTCGGGCCCAACGGCGCGGGCAAGAGCACCGTCGCCAGCCTGATGCTCGGGCTCTACCGCCCCGACGCCGGGACGGTGCGCGCCGACGGCGTGCCCTACGACGAGCTCGACCTCTCCAAGCTGCGGCGCTCGATGGGCGTCGTGCTCCAGGACCCGGTCGTGTTCCCCGGCACGATCCGCGAGAACATCGCCTACGGCCGGCCCGAGGCGACCGACGCGGACGTCGAGCGCGCCGCGCGCCTGGCCGGCGCCCACGAGCACGTCGTCGAGCTGCCCGAGGGCTACGCGACGCACGTCGGCGACGAGGGCGCGCTGCTCTCCGGCGGTCAGCGCCAGCGCATCGCGATCGCGCGGGCGATGATCGCCAGGCCCGGGCTGCTCGTCCTCGACGAGCCCACGACGCACCTCGACGACCGCGCGATCGCCGACCTCATGCGCACGCTGGCCGAGCTGCCCGGCCGCCCGACGGTCGTGATGATCTCGCACGACCCCGCGCTGACCGCGCGCGCCGACGTCGTGGCCCGGCTGCGCGACGGGCGCCTGGCGGCGCTCGAGCGCCCGCTCACGACAGCCTGAGCGTCTCCGGCAGGTCGAAGGCGCCGACCAGGCCGGCGATCCCGAAGCGGATGATCTCGCCGATCTGGTCGCCGTCCAGGCGGAGCACGACCAGGCCGTTGGGCCGCGCCAGCTCCTCACCGGCCTCGGCGACGTAGTAGGCGAAGGCCGGGCTGCCGTTGGCCCGCGTCGGCACGAGCCTGATGCGTCCCGCCGGTGCGCCAGAGCGGCCGCGTCGAGAGGAAGCGGCCGGTCGCCTCGCGGCCCTGGTACTCGTGCGGCTGCGGCGGCATCCGCAGCCACCCGTCCTCGGTCAGCAACGAGACCACCCGCGGGATGTCGCCCTGCTCGAAGGCGTCGGCGAACTCGTCGACGACCTCGCGCTCGGCCGGCGGACCCGGGCAGCGGCCGGTCCTCGCGGGGCGCCGGCGCGGCTCGCGACCGCGGTGCGGGCGCGCTGCAGGGCGCTGTTGACCGAGGCCTCGCTCGTCTCGAGCATCTCGGCCGCCTCGGCGGCGCGGAAGCCGAGCACGTCGCGCAGCACGAGCGCGGCCCGCTGGGCCGGCGCCAGACGCTGCAGGCCGCCGACGAAGGCCAGCGAGACCGCCTCCTTGGTCTCGTAGCGCGCCTCGGGGCCGGCGGCGCGGTCGGGCAGACCCTCGAGCAGGGTGTCGGGATAGGGCTCGAGCCAGGTCGGCTCGGCCCAGCGCGTCGGCTCGGGCGGGTTCGGGCGGCCCCGCCGGCAGCGTGCTCGGCCCGGCGGCCGGCGTCGCGCAGCGCGTTCAGGCAGCGGTTGGTCGCGATCCGGTACAGCCAGGCGCGCAGCGAGGCACGGCCCTCGAAGCCCGGCAGCCCGCGCCAGGCGGCGAGCAGGGTCTCCTGGACGAGGTCCTCGGCGTCGTGGGTCGAGCCGAGGATCCGGTAGCAGTGGACCTGCAGCTCGCGGCGGTAGGGGTCGGTCAGCTCGCGGAAGGCCTGCTCGTCGCCCGCGCGGGCCCGGTCCAGGGTCGTCTCGTCCATCGGTCGCATCTTCACATGGGGACACCGGCGCGCCCGGAACTCATCGGTGAATCGGCGAGACAGGCGGGGTCTGTACCCACATGACCTCCACCCAGAGATGGACCCTCGCCCTGGCCTCGCTGGCCGGCCTCATGGTGTCGCTCGACACGCTCGTCGTCACCACGGCGCTGAGCACGATCCGGCTCGACCTGCACGCGTCGCTGGCGCAGCTCGAGTGGACCGTCAACGCCTACAACCTGTCCTTCGCCGTGCTGCTGATGACCGCCGCGGCGCTCGGGGACCGCTTCGGCCGCCGGCGGCTGCTCGCCGCCGGCGTCGGGCTCTTCGTCGCCGCCTCGATCGGCAGCGCCCTGGCGCCGAGCGTCGGCGCCCTGATCGCCGGGCGCGCGCTGCAGGGCGTCGGCGCCGCGCTCGTCACCACGCTCGCCCTGGCCGTCGTCGGCACCGCCTTCCCGCCCGAGCGCCGCGGCGCCGCCCTGGGGATCTTCTTCGCCGTCAACGGCCTGGCCGTGGCCAGCGGCCCGCTCGTCGGCGGCGCCGTCGTCGAGGGGATCTCCTGGCACTGGATCTTCTGGATCAACGTCCCGCTCGGCCTCGCGCTGATCCCGCTCGTGCTGGCCCGCGTGCCCGAGAGCCGCGGCCCCGAGTCCAAGCTCGACCTGCGCGGGCTCGCGCTCGTGACCGGCGGGATGCTCGGCATCGTGTGGGGGCTCGTGCGCGCCAACACGGCCGGGTGGGGGAGCCCCGAGATCGTCGCCACCCTCGGCGGCGGCCTGCTGCTCGTGGCCGCCTTCGTCGCCTGGCAGCTGCGCGCGCCGGACCCGATGCTGCCGATGCGCTTCTTCCGCTCGCGGGCCTTCTCGGCCGGCAACGCGGCGATCTTCTGCGCCGTCGGCTCGCTGTTCTGCGGCGTGTTCTTCATGGCCCAGTTCCTGCAGACCGGCCTGGGCTACGGGCCGCTCGGGGCCGGGCTGCGGCTGCTGCCGTGGACGGCGACGCTGTTCTTCGTCGCGCCGGTGGCCGGGGCGCTCGTCGACCGCATCGGCGAGCGGCCGTTCCTGGTCCTCGGGCCGGCGCTGCAGGCCACGGGGATGGGCTGGATCGCCCTGATCGCCCACCCGGGCATGCCCTACGGCGAGCTGATCGCGCCGCTGATGGTCGCCGGCGTCGGGATCTCGATGTCCTTCCCCGCCGCCCAGAACTCGGTGGTCGGCGCGGTGCCCGCCGAGGCGATCGGCAAGGCCTCGGGCACGAACATGACGATGCGCGAGCTCGGCGGCGTGTTCGGGATCGCGATCGGCGTGGCCGCCTTCGCCGGCGCGGGGAGCTACGCCACACCCGCCGCGTTCAGCGACGGGTTCGTGGCCGCGATGACGGTCTCCGCGGGGCTTTCCGTCCTGGCCGCGGGCGCCGGCCTCCTGCTCCCGAGCCGCGCGGCGCTCAAGACGGCGGTGGCGACGGCCTGATCGGCCGCGTCGGGCGATGTGGCATGGGTACCCGAGGAGTATATGAAGCCTGAGACAAAAATCGCCCAATACCTCTACGAGGCCCACGCCAGCGAGCTCGCGCTCGTCGACGTCCTGACCTCGCAGATCGCCATGACCCCCCGTGGGACCTACCGCTCCGGCCTGGAGACGCACCTGAAGGAGACGCGCGACCACGCCGAGCGCCTCCAGGCGCGCCTGCGCGAGCTCGGCGCCTCCCGCAACCCGCTGCTGGCCGTGACCGGCCTGGCCCTGACTGCCGTCGAGCAGACCCTGGCCCTGGCCAAGGCGCCGCTGGACATGGTCCGCGGCACGAGCGGCTCCGAGAAGGTCCTCAAGAACGCCAAGGACGCCGCCGCGACCGAGGCCCTGGAGATCGCCACCTACCAGGCGATCGAGCGCCTGGCGCGCGACGTCGGCGACACGAAGACGGCCACGCTGGCCGCCTCGATCCGGGCCGACGAGGAGAAGATGCTCAAGCGCATCACCGACGCGATCCCCGGCCTGACCGACGACGTCGTCCGCGAGGACATCGAGGGCGAGCACGTCTTCGAGGTCACGAAGACCGGTGCGGCCGACGCCGCGCGCACGGTCGCCAAGCGCACGAAGACGCAGACCAAGCGCACGGCGCGCACGGCGGCTCGCAAGACGCAGCGCACCGCCCGCAAGGTGCCGGGCGAGGCCCGCGCCGAGGGCACGGCCCGCGGCGCCGTCGCCTCCGCCGGCGACCTGCCGATCGCCCGCTACGACGCGCTGACCGTCGACGAGATCGTCGGCAAGCTCAGCGACCTCGGGCAGGCCGACCTGGCCAAGGTCGACACGTACGAGCGTCGCCACGAGAACCGCTCGACCGTCACCGACCGGATCTCCACCGCTGCAGGGCGACCAGCCCTGGGCCGGCTACGACGAGCAGAACGTCGCCGACATCCGCAAGGCGCTGAACGCCGCGGGCGACGAGCGCGTGCGCGAGGTGCGCTCCTACGAGCGCTCCCACAAGAACCGCGCGGGCGTCATCGAGGCGACCGAGCAGGAGACGGCCGGCAGCGCCAGCTAGTCGTCGGAGCCGTGGCCTCCGCCCCCGCCGCTCGAGCCGCTGCCCGAGCCGCCGGGGGTGGAGCCCGAGCCCGACGAGCCGGAGCCGGAGCCGGACGACCCGGATCCGGAGGAGCCCGAGCCGCCCCCGCCGTGGTCGTCGCCGCCTGACGCCGTCGGCGCGGACGGCGCCGCGGTGGTCGCGGTCGGCGTCGTCGCCGCGCGCTGCCGCGCGGTGGCCCGCCGCGCCGCGGCGAGCTTGCGGGCCTTGGCCCGCCTGGCCTTCGCTCGGGCGACGGCCCGGCGCTTGGCCTTCGCGCGCCGGGCGGCCGCCGCGGCGGCGTCCGTCGTCGTCGACGCGGCCGCCGGAGCCAGCGGCTCGCCGGCCGCCGTCGGCTTGGCCGGCAGGCCGACGCGCTGGCCCGAGATCGCGTTGGAGGCCAGCCCGATGCCGGCCGCCGCGGCGAGGCCGAGCAGCGCGAGCGCGACGAGCGGAAGCAGGCGGCGAGGCGACATCGTTCGCAGCGTAGGCGCGGGAGGGTTAGACGCGGGTCAGGTCCGGGTCAGGTGATGGCAGGCTCGCGGCCGGCAGGCGCACCTCGACGCGGGTGCCGGGCGCGTGGGCCGGGTCGATCTCCGCCGTGCCGCCCCAGCGCTCGGCCAGCGCGCGCACGAGCGGCAGGCCGAGCCCGGTCCCGGGCGCGTCCCGCCCGGCCGCGCCGCGGTAGAAGCGCTCGAAGACCCGCTCGCGCTCGTCGGCCGGCACGCCGGGACCGGCGTCGGCGACGGCCAGCCACGCGCCGCGGTCGTCGGCGCCCCACTCGATCCGCACCGGCGTCCCGGCCGGGGCGTAGTTCAGCGCGTTCTCGACGAGGTTGTCGAGGATCAGCGCGAGGTCGTCGCGGCGCGACTCGACCGTGGCGCCCTCGGCGCCGGCGAGCGTCAGCGGATGCTCGGCGCGCTGCGCCGGTCCTTCCCAGCGGGCGTGGGCGGCCGCCGCGGCGTCGTCGAGCGAGAGCGGCTCGCCCGGCGGGCGCTCCTGCTCGCGCGCGAGGGTCAACAGCTCGGAGAGCAGGCGGGCCAGCCGCGCGGTCTCGGCCTCGGCGGCGGCGAGGTCGCGCGCCACGGCGGGATCGTCGGTCTTGGCCGCGGCGGCCTCGAGGCGCAGGCCGAGGCCGGTCAGCGGCGTGCGCAGCTGGTGCGAGGCGTTGGCGACAAATTCCCTCTGGGACTGCAGCACGGCGCCGAGCCGGACGGTCATGTCGTTGAACGCCTCGGCCATCTCGCGCTGCTCGGTCGTCCCCGTCGGCTCGGCGCGCTCGTCGAGGTCGCCGCCGGCGACGCGGCGCGCGGAGGCCGCCAGCGCGCGCAGCGGCCGGGCGATCGAGCCGGCCAGCAGCCAGGCGACGCCGAGGCCGAGCAGCAGCGCGACGAGCCCGACGCCGGCCAGCGCCAGCCAGGAGCGGTGCACCTCGCTGCGCACGCCGTCGACCGACTGGGTCACGCGCACGGCGCCGTCGCGGCGGCCGGCCCGGATCACCGGGACGGCGGTGAAGAGGAGGTCCTCGTCGAGCGAGGCGGAGTGGCGCTCGCCCTGCTCGGCGCGCCCGCGCAGCGCGGCGGCGACCTCGGGGCGGCTCGCGTACGACGTCGCGCGCAGGCCGCCGCCGGCCGAGTCGACGAGCAGGCGCCCGGCGCGGTCGACGACGATCACGCGGCCGCCGAGGTCCTTCGCCGAGCGGCGGGCGAGCACGGCGAGGTCGGCGCGCGAGGACAGCCGCGACGCCGCGCTGGCCGCCACGAGCTGGGCCTGCGACTCCGCCTCGCTGCGGACCTCGGCGTCGACCCGGCGCTGGACGTTGAGCGCGAGCGGCACCTCGAGCGCCACGATCACCACGAGCAGCGCGTAGGCGAACGCGAGCAGCAGCCGCGTGCGCAGGCTCATGTCGCGTCGAGCTCGTCGGCGCCGGCGAAGCGGAAGCCGACGCCGCGCACGGTGTGGATCAGCCGCGGCGCCTCGGTGTCCTCGCCGAGCTTGCGCCGCAGCGAGGAGACGTGGACGTCGAGGGTCTTGGTCGAGCCGAACCAGTTCGTGTCCCAGACCTCGTCGATCAGGTCCTCGCGGGAGACGATGCTGCCCGCCTCGCGGACGAGCACGTGCAGCAGGTCGAACTCCTTGCGGGGCAGCTCGAGCGGCCGGCCGTCGAGGGTGGCCTGGCGGCGGCCCGGGTCGACGGCGACGGGGCCGACGACGAGCTCGGAGGCGGGCGGGGCCGCCGCCGGCCGGCCGTCGGCGCGGCGCAGGACGGCGCGGATGCGGGCGACGAGCTCGCGGGCGCTGAAGGGCTTGACGACGTAGTCGTCGGCGCCGAGCTCGAGCCCGACGACGCGGTCGGTCTCCTCGCCGCGCGCGGTGAGCATGATCACCGGGACCTCGGAGGTGCGGCGCAGCTCGCGCAGGACGTCGTAGCCCGACCCGTCGGGGAGCATCACGTCGAGCAGGACGAGGTCCGGGTCGACGGCCGGCGCGAGCTCGAGCGCCGCCGCCACCGTGCCGGCCACACGCGCGTCGAGACCCTCGCGTTCGAGGGCCTCGACGAGTGGCTCGGTGATGGACGCCTCGTCCTCGACCATCAGCACGGTTCTCCGGCCGCTGGACACGAGGATCAGGCTAGATGAGTGACTAGTCGTCGCTCCCGTGGCCGCCGTGGCCGCTGCCGGAGTCGTCTCCGCCGTGGCCGCCGTGGTCCTCGCCGCCCGAGCCGGGGCCCGAGCTGCTCGAGCCGGGGCCCGAGTTGTCCTGGCCGCGGTCGTCGTCGGCCGGAGCCGGAGCCGGGGCCGGAGCCGCCGGGGTGGTGGCGACCGGGTGGTCGTCGGTGCCGCGGTCGTCGCCGACCTCGGCCTCGCGCCCGCGGTCGTCGCCGGGCTCGGCGTGCTGGCCGCGGTCGTCGCCGGGCTCGGCGTGGACGCCACGGTCGTCGCCGGGCTCGGCCTGGCCGCGGTCCTCGCGGCGGACGTCGCCGGCCTCGTGGGCGCGGCGGTCCTCGCGCCGGTGGGCGCGACGATCCTCACGCCGCTTGTGGGCGGCGCGGCGGTGGGCCCGACGGTCCTCGCGCCGCTTGACGTGGCGCTTGGGCGTCGTGGTGGTCGTGGTCGGCGTCGTCGCCGTCTGCGCGGCGTTCTCGGCCTGGTCCTGCGGTGTGTCCGTGCCTGCGATCGCGTACGCCGTCCCGAGGGAGAGCGCCACGAGTGCGGCACAGATGGTGATGAGTTTCTTCATGTCGACCACCCTGAACGCCGGCCGGTCAGGCGCCGCCCAGGGGAGGGTCAGGACTTCGTAAAGGAACTCCAGGCGCTACTGGCTGCGGGCGTCGAGCGGGTCGTCGGCCGCCTTGACGCGGACCTTGCGCGCCTCGATGCCGATCCGCGCCCCGACGCTCCAGAACCGCCCGACCTCGGGGTAGAGGACCGGCTTGCCGCTCGTGATCAGGGCGACCGAGAGCGCCCGCTCGGGGTCGGCCCAGGCGAGGATGTTCGTGAAGCCGAGATGCCCGAAGGCCCGCTCCGTGTCCGGGCCGTAGAGCGACAGGCGCTTGGAGCCGAGCATCAGCCCGTAGGAGAAGCGCGTGGGGAAGCCCAGCGAGCGGTCGACCTCGAGGTAGGACTGCTCGGTCAGCGCGCGGCGCAGCGTGCGCGGCTCCCAGATCTGCGTCCCGCCGTCCAGCGAGCCGCCCTGGCGCACGAGCTCGTAGAAGCGCGAGAGCTCGCGCGCGCTCGTGACGATGTTCGCCGCCGGGATGACGCCGGTGAGGAAGCGCGGGTCGTTCGAGAGCCGCGTGACCTCGTCGACCGGATGCGAGAGCACCTTCGTGAGCTGGTTGGAGAGCGGCGGCGGCACGGGCGCGCCGGTCGGGTAGGAGCGCCCGACCTGGTCGACCTGCCCGGGCTCGACGCCGTAGTTCATCCACTCGAAGCCGCCGACGGGCTCGAGCACGCGCTCGCGCAGGACCTCGCGGATCGACTGGCCCGTGACCTGGCGGACCACTTCGCCCAGGATGAAGCCGCCCGAGACCGCGTGGTAGGCGAGCATCTTCCCGGGGCGGGACAGGGGCCGGGTGTCGTTGATCAGCTCGGCGATGCGCCCGGGCTGCGAGAGCACGTCGAGCTCGAGCGCCTCGGCCGAGAGGTTGGGCACCCCGGCGCGGTGCGCGAGCACCTGGGCGATCGTGATCGCCTCCTTGCCGTGCTTGGCGAAGCCCGGGACGTACTCGCAGACCGGGTCGCCGATGTGCAGCTCGCCCTGCTGGTCGAGCAGGTGGACGACGAGCGCGGTGATCGCCTTCGAGGCCGAGTAGATGACGAACGGCGTGTCGAGGGAGACCGGGACCTTCTCGACGCCCCGCTCGCCCGGCCCGTTGCCGAAGGCATGGCCGATCGCGCGGTCGATGACGACCGCGCCCTTGCGGCGCACGGAGAGCTGGAGGGCCGGGTGGGCGCCCGAGCGGTACATGCCCAGGGCCGCCTCCCAGATGCGTTCCACACCGGCGCGGGACATCCCCACCGAGCGCGGCTCGGCCTCCTCGCCGGAGACGAACACGGCGTCGAGGTCGTCGGGCATGTCGATGCGCCGCAGCAGGTCGGGGACGACGGGCAGCCGGGGCAGCCCGGGCAGCGCCTGCACGCCCGAGGCGGCGGCGCCCCAGAGGTCGCTGGGAGGGGAGAGGCGCGACGGCACGGACCGGATCCTATTTCGCGGCCCAGCGGCGCAGCGACGGTTCGGGATCGACCGCCCGGCCGCGGAACCAGCCCGGCGCCGTCCACAGCTCGAAGTGCAGGTGGCAGCCGTCGGCGTCGCCGGTGCGCCCGACCGACGCGAGGCGCTGGCCGGCGAGGACGCGGTCGCCCGCGTGGACGCGGGCCGGGTGGCGCAGATGCATGTAGACGTGGGCGCGGCGATCGGGCAGGGAGACGACGACGTAGTTGCCCGCCGCGCCCTCGTAGGCGGACTTCTCGACCCGGCCCGCGGCCGCGGCGATGACCGGCGTGCCGCAGGCGGCGAACATGTCGAGGCCCTTGTGGCCGCGCCCGCCGCCGAACTTGTTGGCCTCCGAGCGGCCCCAGTCGTGCGGCCCGTCGATCGGGAAGACGGCGTCCCCGCCGATCGGCGCGAGCTGGCGCAGCTTCCGCGCCGCGGTCGCCTCCAGCGTGGAGGTCGCCGTGCACGACCAGGCGGCGCTCGTGCTGCACGAGGCAACGGCGGGAGCTTCGACCCGCGGCGCAGCGCGCGCGGGCGTGGGTACGACGAGCGCCACGGCGGCCGTCGCGAGCAGGCCGAACGTGACGCGACGTCCTGGACGGGGCGCCGGCATGAGTCGAGGAGGCTAACTCCGATCGTCGACGGCGCCGGGTGGTCTACCGTGGCCGACATGACCGCCACGGCCCCGCAGACCCGTCTGATCGACAACTACGTGGGCGGCGCGTGGACGCCGGCGCGCGCCCCGTCCGGCGCGCTCGACGTCACCAATCCGGCCAACGGCGAGGTGCTCGCGCGCGTGCCGCTCTCGGGCGCCGCCGACCTCGACGCGGCCGTCGACGCGGCCCGCGCCGCGCTGCCCGAGTGGCGCAAGGTCAGCGTGATCGGCCGCGCGCGGCTGCTCTTCGCGCTGCGTTCGGGGCCTCGACGCGCGCAAGGAGGACCTGGCCCGCTCGCGTCACGGCCGAGATGGGCAAGACGCTCGTCGACGCCCGCGCCGAGGTCGCGCGCATGATCGAGATGGTCGAGGCCGCCTGCGCGATCCCGACGACGATGCAGGGCCGCATCCTCGAGGACGTCGCCCGCGGCGTCGACGCCGAGACGATCCGCCAGCCCGTCGGCGTGTGCGCGGCGATCGTCCCGTTCAACTTCCCGGCGATGGTCCCGTTCTGGTTCCTGCCCTTCGCGATCGCCTGCGGCAACACGTTCGTGCTCAAGCCCTCCGAGCAGGTGCCGCTGACCCAGCAGATCGCCTTCGAGGTGCTCGACGGCCTCGGGCTGCCCGACGGCGTCGTCAACCTCGTCAACGGCGGGCGCGACGTCGTCGAGGGGATCCTCGCCCACCCGGGCATCGACGCGGTCTCGTTCGTCGGCTCGGCCCCCGTGGCCCGGATCGTCTACGAGCAGGCGGCGATGGCCGGCAAGCGCGTGCAGGCGCTCGGCGGCGCCAAGAACCACATGGTCGTGATGCCCGACGCCGTGATCGACAAGACCGTCGACGGCCTGATCGGCTCGGCCTTCGGCGCGGCCGGCCAGCGCTGCATGGCCGGCTCGGTCGTCGTCACGGTGGGCGAGGCCCACGAGCGGCTGCTCGGCCCGCTGCACCGAGGCGACGCGGGCGCTGCGCGTCGGCGACGGCCTCGACGAGGGCGTCGACGTCGGCCCGGTCGTCTCGCCCGAGGCGCGCGACCGGATCAACGAGTGGATCGCCCGCGGCGAGGCCGACGGCGCCGAGCTCGTCGTCGACGGCCGCGGCGCGCACGCGGACGGCGGCGGCTCCTTCGTCGGGCCGACGATCGTCGACGGCGTCGCGCCGTCGATGGAGATCGCCCAGGAGGAGGTCTTCGGGCCCGTCCTCACCGTGATCTCCGTCGAGACGCTCGACGAGGCGATCGCCGTCGTCAACGCCAGCCGCTTCGGCAACGGGACGTCGATCTTCACCGAGTCCGGCGCCGCGGTCCGCCGCTACCGCCACGAGGTCGAGGCCGGGATGATCGGCGTGAACATCGGCGTCGCCGCGCCGGTCGCCTTCTTCCCGTTCTCGCGGCTGGAAGGACTCGTTCCTCGGCGACCTGCACGCCCACGGCCCCGACGCGGTCGAGTTCTACACGCGCAAGAAGACCGTCACGAGCCGCTGGTTCTCCGACGGCCAGGGCTCGGGGCCGTACTTCGTGGAGAAGTAGTCCGCGACTGAGGGGACAGACCCCTCAGTCGCAAAACGCGACTGAGGGCACCTCAGTCCGCTACGAGCGCAGCAGCGAGGCGCCGCCGAGCTCGCGCTCGCGCGTGCGCCGCACGGCCCGGGCCAGGCGGGCGACGCCCTCGCGGATCCGCGGCGAGCCCTCGACCGCGAACGACAGCCGCAGCCCGCTGGTGACCGTGGGATCGGCCAGCACGGCCGCGCCGGGGAGGATGGCCACGCCTTCGCGCGCGGCTTCGGCGTGCAGGACCTGCTCGTCGATCGCCCGCCGGAAGGTGACCCACACGTGATGGCCTCCCGCGGGCGGTCGTGACGCGGATCTCCTTGCCGAGCTCGGAGCGCAGCGCGGCGAGCATCGTCTCGCAGCGCTCGCGGTAGATCGGGAGGGTGCGCTCGAGGTGCGCCTCGTGGCGGCCGGAGGCCAGCCAGCGCGCGACGATCTCCTGGGAGAGCCCGGGCGTGTGCATGTCGGCCCGCAGCTTGCGCGCCGCGATCCGGGCGAGCACCGGCGGCCGGGCGGCGACCCAGCCCAGGCGCAGGCCGCCGGCCAGCGACTTCGACATCGAGTCGACCGTGATCACGTGGGCGGGCGCGTCGGCGCGCAGGGGCCGGTCCGGCTTGCCCTCGAAGCGCAGGTTCGCGTACACGCGGTCCTCGAGCACGAGGAACGAGCGCTCCTTCGCGAGCTCGAGGATGCGGCGGCGGCGATCCGGAGCCAGGTCGTAGCCCGTCGGGTTGTGGCAGGCGGGCTGGAGCGCGAGCAGCTTGACCTCGTGGCGCGAGAGATGCTGCTCCAGCGCGTCGACGCTCAGGCCGTCCTCGTCGACCGGAACGGGGAGGACGCGGACGTCGATGTCGCGCAGCGCGTCGAGGGTGCCGATGAAGCTCGGTGACTCGACCACGACGGCGTCGCCCTGCTCGACCACCGCGCGGAGCGCGAGGTTGAGCCCCTGCGTGGCGCCGGTCGTGACGTGGATCTCCTCGGGGCCGGCGGCCCAGCCTTCGGCGGCGCCGCGCTCGCCGAGCACGCGCCGCAGCTCGGGCAGGCCTTCGGGCGGCGTGTAGCCCAGGACCGTGTCGCGTGCCTGCGCGAACGCCTCGGCCGCGAGTGCGGCGAGGTCCTCGGCCGGGGCCATGCGCGGATCGCTCCAGCCCATCGCCAGCGCGATCGTGTCGTCGCCGGGCCCCTGCGAGGCCTCGAGCAGCGCCTGGGCGCCGAACGAGGGGCGGAAGTCGGGGAGGACCAGCGCCTGGAACGCGTCGGCGTCCTGTTCGGCGTCGTCGGCCGCGCCGGGCGGCAGCGAGCGCACGAACGTCCCGGCGCCGACGCGGGCGGTCACGTAGCCGGCGTCGGCGAGCTGGCGGTAGGCGCGCGCGGCGGTCAGGTGGTTGATGCCGGCGTCGGTCGCCAGGCTGCGCGTGGTCGGGAGCTTCTCCCCGGGCCCAGGTCGCCGGCGTCGATCGCGGCGGCGAAGCGGGCCACGAGCTGCTGCGTGATCGACGTCGGTCCGTCGCGCTCGAGGTCGCTCAATGGGACTTTGTACGACATTGACAGTCACAATAGTGTCGTACATAGAGACAATCAAGTCCCACAATCGACAAGGGCACCGCATGCTGAGCTACACGATCACCACCGCCACCGCCGACGACGCGGTCGCCCTCGGGCGCCTGGCCGCGCTCGACTCCGCCGCGCCCGTCGGCCTGCCCGCGCTGGTCGCCGAGATCGACGGCCGCCCCGTCGCCGCGATCGAGCTCGCCTCCGGCCGCGTGATCGCCGACCCGTTCGTGCCGACGCTGGACGCCCGCGCGCTGCTCGAGCTGCGCCGCGCAGCAGCTCGCGCGGACTAGCGCAGGAGCAGGCCGGCGTATCCGTCGGCGACTGCTTCGGGCGACAGCCGCCCGCGCGGCCTGAACCACTGGGCGGTGTGGTTGACCATGCCGAGCAGCGCGCTGATCGCCACGCGCCGGTCGGCGTAGGCGGCGGCGCCCTCCGCCTCGACGGCCTCGAGCGCCTCCTCGACGAGGCGCTCGAAGGCCTTCCGGCTCGCCCGCACGCCGCGCCACTGCGGCGCCGCGCTCGATCACGTGGCGCTCCTGCTGGAAGACGAGCATGTGGTCGCGGTGGGCGACGACGTGGGCGACCCACAGCCGCACGAGCGCGCGCAGCCGCTCGGCCGCGCGTGCCCTCGCCGGCGACCACCGCGCGGGCCGGCGGGAGCAGTGGCTCGACGAGCTCGTCGCAGATCGCCCGCAGCAGCTCCTCCTTGGACCCGAAGTAGTGGTAGAGACCGCCCGCGGCCAGGCCGATCGCCTCACCGAGCTCGCTGATCGGTGTCTGGTCGAACCCGCGCTCGGCGAACACGCGCGCCGAACCGCGTGACGATCTCCTCCCGTCGGCGGTCGTAGCGCGCGGCCAGCGCCGGGCGGGTCGGGCGGGTGCTAGCTCATCGGCGCGGACATTACCGAACGACCCCTCGAACTTCGAACGATCGTTCGGTAGGATCCCGTCCATGGACTTCGGACTCGACGACGACACGCGCCTGCTGCAGGAGACCGTCCGCGACTTCGCCCGCCAGGAGGTCGCGCCGGTCGCCGAGGAGCTCGACCGCACGAAGTCGTTCCCCTACGAGCTCGTCGCGAAGATGGGCGAGCTCGGCTGGATGGGCATCCCCTTCCCCGAGGAGCACGGCGGCGCCGGCGGCACGCTCGCTGCAGTACGCGATCGCCGTCGAGGAGCTGACGCGGGCCGACTCGTCGGTGGCGATCACGCTCTGCGCCCACACCTCGCTCGGCACCCAGCCGATCTACCTGTTCGGCTCCGACGAGCAGAAGGCCGAGCTCATGCCCGACCTGACCAGCGGCGCGAAGCTCGGCGCCTTCGGCCTGACCGAGCCCGAGGCGGGCTCGGACGCCGGCAACGTCCGCACGCGCGCGTCGCTCGCCGACGGCGTGTGGACGATCGACGGCGCCAAGCAGTTCATCACCAACGCCGGCACCGACATCTCCGGCCACGTGGCGATCACCGCGCGCACGGGGGACGGGGAGATCTCCAACATCATCGTTCCGAAGGACACGCCCGGCTACGAGCAGGGCGAGCCCTACCGCAAGATGGGCTGGAACGCCTCGGACACGCGGCCGCTGACGTTCGACGGCTGCCAGGTCCCCGAGGAGAACCTGCTCGGCCCGCGCGGCGCCGGCTTCAAGCAGTTCCTGCACATCCTCGACATCGGCCGCATCGGCGTGGCGGCGATGGGCGTCGGCCTGGCCCAGGGCGCGCTCGACGAGGCGCTGGCCTACGCCAAGGAGCGCCAGGCCTTCGGCCAGTCGATCTCCAAGTTCCAGGCCATCCAGGGCAAGCTCGCCGACATGGCCACCGAGATCGAGGCGGCGCGGCTGCTGACCTACAAGGCCGCCGCGCTCAAGGACCTGGGCGAGAACTTCACGCTGACCGCGGCGCAGGCCAAGCTCAAGACCGGCCGCCTGGCCGTGCGCTGCGCCGAGGAGGCCGTGCAGATCCACGGCGGCTACGGCTACATCGAGGAGTACCCGGTGTGCCGCTTCTACCGGGACGCGAAGATCCTCACGATCGGCGAGGGCACGGACGAGGTCCAGCAGATGGTGATCGCCCGCGCCCTGGGCGCATGAGCGCCGGGTTGCCGGAGCGGGTGGCGATCCGCGAGGTCGGTCCGCGCGACGGCTTCCAGAACGAGCCCGAGGTCATCGCCACCGACGACAAGGTCCGGCTGATCGACCTGCTCGGCGCGGACCGGGGTGCGGCGCCTGGAGCTCACGAGCTTCGTGCGCGCCGACGTGATCCCGCAGCTCGCCGACGCCGGCCGAGGTGCTCGAGCGGGTGACGATCCCCGACGAGGTCTCGCGGACCGTCCTGATCCCGAACGAGCGGGGCCTCGAGAACGCGCTGGAGCAGCGCGACCGCTTCGACGAGGTCAACTGCTTCCTCTCGGCCAGCGAGTCGCACAACCGGGCCAACGTCAACCGCTCGGTCGAGGAGTCGCTGTCCGGGCTCGAGCGGGTGATCGCCCGCGCCCGCGCCGAGGGCCTGCGCGCCGAGGGCGTCATCTCCGTCTCCTTCGGCTGTCCCTACGAGGGCCACGTCGATCCCGAGCGCGGTCTTCGAGATCGCCAACCGCCTGGTCGCCGCCGGGCGCGCAGGAGATCGGCTTCGGCGACACGACCGGCATGGCCAACCCGGTGCAGGTGCGGGAGTTCTTCACGCGGGCGCTTCGCGGAGGTCGACGGGCGCCGAGCTGACCGCCCACTTCCACAACACCCGCGGCCAGGGCCTGGCCAACGTGCTCGCCGCGCTCGAGGCGGGCTGCGCCTCGTTCGAGTCGTCGCTTCGGCGAGCTCGGCGGCTGCCCGGTCCCGGCCGGCGCGACGGGCAACATCGCCACCGAGGACCTCGTCTCGATGCTCCACGAGATGGGGATCGAGACCGGGATCGACCTCGGACGCGCTGCTCGACGCGGCGCGCGCCGCGCGCGACGTCCTCGGCCGCCCGCTCGGCTCGCACACGCTGATCGCCGGCGGCGATCGACTGGCATCCGCGGTGACCCTGCTCGACCTCGAGCCGGTCCTGTCGCCAACCGCGGCGAGATCGCCGTCCGCGTCGCGCGCACCGCCGCGCGAGCTCGGCCTGCGCTCGGTCGCGGTCTACACGCGCCGACGACGCGCACGCCGTCCACGCTCGACGCCGTCGACGTCGCGGCGCGGATCGACTCCTACCTCGACGCCGAGGCGGTGCTCGACGGCGCGCCGCCGCGCTCGGCGCGCGCTCGGTGCATCCCGGCTACGGGTTCCTCTCCGAGAGCGCCGGCTTCGCGCCGCGCGGTGGCCGACGCCGGGCTGACCTGGATCGGCCCGCCGGCCGAGCGCGATCGAGCTGATGGGCGACAAGGCCCGCGCCCGGCGGCTGGCCGACGAGGCCGGCGTGCCCGTCGTCCCCGGGCTCGACGGCGAGGACGACGCGACGCTCGAGGCGCTGCGCGCGTTCGCCGCCGAGCACGGCCTGCCCGATCGTGATCAAGGCGGTCGCCGGCGGCGGCGGCAAGGGCATGCGCGTCGTGCGCGAGCGAGCGAGGAGCTCGAGAGCGCGCTCGACGCCGCCCGGCGCGAGGCGCAGTCGGCCTTCGGCGACGGCCGCGTGCTCGTCGAGCGCTACCTCGAGCGCCCGCGCCACGTCGAGGTGCAGGTGCTCGCCGACGCCCACGGCACGACGTCCACCTCGGCGAGCGCGAGTGCTCGCTGCAGCGCCGCCACCAGAAGGTCGTCGAGGAGGCGCCGTCGCCCGGTCGTCGACGACGCCCTGCGCGCAGCGCATGGGCGAGGCCGCGGTCGCGCTGGCGCGGGCCTGCGGCTACGTCGGCGCCGGCACCGTCGAGTTCATCGTCCCCCACGACGGCGGCGACTTCTTCTTCCTCGAGATGAACACGCGCCTGCAGGTCGAGCACCCGGTCACCGAGCTCGTCTACGGCGTCGACCTCGTCGAGCAGCAGCTGCGCGTCGCCGCCGGCGAGCCGCTGGACTGCGGGACAGGCAGCGGCTCCGTCCGGCCACGCGGTCGAGGCGCGCATCTACGCCGAGGACCCGGCCGCCGGGTTCCTGCCCGCGACCGGCACGGTGCGGCGCCTACCGCGAGCCGGCCGGCGCCCGCGTCGACTCCGGCATCCGCGCCGGGTCCGAGGTCGGCACCGCGCTACGACCCGCTGCTGGCCAAGGTCATCGCCCACGGCGACCGACCGGCCGACCGCGCTGGCCCGGCTCGACCGCGCCCTGGCCGAGCTGACGATCCTCGGCGTGACGACGAACGCCGCCTTCACCCGCGCGCTGCTGCAGCGCGACGACGTCCGCGCCGGCGAGCATGGACACCGGGCCTGCTCGAGCGCGTGCTCGCCGACACGCCCGCCGCGGCCGCCCGACGACCTGCTGCCCGCCGCGATCGCCGCCGCCTTCGCGCGCGACGCGCGCGAGCTGACGACAGCCGCCCGGGCCGTGGCGGCGGCGTTTCGCCGACGTCGGCGAGGCGCGCGCGACGCCGACGAGCTCGGGTCGACGAGCGCGCGAGCGCACGTGGCAGGCCGCGACCGACGACGGCCGTGCGCATCGAGGTCGACGGCGTCTCGCGCGCCTACGCCGTCGCACGCCGACGACGAGGGCCTGTGGATCGCCCGCGACGGCCACCACCTCGCGTCGCTGCCCGAGGCGCGCTCGCGCGGCGCCGCACGCCGCCGCGGCCGGCTCGCTCGAGGCGCCGATGCCCGGCACCGTCCTGCTCGTCCACGCCGCCAACGGCGACGAGGTCGAGGAGGGCGACGTGCTGCTCGTGCTGGAGTCGATGAAGATGGAGCTCTCGATCGCCGCGCCGCACGCCGGCGTCGTCGACGGCCTCGAGCTCGCAGCCGGGCGACAGCGTCAAGCTGCACCAGCCGCTCGTCGCCGTCACCGCGCAGGAGGAGGCGGCGATGAGCAACCGCGACGAGCACCTCGCGCTGCTCGACGA
Source organism: uncultured Solirubrobacterales bacterium (assembly GCA_963737395.1). Classification (GTDB taxonomy): domain Bacteria; phylum Actinomycetota; class Thermoleophilia; order Solirubrobacterales; family Solirubrobacteraceae; genus JBBQAA01. Next base: position 6,275 of record CAVTSQ010000017.1, on the reverse strand, counting down.
CCTCAAGGCGCGCCTGGAGCGCGTGCGCGCCGGCGGCGGCCCGCGCGCGACCGAGCGCCACGTCGCCCGCGGCAAGCTGCCCGGTCCGCGACCGCGTCGAGCGCCTCTGCGACCCCGGCTCGCCGTTCCTCGAGCTCTCCGCCGCTCGCCGCCGAGGAGCTCTACGACGGCGACGCGCCCGGCGCGGGGATCGTCACCGGCGTCGGCATCGTGCACGGCCGCCGCTGCGTCGATCGTCGCCAACGACGCCACCGTCAAGGGCGGCACCTACTACCCGATGACGGTCAAGAAGCACCTGCGCGCGCAGGAGGTCGCCCTCGACAACCACCTGCCGTGCGTCTACCTCGTCGACTCCGGCGGCGCGTTCCTGCCCAAGCAGGACGACGTCTTCCCCGACCGCGAGCACTTCGGCCGGATCTTCTTCAACCAGGCGCGCGATGTCCGAGCGCGCGATCCCGCAGATCAGCGCCGTGATGGGCTCGTGCACCGCCGGCGGCGCCTACGTCCCGGCGATGAGCGACGAGACCGTGATCGTGCGCGAGCAGGGCACGATCTTCCTCGGCGGCCCGCCGCTGGTGAAGGCGGCGACCGGCGAGGAGGTCACGGCCGAGGAGCTCGGCGGCGGCGACGTCCACGCGCGCCGCTCGGGCGTCGTCGACCACCTGGCCGAGGACGACGACCACGCGCTCGAGATCGTCCGCGGCATCGTCGCCACGCTGCCGGCAGCCGCACGCCGCGCCGTGGGCGCGTCAGCGCGCCCAAGCCGCCCGCGCGAGGACCCCGACGGCCTGCTCGACCTCGTCCCGCTCGACGCGCGCACGCCCTACGACGTGCGCGACGCTGATCCGCCACCTCGTCGACGACTCGGCGAGCTCCAGGAGTTCAAGGAGCTCTACGGCACGACGATCGTCTGCGCGTTCGCCCACCTCGACGGCCACCCGGTCGGCATGATCGCCAACAACGGGATCCTCTTCTCCGAGTCCTCGCTCAAGGCCGCGCACTTCATCGAGCTGTGCGACCGCCGCGGGATCCCGCTGCTGTTCCTGCAGAACATCTCGGGCTTCATGGTCGGGCCGCGACTACGAGGCGGGCGGCATCGCCAAGGACGGCGCCAAGCTCGTCACCGCGGTCTCCTGCGCGCGGGTCCCGAAGCTCACGGTGATCGTCGGCGGCTCGTTCGGCGCCGGCAACTACGGCATGTGCGGCCGCGCCTACGCGCCCGCGCTTCCTGTTCATGTGGCCCAACGCGCGCATCAGCGTGATGGGCGGCGAGCAGGCCGCCGCCGTGATGAGCGAGGTCGGCCAGCCCGAGCTCGGCGCCGAGCTGCGCGAGCAGTACGAGCGCCAGGGCCGCGCGATCTACTCGACCGCGCGGATCTGGGACGACGGCGTGATCGACCCGCGCGACACCCGCGCCGTGCTCGCCGCAGGCGCTCGCCGCGTGCACGCAGGCCCCGCTCCGGGACGTCGGCTACGGCGTCTTCCGGATGTGATCGAGCACCCCGAGACGCCGCGCGCCTCGTGGCGCGCCGGCCTGCGCGCCGGCGTCCCGTACGCCGGCGCGGGCTTCCTGCTCTCGCTGTCCTTCGGCGTGCTGTCCAAGGGCGTCGGCTTCACGCCGCTCGAGGCGATCCTGACGAGCGCGATCGTGTTCGCCGGCTCGGCGCAGTTCGCCGCGGTCTCGATCCTCGCCGCCGGCGGCGGGGTCGGCGCGGTCGTCGCCGCCGTCGCGCTGGTCAACGCGCGCTTCCTGGCGATGGGGATCGCGCTCGCGCCGTCGCTGCCCGGCGGCCCGCTCAAGCGCGCGGCTCCAGGGCCAGCCGATCGTCGACGCGTCGTGGGCGATGGCCTCGCGCGACGACGGGAGCTTCGACCGCTGGTTCATGTTCGGCTCGACCGCCGTGCAGTACGTCACCTGGCAGGCCGGGACGCTCGTCGGCGTCTTCGCCGGCGACGCGCTCGGCGACCCGGGCAAGTACGGGCTCGACGCGATCTACCCGACGTTCTTCCTCGCGCTGCTCTTCGGCGAGCTCCAGACCCGGCCGCGTCGAGCGCCGTCGCCGCCGGCGGCGCGCTGATCGCGCTCGTGCTCATCCCCTTCACGCCGGCCGGCGTGCCCGTGCTCGCCGCCTCGCTGGCCGCGTTCGCCGGCGCGTTCGCGCGCGAGCGCCGCCCGAAGGAGCCGGCGCAGTGACGTCGTCGGCTTCGATCCCGCTCGTGATCGCGCTCTCGGCCGTGATCACCGCCGCGATCAAGGCGGCGGGACCGATCGCGCTCGGCGGCCGCGAGCTGCCGGCGTGGTTCACCGACGTGATCCGGCTGATGGCGCCCGCGCTGCTCGCCGCGCTCGTGGTCACCGGCGCGCTGGCCAACGGCCGCCACATCGTGATCGGCGCCGACACCGCCGGGGTGGCGGTGGCCGGCGTCCTGCTCTGGCGCGAGGTGCCGATCCCGGTCGCGGTGATCGTCGCCGCCGCCGTCACGGCGGGGATCCGCGCGCTGAGCTAGTAGCTCCCCTGGCTCGCCAGCCACGCCGTGCCCTGCGCGCGGGCGATCGTGACGAGCTGGCCGAGCGCGATGTTCGCGTCGGTCAGGTGCAGGCCCCACGTCGCGTCGGGCAGCGCGCTGAGCTTCGGCGCGCCGTCGAGCGGCGTGATCTTCAGCACCCGGATCGCGCCGGTGGTGCACGCTCGCGCGGTAGGCGCCCGGCGTCGTGATCCACGGGGTCGGAACCTTCGGGATCGGGAAGCCGACGAGCGTCGTCGCAGTCCCGATCGTCGTCCCGGGCGCGAACGGCACCGACGGGAAGATCGGCGAGATCTTCGGCGGCTTGCCGGCGAGCACGGCCGGGCTCGTGCACAGCACCTCGGTGTTCTTCGGCGCCGAGCCAGCCGAGGATCGGGCTCGGGCGCCCGAAGATCGCGTTGCTCGGCGGGTTGCCGCCGAAGGTCGAGAACGCCACCACGCAGCCGAACTGCCCGGGCCGGCGGCACGCCGCGATGTGCTTGAAGTCACCGCCGCTGTTCTGGCCCTTCTTGACGAGCACGTTGCCGCCGAGCAGCAGCGCGGAGACGCAGCTTGGCGCGCATGGCCGCGGAGGGGTCGATCTGCTTGGCCAGGAACTGGCGCAGGACGAACGAGCCCTGCGAGTGGCCGATGAAGATCACGCCGTGGCCGTGGTTGTACTTCTTCAGGTAGAGCTTCCACGCGGCGACGACGTCGTCGTAGCCCTTGCGCTGCATCGCCGCCGTCACCTTCGCCGCGTCGGCGCCGATCCCGCGCAGCGTGACCTGGCGGTACATCGGCGCGAACACGCGGCAGTCCTGGCCGTAGCGCGCGGCCTGGAAGCGCGCGATCGAGCGCTCCTCGGGATCGATGCGCCGGATCGCCGTCAGGCCCTTCTGGTCGGAGACCGTCGGGTAGACGTAGAAGCAGTCGACGCGCTTGTTGGTCGCCGCCTTGGGCTGGTAGGTCCGCAGCGTCTTCCCCGAGGTGGGCGAGACGACCGACGTCTTCAGCCCGGGGGCGCATGGGTTCTTGGCGATGCCCGGCTTGCACAGCCAGATCGTCTTGGCCGAGGCTCCGGCCGGCAGGGCAAGGGCGAGCGTGGCGGCCGCGAGCACCGCCAGCAGGGTGGCGAGGCGCATGGCCCCAGTGATAGCGCACTTCAGGCGGTGACCGGGTGCACGTGCGAGACGAGCGGCAGGCCCGGCGCGTGGACGTGCAGCGCGATCGCGGCCGGCTCGCCCGGCGCCCGCGCGAAGCCCTGGTTTCCGGGGCGAAGATCGAGCACGGACTGGAACGCCACGCTCGACGGCGGCGAACACCGGGCAACCGGCGAACGTCCCGGTGACGCTGCGGTGGACGTGGCCGGCGACGATGCGCGCCACGCCGCCGCGGCGGTGCAGGATCTCTGCGAAGGCGGCCAGCGACTCGGGGTCGACGCCGATCGTGTCCAGCGCGCCGATGCCGATCGCGATGGGCGGGTGGTGCATCGCGATCAGCGTCCGCTCCGGGTTCCCGACGCCGGCCAGGGCGCCGTCGAGCCACTCGAGCTGGCCGGCGTCGAGCGTGCCCGCGTCGGTGCCCGGCGCCCACGTGTCGAGCACGAGCACGTGCAGGTCGCCGATGTCGACGCCGTAGTGGACGGCGCCGGTCGTCGCCGCCACGTCCGGGTGGTCGGCGAACGCGGCGCGCAGCGCGGCGGGCTCGTCGTGGTTGCCGGGCAGCGGGTGCACGGGCATCGCCAGCGGCTCGAGCAGCTCGCGCACGACGGCGTACTCGGCCGGGTCGCCGGTGTTCGTCAGGTCGCCGGTCAAGAGGACGGCGTCCGGCGCCGGGTCCAGGCGCGCGACCTCGCGCACGGCGGCGGCGAGGGTCGCGCGCGCGTCGGCGTCCTCCTCGTCGAGGCGGATGTGGGGATCGCTGATCTGCGCGATGAGCGTCATCGCAGGGTCACGAGCGTCGTTCCCGCGATGAGCAGCACGAGGCCGGCCACGACCTGCAGGTCGATCGCCTTGGCCTCGACGCCGAGCCACCCGTAGCGGTCGATCAGCACCGAGACGGTGAGCTGCGCGGCGACGGTGACCGCCGCCACGCCGCCGGCGCCCAGCGAGCGCACGGCGACGAGCGAGACCGAGACGATGGCGGCGCCGGCGATCGCGCCGAGCGCGTACTCGGGCTTGTACTCGGTGATGTGGCTCAGGTCGCCCGCGCCGCCGCTGACGACGAGCAGCACGCCGATGATCGCCGCCGACAGGACGAGCGAGCAGAACGCGGCGCCGAGGCTGCCGACGTGCCGCGAGAGCAGCTGGTTGGCCGGGGGCTGCGCGGCGACCAGGGCGCCGGCCACGAGCACCGCGACGATCGCGAGGAGCTTCTCCATCGTCAGCTCTGGACCTCGACCACGACCTTGCCGGTCGCGCCGCGGCCGTCGATCAGCTCGAGCGCCTGCTGGGCCTCGTCGAGGCCGAAGCGCGCGCCGACGACGGGCCGCACGTGGCCGGACGCGATCAGGCCGTCGAGCGCGGTCTGGATCTCGGCGGTGACCTCCGGCTTGGAGAGCACGTAGGCGCCCCAGCCCGCGCCGACGACGTCGACGTTGTTGAGCAGCAGGCGGTTGACCTTGACCTCGGGGATCGACCCGGCGGTGAAGCCGACGACGACGAGCCGGCCCTCCTCCTTGAGCGAGCGCAGCGAGTCGGTGAAGCGATCGCCGCCGACCGGGTCGACGATCACGTCGGCCTTGCCGAGCTCCTTGACCGCGCCGCGCCAGTCGCCGTCGGAGCGCACGACCTCGTCGGCGCCCGCGTCGCGCGCGACGGTCTCCTTCTCGTCGCTGGAGACGACGGCGATCGTCTTCGCGCCGAGGCCCTTGGCGACCTGGAGCGTCGCGGTCCCGACGCCGCCGGCGGCGCCGTGCACGAGCACGGTCTCGCCCTCGGCCAGGCGGCCGCGGAGCTTCAGCGCGAAGTAGGCCGTGTGGTAGTTGAGGATCAGCGCGGCGCCCTGCGCGGCGTCGAGCGCGTCGGGGCGCGGGAAGGTGAAGTTCGCCGGCGCGACGGCGATCTCGGCCAGCCCGCCGAGCATCGGGAAGGCCATCACGTTCTGACCGGGCTCGAGGCCCGAGCCCTCGGGCGCCGAGCGCACGCGGCCCGACACCTCCGAGCCGGGGACGAAGGGCAGCTCGGGCTTGACCTGGTACTCGCCGCGGGTCTGCAGCACCTCGGGGAAGGACACGCCGGCGGCCTCGACCTCGACGACGACGCCCTCGCCGCCGAACAGGCCGTCGCCCGGGCCCGGCTCGGGGACGTCGGCGACGGAGACGGCGGCGGGGCCGGAGAGCTCGGTGATCTGAAGGGCGCGCATGGCGCAGCAGGCTAGATGCAGCACGTAGCCTCCGCGCATGCATCCTCGCCTGCGCGCGCCGCTCGCCGCCCTCCTGACCCTGCTCGTCGCCGCCGTCGTCGCCGCTCCGGCGCAGGCCCGCGACACGACCGTCACCTCGTACGACGGGACGAAGATCAACACGCACTTCTTCCCGACGAGCAAGACGGTCAAGGGCAAGGCGCCGACCGTGATGATGGGGCCGGGCTGGTCGCAGCCGGGCGACACGAACACGGCGGGCACGACCGACGTCAACGTCGGCGCGCCCGGCGTCGGCACGCTGCTCGCCGCCGGCTACAACGTCGTCACCTGGGATCCGCGCGGCTTCGGCAAGTCGAGCGGCACCGTCACCGTCGACTGGGCCGGCAACGAGGGCCGCGACGCCAAGG
>CAVTSQ010000016.1:0-14059 GCA_963737395.1 uncultured Solirubrobacterales bacterium | reverse complement strand
AACAGGCCGCGCCGGCGCTCGGCTGAGCGCGGCAGCCGTCCCGGCAGGATTCGGCGCCGCCGTGCGCCCGATTGCCGAAATCCGCTCAGACTTCCACGGCCTCGGCGGCGTCGAGGTCCCCTCGACGGCGCGGCGGGCACGAAGGTCCCCGAAGCCGTCGTGGCGGCCGTGGCCGAGGCCATGCTCACCCGCATGGCCAACCAGGGCGGGGCGTTCGCGGGCAGCGTGCTCAGCACGGAGGTGCTCGGCGACGCCCGAGCCGCGCTGGCCGATCTCGTGGGAGGCGACTCCGAGGGGGTGGTGCTCGGCCCGAACATGACGACCCTGACCTTCCACCTCGCCGACGCGTTCGCGCGCGACTGGGGGCCCGGCGACGAGGTCGTCGTCACGTCGCTGGACCACGACGCCAACGTGCGCCCCTGGGTGCTCGCCGCCGAACGCGCCGGCGCCACCGCGCGGGTGGCGGAGTTCGACCCCGCGAGCGGCGAGCTCGCGCCCGAGGCGTTCGACGCCGTCCTCTCGGACCGCACGCGTCTCGTCGCGGTGACCGCCGCGTCGAACGCGATCGGCACCCGGCCGGACGTCCGGGCGATCGCCGACCGCGCCCACGCCGCAGGGGCCCTCCTGTACGTCGACGGCGTCCACGCCACGCCCCACACGCCGATCGACGTCGGATGCTCGGCGCCGACCTCTACGCCTGCTCGTCCTACAAGTTCTGCGGGCCGCACGCGGGCGCGGTGATCGCCGATCCCGCGGTGCTCGAACGCCTGTCGCCCGCCAAGCTCGTCCCCGCTCCCGACCGCGGACCCGGTCGCTTCGAGCGCGGCACGCCGTCGTTCGAGGCGCTCGCCGGGGTCGCGGCGACCGTCGACTGGCTCGCCGCGCTCGAGCCCGGCTCCGGGTCGCGGCGCGAGCGCCTGCTCGCGAGCATGGCCGCGGTCGAGGCCCGGCTCGACGCCCTCGGCGACCACGCCCGCACCGGCCTGAACGCGATCGACGGCGTTCGGGTGCTCGGCTCCCCCGCGCGCCGGACCCCGACCCTGTCCTTCACCGTTGCGGGCCACAGCCCGCGCGCGGTGGCCGAGGCGCTGGCCGCGGCCGGCATCGCGGTCTGGAGCGGCGACAACTACGCCTTCGAGCTCATGGGCCGCTACGGCCTGGCCGGCACGGGCGGCGCCGTCCGCGCGAGCTTCGTCCTCTACAACGACGAGGACGACGCCGACCGCCTGCTGGGCGCCGTCGCGGAGATCGCGGCATGAGCCTGCTCGACCACCAGCGCCTCTCCGCCCATTTCAAGCCCGGCCAGTCGGCCCTCGGGCACCACTGGATCCTCAAGGACGGCGACGAGGAGCCGGTCGGGCGCACGAAGCTCTACTACGAGGGCACGGGCAAGACGCTCGGCCGGATGATGCGCGCGACCGGGCTCTCGACGGCGGGGACGGTCCACGCGACGGTCCGCGACGCGAGCGGTGAGGATCGCTTCCGCGTCGTCTCGAAGAACAAGGGCTCCGCGCCGCGGCTCGACCTCGAGGACGCGAGCGGCACCCCCGTCGGCAGCGCCATGCGCAGGGAGCTCTCGCTCGACCTGCTGGCGCCGCCGTCGGACACCCCGGTCGGCCGGATCGTGCGCGAGTCCAAGGAGGACATGGCCTTCGCGATCGAGGACGCGCGCGGCCAGCGCGTCGCCGTGCTCTCCAAACGGCCGGTCAAGACCGTCATGCCGAGCATCTACGACATGATCGTGATGCCCGAGGTGACCTCGAACCAGATCGCCTTCGCCGCGACGATGTACCTCGGCTTCGCCGGCTCGCGGAAGTACCACCTCGTCGTCGAGCAGCAGGGGCTGCCCGACCCGCTGCGCACGCTCGTCGGGCTCTCGCCCGTGATCGCGGCCTACGCGTACTGATGAGCGACGCCGACGACGTCCTCGCCCGCGCCGACGAGTTCCAGCGGCTGCTCGAGGCCCGCGACGCGAACGCCCTCGCCGACGTCCTGCACAGCGACTACGCGCTGCTGCTCATGCAGCCCGACGAGGCGGCGATGCCGCGCGCCCGTTGGCTCGAGACGCTGCCGGACTACGTCATCCACGAGTACGCCATCGAGGCGCGGCGGGTCGACGTCGAGGGCGACACGGCGGCGGTCCTGCAGCGGGTGACGATGCGCGCGACGGTGCTGGGTCAGGATCGCAGCGGGACGCTGGTCATCAGCGACGTCTGGCGGCGAGACGACGGCGGCGCCTGGCGGCTGTGGAAGCGGCACTCGACGCCGCTGACGGCCGGACGGTTGCCTGGTAGTTAGCTAGCGCCCGGCGGCGGCCGTCGGCCGCTTCTCCGAGAGCACCGGGTCGTTCGCGCCCTCGAGCGCGCGGCCCAGCAGGTCGCGGAGCTCTCGCGCTCGTCGCGGGTAGCGCGGCGAGCACGTCGTCCTCGACGGTCTCGAGGCGTCCCTCGGCGCGTCGCGCGCCTTGCGGCCCGCTCGGTCAGCGCCACGATGTGGCGACGGCGGTCGCGAGGGGTCGCGGCGGCGCTCGACCAGCCCGCGGCTCCTCGAGGTCGTTGAGGAGGAGCACGAGGTTGTTCGGCTCCATGTGCATCGCCTTGCCGAGCGCGCCCTGGGGCGGCGCCCTGACGTCGTTCAGATAGGTCAGCGCCGACGTACTCGCGCATCGTCATGCCGATGTCCTCCTGGGCGCCACTGCGATACGAGGTCTTGGCGAGCCGGGTGAGCAGGCCGATGACGCCACGATGGCGATGTGTGGTCATTGCAGGGATCATTATACCACCGATACGAGGGATAGATGTTGCGATTAACGGTCACTCGATAGGCTTGGGTCTATACAGCAAGAATCATCCTTGCTACGGTGACGATCCTCATGCCAGCCACTCTTACAGCCCCACGCCCCGCCCTCCGTTCCCGGACCGACGCCCCGCCCGATCGCCGGCGCTGGTTCGCCCTCGCGGCGGTGTGCATCGGCCAGCTCATGATCGTGCTCGACACGACGATCGTGAACGTCGCGCTGCCGGCGATCCAGACCGACCTGCACTTGAGCCAGGCCAACCTCACGTGGGTCATCGACGGCTACCTGATCACCTTCGGCAGCCTGCTGCTGCTCGCCGGCCGCCTCGGCGACCTCGTCGGCCGGAAGAAGGTCTTCCTCGGCGGCCTCGTCGCTCTTCGTGTTCGCCTCGCTGCTCTGCGGCCTCGGCCCAGAGCGAGGCCATGCTGATCGGCGGCCGCTTCCTCCAGGGTGTCGGCGGCGCCGCCACCTCCGCCGTGATCATCGCGATCATCGTCACCGAGTTCCCCGAGCCCGCGCGAGCGCGCCCGCGCGATGAGCCTCTACACGCTGGCCGCGGTCGGCGGCGGCTCGATCGGCCTCATCCTCGGCGGCGTCCTGACCCAGGTCGCTCAACTGGCACTGGATCTTCATCGTCAACGCCCCCATCGGCGCTCGCTCACCCTGTTCGTCGGCGCGCGCAGCATCGAGGAGAACGTGGGCATCGGCGTCGCCGACGGCGTCGACTGGCTCGGCTCCGTGCTCGTGACCGGGGCGATGATGCTCGGCGTCTACGCCATCGTCACCGCCGCCGAGCACGGCTGGGGCTCGGCCCACACGCTCGGCTTCGGCGCCGCCGCGCTGGTCGTCCTCGCCCTTTCGCCGCGCTGGAGCGCCGGCTCGAGAACCCGATCATGCCGGCATCGCGTCCTGCGGACCCCCGGTCTCGTGGGCGGGAGCTTCGTCCGCGGGTTCATGGTCGTCGGCCTCTTCGGCTCTTCTTCGTCGGCTCGCTCGTGCTCGAGCGCGTGCTCGGCTACGGCGCCGGTGCAGACGGGCATGGCGTTCCTGCCCCAGACCCTCTCGGTGGCCGCGCTCTCGCTGGGGATCACCGCGGCGCTGATGCGGCGCTTCGGCGCACGCCGGCTGATCGTCCCCGGCTTCGCGACCGCCGCCCTCGGCCTGGCCCTGTTCGCGCTGACCGGCCCGGGCACGGCGTTCTTCCCGCAGATCTTCTTCGCCCTCATGCTGCTCGGGCTCGGGCCGGCACGGCGTTCATGCCGCTCATGACGATCGCGATGGCCGATGTGCCGGCGCGCGACGCGGGCCTGCCTCCGGGATCCTCAACGTCTCGATGCAGGTCTCGGCTGCGCTCGGGATCGCGCTGCTCGGCACCCTGGCCACGACCCGCACCGACCTCGCTGCTCCACGCGGGCCACGCCAGACGGCTTCGCTGCTCGGCGGCTATCACCTCGCGCTCTGGGTGCGCGCGGGCAGCGCCGCCGTCGGCGGCCGGGCTGTCGAGGATCGTGTTGCCCTCCGAGGCGCGCGAGCCCGCAGCCGCCCGCTCGTTCCTGCGGCTCTCGAGGAACTCCTAGCCATGCGGTACGTAGCCCTCACCGATGACCGCAGCGTCACGCGAGCGGACGACATGGTCGACCTCGACGGGACCACCATCCCCGGCCCGCTCCGCGTGGCCGGGCGTGGCCCCCGACGGATCTTCCTGCGCCCGCTGGCGCGGCGGGCGAACGGCCTAGGCGCCGACGAGGTCGTCCGTCGCCACGACCGTCGCGAACTCGTCGTGCAGGCTCGTCACCGTCGCCTTCGTCAGGAGATCGGCGCCGACGAGCTCGCCGTCTGGGGACAGCCGGTCGAACGTGAAGCACGCGTCGGCGACGAACAGCACGTCGAAGCCGAGGTTGCCGCCCACGCGTGCCGTGGTCTCGACGCAGTGGTTGGTCTGGACGCCGCATAGGACGATCTGCCCGATCTCGCGCCCGCGCAGCCAGGCGGCGAGATCGGGCTCGCCGAAGAACGCGGCGTTGACGTCCTTGGTCACGAGCAGATCGGGCTCGACGCCGTCGAGCTCGGGCTTGAAGGCGTTGCCCGGTGTGCCCGGCGCGAGCGACGAGCCCTCCTCGGTCGAGTCGTGACGGACGAGCACGAGCGGCCTCGACGTTCGCCGCCACTCGTCGACGAGCCGCTTGGCGTTGGCTTCGGCCGCCGGGTTGTTGCGCCGGCCGTTCGGGCTCCAGGCCTCGAGGTCGTCGAAGGCGCGCTGCAGGTCGACGACGATCAGCGCGGCGTTGTCGGCGAGCTGCGGCATGGCTAGAGAGTCTCGCCGCTGAGCTCGGCGCACGCCGCGAGCAGCCGGTCCTGCGTGGCCGAGTCGGCCACGGCCGGGTGCGCTCTCTCCGGCTCGCGGTGGTAGAGCACGGCGCCGTTCGGAACGTCCAGCGGTTCGCCCGCGGCGAGGAGGACCTGCGTCTCGTAGCCCTGGTCGAGGTCGTCGCTCGCGCTCGGCCCGCCCATCTTCGTCGGCACCCAGCCCGGGTCGACCGAGTGGCCGCGACGTCGGGCCAGTTCCGGGCGATCGCGGCGGCGAGCAGCGCGTCGTGGAGCTTCGTGTCGCTGTAGGCCTGCATCGCGCTCCACGTCCGGTCCTCCCACTGCAGGTCCTCGAGCCACGCGTCGCCCGAGCGGTGCAGGCCGGAGGTCGTGTAGATCAGGCGCTGCGGCCGCTCGATCAGCGCGGTCAGCAGATAGGGCGCGAGCGTGTTGATCTGGAACACGTGCGCGAGGCCGTCCTCGGTGATGACCCTGCGCGACGCCAGGTAGATCCCGGCGTTGTGGATCACCGCGTCGTACGGACCGGCGGCGTTGGCCTGATCGGCCAGCGCGCGGGTCTCGGCCAGCGAGGCGAGATCGCCGTGCGTGGTCGCCGCGGCGCCCACGGCCTCCAGCGCCTCCTGCGCCCGCTCGGGCGAGCGGCCGTGGACGACGACCTCGTGGCCCTCCGCGATCAGCCGCCGGGCGGCGAGCCGGCCGAGGCCGTCGGCCGAGCCGGTGATGAAGATGCGGGCCACGTCAGCTCTCGACCCGCTCGCGCGCGTCGTTGGCCAGCGCGCGGAGCACGCCGGTGAACGCGTCGGCGAGCTCTCCGTGCCGGTCACCGAGCAGCGAACGCATGTCGCGCAGGACGATCCGCGACTTGTCGTGCTCCTCGGCCACGACGGCGAGCCGCAGCGGAATGTCGACCGCCGCGTCGAGGTCGTGGGCGAGCAGCTGCGCACCCGCCGCCGGGTTGCCGAAGACCAGCGTCCAGGCGGTGAAGCCCGGCGCGCCCGCCTCGGCCATGTCGTGGCCGTGGTCGACGACCGCGTACTCGGTGATCCCGCGTTCGCGCAGCGCGTCGCGGAGCGCCCGGACGACGTCGGCCGGGTGAGCATCGACGTGGACCTCCTCGCGGGGCGTCATGACCGCCGCCCCATCAGGCCGCGCAGCGCCTGGCCGCCGCCGACGACGTCCTCGCGCTTGCGCGCCCATTGGGTCTCCGGCCGCTGTTCTGGCTCCCCGTCGAGCTCGATGTCGACCCGCTCGGAGAAGAAGCACATGAGGTCGCGGACCGCGGCCGCCTCGGGCTCGGGGTCGGCGTAGGTCCAGACGAGGTCCTCGACGACGCGGTCGCCGACGAGCACCGACCAGTACGAGGCCGAGCCCTTGTAGGCGCAGCGCGAGCGCGCGGAGCTCGGGACGAGCAGGTCGACGTGGACGTCCTCCGGCGGGAGGTAGTACCGCGCCGGCAGCGAGGTCTCGACGAGCATCTTCGCCCGGCGCGACTCGGCGAGCACGACGCCGTCGACGGAGATCTTCACGTGGCGCGTCGTCGGGACGATGTCGATCCGCGTGTATGGGTCCTTCGGATGGCCGTGGAGCTGGAGGTCCTCGGTGAACCACTCGTCCATCGCGTCCCAGTCGAGGAAGGCGTGGCCGTGGAGGAAGTCGGCGCCCTCGGCCGGCCGCAGCGACTCGCGCACCGACTCGGCCGCGGTCCGCCCGCCGGCGCAGAGGTCGTGGAAGACGATCTCGCCGATGCCCGGCCGGTCCTCGGTCCGCTCACCTCTGGTCAGGCAGTCGTGGTTCAGGTCCTCCATCGGGAACCAGAAGACGGGCAGCGCGCCCGACGTGTGCAGGAGCTTGGCCCGCCGCGAGTCGGCCACGACCTCGCCGGCGAGCACCGCGCGCACGCGCATCGGATAGTGCTCGAAGTAGAGGAGCGGGTCGGGCAGCGTCGGGTCGGTGTTGAAGCGCCCGCCGGGGCGAGCGCCGAAGGGAGCGGTGCCGAAGGTGAGGGCCATGGCGTCAGGATGCCCGGTCGGCGCGCAACGCGACTACCGAGCGACCCGGGCGAGCACGTCGGCCGGGGTCGCCGTCGCCTCGACCCGGATCCGTGGAAGCGCCGTGCGATCCTCATCCGGAGCCGCGAGGCCCGGGGCGGTCGTTGTCGCGGCGCGGTAGCCGGCGGCGCGGACCGCCGCCTGGACCTCGGCGTCGTAGCGACCGGCCGGGTAGCAGAACGCGTCCACCCGAACCCCGAAGGCCCGGCGCAGATACCGGCGCGAGAGGACGAGCTCGCGACGGAGCTGGTCCGGACCGACGGTCGTCAGGTCGGGGTGGGTCAGCGTGTGCGAGTCGAGCTCCCAGCCGGCGCGGATCATCTCGCGCACCTGGGCGCGGGGTAGGCCGTTCGGACCGAGGTTCTTCCACTCGAGGTTGAGCACCGCCGGCCAGCCGAGCTTGCGCAGCAGGGGCAGTGCGCGGGTGAACTGCGACTCGTAGCCGTCGTCGAAGGTCAAGACGATCGGCTTGCGCGGCAGCGGCCGGCCGGTCTGCCAGGCGTCGAGCACGCGGTCGAGCGTGACCGCGCGGTACCCCGCGCCGTCCAGGGCGCGCACCTCGGCGGCGAAACGCTGCGGCGGGACCCACAGCTCGGGTTCCGGCGCCCCGGGCGGCGCGTCGTTGATCACGTGGTACATGAGCACGGGCACGCGCACCTGGCGCGCGTCACCGCCGCGGAGCGGGTCAGGACCGAGGCCGACGAGAGACGGCTTCGGTCGCCGGGCGGCGGGAGCGGAGAGGACGACCTTCGTGGGTGCGGCGCGATGGGACGCCACGGCCTGGGAGTGGTGACGGACCCCCGAGGTGGCGACGAGGCCGACGACGGCCAGGGCGACGACGAGCAGCGCGAGAGGCGCGAGTCGCTTCACGCCGGGAAGGATGCCTGAGCGCCGGGACGTGAAATCGCCGCAAGTTGCGCACCCCCGATCGCGTTCTGTGATGTTGAGGAGCGTCGAGCCGGAGAGGGAGCGTGGAGATGGGTGCACAGAGGATCTGCCGTGTCGTGCTGGCCGCCGTCGCGGCGCTGTTGACGGTCGTCGCATCGGCGAGCGCCTTCAAGTCGTCGCTGTACTCCGGCCCCGGGCATCGCCCCGGCCCCGATCTTCTCTACGCCAAGGCGGCGAGCGCGCCGCAGCTGACGAACTCCGGCGGCTGGAAGGCCCGGCCGATCCTCGTCTCCGGTGCGCACGCCTACCGCAAGGGCGAGTACCTCTACCAGGACTTCCTCTACGACGACCACGGAGCCAAGGAGGTCGCCGACCCGGCCGATCCCCAGACGCCGGGCGACCTCTTCTCCAAGCCGAACGGCACCTACACGTACCCGACCGACAAGGCCTACGCCAACGACGCCGCCGACCTCGTCGAGTTCCGCGTCAAGCCGCTCCCGCACTCCACGGCGTTCCGGGTCACGCTCAACACCTTCAAGGACCGCAAGCTCGTCGCCTTCGCGATCGCCCTGGGCGCCGGCAACGGCAAGCCGCGCCCGTTCCCGTTCGGCGCCAACGTCAAGGCGCCGGCGACGCTGTTCCTGACCGTCCACCCGCAGGGCGGAAAGCTCGTCGCGGTCTTGAACCGCGCGCGGGACGGCAAGAAGCTCAAGCCGGGCTCGACCGTCCGCGTCGACGCCAAGCGCCGCCAGATCACGGTCAAGATCCCCCACCGCGCGTGGAACCCGAAGCACCGCACGATCCGCATGGCCGCGGGCGTCGGGCTGTGGGACGCGACGGCGGGCAAGTACCTGCTGCCGCAGGGGACCGCGTCGGCGACCAAGCCCGGCGGCGCCGGCACCGCGAGCGCCCCGGCCGCATTCTTCAACGTCGCCTTCCGCGGGCACGAGCCGCGCCCCTCGGTGACCGACAACACCGGCGCCGTGCTCGACCCCGCCTGGTGGCGCGACCGCGCGCAGGGCAACGCGCTGGCCAAGGGCGACATCTCGAGCTTCTCCCAGCAGGTCAAGTTCGCCAAGCTCGCCAAGAAGAAGACCGACGACCGGCTCGTGCCCAAGCACGGGGCGATGGACCGGATCCTGCCGAGCCACTTCGAGCGCTCGCAGGGCGTGGACTTCGGGCCGAGCTGCCTCTCGCAGCAGTCGACCTGCGTGGGCCAGTACCAGGGCCAGCTGCAGCCCTACTCGATCTACATCCCGCACCACGCGAGGCCGGCCGGCGGCTGGGGCATGACGCTGCTCATGCACTCGCTGAGCGCGAACTACAACCAGTACCACGGCTCGCACAACCAGATCCAGTTCGGCAACCGCGGCGGCGGCTCGATCGTGATCACGCCCGAGGCGCGCGGCCCGGACGAGTTCTACGAGAACTACGGCGCGGCCGACGTCTTCGACGTGTGGAACGACGTCGCGCGCCGGTATCGCCTGAACCCGGCCTGGGCCGTGGCGACCGGCTACTCGATGGGCGGCTACGGGACGTTCAAGCTCGCCTCCCAGTTCCCC
Organism: uncultured Solirubrobacterales bacterium; assembly: GCA_963737395.1. Taxonomy (GTDB): domain Bacteria; phylum Actinomycetota; class Thermoleophilia; order Solirubrobacterales; family Solirubrobacteraceae; genus JBBQAA01. The sequence goes on along the minus strand of CAVTSQ010000016.1, from coordinate 4,436 downwards.
GACCTGTTCTCGCGCGCGCAGCCGACGGTGGGCACGGAGAACAACACCGACGTGCTCGCGTCGTTGCGGAACGTCCCGGTGCTGATGTGGAACACCCACGGCGACGAGCTCGTCCCCGAGGCGGAGTTCCAGGCCACGGCTCAGAAGCTGGATTCCCTCGGGTACCGGTACGAGCTCGACGCGTTCAAGCCGTGCACGAACGCGAAGTGCAGCCCGCTGTTCCCGAGCCACCTCGAGCTCGCGGTCAACGACCAGTTCGCGCCGGCGGCGTCGTTCCTGGGGACTTCGTTGGTGAATCGGAACCCGGCCCACGTGACCTACGTCGTGGACGCCACCCGCAACCACGCGAATCTCCGGCTCGTCGGCGACCACGCCTACTGGATCTCGGGCGCGACCCTGCGCAACACGAGCAAGACGGGCGCGACCGGGGATCCCGAGGCCGAGATCGACGCGAAGTCGTTCGGCTTCGGCGCGGGGGACCCGGTGGTCTCACCCGTCACTGAGGCGGGCACCGGCACGCTCAGCGGCGGGAACCTCGGCCCGATTCAGTTCAGCTCGCAGAAGAAGCGCTGGACGAGCCAACCGGGCGCTGCGAAGGCGAACCGGATCGACGTCAAGGCGACGAACGTCGCGAACGCGGTGATCGACGTCAAGCGGGCTCGGGTGTCGTGCTCGGCTGACGTGCGGATCACGTCGGATGGACCGATTGCGTTGACGCTGGCCGGGTGCGGCCGAGTGGTCCGCTCGAGCGGGGGCGAAAGTTCGGGGCTGCCGATCGCGTTGGGCTCGCCCGGCGGCTCCGTGACCGGGAGTCCTGTCCTGCGCCGCGGAATGAGGTGATCGCAAGCGCTCGGTCGTAGCGGCGATACTCGACCGGTGCCCCCTCTCAAGCTTGGCCTCAACACCGGCTACTGGGCCGGCGGCCCACCACCCAACATCGTCGAAACGATCACGGAGGCCGAGCAGCTCGGCTTCGACTCCGTCTGGACCGCCGAGGCCTATGGCTCCGACTGCCTGACGCCCCTCGCCTGGTGGGGCATCGCAAACAAGAAGATCAACCTCGGCACGGCCATCGTCCAGATGTCGGCTCGCCAGCCGGCCGCGACCGCGATGGCCGCCATGACGATGGACCACCTCTCGAACGGGCGCTTCATCCTCGGGCTCGGCGTGTCCGGGCCGCAGGTCGTCGAGGGTTGGTACGGCCAGCCGTTCGCCAAGCCGCTCGCGCGCACTCGCGAGTACATCGGGATCCTGCGCGACATCTGGGCGCGCAAGGGGCCCGTCACCAACGACGGCGCGCATTACCCCCTCCCCCTCCCTGACGGCACCGGGCTCGGCAAGCCGCTGAAGTCCTCGATCCATCCGCTGCGCGAGGACATCCCGGTCTACCTCGGCGCCGAGGGGCCGAAGAACATCGCGCTCGCCGCCGAGCTCTGCGACGGCTGGCTCTCCATGCTCTTCTCCCCCGGCTTCGAGGACTTCTACGAGGACGCGCTGGCCGAGGGCTTCGCGCGCGACGGCGCCCGTCAGACCAAGGAGACCTTCGAGGTCTGCGCGACGGTGCCGTTCCTCGTCCACGACGACGTCCAGGAGGCCGCCGACTGGGTCCGCCCCTTCTACGCCCTCTACTTCGGCGGGATGGGCGCGAAGGGCACGAACTTCCACGCGAACGTCGCGATCCGCATGGGCTACGAGGCCATGATCGACGAGGTCCAGGCGCTCTACCTCGACGGCAAGAAGGACGAGGCCGCCGCGGCGATCCCGTTCGAGCTGATCGACCAGCTCTCGCTGATCGGGCCGAAGGACAAGATCCGGCATGACCTCGATCGGTGGCGGGAGTCGCTCGTGACGACGCTGCTGATCCAGGGCGACGCGGCGACGGCGCGAACCGCCGCCGAGCTCGTCCTCGGCTAGGTGCACGGCCACGATCCCCTAGGGAGCCGGCCACCCGCCCGGCGAAATATTGGGGTGGGCGGTTAGGGGAGCACCCGATGCGCGGCCCGCGCCCATCGCGGATGGTCAGGCCATGACCACTCACACCACCAATGGCAACCCGGCGCCGGCCTCCACCCGCGCCGAGCTCCGCGACCTGCGCCGCGCGGACTTTCCCGCCGCCGTGCGCGTCCTGGCCCGGGGCATGCGCGACAACCCGCTCCACGTCGCCGCCTACGGCGACGATCCCGACCGGCGGCTGCGCTGCCACACGCTGCTGATGCGCGGGCTGTTCACCGCCTTCACCGCCCAGCAGCCGATCGGGGCCTTCGACGGCGACACGCTCATCGGCGTCACGGGCAGCGCCCCCGCCGGCACGTGCCAGCCGACGCCGCGCCAGCGGCTGCGGCTGCTGCCCACCATGGCGAGGCTCGGGCCGAAGACGGCGATGCGCGTCGGGCAGTGGCTCGACGCGTGGGCCAAGCACGATCCCGACGAACCGCACGTGCACCTCGGCCCGCTCGGCGTTGACGCCCACCTTCAGGGCCAGGGCGTCGGCTCGCTGATCCTGGCCGAGCACTGTCGGCGCCTCGACGCCGCCGCGGCCCTCGGCTACCTCGAGACCGACAAGCCCGACAACGTGCGCCTCTACGAGCGCTTCGGCTACGTCGTCACCGCGGAGGCGCCGGTGATCGGCGTGCCGAACTGGTTCATGCGGCGCGAGCCGACGGCCTGAGCACGTGTGGGGGCGGTCCTGAGCCGCCCCGCACTGCGACGTTCTAGCGCAGGTGCCAGGAACCCCGGCGGTCGCGCTTCGAGCACGAGAAGCCGTACTTGCGGTACTGGCGAGCGTGCGCACGCGAGCAGTACTGCCCGCGGCAAAGGTGCTTGCGGTGCCCGCCGATCTTGCCGTAGCGGCATGCCTTGGCGGCGACCGCCTGCGGCGAGGTGCTCGCGGTTGAAGCGGTTGCGGCGACGGCGCCCGGGGCGCTCGCAAGCGCGAGCGTGACGGCGGCCTTGACGATGAGACGTTGCACTGGACCCTCCGATCGGTATCGAACCGTTGGCGAGTCTGTGACTGACGCGTATGAATCGCGCGGTCTCTCGCGCGGATTCCGGTGGTGTGCTGCGGTTACAGCCGTCCGTTAGGGTCAAACCCATGCCCGACCAGGAGTCGCACCGGCTCACCCGCTGGCAGCGGCCTCGGTCCGCAGCTGCGCAAGAAGGCCGGCCGCGCCGACGGCGAGCCGTCGCAGCCCGAGGACTGGAAGCTCGCGTGGTATCTGCACGAGCACGGGATGGTGGCGGGTCGCCGGGCCCTGCGCACCTCCCGAGCGGCCCGCGCTGCGGGGTCTGCGGCGCGCCGTTCCAGGCTTCGGGGGGCGCTCGCCGGCCGCTCGGCTACCGGCCCTCGCGGAAGAACCCTGAGGTGTGCTCGGTCTGCGTCGAGTTCTCGCCGCCCGGCGGCATGACGTTGTACACGGGCGTCCTCTTCGCCGACCTGCGCTCGTTCACCGCCCGCTTCGAGGGCAAGGACCCGCAGCGAGGCGGCCGCGGTCCTGCGCCGCTTCTACCGCGCCGCCGAGGACGTCCTCTTCCCCGAGGCCGTGATCGACAAGCTGATCGGCGACGAGGTCATGGCGCTGTACCTCCCGGATCACAAGCCGGCATCGATCGCGGAGGTCGCCTCGCTCATGCTCGAGCACGCCCGCGAGCTGCTGCGCGCCGTCGGCTACGGCTCGGACGAGGAGCCGTTCGTGACGATGGGCATCGGGATCGACGCCGGCGACGCGTACGTCGGCAACATCGGCCAGCGCGCGCTCTACGACTTCACCGCGGTCGGCGACGTCGTCAACACGGCCTCTCGCCTGCAAGGACAAGCGAAAGGCGGAGAGATCGTGCTCTCCGACCGCGTCGCCGCCGACCTCGACCCCGCGCCCGGGGAGCCGGTCGAGCTCACCCTCAAGGGCAAGGCCGAGCCGCAGGCCGCCTACCGGGTTCGCGTCTGACCGCACCGGGCATTAGCTCGTCATGCCCGCCGACGACGCCACCCGCCGCGCCCTCCTCGATCGCCTCGAGCCGCTCGTCGGCGTCTGGCGCACGGATGTCACCGGGTCGGCGATCGGCGAGATGACCGCCGAGTGGGCGCTCGGCCGGGAGTACCTGATCCTGAACTCCACGACGGCGCGGCCCGAGTTCCCCGACGCGCTGTCGATCATCGCCGTCGACGACGCCGGCGAGGGCTTCACCCACCACTACTTCGACTCGCGCGGCGTCGTGCGCATCTACGAGATGACCTTCGACGGCACGCGCTGGGAGATGCTTCGCGAGCAGCCCGACTTCTCGCCGCTGGGCTTCTCCCAGCGGTTCGTCGGCACGCTCGCCGAGGACGGCAGCCGGATCGACGGCGCCTGGGAGAAGACCCCGCCGGCCGGCGGTGAGTTCGCCAAGGACTTCGACCTGGCCTACGTGCGCCAGGGCTGACCGTCAGGCGCGAGCGCGCG
>CAVTSQ010000015.1:0-209207 GCA_963737395.1 uncultured Solirubrobacterales bacterium | reverse complement strand
CGCGCCGACGATCACCAAGCGGCTGATCGAGGAGTTCGCCGTCAAGGGCCGCGTCGCGGCGCCGGCCGCGCCGGCGCCGGAGATCGAGGAGCTCACGCCCCGCGAGCTCGAGGTCTTCCGCCTGATCGCGCGCGGCATGAGCAACGCCGAGCTCGCACCGACCTCGTTCGTCTCGGAGACGACGGTCAAGACCCACGTGGCACGGATCCTGATGAAGCTCGGCCTGCGCGACCGGGTGCAGGCCGTCGTCTTCGCCTACGAGCACGGCGTTGTGCGCCCGGGGAGGGCGACGAGGCCTAGCCGACCGGACGGCGAGGTACGTTCGCGCCGTGCCGAGTCTCGGCAACCTGCCGGCCCTCGAGGTGGCGATCGGCCTCGCCTTCCTCTTCTTCGTCCTCGTCCACCGCCTGCTCGGCCGTCAACGAGGGCATCGCCAACCTGCTCGGCTGGCGGGCCAAGACGCTCGAGGACGGCGTGCGCAACCTGCTCGGCGACAAGCAGGCGCGAGGTCGCCTGAGGTCGTGGGCGGGCCGCGCTCGTGCACCACGACGACGAGGCGCTGGCCGAGGACCTGACCACCCAGGTCTTCCAGCACTGGAAGATCCAGACGCTCGTCCGCGACCCGGAGTCGTCCAAGCGCCGCCGCGCGCGGCCGTCGTACATGCCCCCGCGGGCGCTGTCGCTCGCCGTCACCGAGGTGCTGGCCGGCGGAGCGCCCGAGCGCAGGACAAGGCCGGCGCCACGCTGTGGCAGCACGGCGACGACCAGATCATGCAGCACGTCGGCGCCGGGCCTGCGAAGCTCCCGAAGGGCCGGACGCGCGAGGCCCTGCAGACCGCCGCGGCCCGCGCGGGCGGCTCGCTCGAGGACTTCCGCGCGCTCATCGAGCTCGGCTTCGACGACGCGATGGAGCGCGCTTCGGGCTGGTACAAGCGCAAGGTGCAGCTGTCGCTCGCGGTGATCGCCGCGATCCTCACCCTCGGCCTGAACATCGACACCGCCCACGTCGCCGGCCGGCTGTGGACCGACGGGCCGCTGCGCTCGGCGGTCGTCGCCCGCGCCAGCGACGGCGGGCAGCCCAGCGACGCGGCCAGCGCCGTGCGCGAGGTCCACGACCTCGGGCTGCCGATCGGCTGGGACGCCGGCAACCGGCCGGGCGACCTCGACGGGGTGCTCAAGGAGATCCCCGGCTGGCTGATCACGATCGCCGCGCTCAACCTCGGCGCGCCGTTCTGGTTCGACCTGCTCAGCCGCATGGCCCGCCTGCGCGGCAGCGGCGTGGCCGAGCCGCCGCGAAGCATCAGCGACAAGGCCGGCTCCAAGGCCGTCGAGCCGCGCTAGTCCCTGCGCACGCTGAGCCGGCGTGAGCTCAACCGCGCCCTGCTCGCCCGCCAGGGCCTGCTCGAGCGCTCGCGCCGCTCGCTCCCCGCGACGCTCGTGCGGATGGGCGGGCTGCAGGCCCAGTACGCGCCGTCGATGTACGTCGGCCTGTGGACCCGGCTGGCGGACTTCGAGCGCGACACGCTGACGCGCGGCCTCGAGCGCCGCGCGCTCGTCCAGGCCACGCTGCTGCGCGCGACGATCCACCTCGTCGGCCGCGACGACTACTGGCCGTGGGCGCTGGCCGTCCGCGACACGCGCCGCGCGCGCTGGCTGTCCGCCTACCGCGGCGCGCCGGCGGCGAGCGTGATGGAGGACGCGGCCGGCGCGCTGCGCCGGGCGCTGGCCGACGGGCCGCTGTGGCGCAAGGAGATCGAGGCGCTGATCGGCAAGGAGCCGACGCGCGGGATCAACCTCTGGCTCGACCTCGTGCGCGTCCCGCCGAGCGGCACGTGGGAGCACCGCGTGGCCAACCGCTGGGGCCTGGCCGAGGACTGGATCGGGCCGCCCGAGCCGGGCCTCACCGTCGCCGCCGCGCGCGAGGCGCTGGTGCGCCACTATCTGGCCGCCTTCGGCCCGGCCGCGCGGGCCGACGTGGCGTCGTGGACCGGCCTCGCGCCCCGGGACCTCGCCCCGGTGCTCGGCTCGATCCAGACCCGCGAGTTCCTCGCCGAGGACGGCACCCCGTTGCTGGATCTCCCCCGCCTCCCGCTGCCCGACCCCGACGTCCCGGCGCCGGTGCGCTTCCTGCCCACCTACGACGCGGTGCTCCTCGCCCACTGCCGCCGCACGGGGATCCTGCCCGAGGACCACCGCCCGCGGGTGTTCAACACGAAGATGCCGGCGTCGATCGGCACGGTGCTCGTCGACGGCGAGGTGCGCGCGACGTGGAAGCCCGACGGCAACGCGATCGCCGTGGCGCCGCTCGATCCCGCCGGCGAGGTCCCGCGGTCATGCGCGAGGCGGCGGCGCTCGGCGCGTTCAGCCGCTGAGCCGGCGCTCGATCTCCTCCGCGCGGAAGTCGAAGATCGCCCGCACGTCGCGATGCACGAGCGCGAGGCCGGCCAGGCCGCCGAGGATCCCGAGCGGGATCCGGTAGCGGACGCGGTCGCGCATCAGCGTGGCTGCGCCGCCGTCGACCGGGGTGAACGTGTGCGTGTGGTGCCACAGCGCGTAGGGCCCGGAGATCTGGCGATCGACGAAGCGGTGCGGCGCGTCCCAGTCCTCGATCACCGTGCGCCAGCGGATCGGCACGCCGTGCAGGCGCAGGCGGTACTCGATCAGCGTCCCGGCGTGCATGTCGATCGGCCGCGGCGTGACGACCTCGAAGCCGAGGAACGGCGGGGTGATCGCCTCGAGGTTGTGGGCGTCGCCGAAGAAGTCCCAGACCTCCTCGACGCCCCGCGGGATGCGCTGCTCGCGCTCGAGGACGTGGACACGCACGCCCGGAGATACGGCCAGGCGCCCGCCGCGGGTCACGCGGGGCGGCACAATCGGTCGCCGATGCCCGACTCCACCCCGGTCTCGGCGCTCGACCGCGCGCCCGTCGCCGCCGCGCTCGGCGGCGCGATCTGCATCGCCTTCTCGGCGATCCTCGTCAAGGTCTCGCACACGCCGCCGCCGACGTCGGCGACCTTCCGCTGTGTCTACGCCCTGCCGCTGCTCGGCCTCCTCGCCTACCGCGAGCATCTCCGCCTCGGCCCGCGCCGCGCCGTCGACCGGCGGCTCGGGTTGCTCGCCGGCGCGTTCTTCGCCGTCGACCTGCTGTGCTGGCACCAGGCGATCGCCGACGTCGGCGCCGGCTTGGCCACCGTGCTCGGCAACCTGCAGGTCGTGTTCGTGGGGCCGATCGCGTGGCTGGCGATGCGCGAGCGGCCCGACGGGCGCGTGCTCGTCGCGATCCCCGTCGTCTTCGCCGGAGTGGTGCTGATCTCCGGCGTGCTCGGCTCGGCGGCCTACGGCGATGACCCCGCCCGCGGCACGGTCTTCGGGGTGCTGACCGGCCTCTCCTACGCGGGGTTCATCCTGCTGCTGCGCCAGGCGGCCGGGCCGGAGAAGCGACTCGTCGCGCCACTGTGGGAGGCGACGGTCGTCTCGGCCGTGCTGTGCGCCGCGACGGCGCTCGCGCTCGGCAAGCTCGAGGTCGTCCCGACCTGGCCCGGCCACGCCTACCTCATCACGCTCGGCCTGACCTCGCAGGTGCTCGGCTGGCTGCTGATCTCGAGCAGCCTCCCCCGCCTGCCCGCGGCGCTGACCTCCGTGCTCCTGACGCTCCAGCCGGTCGGCTCGGTCCTGCTCGGCGTCGTTCTCCTCAGCGAGCGCCCGACCGCGGTGCAGCTCGTCGGCGTCCTGTTCGTCCTGTCCGGGCTCGTGCTCGCGACCGCGCGCCGCAGCGGCGCCGGGGCGCGGAGCCGCGCACCGTCCCCCGCGCCGGGCCGCGCATGATCCGCGACGCGCGACCCGGCGAGCGCGAGCTCCTCGAGTCGCTGCAGCGGCGCTCGTCGGACGTCTGGTCGCGCTACCGCACGGCGATGACCGAGCATCCGGACGCGATCCACGTCCCCGCCGCCGCGATCGCCGAAGGCCGCACCCGTGTGGCCGTCGACGACTCCGGCCGGTCCTCGGGTTCTCGCTCGTCCTCGGCGTGACCGCGGCCGGCGGCGTCGAGCTCGACGGCCTGTTCGTCGAGCCCGGCGTGATGCGCGAGGGCATCGGGCGCGAGCTGATCGAGGACGCCGCGACGCACGCGCGGATCGTCGGCGCGTCGTCGCTCGACGTCGTCGCCGGGCCGGAGGCCCTCGGGTTCTACGAGCGGGTCGGCTTCGTGCGCGAGGGCATCGCGCTGACGTCGTTCGCCGAGGCCGTCCGCCTGCGGCGCGCGCTCAGCGCGTCGTGAAGCGCTCCTCGCCGATCACGGGTCGCAGCGTTCGCTCGAGGTTGCGGTCGGCGAACGCGCGGCGCAGCACGTCCTTGCCGAGCGCGTTGCCCAGCGAGGCCATGATCATCCCCTGGTCGAGCGACAGGTAGGAGTCCGAGACGCGGCCGGTCTGCACGTTGACGCTGTCGCGGAAGCCCCACTTGCCGTAGAGGCCGGGGTAGCGCTTGACGAGGCGGCGCACGTCGGCGGAGGTGGCGCCCGGCGAGTAGCGCAGGGCGAGGAAGGCGGCGTGCGGCGTGACGACGCCGTTGGTGTAGGCCGAGCGCGGCGGGTCGGGCACGGCCGGGCGGCCGGGGCAGCCGGCGAAGCCGTGGTCGACGAGCGTGGTGTCCTCGTTGGAGGGCATGCCGTTCGGGTCCATCCCGGCGCCGTCGACGCCCCAGGCGCCGTAGTCGCCCTCGGGCTTGTTGGCCGGCGAGAAGCCCCAGACGCCGTACCCCGCCTCGGTCATCCCGTGGTAGATCTGCGCCTTGACCGTGCGCGGGTGGTTGACGCCCCAGCTCCGCGGCGCCCAGCGCTCCTCGGGCACGAACAGCGAGGGCATCAGCGCCTCGAACATCGAGCCGCCCCACGACGGCACGAGCTGCAGGCCGTGGTAGCGGTAGGCGCCCTCGAAGACCTTCACGCCCTCGTAGGTGCGGTAGGAGCCGACGGGCTTCTGCTCCTGGAAGGAGTAGTCGCACGTGTCGGGGAACGTGCGCCAGCGGCCGAAGTACTCCTTGCGCGGCAGCTGGCCGCGGCCGATCCCGAGGTAGTCGACGATGCGGCTCTCGCTGACCACCGTGTCGTAGCAGCACGGCGAGGCGGAGGGATCGTCGGGCCGGTAGTGGAACAGCACCCGGTTGACGTCGGGGCGGTAGTAGAAGCCGAAGTCCATCGCCTTGTAGAGCTTCCACGCCCGGCGCGACAGCGAGCCCGCGACCGAGCGCGCGGTGATCTTCAGCCCGACGGCGAGCCAGCCGTTGTCGACCGAGGAGAGGATCGGGTGGAAGTCCTGACTCGGGTCCGGCGGCCAGGACGTCAGCTTCGCGCCCGTGCGGTGGTCGTACCAGTTGTAGAACTGGCCGGTGTTCCGGTAGCGCTCCATGTGCTCGAGCGTCGTCAGCGTGCGCCCGACGCGGCGCCGCAGCTCCGTGCGCGAGACGATCCCCAGCCGGTGCGCGGCGACCGCGCTCCACAGGTAGGCGCCGATGTTCGTCGTCGACGTCTGCACGCTCGTGTGCCCCTGCTTGTCGAGCGTGTCGGCCGGCAGCCCCGACCGCGCGTCGGTCATCGCCGACATCGACGCCCACGTGCGCTGCGCGTAGCCGTGTAGCCGATCGCGCTCGGAGGCCTGGGCCGTCGAGGCCAGGACGGCGAAGGTGGCGAGAACGGCGATCAGCACCCGCATGGCACCAGCCCACTACCCGTTTGTCGCGACCGCTCACTCGGCGCTAATCTGCCGCCGCCCGCCGGGGAGCGCGGGCAGTCCGAAGGTCTGGAAGTAGGGGGGATGAAGTGACTCGAAAGGGTTCTCTGCGCGCGCTCGTCGTGATCGCATCACTGGCTGCATGCCTGGCGGCGGCCTGGCCGGCGATCGGCGCCAAGAAGAAGCCGCGCACACGCGACCGCGTCGCACTGCGCGCCGTCGTCAGCGACTCGACGCGAAGACCGAGAAGCGCATCAACGCGCTGATCAAGAAGATGACGCTGCGCGAGAAGCTCGAGCAGATGACGCTTCAGTCCGACGGGCAGATGAAGGACGACCCGTCGCAGGCTCGCCGGCCCGTCGGGATGGTCTTCAGCGAGACCGACCCGGCGCTGATCTCGAAGTACCAGCACGACGCGGTCCAGCACTCGCGCCTGCACATCCCGATCCTCTTCGCCTACGACACGATCCACGGCTACCGGACGATCTTCCCGATCCCGCTGGCGACCGCGAGCTCGTTCGACCCGACCGTCGCGCAGACCGATCACCGCATCGGCGCCTTCGAGTCGGCCGCCGTCGGCATCAAGCAGATCTACAGCCCGATGGTCGACGTCTCGCACGAGCCGCGCTGGGGCCGGATCTCCGAGGCCGCCGGCGAGGACCCGTACCTGAACTCGGTGATGGCCGCCGCGCGCGTCAAGGGCGCGCAGGGCACCAACTACGCGGCCAAGGACAAGGTCGTCACGAGCGTCAAGCACTACGTGGCCTACGGCCAGCCGGAGTCGGGGCGCGACTACAACACGACGGACATGTCGCGCCAGCGGCTGTGGAACTTCTACCTGCCGCCGTTCAAGGCGGCGGTGGACGCCGGCGCCGACACCGCGATGTGCTCGTTCAACGCGCTCAACGGCATCCCGGGCTGCGCGAACACGTACACCGAGACGAACATCCTCAAGAAGCAGTGGGGCTTCGACGGCCTCATCGAGAGCGACTACACGGCGATCGCCGAGCTGCGCTCCTGCCCGGGCGTGCGCCCGACCGGCGGCCCGTGCGGCCACGGTGTCGCGGGTGACGGCAAGGAGGCGGCCAAGAAGGCGATCAACGCCGGCACCGACGCGGAGATGGTCTCGACCAACTACCGCGACTTCGGCGGCTCGCTGGTCAAGAACAAGAAGATCTCGATCAAGCGCATCAACGACGCCGTGCGCCGCATCCTGCGCGTGAAGTTCCGCGCCGGGCTGTTCGCGCATCCCTACGTCAACGTCGCCCAGGCGCAGAGCAAGCAGCTGCTGCCGAAGAACCGCGCGGCCGAGCGCAAGGCCGCCGGCCGCTCGATGGTCCTGCTCAAGAACGACGGCAACGCGCTGCCGCTCAAGGCGGGCAAGAAGACCGCGGTGATCGGCCCGCTGGGCAACGACCAGCACGACATGCTCGGGCCGTGGTGGGGCAAGGGCGAGGACGCCGACGCGGTGTCCGTTTTCACCGGCCTGAAGGCCGCCAACCCGAACACCACGTACACCCCGGGCTGCACGCTGTCCAACAACGAGCTGTACGACCCGGACAACGAGTGCGCGAGCACGTCGGGCTTCGCCGCCGCCGTGACGGCGTCGAAGGCCGCCGACCAGATCGTGCTCGCCGTCGGCGAGACCCGCGAGATGTCGGGCGAGGCCGAGGCGCGGTCGATGATCGACCTGCCCGGGCAAGCAGGAGGACCTGATCCACGCGATCCGGCAGGCCAACCCCGGCAAGCCGATGGCGGTCGTGCTCTTCAACGGGCGCCCGCTGCGGCTGACCGAGGTCTACCCGGACACGCCGGCGATGCTCGAGGCCTGGTTCCCGGGCGTCGAGGGCGGCAACGCCGTGGCCGACGTGCTCTACGGGAAGGTCGATCCGGGCGGCAAGCTGCCGGTCTCCTTCCCGCGCAGCGAGGGCCAGGTGCCGATCTACTACAACCACGAGCCGACGGGCCGTCCGTGCGACGTCGGGCAGAAGTACGACTCACGTCACCGCGACATCACGTCGTGCGGGCCGCTGTTCGAGTTCGGCTTCGGGATGAGCTACACGAAGTTCGCGATCTCGAACGTGACGGTGAGCCGCAAGACGATGAACGCCAAGAACGGCACCGTCGTCGTCAGCGCCACGGTGAAGAACACCGGGACGAAGACCGGTGACGAGGTGCCGCAGCTCTACATCAACGACCCGGTCGCGACGATCACGCAGCCGGTGCGCCGCCTGCGCGGGTTCGAGCGCGTGACGCTCGCGCCCGGCAAGAGCAAGCGGGTCTCGTGGACGCTGGGTCGCAAGGACGTCGGCTACTACGACAACGCCGGTCGGTTCGTCATCGAGAACGGCCGGATCAACGTCTACGTGGGCCAGTCGTCGAGCGACTCGACGCACAAGAGCGCGTTCAAGGTCACCGGCGCCGGCCACCCCGTGATCGTGGAGGCGCGGCGCCGGCACTAGAGACGGCTAAGCGAACTCGAGTTCCTCGGCCTCGCGGGCGATGCGCCCGACGGCGGCGCCCAGCGCACCGCCCGCGAGGAGGCCCTCCGTCGCGCGCGAGAGCGCCTTGCCGCGAAGGCCGCGGCCGGTGACGGAGACCGAAGCGTGCAGGTCGGTCGTGCCGTCCTCGAGATCCTCGATCTCGTAGAGGACGTCGATGTCGACCGGGCCGCGGGCGACGAGCTCGAGGCGCTCGGCGTCGGCCGCGTAGACCTCGAGCTCGAAGCCGACGCCGATGCCGGCCAGCGAGCCGGAGACGCGGGCGACCGAGCCCTCCTCGAGGCGCTCGCCGTCGAGCTCGTCGAGCGCGAAGGGGAACGGCGACCACCGCATGGCGGCGGCCGGGTCGGTCAGGATGTCGATGACCTCCTCGGGGCGGGCGGCCACTTCGGTGGTGTGGGTCCAGGTGCGCGGCATGGGAAGACCTTCTCGGATCCCAGGCCCCGCGTCGTCAGCCGCGGTGGCGATCTTGAGGCACCCCGCGGGAGGACGCGGCGTCGTCCTTTGGGATGAGGCTGCGCGGTTGCCCGGCCGGTCGGCGTCGACGAGGATGGCTTCGTGGCCGACGTCCCGCTCAGCGCCGAGGATCGCGCGATCCTCGCGCTCGAGAGCCCCGTGGTCGCGGGCCACACGTGCAAGGTGATGCGCCTCGGGCCGGGCGCGCCGTCGCTCGCGGAGCTGCGGGCGCGGGTCGCGGACCGCATCGCCCTGGCGCCGCCCCTCACGTGGCGGCTCGCCGGCTCCGAGCGGGCGCCGGTCTGGCAGCCGGTCCCGCGCTTCGCGGCCCCCGATCACGTGCTGGCCGAGGACGACGGGGCGCCGACCGACTGGGCCGGAGTGCGCCCTCTGGTCGCGCGCCTCTTCGAGCGCCGGCTCGACCGCGACCGGCCGCTCTGGCAGCTGCACCGGGTGGCGCTGGACGACGGCGGCGCCGCGCTCGTCTGGCGCGTGCACCACGCCGTCGCCGACGGGACGGCGACGATGCGCTTCGCCCGCCTGGTCCTCTTCGACGACAGCGCGGACGTCACCCCCGCGCAGGCGCACGCCGCGCACCGCGCCGACGAGACGCGCCGCCGCGACCACCTCGCGGCCCTGCTGCGGCGCGAGCTGGCGCGCGGAACGGGCCGCTCACCGTTCGACGGACGCATCGGACCGCGCCGCGAGGTCGCCTTCGCCGCGGTCGACCTCGCCCCCATGCACGACGCCGCCCGCGCGCTCGGCGGCGCCACCGTGAACGACGCCGTCGTCGCCGCCGTGGGCGGCGGCCTGCGCCGCTGGCTCGCGGCGCAGGGCCGGGCGCCCGAGACCCTCCGCGTGCGCGTCCCCGTCTCCCTGCACGAGCCGGGCGACACGGCCGGCAACCGCGACTCGTTCTTCTCCGTCGGCGTCGCGCTCGCCGAGCGCGACCCGGTCGCCCGCCTTCGCGAGATCCACGCCGAGACGGCCGCCTGCAAGGCCGGTCGGGACGCCGTCCGCCTCGACGCGCTGCACCACGAGCTCGGCGGCGCCGCGCCGCTCGAGCGGTGGGTCGAGCGTCTCGAGGACGACCCGCGGCGCTTCGCGCTCAGCGTCTCCAACGTGCCGGGGCCGCGCGAGCCGGTGGCGGTCCTCGGCGCGCCGGTCGCCTCGCTGCACTCGCTGGCGGAGATCGGCGAGCGGCACGCGCTGCGGGTCACCGCCGTGTCGCTGGCGGGCCGGCTCTACTTCGGCGTCTGCGTCGATCCGGCGATCGTCCCCGATCCCGAGCTGCTCGCCGCGGGCATCGAGGCGGAGGCGGCCGCGCTGGTCGCGGCGGTCACGCCGTCGCCTACGCCGCGACCGCCGTCTTCTTCCGCGACCGCCGCTTGACCTTCGGCGCCGGCATCAGCGGGGAGAGGAACTCGCCGGTGGTCGAGCCCTTGGTGGCGACGATCTGCTCGGGCGTGCCCGTGCCCATCAGCCGGCCGCCCTCCTCCCCGCCCTCGGGGCCCATGTCGATGATCCGGTCGGCCGTCTTGATCACGTCGAGGTTGTGCTCGATGACGACGATCGAGTTGCCCGACTCGACGAGGCGCTGGAGCACCTCGAGCAGCCGCTGGATGTCGGCGAAGTGCAGGCCCGTGGTCGGCTCGTCGAGGATGTAGAGCGTCCGCCCCGTCGCGACCTTGGAGAGCTCGGAGGCGAGCTTGATCCGCTGCGCCTCGCCGCCCGACAGCGTCGTGGCCGGCTGGCCGAGGCGCATGTAGTCCGAGGCCGACGTCGTGCAGCGTCTGCAGCCGCCGCTTGATCTTCGGGATGTGGCGGAAGAAGTCGAGCGCCTCCTCGACGGGCATCTCGAGCACGTCGGCGATCGTCTTGCCCTTGAAGCGCACCTCGAGCGTCTCGCGGTTGTAGCGCTTGCCGTCGCACTGCTCGCACGGGACGTAGACGTCGGGCAGGAAGTGCATCTCGATCTTGATCTGCCCGTCGCCGCGGCAGACCTCGCAGCGCCCGCCCTTGACGTTGAACGAGAACCGGCCGGGCTTGTAGCCGCGCGCCCGCGCCTCGGGCGTGCGGGAGAAGAGGTCGCGGATCTGGTCGAAGAGCCCGATGTAGGTCGCCGGGTTCGACCGCGGCGTGCGGCCGATCGGCGACTGGTCGACCGAGATGATCTTGTCGAGCTGATCGAGGCCGGTGATCCGCTTGTGCGCGCCCGGCCGCTGCCGCGCGCGGTGCAGGCGGTTGTTGACCGCCTTGTAGAGCACCTCGTTGACCAGCGTGGACTTCCCCGAGCCCGACACGCCGGTGACGCAGGTCAGCACGCCGAGCGGCACCTGCGACGGTGACGTCCTTGAGGTTGTGGGCCTTCGCGCCCTCGATCGTCACGTGCCCCGACGGGACGCGACGCTGCCTCGGGCACCTCGATGCGGCGCTCGCCGGAGAGGAACTGGCCGGTCAGCGACTCGGGGACCTTGGTGATCTCCTCCGCCGTGCCCTCGGCCACGACCCGCCCGCCGTGCTCGCCGGCGCCCGGGCCCATGTCGACGACGTGGTCGGCCGCGCGCATCGTGCCCTCGTCGTGCTCGACGACGAGCACGGTGTTGCCGAGGTCGCGCAGGCGCTCGAGCGTGCCGATCAGCCGCGCGTTGTCGCGCTGGTGCAGGCCGATCGACGGCTCGTCGAGGATGTAGAGGACGCCGACGAGCGACGAGCCGATCTGCGTGGCCAGCCGGATCCGCTGCGCCTCGCCGCCCGACAGCGTCGCCGCCGCGCGGTCCATCGACAGGTAGCCGACGCCGACGTTGTCGAGGAAGGCCAGCCGCTCGTCGATCTCGCGCAGGATCAGCCGCGCGATCCGCCGGTCGTGCTCGGAGAGCTCGAGGTCGCCGATCCACGCCAGCGCGCGCCGCGCACGACAGTCACAGAGCTCGTGGATCGCCATGCCGTGCACGAGCACCGCCCGCGACTCGGGACGCAGCCGCGCCCCGCCGCAGTCCGGGCAGGGCCGCAGGGTCATGTACTCCTCGATCTTCTCCCGCGACCAGTCCGAGTCGGTCTCGCGGTAGCGGCGCTCGAGGTTCGGGATGATCCCCTCGAACGACGTCGAGTACGACCGCCGCCGCCCGAAGCGGTTCTTGTAGGAGATGTGGATCCGGTCGCCCTCGGTGCCGTTGAGGAAGAAGTCGCGCGCGTCCTGGGGCAGGTCCTCCCACGGCGTCTCGAGATCGACGTCGTAGCGCTCGGCGATCGACTGCGTGAGCTGGTCGTAGTAGTTCGACGCGCTCGCCGCCCACGGCGCGATCGCGCCCTCGCCGATCGACAGCGTCGGATCGGGGACGATCAGGTCGGGATCGATCTCCATCTGCGAGCCCGAGCCCCGTGCAGCGCGGGCACGCGCCGTGGGGCGAGTTGAAGGAGAAGATCCGCGGCTCGAGCTCGGGCATCGACAGCCCGCAGTGCAGGCAGGCGAAGCGCTCGGAGTACGTCACGGTCTCGGCCGGCTCGACGTCGACGCGCTGGACGTCGATGATCCCCTCGGCCAGCGTGACCGCGGTCTCGACCGAGTCGGTCAGGCGCTTGCGGATGTCCTCGCGCATGACGAGCCGGTCGACGACGACCGAGAGGTCGTGCTTGAACTTCTTGTCGAGGCACGATCTCGTCCTCGAGGCGCTTGAGCTCGCCGTCGATCAGCACGCGCGAGAAGCCCTCCTCGCGCAGATGGTCGAGGATGTCGCGGAACTCGCCCTTGCGCCCGCGGACCATCGGCGCGAGCACCATGAACCGGGAGCCCTCGGGCAGCTCGAGGATCTGGTCGACGATCTGCTCGGCCGACTGGGCCTCGATCGGGCGGCCGCAGTTGTAGCAGTGGGGCTCGCCGATCCGCGACCACAGCAGGCGCAGGTAGTCGTAGATCTCGGTGACCGTGCCGACCGTCGAGCGCGGGTTGCGCGAGGTCGTCTTCTGGTCGATCGAGATCGCCGGCGACAGGCCCTCGATCGAGTCGACGTCGGGCTTGTCCATCTGGCCGAGGAACTGCCGCGCGTAGGCCGACAGCGACTCGACGTAGCGGCGCTGGCCCTCGGCGTAGATCGTGTCGAAGGCGAGCGACGACTTCCCGGATCCGGACAGTCCGGTGATCACGGTCATCGACCCGCGCGGGATCTCCACCGTGATGTCACGGAGGTTGTGCTCGCGGGCGCCGGAGACGATCAGCTTGTCGGCTGGGGCCACATAAACATTCTAGGCAAGCGAACGGACGTTCGCCTCGCCCGATTTCCGCTCGGAGCGACCTCCCGTCGCGGCCTCGGGAGCCGTCTCGGCGACGGGGAGCACGACGACGAAGGCGCTGCCGGAACCGGCGCGGTCCTCGACCCAGATCCGGCCGCCGTGGGCGTGGACGATCTCGGCGCAGATCGCCAGGCCGAGGCCGACGCCGCCGGCGGACCGGTCGCGAGCCGCGTCTGCGCGCCAGAATCGGTCGAACACGCGGTCGCGGACCTCGACGGGGACGCCCGGGCCGTCGTCGGCGACCACGAGCCGGGCCTCGCCGCCGCCGTGGACGGTGACGCGCACCTCCCCGGCCGCGAACCGCAGGGCGTTGTCGAGCAGGTTGGCCACGACCTGGTCGATCCGGTCGCGGTCGGCGGCCACCGTCACGGGCTCGCCCTCGACGACGAGCTCGCGACCCGCGGCGCGCGCGGCCGCGGCACGCGCGGCGGCGCCGCGGCGGGCGATCTCGAGCAGGTCCTGCGGGCGGCGCAGCAGCTCGAGGCCGCCCTCGTCCACGCGGGCCAGCGTGAGCAGGTTCTCGACGATCCGCCCCATGCGCAGGACCTCGGCCCGCGCCCGCTCGATCCCGGCGCGGGCGGCGGGTCCCATCGCGTCGTGGCGCAGCGAGACCTCGAGCTCGGCGCGCATCGCCGCCAGCGGCGAGCGCAGCTCGTGCGAGGCGTCGGCGATCAGGCGCTCGCGCGCCTCCACCCCGGCCTCGAGCCGGGCGAGCATGCCGTTGAGCGTGCGGGCCAGGTGGCCGAGCTCGTCGTCGGCGGGCGGGGCCGGGATCCGCTCGCCGAGCTCGTCGATGCCGATGCGGTCGGCCCGCGAGGCCATCGCCTCGACCGGTCCGAGCGCCTTGCGCGCCAGCCACCAGCCGCCCACCGCCGCCAGCACGAGCCCGGCGGCGCTGCCGACGAGCAGCAGGACCGCCGTGCGCGAGACGGAGGCGTCGACCGTGTGCAGGGACTCGGCGACGACGAGGACCTCCCGCCGGCCGCGCCGCGTCACCGGGATCGCGACCGTGCGCAGGTGCTCGGACGGCGAGCCGCGGTGCAGGGACGCACGCACCCGCGCGCCGGCCCGCACCCGCGCGAACGTCGCGCGGTCGATCAGGGGCACGCCGGTCACGGGGTCGCCGTCGGCGAGCGACACGCGTCCGGGAGCGACGAGGAGCTGGGCGCCGGACCCCCGGTCGCGCGGGCCGGGGAGCAGCGTGGCCACGCGGTCGCGGAGCTCCACGCGCCCCTCGGCGCGGTAGCCGCCGGCGATCTGCGTGGCGGCCGAGCCGAGCGAGCCGTCGAGCTCGCCGACCAGGTCCGCGCGCAGGCGGGTCACGACGAACAGCCCGAGCGTGGCGAGGACGCCGGCGAGCACGAGCACGTACCAGGCGGTCAGGCGCCGGCGGACGGGCATGCGGGTCACGAGGGGTCCACCACGTAGCCCGCGCCGCGCACGGTGCGGATCAGGCCCCGGCCGAAGGGCTCCTCGAGCTTGCGCCGCAGGTAGCCGACGTAGACGTCGACGACGTTGCCCGAGCCCAGGTAGTTCTCGTCCCACACGTGATCGAGGAGCTCGGTGCGGGTGACCACCTCGCCGGCGTGGCGCACGAGGAACTCGAGCACGGCGAATTCCCGCGTCGTGAGCTCGACGCGGCGCCCGGCGCGCCGGACGCCCCGGCTGGCGGGATCGACCTCGACGTCGCCGGCCCGCAGCACGGCCGGCCGCTCGCGCGCGCCGCGCCGCAGCAGGGCGCGCAGCCGCGCGACGAGCTCACCGAAGTCGAAGGGCTTGACGAGGTAGTCGTCGGCGCCGACGTCGAGCCCGCGGATGCGGTCGGCCACGCCGTCGCGGGCCGTGAGCATCAACACCGGAGCCCAGCAGCGGTCCTCGCGCAGCGCGCGACAGACCTCCATGCCGTCGCGCCCCGGCAGCATCACGTCGAGCACGACGGCGTCGTAGGGATGGACGCGAGCGGCGAGCAGGGCGTCGTCGCCGTCGGCCGCCACGTCGACGGCCCAGCCCTCGGCCCGCAGGCCCCGCGCGAGCGCGGTGGCGAGCGTGGCGTCGTCCTCGGCGATGAGCAACCGCATACGGGATCCGGCCGGGACGCTAGATCGCGCCGCCTGTGAGCATTCTGAGAGTCTCCCTCAAGCTCGTCTCAGCGCGCGACGAGGACGCTGCGCCCATGCTCCCCATCCGCACGGCACTCATCTTCGCCGGAGCCGGTCTCGCGCTGACCGCCTGCGGCGGCTCGTCCTCGGCCCCCTCCCCCACGTCGGCGTCGCATCGTGCGCGATCGTGTCCGCCGAGCGCGTCGGCGCCGATCCGCCCGGCCGACTTCACCGGCCGCGTCGACAACCCGTGGTTCCCGCTCGCCCCGGGCTCGGTCTACCGCTTCCGCGGCACGGAAGGGCGCAAGGCCACCCGCGAGCGCATCGTCGTCACCCACCGCGTCAAGCGGATCCTCGGCGTCCCGAACGTGGTGCTCGACGACCGGCTCTACCGCGACGGGCACCTGGCCGAGAAGACCACCGACTGGTACACCCAGGACCGCCGCGGCAACGTCTGGTACTTCGGCGAGGCCACGGCGACGATCGCCGCCTCGGGCCGCGTCATCAGCCGCGAGGGCTCGTTCGAGGCCGGCAAGCACGGCGCGCGCCCCGGGATCTTCATGCCCGCCCACCCGCGCGTCGGCCAGTGCTTCCACCAGGAGCGCTTCCCCGGCCACGCCGAGGACACCTTCCGCGTCGCGAGCCTGCACGCCAAGGTCCGCGTCCCGGGCGCCGCGTCGGGCCGGGCCCTGGCGACGACCGAGAAGACGGTGCTCGAGCCCGGTGTCCTCGACGGCAAGGTGTACGTCCGCGGCATCGGGACGGTCCGCGAGTACACGATCCACAGCCCGGATCCGCCCGAGCGCCTGGAGCTGGTGTCCCACCGGCCATAGCACTAAGCTCAAGTGAGCTTGAGTGACCTGCTGACCATCGGCGACGTGTCCAAGCGCAGCGGCGTGGCGGCCTCCGCCCTGCGCTACTACGACGAGCGCGGGCTGATCGAGTCCGAGCGCGCCGGATCGGGCCACCGCCGCTACCCCCGGCGCGTGCTGCGGCGGATCGCCTTCATCGTCTTCGCCCAGCGGATCGGGCTGACGCTCGACGAGATCGGCGAGGAGCTCGCCAAGCTCCCGCCCGACCGCGCCCCCTCGCGCCGCGACTGGGAGCGCCTGTCGAGCACGTGGACCCACCGCATCGACGACCGGATCGCCGAGCTCGAGCGCCTGCGCGCGGGGCTGACCGAGTGCATCGGCTGCGGCTGCCTGTCGCTCGACCGCTGCCGCCTGGCCAACCCGGACGACCGCGCCGCGCGCAACGGGCCCGGCCCGCGCTACTGGATCGGCGACCGGAAGGCCGCCTAGAACACCGACATGCCGGGCGCGACGCGCGTCTCGACGAGCGAGGGCCCGTCGGAGGCGATCGCCCGCGTCAGCGCGTCGCGCAGCAGCTCGGGCTCGTCGGCCCTGGTCGTCTCCACGCCGTAGCCCGCGGCGAGCGCCGCGGTGTCGAGCGCCGGGAGGTCGAGACCCGGCGCGCCCTCGATGTTCTCGAGGGAGCCGAACCACTTGAGGATCGAGTACTCCTCGTTGCGCAGCACGAGGAAGGTGACCGGCACGCGGTAGGCCGCGGCGGTCCAGAAGCCCTGCACCGCGTACTGGGCCGAGCCCTCGCCGAGGACGCAGACGACCGGCCGCTCGGGGCGCGCGAGCTGCACCCCGATCGACGCCGGCAGGCCGAAGCCCAGGCCACCGCCGGCGCTGAAGAAGTACGAGCCCGGGACGGGACAGCCGCAGGCGGTTGCGCAGGGCCATCGTGCTCGACGGCGACTCGAGCACGACGATCCCGTCGGCCGGGAACACGCCGGCCAGGACGTCCATCGCCGCCGAGGCCGAGAGCGGATCCGACAGCTCGGCCGGCTCGGGCGCCGCGCGGGGCGCCGGCGTCTGGCCCTCCCCCACGCCGAGCTCGGCGACCAGCGCCTCGAGCGCGAGCGCCGGGTCGGCGAGCAGGGCGTCGCCCATCGGCGCCCGCGCCGCCTCGTCGGGGTCGCTCGTGATCGCCACGAGCGCCGTGCCCTCGGACAGCAGCGCCCCGGGGATGTTCGGGTAGTAGGGGAAGACCGACGAGCCGACGACGACCACGAGGTCGTGGCCGGCGAGCGTCTCGCCCAGCGGCCCGATCGCCGGCGGCAGGACGCCCTGGAAGAGCCCGTGGGTCTCGGGGAAGCCGAGCCGCCCGCCGCCCGGCGCGGGCGTGGCCCACACCGCCAGGCCGAGGCCCTCGGCCAGGGCGACGGCGGCGTCCCAGCCGCCGCTCGCGTCGATGTCCGGCCCCGCGACGAGCACGGGGCGCTCGGCCGCGCGCAGCCGCGCCGCCAGCTCGCGCACCAGCTCGGGATCGGGCGCCTGGCGCCCGCTGACCGTGCGGCCGGTCTGGTGGGCGACGGCGTCGTCGTCGACCTCCTGGCCCCAGTCGTCCATCGGGATCGACACGAACGTCGGCCCCTTGGGCGGCAGGGAGGACAGATGGGCCGCGCGCGCGATCGCGTGCGGGACGTCGGCCGCGCGCGGCGGCTCGTAGCTCCACTTGACCAGCGGATGGGGCATCCGCGTGGCGTCCCGGTTCGTCAGGTTCGCCTGCAGGGTCATCAGCGAGCGGGCCTGCTGGCCGGCGGTGATCACGAGCGGCGCCTTGTTGGCCTGGGCGTTGAAGATCGCGCCCATCCCGTTGCCGACGCCGGGCGCGGTGTGGAGGTTGACGAGCGCCGGGCGCCCCGACGCCTGCGCGAAGCCGTCGGCCACGCCGACGGCGACCGACTCCTGCAGGCCCAGCACGTAGGAGAAGTCGTCGGGGTAGTCGGCGAGCATGGGCAGCTCGGTCGACCCGGGATTGCCGAAGATCGTCGTCATGCCGCGCGCCCGGAGCGCGTCGAGCGTGGCCTCGCGAACGGTGGTCATGGCCGGATGATCGCGTATGCCACCCTGTCGCCGATGCGATCCCTCGAGATCGAGCGCGCCGCGCTGGTCGCGGCCGGCCGCGAGCTCGCCGCGGCCGGGCTCGTCGCGGGCGGCGCCGGGAACCTCTCGGTGCGTGACGGCGACCGCGTGGCGGTCACCGCCGCCGGCGCGCGCCTGGCCGCGATCGCGGACGACGCGGTCGTGGTCGTCGACCTCGACGGCACGCCGATCGAGGCCGCGGACGGCCGCGAGCCGACCTCCGAGCTCGACCTGCACCTCGAGCTCTACCGCCGCTCGGATGTCGCCGCGGTCGTGCACTCGCACCCGCCGGTGGCCAGCGCCCTGAGCACCGTCGTCGAGGAGGTGCCGCCCGTCCACTACGAGATGGCGCGGCTCGGCGGCGCGGTGCCGGTCGCGCCCTACGCCCGGTTCGGCACGGCCGAGCTCGCGCGGGCCGTGGCCGACACGCTCGGCCACCGGCCGGCCGCGCTGATGGCCAACCACGGCGCGATCGTCCAGGCCGCGAGCCTCGAGGCGGCGCTCGAGCTCACCCACCTGCTCGAGTGGACCTGCTCCGTCTTCTGGCAGGCGCGGGCCGTCGGACGCCCGCGCGCGCTGACCCGCGAGCAGGTCGCCGAGCTCGGCGAGGCCTTCGCCGAGCGGCGCGCCCGCGGGCTCTAGCTCTCGCCGACGGTCGCGTAGACCTCGTCGAGGAGCGCGTCCTGGTCGGCGAGCGAGAAGTTCTCCTGCAGGTACTGCTGGGTCTCCTCGCGCGGCGTGCCGTTGAGCGCCATGTTGAGCGCCACGAGGCGCGCGCCCTCGACCTCGTCCGCGCCGCTCGCGGGCTCGGCCTCGACCTCGGTGGCGATGACCTCCTCCTCGACGATGACCGCCTCGTCCTCCTCGGCGGCGGGCACGGGCGGGGCCACGCTGTCGCGCTCCCCGGCGTCGCGGCTGGGCAGCGCGCCCGGGGCCGAGGCGTCGCCGAGGCCGTTCATCGACCCGTGGAGCAGGTCGAGGTCGGACGTGACGCGGTTCGTGCCGGTCTTCAGGGTCTCGAGCATCGAGGCCAGCTCGGTCTCCATCGCCTCGATGCGGGTGCGCATCGACGCCGTGCCCTCCATCACCTGGGCGACGTGCTCGCGCGACTCGGCCGTGGCCTGCTCGCGGGTGCGGGCGGCGTCGGCGGCCGCGTCCTCGCGCGTCTTCTTGGCCTCGTCCTCGGCGTGCTGCTGGATCTCGCTCGCGGTGCGCTCGGCGGCGTCGACGATCGCCTGGATCCGCTCACCGGCCGTGCTGGCCAGCGACGGCGCCTGGGACGGCTGGGACGACTGGCCCTCGACCTCCTCGGCGATCCGCGCGAGGTGCGCGTCGACGGCATCGGGGTCGTAGCCCCGTCGGCCGATCGGGAAGTCCTTCTTTTCGATGGATTGGCGATCGAGCGGCAAGCGGTCAGAACCTCCGGGAACGACGTCGACTGCGACGAGAGCCTACCCCGAAGGCAGCGAGAGCGCTCCACCCGGCCCGCGCGCCACGAGGCCGTCGCGCTCGAGCCCCGCGAGCACCCGCTCGGCGCGGGCCGGCTCGAGCGCCGGGAGCGGCCGCGCCTCGAGCAGGGCGGCCACGATCCGCCCGCGCGCCCAGCGGTCGGTGTCCTCGAAGCGCTCACGCGCCGCCTCGCCCCGGCGCGGGGCGGTCTCGGCGACCCGTCCGCGGCTCGCGCAGCCCTCCGCCACCGGGCACGCCGGGCAGTCGGGCACGCGCGGGCGGCAGACGGTCGCGCCGAGCTCCATCGTCGCCTGGTTGAACGTCGCGGCCCGGTCGCGCACGAGCAGCTCCTGCGCCCGGGCGGCCAGCGCCGCGGGCTTGTGCTCGCGCCCGTCCCAGCGCTCGAGCACGCGCCGCACGTTGGTGTCGACGACCGCGACCGGCTCGTCCCAGGCGAACGACGCCACGGCCGCGGCCGTGTAGGGACCGACGCCCGGCAGGCCGCGCAGGCCCTCCGCCCCGTCCGGCCAGCCATCCGCCGCGACGATCGCGGCCGCGCGCCGCAGCGCCAGGGCGCGGCGGTTGTAGCCCAGGCCGCTCCACGCGCGCAGCACGGCCTCGACCGGCGCGGCGGCCAGCGCCGCCGGGTCGGGGAAGCGCTCCATCCAGGCCTCGAAGTACGGCACCACCCGCGCGGCCTGGGTCTGCTGGAGCATGACCTCGGAGACGAGGATCGCGTAGGGATCCCGCGTCCTGCGCCACGGCAGGTCGCGGGCGACCGCGCCGTACCAGGTCAGCAGCGCGTCGCCGTTCACCCGTCGCGCAGCGTGAAGTCGAAGGGGATCTCGTCCGACGCCACGTCGATCCGGTACTTGTCGGGATCGTCGCGGTCGTAGGCGCGCGTGGGGAAGTTCACGAGCACCACGTCGTCGCGGCCGTAGTTCTGGTCGGCATGCCAGACGCCCGGCGGGATGTGCAGGAAGCCCGTCGTCGCGTCGTCGAAGTAGAACTGGGCGAAGGAGCCATGCGTCGGCGAGTCGACGCGCGCGTCGTAGAGCACCACGCGCAGCGAACCCGAGACCGTCGCGTAGCGGTCGGCCTGCAGGCGGTGCATCCCCCAGCCCTTGATCCGGCCCGGGCTGATGCGCACGAGGTAGGCGTAGACGGCCGGCTCGCCGCCCCAGAACGCGTCCTCCGGGTCGTAGAGCTCGGCCAGCGACCCGCGGTGGTCGGCGTGCACGACCGCGCGCGCGAGACGCACGCCCTCGATGCCGGTGGAGCGGGGCCGGCCGTCCGCGTCGACGGTCGCCTGGTCCTTTTGCCCCTCCGGTCGCACGTCGCCGGCCATCGGGCGGGATCATAGGGCCGCATGACCGTCGCCTTCACCGTCGTCGTCCCCACGCACGACCGCCGCGAGACCGTGCTCCTCGCACTCGGGTCGGCGTTCGCCCAGACGCGTCCGCCCGCCCAGGTCATCGTCGTCGCCGACGGCTGCACCGACGGGACCCCGGAGGCCGTCGCCGCCGCCCATCCCTCCGTGCTCGTGCTCGATCGGCCCAAGGCCCCGGGCTTCGGCTGGGAGAACCGCTCCGAGGCGGTCGCCCGGGCCGAGGGCGACGTGATCGCCTGGCTGGGCGACGACGACCTCTGGCTGCCCTGGCACCTCGAGCGCATGGCCGGGCTGTTCGAGCACGACGTCGCCGACCTCGTGACGGCGTCCTGCGTGCG
The DNA here is from genome assembly GCA_963737395.1 of uncultured Solirubrobacterales bacterium. Lineage (GTDB taxonomy): Bacteria > Actinomycetota > Thermoleophilia > Solirubrobacterales > Solirubrobacteraceae > JBBQAA01. The sequence goes on along the minus strand of CAVTSQ010000015.1, from coordinate 188,022 downwards.
CGTGGACGAGCGCGACGAGCTGACCTCGTTCGGGATGGACCTCGGGGTCGCCGCCTACCGGGCCCAGATGGCGCCGAGCCGCACCCGCGTGCCGAGCACGTCGGTCGCGCACCGGCGCGAGCTCGCCGAGCGGGCCGGCGGCTGGCGCACCGTGCCGAGCTTCGGCGACCTCGACCTGTGGCGGCGCATGCTCGACTCGGGCGCGCGGCCGGCCTCGACGGCCGAGCCGAGCGCGCTCGTCTTCACCGCCTTCGAGCGGCGCCAGACGTGGGAGGACCGGGTCGCGCAGAACACGCGCTGGGCGCGACGGATCGCCGATCCCGCGCAGCGCGAGGAGATCCGCGCCGCGATGTCGCTCGCGGTCGACCGCGAGCGCTGGGCCGGCTCGGCGCTGGCCGCGGAGGGCCGGTCGCCGCGCGCGCGGGCCCGGCGCCTGCTCGGTCGCGGCTAGGCCCGCGCCTCGACGAGCTCGTGGCGCAGGCCGCGGATCTCGTCGCGCAGCTTGGCCGCGTACTCGAAGCGCAGGTCCTCGGCGGCGGCGAGCATCTCCTCCTCGAGCTCGACGATCATCTTCTCGAGCTGCTCGGGGGTCATGTCCTCGTCGCGCTTCTTGCGAGCGACGCCGCTTCTTGGGGACCTTCGACTCGCCCTGGAGGAACTCGGCGATGTCCGAGATGCCCTTGACGATCGACTCCGGCGTGATGCCGTGCTCGAGGTTGTAGGCGACCTGGATCTCCCGGCGCCGGTTGGTCTCGCCGATCGCCGCGCGCATCGCGGCCGTCTCCTTGTCGGCGTACATCAGGACCTTGCCGCGGATGTTCCGCGCCGCGCGGCCGATCGTCTGGATCAGCGAGGTCTCCCCGCGCAGGAAGCCCTCCTTGTCGGCGTCGAGGATGGCCACGAGCGTGACCTCGGGGAGGTCGAGGCCCTCGCGCAGGAGGTTGACGCCGACGAGCACGTCGAATTCACCCAGCCGCAGGTCGCGGATGATCTGGATGCGCTCGAGCGTGTCGACCTCGGAGTGGAGGTAGCGGACCTTGAAGCCGTTCTCGAGCAGGTAGTCGGTCAGGTCCTCGGACATCTTCTTGGTGAGCGTGGTGACCAGGCAGCGCTCGTCGTTCTCGACCCGCAGGCGGACCTCGTTCATCAGGTCGTCGATCTGGTTGCGGGTCTCGCGGACCTCGACCTCGGGATCGATGATCCCCGTCGGGCGCACGATCTGCTCGACGATCCGGTCGGAGTGCGTGCGCTCGTACTCGCCGGGCGTGGCCGAGACGAACACGATCTGCGGTGTGATCGTCAGGAACTCGTCGAAGGTCTGCGGACGGTTGTCCATCGCGCTCGGCAGCCGGAAGCCGTAGTCGACCAGCGTGCTCTTGCGCGAGCGGTCGCCCTCGTACATGCCGCCGATCTGGGGCACGGTCTGGTGCGACTCGTCGATGAAGCAGACGAAGTCCGAGGGGAAGTAGTCGATCAGGCAGTAGGGCCGGTCGCCCGGGTTGCGGCCGTCGAGGATGCGCGAGTAGTTCTCGATGCCCGAGCAGAAGCCCATCTCCCGCAGCATCTCCATGTCGTACTGCGTGCGCTGGCGCAGCCGGTGGGACTCGAGCAGCTTGCCGCCGGCTTCGAGCTCGGCGCACCGGGCGTTGAGCTCGCGCCCGATCTCGGCCACGGCGCTCTCGATCGTGCCCTCGCGCACGTTGTAGTGCGAGGCGGGCCAGATGGCGACGTGCTCGAGGTCGTCGGCGATGACCTCGCCGGTGACCGGGTCGAAGTGCTGGAGGTGCTCGATCTCCTCGCCGAAGAGCAGCACGCGGTAGGCCGACTCGGCGTCGGCCGGCCAGATCTCGAGCGTCTCGCCCTTGACGCGGAAGCGCCCGCGGCCGATCACCTCCGAGCGCGAGTACTGGATCGCGACGAGCTTGCGCAGCAACGCGTCGCGATCGACGAACTCGCCCTTCTTGAGGATCTGGAGGTTGTCGTCGTAGGTCTCCGGCGAGCCGAGGCCGAAGATGCTCGACACCGAGGCGACGATGATCACGTCGCGGCGGGCGAACAGGGCGGCCGTGGCGGCGTGGCGGAGGCGGTCGACCTCCTGGTTGATCGCCGAGTCCTTCTCGATGTAGAGGTCCCGGCTCGGGACGTAGGCCTCGGGCTGGTAGTAGTCGTAGTAGGAGACGAAGTACTCGACCGCGCTGGTCGGGAAGTAGGTGCGGAACTCGTTGCAGAGCTGCGCGGCCAGCGTCTTGTTGTGGGCGATGACGAGCGCGGGCTTCTGGAGCTCCTCCATCGTCGCCGCCATCGTCATCGTCTTGCCGGTGCCCGTGGCGCCGAGCAGGGTGAGGAAGCGCTCGCCGGCCCGGATGCCCTCGGCCAGCCCGGAGATGGCCTTGGGCTGGTCGGCGGTCGGGCTGTAGGTGGCGTCGAGCTTGAACTCCGGCACGGCCCATGAACGATACGGCGCCGTCCCGACGCCCAGACGCCAACGGTTTGCCGTCCGTGCCAAAGGGATAGAGGGGTGCCGTGGCCGTCAGCGATCCACTCCGCCCGACCGGTCCTACGGCCCCCTCTCGCGCAAGTCGCACAAGAAGCTCCTCGCCGACTCCGAGACGTCCACGCTGAAGCGCTCCGTCGGCGCGCTCGACCTCACCGCGCTCGGCGTCGGCGCGATCATCGGCACCGGCATCTTCGTCATCATCGGCGAGGCGATCAGCCAGACCGGCGCCTCGATCGTCATCTCGTTCATCCTCGCCGGCCTGACCTGCGCGTTCTCCGCGCTGTCCTACGCCGAGCTGTCCTCGACGATCCCGATCTCCGGATCGGCCTACACCTACGGCTACGCGACGATGGGCGAGCTCGTCGCGTGGATCATCGGCTGGGACCTGATCCTCGAGTACGGCGTCTCCGTGGCCGGCATCGCCGTCGGCTGGGGCGGCTACCTCAAGAGCCTGCTCGACTCCCTGTTCGGCATCACGCTGCCCGCGGCGATCGCCGATCCGCCGGGCGAGGGCGGCACGGTCAACCTCCCCGCGGTCCTGATCGTCGTGATCGTCGCGGTCCTGCTCATCTTCGGCGTGCGCAAGGCGGCCAAGGCCAACATCGTCCTCGTGGGCATCAAGCTCGCGGTCCTCGCCTTCTTCGTCGTCGTCGCCTTCTCGGCCTTCCACGGCTCCCACTTCAAGCCCTTCGCCACGCACGGCTTCTCGGGGACGGTCGACGCCGCCTCGGTGATCTTCTTCGCCTACATCGGCTTCGACGCCGTCTCGACGTCGGGCGAGGAGGCCAAGAAACCATCGCGAGACCTGCCGATCGGCATCCTCGCCTCGCTGGCGATCTGCACCGCCGTCTACATCCTCGTGTCGATCGCCGCCGTCGGCGCGCTGGAGCCCTCGAAGCTCGCCGGCTCCGAGGATCCGCTGGCCAAGGTCGTGACCGAGGGCGTCGGCCTCTCCTGGGCCGGCGACATCATCTCCTTCGGCGCGATCGTCTCGATCGCCTCGGTCTGCCTGACGATCCTCTACGGCCAGACGCGCGTCGCCTACGCCATGTGCCGCGACGGCCTGCTGCCCAGGAGCTTCGGCAAGACGAGCGAGCGCTTCGGCACCCCGGTCTACATCACCGCGCGTGTTCGGCCTGCTCGTCGCGATCCTCGCCGCGCTCGTCCCGCTGACCGACATCGCCAAGCTCGTCAACATCGGCACGCTGTTCGCGTTCCTGATCGTGAACATCGGCGTGATCATCCTGCGGCGCACCGAGCCCGGGCTCGACCGCTCGTTCCGCACCCCGCTCGTCCCGTTCTTCCCGATCATCGGCGGAGCGCTGTGCATCTACCTGATGACCAGGCTGCCGGGCGAGACCTGGATCCGCTTCGGCGTCTGGCTCGCGCTCGGCTTCGTCTTCTACTTCGCCTACAGCCGCCGGCATTCCGGGCTGCGCGAAGAGCTCGAAGGCGCCTAGCTCTCATCTAGGATCTTCGGGCCGTGCCGGCCGAGGATCTGGTCGAACGCGACCGCGAGGTCGCCGAGCTCGAACGCGCGACCGCCGCCGCGCTCGGCGGCGACGGCGGCGTGCTGCTGATCGACGGCCCGGCCGGGATCGGCAAGACCCGCCTGCTCGCCGAGGTGCGCCGCGAGGCCACCGCCCGCGGGGCGCTCGTCCTCTCCGGCCGGGGGTCGGAGCTCGAGCGGGAGTTCCCCTTCGGCGTCGTGCGCCAGCTCTTCGAGCTCGCGCTGCGGCACCCCGAGCAGCGCGAGGCCGCGCTGGCCGGCGCCGCCGCCACCGCCGGACCCGTCCTCGAGGCGCCGGCCGGCCCCGAGCCCGGCGGCGAGCCCGAGGGCTCCTTCGCCGCGCTGCACGGCCTCTTCTGGCTCGCGCTCAACCTCGCGGTCGACCAGCCGCTCGTGCTGCTCGTCGACGACGTCCAGTGGGCCGACCGCCCGACGCTGCGCTGGCTGGCCTACCTCGCCGGCCGGCTCGAGGGCCAGCCGATCCTCGTCGCCGCCACGCAGCGCTCGACCGACCCCGGGACCGACCCCGCCCTGCTCGGCGAGATCGCCCACGGGCCGAGCACGACGACGGTCCGCCCGCGGCCGCTCGGCACGTCGTCGGTCGCGACGCTGGTCCGCGCCCGCCTGGGCGAGGAGGCCGACGACCTGTTCTGCGCCGCCTGCCACCGCGCGACCGGCGGCAACCCGCTGCTGCTGCGCGAGCTGCTGGCCGCGCTGCAGGCCGACGGCGTGCCACCCGACGCCGGCCACCTCGACGTGATCCGCGACATCGGCCCGCACGCCGTCTCGCGCACCGTGCTCGTGCGCCTCGCGCGCCTGCCGCCCGCCACGGCCGAGATCGCCGCCGCCGTGGCCGTGCTCGGCGACGGCACCGACCTCGCCACCGTGACCGCGCTGACCGGGCTCGACCGGTCCGACCGTGGCCGAGGGCCTCGCCGGGCTGACCCGGGCCGAGATCCTCGCCCCCGAGACGCCGCTGCGCTTCGTCCACCCGCTCGTGCGCGGCGCCGTCTACCAGGAGATCCCGCCCGGGGACCGCGAGCTCCGCCACGCGCGCGCCGCCCGGGTGCTGCTCGACGCCGGCGCGAGCCGCGACGCCGTCGCCGCCCAGCTGCTCCAGGCCCCGCGCGCCGGCGAGGCGTGGGTCTCCGAGGTCCTGCAGGAGGCCGGCCGCGAGGCGACGCGCCGCGGCGCGGCCGACAACGCGATCGCCCTGCTGCAGCGCGCGCTGGACGAGCCTCCGCCCGAGGAGCGGCGCCCGAGCGTGCTGCTCGAGCTCGGCCTCGCCGAGGGCACGACGAGCGCGCCGGGCAGCGTCGAGCACCTGCGCGCCGCGCTGGCCTCGCAGACCGATCCCGCTGGCCCGGGCCGTCGTCTCGCACGTCCTCTCGCGGATCCTGCTCTTCCTCGGCTCGATCGAGGAGGCCAAGGCGCTGGCCCACAGCACGGCGCGGACGGTCGGCGCCGAGCACGAGGACGTCGCCCGGGCCGCCGAGGCGTTCGTGGCGACCACGGCGCTGTTCGGCGCCGGCGAGATCACCGACTTCGGGGCGATCGCCGCCCACCGCGAGCTCGTGGCGCCGGGCGTCGGGGCGCGCATGCTCAACAGCCTGGCCTCGCTGCAGTGGCTGCACCAGGGCGGCCCGGCCGACCAGGTCGCCGCGCTCGCCCTCCGGGCGCTGGCCGACGGCGAGCTCCAGCGCGCGGACACGGGCTTCCTCGACATCGGCGCCCTCCAGGCGCTGACGCTCGACCGAGCACCCCGAGGCGATCGCCCGCTGGCAGGACTCGCTGGGCGTCGCCCACCGCCGCGGCTCGCTGTTCGCGATCTCCGGCCTGCACATGTGGACCGGCCAGGCGATGATCTACACCGGCGACCTCGACGACGCCGACGAGGCGCTCGCCGCCGCCTCTCGCGAGTTCGTCCTCTACGGCTACGCGATCAACGCGATGCTCTACCTCGCCGGCTTCCGCGCCCAGCTCGAGCTCGAGCGCGGCGACCTCGCCGCCGCCCGTCGGGCGTTGCGCCCCGAGGACGTCGACGACCGCTCGACCGACGGCGGGCGCTACTGGCTCGGCGGCGAGATCGCCGTGCGGCTGGCCGAGGGCCGCGACGAGGACGTGCTCGCCGCCGTCGACGACTACGAGCGCCGCTACGGCGAGCTGGCCCCCAACCCCGCGACGATCCACTGGCGCGGCGCGCGCGCCCGCGCGCTCGCGCGGCTGGGCCGAACCGACGACGCCCTCGCGGAGATCGAGACCGAGCTCGAGGTCGCCCGCGGCTTCGGCGCGCCGGGGACCGTCTGCCCGCTCGCTGCGCACGCGCGGCGAGCTGCGCGGCGAGGACGGCCTGGCCGATCTCGAGGAGGCCGCGGCGATCGCCGAGGGCTCGACGGCGCGCATGGTGCACGCCCGCGCCCTGGCCGCTCTGGGCGGCGCGCTGCGCCGCGCGCGCCGTCCGGGCGACGCGCGCGAGCCGCTGCGCCGCGCGCTCGAGCTCGCGGAGGCCTGCGGCTCGCCCGGCCTCGTCGCCTCGGTCCGCTCCGAGCTGCAGGCCGCCGGCGTGCGCCCGCGCCGCGGCGCGCTGAAGGGCGTCGGCTCGCTGACCGCGTCCGAGCGCCGCGTGGCCGACCTCGCCGCGGGCGGACGCACGAACCGCGAGATCGCCCAGGAGCTGTTCGTCACGCCCGAAGACCGTCGAGGTCCATCTCGGCAACGCCTACCGCAAGCTCGACGTCCGCTCCCGGCGCGACCTCGAGGGGGTCCTGAGCGTCGCGTAGGGGCGTCGTGGGGGTCTAGGGGGATCCCCTAGGCGCAAACCTTGGGGGGTCTGACTGGGGATCTGCCCGATGTGCGACCCCACCCCGGTCGGCGAAGGTGCCGACCATGGAAACGAACCGCCTGACGATCCGACTCGACCTCGAGCTGGACGGCACCGACCTCCGGGGGCGCGCCCGCGTCGACGGCGGCGAGCCCCGTCCGTTCCACGGCCGCCTCGGCCTGATCTCCGCCGTCGACGCTCTCGCTCGAGCCCGCCGCCGCCCCGGCCGCGCTGCTCGACCAGGTCGCCGCTCCTGCCACCGCCACCGCCGAGGAGTCCTCGTGACCACCGCGTCCGCCACCACGCTGGGCGTCGAGCTGCGCCACCTGCGCACCTTCGTCGCCACGGCCGAGGAGCTCTCCTTCACCCGCGCCGCCGAGCGCCTGCAGCTCGCCCAGCAGGCCGTCAGCGGGCAGATCCGCCAGCTCGAGGACCGCCTCGGCATCCGGCTCTTCGACCGCTCGACCCGCCACGTCGCGCTGACCGACGCCGGCGAGCGGCTGCTGCAGTCGCCGCCGGCCCGGCGCTCGATCGCGCCGACCGCGCCGTCGCCGCCGCCCTCTCCCCTTCCGATGACGAAACCCTCCGGCTCGCGCTGGCCGGCACGGGCGCCCTGGACCTGACCCCCCGCCTCGTGCGCGGGTTCTCCGGCGCTCGCCCGACCACGCGCCTCGACATCCGCTTCGGCGGCCATGTCGCGACCGATGCCGTCGTCTCGGGCGCCGTCGACGCCGCGCTCGTCCGCCTCCCCGCGGGCGAGCGCGGCCTCGACGCCCTCCCCCTGTTCGAGGAGCGCCGCCTGGTCGCCCTCCCCGCCGACCACCCCCTCGCCGGCGAGGACGTCATCCGCGCCGCCGAGCTCGCCGACGAGCGCTGGATCGCCCCCGAGGCCGACGACGCCTGGGCCGCCGGCTGGCTGCCGGCCGAGGCGGGCGAGCCCGCCGCCCGCGCGGTCTCCTTCGACGAGACGATCGAGCTCGTGCGGCTCGGCGTCGGCGTCGGCCTCGTGCCCGCCTCGATGGCGACCGAGCGCGCCGGCGTCGTCTTCCGCCCCGTCGCCGGGATCGCCGCGTCGACCGTCGCGCTGGTCTGGCGCGCCGACGACGACCGCGCCGCCCTCCGCACCCTCGTCGAGACCGCTCGCGCCGCCGCCGCCGAGCCGGTCTCCCCCGCTCCGTCGCGCGCGCTGCCCGCCGTCGCGCCGCGCGCGGAGCTCACGCTGGTCCCGGCCGCCGCGTAGCGGCCGGGACGGCGCGCGGTCCGGCTTGCCAGGAAGGCGCGAGGGCCGAGAGGCGAGAGGAGTCGTCAATCACCGAACGCGGTCCAGCGACTCACCCCGCTTCGCGGCAGAGGCCGGCTGTCGCTTCCAGGCGAAGGCGGGTTCCGGCGCGCGGTCGCCTGCCGGAGATCCCAAAGAGTTGGGATGTCGCTGTGCATCGCTCGCCCGTAGGTTCGGCGAGACGATCGATGGAGGGATGATGAACGAGGAGAACAAGGAGCTTTCGCGGCGGTTCACCGAGCTGTTCGGCAGCGACGAAGAGACTCTCGCCGACCAGGTCTTCGACGGAGACGTCGTGTTCCACGGGACGGCGAGTGACGGTGAGTTGCATGGCGTGGAGGCGGTCAAGGAGTTCCTCGCCGGGTATCGCCGGGCCTTTCCGAACGCGCGCAGCACGGTCGAAGATCAGGTCGCGGAGGGCGACAAGGTCACCACCCGCTGGCGTGCTCGCGGCACAAACAGCGACGGCGCCGCCTTCACGATGAACGGGATCACGATCGAGCGAATCGCGGCCGGCAAGATCGTCGAACTCTGGGTCGCCCGCGACGAGCTCGGCCTGATGCGCCAGCTTGGCGCGCTCTAGGCCGGGCACTTAGAGTCGCCCCGAGCGAAATGCGGCCGGGCGTGGCACTCGAGAACCTCACCGGGGCGATCATCGAGATCTGCCGCGCGGGCCTGTCGCCGAACGCTCTGCGCGACCGCGTCCTGCCGCGGCTGAACCGGGCCGTGCCGTTCGACGCCGCCTTCTGGGCGACGGTCGACCCGGCGACGCTGCTCTTCACCGAGGCACACCAGGAGAACATCCCCGCCGAGACCATCCCGTACTTCATCCAGAACGAGTTCGGCGAGGACGACGTCAACAAATGGACCACGCTGGCCCGCGATCCCTTCGGTGTGCGAACCCTCGCCGAGGCGACGGGCGGCGAGGTGGAGGCCAGCGCCCGCCATCGCGACGTCTTCGCCCCGCTGGGTCTCGCCGACGAGCTGCGCGCGGTGCTGCGCGTGGGCGGCGTCTGCTGGGGCTATATCTGTCTGCACCGGGAGGCGGGCGCCGTGTTCTCGCGCGAAGAGCAGCGCTACGTCCGCGGCCTGGCTCCGCACCTGGCCGAGGCGATTCGGGCGGGCCTGCTGATCTCCCAGGTCGAGCTGTCCGATCCCGCCGTCGCCCCGGGACTCGTGATGCTCACCGAGGACGGTTCGTTCGCCTCGACGACCGCGGCCGGCGAACGCTGGTTGCACGAGCTCGGCCACGCCGACCCTCGACGCTCCGGCCTGCCCGGCGAGATCCAAGCCCTCGCCGCCCGACTGCGGCAGGTCGACGCCGGCAGCGATGAGCTTCCCCGCCTCCCAGTGCGGACACCGCAGGGCCGTTCGGCGGTGCCTGCACGCCTCCCGGCTTCTCGACCGCCCAGGGCATCGCGATCGCCGTGATCATCGAAGAGCCCTCGCCCGCGGAGATCGCCCCGATCCTGATGCTCGCCTATGGGCTGACAAAGCAGGAGCAGACCGTCACGAGGCTCGTGTGCCGCGGCCAATCGACGCGCGAGCTCAGCGAGGCACTCCACATCTCGCCCCACACCGTCCAGGACCACCTCAAGTCGATCTTCGACAAGACCGGCGTACGCAGCCGCCGCGAACTCGTCGCGACGATCCTCCAGGAGCAGTACCTGCCGCGCGCGATGGCTGGACATCCCATCGGATCCCCGTCAACGCCGCTTTGAGGCAAAAGGGGGGTGTCCGTGACCAGGGCGAGCGTTGCTCTAGAGCAACGCTCCACCCAATCGCAGCTACCGACCCCTCACAGTCGCCCTCCTTCCCCAGACCAGCCCGACCCAGCGCGCACGCGCGGCGCTCGGACCGACCCGCCGGCGCTACAGCCCGAGCTCGCTCTTGTACTGCTGGCGGTAGCGATCGCGGGCGCTGAGGACCTTGTCCACGTAGGCCCGCGTCTCGGGGAACGGGATGTCGGCGGCCTTCAGCGCCTTGCCCTGGCGGCGCCGCCTTGACCAGCCAGCGGTCGACGTTGGCCTCGCCGCCGTTGTAGGCGGCGACGGCGAGCACGTCGTTGTCGCCGTACTTGTGCATCAGGTAGCGCAGATACCACGTGCCGTAGGCGATGTTGACCTGCGGCGTGGAGAGGTCGCGCAGCTCGAAGGCGGTGCCGCCGGACTTCTGGGCGATGAACTGCGGCCGTCGAGGGCAGCAGCTGCATCATTCCCTCGGGCGCCGGCGGCCGACGTGCGGTCCGAGAATCGCGACTCGGTGTAGATCACGCCGGCCACGAGCGCGGGGTCGAGGCCCTTCTCGCGCGACTGCTGGCGGATGATGTCCTCGTGGCGCAGCGGGAGGCGTGATCTCCCGGACCGCGTGGGTGAACAGCGGGGAGACGAGGACGCCGACGAGCACGAGCACCGGCACGGCGAGCAGCAGCGCCCCGAGGCGCCGGCGGCGGATCGCCCGGCGCGTGCGGTAGTTGCGCCGGGCGGACTCCCGACGGCCGCGAGACACCGATGCGGCCCGGCTCGTCATCGCTCCAGCTTGCCAAGCACTGCCGACAGCTTGTCAGACAGATCGTCGACCGATCCCTCGTTGACGACCGCGAAAGTCGCTCGCTGCGCCTTCTCGTCCTGCGGGAGCTGGCGCGCGTGGCGCTCGGCGACCGCCGCGTGGCCGCGCTCGCCGGTCCACTCCTCGCGGCGCTCGTCGGGCGCGACGATCGCGATCGTCGCGTCGTAGAGGCCGTCCATGCCGGCCTCGAAGAGCAGCGGCGTCTCGACCACGAGCGCCCGCGGCGCCGGGTCGCGCGCGGTCATCTCCTCGCGCCAGGCGGCGACCCGCGCGCCGACGCGCGGCCACAGCAGGCCCTCGAGCCAGTGGCGCTCGTCGTCGAGGCGAACGCCTTGCCGGCGACCGCGCGGCGGTCGACGGTCCCGTCGGGCGCCACCTCCTCGCCCCAGCGCGCGACGACGGCGTCGCGCACCTCGTCGCTCGCGTAGAGCTCGTGCACGACCCCGTCGGTCGAGAGCGTCGCGGCCCCGAGGGACTCGAGGGCCGCGAGCGCGGTCGACTTGCCGGCGCCCATGCCGCCGGTGAGACCGACGAACGGGACGCCGGCGTTGCTCAGGAGCGCGGGCGTCTCGGTGTCGGACTCGGCGCGGCGCCCGGCCTCGGCCTCGGCCTCGGGCGCGTCGGCCTCGGCCTCCGGCTCGTCGGCGGCCGGCTCTTCGGCGGCGGCCTCGGGCTCGGCCTCGCCGGCCTCGGGCTCGTCGGCGGCGGGCCTCCGGCCCTCGGCGACGGGCCTCGGCCGCGGCTCCTCGGCGACCGGCTCCTCGGCGGCCTCGGGCTCCTCGCCCTCCACCGGCTCGAGCACGGTCTCGCCCTCCACCGGCTCGGAGGCCAGCGACCTCGGGGTCGGCCTCCTCGGTCGGCCTCCTCGCTCGGCGCTCGGCCTGGGCGGCGTCGTCGCCGGGGAACACGTCCTCGGACAGTCCGAGCTCGGGCGCGTCGTCGTAGTCGGCGGGCAGCGGCCCACCGGCGGACGAGCCCGGGACGGGCAGGACCTGGTCCTCCACGCGCTTGATCGACAGCGAGAGGCGGCGGCGGTCCGAGTCGATCTCGAGGATCTTCACGCGGATCTCGTCGTCGGGCGCGACGAGCTCCCGCGGGCTCTCGACGTGGTGCGCCGCGAGCTCGGAGATGTGCACGAGGCCCTCGACGCCCTCGAGGATCTCGACGAAGGCGCCGAAGGTGACGACCTTCGTGACCTTGCCGACGAGCTCGTCGCCCACCTGGTAGGTGGAGACGACGCGCTGCCAGGGGTCCTCCTGGGTCTGCTTGAGACCGAGCGAGATGCGCTGGCGCTCGCGATCGATGTCGAGCACCTTGACCTGCACGGTGTCGCCGATGTTGAGGATCTCCGAGGGGTGGTTGACGTGCGACCACGACAGCTCGGAGATGTGGATCAGGCCGTCGATGCCGTCGAGGTCGACGAAGGCGCCGAAGTCGACGATGTTGGAGATCTGGCCCTCGACGACGTCGCCCGGCTGCAGGCGGTCGAGGATCTGCTGGCGGACTCTCCTTGCGCTCCTCCTCGAGGACCGCGCGGCGCGACAGGACCACGTTGTTGCGCGAGCGGTTGAGCTCGATGACCTTGGTCTCGATCGCGGTGTGGAGGAACTCGTCGAGGTTGGCGACGCGGCGGATGTCGACGAGCGAGGCGGGCAGGAAGCCGCGCACCCCGAGGTCGATGATGAGGCCGCCCTTGACGACCTCGATGACGTTGCCGGTGACGGGCTCGCCGGACTCGTTGGCGGCCTCGATCGTGCGCCACGCCTTCTCGAAGCGGGCCTTCTTCTTGGAGAGGATCAGACGCCCCTCCTGGTCCTCCTTGGTGAGGACGAGGGCATCCACCTCCTCGCCCATCTCGACCTCGTCGTGCGGGTCGACGTTCTTGCGGATGGAGAGCTCGGCCGAGGGGATGACCCCTTCGGACTTGTAGCCGATGTCGACGAGGACCTCGTCGTTGTCGATGCGGACGACACGGCCGGAGACGACGTCGCCCTCGTCGAAGTTGACGAGGGTCGCGTCGTAGTTGGGCACGATCTGGCCGTCGACTTCGAGGAGCAGGCCGTCGGAGCCTTCGACGACCTTGGCGTCGGCCAGGGTGGATTCGGGGGACGTTGTGGTTGCGGACATCGTGACCCAGGTTACTCCCCCTCCATCTACCATCGGCGGCGATGCGGGAGGAGTACGACGTCACCCTCGAGTCGGGCCGCCTGCGCGTCCACGCCTGGGGACCGCGCGACGGCCGGGTCGTGCTCTGCGTCCACGGCCTCTCGGCTCACGGCCAGGGCTTCGAGCCGATCGCGCCCGCGCTGGCCGGCCTCGGCTTCCGCGTGCTCGCGCCCGACCTGCGCGGCCGCGGGCGCAGCGACATCACGCCGCCCGACACCTACGGCCTGGTCGCCCACGCGCGCGACGTGATCGCGCTGGCCGACGACGCCGGCGCGGAGCACTTCGACGTCGTCGGCTGGTCGATGGGCGCGATCGTCGGCATGGAGGTCGCCCACCTGGTCCGCCACCGCCTGCGCCGCCTCGTGCTGATCGACCACGCCGGCGTCGCCGACCCCGCGGCGATCGACGCCGTGCGCGCCGGCCTGGCCCGTCTCGACGCGGTCGTCCCCACCGTCGAGCGCTACGTGGACGCGATCCGCGCCGCCGGCGCGGCCACGCCCTGGGACGACCACTGGGCGGCCTTCTACGCCTACGAGCTCGGGCCCGTCGACGGGGGCTTCTCCCCCACCACCGACCGCGCCGCGTGCACCGAGGACCTCGACCGCGGCCTGGAGGAGATCGACCCGCCGAAGCTGTGGGGCGAGCTCCGGATGCCCGTGCTCCTCGTGCGCGCCAACGAGCCGCTCGGCGGCGGCGCCGTCGTGCCCGAGGCCGAGCGCGACCGGCTGCGCGACGCCGTGCCCGGCCTCGGCGTGGTCGAGAGCGAGCGCAACCACTTCGGGGTCATGACCGACCCCGCCACGTCGCACGCGATCGCCGCCTTCCTCGGCGCCTGAGCCGAACCCGCCGGCCCGCTCGTATTCTCATCCGCCATGCCCCGGCGTTCCACCAAGCGGGGCGTCGAGCGCACGCCGCTCGACGCCGACGCCGACGTCCTGATCTGCGGCGCGAGCTTCGCCGGCCTGGCGATCGCCCGCGAGCTTGCGGGCGCGCGCACGCGCGAGGGCGAGCGAGCGCGTGTCCTGATGGTCGACCGCTACGACGTCGGCGAGAAGCAGACGTCGGCCTGCGGCATCCCGACCGGCTGGCTGCAGGCGCTCGACCTGCCCGAGCAGCAGCGCTTCGACGAGCTCGTGATCCACACGGCCCTCGGGACGTGGCGCATGCCGCTGCCCTTCACGTTCTCGACCTTCGACTACCGCACCGTCTGCGACCGCCTGCGCGACATGGGCGACGCCGACTTCGAGCACGCGAAGGTCGAGGGCCGCACCGGCGACACCGTGCACACCGACCGCGGCGACCTGCGCGCCCCGCTGATCGTCGACGGCCTGGGCTGGCGGCGGATCCTCGCCCCCGGCGACAACGTGCAGCCGCCCGAGGCCTTCTTGTCCCGCGGCCTGGAGATCCATCCCTCCGGCTCGAGCGAGGATCTCGAGATCTGGGTCGACCGCAAGTACGTCCCGGCCGGCTACGGGTGGTCGTTCCCCGCCGGTGACGAGGTGCGCGTCGGCGTCGGCTCCTTCGACCCCCGCTACCACGTCAAGGACCCGACCAACCAGCTCGCCGACGACCTCGAGCGCGACCGCGTGCGCTACCAGGGCAACTGGATCCCGCACCGCATCCGCCCCGCCGCCGAGGACGGGATCTTCTTCGTCGGCGACTCGGCCGGCCACTGCATCCCGCTGACCGCCGAGGGGATCCGGACGGCGCTGTACTTCGGCATCGCCGCCGGGCGCGAGCTGCGCGCGGTCGTCGACGGGCGCCAGACCCGCGAACAGGCCCTGCAGCGCTACGGCGACTTCTCCGCCGCCCACCGCTGGAAGTTCGAGGCGATGCTCAAGTGGCAGGACGCGCTGCCGCGCATCCCACCGCGCGTGCTCGCCCGCATGCTCGGGACGATGGCGCGCACCCCGCGCTTCACCGGCTGGGCCTTCGAGCGCTACCTGAACATCGCCCACCCGCGCTTCGTGGGCCCGGTCCCCGCCGGCGTCGCCGCGCGGTCCGCGGCGCTCGCGGCGTAACGCGAGCTACTTCGCGGCCAGCCAGTTCGGCCCGGCGCCGACGTCGACGGCCAGCGGCGGGTCCATGTCGTGGGCGGCGATCATCTCCCGGCGCGCGAGCGCCTGCACGGTCTCGACCTCGTCGACCGGCGCCTCGAAGAGCAGCTCGTCGTGGATCTGCAGCACCATGCGCGCCTGCAGGCCCTCGGCGTCGACGGCCTTGGCCGCGCGGACCATCGCGATCTTCATGATGTCGGCCGCGGTCCCCTGGATGACCATGTTCACCGCGAAGCGCTCGCCCTGCTTGCGCATCTCCCAGCGCCGCGAGCGCAGCTCGGGCACCATCCGCCGGCGGCCGAACAGCGTCGAGACGTAGCCCTGCTCGGTGCCCTGCTCGATCGTCTCGGTGATGAAGCGCCCGACGGCCGGGAAGCCGGCGAGGTAGCGGTCGATGAACTCCTGGGCCTCGTTCTGCTCGATCCCCAGCCGGTCGGCCATCCCGTAGGCCGACAGGCCGTAGACGATGCCGTAGTTGACCATCTTGGCCTTCGAGCGCATCCCGACGTCGACGGCGTCGGGCGCGACGTTGAAGACCGTCGCGGCGGTCGCCGTGTGCACGTCCTCGCCGCGCTTGAAGATGTCCTTGAGCACGTCCTCGCCGGCGATGTTGGCGAGGATCCGCAGCTCGACCTGCTCGTAGTCGGCGGCGACGAGGACGTTGCCCTCCTCGGCCACGAAGCAGGCCCGCACCTCTCGCCCGAGCTCGGTGCGGATCGGGATGTTCTGCAGGTTCGGGTTGATCGAGGACAGCCGGCCGGTGGCCGCGGCGGTCTGGATGAACGTCGTGCGCAGGCGGCCGTCCTCGCCGAGCAGCTGGGGCAGCGCGTCGAGGTAGGTCTGGGCGAGCTTCGTCAGCTCGCGGAAGCGCTCGATGCGGGGGATGATCGGGTGCTCGTCGCGGATCGCCTGCAGCACGCGGGCGTCGGTCGAGAAGCCCGTCTTGCCGCGGCGCTTGCGCGACAGCGCGAGCTTGCCGAAGAGGATCTCCTCGAGCTGCTTGGGCGAGCCGATCACGAACTCCTCGCCGGCGTCCTCCCAGATCTCGCGCTCGAGCCGGTTGGCCTCCTCCATCACGCGCTCGCGGACCTCGGCCAGCCGCGTCGTGTCGAGCTTGAGCCCGACCTGCTCCATCACGCGCAGGACCTTGACGAGCGGCAGCTCGACGCTCTCGAAGAGCTCGACCAGCCCGCGCTCCTCGAGCAGCTCGCGCTGGATCTTGGCCAGGGCGTGGATGAGCGTGGCGTCGGAGGCGGCGACGTCGTCGAGCTTCGTGCCCAGGCCGCGCTCCTCGGAGAGCTCGCGCAGCGGGTAGCCGCGGCGGGCGGGATCGAGCAGGTAGGCGGCGACCTCGGTGTCGTGGGCGAGCACCGACGGCACGTCGCCGAGCGCCTTGGCGTCGTGGGCGGCGGCCGGCCGGTCGCCGAGCGCGGCGGCCAGCGCCTCGGGACGCTCGAGCGGTCCGGCGAGGACCTCGTCGTCGCCGGCGGCGCCGAAGCGGAAGCCCTCGTCGTCGGCGGAGAACAGCGCGCCCTCCTCGATCTCGGGCGCCGTGAAGGCCAGCGCCACGAGATCGCCCTTCAGGCCGGCCAGCCCGTCGACCGTCCCCTCCTTCAGCGTCGGCTCGAGCAGCGTCGTGACCGATTCCTCGGGTGCGGCGCCGTCCTCGCCGAAGACCTCCTCCAGGCGGGCCAGCGGCTGGCGCAGCTCGTAGCGGCGGAACGTCTCGCGCAGCTTGGAGCGGTCGGCCGGCACGTCCTTGTAGGCGGCGAGGTCGATGTCGACCGGGATGTCGCGCTTGACCGTGGCCAGCACCTTGGAGACGCGCGCGTCCTCGGCGTGGTTGCGCAGGTTCTCCTGGCGCTTCTTGCCCGAGATGTCGTCGACGTGGGCCAGGACCTCCTCGAGCGTCCCGTACTGCTGGAGCAGCTGCGAGGCGGTCTTGTCGCCGATGCCCGGGACGCCGGGGATGTTGTCCGACGTGTCGCCCTTCAGGCCGTAGAAGTCGGGGATCAGCTCGGGCGCGATGCCGTAGCGGTCCTCGACCGCTGCCGCGTCGTAGACCTTGGTCTCGGTGATGCCGCGCGACGTCGCCATCACGCGCACCTTGCCCTCGGCGTCGACGAGCTGGAAGGCGTCGCGGTCGCCGGTGACGATCATCACCGGGACGTCCTCGCCGCGCGCCTTCTCGGCCAGCGACGCGATCACGTCGTCGGCCTCGTAGCCGTCGACCGAGAGGTTCTTGTAGCCGAAGGCCTCGACCAGCGGCGCGAGCTGGGGCCACTGCTCGCGCAGCAGGTCCGGGCGCGAGGTGCGCTGGGCCTTGTAGTCGGCGTAGATCTCCTTGCGCCCCGACGAGCCGGCGTCCCAGACGACGATCGTCGCGGTCGGCCCGAGCTCGGTGAGGATCTTCACGAGCATCGAGGCGAAGCCGAAGATCGCGTTGGTCGGCTCGCCGGCCGACGTCGCGATCGACTCGGGCAGCGCGAAGAACGCCCGGTAGGCGAGCGAGTTGCCGTCGATGAGGAAGAGCTCGTCGGCCACGGGCCAAGACTAGGATCCCGCTTCGTGGCTCCCACCCCCAGCGCCCAGTACTCGTTGACCATCCGCGTGGAGATCGCGCACCGTCCGGGAATGCTCGGCCGCGTGGCCTCGGCGATCGGCGACGCCGGCGGCACGATCGGCGCGATCGACCTCGTCGAGGTCGACGACACGCACACCGTCCGCGACATCACCGTCGACGCGGGCGACGAGAGCGGCTGGCAGGCGATCATCGACGCCATCGGCGCGCTCGACGACGTCCGCGTGATCGACCAGACCGACCGCACGCTGCTCCTCCACCTCGGCGGCAAGATCGAGATGCACAACCGGATCCCGCTGCGCACCCGCGACGACCTCTCGATGGCCTACACGCCCGGCGTCGCCCGCGTCTGCCGGGCGATCGCCGACGACCCCGACAAGGCCTACCAGTACACGATCAAGCGCAACACGGTCGCCGTGGTCTCCGACGGCTCGGCCGTGCTCGGCCTCGGCGACATCGGCCCCGCCGCGGCGATGCCGGTGATGGAGGGCAAGGCGATGCTCTTCAAGGAGTTCGGCGCCGTCGACGCCTTCCCGATCTGCCTCGACACCCAGGACGCGGACGAGATCGTCGCCATCGTCAAGGCGCTGGCCCCCGGCTTCGGCGGGATCAACCTCGAGGACATCTCCGCCCCGCGCTGCTTCGAGATCGAGGACCGGCTCAAGCTCGACCTCGACATCCCGGTCTTCCACGACGACCAGCACGGCACGGCGATCGTCGTGCTCGCCGCGCTGATCAACGCCTGCAAGCTGACGGGCAAGGAGCTCTCCTCGCTGCGCACGCTCGTCGTCGGGCTCGGCGCGGCCGGCGTCGCCGTGACGAAGATCCTCATGCGCGCGGGCGTGCGCGACATCGTCGGCTGCGACTCGCGCGGCGCGGTCCACACGGACCGCTCCGACTACCACGACGGAACGATGAACCCGCTCAAGCGCTGGTACGCCGAGCACACGAACCCCGACCCGCGCGACGGCGCGCCGGCCGACGTGATCGAGGGCGCCGACCTGTTCATCGGCCTCTCCGGCCCCGGGATCCTGCCCGCCGAGGCGCTCGGGAAGATGCGCCCCGACCCGTTCGTCTTCGCGATGGCCAACCCGACGCCCGAGGTGGCGCCCGAGGAGGCCGCGAAGTACGCCCGCATCGTCGCCACCGGGCGCTCGGACTACCCCAACCAGATCAACAACGTGCTCGCCTTCCCGGGGATCTTCCGCGGCGCGCTCGACGCCCGCGCGCGCTCGATCAGCGAGGAGATGAAGCTCGCCGCGGCCAGCGCGATCGCCGCCATCGTGCCCGAGGGCGAGCTGCGCGAGGACAACATCATCCCCTCGGTGTTCAACCGCGACGTCGCGCCGGCCGTGGCCGACGCCGTCGAGCAGCGCGCGCGGGAGACCGGCGAGGCCACGGCCGAGCACGAGCTCGGCTTCGCCAGCGCCGATGCCGAGCGCACCTACGGCGGATGCCGTGACCCGGGAACGGCGACGCGCCGTATCCCCGACATGAAGCGAATCACCGTCACCGGCGCCACCGGGCTGATCGGCGTCAAGCTCGTGACCGCGCTGATGGAGCGCGGCGACGAGGTCGCCGTCCTGTCCCGCAACCCCGACAAGGCGGCCGAGGCGCTGCCCGACGGCGTCGAGGCCGTGGCCTGGGACCCGCAGAACGCGCCCGCGCCGACGGTCGTCCTCGACGGCCGCGACGCCGTCGTCCACCTCGCCGGCGAGCCGGTCGCCCAGCGCTGGAACGAAGGGTCCAAGCGCGCGATCCGCGAGTCTCGCGAGGTCGGGACGAAGAACCTCGTGGCCGGCATCGAGGCGGCCGACCCGCGCCCGCGCGCGCTGATCGCCTCCTCCGCCGTCGGCTACTACGGCAAGCACGGCGACGAGAGGCTGGACGAGTCCACGCCGGCCGGCGACGACTTCCTCGCCGACGTCTGCGTCGCCTGGGAGGAGCGCGCGAACGCCGCCTCGGCCCTCGGCCTGCGCGTCGTCACCGTCCGCACCGGCGTCGTGCTCGACCCCGCCGGCGGCGCGCTGGCGAAGATGCTGCTGCCCTTCAAGCTCGGCGTCGGCGGCCCCGTGGCCGGCGGCGACCAGTACCTGCCGTGGATCCACGTCGACGACCTCGTGCGCCTGTACCTGGCCGCGATCGACGGCGGGGCCTGGAGCGGGCCCGTCAACGGCACCGCGCCCGAGCCCGTCACCAACGCGGCCTTCTCCAAGGCGCTCGGCCGTGCGCTGCACCGCCCCGCCGTCGCTGCCGATCCCCGGCTTCGCCCTGCGGCTGCTCTACGGCGACATGGCCGAGATCGTCACCGAGGGCCAGCGCGCCGTTCCCGCGCGCGCGCCACCGAGCTCGGCTTCACCTGGGAGCACGCCGACCTCGACGCGGCGCTGGGCGACTCCGTGCACTGACCAGGAGCGTCCGCGGCGGGGAGAAACCCGGCCGCATGCCCTACACCGCGCCGCGGCGGGCCGCGCTCGCCCTCGCCGCCACCATCCTCGCCGCGCTCACCGCCGCCCCGGGAGCGTCCGCCCACACGGTCTCCTCCGGAGAGAGCTTCTGGTCGATCGCCACCGCCAACGGCCTGACGCCCTACCAGCTGGCCGCCGCCAACGGCGTCACGATCTCGAGCACGATCCTGCCCGGCCAGTCGCTCTACGTCCCCGCGGCCGCGCCCGGGGACGAGCTACGGCTCGAGCACCGCCACGACGACCCCGGTCGCCTGCGACGACCACCACGAGCGCCCCGACCTCCGGGCTGGTCCCCGTCTCCGGCCCGTCGGGCACCGCCTACCTGCCGCCGAGCGCGGCCCAGAACCTCGCCGCGCTGCGCCAGCAGTCGATCGCCAAGATGGGCGTCGACGTCTACCCCGCCGGCCCGCTGTCCGGGTACCGCACCTACGCCCAGCAGGCCGAGCTCTACCGGCTCTACCTCGCCGGCCAGGGCCCGCTCGCCGCACCCCCGGGCAGCTCGGAGCACGAGTACGGCCGCGCGCTCGACGTCGCGACGCCCTCAGGCCGCTCGGCCGTCGACCAGCTCGGCGCCCCGTACGGCTGGACGAAGACCGACGCGCCCTCGGAGTGGTGGCACGTCGACTACGTCGGGCCCTGAGCTAAGCCGATCAGGAGGGGCGCGAGCGGCGCCCGAAGGGCCCGTCGACCTTCCACGCCGAGCCCTCCTTCGCGGGCATGACGAGCCAGATGATCACGCCGACGATCGTCAGCAGCATCCCGCTGGCCAGTCCCCAGCGCGCGCCGTAGCCCTTGCGCTCGGTGAGCTCCTGGCAGATGATCGTCGTCCCGAGCCAGCCGATCAGCAGATAGAGGGACTTGACCCCCAGGTTCGCGGCGAGCAGGACGATGGTCGCGGTCATGCGCCGAGGTAGGCCTTCTGGACCTCGGGGTCCTTGAGCAGGTTCTCGAGCCGAGTCGTTGAGCGCGACCGCGCCCGTGGCGAGGACGTAGCCGCGCGTGGAGACGCCGAGCGCGAAGTTCGCGCTCTGCTCGACGAGCAGGATCGTCGTGCCCGTGCGGTTGATCTCCTCGATCGTCTCGTAGATGCGCTCGACGAGGATCGGCGCGATGCCCATGGAGGGCTCGTCGAGCAGCAGCAGGCGCGGGCGGGCCATCAGCGCACGGCCGATCGCGAGCATCTGCTGCTCGCCGCCGGACATCGTGCCCGCCTTCTGCTTCTCGCGCTCCTTGAGGCGCGGGAAGAGCTCGAAGATCCGGTCCATGTCCTCGGAGAGTCCCTTGTCGCGGCGCAGGTAGGCGCCCATGTCGAGGTTCTCGCGCACGGTCATCCGCGGGAAGCAGTGCCGGCCCTCCGGGCGACAGGGAGATCCCCAGCGAGACGATCTCCTGGGGCGGCAGGCCGGTGATGTCCTTGCCCTCGAAGGTGACCTTGCCCTCGCGGGGCGCGTTGAGCGACGCGATCGAGCGCAGCGTCGTCGACTTGCCGGCGCCGTTGGAGCCGATCAGCGTGACGATCTCGCCCTCCTCGACGGTCAGCGACACGCCCTTGAGCGCCTCGATCTGGCCGTAGAAGGTGTGGATGTCGTCGACTTCGAGCAGCGCCATCAGCCCGTCGCCGCCTTCGTGCCGAGGTAGGCCTCGATGACGCGCTCGTTGGCGCGCACCTCCTGCGGGCCGCCCTCGGCGATCTTCGTTGCCGTGGTCGAGCACCGTGATGTTCTCCGAGACGTCCATGACGACCTTCATGTCGTGCTCGATCAGCAGGATCGTCGAGGTCGAGCTCGTCGCGCAGCTGGCGCATGAAGTCGGTCAGCCGCGCCGACTCGTTGGGGTTCATGCCCGCCGTCGGCTCGTCGAGGAGCAGGAGCTTGGGCTCGGAGGACAGCGCGCGGGCGATCTCCACCCGGCGCTGGTCGCCGTAGGACAGCGAGATCGCCGAGGTCGTCGAAGGTGCTCTCGCGCAGCCCGACGTAGCTCGAGCATCTTGCGCGCCTTCTCGCGGACCTCGGCTTCCTCGCGGCGCACGCGCGGGCGGCGCGGAGGATCGAGCCGACCAGACCGGCCTTCATGCGCGCGTGCTGGCCGAGCATCACGTTCTCGGTCGCGCTCATCGTCGCCGAACAGGCGGATGTTCTGGAACGTGCGCGCCATGCCGGCAGCTCGTGATCCGGTCCGGGCGGATCCCGGTGATGTCCCTGCCGTCGAAGCCGATCTTGCCCGTGCTCGGCTTGTAAAGCCCGGTGAGCATGTTGAAGAACGTCGTCTTGCCGGCGCCGTTGGGCCCGATGATCGAGACGATGCCCTTGCGCGGCACGCCGAAGGAGACGTCGTCGACCGCGACCAGGCCGCCGAAGATCTTCGAGATGTTCCGGGCGTCGAGCAGCAGGTCCGGGCCGTCGCCCGCGGCCGGCTCGGCCGGCTGCGCGGACGCCTCCGGCCGGGTGGCCGGTCGGCTCGGCCCTGCTGGCCGGCTCGGCCGGCGTCTGCTCCTCGCGCTCGCGGTCGTCCGTCGCTCATGGCGCGTTGACCTCGAAGGTCGCGTCGTCCACTCCGATGCCTTCGGTGAGCTCGAGCTTTCGTCTTCGCTCGGGCAGGATCCCCTCCGGCCGCAGGACCATGACGAGCACGATCACGAAGCCGAAGATCCCGAAGTTGACCGTCGTCAGGTCGAAGTTCAGCCCGACCTTGGACGGGAAGGTGTTGATGACCTCGGGGATGAAGTAGGTGTTCAGGAACGACAGCGATCACCGCGCCGATCACCACCCCCCAGATCGAGCCCAGGCCGCCGAGGATCACCATGGCCAGGATGAAGATCGAGAAGCCGAACTGGAAGACGTTGGCCTGCACCGAGTTGGCGTAGGTGCCGAGGAACGCGCCGGCCGCGCCGCCCATCGCGCCGCCCGTCGCGTAGGCCATCAGCTTGGTCTTGACGAGCGGGACGCCCATCGAGGCGGCCGCGACCTCGTCCTCGCGGATCGCCACCCAGGCGCGGCCCAGGCGCGAGTCGCGCAGGCGGAAGTTGACGAACAGCGCCAGCGCCACCATGACCAGCCCGACCCAGAAGTACGGGCGCAGGTTCGTCGCCGAGTCGAACTGGGACATCCCCGGGAGCGTGAGCTGGTCGGTCGGGGAGATCGCCTGCCGGCCGTTGGTGAGCTTCACGCCCGAGGTCTCGCCGATCAGCCCGAAGGTGATCTGGTGCAGGGGCTTCGTGAAGTTGATCGAGTCGCCGTTGGCCGCGAAGCGGTAGACGATCTCGCCGAAGGCCAGGGTGACGATCGCGATGTAGTCGCCGCGCAGGCGCAGCGTCGGCAGGCCGATGATCACCCCGGCCAGGCCCGTGAGGATCATCGCGATGATCACGAGCAGGATGAAGCTCAGGTGGACGCCGGGGATCGTCGAGGCGAACGTGCTGGCCCCGAAGTGCAGGCCGTGCGTGGCCAGGGGCGTGAAGAAGTCCGACGCGAACCAGCCCACCGTGTAGGCGCCGATCGCGTAGAAGGCCACGTAGCCGAGGTCGAGCAGGCCGGCGAAGCCGACGACGATGTTGAGGCCCAAGGCCATCATCACGTAGCCGGCGGCGTAGATCCCGTTGTTGGTGATCGAGCTCAGCGGGCCGATGCCGAGCGAGATGAAGTACAGCGCGACGAGCAGCACGACCGTGAGGATCAGGTTCGGGTACTTCCTCACGATCGCGGGCATGTCAGCCGGCCTCTCGCGTCTGCTCGCCGAGCAGGCCCTGGGGCCGGAAGACCATCACGAGGATCAGGAAGGCGAAGACGACCGCGGTCTGCCAGATGTTCCCCTCGGGGATCCGCGAGTCGGCGAACTGCGAGATCAGCCCGATGATCAGGCCGCCGAGGACCGCGCCGCGCAGGTTGCCGATCCCGCCCATGACGGCGGCGGTGAAGGCGTACAGCCCGGCCTGGAAGCCGTCGAAGTACCACTCGCGCGTCTGGTAGAGCGCCGAGATCAGGCCGGCGGCGCCGGCCATCAGGCCGCCGAGCAGGAACGTCAGCGAGATCGTCGTGTCGACGTTGATGCCCATCAGGCGGGCGGCGTCGGGATCCTGGGCGGTGGCGCGCATCGCCTTGCCCAGCCGCGAGTTGGCCACGAAGGTCGTGAGCAGGATGACCAGGGGGATCGTCGCCAGGACGGCGAGCACGTCGCGGTTCTCGACCGGCACGGAGTGGATCGAGAAGACGACGTGGTTGGAGTTGATCAGGTCGGGGACGTTCTGCGGCGAGGAGCCGATCCAGAGGATCCCGACGTTCTGGAGGATGAAGGAGAAGCCGACCGCCGTGATCAACGGCGCCAGTTTCGGGGCGTTGCGCAATGGTCGATAGCCGACCCGCTCGATCATCACGTTGATCAGCGCGCAGACGAGCATGGCGATCACGAGCGTGGCCAGCAGGCCGAGGATCAGGCCGACGGTGCCGGTGTCCGTGGTCAGCCCGAAGGTGCCCCAGAGGGTGACCGACGATCAGCGTGCCGAGCATGAAGACGTCGCCGTGGGCGAAGTTGATCAGCTCGATGATCCCGTAGACCAGCGTGTAGCCGAGCGCGATCAGGGCGATGATCGCGCCGTTCGAGATGCCGTCGATGACGTTCCCGATGAAGCGGTTGATGTTCCCGTCGGCGCCCTTGTCGTGGATCAGGAAGACGATCCCGAAGACGAGGAAGATGACGTAGAGGCCGTACTCGGACGCTGCGTCGCGGATCACGTCGCTGCGGCGACGTTGAAGGGCAGGCCGGTTGGCGGTGGCGGCTTCCATGCGGTGCGGAGGCGGCAGTGTTGCAGGTGGGGGGCCGCCGCGTCGGACGGCCCCCCTCCCTGCGGTGCGTCGCTACTTCTCTGGCGACGACCTTCTTCTGGTACTCCGGCAGGCCGTGCCTTGATCTTGTAGACGCCGTAGTCGGTCAGCGACGTGTCGCCGTTCTTGTCGATCGAGTACGTCCCGATCGCCGACTTGCGGTTCTTGGTCGCGAACAGCGCCTTGACAACCGCCGCGCGGTTGTTGGCCTTGGCCCCGGCACGCTTGAGCGTGTCGAGCGCCAGCGCCATCGTCTCGTAGCCGTAGATCCCGTACGGGTCGACGGTCTGGACGTTGTACGTCTTCTTGTAGTTGTCGAGGACCGGGCCCGCGCGACGGGCAGGTCCTTGACGCCGAGCGTCGCGACGGTGAACGTCACGCGCTTGCCGACGTCGGCGGGAATGCCGCCCTTCTTCGGGTTGGTGAAGGCCTCCTCGGCCACGCCGTCCGGGCCGAACAGCTTCGCCGTCGGGTTCGCGGACGCGACGTCCTTGAACACCTGCACGCCGTTCTCACCGGTGACGCCGCCCCAGAAGAAGCAGTCGCCCTTGACGTTGCCCGCCTGGGAGCGGTAGTTCGGCGAGTTGCGGTCGGTGCCCTGCTGGTTGCCGACCTTGATGCCCTGCGTCTTCAGCGAGGCGACGACGTTCTTGGCGATGCCGGCGCCGTAGGTCGTCTTGTCGTTCCAGACGTCGACGGTCTTGCAGCCGTCCTCCTTCATGATCGTCGCCTGCGCCGCGCCCTGGATCGTGTCCCGCGGGACCGTGCGGGCGTAGGTCCGCCGTACTTGGCCAGGCCCGGGTAGTACTTCTGCGGCTCGCCCGGCTCGGAGCCCGCCTCGTTCGTCGTCAGTCCGACGTACGTGTTGGACGGCGAGATCTGCGGGATCCCGGCCTGGTTGAGAATCGGCAGCGAGACCTTCGTGCCACCGGAGTTGAACTCGCCCAGGTAGTAGATGGTCGACTTGTCGCTGACCGCCTTGCGGGCGTTCTGCTGCGTCTGCCCGTCGTCGGCCGAACCGGGGTTCTGCGCCGTCGAGTCGTCGAGCGAGACGTACTTGATCGTGTACTTGCCGACCTTGCCGCCGGCGCTCTTCAGCGCCAGCTTCTCGCCGTTGATGACCGCCTGGCTCTGGTCATGCGACGTGCCCTGGAGCGGAAGGCTCGAGTAGATCGTCAGCGTCGAACCCGAGATGCCCGAACTGCTACTCCCTGAACTGCTGCTGCTTCCACCGCACGCCGTGCCACGCCGAGCGCCAAAGCGCCCGCCGATACAACGGCGAAAATCGAACGTCCCCTCACAGATCTCCTCCAGACCTTGTTCGTTGACGGGGTGCGAATGTGAGGGGCGCATCGTAGACCCTGCGGGGGTCGTGATGCCAGCGATCTTTAGTCAGGGCAGGCGAAAGCCGCGGACCGTGCGGGCCTTGCCGTCGGCGATCTCGACGCCCGCGGTGCCCCGCAGCGTCGAGTCTCCCGACGCCAGGATCGCGTAGGGCCCGACCGCCGAATGGGTACGCGCAGCCCGTGGAGGGCCCGCGCGACCTCGGCGCGGGTCGGCGCCGAGCCGGGAACGGCGGCGATCGCGTCCAGGGCGCCGCGCATGGCCGCCTGGGCGCTGGCCGCGTCGAGGCTCGCCGCGGCGGCCGTAACGGGCGCGGAAGGCCCGCGCGAAGGCGGGATCGATGCGGATCAGGCCCGGGGCGACGATCCGGCCCGAGGCGGCGCCGGAGGTGAAGGAGGGCACGTCGAGCGTGCCCGAGCCGAAGCGGGCGGCGTCGGGCAGCGCCGCCGACAGGGCGGCCCAGGCGGCGCTCGCCTCGGGGCCGGCGTCGGCGCCGAGGAAGACGACGTCGGGCCGCAGCGGGGCCAGCCCGAGCAGCTGCTTGACCCAGCTTGCCGGGTCGTGTGTCGACGGCCGCCTCGTCGACGACCTTGATCCCGAGCTTGGTCGCCTGCTCGCCGACGCGCTCGGCCAGCGAGCGCCCGTAGAGGCGGTCGTCGTCGAGCAGCAGCAGCCGCTTGAAGCCCAGCTCGCGCATCCACCGGGCCGTGGCCCGGGCCTGGAGCTGGTCGTTGGGCAGGATCCGCGCGAACGTCCGCTGCATGCGCGGGTAGTAGCGGTCGGGCTCGCCCGCGGCACCCGCCGCGTGGGTCAGGCCCGCGAACGTGTCCGAGGGCGAGACCTGCAGGACGCCGGCGGAGTTGAGGATCACGACCGAGACCGCCGACGCCGCGGGGTCGGTCTCGCCGAGGTAGGCGACGGTGCGCTTGTCGCGCCGCGCGGCGCGGGCGTTGACGGCGACCTGGTGCGGCGTGGTGCCGCCCTTGGCCGGCTCGGCGCTGTCGAGCACCTTCAGGCGCACCTCGTCGCTTGCCGACGTGACCCCCGGCCTGGCTCAGCGCCAGGCGGGCGCCGTCGGCCTCGTCGCGGCCGGCGGCCGCGTTGGGGCCCGAGCGCGGGACGCTCATGTAGACGAGCAGGGTCCCGCCCTCGACCTTGGCGTTCCCGTCGTCGCCGCAGCCGGCAAGGGCGAGCGCGGCCAGCGCCAGGGTCGCGCCCCCGCGACAGACCCTGCCGATGATCGCCGCGCGCCCCATCGGCGCACGAGGCTACTCCGGGCGGGAGAGCATCCGCAGGCGCACGGCGCGTCCGGAGCCGAGCGCGACGGTGGCGACGCGCAGCACGCTGAGCCCGCTGTGGACCTTGGTCGACCCCGGCGGCTGGCTGGAGACGTCGAGATAGCGAAAGCGGGCGGTGTCCACCCCCGGCGGAAGCGTGAGCGTCGTCGTGCCGCGATGCAGGACGCCGAGCGGGCGGGCGTCGACGACCGAGTCGAACAGCCAGGCCTCGTAGGTCCCACCGGCCGGCAGCGCGCCGGCCAGGTCGACGCGGAGGGTCCGGCCGGCGAGCGTCGCGGTGGGCCCCGAAGGTCGGGCGGGGGCCGTGTGCACGGGCTTCGAGCTGCCGTCGCTGCCGCCGGCCAGGAAGGCCACGACCGCGACGAAGACGGCGAGGATGAGCGCGCCGACGATGATCGTCAGCGGAGACCGGCGGCCGCGGCCGTCGGCCCGGCGCGGCGGGCGCGGGCTCCTCGACGACCTCGGCCTCCTCGGCGGGCTCGGGATCGACCGGCGGGCTCACGTCCTCGGGGCCCCAGACGCGCTCGACGTCCTCGACGACCTCGACCTCGGGCTGCGGTTCGGGGCCCGGCACGGGCTCGGAGACGGGCTCGACCGGCTCGGCCACCGGCACCGGCGCGTCCTCCGCGCGGGCCAGCCGCGCCGTCGACTGCCAGTCCTCCACCGTCAGCGCCCGCAGCTCGACCCAGGTCTCGTTCGGCGACATCCCGACGTCGGCGGCGACCCGGTCGATCGCGGCGCGCAGCAGGTCGCGGGCGACGGTCGCCGAGACCCCGAGCGCGGCGGCGAGCTCGTTGTCGAGCAGGTTGCGACCCGCGGCGAGCCGCAGGGCCACGCGCTCGTTCAGGCCGAGCCGCGCGATCGCCCGGGTGAGCTGGTCAGCGCTCACTGTCGCCGTCTCGGTCGGCACCCGATCAGAGGTGGAGACGCGTACCGGGCCGGATCAGGTTCGGGTTGCCGGTCCCGATCTTCTTCGCGTTCGCGTTCCAGATCTGCACCACGCGGCGGGAGGTGGCGGCGTTGCTCGCGCCACCGCCGAGGTCGCGGCGCGCGATCGCCCAGAGCGAGTCGCCGGCGCGGACCGTGTAGCTCGTGCCGCCGGAGGGCGCGGCGGGCGTGGTCTTCTTGACCTTGGCCTTGGCCTTCTTCTTCTTGGCCGGGGCGGCGGTCGTCTGGTCGTCGAGCGCCGGGACGACGCGGACCTTCTCGCCGCGCGAGCCGACGACGAAGCCCGTCGACACGGTGCCGGCCTTCAGGTCGAGCTTGCCCGACAGCAGCGCGCCGTCGCCCGGCTTGTGGGCCGAGTAGGTGTGCGTCCCGGGCTTGACCGTCAGATACGGGGTGGCCGCCCGGTAGTCGAGCTTGTCCATGACCTTCTTGCCGTCGACCCAGATCTCCGGCGAGCCGAGCTCGGGGACGGCATGGACGACGCGGAGCTTGGCCACGCCGGCCTTGGGCTTGGCGTCGGGGTAGGCCTCGAGGACGGGCTTCATCCCGTTCGAGCAGCGCGACGACCGCGTAGCGCGTGCCGTCGGCGAGCTTGACCTTCTTCGTGGCCAGGGTCTTGCCGTCGGCGGACTTCAGCGTGAGCGTGGTCGTGCCCGAGCCGACGTGGCGGTAGGCCGAGGCGCCGGCGAAGCCCTCCTCGCCGACGCGGATCGAGCCGGCCTGGAGCGTGGCCTTGCCCGCGCCGGGGACGGCGTGGACGAAGGAGAGCGCCGAGTCGGCGTGGGCGACGGCCGGGGCCGCGAGGGTCGTCAGCGCGGCGAGGCCGAGCGCCGGGACGGCGTGCGGCAGCCGCCGCCGGTGATGGTGGTCGGAGTACACGGCGTCGTCCTGCCCGCCGGTCGCATCCATGCGATCGTCGATCATCCACGGGGCGTACCCCAACGGGCATCGAGAAAACACCCGGATCCGGCGCGTTGGCGCGCCCCCGTGGGCTAGTCCTTGCGCAGGCCGGGAATGAGCGGCGTGACCATCCGGCCGACCACCGTCAGCAGGAGGATCAGCGCCGTGACGATGAAGGCGTCGATCGACTTGATCCCGAGCGCCCACAGGACGATCCAGAGGATGAGGCCGAAGGTGGCGGAGAGAGCGAGGCCCATGAGGGCGCCCATCCTACCCGGACGGTCGCAGGGCGGCGGCCATCGCGGCGACGACCGGCGCCACCTGGGCGGCCGGGTCGTCGCCGTCGCCGGCCGCGCGCACGAGCCGTGATGCCGACGATCACGCCGCCGCGCCCCCGCGTCGGCCGCCGCGGCGGCCTGCTCGGGGGTCCCGATGCCGAACCCGACGGCGACCGGGACGTCGGTGTGGGCGGCGGTGCGGGCGATCACCTCGGCCAGGCTCCCGCTGACCGCGTCGCGCTCGCCCGTCGTGCCCGCCACCGACACGGTGTAGACGAAGCCGCGCGCCCGCGCCCCGATCCTGGCCAGGCGCTCCTCGGGCGTGGTCGGCGCCACGAGCGGCACGAGCGCGATGCCCGCGCCGTCGCACGCGGCGAGGATCTCCGGGGCCTCCTCGAGCGGCAGGTCGGGGACGATCAGCCCGGCGATCCCGGCCTCGGCCAGGGCGGCGGCGAAGGCCTCGGCGCCGCGGGCGTAGACGAGGTTGGCGTAGCACATGAGCACGACCGGCAACCGGGGGGCGAGCGCGCGGCCGACGTCGATCACGGCGTCGACCGTCGCCCCGTTGGCCAGGGCGCGGGTGCCCGCGGCGTGGATCACCGGGCCGTCGGCGAGCGGGTCGGAGTACGGGACGCCGAGCTCGACGAGGTCGGCGCCGTTGTCCGCGTAGGCCTCCCCCACCCGGATCGAGGCGCGCACGTCGGGGAAGCCGCCCATCAGGTAGGGCATCAGGGCCGCGCGCCCGGGCGCGGCGGCGAACGCCGCCTCGATGCGCTCGGCGCCGGCGTTCACCGGTCGGCGTCGTCCACGGCGTCGTCGACGCCCAGGTGGCGCAGGGCCTCGGCGAGATCCTTGTCGCCGCGGCCCGAGAGGCAGATCAGGTCCATGTCCCCCTCGGGGTTGTCCAGCGCCCAGGCGATCGCGTGGGAGGACTCGAGCGCCGGGATGATCCCCTCGAGCGCCGCGGTGCGCGCGAAGGCGGCCAGCGCGTCGTCGTCGGAGACGGCGACGTAGCTTCGCCCGCCCGGAGTCGCGCAGCCAGGCGTGCTCGGGCCCGGCCCCCGGGTAGTCCAGGCCGGCGGAGATCGAGTGCGCCTCGGCGATCTGGCCCTCGTCGTCCTGCATGATCGCCGAGAACGAGCCGTGCAGGACGCCGCCGCGGCCGCCGACGGTGAGCGGGGCGCCGTGGCGCCCGGTGGCGATCCCCTCCCCCGCCGCCTCGACGCCGATCAGCGCCACGTCGCGGTCCTCGACGAAGGGGTAGAAGGTCCCGATCGCGTTGGAGCCGCCGCCGACGCAGGCGATCACCCGGTCGGGCAGGCGCCCCTCGCGCTCGAGGATCTGCGCCCGCGCCTCGTCGCCGATCACCCGCTGCAGGTCGCGGACGAGCGACGGGAACGGCGCCGGGCCGACGCAGGACCCGATGATGTAGTGCGTGGTGTCGACGTTGCCGACCCAGTCGCGGATCGCCGCCGAGACGGCCTCCTTGAGGGTCATCGACCCGGCCTCGACCGGCGCGACGACGGCGCCGAGCAGGCCCATCCGCTCGACGTTCGGCTTCTGGCGGCGCATGTCCTCGACGCCCATGTAGACCACGCAGTCGAGCCCGAGCAGGGCGCACAGGCCGTGGCCGTCGCCACGCCGTGCTGGCCGGCGCCGGTCTCGGCGATGATCCGCCGCTTGCCCATGCGGCGGGCCAGCAGCGCCTGGCCGATCGCGTTGTTGAGCTTGTGCGCGCCCGTGTGCAGGAGGTCCTCGCGCTTGAGGTAGACCGGGCGGCCCGCCTCGGCCGACAGCCGGCGGGCGCGGTAGAGCGGCGTCGGGCGACCGGCGTAGTCGCGCAGCAGCTCGGCCAGCTCGTCCCGGAAGCCCTCGTCCGCGCGGGCCTCGGTCCAGGCGGTCTCGAGCTCGGCCAGGGCCGGCATCAGCGTCTCGGGGACGTACTGGCCGCCGTAGGGGCCGAAGCGGTGCTCGACGGCGCTCACGGGCGCACCTCGGTGGGCTCGGCCGTCGCCTCGGGCTCCTCGACGGGCTCGGGGTCGGGGTCGGCGGCCACCTCGGAGGCGAGCCGGGCCTTCGGCGCGGGCGGGTCGACCTCGTGCACGGCGTCGACGAACGCGCGCATGCGGTCCGGGTCCTTGATGCCCGGCTCCGCCTCGACCCCGCTGGAGACGTCGAGCCCGAACGGCGCGGCCGCGGCGATCGCCTCGCCGGCGTTCTCGGGCGTCAGGCCGCCGGACAGGAGCACCGGGGCGCCCGTGTCGAAGTCCTTGAGCAGCGACCAGTCCCAGATCTCCCCCGTGCCGCCGTAGAGCCCGGCCCGGGCGGTGTCGAGCAGGTGGAAGTCGGTGTGGAAGGAGCGCAGCGCGCGCAGCTCGGCCGCGGTCTTGACGCGGACGGCCTTGATCACGCGCGCGCCCGTGCGGCGCGCCACCTCGGCGCAGTAGGCGGGGCCCTCGTCGCCGTGGAGCTGGATCAGCGACAGCCCGGCGGCGTCGGCGAGCTCGGTGACGTGCCCGAGCTGGGCGTTGACGAACACGCCGGCGAGCTCGATCTGGCGCCGCAGCGAGCGGCCGATCCCGACGGCGACGCCGGGGTCGCAGACCCGCGGGCTGCCCGGCCACATGATCATCCCGACCGCCCACGCGTCGAGCTCGGCCGCGAGCTCCGCGTCCTCGAGCCGGGTGATGCCGCAGAACTTGATCCGGGTCACGCGTCGAGCGTATCCCTCCGTGGGCGCTCCGCTAGGGCATGCGGGCGGGCTGCACGCCGAGCTTCACGGAGACCGAGCGCGTGGTGCCGCCGTCCTTGAGCCCGAGGTGCAGACCGTCGCCGGGCCGCCGGTCGGCCACGGCCTTGGTCAGGGCGTCGATCGACGCGAGGCGGTCGCCCTCGATCTCGGTGATCACGGTGCCGCCGCGGACCCCGGCCTTGGCCGCGGGCGAGCCGCTGGCCACGTCCTCGACGAGCACGCCGTGCGGGCCGCTGCTCGCCCTCGACCGTCGCGCCCGGTGATCCCCAGCCAGGCGCGCTGCACGCGACCCGAGCGCTCGAGCTGGCCGAGGTCGCTCCGCGCGGTGTTGACCGGGACCGCGAAGGCGATGCCGGTCGAGCCGCCCGAGCGGCCGGCGGCGATCTGCGAGTTGATGCCGATCACGCGGCCGGCGGCGTCGAGCAGCGGGCCGCCCGAGTTGCCGGGGTTGATCGCGGCGTCGGTCTGGATCACGTTGTCGATCGAGAAGCCGTTGGGCGCCTCGATCTGGCGCTGGATGGCCGAGACGATCCCCGAGGTCAGCGTGCGGTCGAACCCGAACGGGTTGCCGATCGCGAGCACGGGGTCGCCGACACGCACCGAGGAGGAGTCGCCGAGCTCGAGCGGGTCGACGCCGTGCTGGGACGGATCGACCTTGAGCAGCGCGATGTCCTTGGACGGGTCGGTCCCGACGATCCGCGCCGTCACCGTCCGCTTGTCCTCGAAGGCGACCGTCACGCGCGCCGCGCCGGCGACCACGTGGTAGTTGGTGAGGATCCGCCCCTTGCCGTCGATGACGAAGCCCGAGCCGGTGGCCTCGGAGGCTCCGGGGTCGGTGTCGAACGGCGAGTCCGAGCGCTGCACGACGTCGGCCGACACGAACACGACGCCGGCCGCCGCGCGGCGGTAGATGGCGTTCGGCGTCGGACCGCCGGCGTCGGCCTGGTCGGCGTTCCGGAAGCCCGCGGCGCTGGCCGGAGCCTGCTGGATCACCGTCGCGGTCGAGGTCTCGTGACCGACGTTTCCGAAGAGCAGGAACGTGACGGCCACGACCGCACCGCCGATGGCCGCCGGAAGGATGACGGCGCGCAAGGTCTGCACGCCCGAAGTCTGCGCACGGCCCGTGAAGGCGGGCTAAAAGCCCGGCGGCTCAGTCGTCGTCGGCGTGGCCGACGAGCGCGCGGACGGCCGCCTCGACGTCGTCGGCGCGCATGAGCGACTCGCCGACGAGCACGGCGTCGACCCCGACGCGCTCGAGGTCGTCGAGCTGGTCGCGGGTGTGGATCCCCGACTCGGAGATCACGAGCTTGCCCGTCGGGACGTCGTTGAGCAGGTCGTAGGTGCGGTCGAGGTCGACCGAGAAGTCGGTCAGGTCGCGGTTGTTGATCCCGAGCACGTCGGCGTCGACGTCGAGCGCGGCCTCGAGCTCCTCCTCGTCGTGGACCTCGACGAGCACGTCGAGCTCGAGGTCGCGGGCGATCGCGAAGAGATCGGCCAGGTCGCGCTGCTCGAGCGCGGCGACGATCAGGAGGATCGCGTCGGCGCCGGCCACGGCCGACTCGACGACCTGGTAGGGGTCGACGATGAAGTCCTTGCGCAGCACGGGCAGCTGCGTGACCCGCTTGGCCTCGTGCAGGTCCTCGAGCTTGCCGCCGAAGTG
The DNA here is from genome assembly GCA_963737395.1 of uncultured Solirubrobacterales bacterium. Lineage (GTDB taxonomy): Bacteria > Actinomycetota > Thermoleophilia > Solirubrobacterales > Solirubrobacteraceae > JBBQAA01. The sequence goes on along the minus strand of CAVTSQ010000015.1, from coordinate 154,078 downwards.
GCGCGCCTCGGTCAGGACCGACAGCGCGGCGGCGCCGGCACGCTCGTAGGCGCCGACGATCTCCGCCACGTCAGCGCCCTCGCGGATCGCGCCGGCCGACGGCGAGGCGCGCTTGTGCTCGGCGATCAGCGAGATGCCGGGGCGCACGAGCGCCTCGGAGAACGCGCGGTCCTCCCGGACGGGCTCGAGCCGCGCCTCGAGGTCGGCGAGCGAGACCTCGCCGGCTGCGGCGATCCACGTCGGCGCGCGTGGACTGGACGATGCGCTCGAGGACGTTCACGCCGCGAGCTCGTTCGTGCGGGTGACGAAGGCCTCGAGGACGTCGCGGGCGGCGCCGGAGTCGACCGCCCGCGGCGGCGACGGCGACGCCGTCGGGCAGGGAGTCGGCGCGGCCGGCGGCGAGGATCGCGGCGCCGGCGTTGAGCAGCGCGATGTCCCGCGCGGGGCCGTCCTCGCCGGCGAAGATCGCGCGGGTCGTGGCGGCGTTCTCCTCCGGGTGCCCGCCGGGCACGGCGGCGGGGTCGACCCGCGTCAGGCCGGCCTCCTCCGGGGTGACGTCGTAGCGACGGACCGTCCCGTCCGCCAGCTCGACCACGTGGGTCGCCGCGGACGTGCTCATCTCGTCCAGCCCATCCTCGCTCGACACTATCAGCGCGCGCGTGGCCCCGAGACGCGCCAGGGCTCCGGCGATCCGGTCGAGCATGGTACGGGTCGGATACCCCGATCAGCTGGCGCGTAGCGCCCGCCGGATTGGTGAGCGGCCCCATGCACGTTGAAGATCGTCCGCACGGCGAGCTCGCGGCGCACCGGGATGACGAAGCGGGTCGCCGCGTGGTGGTTGGGGGCGAACATGAACCCGAAGCCGACCTCCTGCACGCAGACGGCCACCGCGGCGGGGTCGAGGTCGATCCGCGCGCCGAGCGCCTCGAGCACGTCGGCCGAGCCCGACAGGCCCGTGGCCGAGCGGTTGCCGTGCTTGGCCACGCGGCAGCCGGCGCCGGCGGCGATCAGCGCCGCGGTCGTCGAGACGTTGAACGTCCGCCGTCCCCCGCCGGTGCCCGCCGTGTCGAGCAGGTCGTCCTCGGGCACCTCGACCGGCGTGGCGAGCTCGCGCATCGCCCGGGCCAGGCCGGCGAGCTCGGCCTCGGTCTCCCCCTTCGTGCGCAGGGCGATCAGGAAGCCGGCGATCTGGGTCTCGGAGACCTCGCCGTGCATGATCTCGCGCAGCACCGCCGCGGTCTCCTCCTCGCCCAGGTCCACGCGGGAGGCGACGCGGTCGAGCGCCGCGGTCAGGACGTCATTGGGCATCGACCGCTCCGGCCAGGAAGTTCTCGAGCAGCTTCTTGCCCTCCGGGGTCAGGACGGACTCCGGGTGGAACTGCACGCCCTCGACGGGCAGCTCGCGGTGGCGGATGCCCATCAGCACCCCGCCGCCGCGCGACGTCGGCTCGAGGCAGGCGGGCAGGTCGGGATCGACGACGAGCGAGTGGTAGCGCCCGACGGTCAGCGGCGTGGGCAGCCCCGCGTAGAGCCCGGAGCCGTCGTGTTCGATCTCCGCGGTCTTGCCGTGCACGGGCTCGCCCTGCACGACGCGGCCGCCGAAGGCGCTGGCCAGCGACTGATGGCCGAGGCAGACGCCGAGCGTGGCGATCCCCGCCTCGGGGAAGCGGCGGACGACCTCCTCGGAGATCCCGGCCTCCTTCGGCGTGCACGGGCCGGGCGAGACGACGACGCGGTCGTAGCCGCGCAGCAGCAGGTCGTCGACCGACGCGCGGTCGTTGCGCACGACCTCGACCTCGGCGCCGAGCTCCCCGAGGAACTGGACGAGGTTGTAGGTGAACGAGTCGTAGTTGTCGACGACGAGGACGCGCATCATGGCCAGTCGGGTTGCTCCAGCGCCAGCTCGATCGCCTGCAGCACGGCGCGGGACTTCGCCCGCGACTCCTCGTACTCGTAGGCGGGCTTGGCGTCGGCGACGGTGCCGCCGCCGGCCTGGATGTGCGCCACGCCGTCCTTGACGACCACGGTGCGGATGTGGATGCAGGTGTCGAGGTCGCCCGAGTAGCTCAGGTAGCCGATCGCGCCGCCGTAGCCCCCGCGCTTGACGGGCTCGAGCTCGTCGATGATCTCCATCGCGCGGACCTTCGGCGCGCCCGAGAGCGTCCCTGCCGGCAGCACGGAGCGCAGCGCGTCCATCGCGCCGATCCCCTCGCTGCAGCGTCCCCGAGACGTTGGAGACGATGTGCATCACGTGCGAGTAGGTCTCGACGGCCATGAACGTGTCGACCGTGACCGAGCCGTACTCGGAGACGCGCCCGAGGTCGTTGCGCCCGAGGTCGACGAGCATCACGTGCTCGGCGCGCTCCTTGGGGTCGGCGAGCAGGTCGGCGGCGATCTCGAGGTCCTCGGCGGTCGTCGCCCCGCGCGGGCGGGTGCCGGCGATCGGCCGCGTGGAGACGTGGCGGCCGGTCACGGTCAGCAGCGGCTCGGGGCTCGCGCCGGCGATCTCGAAGTCGCCGAAGTCCAGGTAGTACATGTACGGGCTCGGGTTGACCGCGCGCAGCCCGCGGTAGATCGAGAAGGCCTCGCAGGGGATCTCCGCCGTCCAGCGCTGGGAGGGGACGACCTGGAAGGCGTCGCCGGCGTGGACGTACTCGACGATGCGGGCGACCATCGCCTCGAAGGCCTCGCGCGGCATGTTCGGCTCGAAGCTGCGGCATCGCGCGCTCGCCCGGCGGGTCGGCCGGGCGCGGGACCGGGCCGGCCAGCCGGCGGCGGACGTCCTCGATCGCCTCGACGGCGCGGGCGTACTCGGCGTCGACGTCGCCGGTGGCGTCCATCGTCGCGAGCACGGTGATCGTGTGCTTGAGGTGGTCGAAGGCGACGAGGCCCTCGGTCAGCATCAGCGCCATGTCGGGCAGGCCGAGCACGTCGGGGTTCGGCTCGCCGAGCGGCTCGACGGTGCGCACGAGGTCGTAGCCGAAGAACCCGACCGCGCCGCCCGCGAACGGGGGCAGGTCGTCGAGCGGCGCCATCGGCCGCGCGGCGGCCTCGGCCGCGATCGCGTACGGGTCGCCCGGGTCGCCGAGGTGCCAGCGGATGACCTCGCGGGAGCGGTGGCCGATGAACGACCAGCGGCCGACGGCCTGGCCGCGCTCGGCCGACTCGAGCAGGAAGGCCGGCTCGTCGCCGCGGAGCTTGAGGAAGGCCGAGACCGGGGTCTCGACGTCGTCGACGAACGTGTGGGTGACCGGGACGAGCGCGTGGTCGCGGGCCAGCGCGCGGGCCTCCTCGAGCGTCGGCCGGATCCGCAGCCGCGTGTCAGCGGCGGCGGGCACGGAGCACCTCCTCGGCGTCGGCCAGCGAGAGGCCGCGCGAGCGCAGGAGCACGAGCAGGTGGTAGAGCACGTCGGCGGCCTCCTCGGCCACGCGCTCGTCGGTCTCCTCCCGGGCCGCGCGCGCGACCTCCTCGGCCTCCTCCTCGACCTTCGCGCCGATCAGCGGCGGGTCGGCGAGCAGCGAGGCCGTGTAGGAGCCCTCGGGCCGCTCGCGCGGCGCGGGCGGCCAGCGTGCGCTCGAGGTCGGGCAGGACCTCGTGCGGGCGCGACGGGGCTCGAGCTCGCCGTTGTGGAAGCAGGTGCGCTCGCCCGTGTGGCAGGCGGGACCGGCCGGCTCGACGAGCGCGAGCACGGCGTCGCGGTCGCAGTCGGCGCGCAGCGCGCGCACCTTGAGGACGTTGCCGCTGGTCGCTCCCTTGCGCCACAGCTCCTCGCGCGAGCGGCTCCAGAAGTGCATCTCGCCCGTCTGGCGCGTCAGCGCCAGGCTCTCGGCGTTGACGTAGGCCAGCGTCAGCACCTCGCCGGTGTGCCAGTCCTGCACGACGCAGGGCGCGAGGCCCCGGTCGTCGAATGCGATCTCGAGATCGTCCACGGTCGCGCGATTCTACGTTTGCCTCGTTGCGCAGCGGCGACGTTGATGGTGTGACCAACACCACTCATCACACGGAGCAGGACACGACGCGGTCCGATCGCGCCCCGGCAGCCGAGCGCTCCACGGCGCATCCGGACCTCATCGCCGCCCCCGTCCAGCCCCGAGCCCGACCACGACGCGCTGGCCCAGGGCATCGAGAAGCTGGAGTCGGTCAAGGCGTACTGACGGGCACCCGGCTTGGCATCCTCCACCGGATGCCGAGCCTGCTCGACCGCGACGCCGTCTTCGTGACGGGCAAGGGCGGGGTCGGCCGCACCACCGTGTGCGCCGCCCTCGCGCTCGTCGCCGCCTCGCGCGGACGGCGCACGATCGTCTGCGAGATCGGCGACCAGCACCGCCTGCCCGGCCTGTTCGGCCACGCCGGCGGCCACGGTCGCGAGATCGCGCTCGCGCCCAACCTGTGGGCGACGAGCGTCGATCCCGCAGATCGCCCTGCGCGACTACCTCGCCTCGCAGGTCCCCGGGCCGTTGGCCCGCATGCTCGCCGACTCGCGGATGTTCAAGTACATCTACGCGGCCGCCCCCGGCGCCCGCGAGCTCGTGACGCTCGGCGGCATCTGGGATCTCAGCCACCGCAAGATGCGCCGCGGGCGCCTCGCCCCCGTACGACCTCGTGATCGTCGACGCGCCCGCCACCGGGCACGCCGTCGGGATGCTGCGCACGCCGCGGGTGATCGCCGACATCGCCCGCGTCGGGCCGCTCGCCAAGCGCTCGGAGACGATCTGGCAGCACTGGACCGACCCGCGGACCTCGGCGATCGTCGCCGTCGCGCTGGCCGCCGAGATGCCGGTCAACGAGACGCTCGACCTCGAGGGGCGCCTGACCGACCAGCTCGGCCGCGGGATCGACCTCGTCGTGGCCAACGGCCTGTACCCGAAGAAGTTCACCGGCCCCGAGGTCGAGGCGCTCGCCGCGCTGGACGGCGACGCGGGCCCCGGCGTCAAGGCGGCGGCCGCGGCCGCCCGCTCGCAGGCCGGCCGGGTCAAGCTCCAGCAGTCCCAGCTGCGGCGCCTGAAGAAGGAGGCCGGGGCGCCGGTCGCCACGCTGCCCTACCTGTTCGAGCCCGAGCTCGGCGTCGACGACGTCGAGCACCTCGCGGCGTCCTTGTCGCGCGATCTGCCGGCCTAGCGGCCGGCCGCGGCCACGACGGCCCGGCCGACGTGCCAGGGCGCGGGGCGCGGGCGGCGGGCCGAGGACGTCGCCGCCGGCCGTCTCGATGCGGTCGAGCATCGCGCCGTAGAGCGAGACGGCCAGGCGGATGCCCGGGCGCACGCGCGGCGGGACCGAGCGGGCGGCCTCGTCGGCCGCGGCGAGCAGGGAGCGGGCGCGGCCCGAGCTCGAAGCCGACGAGCGCCCGGAAGCCGGGCGTCGCGCGGCGCTGGGCGATGTCCTCCTCGCCGGTCGCCGAAGCGCTCGAGGTCCTCCCGCGGGATGTAGACGCGGTCGAGCGCGAGGTCCTCGGGCACGTCGCGCAGGAAGTTCGCGAGCTGGAAGCCGCGGCCGAGGCGCGCGAACGCCCGCGCCGGCCTCGGCCGGGGCGCCGAGCAGCGGGGCCATGATGCGCCCGACCGAGCCCGCCGAGCCCTCCATGTAGTCCTCGAGCTCGTCCCAGGTCTCGACCCGCACCGGGCCGCAGTCGCGGCGCATCGAGCGCATGTAGGCCTCGAGGCCGTCGAGGCGGCAGGTCGTGGCGGTCGCCGGCGTCGACCAGCGCGGCCACGACGGGATGCTCGGGCGTCTCGCCGCGCTCGGCCGGCGCTGAGCGCGTCCTGCCAGGCGTCGAGCGCGCGGCGGCGCTCGTCGGGCGGCGCCGTGGCGGCGGGCGCGTCGACGATGTCGTCGGCGATGCCGCACGTAGGCGTAGAGGGCGTGGACGGCGGGGCGCACCTCGGCCGGCAGCCGGCGCGTGGCCCAGTAGTAGGCCGGGTCGCGCCGCCGGTGGATCCGGCGGCACAGCTCCCCGGCCGTGCTCGTCGCGTTAACGAGCGAGGGCGCGGCTCTCGCCGCGCCCTCGAAAGGCTCATCCGGTTCGGGACCGCCTACGCGGCGCGCAGCGCGTCGAGCGAGTCGCTCTTCGCGAGGCGGGCCAGCGCGGAGTCCTCGAGCTGGCGGGCCCGCTCGGCCGAGACGCCGAGCTGACGGCCGGCCTCGGTCAGCGTGGTCGGCTCGTTGCCGTCCGTGCCGAACCGCAGGCGGACCACCGTGCGCTCGTCGTCGGGGAGCAGGTCCAGCGCCTGGCGCACGACGGAGCGGAACTCGCGCTCGGCGACCTCGTCGGTCACCTGCGGGGTCTCCTCCGCGTGGAGCTCGCCCAGCGTGGTCGTGCCGTCGCCGATCGGCTGATCGAGCGAGGCCGAGATGCGCGTGATGTCGCGCATCGCGAGAACCTCCTCGACCGGCAGGTCGGCGCGGTTGGCGACCTCCTGGGCGGTGGGCTCGCGATCGAGCTCACCGGTGAGCTCGCGCTCGACCCGGGCGATCTTCCGCTCACGGCCGGCGACGTTCGCGGGCAGCCGGATCGGCCGCGCCGTGTTGTCGAGGCCGCGCTGGATCGCCTGGCGGATCCACAGCGTGGCGTAGGTGGAGAACTTGTAACCGCGTCGCCAGTCGAACTTCTCCGCAGCGCGGATCAGTCCGAACATGGCCTCCTGGATGAGGTCGGAGAGCGGTAGGCCGTGACCCTGGTAGCGCTTGGCGATGGAGACGACGAGCCGGAGGTTCGAGTTGATCATCCGGTCCTTCGCGTCCATGTCACCGCGCTCGATCCGCTTCGCGAGCTCGATCTCCTCAGGCGCGGTGAGCAGCGGGTAGCGGCTCGCCTGGTTGAGGAAGAGCTGGAGCGAATCGATCGTGTCGGGCTCGGCGGGAGTCAGAAGCGTGGCTGAAGTCATTGATAACTCAATTATAACTAATGAGTGGGTACTCTGTCCAGTCGCATAGGTGCCACCCTGGTCGGGGCGGACACCGGCTGAGGAAGAGGGAGACGGTGCGGCTCGAGGTCCAGTGCGGCGCGGCAGAGCCGTGCATAGCGCTGACCTCTGTATAGCCTACCTCAGGGGTCGGGAAAAGTTTCGCCGACACGCCTAAATATCGGGTGAGGAGGCGCACACAACCTGCGGGGGTGTGCCCTCGCGGCGAATCCCGAATCGCCGGCTACTAATGATACGAGGTCTGGCAAACCCAGTGGTGGCGGGCCTTTTCAGTCGATTCCGAGTCGATCGAGCAGGGACTCGTCGCCGCGCCAGGCCCGGCGCACGCGCACCGAGAGCTCGAGATGGACTTTTCGTCCGAGCTCGTCGTTCCATCTCCTTGCGGGCCGCGGTTCCGATCTCCCGGACCATCCGGCCGCCCGCTCCGATCAGGATTCCCTTCTGCGATTCGGTCTCCGCCCACGCGAGCGCGCGCACGCGCACGAGATCGGGCCGGCTCTCGTCGATCTCGTCGATCACGACCTCGATCGCGTGGGGCACCTCCTGCCGCGTTCGGGCCAGGATCGGCTCGCGCACGAGCTCGGCCAGGCGCACCTCCAGGGGCAGGTCGGTGTGGTCTTCGGGCGGGAAGTGGAACGGGCCCTCGGGCAGGCGGGCGATCAGCGCCTCGCGCAGCTGCTCCATCCCGTGGCCGCGCTTGGCCGAGACCGGGAAGATCTCGTCGGCCACGTCGAGGGCCTCGGCCGCGGCCAGGACCTCGGGGACCGCGCGCTTGCGCACCGCGTCGAGCTTGTTGACGACGATCAGCACGGGCACCGAGGCGGCGGCCAGCGTGTGGGCGATGAAGCGGTCGCCGGGACCGACGCCCTGGATCGCCGAGAGCACGAGCACGGCCGCGTCGGCCTCGCCCAGCTCGCGGTCGACCGTGCGCTGCATGCGCTCGGTGAGCTTGTCGCGCGGGCGCTGCACGCCGGGCAGGTCGGTGAGCACGAGCTGCCAGTCGGGCCCCGTGGCCACGCCGCGGACCGCGCGGCGGGTCGTCTGCTGCTTGTCGGAGACGATCGCGACCTTGGCGCCGACCAGGGCGTTGACGAGGGTCGACTTGCCGACGTTCGGCCGGCCCGCCGACGGCGACGAAGCCCGCGCGGGTCATTCGCGCAGCCAGGCCAGCAGCTCGCCCTGCAGCGCGAGCATCTCGCCCTCGTCGGTCTCGTGGTCCATCCCGGCGAGGTGGAGCGCGCCGTGGACGACCGCCTCGACGAGGTCCTCGGTCTCCTCGGGGCAGATCACGACGTCGCCGAGCTCCCGGGGCCCCGCCGTCGGCCCGTCCTCGTCGACGGGGAACGAGAGCACGTCGGTCGGGGCGTCGCGATCGCGGTGCTCGAGGTTGAGCTCCTGGATGCGCTCGGCGTCGACCCAGTGCACGGCGACGTGCCCCTCGAAGATCCCGGCCGACGCGAGGGCGAGGTCGCAGAGCCCGACCACGTCGACGACGACCGGGGCCGTGCCGACCTGGTCGACCTCGATCACGCGCGGCGCCGGAGCTCCGGCGCCTGCTGCCGTCCGTGCTCGTCGTAGGCGGCGACGATCCGCTGGACGAGCTTGTGGCGGACGACGTCCTCGCCGCCGAAGTTGATGAAGTCGATGTCGTCGACGTCGGAGAGGATCTCCTCGATCACGACGAGGCCCGAGCGCTGGTCCTTGGGCAGGTCGATCTGCGTGACGTCCCCGGTGACGACGACCTTCGAGCCGAAGCCCGAGGCGCGTGAGGAACATCTTCATCTGCTCGGGCGTCGTGTTCTGGGCCTCGTCGAGGATGATGAAGGAGTCGTTCAGGGTGCGGCCGCGCATGAAGGCCAGCGGCGCGACCTCGATCACCCCGCGCTCGAGGTACTGGCCGACGCGCTCGGCCTCGAGCATGTCGTGCAGGGCGTCGAAGAGCGGGCGCAGGTAGGGATCGACCTTGGCCATCAGGTCGCCGGGCAGGAAGCCCAGGCGCTCGCCCGCCTCGACGGCGGGGCGGGTCAGGATGATCCGGTTGATCTCGCGGCGGCGTCAGCGCGGCGGCGGCCAGCGCGACGGCGAGGAAGGTCTTGCCCGTGCCGGCCGGCCCGACGCCGAAGGTCACGGTGTTGCGGCGGATCGAGTCGACGTAGCGCTTCTGGTTGACGGTCTTGGGCGCGACCTTCAGCCCGCGGTGGCGCCAGACGACGTCCTCGAGCACGGCGGCCGGAGAGTGGTGCTTGTCGAGCGCGTCGCGGACGGCCTCGATCGTGCCGGGCGCGATCTCGTGACCGCCCTCGATCAGCTCGGCGAGCTCGGAGACGACCGTGCCGGCGGAGTCGACCGCGGTCTCGGGCCCGTCGAGCGTGAGCACGTTGCCGCGCAGGAAGACGTCGCAGTCGAGGTGGCCCTCGAGCGTGCGCAGGATCGCGTCCTCCGAGCCGGCCAGCTCGGTGGCGACGCCGGGATCGAGCTCGATCTGCCTACGCACCGAGCTTCCCCTTGACGGCGGTCTGGACCCGGCGCCCGTCGGCGCGGCCGTCGACCTGCTTCATCACCGCGCCCATGACGCGGCCCATGTCCTTCGGGCTCTCGGCGCCGGTGTCGGCCACGGCCTGGGTCGACGATCGCCTCGAGCTCGTCGTCGGAGAGCTCGGCCGGCAGGTAGCCGGCGATCAGCTCGGCCTCGGACTCCTCGCCGGTGGCGAGCTCGTCGCGGCCGGCGTCGCGGAACTGGCGGGCGGCGTCGAGGCGGCGCTTGCGCTCGCGGCGCAGGACGGCCTCGGCGTCGCCGGCGCCCTCCTTCTCGTCCTTCTGGAGCTCGGAGAGCACGAGGCGCAGAGCCGACACGCGCTCCTTCTCCCCCGCCCGCATGGCGGTGGTGAGATCGGTCTTGACCTGGTCGAGAACGGCGGGCAATCCACCGTTCAGTCTACGGCGCTGATGCGGCGGCAGGGCCGGGTTGCCGCCACCGCCGGCGGTCTAGCCCTCCGTCGCCGTCCCGCCCGCCGTCTGCTCGACCAGGCCCGGCCTTCCTCGCCGAGCTCGGGCGGGTGGCCGAGCTGGCCGAGGTCGGAGGTGTCGCGGCCGAAGACCAGCTCGACGTTCCAGTCGATGAGCAGGCGGAACTTGCGCTTCGTGCCCGGCATCAGCAGCAGGTGGTAGGTGCGGGCCATGATCCAGGCGGGGAAGCCGCGCCACTTGATCCCCATCGTCGAGGCGACGGCCTGGAAGCGGCCCATGTCGACGAACGCGCCGAGCGTCTTGTAGGTGAAGGGCTTGACCCGGCCGCCGGCGCCGAGCGCGGCGGCGACGTTCTTGGCCACGAGGCGCCCCTGGCGCAGCGCGTGCTGCGCGGTCGGCGGCGAGGGCCTGGAGCGGTCGGTCGGGATCGGGGATGCCCGCGGCGTCGCCGATCGCCCACACCTCGGGGTAGCCCTCGACGCGCATGTCGTTGCCGGTGCGGATCCGGCCGCCCTGGTCGAGCGGCAGCCCGAGCTCGGCGACGACCGGGTGGGGCTTGACGCCCGCGGTCCACACGCACGTGCGCGCGCGGATCGTCTCGCCGCCCTTGAGGATCACGGCCTCGCTCTGGACCTCCGCGACCTCGGTCGAGGTCTTGACCTCGATCCCGCGGCCCATCAGCTCCTGCTCGGCGAAGGCGGCGAGGTCCTCCTGGATCTCGCCCATGATCCGGTCGCGGGCCTCGACGAGCACGAAGCGGATCCCCTGCGTGCGACAGCGCGGGTAGCGCTCGATCACCGCCGCCATGAAGTCCTGGAGCTCGGCCAGCGCCTCGACGCCCGCGTAGCCCGCGCCGACGAAGACGTAGGAGAGGTAGGGCTCGCGCTCGGCCGCGGTGTCGAGCGTCTCGGCGCGCTCGAGGTTGCCGACGATGTAGTTGCGCAGGGCGATCGCCTCCGACAGCGTCTTGAAGCCGGTCGCGTGCTCCTTGAGGCCGGGGATCGGGAGCGTTCGCGAGACCGAGCCGATCGCGACGATCAGCTGGTCGTAGGGCAGCGTCTCCATGTGGCCCTCGAGCGTGTGGACCTGGAGCTCGCGCTTGTCGGGGTCGGCGCCGGTCACCGAGCCGATCCGCAGGTCGGTGCGCTTGAGCTTCTCGCGCAGCGGCACGACGACGTGCCGCGGCTCGAGCGTCCCCGCCGCGGCGCCCGGCAGCAGCGGCGTGTAGAGCATGTAGTTGACGTCGTTGACGAGCGTGATCCGCGCGGCGTGCGGCGCCAGGACCTTCTCGAGCGTCCGGGCGGCGTAGAGGCCGCCGAACCCGCCGCCGGCGATCACGATGTTCCAGGCCATGGCGCGCAGGCTACGCGAGGTCGGCGAGCACTGCCTGCGCGGCGAGGTACCCCGGGCGCGCCGGTCACCGCGCCGCCCGGGTGGGCGCCCGAGCCGGCGAGGTAGAGCCCGTCGATCCCGCCGAGCGCGCGCGCCCCGAAGCGCTGCTCGAAGAGCTGGCCCGGGAGCATCTCGCCGTGGAAGATGTGGCCGCCGGCGATCCCGAAGCGCGCCTCGAGCTGCTTGGGACCGAGCGCGAGGCGCTCGACGATCCGGTCCGGGAACCCGGGACACACCTCGGCGAAGCGGGCGACCGCGGCGTCGGCCGCCGCCTCGGCGTCGACGTCGGGCGGGAACGACTGGCAGAACATGGACAGCACGTGCTTGCCCGGCGGGCGCGAGCGTCGGGTCGGCGGCGGTCTGGCACGCGGCCTCGATCCACGGCTTGGCCGCCGGGCGCCCGGCGCGGGCGTCGGTCGCGCGTCCGGCGCAGGTCGTCGAGCGTGAAGCCGATGTCGATCGTCGCCGTGCCACGGCTCCTGCCCGGGCCAGGAGGGGAAGTCCGGCAGGCCGTCGAGCAGGCACATGACCTTGACCGTCGGGCCGTCCTGGCGCCCAGCCCTCGGGCGCGGGCAGGCCGGCCAGGCGATGGGCGGTGAGCGGGTCGGCGTCCGCAGACGCACGACGGCGGCGCGGAGCTCCTCGCCGCCCTCGAGCACGACGCCGGCGGCGCGGCCGTCCTCGATCGAGCACGCGCTCGACCGGCGCCTCGGTGCGCACGCGCGCGCCCGCGGCCTCGGCGGCCGCAGCGCAGCGCGCCGGTCACCGCGCCCATCCCGCCGCTGCGCGTAGCCCCAGACGCCGGGCTCGCCCGGCCGCCTCGCCGAGGTCGTGGTAGAAGGCGACGTAGGCCGTGCCCGGGTCGTCGGGGCCGGCCAGCGTGCCGATCAGGCCCTGGATCGCGAACGGGACGCGGACCTCCTCGGACGGGATGTCGCGCAGCTCGTCGGCGATCGAGCCGGTCAGGATCCCCTCCCCCACGGCCTCGCGCCAGCGCTCGGCGTCGGGCGGCTCGAGCATCAGCGGCCGGGCGCGCGCGGCGGCGGCCTCCCAGCGGTCGGCGAAGGCGGCGTAGCCCTCGGCGTCGCCGCGGGAGAAGTCCTCGGCGAGCTGTCGCGTGGTCCGCTCGCGGCTCGACCACGTGACGACGCGGCGGCCGTCGGGCAACGGCGCGAACAGGTAGGGCTCGTGGACCGAGACGCGCAGGCCGTGGGCGTGCAGGTCGAGCTCGGAGATGATCCGCCCGCGCAGCAGCGACAGCGTGTAGGCGCCCGGCGAGGCGCGCACGCCCGGCCACAGCTCCTCGGTCACGCACGCGCCGCCCACGACGTCGCGGCGCTCGAGCACGTCGACGGCCAGGCCGGCGCGCGCCAGGTAGGCGGCCGCGACGAGGCCGTTGTGGCCCGCGCCGACGACGATCGCGTCGGCGGTATCGGTGCTCAGTGCAGGCCCTCGGCGGCGCGGCGCTCGGCGACGTGGTCGCCGATCAGGTCGCGCGCCCGCCGAATGGCCGCCTGCCACGCCACCGTCTCGCCCGAGCGCAGCCCGTCACGGGCGTCGTCGTCGAGCAGGAGGGAGACCTCGAACAGCGCCTCGCTGCCTCGACTCCTTCCTCGATGAGGTGGATGTTGACCAGTCGTTCGCTCATGGTCGTGATCCTCCGTCGGACTCCGGACAGGATCTGCGGTCTGCTCGGGTGATCCTGGATGCGGACGGGATGAATCAGGGATGAGTTGTCGTGACAAGTCGCACGAACGCCCATTCGCCGTCCTCCGCGCGCTCCAGTTCGGCCAACCCGCACGGGGCGAACGCCGCCACGACGGCGTCCACCTCATCGACGAGCAGGCCGCTGGCGATCGAGCGTCCGCGGCACCGGGAGCTCGCCGGCGGCCATCCGGCCCGGCGTAGCCGAGCAGCAACGGGCGCAGCAGGTTCGGCGACGACGGTCGGGACCGGCGGGCAGCCCGTCGGTGCGCAGGTCGGCCCGCGCGACGTCGAGCTCGACGCCGTTGACCGCCGCGTTGGCCGCGCGTCGCCTCGACGGCGAGCGGGTCGAAGTCCGTGGCGAAGACGGGGCCGAACCCGAGCTTCGCGGCGGCGATCGCGAGCACCCCGGAGCCGCAGCCGAGGTCGAGCAGCGGGCCGCCGGGCTCGAGCTCGAGCAGCGCCTCGAGGCACAGCCGCGTCGTCGCGTGGCCGCCGGTGCCGAAGGCCTGGCCGGGGTCGATGACGAGGTCGTGCTCGACGCCCGCGATCGGCGTCCTCCCACGGCGGCCGCACGGCGAGCCGGTCGCCGACGACGAGCGGTGTGGTGGAACGCGCGCCAGCGGTCGGCCCAGTCGTCCGCGATCTCCTGCGGTCGTCACCGACGACGAGCGCGCCGCCGGCCGCGGCCTCGACGTCGGGCAGCTCGGGCAGCTCGCCCGGCGCGCCGTAGATCGCGTACTCGACCGCGTCGCCGACGTCGGTCTCCTCGACCCCGGAGGGCGCGAGCTCGATCAGCTCGGCGAGGACGATCTCCGCATGCGCGCGGTCGACGCGGACCGCGAGGCGGATCACCGCAGGGCTCGCCTGCAGCTTCGCGAACACGCCCGTCCTCGGTGCGGAGGTTCTCCTCGGTCAGCGAGCCCGGAGAGCTCCTCGAGCAGCTCCTTCTGGTGCTCGGAGAGCTTGCCGCGGGATCACGACGTTGACGACGACGCGCAGGTCGCCGCGGCGCCCGGAGCGGATCGCCGGCATGCCCTGGCCGCGCAGCACGACCACCTCGCCGGGCTGGGTGCCGGCGTCGATCTTCACCTCGTGGGGCCCGTCGAGCGTGGGCACCTCGAGCTCGCCGCCGAGCGCGGCCAGCGGCGCGGGGACGTCGAGCGCGGTGACGAGGTCGGTCGCCGTCGCGGACGAAGCGCTCGTCCTCGCGCGACGCGTCACGAGCACGTAGAGGTCGCCGGGCGGGCCGCCGCGCTCGCCGGCGTGGCCGCGGCCCGAGAGGCGGATCCGCTGGCCGTCCTCGATCCCGGCCGGGATGTCGACGGCGAGCGTCTTGCGCTCGACCTGGCGCCCGCGGCCCTGGCAGGTGTGACAGGGCTGGGTGGGGACCTTGCCCTCGCCGTCGCAGACGTCGCAGGCGGTCGCGCGCACGACCTGGCCGAACGGCGTGCGCGAGACGGCGCGCAGCTGGCCGGTGCCCTCGCAGCGCGGGCAGGTCTCGATCGGGGTGCCGGGCTCGGCGCCGTTGCCGTGGCAGGTCTCGCAGCGCGCGACGACCTCGTACGTCGACGTCGACCGACACGCCCGTGGCGGCGTCGGCCAGGTCGATCTGCGCCCGCGCGGCGACGTCGCCGCCCTGCGCCGGGCCGCTGCGGCCGGCGCCGCCGAACATGCCGCCCCCGCCGCCGAAGAACGCGTCGAAGATGTCGCTGAACGAGCCGAAGCCGTCGAAGTTCGGGGCGTAGCCGCCCTGGCGCAGGCCGTCGCGGCCGTAGCGGTCGTAGGTCGCGCGCTTCTCGGGATCGGAGAGGACCTCGTAGGCCTCGGCGACCTCCTTGAAGCGCGACTCGGCGTCCGGGTCCTCGGTGTTGACGTCGGGATGCAGCTCGCGCGCCTGGCGGCGGAAGGCCTTCTTCAGCTCGGCCTCGCTGGCGCTGCGATCGACGCCGAGCAGCTCGTAGTAGTCGCGGTGGCACAGCCGCTCATCCGACCTCGTAGACGTCCTCGACGAAGCGCGAGAGCTGGCCGGCGGCCGCGCGCACGGCGCCGATCGCGAGCTCGTAGTCCATCCGCACCGGCCCGATCACCGAGACCGCGCCGAGCGAGCGGCTGGCCAGGCCGTAGGACTGGGCGACCACGGCGAGGCTGCGCAGCGCCGGCGGCTCGTTCTCCGAGCCGATGCGACACGTACGTGTCGCGCGAGCCGAGCGCGTCGCGCAGGACGCCGAGCAGCGTGACCCGGCGCTCGAGCAGCTCCATCACCGCGTTGAGGTCGGTGACGTCGTGCAGCGAGCCGTCGGCGAGCAGCCGCGCGGTGCCGTCGAGGAAGAGCGAGGAGGGGTCGTCCTCCTCGAGCTCGGTGAAGGCGGGAGCGATCGTCTCGAGGAACGTCTGCTCGACCGGGCCGAGCTCGGGGTCGAAGATCCGGCTCTGGAGCATCCGCGCGCCGACGCCGAGGCCGACCAGGCGCTCGTTGAGGTAGGCGGCGGCCCAGGAGGCGAGGCCGGTGTCGATCGGCTGCGGCGAGGCGAACACGCGCTTGGCGACGCTGCCCGTCGAGGTGATGACGACGACCATCAGCACGCGCGGCTGCAGCAGCAGCACCTCGACGTGGCGGATCGTCGCGGTCTCGAGCGGGGGCGCGGTGACGACGGCGAGCATGCTCGTCAGCTCGGAGAGCGCCTCGGAGGTCACGCGCATCGCCTCGTCGATCTCGCGGCGCACGAGCGAGAGCTCGAGCTCGTTGGGCGCCGGGCGGCGCTGGGGCAGCAGCTTGTCGACGAAGAAGCGGTAGCCGGCGTCGGTCGGCACGCGGCCGGCGGACGTGTGCGGGTGGTCGAGCAGCCCGTGCTCCTCGAGCATCGAGAGCTCGTGGCGGATCGTCGACGGCCCCCAGGGCAGGCCGGTGGCCAGCGCCTTGGAGCCCACGGGCGCGCCCGTGTCCAGGTACGTCTGGATCACGCGGTCGAGCAGGTCCTCCTGGCGGGGGGAGAGCACCCCTGGAGTCTATGGAGAGCTAGAGGATGATCGGCACGGCGCCGCCGTCGACCGACCAGGCCGCGCCCGCGACGTTGCCGGCCTGCTCGCCGCACAGGAAGGCGATCACCGCGGCGACCTCCTCCGGGGTGCCGAACCGCCCGCGCGGGAGCTTGGCCTCGGCCGCGCGCAACGCCTCGTCGCGCCCGTCCGGGCCGCCGCCGGCCTGCTCGGCCAGCCCGCCCTCGCCCAGCCACAGGTCGGTGCCGATCGGGCCCGGGCGCGACCGCGTTGACGAGCACGCCGTCGCCCGCGAACTTGTCGGCGAAGGCGCGCGACAGGGAGAGCTCGGCCGCCTTGGTCACCGAGTAGGCCATGTTCGAGCCCGACGGGCGCTTGCCCGAGGACGAGGAGACGTTGACGATCCGCCCCCACCCCCGCTGGGCCATCCGCGGCGCGGCGGCGCGCATCAGGCGCATCGGGCCCATCACGTGCAGCGCCCACTGCAGCTCCCAGTCGGCGTCGGTCAGCTCGTCGAGCGACTTGTGCGCGCTCGTGCCCGCGTTGTTGACGAGCACGTCGAGCTCCTCGGGCAGCGCGTCGGCCGCCGCCGGGTCGGTCACGTCGAGCACGAGCGGCTCGCCGCCGGCCTCCGCGGCCGCCGCGCGCACCGCCTCCTCCCCGCGCGCGGCCACGAGCACGCGGGCGCCCTCGGCGGCCAGGGCCTTGGCGGTGGCCAGGCCGATCCCCCGGCTCGCGCCGGTGACCAGGCAGGTGCGGTCGGCCAGGCCGAGGTCCATCAGCCCCGCTCGGACCTTCTTCGTCGCGATCCCCGGCTTGTGGCGCGCGTTGCCGCCGTAGGCGATCGTGATCCGGCCGGTCTTGCGCTTGGCGCACGCCTTGGGGATCGTGAACCGCGAGGACCAGCGCGAGATCCCCTTGTGGCGCGACCAGTGGTCGTGGATCGTCCGGCGCGGCTTGCCGCAGGTGAAGACCACCCGCAGCGACTGGCGCGCCGTGCCCACGTAGTAGGGCAGGTCCTTGGCCGTGCGCCCGCTGGCCTTGACCGTGCGCCCGCGCAGGCGCACGTGGAGGACCGAGAGGCCGGCCGAGTACTTCGGCCCGAGCAGCTGCAGGCACTCCTTGTGCACGAAGAACCAGTCGGGCGCGCCGATGCGGTTGCGCGCGTCCTTGATCAGCGCCGCCCCGCCGGCGATGTAGCGCAGCCCGAAGCCGCGATAGCCGCGCGGGTCGTCGTTGGGGACGCCGAGCAGGAAGCCGCGGCCGTCCGGCTCGGCCGCGTAGCGGTTGTGCCAGCCGCCCGTCGACGGGTTGTAGTTGCCGTACCCGTAGGTGCCGCCGGCCGCCGCGCAGGCGGGCGAGGCGGCGATCCGCGCCGGGATGATCGTCCCGCCGCCGGTGCCGTAGAGGTAGGAGAGGTTCGCGAACAGGTTGCGCGGGGCGAGCGGGTTGGCCCGGGAGTCGCGCGGCGCCGGCGCCGGGCAGCCGTTGGCCACCGTGCGCCCGTTGCGGTGCATGTTGCCGCCGCCGACGAGGACCCAGCCGCAGGCGCGGCCGCCCCAGCCGGCGAAGTGGCGGTCGATCGCGCCGTAGATCCAGTTGCCCACGCGCGCCTGTTCGTCGACGTGCGCGGAGTGCTGGGTGTTCGGCCCCTGGCCGGCGCCGTAGACGTAGCCGAGGACGAAGTCGCCGTGGTAGTTGCGCACCGACGCCTTCTTGTCGACCGTCCACTGGGTGGCGGCCTGCGCGCCCGCCGGTGCGAGCAGGAGCGTCGCCGCGGCGGCGGCCAGCGCCGCGCGGATCACTGCGACTCGCCGAGCTCGAGCACCGCCAGGAAGGCCTCCTGGGGCACCTCGATGCGCCCGACCTGCTTCATCCGGCGCTTGCCGGCCTTCTGCTTCTCGAGCAGCTTGCGCTTGCGCGAGATGTCGCCTCCGTAGCACTTCGCGATCACGTCCTTCCGGAATGCCTTGATGGTCTCCCGAGCGACGATCCGTGAACCGATCGCCGCCTGGACCGGGACGTCGTACTGCTGCCGCGGGATCTTCTCGCGCAGCTTCTCCACCAGCGAGCGGCCCGCCTCGTAGGCCTTGTCGCGGTGGAC
Source organism: uncultured Solirubrobacterales bacterium (assembly GCA_963737395.1). Taxonomy (GTDB): domain Bacteria; phylum Actinomycetota; class Thermoleophilia; order Solirubrobacterales; family Solirubrobacteraceae; genus JBBQAA01. The sequence goes on along the minus strand of CAVTSQ010000015.1, from coordinate 135,990 downwards.
GATCATCGAGAGCGCGTCCATCGGCTCGCCGGCGAGCAGGACGTCGAGCTTGACCAGGTCGGAGGGCTCGCGATCGGCGATCTCGTAGTCGAGCGACGCGTAGCCGCGCGTGCGCGACTTCAGCTGGTCGAAGAAGTCGAGGACGATCTCGGCCAGCGGCAGCTTGTAGGTCAGCTGCACGCGGTCGGCGGAGAGGAAGTGCATGCCGGTGTGGCGCCCGCGCTTGTCCTGGCAGAGCTCCATGATCTGCCCGATGTACTCCTTGGGCGCGAGCACCGAGGCGTCGACCATCGGCTCGCGGATCTCGACGATCTTGGCCGGGTCGGGGAAGTCGGACGGGTTGTGGACCGAGGTCGTGGAGCCGTCGGTCATGTCGAGCTCGAACTCGACCGAGGGCATCGTCGTCAACAGCTCGAGGTCGTACTCGCGCTCGAGCCGCTCGCGGACGATGTCCATGTGCAGCAGGCCGAGGAAGCCGACGCGGAAGCCGAAGCCGAGCGCCTGCGAGGTCTCGGGCTCCCACAGCAGCGCGGCGTCGTTGAGCGAGAGCTTCTCGAGCGCGTCGCGCAGGTCCGGGTAGTCGTCGGCGTCGATCGGGAACAGGCCGCTGTAGACCATCGGCTTGACGTCGCGGTAGCCGGGCAGCGCGGTCGTGGCCGGGTTGCGCGTCGTGGTCAGCGTGTCGCCGACGCGCAGCAGCGTGACGTCCTTGATCCCGGTGATCAGGTAGCCCACTTCGCCCGCGGAGAGCTGGTCGGCCGGCGCCTGCTGCGGGGTGAAGAAGCCGATGTCGTCGATCTCGGCCTCGGTCTGGGCGACCATCGCGCGGATCGCCTCACCCTGCTTGAGGACGCCGTCGACCATCCGGATGTAGGCGATCACGCCGCGGTACTGGTCGAACTCGGAGTCGAAGATCAGCGCGCGGGCGGGCGCCTCGGGCTCGCCCTCGGGCGGCGGGACCTTGGCCACGAGCTCCTCGAGGACCTCGACGACCCCCTCCCCCGTCTTGGCGCTGATCCGGCGGACCTCGTCGGGCGAGCCGCCGAGCAGCTCGGCGACCTCCTGCGGCCACGCGCTCGGGCTCGGCGCCGGGCAGGTCGATCTTGTTCAGGCAGGGGATGATCTCCAGGCCGGACTCGATCGCCAGATAGGCGTTGGCCAGCGTCTGGGCCTCGACGCCCTGCGAGGCGTCGACGACGAGCAGCGCGCCCTCGCACGCGGCCAGCGAGCGCGAGACCTCGTAGGTGAAGTCGACGTGCCCGGGCGTGTCGATCAGATGCAGCTGGTAGGTCGTGCCGTCCTGGCTCGGGAACAGCACGCGGACGGCCTGGGCCTTGATCGTGATCCCGCGCTCGCGCTCGAGCTCCATCGAGTCGAGCAGCTGGGCGCGCATGTCGCGGTCCTCGACCGTGTGGGTGAGCTCGAGGATGCGATCGGCCAGCGTCGACTTCCCATGGTCGATGTGGGCGATGATGCAGAAGTTCCGGATGCGTGACTGGTCGGCCATGGGGGCCCGTCGAGTCTAGGGTCCGCGGGGTCGCGCGCGACCCCCGTGATCAGCGCTTCAGCCGCGACCGGACGAGCTGCTGGATCTGCTCGGCCTCGTGGATGCGCAGGTGGAGCATCAGGTAGCCGTAGACGAAGCGAGCCGGCGGTGATCGCCGGACCCGACCGAGATGATCTGCGCCGGCAGCGAGCGCCCGAGCAGGCTGTCGAGCAGGTACCAGACGATCCAGGCGACGCAGCCGAGGATCGCCGAGGCCGCGGCCATGACCAGGAAGGTGTCGAAGGTCTCGCACGACCTCGAGCGAGGGCACCTGGCGGCGCAGCACGATCGCCTGCCCGATCGTCATGAACAGCGAGGCGACCGCCGTGCCGATGACGAGCCCGGCGATCCCCAGCGGCTTGTAGAGCAGCAGCGAGACGGCGGCGTTGACGACGAGGCTCGCGGCGGCCAGCGCCGTCGGCAGCCACGGGGTCTGCATCGAGAAGAACGTCCGGGTCAGCAGCAGGTTGACCCCGGAGAAGGGCAGCGAGAACGAGAACCAGAACAGCGCCTCGGAGACCTGCTGGGTCGACTCGGCGTCGAACGAGCCGTGCTGGTAGACCAGCCGCGTGATCGGCGTGGCCAGGGCGATCGTGATCGCCGCGGCCGGGACGAGCAGCAGGAAGATCTGGCGCATGCCGTTGGCCGCGGTGGCGCCGAGGTTGCGGAAGTCCTTGCGCGACGGCGAAGCGCGACAGCGCCGGGAAGAGCACGGTGGCCAGCGCGACCGAGAACATCCCCTGCGGGAGCATGTAGATCCGGAAGGCGGCGTCGATCGCCCGCGGCGCCTGGTCGGAGACCAGCGAGCCGAGCGTCGAGTTGATCAGCAGGTCGAAGTTGATGATCCCGAGGCCGACGGTGACCGGGAGCATCAGCTTGAAGACCGCGAGGACCTTGGGATCGCGCCAGTCGAAGGCGATCTGCAGCTTGAAGCCCAGGCGCCCGAGCACGGGCAGGCACATCCCGAACTGGACCACCGTGCCGATCAGGACGCCGATCGCGTAGGCGTAGAGCTGGTTGTCGCCGTGGAACGCCGGCTTGAGCACGACCAGCACGACGATGATCACGATGTTCCAGACCAGCGGCGCGATCGCCGGGATCGTGAAGTGGTCGTAGGCGTTGAGGATCCCGACGACGAGCCCGTTGAGGCCGAGCAGGACGACGATCGGGAACAGCACCTGCGCCAGGCCGGCGGTCAGCGTGTCGAGCTCGGGCGAGAACTGGTCGCCGGTGAAGAGCGGCATGATCACGCCCGCCGTGAGGATGAAGAACGCGGTGATCGCCCCGAGGACGAGCAGGATCACGAAGAACAGCGTCGAGGCCAGCCGGAAGGCCTCCTTGCGCTTGTTCTGGTCGAGCAGCTCGGTGAAGACGGGGACGAAGGCGGCGGAGATCGCCGCGTCGGCGAACAGCGAGCGGACCAGGTTCGGGACCTGGAAGGCGATCGTGAAGGCCGAGAAGGCGCCGCTCGTGCCGAAGTAGCTCGAGGCGACGACCTCGCGGACCAGGCCGGCGATGCGCGACAGCCCCGTGGCGACGGAGAAGATCAGCGTGTTGACGGCGACGCGGCGGCGCGGCGCGGGTGGCGCGGTGGGGGCCTCGTCCGCACCAACGGCGCCGGCCTCGAGCCGTGCGTCGGCGGGGGGATCCGGGGTCACGGGCGGCGCTATAGTAGGCCGCTGCCGCGACTCCTACGTCGCGGCGCTCGTTTGTCATGGCCAACATTCACTCACAGAAGAAGCGGATCCTGCGCACCGAACGTGAGCGGCTCGAGAACCGCCACTACACGTCGCGCATCAAGACGTACTTCCGCCGTCTGGAGGCCGCCGTCGCCGAGGGCGACGACGCCACGGCCGACGCCGAGCACCTCGCGCTCGTGTCGACGATCGACAAGGCCGTGAAGCGCGGCGCGCTGCACAAGAACACCGGCGCCCGCAAGAAGTCCCGCGCGGCCCGCACCCGCCGCCCGGCCTAGCCGGCCGGCGCCCATCGGCCTCATCGCGCGAGCTCGGCGACGAGCTCGACCGTCCGCGTGTCCTCCGAGAGGACGCCGCGGCCCCCGCCGCGGCTCGTGAGCTCGAGGTCGGCGAGCAGCGTGATCGCGCGCTGCAGCGAGTCGACGTCGGTGCGCGCGACGTCGGCGAGGAACCGCTCGGCCGCCTTCGGCGGCATGCGCAGCCCGCGGCGCACCTGCGCCGGCGCCTCGCCCGCGTCGAGCCGGCGCGCGACGGCCAGGCCCTCGCGCAGGCGGCGGACGATCATCCCGAGCAGGCCGGGCAGCCGCTCGCCCTGGGTGCGCAGCTCGAGGTAGACGTGCGCGGCGGTCGCGCCGTCGCGGGCGAGCAGCGCGTCGGCCAGGGTCCACGCCTTGCGCTCGGCCGAGTGGGCGCCGAGCTCGTCGACGTCCTCCGGGTCGACCTCGCCGCCGGACGGCAGCGCGAGCGCGAGCTTCTCGAGCTCGCGCAGGATGCGCTGCTGGCGCTCGCCGACGATGCGCACGAGGTTGCGCGCCGGCGCCCGGCGGGCAGGTCGAGCCCGAGCTCGCCGGCCCGGGCCTGCGGTCCACTTCGGCAGCTCCCAGGGCTTGACCTTCGACTCGGCGCTGACCGCGCCGCCGGCCGCCTTGACGGCCTGCACGAGCGCGTCGGGCACCTTGGCGCGGCCCTCCTCGCGGCCGAAGAACGCGACGGTCAGCCCGGGCGGCATGTCGCCCAGCGCGGGCACGACGGCGGCGGCGTCCGCGTCCTTCCAGCGCTCGACGCCGTCGACGACGATCACGCGGTGGCCGATCGCGAAGGTCAGGGTCGAGAGCGCGGCGACGACGCGCTCGGCGGTCGCCTCGTCGCCCTCGAGCACCTCGAGGCCCTGGGCCCCCGACTCGCGCTCGGCCAGGGCCCGCAGGCCGGCCCGGCGCTCGGCGATGCGGCCGTGATCGTCGCCGTGGATGAGGTAGGCGGGCTTGAGGGTGGCCACGGGGCGAGTCTAGGTGGGGGCTCGGGCGGGTCAGCGCAGGTGCGTCACGCTCCAGGATCCGTGGCGCGGCGGTGACCACCACCGTCCCGTCCTCGTCGGTGCGCTCGACGTCGGGCACGGCGGCGTGCAGCGCGTGCAGGGTCTGCGGCGTCGGGTGGCCGTAGGTGTTGTGACGGCCGACCTCGATGGCGGCCAGGCGCGGCCGGAGCGTCGTGAGCTCCTCGGCCAGGCCGTCGTCCTCGGATCCGTGGTGGGCGACCTTGAGCAGGTCGACCGGGCCGGCGACGAGCGGCGCGGTGACGTCGGACTCGGCGTCGGCGGTCAGCAGCGCGCGGACGCCGCCGCCGTCGGCGAACGCGACGACGGCGCGGAGGTTCGGATCCTCGCCGGGCGTGGGCGCCTCGTCGGCGCGCGGCCACAGCAGGCCGCAGCGCGATCGGGCCGGCGCGTCACCGCCTGGCCCGCCGCCGCGGCGATGCGCCTGACGCCGCGACGGCGCGCCGTCCGCACGAGCGCGCGGTGGATCGGCGAGCGGCCCGCCGACGCGCCGTCGATCACCAGCCCGACCGGGTGGGCGCGCAGCACGGCGGGCCATCGCGCCCTCGTGGTCGGCCTGGTCGTGGGTGACGACGACCGCGTCGAGGCCGGCGACGCCGAGCGCCGTGCAGGCGCCGCAGCACCGGGCCGTCGGGCGGCCCGGCGTCGACGAGCACCGCGTGGCCCGGCGCCTGGATCAGCGTCGCGTCGCCCTGGCCGATGTCGAGGAACGCGAAGCGCACGGTGCCCGCGGCCGGCGGGCCGAGGCCGCGCTCGGCGGCGCGGGCCGCCGACAGCGCCAGGCCGGCGGCGGCGAGCGCGCCGCAGCGGCGACCGGCGCGCGCAGCCGGGGCACGCGGAGGAAGGCGATCAGCGCCGGCGTAGAGCGCCGCGACCGCGAGCGGGGACCCGACCGCGATCCCGACCGACGCGTGCGGGGCGCGGGCCGCGACGTGCGAGAGCCACTCGAGGAAGCCGAGCAGCGGCACGGCCGGCAGCGCGAGCAGGCCGGCCGCGGCGGGCGCGACCTGCGCCAGCGCGGTGACGGCCATCCCGATCCACATCACGCCGGCGACGACCGGCGCGGCGAGCACGTTGACCGGCAGCGAGGCGAGCGAGACGCGGCCGAAGACGTGGGCGAGCAGCGGCGCGGTCCCGAGCGTGGCGGCGACGGTGACGCCGACGGCCTGGGCCAGCGGGCGTGGGCCAGCCGCGATCGGTCAGCCGGCGCGCGAGCGGCGCGGCGATCAGCGCGATCGCGATGACCGCCGCGAACGAGAGCTGCCAGCCGGGGTCGCCGGCCGCGCGCGGCGAGAGCACGAGCGTCCCGGCCGCCGCGAGCAGCAGCCCGTAGACCCGGTCGGCGGGGCGGCCGGCCAGCGCGGCCGCCGTGCCGGCGAGGCCCATGATCCCGGCCCGCTGGATCGACGGGCCGCCGCCGGCCAGCGGCACGTAGAGCGCGATCAGGATCAGCAGGGCGACCAGCCGGCCGCGCAGGCCGAGGCCGAACGCGGCCAGGACCGGCAGCGCGAGCGCGGCGAGCAGCACGACGTTCTCGCCCGCTGGCGGCGAGCACGTGGCTGAGCCCCGCGACGCGGAAGTCGTCGCGCACGCCCTCCCGCACCGCCTCGTCCTGGCCGAGCACCATCCCGCGCAGCAACGCGCCCTCGCGCGCGCGGCAGGCGGGCGGTCAGCGCCGCCTCGGCCCGAGCGCGGGCGCGATCGACCGCGCCGAGCAGCCCGGCGCGGCGGCGGCCCGTGGCACTCACGACGTCGGCCTCGATCGCCGCGCCCGCGCCACGGCGCTGCGCCCAGGACTCCCATTTCGACAGCGGACGGGTCCGGCCGCGCAGGCGGACCTCTGCGCCGACCGGCTCGCGCGGCCAGGGCCGCCCGCGGGCGACGAGCAGCGCCCGCGCGCCCGAGCCCAGGCGCGCCATGCGCGACCGAGCCGCCCCACGACCGCGTCCGCGGCGCCTCGAGCAGCGTCGCCCGGCCGGCGAAGGGCGCGACCGGCGGCCGCGGCGGCCGGCGCCGCGAGCAGCCCGCGCGCCAGCTCACCGAGCACGACGACGCCGAGCATCACATGACGCGGCCGGGCGGCGAGCGCCGCCCACAGCCGCCCGCGCGTCACATCGTCACCTTCCCCTTGAGCGCCGCGATCCGCTTGGGGCCGATGCCGGGGATCGCGTCGAGGTCGTGCAGCGACCCGAAGCCGCCGTGCTGGGCGCGGTAGGCGACGATCTTCTGCGCCATCGTCGGCCCGATCCCGTCGAGCGTGTCGAGCTGCTCGGCCGAGGCGGTGTTCAGCGAGACCGGTGGCGCCGGAGCGCCGGGCACGCCGGCCGCTCCGGCCGCGCCCGCCGGCGCGGCGGCCGCCGCGCCGCCGCCGGCGGCCCGCGCGCGGGATCAGCACCTGCGAGCCGTCGACGAGCTTGGCCGCGAGGTTCGCGCCCCCGGGCAGCGCCGCGCGCGTCAGCCCGCCGGCCCGGCGCACCGCGTCGCGCACGCGGTCGCCGTCGTGCAGCTCGTAGACCCCGGGATGGACGACCGCGCCGGAGAGGTCGATCACGACCCGCGCCGGCGCCGCCCGGCGCACCGCGGCGTGCGGCGCCGACGTCCGCGCGGCGGCCGACGACGTCGCGCCGCCCGTGCCACCCACGTAGCGCGCGCCGAGCACGACGACGAGCAGCCCGGCCAGCGCCCATCCGGCGAGTTGCAGATGCCGCGGCTCGACCATGTCCGCGACGCTAGGCGCGACCAGCACACCGGACAGCGCCGATCTGTGACGATTGTGTGCGATGACCGTGACGACTCCGCCCGCGACCCTGACCACCCGCTCCGCCCACGCGCTCGCGGCCGCCATCCGGGCCGGCGAGGCGACGTCCCGGGAGGTCGTCGAGGCCCACCTCGAGATCCTCGAGCGCACCGCCGCCACGGTCAACGCGATCGCCTGCGAGCGCTTCGCCGCCGCCCGGGCCGAGGCCGACGAGGCCGACGCGCGCATCGCCGCCGCCGGCGACCCCGACGACCTGCCGCCGCTGCTCGGGGTGCCGGTCACGATCAAGGAGTCGATCGGCGTCGAGGGGATGCCGAACTGCGCCGGCCTGGTCGCGCGCCGCGACCACCGCGCCGAGCGCACCGCCCCGGCCGCCGCCCGGCTGCTCGAGACCGGCGCGATCCTCCTCGGCCTGACGAACACCTCCGAGCTGACGATGTGGATCGAGTCGAACAACCGCGTCTACGGCCGCACGCGCAACGCCTACGACCCCGACCGGATCGCCGGCGGCTCGTCCGGCGGCGAGGGCGCCGCCGTGGGCAGCGGCGGCTCGCCGCTCGGCCTGGGCTCGGACATCGGCGGCTCGATCCGCCTGCCGGCGTTCTTCAACGGCGTCTTCGGCCACAAGCCCTCCCCCGGCCTCGTGCCCAACACCGGCCAGTGGCCGACCGCGAGCGGCGAGTCGGCGCGGCTGCTGACGATGGGCCCGCTCGCCCGCCGCGCCGAGGACCTGATGCCCATGCTGCGGGCGATCGCCGGCCCCGACGGCGAGGACCCGCGCGCCGAGGAGATCGCGCTCGGCGACCCGGCCGACGTGTCGCTCGACGGCCTCGACGTGCTCGTCTCCGACGACGCCGCCTGGCGCCCGCTCAAGGGCGAGCTGCGCGACGCGCGCGAGCGCGCGGCCGGCGCCCTGGCCCACGCCGGCGCCCGCGTGCGGACGGTCTCGCTCAAGCAGCTGCGCCGCTCGCTCGAGCTCTACCTCGCGACGCTGCGCGACGGCGCCGACGAGACGGTGACCGACATCCTCGCCGCCGAGCACGGCCGGCCGGTCTCGCTGCGCGACGCCTGGCGCCGCGACGGCCAGCACACCCGCGCGCTGGCGCTGCACCTGATCAGCGAGCGCACGGTCGCGCTCGTCCCCGACGCCCTGTCGCGCAAGACCCTGGCCGCGGCGCGCTCGGTCAAGCGCGAGGTCGCCGACCTGCTCGGCGACGGCGTGCTGCTCCACCCGCCCTTCCCCCGCGTCGCGCCCAAGCACGGCGCGACGATCGGCAAGCCGTGGGTGATCACCTACGCGGCGCTGTTCAACCTGCTCGGCCTGCCCGTGACCGAGGTCCCGCTCGGGCTCAACCCCGACGGGCTGCCCGTCGGCGTCCAGGTCGCCGCCGCGCCGGGCCGCGACCACGTCTCGATCGCCGTCGCGCTCGAGCTCGAGCGCGCCTTCGGCGGCTGGGTCCCGCCGCCGCGCCTGGCGCGCTAGGTCGCGACGACGTTGACGAGCTTGCCCGGGACGACGATCACCTTGCGGACCGTCTTGCCGTCCAGGTGCGCGCGCATGTTCGGCGCGGCCAGCGCGAGCTCCTCGAGCTCCTCGCGCGACGCCTCGCTCGGCGCCTCGACGCGGTCGCGGACCTTGCCGTTGACCTGGGCGACGAGCTGGAAGGTCTCGGTCTGCAGCAGCGTGCGCGTCGGGCTCGGGCCACGGGTCCTCCCACACGCGGCGCCCGGTCAGCAGCTCGTAGAGCTCGGAGCCGAGGTGCGGCGCGAAGGGGAAGACGAGCGAGGCCGCCGTCGTGGCCGCGAAGCGCCGCGCCCCGGCGCCCGCGCGCTCGCGCAGGCGCGAGCTCTCGTTGACGAGCTCCATGATCGCCGCGATCGCCGTGTTGAAGGCGAAGCGCCCGCTCATGTCGGCGGTGACCTTCTCGATCGTCCGGTGCGCCTTGCGCAGCAGCTCGAGGTCGGCGCCCTCGGGCGCGCCGGGGACGGGCTCGTCGGCGGCGGTCGTCGCGGCGAGCCTCGTGGCACAGGCGCCACAGGCGACCGAGGAAGCGGTGCACGCCCTCGACGCCCTCGTCCGACCAGTCGGCGTCCTGGTCGGGCGGGCCGATGAAGAGGATGTAGCAGCGCGCCGTGTCGGCGCCGTAGCGGGCGACCAGGTCGGCGGGCGAGACGACGTTGCCGCGCGACTTGGACATCTTCGCCCCGTCGCGGGTGATCATCCCCTGGGTGAAGAGGTTCTGGAAGGGCTCCTGGCTGTCCAGGAGGTCCATGTCGGTCAGCGCCTTGGTGAAGAAGCGCGCGTAGAGCAGGTGCAGGATCGCGTGCTCGATGCCGCCGATGTACTGGTCGACGTTCATCCACGCGTCGGTGACGCGCCGGTCCCACGCGGCCTCGTCGTCGTTGGCGTCGGTGTAGCGGATGAAGTACCAGGACGAGTCGACGAAGGTGTCCATCGTGTCGGTCTCGCGCTGGGCGTCGCCGCCGCAGTTCGGGCACGGCGACGTTGACCCAGTCGGTCGCCGCGGCCAGCGGGGAGCGGCCCTTCGGCGCGTAGTCCTCGACGTCGGGCAGGATGCACCGGCAGCTCGTCCTCGGGCACGGGCACGAGGCCGCACGTCCGGGCACTTGACGATCGGGATCGGGCAGCCCCAGTAGCGCTGGCGTGAGATCAGCCAGTCGCGCAGCCGGTAGGAGACCGTCGCGTGGCCGCGGCCCTCGCGGTCGAGCCAGGAGACGATCTGCTCGAGCGCCTCGCGGTTGTGCACGCCGTCGAAGTCGTCACGCGAGTTCACGAGCGGGCCGTCGCCGGTGTAGGGCAGCTCCTCGCCGCCCTCGACCACGCGCCGGATCGGCAGGTCGTAGACCTGGGCGAAGGCGAAGTCGCGCTCGTCGTGGCCGGGCACGGCCATGATCGCGCCGGTCCCGTACTCCATCAGCACGTAGTCGGCGACGTACATCGGCAGCTGCTCGCCGTTGACCGGGTTGGTCACGTGCCGGCCCAGGAAGACGCCGGTCTTCGCGCGCGTCGGCGTCGTCGCGGTCCTCTCGCGAGGACTCGGTCAGCGCGTGGTTGACGTAGTCGCGGACCTCCTGCTCGTGGCCGGTGCCGGCGGCCAGGCGCTCGATGTCCGGGTGCTCGGGGGCGAGCAGGAAGAAGGTCGCGCCGAAGAGCGTGTCCGGGCGCGTGGTGAAGACCGGGTAGTCGACGCCGAGCTCCTCGCAGGTGAACGTGACCTCGGCGCCCTCGGAGCGGCCGATCCAGTTGCGCTGCATCGTCTTGATGTGGCTCGGCCAGTCGATGTCCTCGAGGTCGTCGAGCAGGCGGTCGGCGTAGTCGGTGATGCGGAAGAACCACTGCTCGAGCTGGCGGACCTCGACCTCGTGGCCGCAGCGCTCGCAGCGGCCGTCGATGACCTGCTCGTTGGCCAGCACGGTGGCGTCGTTCGGGCACCAGTTGACCGCCGCCTCCTTGCGGTAGGCGAGGCCGCGCTCGAAGAGCTTGAGGAAGATCCACTGGGTCCAGCGGTAGTAGCGCGGCTCGTGGGTGCCGAACTCGCGCGCTCCAGTCGATCGAGATCCCCCACTCGCGGAACTGCTTGGAGAAGGCGGCGATCGACGCGTTCGTCGAGTCGCGCGGGTGCTGGCCGGTCTTGATCGCGTGGTTCTCGGCCGGCAGCCCGAACGCGTCGTAGCCCATCGGGTGCAGCACGTGGCGGCCCATGCGGCGGTGGAAGTGGGCCATCGCGTCGCCGACGGAGTAGACCTTGAGGTGGCCGATGTGCGGCTCGCCGCTCGGGTACGGGAGCATCTCGAGCACGTAGGACTTGTGCGCGGGATCGATGTGCTCGTTGTCGACCTCCCACGTGCGCTCGTCGGCCCACACCCGCTGCCAGCGGGGCTCGATCGCGGAGGGGTCGTAGCGCTCGGCCATGGAGCCGCGGAGGTTAGCCTTCGCCGCTCCGATGAGCCCGAGAGGGTCGAGGTCAGGCCGGGACTGACGCTGTGCGTCGACCGTGCGGGCGCGGGCGGAACGCCGCTGCTGCTGATCCACGGCTGGCCCGAGACGCGGCGGATCTGGGCGCGCAACCTCGAGCCGCTGGCCGCGGCCGGGTTCGAGGTCATCGCGCCCGACCTGCGGGGCTTCGGCGAGTCCGATCTCGCCCCCGACGGCTTCTACGACCTCGCCGCGCACGCGCACGACCTCGCCGGGCTGCTCGCGGGCCCTCGGCCACGCCTCGCTGCGTGGCGGCGGGCGGCGACCTCGGCGGCGCGATCCTCGTCGACCTCGGCCTGCGCTTCCCCGGGCTGGTGACGCGCCAGTGCGTGTTCAACGCGCCGCTGCCGCGCGACCGACCCCGACTGGCGGCCCGACGCCGCGCGTGCGCATGGCGGCCGACTACTACGTGCGCCAGGGCCGCGAGGCCGACGCGCTGGCCGCCGAGCTCGCCACGCCCGAGCAGCGCGTGCGCTACGTCGCCGAGTTCTACGGCCACCGCTTCTGGGCGGCGCCGGGCACGTTCACGCGCGAGGACGCCGCCTGGCACGCCGCGCCGTTCGCCGACGCCGAGCGCTTCCGCGCGTCGCTCGGGCAACTACGAGTCGCGCGCAGGGCCGGCGCGAGCTGAGCGAGCGCGCCGCGCTTCTTCGAGCCCTCCCCGTGCCGACGCTCGTGCTCTACGGACCCGAGGACCACGTCATCCCGCAGGACTTCCCGGAGCTGTCGGCGGCCGCGTTCCCCGACCGGACGGGGCCGTTCGTCGTGCCCGATTCCGGCCATTTCCTGCAGTGGGAGGCGGCCGGGACGTTCAATGCGGCGCTCGCCGGATTCCTGCGTCCCGGCTAGCGTGCGCAGGCGGAACGTCATGGCGCAGACCAACGGCAGCGACAACATGGGCGCGATCCTCGAGGCCGCGGAGACCGCGGCGGCGCAGATCCGCGAGGAAGCCGAGACGCGGATGCGCGAGCGGATCGCCGAGGGCGCGCGCGCCGCCGAGCACCGCATCCAGGCCGCCGAGGAGGAGGCGGCGGAGGTGCTGGGGAGCGCCCGCGCCGAGGCCGAGCAGCTGCTGTCCGACGCCAAGCTCGAGTCCGACCACCTGCGCGCGGCCAGCGAGGCCGAGGCCGACCGGGTGCGCGCCGACGCGCGGGAATCCGCCGACCGCCAGACCAAGAACGCGGCCTCGAAGGCGCTCGAGACGATCGCCCGCGCCGAGCAGGAGGCCGAGCGCCTCGTGGCCGAGGCGACGGCCGCGCGCGACAAGGCCGCCTCCGAGGCGCTCACGACCACCGGCGCGGCGCAGGAGGAGGCCGACCGGATCCGCCGCGAGGCGGCCGAGATCGCCGGCGACGTGGCCGACGCCGCGCGCCGTCAGGCCCGCGACATGCTCGCCGAGGCGCGCCAGGTGGCCGCCGACGTCAAGACCCGCGGCGGGGCCCTGACCGACAACCTGCAGCAGATGTCCGACTCGCTGCGCGCGAACTCCGAGCGCATGCTCCGTGACATCCGCCGCGCCCACGAGCACCTCCAGGGCGAGCTCGGCCGCGTCGATGCCGCGCCCCCCGAGCCGCCGCGGCGGCGAGCCCGCGCCCGACGACGACGGCCCGCGCCTGCCCCGAGCCCGCGACGAGGCGCGGAGCTCCGGAGACGAGGACCTCGACGTGCCCGAGTTCATCCCGCCGGGGTAGCGGGCCGAGGACGGCGTGGGGCGACCGCGGCGCGTCACCGCGATCGATTCGCCACCCGCGGCGCGCTCGAGTACCACCCGAGGCGTTCACGGAACTCATGTGCGCCGACGACGGTGTCGCCGGCGCGAGGAGTGGAGCTGAGGGGGCTCGAACCCCTGACCTCCGCCATGCCATGGCGGCGCTCTCCCAGCTGAGCTACAGCCCCGAGATCGTGATCGGCCGCCCACTGTACAGCGGCACGCTGGCCGTTTCGAGGCCCCCTACAGCCCGTACGTCTTCGAGATGATCTCCCGCTGGATCTCGCTCGTGCCGCCGTAGATCGTCGAGACGAGCGTCGAGCGGACGTGGCGCTCCATGTCGTACTCGGAGGCGTAGCCGTAGCCGCCCATCATCTGCATGCCCTCCAGGGCGATCTTCTTGGCCGTCTCGGTGACCTTGAGCTTGGCCATCGACGCCTCGCGGGGGAACATCGCGCCCGGGTTGGCGTCGGCCTTGGCCGCGACGTCGTAGGTCAGCAGGCGGCAGCACTCGAGCTCGGTGGCGAGGTCGGCGACGCGGTGGCGCAGCGCCTGGAAGGACCCGATCGGCCGGCCGAACTGCTCGCGCTCCTTGATGTAGGCCAGCGTGTCGTCGAACGCGCGCTCGGCCACGCCGAGCATCAGCGCGGCGAGGATCAGCCGCTCGACGTTGAGGCCGGACATCAGCTGCATCCACGCCTTGTCCTGCTCGCCGAGCAGGTTCTCGGCCGGGCACGACGCAGTCGGTGAAGAAGACGTCGTTGACGATCTCGCCGCCCATCGTCTAGATCGGCCGGATCTCCAGGCCCTCGGCGTCGGTCGGGACGCTGAGCATCGTCAGGCCCTCGTGCTTGGAGCCGTCGCGTGCCGGTGCGGCAGACGAGCAGGATGTGCTAGGCCAGGTGGGCCTCGGAGATCCACGTCTTCTGCCCGTTGACGACGTAGGAGCCGTTCTCCCGCTTGGCCTTGCAGGTCATCGCCGCCGACGTCGGACCCGGCGCCCGGCTCGGACATGGCGATCGCCTCGACGTTGCCGGCGACGATCCCGCCGAGGATGTCCTGCTTCTGCTCGTCGGTCCCGTAGCGCTCGGTCGCGCCGGCGACGATGCACGAGACCCCGAAGCCGCCGATCGGCGCCTGGCCGCGCGCGGTCTCCTCGAGGAACAGGCACATGTCGACGAGGCCGCCGCCCGAGCCGCCGTACTCCTCGGGGATCGAGACGCCGAGCCAGCCGAGCTCGGCCATCTTGCTCGTAGAGCTCCTGGTTGTGCGGGTGCTTGCCGTCGTCGGTCAGCGCGTCGCGCTGCTCGCGGGTGCCGCACTCGCGCTGGCAGAAGTCGCGGATCGCGGACGCGAAGTCCTCTTGCTCGGGCGTGAACGTGGGCATCTGAACCTGCCTCGGGTCGGGATCGGGCGGAATCGGACACTGTGTCCGATCGGGACCCATTGTCTAGCAAGGATCGCGCGCTTCATCGGGCTTTCACGGGGCGAGACGACTCTCTGGACGTGCGAAAGGTCCTGCTCATCCTCGGCTGGCCGTCGGCCTCTCGGTCCTCAGCGTCGTGCTCGACCCCTCGACGGCGGCCTACGACCCGTGGTCGTGGATCGGCTGGGGCCGGGAGATCTTCCACGGGCACCTCGACACGCGCGGCGGCCCGGCCTGGAAGCCGTTGCCCGTCCTCTTCACGACGCTCTTCGCGCCGCTCGGCCACATCGCGCCGGACGCCTGGATCGTCGCCGCGCGCACCTCCTGCCTGCTGTGCCTCGCCGCGGCCTTCGCGCTCGGTCGCCGCCTCGCCGGGCCCGGCGCCGTCGGGATCGTCGCGGGGATCGGCGCCGCCTTCGGCCTCGTGCTCGTCGCGGGCGCCACGCGCACCGCGATCATGGCCACGTCCGAGGGCCTGCTCGTCCTCGGCACGCTGATGGCGGTCGACCGCCAGCTCGCCGGGCGGCCCCGCGAGGCGTTCGCCTGGGCGACCTTCGCCTGCCTCGTCCGGCCCGAGCCGTGGCCGCTGCTCGCCCTCTACGCGCTCTGGCTCGTGCGCCGCGGCGAGCTGCGGCTCCCGGTCGCGGCCGCGACCGGCGTCGGGATCCTCGCGATCTGGTTCCTGCCCGAGCTGTGGGGCTCGGGCGACCTGCTGCGCTCCTCGCACCGCGCGACCGCGGCCGACATCACGAGCTACGCGCGGCGGCCCTCACCCTGGCTGGCGGCGCTGCGCGACGTCGGCGGGCTGCCGCCGCTCGCGGCGATCGCCGGGCTGGTCGCCCGGCCTGCTCGCCTTCGCGCGCCCGGCGCGCGGGACTTCCGCATCCTGCTCGGCCTCACGCTGGGCTGGGCGGCGCTCGTCATCGTCGCGATCGCCGGCGGCTACGCCGGCTCCCCGCGCTACCTGTTCGGCGTCGCCGCGCTGCTGACCGTGCTCGGCGCCGCCGGCTGGGGCCTCGGCTTCCGCGCGCTGGCCCAGCGCGACCGCGACGCGGCGCCTGCTGCGCCCGGCGCCCGCGCTCGCCGCCGCCGCCGCGGCGGCGCTGCTCGCGTTCACGCTGACTCGCCCGCTTGCCCGCGATCGGCCACGGCGAGGCGGCCGCCGACCGCGCCGCCGCCGAGCGCGACGCGCTACCCGAGCTGATCGCGGCCTCCGGCGGGCTGCAAGCGCTCGACCGCTGCGGTCCGGTCGCCACCTCGTCGCTCCAGGTCCCGCTCGTCGCCTGGTACCTCGACGTCCCGATGCACGCCGTCGAGCGGACGATGGCGACGTCGAGCATCGACTTCCAGCTGCGCCCGCGCTCGACCGCCCCTGGACGCCGATCGACGGCCACCGCGTGCTCGCCAGCGAGGGCCGCTGGCGGCTGCTGCGCTCGTCCTGCGGCGCGCAGGACGAGACCCAGGCCCACCCGGCCGAGGCGGCGGGCTAGGCTAGGCCGGCGCGGGGTCGAGCGAGCGCTTCGGCGCCTCGCCCCAGAGCTGCTCGATGCGGTAGAAGCCGCGCGCGTCGGGCGTGAAGATGTGGCAGACGACGTCGAGGTAGTCCATCAGGATCCAGCGGGCCTCGGGCAGGCCCTCGACGCGCCGGGGGATCAGGCCGTGGTCCTTCTTCATGCCCTCGAGGATCCCGTCGTGGATCGCCTTGGTCTGGCGCTCGGTGTTGCCCGTGCAGACCAGGAAGAAGTCCGTGTAGCCGAGGATCCCGCGCCCGTCGAGCAGGATCGCGTCGGCCGGCCTTCTTGTCGAGCGCGTAGCCGGCGAGGACCTCGGCCAGCTGCTCCGGGTCCAGGTCGGTCTGGTGGATCGACGGCGTGGCGCTCACCCCGCCGCTCCGTAGAGGCGGTGCTCGGCGACGTAGCCGGCCACGGCCGGCGGCAGCAGCGCGTCGACCGGCTCGCCGGCGGCCAGGCGCTCGCGGACGAGCGACGAGGAGACGTCGAGTGTCGGCATGTCGAGGAAGTCGGTGCGCTCGCCGGCGCCGGGCACCCGGGCGAGGGCCTGCACGATCTCGGCGCGGCGGTCCTCGCCGCGCTCGGCGACCGCGAGCCGGGCCAGCCGCACGAGCTCGGCCGGCTCGTTCCAGTCGGGGAGGCTGGCGGCCATGTCGCCGCCGACGATGAAGGTCAGTTCGTGCCCCGGGCGTCGTTCATGCAGTGCTCGAAGCGTAGCCACCGTGTACGACGGCGGGGGCAGCTCGAGCTCGAGCGGGCACACGTCGATGCGGTCCTCCCCGGCCACCGCGAGCCGGGTCATCGCCAGCCGGTGCTCGGCGCCCGGATCGGACTCGGCCTCCTTGTGGGGTGGCGTCAGGACCGGCAGCAGCCAGACGCCGTCGAGCCCGAGCTGGTCGCGGGCCACCCGCGCGCAGACGACATGGGCGACGTGGGGCGGCGAGAACGTGCCGCCGAGAGAGGCCGACCCTCAAGGACGGACGTGCCCGGCGCCGTCCACGATGTACTTCGTCGTGCACAGCTCGCGCAGGCCGATCGGGCCGCGGGCGTGGAGCTTCTGGGTGGAGTTGCCGATCTCGGCGCCCATCCCGAACTCTCCGCCGTCGGTGAAGCGCGTCGACGCGTTGACGTAGACGCAGGCGGAGTCGACGCCGAGCTGGAAGGCCCGGGCGGCGCCCACGTCGCCGGTGACGATGGCCTCGGAATGGCCCGAGCCGTACCGGTTGACGTGCTCGATGGCCTCCTCGAGCGAGTCGACGACCTTGACGGCGAGGATCAGCGCGAGGAACTCCTCGCCCCAGTCCTCCTCGGTGGCGGCGATCACCGGCACGTCGCCGGCCAGCCCGCGCGTGCGGTCGTCGACGCGGAGCTCGACGCCGGCCTCGTGGAGCGTCTCCAGCGCGGTCGGCAGGAACGCCTCGGCCACGTCGGCGTGGACGAGCAGGCTCTCGGTCGAGTTGCAGACCGCGGGGCGCTGGACCTTGCCGTTGAGGGTGATCGCCAGCGCGTCCTCGAGGTCGGCGCTCGAATCGACGACGACATGGCAGTTGCCCGAGGCGGCGAAGATCACCGGCACGGTGGCCACGCCCTTGAGGGCGTGCTTGAGGCCCTCGCCCCCGCGCGGGATGATCAGGTCGACGACGCCCGCCTGGGTGGCGAGCTCGGCGAGCTCCTCGCGCCCGCCGCCGGCGACCAGGGACATCGAGCCGGCGGGCAGCCCGGCGCCCTCGGCGGCGCGCGCGGCGATGCGGGCCAGGACGGCGTTGGAGTGCGCGGCCGAGGAGGACCCGCGCAGCACGATCGCGTTGCCGGACTTCAGGGCCAGCGCGGCGGCGTCGATCGTCACGTTCGGGCGCGCCTCGTAGACGACGGCGATCACGCCGAGCGGGACGCGCGTCTGACGCAGCTCGAGCCCGTTGGGCAGGCGCTTGCCCTCGATGACCTCGCCGACGGGGTCGGGCAGCACCGCGATCTGCCGCACGCCGTCGGCCATCGCCCGGATCCGGGCGGCGTCGAGCAGGAGGCGGTCCATCAGGTGCGCGGCCAGGCCCGAGGCGCGGCCGGCCTCGAGGTCGAGCGCGTTGGCGGCGACGATCTCGTCGGTCGAGGCCTCCAGCGCGTCGGCGATCGCCCGCAGCGCGGCGTCCTTGACGCCGGAGCCGAGCGTGGCGAGGACCCGCGAGGCCCGCTGCGCGGCCGCGCAGAGCTCGGCCGGCGTCGCCGTGGCGGCGGGGGCAAAGGACAGTGCGGTCATGCAACCAAGCCTACCTTCCCCCGCCGCGCGCGGCACGGAGCTACAGGGCCGTCGGGGTCAGCGAGCCGAGCAGCGTGTTGAGGAACTGCACGAGCCCGGTCAGCCCGCCCTGCGGGTCGAGGATCCCGGTGATCGCGCACACGAGGTTGCCGAGGAGGTTCCCCGCCCCGGTCGCGCCCGTGATGTTCAGGACGACCTGGTTGAGATGGACCTTCAGGCCCAGCAGGTTCAGGTCGAGCGGCGCCAGCACGAGGTTCAGGACCTGGCAGGTCGCCGCGGCGTTGGCGCCGATCGCCGACTGCTTGCGCAGACGGACGACGAGGTGGCGCCGCGTGACGGCGCGCTTGCCGAGATGCCCCTTCAGCGTGCCGACGGCGTAGAGCTTCCCGTTGCGCTTGGCGAAGCGGGAGATCGTGTAGGAGCCCTTGAAGGCCTTGCCGTTCTTGGCGGTCCCGGTGATCGGGACCTTCTTCGCGAAGGGCACGGACTTCGCTGACGCGCCGGCCACGGGGCCGACGAGCAGGGCGGCCGACGCGAGCGCGGCGACCAGGAGTGCGAGACGGGTTCGCATGACGAACCTCCTTGGGGTTGGACCATCGCCACGGCCGATCCGTGGCGCACGGCGACACCGCTACCCCGGGCTCGCAGGCTTGCCTTTCCGGCGCGAAGACGCACCGGATGCACGCGCTCCGTCGCACCGGAGGACGGCGCGAGCGCGATCGCCACCCCTGTCGGTCCCACCGGTTTCCGGGTCCGGACCGACGGCCCGGACCACCGTCATCGGCGCTTAATCTTCCGTACGTCCGCGTTCAACAAGGTGCTCGCCGACGTCCCAGGTCCAGAGCTCGACGACGTTGCCGTCGGGGTCGTCGGCGTAGACCGCGCGGCCACGGCCGTCGAAGACGACCTCCTCGGTCACCTCGGCGCGCTCGCGCAGCCGGGCGACGGCGGCGTCGTAGTCGGCCTCGGCCAGGTGCATGGCGTAGTGGACGTGCACGCCGCCGCGCCCGCGGGCGATCCCGACCTGCGGGCGCCACAGCCCGATCCGGGTGCGGTCGCCCGCCATCACCCAGATCGCCTGGCGCTGCTCCCAGCGCTCGACGACGGGCAGTCCGAGCACGCCGGAGTAGAAGGCCTCGGCCGCGTGCAGGTCGACGACCTCGAGCACGAGCTCGCTGACGCCGGTGACGGGGATCCCGGGCTCGCTCACGTCAGCACGAAGTAGTCGCGGTGGACGGCCTCTTCGCTGGCCCGCGGCAGCAGCGAGCGGACCTCGGCCGACTGCATGCCGGCCACCTGGCGCAGCTCGGCGGCCGACAGGGTGACGATGCCCTTGCCGATGACGGCGCCGTCGTGCTCGACCTCGACGGCGTCGCCGGCGTCGAAGGCGCCGCCGACCTCGACGATCCCGACCGGCAGCAGGCTCGTGCCGCCGTCGCGCAGCGCGCGGGCCGCGCCGGCGTCCACGCGCACGTGCCCGCGGGCGGGCTTGGCGTAGCGCAGCCAGAGCTTGAAGGAGCTGTAGCGGCCCGGCCGGGCGGCGAAGCGCGTGCCGACGGGCTCGCCGGCGACGGCGGCGGGCACGACGCCCGCGGTCAGCCCGCTGCCGACGACGGTCGGGATCCCGGCCGCGGTCGCCATCTCGGCGGCGACGACCTTCGACCGCATCCCGCCCGAGCCGAGCACCGACGTGGAGCGGCCGACGTCGAAGCGCTCGAGCGCGTCGAAGTCGTCGACCGTCGCCACGAGCCGGGCGTCGGCGTCGTGGCGGGGTCGGCGGTGAACAGGCCCTCGGTCGAGGTGAGCATGACCAGCAGCTCGGCGCCGATCAGGATCGCCACCTGGGCGGCGAGGAAGTCGTTGTCGCCGAAGGAGATCTCGTCGGTCGTCGTCGTGTCGTTCTCGTTGATCACCGGCACGACGCTGCCAGTCCAGCAGACGGCGCAGCGTCTGGCGCGCGTTGAGGTAGTGCGTGCGCGCGGAGAGGTCGAAGAAGGTCAGCAGGATCTGCGCCGACGGCAGCCCGCGCTGCGCGAGCAGCCGGTCGTAGACGTGGTAGAGCCGGCCCTGCCCGAGCGCGCTCGCCGCCTGGAGCTCGTCGACGGCGCGCGGGCGGGCGTCGAGCCCGCGCTCGCGGATCCCGACGGCGATCGCGCCCGAGGTGACGAGCACGACCTCGCGCCCGGCGGCGCGCAGGGCGGCGACGTCGTCGCAGACCCGCCCGAGCACGTCCTCGCGGATCTGATCCCGTGTCGTCGGCGACGACCGAGGAGCCGAGCTTGACGACGACGGTCACGCGAGCTCTCCCGGGTCGAGGTCGAACTCGACGCCGCCGATCTCGACCTCGTCGCCGGCCTCGAAGCCCTCGGCCTCGAGCGCGCGCATCACGCCGAGGCGCTTGAGGCGCTGCTCGAGGTAGGCGAGCGCCTCCTCGTTGTCGAGGTCGTAGCGGGCGACGAGGCGGTCGGCGGCCGGGCCGTGGACGCGGAAGGCGTGCGGGCCGAGCGCCTCGACGCCGAAGCCCTCGCCGGCGCCGGGCCGGAACACGCGGTGCTCGGCCAGGGCGTCGACGTCGGGCGCGGCCACCGGGACCCGGCGCCGAGTCGACGCGGCGGCCGAGCTCGAGCTTGAGCGCGTCGAGCCCCTCCCCCGTGACGCTCGAGCAGGCCAGGACGGGCGTCTCGTCGTCCACGCGCCCGCGCCAGTGCGCGATCGCGGCGTCGCGCTCCTCCGGGCGTGACGAGGTCGGCCTTCGACAGCGCGAGCACGCGCGGCAGCGCGGCCAGCCGCGGGTCGTGGGCGGCGAGCTCGGCCTCGACGGTCGCGTGGTTGGCCTCGGGGTCGGTGCCGTCGAGCGGCGCGAGGTCGAGGACGTGGACGAGCAGCCGCGTGCGCTCGACGTGGGCGAGGAACTCGTGGCCGAGGCCGGCGCCGTCCGAGGCGCCCTCGATCAGCCCGGGGATGTCGGCGACGATCAGCTGGCGCTCGGCGGTCTCGAGCGTCGCCGAGCATCCGGCTCGAGCGTCGTGAACGGGTAGCCGCCGACCTTCGGCTGGGCGCGGGTGATGCGGGCCAGCAGCGAGGACTTGCCCGCGTTCGGCAGCCCGACGAGCCCGACGTCGGCCAGCAGCTTGAGCTGCAGCTCGACCCAGCCCTCGGTCCCGGCCAGCCCGCGCTCGCGGAAGCGCGGGCGTCTGACGGGTCGGGCCGGCGAAGCGCTTGTTGCCGCGGCCCGGCGCGCCGCCGCGGGCGATGACCGCCCGCTGGCC
Source organism: uncultured Solirubrobacterales bacterium (assembly GCA_963737395.1). GTDB lineage: Bacteria > Actinomycetota > Thermoleophilia > Solirubrobacterales > Solirubrobacteraceae > JBBQAA01. The sequence goes on along the minus strand of CAVTSQ010000015.1, from coordinate 114,491 downwards.
CGGCGCGAGCAGGTCGTAGCTCGTCCCGTCCGCGAGCGTGACCACCGTGCCCGGCGGGACGTGGATCGCGAGCTCGTCGCCCTCGGCGCCGTGGCGCAGGTTGCCCTCGCCGTTGCCGCCGGGCTCGGCCTTGAAGTGGGCGCGGCGGCGGAAGGACTGCAGGTCGCGCAGCCCGTCGTCGGCCACGAGCACGACGTCGCCGCCCCGGCCGCCGTCGCCGCCGTCGGGCCCGCCCTTGGGGACGTGGGCCTCGCGCCGGAACGACAGGCAGCCGTCGCCGCCGGCGCCGGCCTGGACGTGGATTCGCGCGCGGTCGTGGAGCATCGCCACGAGAAGGGTATGGACGGCACATGTCCGACCGACCCCGTCTTCCTCATCACCGGCGCCTCGACCGGCATCGGCGCCGCCACCGCCCGCCAGGCCGCCGCACGCCGGCTACCGCCTCGTGCTCGCCGCCCGCTCGCAGGACAAGCTCGAGTCGCTGGCCGCCGAGCTCGGCGGCGACGAGCGCGCGATCGCCGTCTCCTGCGACGTCACCGAGTGGGCCGACCAGGAGGCGCTCGTCGCCACCGCGCTCGACCGCTTCGGCCGCGTCGACGTCGCCTTCGCCAACGCCGGCTTCGGCGGCCCGCGCTCGTTCACGGCCTCCGACCCGGAGACCTGGAAGGCGATGATCCTGACCAACGTCTACGGCGCGGCGCTGACGATCCGGGCCACGATCGACGCGCTCAAGGAGACCGAGGGGCACCTGCTGCTGACCGGCTCGGTGGCCGGCCGCCGCGCCCTGCCCGGCTCGCTCTACTCCTCGACGAAGTGGGCGGTCACCGGGATGGGCGAGAGCGCGCGCCAGGAGCTCAACGGCACGGGCGTCCGGGTCACGCTGATCGAGCCCGGGATGGTCGACACGCCGTTCTTCGACGACAAGCCGTCCAACGCGCTCGAGCCCGACGACATCGCCCGCGCGGTGATGTACGCGTCTCCCAGCCCAAGCACGTCGACGTCAACGAGATCCTCGTGCGGCCGACGGCGCAGGACGGCTAGCCGGCGGCGAGGCGCACGACCTCGCCGGCCGCCGCGCTGCGCCGGGCGGCGTCGAGGACCTCCATCACCGCGAGGCCCTCGGCCGCCGTGACCGGCAGCGGCGCGCCGTCGCGCAGCGCGGCGACCAGGCCGCGGTAGAAGGCGCCGTGGTCGCCGGGCAGGCCGGGCGTGATCCGGCGCGCGTCGCCGGCCACGACCTCGCCCCACCAGGCCTCGCCCTCGGCGCCCCAGCCCGGGCCGCCGGGCGTCTCGCCGGCCCGCAGCGCGGCCTCCTGCGGATCCAGCCCGGCCTTGGTCCACGCGGCGCGGGCGCCGAGCACCCGCAGCCGCCGCCCCTCGTCGCCGTCGAGCTGGCTGGCCCAGAGGTGCGACAGGTCCCCGAGGCGTGGCGCAGCGCGACGAAGACGTCGTCGTCGGCCTCGACGCCGGTCCGGCGCGCGGCGACCTCGGCGTAGACCGAGTCGACCGGCCCGAACAGGACCATCGCCTGGTCGACGAGATGCGGCCCGAGGTCGAGCAGGATCCCTCCCCCCTCGTCCGCGCCGCCGCGCTCGCGCCAGGCGCCGTCCTTGGGGCGCGGGCGCCAGCGGTCCCAGCGCGACTCGAAGCGGTGCACCCGGCCGATCTCGCCGCGTTCGAGCAGCGCGCGGAGCGTCACGAAGTCCGCGTCCCAGCGCCGGTTGTGGAAGACGGTCAGCGGCCGGCCGGCGCGCTCGGCGGCGCCGACGACCTCGCGGGCGCCCTCGAGCGTCGGCGCCATCGGCTTGTCGAGCACCACGGCCAGGCCGGCGTCGAGCGCGTCGCGGGTGACCGGCACGTGGGCGCGGTTGGCGGTGGCCACGACGGCGACGTCGAGGTCGGGCGACGTCGCCCCACAGCTCGTCGGCCGAGGGCACGATGCGCACGCCGGCGAACATCGAGCGGGCGCGCTGCGCGCGCTCGGGGTCGCGGGTGACCACGGCCCGGACGGCCAGGCCGGGCGTCGCGGCGACGAGCGGCGCGTGGAACGTGCCGCCGGCCAGGCCGAACCCGATCAGGGCGACGCCGAGCTCGTCGGAGTCGCTCACGGACGCGAGGGGGGAGCTACTCGGCCGGGTCGACCGAGATGAAGCGGCCGCGCTTGGCCGAGCGGAAGGCGACGGTGCCCGCGCGCTTGGCGTAGATCGTGTCGTCCTTGCCGATGCCGACGCCCTCGCCGGGACGGAAGCGCGTGCCGCGCTGGCGGACGATGATCTCGCCGCCGGTGACGGCCTGGCCGGCGAAGACCTTCACGCCGAGGCGCTTGGCGTTGGAGTCGCGGCCGTTGCGGGAGGAGCCGAGGCCCTTCTTGTGTGCCATGTGTCTAGGCCCCCAGCTTCGTGATCTTGAGCCGCGTGAGCTCCTGGCGGTGCCCGGTGCGGCGCTTGTAGCCGCGCTTGGGCTTGAACTTCACGACGCGGAGCTTGGGCCCGCGCTCGTGTCCGACGACCTCGGCCTTGACCGCGCCGCCGTCCTTGAGGTCATCGCCCACGGTGGCGAGGGTCTCGAGATCGAGCTTGTCGCCCACATCTCCGCGCAGCCGCTCGACGAGCAGGGTCTGCCCCTCCTCGACGCGGTATTGCTTCCCGCCGGTCTTGATGATCGCGTAGGCCATGGCCGACGCACGAGGATAGCCCTTGACGGGCCGATCCTCGGGCGACGGCGGGGTCGGGCCCCTACGCGAGCTTGACCCGGAAGGCGGTCTTGCTCGACCCCCGGCGGAACGTGGCGGTGCCGACGTCCAGGCGCCACGGCGACGGCAGGACGCCGCTGAACGAGTTCAGGAACCTCCGGAACTGGCCCGAGGCGGCGCTGCACGACAGCGAGGCGCCCTTGAGCACGTAGATCCGGTACGCGCCGCCGGCGAGCTGCAGCTTGCCGATGTGGTCGCGGTGGAGCACCGAGAAGGTGCCGGGGCAGCGCGTGTCCTTGGTCACGATCGGCTTCGTGTTCCCGCCCGAGCTGCGCCACGGCTCGATCAGGAACCCGTTGGTCAGCGAGCCCTTGACGAACGCCGCGCTGTCGGGCAGCAGCGTCCACCCGCCCGGGCAGCGGGCCGGAGAAGTCGCGCAGGAACGTCGACAGCAGCGAGGCCGCGTCGGCCGCAGGAGATCGACGCGCCGAGCCGGGTGATCCGGTAGCGGCCGGCCTTGATCCTCAGCGTCTGGATGCGCTCGGAGCGCGCGACCCGGTAGGGCGAGGCGCACACGAGCACCTGCGAGTGGCCGCCTCCGCCGCCGCTCGGCTTCGCGGTCCTGGTCACGGTGAACGAGACGCCGGTGCCGGGCTTGGCGAAGCGGCCGCGCCCGGTGCCGAGCACGGTGGTCTTCCACGGGGCGCGCAGCTTGCCGTCCCAGTCGTCGAGGAACTCGGCGAACAGGACGGTGGAGTCCGCGCAGGAGAGCTTGGTCGTGCTCACGGCGTAGGGGCCGGCCGGGAGCTTGAGGGCCCCGATCTGGTCGTCGTGGAGGACCTGGAACGTCGGGCAGGTCGCCGCCTGGGCGCGCCCGCCGGTCGCCGCGAAGGCGGCGAGGACGGTGGCCAGGGCGATGATGAGACGAATGCGGGGTGGCATTGCGCAGTTCTACCGCCCCGGGTGGTGGCGTCACAACCGGCCCGTGGTTCAGAGCCAGGAAGCACCGAGCGACGGCGAGGCCCCGGCCGTGCGGCCGGGGCCTCCCCGATCAGGAGCTCTCGGTCGTGGCCTTCGAGCGCCGTCGCCCGCCGCGGCGGCCGCGGCGGCGCCCGGTGCCCGAGGCGCCGGAGCCGTCGCCGCCCTCGGCCGCCTCGTCGCCCTTGGGGGCGGGCCCGCCGTTGCGCGGCGGGGCGTCGTCGACGAGCGTCGCGCTGGCCGACGTGCGGCCCGCCTCGTCGATGCGCACGAGGCGCTTCTCGCCCACGTACGGCCCGCCGCCGACGACCGAGACGATGTAGCCGTCGATCTTGGCCACGGCGTCGTCGGCCTCGTACATGTGCGGCTCGACGATGTGCACGAGCACCTCGTCGCCCGCCTGGAAGGGCTGGGCGTGCTCGGCGATCGCGTCGCGCTCGCCCTCCATGGTGATCGCGACGTGGTCCAGCGGCAGTCCCTCCGAGCCCTCGAAGAAGAAGTGCTTGCCGGTGGAGCGCTCGACCTCGTGGAGGACCCGGGCGCCGTCGCGGATGAACTCCCCCGACACGCGCGGGTTCACCTGCACGAGGAAGGCCTCGACCTTCGGCTTCTCCTTGGCCAGCTCGCGCAGCCGGCGCTCGAGCTCGAGCGCCATCGTCTCCTCGGACTTGACCACGCCCTCGCCGTCGCAGGTCGGGCAGTCCTTGGTCATGATCTCGCGCACGCCGTCGGTGACGTTCTGGCGCGTCATCTCGACCAGCCCGAGCTTGGAGATCTCGGCCGTGAACGTCTTCGTCCGGTCCTCGTCGAGCGCCTTGCGCAGCGTCTTCAGCACGGCGTCGCGGTTGCGCGCGCGGGACATGTCGATGAAGTCGATGACGATGATCCCGCCGATGTCGCGCAGGCGCAGCTGGCGCACGACCTCCTCGGCGGCCTCGAGGTTCGTCCGCGTGATCGTGTCCTCGAGCCGGGCGCCCTTGCCGCGGCCGATGAACGAGCCCGAGTTGACGTCGATGACGGTCAGCGCCTCGGCGTAGTCGATGATCAGGTAGCCGCCGCTGGGCAGGTCGACGCGGCGCGAGAGGACCTTGGCGAGCTCCTCCTCGATCCCGAACTTCTCGAACAGCGCCTCGTCCTCCTCCCACAGCTCCACGCGCTCGACGAGCTCGGGGGCGGTGCGCTGGAAGAACGACACCAGGCGGTGGTGCTGCTTGGGGTCGTCGACGATCGCGCGCTCGAGGTGCTCGGAGAAGATGTCGCGCACGACGCGCACCGAGAGGTCGGCCTCCTGGAAGACGAGGTCGGGCGCCTTGGCGTCCTCGACGCGCTTCATCAGGACCTGGTGGAGCTTGAACAGGTAGAGCAGCTCGCGCTCGAAGTCCTTGCGCACGCCGCCGGCCGCGGCCGTGCGGATGATCGCGCCGCCGCCGCGCAGGTCGAGGCCCTTGGCCTCCTTGCGCAGCCGCTCGCGCTCCTTGTCGTCGAGCCGGCGCGAGACGCCGAGCCCCTCGCCCTGCGGCGAGTAGACCATGTAGCGACCGGGGATCGCGAGCTCCATCGACAGGCGCGCGCCCTTGGTCTTCAGCGGGTCCTTGACGACCTGGACGACGATCTCCATGCCCGGCTTGAGCACGTCTGAGACGCGCGTGCCCTCCTTGCCGCCGCCGCGGCCGCGCTTGGCCACCTCGACGCCCGGCATGACGATGTCGTCGGCGTGCAGGAAGCCGTTCTTGTCGAGGCCGATGTCGACGAACGCGGCCTCCAGTCCCTGCAGGACGTTGTCGACGCGGCCCTTGTAGATGTTGCCGACGATCGAGCGCGAGCCGCGGCGCTCGAGGTACAGCTCCGCTACGCGGAAGTCGGCCTGCGGCGCCTTCTGGCGGCGGCGGCGACGTCCGGTCGTGGTCCGGGTCGAGGCGGGGTCACCCGTCGCCTCGAGGAGCGCGACGCGGGTTTCCCCGCGGTCGACGCTGACCAGCACTTGCTTTCTCAAGAGAGAACATTCCTTTTCAGATGACGGCTGCTCGGCCCTTGTTGGCGGCGACGACCCGTCCTTGGACGTGGATCGACTGGAGGAGGCCGAGCGAGACGAAGGTGACGAGCATCGACGAACCGCCGAAGCTCATGAGGGGAAGCGGGACGCCGGTGATCGGCATGATCCCGATGGTCATCCCGACGTTGACGAAGACCTGGAACATCAGCATCGCGAGGATGCCGCCCGCAACGAGCGAGCCGAACAGGTTCTTCGACATGGTGAGGATGCGCAGCGCGCGCCATATCAGCAGCGCGTAGAGCGACAGCACGATCGCGGCGCCGGCGAACCCGTAGGTCTCGCCGACGACGGAGAAGATGAAATCGGTGTGGTGCTCGGGCAGGAAGTCGCCACCGGTCTGCGTCGACTTGTCGACGCCGCGTCCGGTCTTCCCACCCGCGCCCACCGCGATCAGTGACTGATTGATCTGGTAGGTCTGGTTGCCCGGGTCCTTCGACGGATTCACGAATCCCGTGAGCCGTTGGACCTGGTAGGGCTTGAGCACGTGCACGCCGGCCGCGGGTGCGACGGCGAGCACGATCGTGGCGGAGATCGCGAACAACGCGAGGATCGCCGCCAGGTGGCGCCATGGGGCGCCGGCGATGAAGAGGAGGGCCACCGCCACGACCACGTAGACCATGCCGGTCCCGAGGTCGGGCTGGACGACCACGAGCAGCGACGGCAGCAGCGCCAGCAGCATGATCTTGGCGGTGAAGCGCCGGTCGCCGAGGTTCCTGACCCCGTCGACGATGAAGGCCGAGAGGGCCACGACGAGCAGGATCTTCCCCAGCTCGGACGGCTGCACGCGGAAGAAGGGCAGGTCGATCCAGCGGCGCGAGCCGCGCGCGGCGGCGCCGAGCGCCAGCACGAGCATGATCGAGGAGATGAGCAGGCCGTAGACGACGGCCTTCATCTCGCGCAGCCGCGAGTAGTCGAAGCGCGAGAGCCCGAGCGCGACGACGAGGCCGACGCCCGCGTACATGGCCTGGCGGATCACGTAGAAGTACTCCTGGCCGGGCACGTCGTGGCGGGTGGCGCCGTGGATCGTGATCAGCGAGCAGGCCACGAGGCCGGCGACGGCGAGCAGCAGCAGCCAGTCGATCCCGATCGTCGGGCGCCGGGGAGCGCGGGCCACCTCGTCGAGGGACCGCGGCAGCGTGGCGGATGCGGGAGAGACGCTCATCGGGTGCGGGAGGAGCCGGCGACGACCTTCTTCTGCAGATGGAACCACTGCGACAGGATCAGACGCGCCGCCGGGCGCCGCGGCCTGGGCGCCGAAGCCGCCCTTCTCGACGGTCACGGCGACCACGATCGGCCGGCTCGGGTCTGGAGCGTAGGCCACGTACCAGGACTGGTCGGCCTGGTTGGGGCGCTCGGCGGTGCCCGTCTTGCCGTAGACCGGGTGGCCGAAGCCGCGGAAGACGTCGGCCGACGTGCCGCCCGGCGCGCTGGCCGCGAGGTGCAGGCCGGTGAGGATCGCCTGCCGGTTGCCGGCCGCGATCTTCAGGCGGCGGTTGATCCGCGGCTCGATGCGCTGGAGCACCTTGCCCAGCGAGTCCTCGACCTGGAGGCCGAGGTGCGGGCGCACGACCTTGCCGCCGTTGGCCAGCGCCGAGTAGGCCACGGCCATCTGCAGCGGCGAGGCGAGCACGTCGCCCTGGCCGACGGCGGTGTTGACGTTGTCGCCGATCGACCACGGGCGCAGGTCGGAGATCCCGCACGGGCGGCCCTTGTGGCGCTTGCGGCACTTGACCTCGAGCGCGTTGCGGTGCGCGCGCCAGCCCGGCGACGGGATGATCCCGGGCAGCTCGCCCGGCAGGTCGATCCCCGTGTTGCGGTCGAAGCCGAACAGGTGGGCCCAGTGCTGCAGCGCGCCGCCGTCGGACTTGGCCGAGTTCATCCACGCGCCCAGGCGGTAGAAGAAGACGTCGGAGGAGACCTGGATCGCGCGCGAGAGCGCGAGCGAGCCGTTGGCCGCGCCGCCGGCGTTCTGGAAGACGATGTTGCCGATCTTGACCCGGCCCGGGTCGTTCTGGACGGTGAACGGCGTGATCACGTGGCTCTGCAGCGCGGCGGTCGCGGTGACCATCTTGAAGGTCGAGCCGGTCGGGTAGGCGCCGGCGATCGCGCGGTTGACCTGCGGGTAGTTCGCGTCCTTGCCGAACAGCCGGTTGTACTTCTTGCGGGTGATCGGCTTGGCGAACACGTTGGGGTCGAACGTCGGCGAGGAGCCCATGGCCAGGACCTCGCCGTTGCGCGGGTCGAGCGCGACGAAGGCGGCGCCGCCGGCCGGGTTGCCGTTGCCGCGGGCCAGGCCCTGGGCGATCGCCAGCGACCGCTCGCCGGTCTTCTGCAGCCCGAGGTCGAGCGAGAGCCGCATCGTGTTGCCCTGCTGCGGCTCGCGCTTGCGCAGGAAGCGCTTGGCGTTGCCCAGCGCGTCGACGGCGATCCGCAGGAAGCCGTTCTGCCCGCGCAGGTAGCGGTCGTAGGAGTACTCGATGCCGCTCTGGCCGATCACGGTGCCCTGCTTGACCCCGCGGAAGCGCGTGTCCTTGAGCTGCTGGGCGTTGATCTGCCCGACCGTGCCGAAGAGCTGCGCCGCGGTCCCGTGGTAGGGGTAGCGGCGCAGGTAGGACGGCTCGGCGGTCACGCCCGGGTAGTCCTGGGCGTGCTCGTAGAGGTAGGAGATCTGGTTGCGCGTGGCGTCGGGCTCGAGCGTCACGTTGGAGAAGGGCACCTGGTACTGCTGCTGCTCGACGGTGCAGCGGATCTCCGAGACGTAGAGCACGCGGTTGCCGACGCGGCAGCGCGCGGGCTTGGGCGAGCGGCGCAGCAGCCAGGTCAGGCGCCCGAACAGCGCCCGGCGCTTGGCCTCGTCGGCGGGCAGCTTGGCCGGGATCACCTGGATCGAGTTGGCCGCGCGGTTGTCGACGAGCACGCGGCCGTCGCGGTCGAGGATCGTCCCGCGCGGCGCCTGGAGCACGACGCGGCGCTCCTGGTTGTCGTTGGCCTGGGCCAGGTAGCGGTCGCCGGAGAGCACCTGCAGGAACCACAGGCGGAAGAACACGACGGCGAAGAGCGTCAGCGCGATCCCGCCGAGGATCGCCACGCGCAGCGCGAGCTGCGGCGAGAGCGGCGGGCGGCGGTCCTCGGGCAGCTGGATCATCGCGACCCCGAGGAGGACAGCGGCGAGAGGCCGCCGGTCGCGTAGGCGCGCCGGCGCCGGCGGCGTCCGCCCTCGGGAAGCGTGCCCGCGAGCGCGCGGCGCATGAGGGCGTGGACCGGGAGGGCGAGGATCGCGCCGAGCAGCGTGACGCCGAGGATCTGGCGCAGCACGCCGGCGGTGACGGGCGCGTCGACGCCGAGCGAGAGCTCGACGATCGACAGCCCGCAGGCGAAGGCGAACGTGGCCGCGGCGCCGACGGCGAGCGGCGCCAGCGCGTGGTGGGGGTCGCGCAGCTCGCGCAGGCGCCCCGCGCCGTAGCCGATCGGGACGAGCAGCAGCGACGAGACCCCGAGCGTCTGCACGAGCGCGAGGTCGGCGAACAGCCCGAGGCCGAAGCCGGTCAGGGCGCCGGAGACCGAGCCGGTCAGCAGGCCGGCCGAGGCGGTGACGAGCGGGAGCAGGTCGGCGGTCGTCGCCGAACACGGTGATCTGCGAGACCGTCGTGATCTGGACGAGCACGGTGATCAGGCCGATGAGGAAGAGCCGCAGCCCGATGCGGACGGGCGCCTGGCCCTCCGCGGGCCGGCGCGGCGCGCTGACGGGGCTCGGGCTCGCCGTGGTCATCGCTGGGCGACCAGCCCCGGCACCCGGCGGGTCAGGATCTGCACGAACTCCAGGCGCCGCAGGTCGACGATCGGCGCCATGTGCGCCTGCTGGGAGAGCACGATGTCGTCCGGCGAGGCGGACGTGATCCGACCGATCGGGATGTTCGGGGGGAAGAGGGACTGGTAGCGCGAGGAGCGCGTGCCGGCCGTGACCACGGACTGGCCGGGCTTGACCCGCGCCCGCGGCGGCAGCGTGCGGATCAGCAGGCTGCCGGGGTTGCCGACCTCGGGGACGACCACGCCGAAGTCGCCCTTGGCGTCGAGCACCTTGGCCGAGACGCCGCTGCTCTTGTCGGTGATCAGCGTGATCACCGAGGAGCCGCCGGTCACGTCGGTGACCTTCCCGACCAGGCCGGCGCCCGAGATGACCGCCTGGTCGACCTTGACGCCGTCGTTGCGAGCCCTTGTCCACGGTGATCGTGGAGTACCAGACCGTCGGTGAGCGGCCGATGACGCGGGACGTCAGCGGCTTGGCCACGTCGAGGTTGGCCGAGCCGTCGAGGCCGACGAGCGCCTTGAGCTGCTTGTTCTCCGAGCGGGCGGCCTGGGCGCCGACGACCTGCTTGAGCAGCGCGTCGCGCTCGGTCTCGAGCTTGTCGCGCTGCGACTTCGCGTCGAGCGTGTCGCCGAACCAGCCGACGAGGTCGCGGGCGGGCTTGAGCGCGCGGCTCGCGCCCGACTGGATCGGCGAGACGACGGCGACCACGCCGCGCTGGACGGAGTGGAACGGGCCGCGAGGCCGACTCGCCGAAGTAGACGGTCAGCAGGATGAGTGAGGCGGCCAGCAGCAGTCCGAGGACGGCGCGGCGACGACGGACCTTCTGGTCGTACACAACGACGGTCCCTCGGTCAGTACCGGCGTCCCCGCCGGTTGCGTGATGTCTTGTTGGAGCGGTGGATCGCCTCGAACTCCTCGAGCGAACGGCCCGATCCGACGGCCACGCAGGTCAGCGGCGACTCGGCCAGGTGGGCGGGCATCTGGGTCTCGTGGCGCAGGCGCTCGTCGAGGCCCTGGAGCAGGGCGCCGCCGCCCGCGAGCATGATCCCGCGGTCCATGATGTCCGAGGCGAGCTCGGGCGGCGTGCGGTCGAGCGTCTCCTTGACGGCGTCGATGATCTGCTGGACGGGCTCCTCGAGCGCGCCGCGGATCTCCTCCGAGGTCAGCACGACGGTCTTGGGCAGGCCCGAGACCATGTCGCGGCCGCGGATCTCCGCCTGGACCTCCTCGTCCATCCCGAAGGCCGAGCCGATCTCGAGCTTGACCTCCTCGGCCGTCTGCTGGCCGATCAGGAGCTTGTACTCGCGCTTGACGTAGGAGATGATCGCCTCGTCGAGCTCGTCGCCGCCGACGCGGATCGACTGCGAGACGACGATGCCGCCGAGCGAGATGACCGCGACCTCGGAGGTGCCGCCGCCGATGTCGACGACCATCGAGCCGGTCGGCTCGCCGACGGGCAGCCCGGCGCCGATCGCGGCGGCCATCGGCTCCTCGATCAGGTAGGCCTGGCGCGCGCCGGCCGAGAGGCAGGCCTCCTCGACCGCGCGCTTCTCCACGCCGGTCACGCCCGAGGGGACGCAGACGACGACGCGAGGATGGGCCCAGCGGTTCTGGTGGACCTTCTGGATGAAGTGGCGCAGCATCTCCTCGGTGACCTCGAAGTCGGCGATCACGCCGTCCTTCAGCGGCCGGATGGCGGAGATCGTCCCGGGGGTGCGGCCGAGCATGCGCTTGGCCTCGATCCCGACGGCGTGGACCTCGCCGGTCCGCTGGTCCATCGCGACCACGGAGGGCTCGGAGAGCACGATGCCGCGGCCCCGCACGTAGACGAGGGTGTTGGCGGTGCCGAGGTCGACCGCCATGTCGCGGCCGCCGAAGCCGGTGAGGTAGGAGAAGAAGCCCATGGAGACGCGTCCGACGACGGGGACGAGGAGGCGCGTTTGGCCCCGGTGGGACGCCGCCGGACCGAAGGCCGAGTGTAGCGAAGGGATCAGCCCGCGGCGGCAGCCCTCGGGGTTATGAAAAACGCTGGAAAGTCCCGTAAGTACGGGGTTCTTCGGCTGTGCGGCCGCACATCGGCCCGGACCTTGTGCGCATCTGCATCGAATGTTGCGACGCGTCACCCCACCAGCAGGTCGCCGACGAGGTCGAGCAGCGCCCGGCACGGGCAGCCCGATCACGTTGAAGACGTCCCCCTCGACGCCGGCCACGAGCGCCGCTCCGCGGCCCTGGATCGCGTAGCCGCCGGCGCGCTCGCGCCACTCCTCGGAGGCCAGGTACCAGTCGAGCAGGCGCCTCGTCGAGCGGCCGGAAGGTCACCTCGGTCGTCACGATCGACGTCCGCGGCGCGGCGCCGGGGTCGATCACGCACAGCCCGGAGACGACGAGGTGCTTGCGCCCGGCCAGCGTCGACAGCGTCGCGCGGGCCTGCGCCTCGTCGGCCGGCTTGCCGTACAGCCGCGGCCGAGCGCGACGAGCGTGTCGCAGCCGAGCACGCGCCGGTCGGCGTGCTCGGCGCGCGACGGCCGCGGCCTTGCGGTAGGCGTTCTCGACGGCGACCTCGAGCGGCGGCCCCTCGGCCAGCTCCTCGACGTCGGCCGGGCACGACCTCGAACGCGACCCCGAGCTGGCTCGAGGATCGCCCGCCGCTGGGGCGAGGCCGAGGCCAGGATCAGGCTCAGCCCGCGAGCTCCGGGAAGAAGAGGCCCGACTCGCGGGCGGCCGACTCGGGAGCGTCGGAGCCGTGGACCATGTTCTGGCCGACCTGGATGGCGAAGTCGCCGCGGATCGAGCCGGTGGTCGGCCTCGAGCGGGTTGGTCGCGCCGATCACCTGGCGGGCGGCGGTGATCGCCTCGTCGCCCTCGAGCACCATCGCGACGAGCGGGGCCGACGTGATGAACTCGACGAGCTCGCCGAAGAACGGCTTGCCGTCGTGCTCGGCGTAGTGCTCCTTGGCCAGGTCCTCGGTGACCTGCATGTGCTTGAGCGCGACGATCGAGAGGCCCTTGCGCTCGAAGCGGGCGATGATCTCGCCGGTGAGGCCGCGGGCGAAGGCGTCGGGCTTGACCAGGATGAGCGTGCGCTCCATGTGAGCGGTCCTTTCGAGGGGAGGGTCAGAAGTGAGCCGCTAGGTGGGCTCGGCTGCGCTCTCGGCCGCGCTCTCGCGCCGCCGGCGCGGGCGCCGGGAGGTCTGGGGCTGCGCCTGGGCGACCTCGGTCTCGCAGAACGGGCAGATCCGCCACGCGGGGTCGAGCGGCTTGTTGCACGTCGTGCAGGCGTCCTTGAGCTTGCGCATGCAGCTCGGGCACCGCAGGTAGTCGTCGCGGACCTCGTAGTCGCAGTGCGGGCACAGCAGATAGCCGGCGTGCGCCAGGCGCGCCTCGGCCGCCTGCATCTCGAGCTCGCGCTCGCGCACGTCCTCGAGGTACTCGGGCGGGCGCACGATCGTGTAGATCAGCGTCCCGACGAACGGGAACAGCGCAGCCGCCACGGCACAGCCGATCAGCATCGGATCCTCGATCCGCCGTCGAGCGTCCGCGTAGGTCCAGAAGATCAACGCGAACCAGATGACGACCAGAAAGAGGATCAGCAGGTTGACGGCCAGGTTCACCCCGTCGTCGTTGATCCCGAAAACCGCGAGAGGCAGCACGCTGCGCGAGTGTATCGGCGGCTCCTACAGAAAAGCGCGGCCGAACAGGTAGCCGAGCGCGAAGAACACGAGGATCACGACCGCGACGACGATCGCCACCAGCGCCATCATCGAGATCAGGGAGGGCTCCTCGTGCGGCTCGGGGGCGATCTCCTCGTCGAGCTCCTGCCCGTTGGTGCTGCTCACAGCGACACCGCCCGGCGGCCGGCGGGACGGACGAGATCGGACACGAGGTAGATCGAGCCCGTGGCCACGACGGCGCCGTCGGGCCCGGCGAGCTCGCGGGCGCGGGCCAGCGCGGCGGCGGGCTGCGGCTCGACCTCGAAGTCCGCGCCGGGCGCGAGCTGCCCGGCCAGCGAGACGAGCGTCGAGGGCGAGAGCGCCCGCGGGTTGGCGCTGCGGGTGAAGACGACCGTCGCGCAGTGGGGCAGCAGGCTGCGCAGCATCGCCGCGGCGTCCTTGTCGTCGAGGATCGAGAGCACGGCCACGAGCGGCGCGCCGGCCGGCACGACGTCGGGCAGCGACTCGACCAGCGCGTCCATCCCGGCCGGGTTGTGGGCGCCGTCGAGCAGGGTCAGCGGATGCTCGGAGATCGGCTCCAGGCGCCCGGGGACGCGCACGCCGACCGCCTCGGCGGTCCTGGCGTCGTCGAGCGGCGCCGAACTGCGCCTCGGCCGCGGCCGTGGCCAGCGCGAAGTTGCGCCGCGGGTAGGCGGGCAGGCCGGGCGGCACCCGGTCGGCGGTGGCGACGACGAGCCTCGCGCCCTGGCGCTCGGCGACGAGCTCGGCCTCGGCGCGCGCGTCGGGGTGCAGGTCGGGGCCGATCACGAGCGTCGCGCCCTCGCGCACGACGGCGAGCTTCTCGCGGGCGATGTCGCGCACCGTCGGGCCCAGCCAGCGCGTGTGCTCGAGGCCGACGTTCGTCAGCACCTGGACGCGGGAGCGCGACAGCACGTTGGTCGCGTCGTAGCGGCCGCCGAGGCCGGCCTCGATCGCCGCCACCTCCACCCCGCGCTCGGCCAGCTCGGAGAGCCCGGCGGCGGTCAGCGCCTCGAACTGCGTGACGCGGTCGTCGGCGTCGCGGTGGCGGTCGACGAGCTCGGCGGCGTGCGCGGCGCGCTGCACGGCGGCGGCGAACGCCTCGCGGGACAGCGGCTGCTGGTCGATCTCCACCCGCTCCTCGTAGCCGACGAGGTGCGGCGAGAGGTAGGCGCCGGTGCGGACGCCGTGCCGCGACGAGGATCGCCGCGATCATCCGGACCGTCGAGCTCTTGCCGTTCGTGCCGACGACGTGGATCGCGTCGAAGCGCTCGGGCGGCGAGTCGAGCACGGTCATCAGCCGGCGCATCCGGTCCAGCCCGAAGCGCATCCCGAAGAGCTCGAGCCCGAGGAGGTAGCGCTCGGCGTCCTCCGGCGTCCAGGTCGTAGGTCTCACGGCGCGCGCCAGTCTAAGCCGGCGTGAGCGCTCGCGGCTACTTGTCGAGCGCAGCGAGCTCGTCCCGCAGGCGCGCGAGCTTGTCGCGCTCGGCCTCGACGACGGCCGGCGGCGCCTTGGCGACGAAGCCCTCGTTGGCGAGCTTGCCCTCGGCCCGCTCGATCTCCTGCGCGAGCGTCTGGCGGCGCTCGTCGAGCTTGGCCTGGGCGGCGCCGGTGTCGACGTCGCCGCTGGGCGCGATGTGCACCGAGCCGCCCGGCACCGCGACCGACGCGGCGGGATCGGCGCCCGTCGCTGCCCTCCAGGTCGAGCCGGGCGAGGCGGGCGACGCCCTCGCGGACCTCGTCGTAGCCGGGCGCGTCGAGCGCCGCGACCAGGCGCGCGCTGGGCTTGACGCCGGCCTCGTCGCGCCAGGAGCGCACCGCCTTGACGGCCTCGATCGCGCGCGCCAGCGCGGCCTCGGCGCTCGTCGTCGGCGCGCTCGGGCGCCGGCGCGGGCCAGTCGGCCAGGGCGAGCATGCCCTCGGCGCCGGGCAGGTGCTCCCACAGCGCCTCGGTCACGAAGGGGATCACCGGGTGGGCGATCCGCAGCGTCTCGCGAGAGCACGTGGAGCAGCAGGCCGTCGGCGTCGTCGCGGCCCTTGACCCACTCGAGGTACCAGTCGCAGAGCTCGGAGTAGACGAAGTCGTAGAGGCCGAGCGCCGCGCGGTGGAACTCGAAGGCCTCGATCGCCTCGGCCGTGTCGGCCTTGGCCGCCTCGAGGCGCGGCGAGGATCCAGCGGTCCTCGACCGCGCGCGGCGTCGGGTCGGGCGGTCGCGCCGCTCGGCCGACGCGCGCTGCAGCACGAAGCGCGTCGCGTTCCACAGCTTGTTGGCGAGCTGGCGGCCCTGGGCGACCTTGTCCTCGGCGAAGCGGACGTCCTGGCTCGAGCTCATCGCGAGCAGGCCGAAGCGCACCGCGTCGGCGCCGTAGGCCGGGAAGTCGCCGCCCTCCTTGAAGACCGCCGGCCGCGGCCGCCCTCGATCAGGTCGATCGGGTCGATGCCCGTGCCCAGCGACTTGCTCATCCGCCGCCCGTCCGGGGCCTGGATGATCGAGTGGATGTAGACGTCGCGGAACGGGACGTCGCCGGCGAAGTGCAGGCCGAGCATGACCATGCGCGCGACCCAGAGGAAGAGGATGTCGCGGCCCGTGGAGAGCACCGTCGTCGGGTAGAAGGCGCGCAGCTCGGGCGTGTCCTGCGGCCAGCCGAGCGTGACGAACGGCCACAGGCCCGAGCGAGAACCACGTGTCGAGCACGTCGGGGTCGCGCTCCCAGCCGTCGCCGCGCGGCGGCTCGGTGCCCACGTGGGTCTCGTCGCCGCGGTACCAGACCGGGAGCTGGTGGCCCCACCACAGCTGGCGGGAGATGCACCAGGGCCGGATGTTCTCCAGCCAGTCGAGGTAGACGCGCGACCAGCGCTCGGGGGTGATCCGCACCTTGCCCGTCGCGCACGACCTCGATCGCCGGCGCGGCGAGCTCGTCCATCTTCATGAACCACTGCAGGGAGATCAGCGGCTCGATGCGCTCGCCCGAGCGCTGACGAGAACGGGACGGTGTGGGTGTAGGGCTCGCGGCGCACGATCAGGCCCTGGGCCTGGAGGTCGGCGACGACCTTCTCGCGCGCCTCGAGCACCGGCAGGCCGGCGTAGGCCTCGCCCGCGGCCTCGGTCATGCGGCCGTCCTCGCCGATCACCGAGATCTCCTCCAGGCCGTGCTGGCGGCCGATCTCGAAGTCGTTCGGGTCGTGCGCCGGGCGTGATCTTCAGCGCGCCCGTGCCGAACTCCGGCTTGACGTAGGGGTCGGCGATGATCTTCAGCTTGCGGCCGATCAGCGGCAGCACCGCGCGCTCGCCGACCAGGCGCCCGTAGCGCTCGTCGTCGGGATGGACGGCGACCGCGCGTGTCGCCGAGCATCGTCTCGGGGCGCACGGTGGCGATCGTGATCGCGCCCGAGCCGGAGAGCAGCGGGTAGTCGATCGAGTACAGCGTGTCGGTCTCCTCGCGGTCCTCGACCTCGAGGTCGGAGATCGCCGAGCGCGTGCCGGGATCCCAGTTGACCATGTAGTTGTCGCGGTAGATCCAGCCGCGCTCGTAGAGCTCGACGAAGACCTTGGCCACCGCCTCGGCGTAGCCCGGGTCGAGCGTGAAGTTCTCGTCGGCGTAGTCGGTCGTCGCGCCGAGGCGCTTGAACTGCTCGATGATCGTCCCGCCGTAGTGCTCGCGCCACTCCCAGACGCGCTCGACGAACTTCTCGCGGCCGAGCTCCTGGCGGCTCGTGCCCTCGGACTTCAGGAGCTTCTCGACCTGGGCCTGGGTGGCGATCCCGGCGTGGTCGGTGCCGAGGATCCACTTCGAGCGCTGGCCGAGCATCCGGTGGTAGCGCATGAGCGTGTCCTGGACGCTGCCGTTGAGCGCGTGGCCCATGTGCAGCACGCCGGTGACGTTCGGCGGCGGGATCGCGATCGAGAAGTTCGCGTCGGCCGTGCCCTCCGGCTCGGGGTGGTAGAGCCGCTCGTCGGCCAGCCAGCGCTCGCGGATCGCGGGCTCGGCGGCGGCGGGGTCGTAGCGGGTCGGGAAGGTCGGCGGACACGGCTCGCGAGTTGTATGTCCGGGCCGCTCGTTCCGTCGGCCGCTTCCTCGCTGCCGTGAAAGCCTCCGGCCCCGGTGCGGTTCTCTCTCACCGCGCCGCCGGCCACCTCCCCGAGCAGCGCGTGATCCGACGGCGCGGAAACTTGACGCAGAGAAGCAGGCCAGGCTCGAGGCCGCCGGCTACCGCGTGGTGCGTGTCACGTGGAGTGACGTGACACTCCACCGGGCGAGGACATTGACTCGGATCCGGAACGCAGTCGGCGGCGCGACGGTCAGACATGCCATCGTCCCCCATGGCCGTCCGCCGCATCGTCCCCGACCTCCATGCCGCCGACCCGGGCGCCGGTGCCGGCTTCTACGCCGACGTCCTCGGTCTCGAGCCGGTGATGGACCTCGGTTGGATCGTCACCTACGCCGAGCCCGGCAACCCCGGGGCCCAGCTCAGCGTGATGCGCGAGGACGCGAGCGCTCCCGTCACGCCCGACGTCTCGGTCGAGGTCGACGACGTGGACGCCGCCCACGCCGCGGCCCAGCGCCGCGGCGAGGAGATCGTGCACCCGCTCACCGACGAGCCCTGGGGCGTGCGGCGGTTCTTCGTGCGCGACCCGAGCGGCGCCGTCCTCAACGTCCTCGGCCACCCGGGCGGGTGACCGGCGCCGCCTAGGCCGACTCGGCGCCGAGCTCGCCGTCGCCCTCTTCGGCGACGGCCTCGGTGACGAGCGTCGGCGTGATGCCGCGCTCGACGGTGTCCCGCGTGACGACGCACTTCTTGACGTCGCGGCGCGAGGGCAGCTCGAACTGCACGTCGAGCAGGATCTCCTCGATGATCGAGCGCAGGCCGCGGGCGCCGGTCTCGCGCTCGAGCGCCTTGTCGGCCACGGCGTCGAGGGCCTCGTCGGCGAACACGAGCTCGATGCCGTCGAACTCGAAGAAGCGCTTGAACTGCTTGGCCAGCGCGTTGCGCGGCTCGGTGAGGATCTGCAGGAGGTCGGCGCGCGATGAGCTGGTGCACGGCGCTCATGACCGGCAGGCGGCCGATGAACTCCGGGATGAGGCCGTACTCGATCAGGTCCTCGGGCAGGCAGCGCTCGAACAGCTCGCCCGGGTCGTGCTCCTCGCGCGGCCTTGATCGAGGCGCGAGAAGCCGACGCCCTGGTGGCCGATGCGCTTCTCGATCACCTGGTCGAGGTTCGCGAACGCGCCGCCGCAGATGAACAGCACGTTGGTCGTGTCGATCGTCAGGAACTCCTGGTGCGGGTGCTTGCGCCCGCCCTGCGGCGGCACCGACGCCGGTGGCGCCCTCGAGGATCTTCAGGAGCGCCTGCTGGACGCCCTCGCCCGACACGTCGCGCGTGATCGACGGGTTGTCGGCCTTGCGGGCGATCTTGTCGACCTCGTCGATGTAGATGATCCCCGTCTCGGCCTTCTTGACGTCGTAGTCGGCGGCCTGGATCAGCTTGAGCAGGATGTTCTCGACGTCCTCGCCGACGTAGCCGGCCTCGGTCAGCGCCGTCGCGTCGGCGATCGCGAACGGGACGTTGAGGATCCGCGCGAGCGTCTGGGCGAGCAGCGTCTTGCCGCAGCCCGTCGGGCCGAGCAGCAGGATGTTCGACTTCTGCAGCTCGATGTCCGCGTCCTCGGAGCGGCAGCATCTGCACGCGCTTGTAGTGGTTGTAGACGGCGACCGAGAGGGTGCGCTTGGCCGCCTCCTGGCCGACGACGTACTCCCCGAGGACGTCGTAGATCTCCCGCGGCTTGGGGAGGTTGCTCGATGTCGAAGGTCGGCGGAGCGGTGAGCTCCTCGTCGATGATCTCGTTGCAGAGATCGATGCACTCGTCGCAGATGTAGACGCCCGGCCCGGCGATCAGCTTCTTGACCTGCCGCTGCGACTTGCCGCAGAAGCTGCAGAGGAGCTGCTCGTTGGAATCCGTGGGGCGGGCCATGCGCGTCGGCTAGTGCTGCGAGATGACCCGGTCGATGATGCCGTACTCGACCGCCTCTTCGGAAGACATGAAGTAGTCGCGCTCGGTGTCCTGCTTGACCTTGTCGATCGACTGGCCCGTGTGGTGGGCGATGATCTCGTCGAGCTTCTCGCGCAGCTCGATGACCTCGCGGGCGTGGATCTCGATGTCCGTGGCCTGGCCCTGGAAGCCCGAGGAGACCTGGTGGATCAGGATCTTCGCGTTGGGCAGCGCCATGCGCTTGCCCGCCGCGCCGCCGGCCAGCAGCAGCGCGCCCATGCTCATCGCGATGCCGACGCAGATGGTCTGCACGTCGGGCTTGATGAACTGCATCGTGTCGTAGATCGCCAGGCCCGCGTACACGGATCCGCCCGGCGAGTTGATGTAGATCGAGATGTCCTTGTCGGGATCCTCGGACTCGAGGTGCAGCAGCTGCGCCACGACGAGGTTCGCGATCTGATCGTCGACCGGCGTCCCCAGGAAGATGATCCGCTCGTTGAGCAGACGGGAGTAGATGTCGAACGCGCGCTCTCCGCGCGACGTCTGTTCGACAACCATCGGGACGAGTGGGCTCATGGTCCTCGCTTCGTTCGTCGGCGGGTGGGGTTGTCCTCCCGCTTCCGGGGGATGGACGAGCGTATCAACGGAACTGCGACCCGAGACGGGTCGGCGTGCCTACTCCTCGGCCTCCGGATCGGCCTTCGCGTCGTCGTCGGAGCTCGGTCTCCTCGAGCGCCACCGGCTTGGCCTCCTCGGCCAGCAGCTCGGCCGCGCGGCGCAGGGCGAGGTCGCGCTTGACCACGTCGAGGCGGCCGGCGGACTTCAGGCGCTCGAGCAGCTTCTTGGGCTTGACGCCCTCCTGCTCGGCGGCCTGCTCGAGCTCCTCGAGGACGTCGTCGTCGGTCGGCTCGATCTTCTCGGCCTCGACGACCGCGGCGAGCACGGCGTCGCGCTTGAGCGCCTTCTCGGCCTCGGGCATCGCCTCGTGGACGATCTCGTCCTCGGGGCGCCCGGCCATCCGCAGGTACATGTCCTTGGAGACGCCCTGGCGCTCGAGCGTCGAGATCGTCTGGTCCCACAGCTCGTGCGCGCGGGCGTGGGTCAGGGACTCGGGGACCTCGACCGTGGCCTTGGCCACGGCGGCGTCGAGCACGGCCTCGCGGAACTCCTGGGCGATCGCCTGCTCGTCGCGCTCCTTCATGCGCCCGGAGATGTCCTCCTTGAGCTCGTCGAGCGAGTCGAAGCCGGCGCCGTCGGCGGCCAGCGTGTCGTCGACCGGCGGCAGGATCTTCTCCTTGACCTCCTTGACGGTGACGGCGAACGTCGCCGCCTTCCCGGCCAGATGCTCGGCCTGGTAGTCGTCGGGGAAGGAGACCTCGACCGTGCGGTCCTCGCCGGCGCGGGCGCCGACGAGCTGCTCCTCGAAGCCGGGGATCAGGCGCCCGGAGCCGAGCTCGATGAGCTGGTCGGAGCCGGTGCCGCCCTCGAAGGCCTCGCCGTCGACCTCGCCGGCGTAGTCCATGACGACGAAGTCGCCCTCGGCGGCGGCGCGCTCGGCGGTCTCGAGCTTGGCCAGGCGCTCGCGCAGCTGCTCGATCTCCGCGTTGACGGCCTCGTCGTCGGCGGCCGGCTCGCGGCGCCCGACCTCGAGGCCCTTGTACTCGCCGAGCTCGGCGACGGGCCGCACGCCGATCTCGATCGAGAAGGTCAGCGGCTGGCCCTGGACCGGGAGCTCGGTCATGTCGAGCTGCGGCTCGCCGACGGTGACGAGCTGGGCCTGGTCGATCGCCTCGGAGTACCAGCGGCCGAGCGACTCGCGCACGGCCTCGTCGAGGACGGTGTCGCGGCCGACCCGCGTGAGGACGACCGACGCGGGGACCTTGCCGCGGCGGAAGCCGTCGACGCGCATCTCGCGCCCGAGCGCGCGGGCGGCCTCCTCGACGCGCTTCTCGACCTCGGTGGGGGCGACCTCCGCCTCCACGCGGACGCGCGATTCGGGGAGCTCGGTGACGGTGGCGGTGACGGCTTCGGCCATGGGGCCGGGACGATAGCGTCAGCCCCATGGCCGAACGCCTCGCCGCCGCCGTCGTCACGGGCCCCGTCGGGCACCTCGTCTCGGGCGTCGCGGACTGGGCCGAGCTGCTGGGCCGCTACCTCTATGCACGCGCCCGCGGGCGCGACCCCTGGGCCTGAGCGCGGCGGGCGGTCAGCCGGCCTGGGCGAGCTTGGCGAGCTGCCCGCCGACGACCTCGTAGAGCACGAGCTTGTTGTCGCCGCGCTTGAGCTCGGTGTCCGGGATCAGCATCGCGAAGTTCGAGCTTGTTCGTGCCGAGGTCGGCGAACGACTCGCCGACGGCGACGACCTTCCCGTTGAGCGCGAGCGCGAGGTCGTGGCCCGCCTTCTCGCCGCCCGACAGCCGGCCCTTGACGTGCGTGGGCACGACCGCGGCGTCCGGGTTGAGCTTCGCGTAGGCGCCCGCGTCGTTGATCGTGCCCTTGATGTCCGGCGAGCCGCCGACCGGCAGCGCGGAGACCGGCTTGCCGACGAGCTCCTTGTTGGGGCCGAAGGCGAACAGCGAGTCGTGGCCGGTCCCGAAGAGGCCGAGCTGGCGGTCGAGCGTCGCGACCTTCTTCTGCGCGAAGGGCGCGATGGCGCTGCGCACGAAGCCGCCCTGGGTCTTCTCGACCTCGATGCGCGAGCGGCCCTTGTAGGAGGGATCGTCGTAGAAGCTCTTGCCGTCGACCTTGAAGGGCAGCTTGATGCCGAGCACGGAGGCGACCGTCGGCAGCATGTCGATCGTCTTGACGTAGCGCGAGTCCTCCTTGCCGGGCTTGATCCCCTTCGTGCCCTTCGGGTACTTGACGAAGAGCGGGACCGGCGCGATGTCCTCGATGTTGTACGGCGCGACCGCGCGGCGCCACGAGAGCTTGCCCGGGACGAAGGCCGAGGCCGGCGTCTTCTTGACCTTGAACGACTCGCCATGGTCGGAGACGACGATGATCATCGTCTTGTCGTAGGCCCCGATCTTCTTGAGGTGGGCGATCAGGTCCCCGACGAGCTTGTCGGTGAACTGGACCTGCAGCATCGTGCGCTGGTAGGCCTGCTCGGTCAGGAACTTGTCGTTGAACGACGTCGGGCCGTCGAGCCCGGGATCCGGATCGGCGCCGCTCTGGTACTGGCGGCGGTCGGGCAGGTACTGGCGGGGCTCGTGCGGGAGCAGCACGTGGGCGAAGTTCAGCTGCGGCTTCTGCGTGTTGGTGATCTGGTTGATCGCCTGCTCGACGCGCTGCGGGCGGCCGCCGCTGCCGAGCTCGGCCAGGACGTTGGCCTCGCCCTTCTTGGCGCCGCCCCCGCCGCCGGCGGTGTCGCGCTGGCGGAAGCCCTGCCAGCGGTCGCCGATCGGGGGCAGGTCCTGCTGGTCGTCCTTGGGATAGGACAGGTACTGGTAGACGGTCGCGACGTCCTCGCCGAGGATCTTCATCCGGCCCTTGAACGTCTGGTGCACGCTGCGCTTGCACAGGCCCGGCGGGCAGAGGTTCGTGGCGACCTCCTGGACGTTCTCGTCGTAGGACTTGCCGAGCAGCGTGAAGAGGTTGTTCGGGTGGTCGGCGACGATCGGCTGGCTGTCCGGGTCGGGGATCTTCCCGTCGAGGATCGAGGGGACCGAGAAGACGGTGTTCTCGTGCTCGGTCGTGGCGTTGCGGTACCAGACGCCGTCGCGCTCGAGGCTGGCGAAGGCCGGGTAGCGGACCGGGTCGATCTTGTTGCCCGAGTCCTCGAGCGTGCGCAGCGGGAAGGCGTCGAGGACGAGCATCACGATCGGCGGGCGGCTGCCGCCGGCGATCTCGTAGGCCTTGGCGTCGCTGCCCGAGACGATCTTCGAGACCGGCGAGACGAACACGAACAGGAAGAGGAAGAGGATCGGCGCCAGCCCGAGGATGCTCAGCAGCGAGCGCATCGCCTCGGCCCGCGAGTAGAGCACGGCGATCCCGACGCCGATGACGATCGCCAGCAGCAGGATGATCGACGAGTTCAGCGAGTCGAAGCGGCGCACGATCTGCAGCGCGAAGACCGCGGCCAGGCCGGCGACGAAGACGAGGTGGACGACCACGCGGGCGCGCGCCGACACGAGCGCGACGAGCGCCTCGATCGCGATCAGGATCAGCGGCGGGATCAGGAGGATGAAGAGCCCGAAGCCGATGACCTCCTTGCCCGTGGAGTTGTGGGCGGCGAAGAACGCCGGGTACTTGCCCAGCAGGTTGAGCAGCGGCTGGCCGATGCCGAAGGCCGACAGCACGGCGAGGTGGACGAAGCCCCACAGCAGGTCGCGGAGCGGGGTCCCGCGCAACGTGCGTGCGGGCTTCGCGGAGGTGGTCTCGGGCTGGGCGTCGGCCATGGACGAGGAGCCGGGCGGCGGTCGACGAGCGGTTCGTGCACTCGGTCCGCGCGCTGCCGGCGGAAGCCCAGTCTACGAGCCTCGCGGACGATCTCCGCGGCCTTCGTTCTCATCTCCTACCGCAAACCGCGGGCCGTGCCTTGGACCCATGTGCGACCGATGCTCCTGGACTTGGGGTAGCGCCGCGGCTCCGCTCCCACCGGTTTCATACCCGCCTCCGCCCAAGCTGGGAGCCGACATGGCAACGGGTGACGTGACCACCGTCCGGCGGCTCTTCGAGGCTCACGAGCGCGACGACGGCGACGCGTTCCTCGGCCTCCTCCATCCCGACGTCGAGTACCAGGGCCGCACGGATTCCGAGCGGGTGTTCCGGGGCCGCGCCGGCATGCGCGACTGGCTGCGGCAGCTGCGCAGCGCCGAGGTCGAGATCGACGCCGTCCCCCAGGACTACGAGGACCGCGGCGACCACGTGATCGTCGTCGGGCGCCTGCGGATCTGGAACGACGGCGCCCTGAAGGACACCGAGGCGACGTGGTGCTTCGAGCTCGAGGACGGGCTCGTGCGCCGGATCGTCCCGGTGGACGAGCGTCGCCCCTGACACCGGGATCCGGCGCATCGGCCGGCGGTCCGGTAACTTCGCGCGCCATGTCCGCCTCGCCGCCCGTGCGGCTGCGCCGCCGGGCCGCCGCCGCGGCCCTCGGCCTGGTCACCGCCCTCTGCGCCACCGCGCCCTCGGCCCAGGCCGCGGGCTACCACGTCACGATCCGCCGCACCGCGCACGGGATCCCGCACATCGTCGCCGGCGACTACGGCTCGCTGGGCTACGGCTACGCCTACGCCTTCGCCCAGGACGCGATCTGCCCGATGGCCGACCAGTACGTGACCGTCGACGCGCGGCGCTCGGCCGTCTTCGGCCCGACCGGCTCCTACGACTTCTCGCAGTCCAACGGATCGACCCCGAACAACCTCGACTCGGACGTCTTCTGGGCCAAGATCATCAAGCAGCGGCACCGTCGAGAAGCTCGTCGCGCAGCCGCCGTCGCAGGGCGGCCCGCGCCCCGAGGTCGACAAGGTCGTGCGCGGCTACGTCGCCGGCTGGAACCGCTACCTCAAGGACGTCGGCGGCGCCAAGGGCGTCCGCGACCCGGCGTGCCGCGGCAAGTCCTGGGTCAAGCCGATCACGCGCATCGAGGTCTACCGGCGCTTCTACCAGCTCGCGCTGCTCGCCTCGAGCGGGCGTCGCGATCGACGGGATCGCCAACGCCGCGCCGGCCGGCCCGGCCTCCCCACGCTCGACCGCCCGGCGCAGCGGCGAAGGCCGCGGCCGCCTCGCCACAGCTCGGCGCGCGCTTCCGCAAGGTGCTCGGCGGGCTCGGCTCGAACGCCATCGCGCTCGGCTCGGCGGCCACCGGCAACCACGGCGGCCTGCTGCTCGGCAACCCGCACTTCCCCTGGGACGGAACCGCAGCGCTTCTACGAGAGCCAGGTCACCGTGCCCGGGAAGATCAACGTCGGCCGGCGCCTCGCTCTACGGCGCCCCGGTCGATCAACATCGGCTTCACGCGCGGCACTGGCCTGGAGCCACACCGTCTCCACGGCGCGGCGCTTCAACCCCTACCAGCTCCAGCTCGTCCCGGGCGACCCCCACTCGTACATCGTCGACGGCGCCGTCAAGCACATGACGCCGACCACCGTGACCGTGCCGTCGCGCCAGGCCGACGGCAGCCTCAAGCCGTCACGCGCACGCTCTACGACACGCAGTACGGCCCGATGTTCACGGCGATCGCCGGGCAGCCGCTGTTCCCGTGGACGAGCGCGACGGGCTTCGCGCTCTACGACGCCAACGCGCTGAACTTCGGGCGCCTCTTCAACCACTTCTTCGACACCAACCGCGCGCAGTCGGTGGCCAAGCTCGACGCGATCGAGCGCAAGTGGCAGGGGATCCCGTGGGTCAACACGATCGCCGCCGACCGCACCGGCCACGCCTACTACGCCGACATCGGCTCGATGCCGAACATCGACGAGGCCAAGCGCAAGAGCTGCGAGACCGCGCTGGGCACGGCGCTCGACCAGGCGGCGCGCATCCAGGTGCTCGACGGCTCGCGCGGCGCCTGCGCGCCCGGGTCGGCGCCCGGAGCCGCGGCGCCGGGGATCCTCGCCGCCGAGCAAGCAGCCCGTCGCTGCGGCGCTCGGACTACGTCACGAACTCCAACGACTCGTACTGGCTGACCAACCCGCTGCGCGCCCGCTCGAGGGCTTCCCGCGCGTGATCGGCGACGAGCGCACGACCCGCACGCCGCGCACCCGGCTGGGCCTGCGGATCGTCCAGCAGCGCCTCGACGGGACCGACGGCCTCGGGCCGGGCGGCGCCTTCACGCCCAAGCAGCTCATGCACGCGGTCTTCAACGACCGCCAGTACCTCGGCGAGCTGTGGCGCGACCAGCTCGTGAAGATGTGCGACGCGCACCCGACGATCACCGGCTCGAGCGGCCCGGTCGACGTCTCCAAGGCCTGCCCGGTGCTCGCCGCCTGGAGCAAGCACGACAACCTGCTCTCGCGCGGCGCGCTGCTCTTCCGGCGCTTCGCCGCGCGCGCCGATCTCGCCGTCCCCAACGGCGCCGTTCACGACGCCGTTCAACGCCTCGGACCCGGTCAACACGCCGCGCGGGCTGAACACCGACGACCCGCAGATCCAGCGCGCGCTGGCCGACGCGGTCACCGACGTCCGCGGCGCGGGCCAGCCGCTCGACGGCACGCTCGGCGCGGCCGCAGTACGACGTCCGCGACGGCGAAGAGGATCCCGATCCACGGCGGCCCCGACGAGCTCGGGCTGTTCAACGTGATCTCCGTCGCCGTGGGACCCGAAGGGCGGCTACCACGACATCCGTCACGGGCTCGAGCTACGTGCAGGTCGTCAAGCCGGCCAAGGGCTGCCCGGACGCGCACACGATCCTCACCTACTCCGAGTCCCCCGACCCGACGTCGAAGTGGTACGCCGACCAGACGCGGATGTTCTCCAAGAAGCAGTGGGTCACCTGGCCCTTCTGCGACCGTCAGGTCGCCGCCGATCCCAAGCTGCGCCTGCGCAACCTCGGCGGCGGCTATCGCGGCTACGCGCAGACCGGGACGAGCGCGCGGCTGCTGCGCCGCGTGACCGTCCGCCACGCCGGCCGCCGCGCGCTGCGGGTCGGCGTGCGCACCGCCGCGCGCACGCTCGTCACCGTCCGCGTGACCCGCGGCAAGCGCACGCTGCGGCTGCGCCGGTTCGTCGTCGGCCCAAGCACGCGCGCGCGATCACGCTGCGCGAGCCTCTCGAGCGGCGGCGGTGCGCGTGCGCGTGCGGGCCCGCGGGATCAAGGGCGGCCGCTCCGGCCTCGTCGCGCGGCGCGCCCGCGTCTGACGCGTCAGTTCGTCTTCGGCCTCGGGGTGCAGGGGCACGATGCCCGTGCGCAACGCGATCACCGCGAGCTGCGTGCGCGAGCGCGCGTCGACCTTGCGCCGCGCGTTGGCGACGTGCCCGTGGACGGTGCGCTCGGACAGGTGGACGCGCTTGCCGATCTCCGCGTCGGTGAGGCCTTCGACGACCAGCTCGACGACGTCCATCTCGCGAGCGGTCAGGCGCGCGGCGCCCTCGCGCTCGGCCGTCATGTTCGCACCAGCGGACGCCGGGGGCCCAGTTGAGGAACCGAAAGAACGTGCATGGACCTGGCGCGACTAAATCCGGACAACCGGGCCGTGTCAATCAGTAGAAGTACGTAGGCGCGTGCGGACGTAGGATCCGGCGATGGCGTACGAGACGCTGCTCTACGACGTGCGCGGGCCGGTCGCGACGGTCTCCCTGAACCGGCCGGAGCAGCTCAACACGATCGTTCCGCCCATGCCCATGGAGGTCGAGACGGCCGTCGCCGAGGCGGTTCGCGACCCCGCCGTCAAGGTGATCGTCCTGCGCGGCATCGGCCGCGCGTTCTGCGCCGGCTACGACTTCGGCGACGGCTTTCGTCAGTGGTCGGACAGCATCGAGACCGACGGCGCGTGGGATCCGGGCAAGGACTTCGCCTTCGCGACCGCGCCGCAGCTCGCGCCGACCCAGCAGCTCATGAGCGTCTGGCGCGCGCCGAAGCCCGTGATCGCCCAGGTCCACGGCTGGTGCGTCGGGGGCGGCAGCGACTTCGCGCTGTGCGCCGACCTCGTCGTGGCCAGCGACGACGCGGTGATCGGCACGCCCTACAGCCGCATGTGGGGCGCCTACCTGTCGGGCATGTGGATCCTGCGCCTCGGGCTGGCCCGCGCCAAGTACCACGCGCTGACCGGCCGGCCGCTGACGGGCCGCGAGGCGGCCGAGATCGAGCTGATCAACGAGGCGGTGCCGTTCGCGCGCCTCGAGGCGCGCGTGGCCGAGCTCGCGGAGG
Organism: uncultured Solirubrobacterales bacterium; assembly: GCA_963737395.1. Taxonomy (GTDB): domain Bacteria; phylum Actinomycetota; class Thermoleophilia; order Solirubrobacterales; family Solirubrobacteraceae; genus JBBQAA01. The sequence goes on along the minus strand of CAVTSQ010000015.1, from coordinate 86,474 downwards.
AGCTCGCGAACATCCCCGCCTCGCAGCTCGCGGCGCAGAAGCTCGTGGTCAACCAGGCCTACGAGCAGCCGGGCCTGGCCGCGACCCAGACGCTCGGGCCGATCCTCGACGGGCTGATGCGCAACACGCCCGAGGCGCGGGCGTTCATCGAGCGCGCCGAGCGCGACGGCGTGCGGTCGGTCGTGGCCGAGCGCGACGCTCCGACGGCCGACTACGGCCAGGCGCCGCCCGAGCGGCGGCCCGACCCGTCGCACGTGATCGAGCCCTGACCGCCGCGCGGCCTGGGAGACTGCGGCCCATGGATCGATTCGAACTGAGCGGGAAGGTGGCGCTCGTGACCGGCGGCGCCCGGGGCATCGGGCTGGCGACGTCGCGCGAGCTCGCGCGACGCGGGGCGCGCGTGATCGTCGTCGACCTCGACCAGGCGGCGGCCGACGACGCCGCCCGCACCGTCGGCGGCGACGCGCTGGGCATCGGCGCCGACGTCACCGACCTCGGCGCGATGCGCAACGCCGTGGCCACCGCGGTCGAGCGCTTCGGCGGCCTCGACGTCGTCGTGGCCAACGCCGGGATCGCCTCCCGGGCGGCGACCGTCGCCTCGATGAACGGCGAGGCCTTCGAGCGCGTGCTCGACGTCAACCTCAACGGCGTCTACCGGACCGTCATCGCCGCGCTGCCCGAGATCCTGCGCCGCCGCGGGCACGTGGTCGTGATCGCCTCGATCTACGCCTTCGTCAACGGCGTCGGCGCCGCGCCCTACGCGATGGCCAAGGCGGGCGTGGAGCAGTTCGGCCGCGCGCTGCGCGTCGAGCTCGCGCCCTACGGCGCGGGCGCGAGCGTCGCCTACTTCGGCTTCATCGACACCGAGATGGTCCACCGCGCGATCGACGCGGACCCGGCCTCCGAGGGGTTGGGGGACATGCTCCCCAAGCCGCTGATGAAGCGCCTGCAGCCCTCCGAGGCGGGCGCGGCGATCGTGCGCGGGATCGAGCGCCGCCAGCCGCGGATCATCCGCCCGCGCCGCTGGACGGTCTGGTCGATCCTGCGAGGGGCGGTCAACCCGCTGCTCGACACGCAGATGACCAAGGACGACGACCTGCACCGCATGGTCGAGCTCCTGCACGGCCGCGCCGACGAGGAGCAGCCGACCACCGCGTGAGCCTGCGCCAGATGGAGTACCTGATGGCCGTCGTCGAGGAGCGCTCGTTCACGCGCGCCGCGCAACGGCTCGGGATCACCCAGCCGGCGCTCTCCCATCAGGTCCGCGCGCTCGAGCGCGAGGTCGGCCAGCCGCTGCTCGAGCGGCTGCCCTCGACGGTCCGGCTGACGCCGATGGGCCGGGCCTACGTCCCCCACGCCGCCACCGCGCTGCGGGCCGTGGCCGAGGGACGGCGCGCGGCCGGACCGCGCGGCGAGGAGCCGGTGCGCCTGGAGATCGCCACGCTGTTCTCGCTGGCCCAGGGCGTGCTGCCGCCGGCGATCCGCGACTGGCGCCGGCGCTTCCCCGACGCGGAGATCCATCTGCGCGAGTTCGGGAACATGGAGGAGCTCGGCGCCTACATGGCGCTCGGCGTGGCCGACCTCGGCGTGGCCCAGGTCCCGCCGCGCTGGACCGGGCCGGTGCACCAGCTCGGCAGCGAGGACCTCGTCATCGTGCTCGCCCCCGACGACCCGCTGGCCGCCGACGACGGGCCGCTCGACCTGCGAGCGCTGGCCGACCGCTCCTGGGTGCTCTACACGGCCGACAACATGCTCGCCCCGGTGCTCGACCGGGCCTGCGCCGAGGCGGGCTTCACGCCGCGGGCGGCCGCGCGCACGCGGCACACCGCGACGGCGGCGCGGCTGGCCGCGTCGGGCCTGGGCCCGACGCTCGCGCCGCGCAGCATCGTCGACGCCGACCTCGAGGTCGCCGTCCGGCGCGTCGATCCGCCGCTCAGCCGGGAGATCGCCGCGTTCAGCCCGTCCGGCACGGGCGAGGAGGTCGCGGCGTTCGTCGAGGCGCTCGACCGCTACGGCGCGCCGCGCCTGCGCGGCCGCGCGCGGACGCCGGCCGCGACGCCCGAGCCTAGGCCGCGCGGCGGTCGGCGAGCGCGTGGGCGTGGCGCTCGGCGCCGGCCAGCGTGCGGAAGCGGCCGGTCTCGCGCGCGTCGTGGCGCACGACGTGCTCGAGCAGGCCGGTGCGCGCGACGGTGATGCCGGCGGCGTGCAGCCGGGCGGCGCGGCGGCGCGGATCGGGGTCGCGCAGGCCGCCGTCCTGGCGGTGGTAGGCGATGGGCTTGGTGGCAGCGGTGGTGATCATGTCGGTCTCCGGTCGTTTCGCTCACCTCCACCTTGCGACGGGCCGGCCGCGACTTCAAAGATCGATCCTGCACCGCTCCCATGCAGGGCTTTCATGGGTGCGCTACGTCACGGTGGCGTGCTCGGCCAGCGTCGCGACGAACGCGCCGACCGGCGGCGACGTGTCGTCGCGCGTGAAGGCCACGAGCCGGCGGCGCACGGGCGTCTCGGCCCGGCGCGCGTTGGCCGCGAACTCGGCGCCGATCACGTTGCTCGGCACGAGCGCCGGGCCCATGCCGGCGGCGGCGAGCTCGACGGCGGTGACCGTGTGGTGGGTCTGCACCGCCGCGCGGGGCACGAACCCCGCCGCCGAGCAGGCGGCGTCGACGACCCGGGACAGCCCGCTCTCGGGGACGTAGAGCACCCACATCCGCTCGGCCAGGAGGGCCAGGTCAAGGGTGTCCGGATGCTCGGCGAGCAGCGGGTCGCCGTCGGGCAGCACGAGGACGAACTCCTCGTCGCCGAGTGGGTGGACCGGCCCCTCCCACTCCGCCGGCGGCGGGCCGACGCCGACGTCGACCGAGCCCCGGCCCATGCTCGCCACGAGCTCCTCGACGTCGAGGAACTCGACGATCTCGACGTCGACGGCCGGGTGGCGCGCGCGCCAGGCGTGCAGGGCGGAGGGGACGACCCCGAGGGCGATCGAGTACAGCGTCCCGAGGCGCACCTCGCCGGCGTCGAGCGCCGCGGCGGCGTTGGCCGCGTCGGCCGCGGCGGCGGCCTCGGTCACCGTCGCCCGCGCGTGCGGCAGGAAGGCCGTGCCCGTCGCGGTCAGGCGCACGCCCTCCGGGATGCGCTCGAGCAGCTCGGCCCCGAGGTCGCGCTCGAGCGACTTGACCTGGTGCGACAGCGCGGGCTGGGAGACGAACAGCCGCTGCGCCGCGCGCGTGAACGACCCCTCCTCGGCGACGGCGATCAGGTACTCGAGTTGGCGCAGCGTCACCCGCGAAGCTTAAGTCGGAGGGGGCGCCGCGGGGGTACCGGTGGCCCATGACCAGCGCCTCCCCCTCCCCCGCGACCTCCCGCTTCGACCTCGAGGTGCACCCGCTCTGCCTCGGCGGCAACGTGTTCGGCTGGACCGCCGACGAGGCAGGCGTCGTTCGCCGTGCTCGACGCCTACCGCGCGGCGGGCGGCAACTTCATCGACACCGCCGACTCCTACAGCGCGTTCGTCCCGGGCAACGAGGGCGGCGAGTCCGAGACGATCATCGGCAACTGGCTGGCCGGCCGCGGCGACCGCGACGAGCTCGTGATCGCGACCAAGGTCGGCGCCTGGGAGCGGCACAAGGGCCTGGGCCGCGAGACGATCCTCGCCGCCTGCGACGACTCGCTGCGGCGGCTGCGGACCGACGTGATCGACCTCTACTGGGCGCACTTCGACGACGCCGACACGCCGCTCGAGGAGACATGGGGCGCCTTCGACGAGCTCGTCGAGGCGGGCAAGGTCCGCCGTCTGGGGATCTCGAACTACGAGCCCGACCGGCTGCGGGACTCGCTCGAGCTCGTCGAGCGCGAGGGCTGGGCGCCGATCGTCGCGATGCAGCCGCACTACAACCTCGTCGAGCGCGACTACGAGCGCGAGCGCCGGCCGATCGCCGAGGAGCACGGCCTCGCGTGCATCCCCTACTTCGGGCTGGCCAAGGGCTTCCTGGCCGGCAAGTACCGGCCGCAGGACGCCGAGGGCACCGACCAGTCGCCCCGCGCGGGCAGCGCCCGCGAGTACCTCGAGCGCGACAGCGGGCCGCGGGTCCTCGAGGCGCTCGACACCGTCGCCGCCGCGCACGACGTGCCGGTCCCCGCCGTCTCCCTGGCCTGGCTGCGCGCGCAGCCGACCGTCGCCTCGGCGATCGCCAGCGCGCGGACCGTCGAGCAGCTCGAGGGCCTGCTGCCGATGGCCGGGCTCGAGCTGTCGGCCGCGGAGCTCGACGCGCTGTCGGCGGCCTCGGCCTAGCCGCCGGGGCGGTACGGCGGCGCGACGCCCCAGCCCCAGCGCGGGACGGGCGCGCGCGGCACGACGTCCGTCCTCGCCGGCGTGCGCGTTGTGGAAGGCCAGCCGCGTGCCCCACTCCGCGTAGGCCAGGAAGGCCGAGCGGAACTCGGGGTCGTCGGGCAGGCCGGCGTCGTCGGCGGCGAGGCTGAGCAGCGAGACGAAGCGGAAGCGGCGCTCGGGCGTGATCGGCAGCGCCGCGGTGCTTGGCGAGCATGTGCTCGTAGCCGCCGAGCTCGTCGGTGTAGCGGGCCGGCCCGCCGAACACCTCGGCCCACCAGGCCGTCACGTGGTCGCGGTGCTCCGCGCTGACCCCGCCCGGGAACAGCGGTCCGATCAGATCGTCGTCCTCGACGCGGTCGTAGAACGCCGCGATCAGCCGCGCGAACGCGTCGGCGCCGCCGGCCCACTCGTAGAGCGTCGGGGTGTCGCTCACGACGTCAGCTCCTGCCGGCCGTCGCCGTCGTGCCCGGCAGCGCGTAGTAGAGGCCGACCGCCCCGCACGACGCCAGCGTCGCGTAGGACGAGACCGCGGCGACGGCGACCGCCAGCGCGTAGGGCGCGAGTCCGACGCGTTGCGCCGGCGCACCGGCGCCGCCGCCGCGTCCAGGCGCTCGCCACAGATGCGGCGCGCCCGACGAGCATGTGGCGCTGCAGGGCGAAGAAGGCCAGCGACATGAGCAGCAACGAGCCGGCGTAGACCGCGGCGGCGAGGTGCTGGCCGTCGTCGACGCGCAGGTACTCGGCCATCAGCGCCGTGGTGAAGGGCAGCGCGGCGATCGTCATGAGCAGCAGCAGGTTGAGGACGAGCAGCGCGTGGTCGGCGCGCATGACGCGCGCGATCGCCGCGTGGTGGTTGATCCAGATCACGCCGATCGTCAGGAACGAGACGACGTAGGCGGCGTAGCTCGGCCACTGCTCGAGCAGCTGGTGGCCGAGCCGGCCGCTCGCCGGCGGGCGGCACGTCGATGTCGAGCACGAGCAGCGTGATCGCGATCGCGATCACGCCGTCGGAGAACGCCTCGAGCCGCCCGGTGCTCATCCGGCCAGTGTGACCTCGAGCGCGCGCGGCTCGGCGCCGCGCAGGACCTTGAGCTCGATCGTGCCGTCGGCGGCGCGCACGGCGCGGTCGAGGTCGCCGATCGAGCGCACCTGCGTCGCTGCCCCGGCCTGGGTCACGAGGTCGCCGCGGGCCAGGCCGGCGCTCGCGGCCGGGCTCTCGTGGCGGACCTTGACCACGAGCACGCCGTCCTCGTCGGGCAGCCCGACGGCGCGGCGCATGCGGGTGGCGACCGAGGGCGGCGCGACCGCGACGCCGAGGCGCGGCGTCGTGCGCTCGTCGGGCTCGAAGAACGACAGCCAGTCGCTCAGCGTCTCGGCCGAGCGCGTCGCGCCGGTCCTCGGGCACGGCGGCGAGCAGGCGCTCCGCGCGCTCCTCGTAGGCCGGCCGCGCGGCGGCGGCGAGCTCGCGGCCGCGGTCGGTCAGCGTGACCGTGACGTTGCGGCGGTTCTCCGCGTCGCGCTCGCGCTCGATCATCCCGGCCCGCTCGAGGCGGCCGAGGCGCACGGACATCGTCCCCGCCGTGCGGCGCACGTGGGCGACGAGCTCGCGCTGGTTGAGCTTGTCGTCGTCGGCGGCGGACAGCGCGTCGAGCACGAGGTAGCTGGGACGGGACAGGCGGTGGGCGCCGAGCGCCTCGGTCAGCTCGGCCTCGAGCTGGGCGGCGACGCTGATCGCGGCGTCGGCGGTCTGGCTGGGGGTGTGGTTCTGCGACATGCTTGCGCTCCAAAGAGTTTGAGTCGAAACAGTCTAGTACGATCGTTTGCATGCACGACGAGGACGTGACCGCCGAAGCCCTCGACGCCTACTCGCGCACGGTGATCGAGGTCGCCGAGGCCCTCTCCCCCTGCGTCGCCAACCTGCGCGTCACGCGCCGCACCCGCCGCGGCCCCGCCGAGGGTCAGGGCAGCGGCGTGGTCATCGCGCCCGACGGCTACCTGCTGACCTCGGCCCACGTCGTCGAGCGCGCCGAGCGACGGCGTGGCGAGCTTCCCCGACGGCCGCGAGACGCGCGTCTCGGTCGTCGGCGCCGACCCGCTCTCCGACCTCGCGGTGCTGCGCGCCGAGGCCAGCGACCTCGAGCCGGCGCCGCTCGGCGAGGCCGAGCGCCTGCGCGTCGGCCAGCTCGTCGTGGCGATCGGCAACCCGCACGGCTTCGCGAGCTCGGTGACCGCCGGCGTGGTCAGCGGCCTCGGCCGCTCGCTGCCCGTCGGCGACCGGCGCGGCCCGCGGCGGCTGGTCGAGAACGTGATCCAGACCGACGCCGCGCTGAACCCGGGCAACTCCGGCGGCGCGCTCGTCGCGGGCGGCGGCCGCGTCGTCGGGATCAACACCGCGGTGGCCGGGATGGGCCTCGGCCTCGCCGTGCCGATCAACGAGGCCTCGCGCACGATCGTCGCCACGCTGATGCACGACGGCCGCGTGCGCCGCGCCGAGCTCGGCGTCGCCGTGGCGCCGCGGCCGCTGCCGCCGTCGGCCGCCGCGCGGCTCGGGCGCCGCGGCGCCGTCCAGGTCCTCCAGGTCGTCGAGGGCGGCCCGGCCGACCGCGCCGGCCTCGTCCGCGGCGACCTGCTCGTCGCGCTCGACGGCGAGCCGGTCGGCGACGCGACCGACCTGCAGCGCCTGATGCTCGCCGAGCGCATCGGCAAGGAGGTCGTCGCCACCGTGCTGCGCGGCGGCGGCCGAGCGCGACCTCGCGCTCGTGCCGGCCGAGCTCGCCGGCTGAGCCGCTTTCTGTCGAAAGCTCGACAGAAAGCCCGGCGACTGGTAGGAACGGAGTCGTGCCGAACCATCAGCCGGATCTCCAGCCCCGCCCCGAGCATCGCTTCACCTTCGGTCTGTGGACCGTCGGCAACCCGGGCCGGGATCCCTTCGGCGAGCCCACGCGCGCGCCGGTCGACCCCGTCGACACCGTCCACCGCCTGGCCGACGCCGGCGCCTGGGGCGTGTCCCTGCACGACGACGACCTCGTGCCGTGGGGCTCGTCCGCGGCCGAGCGCGACCGGATCGTCGCGCGCTTCAAGGCGGCGCTCGTCCGAGCGCGGCATGGGCGTCGGCATGGCGACGACGAACCTCTTCACGCACCCGGCCTTCAAGGACGGCGCGTTCACCTCGAACGACCGGCGCGTGCGCCGCGCCGCGATCGGCAAGGCGATGCGCTCGATCGACATGGGCGTCGAGCTCGGCGCCGAGACCTACGTCTTCTGGGGCGGGCGCGAGGGCACCGAGGTCGGCACGGCCAAGGACCCGCGCGACGCGCTCGAGCGCTACCGCGAGGCGATCGACGTCCTCTCGGAGTACGTGATCGCCCAGGGCTACGACCTGCGCTTCGCGATGGAGCCCAAGCCCAACGAGCCGCGCGGCGACATCTTCCTGCCGACCGTCGGCCACGCCCTGCACTTCATCACCACGCTCGCCCATCCCGAGATGGTCGGCGTCAACCCCGAGGTCGCCCACGAGACGATGGCCGGGCTGTCGTTCATGCACGGCGTCGGGCAGGCGCTGTGGGCCGGCAAGCTCTTCCACATCGACCTCAACGGGCAGCGGATCGGCCGCTACGACCAGGACTTCCGCTTCGGCGCGGAGGACCTCAAGGAGGCCTTCCACCTCGTCCGCCTGCTCGAGCGCGCGGGCTACGACGGCGTGCGCCACTTCGACGCCCACGCCTACCGCAACGAGGACGCCGACGGCGTCTACGACTTCGCGCGCGGGTGCATGCGCACCTACCTCGCGCTGGCCGACCGCGCGCGGCACTTCGACGCGCTGCCCGAGGTCCAGGAGGCGCTGGCCGACAGCTCGACGCCCGAGCTCGGCCAGGCCACCGTCGACGGCGACTCGGCCGACGCGCTGAAGGCCGAGGTCGACGGGCTCGACGCGCTCGGCGCGCGCGGCTACTTCAACGAGGCGCTCGACCAGCTCGTGGTCGAGGTGCTGCTCGGGGTGCGCTAGGCGACGTCGCGGATCGCCGGGTACAGCGCGCGGTAGCGCTCGATGCCCTCGCGGTAGACGGCGCTCCACTCCGGCACGGGCTCGATCGTCCGCTCCACGCGGACGGTCGCCTCGACCGCCTCGCCCACGTCGCTCCACGTCCCGGCGGCGACCCCGCCGAGCAGCGCGGCGCCGAAGGCCGCGCCCTCGTCGGCGGCCGTCGTCTCGAGCGGGAGCTCGAGGACCGAGGCGACGATCCGCAGCCACAGCTCGCTGCGCGTCCCGCCGCCCGACACGCGGCCGACCTCGACCGCGGCCCCGAGCCCGGCCACGAGGTCGAGGCAGTCGCGCAGCCCGTAGGCCACGCCCTCGAGCACCGCGCGCACGAGCGCGCCGCGGTCGTGGCGCAGCCCGAGCCCGGTGAACGACGCGCGCGCGTCGGGATCGGGGTGCGGGGTGCGCTCGCCGGCGAGGTAGGGCAGGAACGTCAGGCCCTCGACGCCCGGCTCCCAGCGGCTCGGCCTCGGCCAGCAGCGCGTCGAAGTCCTCGCCGGGGGCGGCGGCGTCGCGCAGCCAGGCCACCGAGCCGGCGGCCGAGAGCATCACGCCCATCGCGTGCCAGGCGCCCGGGCACCGCGTGGCAGAACGCGTGCGCGCGGGCCTGCGGGTCGGGGACGAACTCGTCCTGGGCGGCGAACACGACGCCCGAGGTCCCGAGCACGACCGACAGCGGGCCGGGGCGGTCGGCGCCGACGCCGAGCGCGCCCGCGGCCTGGTCGCCGGCGCCGGCCGCGACCGGCACGCCGGCCGCCGTGCGGCCCGACACCTCGGGCGACTCGAGCACGGGCGGCAGCCAGCCGCGGTCGAGCTCGAGCGCGTCGATCACCGCGTCGCTCCAGCGCCGCCGGGCGACGTCGAGCAGCAGCGTCCCCGACGCGTCGGCGACGTCGATCGCGTGCTCGCCGGTCAGCCGCAGCCGCACGTAGTCCTTGGGCAGCAGCACGTGCTCGATCCGCGCGTAGACCTCGGGCTCGTGCTCGCGCAGCCACAGCAGCTTGGGCGCGGTGAAGCCGGGCAGGGCGCGGTTGCCCGTCGCGGCGACGAGCGCGTCGAAGCCGACGCGCTCCTCGATCTCCTCGCACTGCGCGGCCGTGCGCTGGTCGTTCCACAGGATCGCCGGGCGCAGCACCTCGTCGGCGCCGTCGAGCGCCACGAGCCCGTGCATCTGGCCCGAGAGCCCGATGCCGGAGGGCTCGCCCGCCTCCTCCGCGAGGCGGGCGAGGACCTTCTCCGACGCCGCCCACCAGTCGGCCGGGTCCTGCTCGGACCAGCCCGGCTTCGGGGTCGAGAGCCCATAGCCCTCCTCGGCGCGGGCGACGATCTCGCCGTCCGCGCCGAGGGCGATCCCCTTGACGCCGGACGTGCCGACGTCGAGGCCGACGTTCGTCATGCTCGTCCGGAGGACGCCCGTCCCTTCCGGGCCAGCGAGTCGATCGCGACGGCGAGCAGCAGCACGAGGCCCGTGATCACGAACTTCTGCCCGGAGCCGAGGCCGAGCAGGCCCAGGCCGTTGTCGATCGAGCCGATCACCAGCGCGCCGTACAGCGCGCTCTTGATGTCGCCGCGACCGCCGAACAGCGAGGTGCCGCCGATCACCGCGGCGGCGATCGAGTACAGCAGCACCGAGCCGCCGCCCGAGTTCGTGTCGACCGAGCGCAGGCGCGAGGCGAGGATGATCCCGCCGACCGCGGCCATCAGCGAGCAGATCGCGAACACCGAGATCCGGATCCGGTCCACGTTGATGCCGGCGCGGCGCGCGGCCTCGACGTTGCCGCCGACGGCCATCACGTAGCGCCCGAACTTCGTGCGCACGAGGACGAACGTCCAGAACAGGAACAGGCCGCCGACGATCACGAGCACGTACGGGATGCCGCGGTCCTGGTCGCAGATCGCGACGAGCGCGATCAGCAGGACGGCGACGACCGCCGATGCGCAGCCCGACGATCAGGTGCGGCTCGAGCGGCAGGTTGCGCTTGCGCCGCACACGGATCTCGTTGAGCTGGATGCCCGCGTAGATCGCGATCGAGCCGATCGCGACCGCCCACGAGGCGGCGCTCGACAGGAAGTTGTTGGCCAGCCCGACGGTGAAGGAGTCCTGCAGGATCACCGTGCCCTTGTCGCCGATGATCAGCAGCACGACGCCGTTCCAGGCCAGCAGGCCGGCCAGGGTGACGACGAACGACGGTATGCCGACCTTCGCGAACAGGACGCCGTGCAAGGTGCCGATCGCCGCACCCGCGCCGAGCGCGAGGAGGATCACGACGAACGTCGGCGGGGTGCTCCCGTCCGGGTTGAGCAGGACCGCGGTCAGCACGCCGGCGACGCCGGAGACGTAGCCGATCGACAGGTCGATCTCGCCGAGCAGCAGGACCCAGACGATGCCCATGGCGAGGATCGCGTAGGGCGCCGACTGGACGATCAGGTTGACGAAGTTGCCGGCGGTGAGGAAGTTCGAGTTCTGCGTCTGGAAGACGATCGCGATGATGATCAGGCCGAGGATGATCGGCAGCGAGCCGAGCTCCCCCTGCTTGACGTCCGACCACCAGCGGCGGCCGTAGTCCATCAGGCCCGTGCCCTCGGTCGTCGGCCGCGCGGGCGGCGCGGCGGTGGGATCGACGGCGCTCATACCGGTGCCTCCTCGTTGGCCCGGGACCCGCGAGAGCTTCCCGGCGGTGATGGCCTCGACGACGATCTGCTGGGTCGTGCTCGCGGCGGTTGAACTCCGCGACGTTCTGGCCCAGGCGCAGCACGGTGATGTTGTCGGCGACCTCGAAGATGTCGTACAGGTTGTGGGAGATGAGGATCACGGCGAGGCCCTGGTCGCCGAGCCGCTCGACGAGGTCGAGCACCTGGCGGGTCTGCTCCACGCCGAGCGCGGCGGTCGGCTCGTCGAGGATCACGACGCGCGAGTTCCACATCACGGCCTTGGCGACGGCGACCGACTGGCGCTGGCCGCCGGACAGCCCGGCCACCGTCTGGCGCACCGAGCGGATGGTCGTGACCGAGAGGGAGTCGAGCGTCTTGCTCGCCCGCTCCTCCATGTCGGCCTCGTCCAGCCGGCGCAGGGAGTCGAGCTCCTCGCGGCCGAGGAACATGTTCTGGACGACGTCGAGGTTGTCGGCCAGCGCGAGGTCCTGGTAGACGATCTCGATCCCGAGGTTCGGCCGCTTCCTTGGGGCCGTGGATGTGGACGGGCTCGCCGTCGAAGAGGATCTCGCCCTCGTCGATCGAGTTGATCCCCGCGATGCACTTGATCAACGTCGACTTCCCGGCGCCGTTGTCGCCCACGAGGGCCATGACCTCGCCCGGGCGCGACGTGGAAGTCGACTTTGTAGAGGGCCTGGACCGCGCCGAAGCTCTTCGAGACTCCGCGTAGCTCAAGCACCGGCTGGTCGCTCACTGCTGTGCTCCTCCTCAAACGAAAGACGTTGGTCCGGCGCCGTCCCGGACGCCCTGAGGCGCCCGGGACGTGTCGCTGGATTGGTTCAGTGTCCTACAGACCGGCCTTTGTGCAGTCCGCGGCGAACTGACCCGTGCAAATGTCCTTCTTGGTCGGGAAGTCCGGGTTACCGAGGTACTGCTTGATGTTCGACTTCGTGACCGCCACCGGCGTCTCGAAGACCGACGGAATGGTCTTCTTGCCGTTGTTGATCTTGTCGGTCGTGGTCGGGGTCTTGCCCTTCAGGATCTGGATCGGCGAGCTTCGACGCCGCGTCAGCCTCCTTCTGGATCGCCTTGTAGACCGTCATGCACTGGTCGCCGGCGAGGATGTGCTGGATGCCCTGGAGCGTCGCGTCCTGGCCGGTGACCGGGATCTGCGGGAGCTTGCGCGCCTGCAGCGCCGAGATGGCCGCGTTACCGAGGCCGTCGTTGGCCGAAGCCACGCCCTTGACGTTGTTGTTGTTCTTCTGCAGCAGCTGCTCGAAGATCGTCAGCGCCTTCTGGTTGTCCCAGTCCGGCACGGACTGGTCGCCGACCTTCTTGAGCTTGCCCGCCTTGTAGAGCGGGTTCAGGACCGAGTCGTAGCCCTGCTTGAACAGCGTGGCGTTGTTGTCGGTCGGCGAGCCGTTGAGCTCGACGATCGGCTGACCGGTGGTCTTGCCGAGGCACTTGACGAGCCCCTGGCCCTGCAGAACACCGACCTGCTTGTTGTCGAACGACACGTAGTAGTCCGAGTCGCCGTTGAGCGTGAGGCGGTCGTAGTCGATGACCTTGACGCCCTTCGACTTGGCGTTCGCCGCGATGGCCGCACCGGAACCCGAGTCCAGGTTCACGAGCAGGAGCACCTTCGCCCCGTTCGTGATGGCCTGCTCGGCCTGCTGCTGCTGGGTCGACTTGTCGCCCTGGGCGTTCGAGATGATCGCCTTGACGCCAGCCGCCTGGAAGGCCTTCTTGAGCAGCGGACGATCGACGTTCTCCCAACGGGTGGACGACTTCGTATCCGGCAGCAGGACGCCGACGGTGCCGCCGCCCTTGCTGGAACTGCCGCTCGAGCTGCTGCTCGAGCTGTTGTTGCTGCTGCCGCAACCGGCGATCAAGCCGGCCCCGGCGAGGACCCCGATGCTCGCCAATGCGGCGAACCCTCGGGGCAGGTGATACGTGGACACCCTCGTGCCTCCTCCTGGTGTGGTTGTCACTGTCCGACCCCGGCGGCGCCGATCCTGGCCGCCACCGCTTGCTCGGATTGGGCAATGGCCAAGGCCAGGGCACCGAGCACGTTGGCTCGCTCCCCCAGCTCTCCGGCCACCACGTCGAGATCCCGGCTGGCCGCCGGCAGCGCGGCGCGCATGACGCCCTCGCGCAACGGCCCGACCAGCAGCTCGCCGGTCGCGCTCAGGTCGCCGCCCACGACGACCATCTCGGGATTGAAGATGTTGCAGACCGCGCCGACCGCGCGGCCCACGGCAAGGCCCGCGTCCGCGATCGCGCGGCGGGCGCGCAGGTCGCCCTCCTCGGCCAGCGCGACGAGGTCGAGCGTGGTCAGCGGGCCGCTGCGGCTCGTCTCGACGAGGCTGGCGATCGCCGGCCCGGAGGCGATCGTCTCCAGGCAGCCGCGGTTGCCGCAGCGGCAGATCTCGCCGGTCTCGTCGACGGCGATGTGGCCGATCTCGCCGGCCAGGCCGGCGGCGCCGCGGAACGGCCGGCCGTCGACGATCAGCCCGGCGCCGATGCCCGACGACATCTGCACGTAGACGGCGGTCCCCGCGCTGCGCCCGGCGCCGAGCGTGACCTCGGCCAGCGCGCCGAGGTTGGCGTCGTTGTCGAGGTGGACCGGCACCCCGAGGCGCGTCGCGTAGCTCGTCGATCACGGCGACATCGGTCCAGCCCGGGAGGATCGCCGACGGATGCGCGCGCATGCGCGTCGCGTCGATCGGGCCGGCCAGGGCGACGCCGACGCCGAGCACCTGGTCGGTGCCGATGCCCGCCTCGGCCAGCGCCTCGTCGACGAGCTCGACGGCGCGGTCCATCGCCCCGGCCGCGTCGTGGTCGACGTCGAACGGGCGTGTGGCCCTCGGCGAGGACGGTGCGAGACAGAGTCGGAGACGGCGACGCGGATGACGTCGTGGCTGAAGTCGATGCCGACGACGTCGCCGGCGGAGGAGTCGAGCTGCAGCAGCGTCGGCGGGCGGCCCTTGCCGCTGGCGCGCCGGCCTGGCCGTCGCTGCGCTCGAGCAGGAAGCCGCGGGCGTGGAGATCGCCGACGAGCGTCGAGACCGTGGCGCGCGAGAGCCCCGTGACGCGGGAGATCTCCGCCCGGCTCAGGCGTCCGTGATGGCGCAGCGCGCCGACCACCCGCAGGCGGTTGACCTCGCGCAACGACTCCAGTGATCTCCCCTCCGAGGCCACGAGCCGACCCTCTCAGAACGCGAGATCTTCTGTCAAGCTTTCGACACAAGTCCCGGGTATCTCCGTGCATTTATGTCGAGCCAGGGCCGGCGCTCGCCGTCGCGGAGGCGCGGTACGGTGCCGCCGATGCGGGCCGCGATCGTCGCCATCCTCCTGCTCGCGCTCCTGCCCGTGAGCGCCGGCGCGGCGTGCTCGGGCTCGCGCTGGCTCGGCGCCTGGACGGCGTCGCCGTCGGACGGCTCGGCGACCCAGCCGGTCCTCGCCGACCGCACGGCGCGGATGGTCCTCGCCCCGCACGTCGGCGGCGACCGCCTGCGGCTGCACCTGAGCAACCGCTTCGGCTCGGAGCCGGTGACGCTCGCCCACGTGACCGTCGCGATCCGCTCGAGCGGCGGCGCGCTGAGCGCGGCCACGTTGCGCGACGTGCCGTTCGCCGGGCGCCGGGCGGTGACGATCCCCGCCGGCGGCGACGTGGTCAGCGACCCGGTCGCGCTGTCGATCGTCCCGTTCGACAAGCTCGCGGTCAGCGTCGCCGTCTCCGGGTCGGTGCGCACGCCCACCGAGCACTTCACGACCCGCGAGACGAACTACCTCTCGGCCGCGGGCAGCGGCGACCACACGCGCGACCCAGGTGCGGGTGCCTTCACCGCGGGCAACCCCGCGCAGTCGACGGGCTGGTTCTTCCTCGACGGCGTCGACGTCGCGGCCGCCGCCCGCTACGGCGCGGTGGCGACGTTCGGCGACTCGATCACCGACGGCTTCCAGGGCCGGGTGACGCCGCTGACCGAGGACACCACCACCGTCGGCAAGGACGAGCGCTACCCCGACTTCCTCGCCCGCCGCTTGCTGACGGCCGGCCGGGCGCTCTCGGTGCTCAACGCCGGCATCAGCGGCAACCGGCTGTTGCAGGACGGCCAGATCCCGCCCTTCGGCCCGCGCGGGGTGGACCGCGTCGGCGCCGACGTGATCGGCCAGTCGGGCGTGACCGACGTGATCGTCCTCGAGGGCATCAACGACATCGGCCAGACGCCGGGCATCACCGCCGCGCAGCTGATCGACGGCTACCGCAAGCTCGTGGCCACGCTGCGCGCCGCCCGCCTGCACGTGCTGCTCGGCACGCTGACGCCGGCCAAGGGAACCCTGGTTCTGAGCTACGGCGCCACCGGCGAATCGGTGCGCGCGCAGGTCAACGCGTGGATCCGCTCGCAGCACATCGCCGACGGCGTGGTGGACTTCGACGCGGCGGTGCGCGATCCGGCCGATCCGGCACGCCTGCGCCCCGTCGACGACGGCGGCGACCACCTCCACCTGTCCGCCGCGGGCTACCGGGCGATGGCTGCCGCGGTCCCGCTCGCAGCGCTACGCGGCACGGGCTGCCGGCACCGCCGCGTGACGCTGCGCGTCGCGCTCGCCCGCCCGCACAAGGCGAAACTGCGCCGCGTCCACTCGCGCCTGGCCGGCCGCGTGGCGCTCGACGGCCCGGGCGACGTGGCCCTGACCGCCGTGCTCCAGCGCGTCCGCGGACGCCGTGTCGTCGGCGCGCGCACGCTGGCCCGCGGGCGCGTCCACTTCGCCGAGGGCGGGCGCAAGGCGATCCGCCTGGTGGTGCTGCGCAGCGGCCGGCGGAGCCTCGGCACCCGCCGACACGGGCAGCTGCGGGTCGCGCTGACCGCGCGCTACCGCGACGTCGCCGGGCGGCGCTATCGCGTGACGACGCGCCGCGCGCTCGCGCGCTGAGCGTCCCAGAACCCGCCCAGCCGATCGGCGAGCCCGTCGAGCAGCCTGCCGCGGCCGGGGGCGGTAGAGCGCGATCGCGCAGGCCGCGCCGAGCGCCGCGCCGGCGATCACGTCGGACGGGTAGTGCACGCCCAGCGCCACCCGGCCGACGGCGAGCACGGTGGCCAGCACCAGCGTGACGTAGGCCCCAGCGGCGATCGCGCAGCAAGACCGCCACGGCGATGGCGAAGCTCGCGGTCGCGTGGTCGCTGGGGAAGCCGGCGTCGGCGGCGTGAGCCGAGAACATGTGGACGGCGCCGGGGTGCGACACGAACGGCCGGGGCCGGTCGACGAGCCGCGAGATGACCTGCCCGAGCGCGAGCGCCAGGCCGGTGGACGCCACGGCGGCGACGCTCGCCCGCCGCGCGACGTGGCGGCGCATGCCGCCGGCGAACAGGAACATGCGCGGCGAGGAGCAGCACGAAGAGCACCTCCGCCGCGCCGACGTAGGCCTTGAGCGGGTCCTCGACCGCGTCGTGGTGGGCGAGGAATCCGTTGAGCGAGTGCGTGAGCGACCAATCCATCGGCCATCGAGGGTGTTCACGGATGTGAACGCGAGGTGAGTGCGCTCAGAACAGGCTCTTGACGCCGTTGAGCGCGGCGGCGCCGACCACGACCTCGAGCAGCACCCCGGCCGCGGCGACCGCGATCGCCACGCCGACCAGGATCCCGTCCTCGAGCAGGATGCCGAGCGCGAGCAGGACCACGCCGAGCGCGGGCAGCGTGTCGAGGCCCGAGAACGGCGGCGCGAGGAACGCGGCCACGGTGCCGGCGAGGACGAGCACGCCGAAGACGATCCCGCTCAGCCGGTGGTCGAAGAGGAAGCGCAGCCGCGGCCGCGAGAGGCGCTCGAGCCGGCGCACGAAGCGCATCAGCCCGGCCAGGAAGCGCTGCTGGCGCGGGCCGCCGAGGTCGAGCCGGCGCCAGCGCGCGGGCAGCCAGACCCGCCGGCGACCGGCGATCAGCTCGAGCGCGAGCAGCGCCGAGACGAGCTCGAAGACGTGCGTGGCGCCGCCCGTCGGCAACGGCAGCGCCGGGACGCCGAGCAGGACGACGAACAGCACCGCGAAGCTCTTCTCCTCGAAGCGGTCGACGAGGCTGGCCACGGTGTGGTCCTCCCCGGCCAGCCAGCCCTCGAGCTCGTCGCTGAAGCGCGCGGGGTGTGGAGGATTCGCGGACGCCACTGGGCCTCCCCGGGCCGGTTCGAGACGCCGTATGGGCGCCACAATGCGCGGGATGGCGCGCTACCTGGTCAACGAGCCCGGCCTGGCCCGCGCCCGGGAGCTGATCGACGCGCGCCAGTACGTGCTCGACAGCGACTGGGGCGACGTCCAGCCCAACGCCGCGGCGGAGAACGCCTACCTCGATTCCCACTCCTGGGAGGAGTACGCGAGCTGGCACCTCGGGCTGACCGACGGGGCCAACGACGAGACGAAGGCCCGCTACGCGTTCGTGTTCGGCGACTTCCGGCGGATCCACCGCTCGGGGATCATCGCCTGTCACTACCGCGCGGCCGAGTGGCGCCACAAGGAGATCGAGCTCGCCGCCCACGAGCTGCTCCAGCGCATCGACGAGGTCGCGGCGCCTAGAGCGAGTCCTCGGCCTTGCGGTAGGCGATGTGGAGCAGGTCGGCGCCGAACAGCGCGTTGAAGACCGCGGCCACCCAGCGCGTCGCGCGCGGCGCGACGAGCAGCCCGGCGGTGAAGGCGGCCGCCGACCACACGCTGAGGCAGTAGGGGCAGACGAGCAGCTCGCCGATCGCCCGGCGCAGCCCGTGCCCGCGCGCCGCCTCGTCGACCTCGCCCGGGCCGGCGTCGCCCTGGAAGCGGGTGAACGGCGCGCGGACGCTGCTCGTCACCCGGTCCTTGGCCACCATCCGCGAGAGCTTGTGGCTCGCGACCGCGACCAGGACGAGGTCGTTCGGCGGCATCCGCTCGGGCAGGGGCCGGCCCGAGCGCCGGAACCACGCGGCGAAGGAGCCGGTGAGCAGCCCGAAGACCGACGTCAGGACGGCGTAGCCGCCGAGCGGGCGCTCCTGGCCGGGCGAATGGCCGTCGGTGGTCGGGATGCGGTCGGTGAGCTTGGTCATCGAGGCGACGGGTACCCGGCGCGAGCGCGAGGGTACCCGGGTGGCAACTCGACCCGTCAGGAGGTGGCCATGCCCCAGGACAAGCCCGGCCCGTCCGTCAAGGACGACAAGACCTACGAGGCGCTCCGCGACGAAGGCGCGAGCAAGGAGAAGGCAGCGCGCATCGCCAACGCCAAGGCCGGCGGCCAGCAGCCCTCGAAGAAGGGCGGCAAGGCCGAGCGCTACGAGGACCAGACCAAGGACCAGCTCGAGGAGCGCGCCCGCGAGATCGGCATCGAGGGCCGCTCGTCGATGGACAAGGACGAGCTGATCGACGCGCTGCGCAACCACTAGCGGCCGCGTCAGTCGCGGACGTCGCCGGGGCCGAGCAGCGCGTCCTCGGCGGCGGCCGCGAACACGTGCAGGCCGAGCCGCTCGGAGATGTCCTCGCACACGCGCACGCCGAGGATCGAGTTGCCGTACTCGTCGAGCTCGGGTGAGAACACCCCGATCCCGAACTTGCCGGGGATGACCGCGAGGATCCCGCCGCTGACCCCGCTCTTGGCCGGCACCCCGACCTCGAAGGCCCACGTGCCCGCGTAGTCGTACATGCCGCAGGTGTGCATGACGCTCAGGACGTCGCGCAGGTTGCGCGTCTCGATCGCCCGCTGCCCGGTCACCGGGTTGACGCCGCCGTTGGCCAGCGTGGCGGCCATCGTCGCCAGCTGCGGGCGTGGTGACGGAGATCGCGCACTGGCGCAGGTAGAGCTCGAGCAGGGCCTCGACGTCGACGTCCGGCTCGAGCATCCCGTGCGCGCGCATGAGGTAGGCGGCGGCGCGGTTGTGGTCGGTCTCCTCGAGCTCGTGCTGCACGACCGCCTCGTCGACCTCGAGCTACGGCGCCCGCGCACTCCTCGGCCTCCTCGATCAGGTGGGCCAGGCGCTCGGCGTCGTCGGCGCCCGCGACGAGGCTCGTGGTGACCATCGCCCCGGCGTTGACCATCGGGTTGTAGGGCCGGGCGCGGCGCTCGTCGTAGGCGAAGGAGTTGAACGCCTCGCCGCTGGGCTCGACGCTGACGTGCTCGAGCACCTTGTCGCGGCCGTGGTCCTCGAGCGCCTGGACGAAGGCGAAGACCTTGGAGATCGACTGCAGCGGGAAGCGCGCCTCGCGGTCGCCGGCGTGGAAGTCCTCGCCCTCGACGCCGACCAGCGAGATCGCGAACGGCGCGCCGTCGGTCGGGCGGTGGCGCTCGTAGAGCTCCTCGAGGCGTTGCTGGACCTGCTCGGCGCGATCGGGCTCCATCGCGCCATCCTGTCAGCCGGCGGCGGTCAGCGCTCGGCGACGAAGATCCCGTAGACCATCGCCCGCGTCGCGTAGGCGGCGATCAGCCGCGGCACGGTGATCGCGAAGCGCCGCTCGGGGTTGCGCGCCGAGAGCAGGAACGCGCGCGCCTCGGCGTCGCGGGCCAGGCGGGCGAGGACCCGGCCCGCGATCAGCGTCCACGTCCGGCTGACCGCGCGCGAGCGGTCGGCGAAGGCGAGCGGGCGCAGGCCGGCGTCGCGCATCAGCGCGGCGTACTCGGCCGCCGTGTGCATCGAGGGCAGGTGGCCCTCGTCGCAGATCGGCGCGAGCAGGCCGCGGTCGCGCCAGGCCGAGCGCTCGCTCGCGCGCCAGCCAGTCGCAGACGACGAGCCGTCCGCCGGGGCGCAGCACCCGGGCGCACTGCGCGAACGCGCGCGGCTTGTCGGCCATGTGCGAGAGCGACTCGATCGCGACGACCGCGTCGGCGCTGCCGTCGGGCAGGTCGTTGGCCAGCCAGTCGGCCACCCGCACGTCGACGGCGGGCGTGCTCGCGGCGGCGACGGCGGCCTGCGCGCCCGAGAGCGTGAAGCCCACCGTCCGCGCGCCCGCGCTCGGCGGTCAGCAGCCGGCTCGTGGCGCCGTAGCCGCAGCCGACGTCCACGACGTCCGCCGCCCGCGCCCGATCCTCGGCGAGGTCGGCGACGTGGAGCGCGAGGCGCCGCGTGGCCTGCTCGACCGAGTCGCCGCGCCCGCGGTCCCACAGCCCGTGGTGGACGTGCTCGCCCCAGATCTCGCGGTACCAGTGGTCGAGCGCGTCGTAGTGGCCGGCCACCGCCGCGGCGGCGGGGTTCTCGGACGATCGGGCCGGCGATCACCTCGCGTATCTTCCCCGACGTGGCGTCACCGCGGACGATCGCCTTCTTCCCCGAGGCCGCCCTGGGCCCGACGAACAACTGCGTGGGGATCGGCGACGTGCTGCGACGCCGCGGCCATCGGGTCGTGTTCATCGTCGAGGAGTCGTTCGCCGGAACGCTCGAGGCCCAGGGCTTCGAGGAGCGGCTGATGCGCCTCGGCCCGGCGCCCGGAGGTCGAGGAGGCGCCCGGCCAGTTCTGGAAGGACTTCATCGCCGAGACCGCGCCGGTCTTCCGCACCTCGACGCTCGAGCAGCTCGAGACGTTCATCGCGCCGACGATGCAGGCGCTCGTCGACGGCGCCCGCTACGTCGACGAGCGGCTGCGCGAGATCTTCGACGAGCTGCGCCCCGACGCGATCGTCGAGGACAACGTCTGCTCGTTCCCCGCCCTGCCCGCCTCGGGGATCCCCTGGGTGCGCATCGCGTCCTGCAACCCGGCCGAGATCCGCGACCCCCGCGTGCCGCCGGTGTTCTCCGGCTATCCCGCGGCCGACGACCGCGACTGGGCCGCGTTCTGGGACGAGTTCGCGCGCACGCACGCCGACATGCACGCCGGGTTCGACGCGTTCTGCCGCGAGCGCGGCGCCCCGCCGCTGCCGCCGCTCGAGTTCATGCACACCTCCGCGCACGCGAACCTCTACCTGTATCCGCGGGAGATCGACTACGCCCGCGAGCGGCCGCTGAGCGGCTGGGCCAACCTCGAGGCGAGCGTGCGCACGACCGAGCGCGAGCCGTGGGTGCTGCCCGCCGAGCTGGCCGAGGCCGACGGCCCGCACGTCTACCTCAGCCTCGGCTCGCTCGGCTCGGCCGACGTCGCGCTGATGCAGACGCTGATCGACGAGCTCGGTGCCGCGCGCTGCCGCGTGACCGTGTCGATGGGGCCGCGCCACGACGAGCTGCGGCTCGCCGCGAACATGACCGGCGCCGAGGTGGTGCCGCAGACCGCGGTGCTGCCCGAGGTCGACGTCGTCATCACCCACGGCGGCAACAACACCGTCACCGAGTCGCTGTTCTTCGGCAAGCCGATGGTCCTGCTGCCGCTCTTCTGGGACCAGCACGACAACGCCCAGCGCATCCACGAGACGGGGTTCGGCCGGCGCCTCTCGACCTACGGCCACGACGGCGACGAGCTGACCGCGGCGATCGACGAGCTGATTGCCGACGACGCGCTGCGCGCCCGGCTCGACGCCCTGTCGCGCCGCCTGCAGGCGGCGCCGGGCACGGCGCTCGCGGCCGACGCCATCGAGGCGGTCGCGGGCCCGGCCTGAGCCCGTCGGTCAGCGCGGTCGCCGGAAGGCGATGTGCAGCTCGCAGCCCTCGCCCTCGCTGACGACCTCGAGGCGATCGGAGACGGTGGTGATCGTCGGCAGCCCGAGCCCGAGGCCGGGGCTGTCGGTGCGCGGGAGCATGCCCGGCCCGCGGTCGGCGATGACGACGACGAGCTCGTCGCGGGTCACGGTCACCCGCGCGCGGATCTCTCCGTCGCGGCCGCGGTAGGCGTGCACGATCGCGTTGGTCGCCGCTTCGGAGACGGCGAGGCGGACGTCGGCCAGGCGCGCGCGATCGAACCCGCACTCGCCGGCGATCGCGACCACGTCGCGGCGGATCTTCGCGACGCTCGCGGGGCGCGCGCGGATAGCTAGCATCAAGCCGCGTGGACATCGGCACCCCTGGCGACGCACCGCTCGACGCGGAGTTCAGCGTCCAGGTCGGGGACAGCGGCGACGTCGTCGTGATCGCCCCCAGCGGCGAGCTCGACATCGCCACGACTCCCGAGCTGGCCGACGCGTTCGCGGCCTCCTCCGGCGGCGACGTCGTCGTCGACCTGCGCGGCGTCAGCTTCATGGACTCGTCGGGGATCGCCTGCATGCTCGAGGCGTGGCGCGTCTCGAACGAGACGGGCGGGCGGCTGCGCGCCGTCGAGGGCCCGCCCGAGGTGCAGCGCGTGCTCGGCCTCGTCGCGCTCGACCGCCAGCTCGACTGGGTCGACCCGCCCGAGCCGGTCCGCTGGCGCGCACGCCGCCTGAGCGCGCGGCGAGCCGTCACGAGATCTCGGCCATGAGCAGGGCGACGTCGTCGCGCAGGTCGGTGCGGCTGACCAGCCGGCCGACGAGCTCGTCGCGCAGCTCCGCGATCCCGTGCGTGCTCTCCGCCACGGCGCAGAGGCGGTCGAACCCGACGTCGAGGTGCTCGCCCGGCCGCTCGACCAGGCCGTCGGTGTAGATCAGCAGCCGATCGCCGGGACCGATCGCGCGCGTGTGCACGACGTAGCCCGTGTTGGGAACGCCGAGCGCCGGCCCGCTGCCCTCGCCGAGCAGCTCGCAGCCGTCGGCGCCGAGCCACAGCAGCGGCGGGTGGCCGGCGCAGACGATCCGCAGCTCGCGGGCGTCGGGGTCGATCGCCGCGATCAGCACCGTGGCGAAGCCGCGCTGCGAGATCACGAGGTCGTTGATCGCGACCATCGCCGCGTCGGCGGTGAGGCCCTCGTGGGCGTAGCCGCGCAGCGTGTGGCGCAGCTGGCCCGCCTGGGCGGTGGCGCGCACGCCGTGGCCCGCCACGTCGCCGATCACCAGCCACAGGTGCCGGTCGGTCTCGATCGCGTCGTACCAGTCGCCGCCCACGATCAGCTCGTGCTCGGCGGCGACGTGCCAGGCGTCGAGCGCGACGTGCGAGACGTCCGGGAGGTGCTCGGGCAGCAGGCTCTCCTGCAGCGTGCGCGAGATCTCGCGTTCGCGGCTCAGCGCGGTCGCCCGCTCGCGCTGAGCCGCGCGCAGGGCGGTGACGTCGCTGAGGGTGACGACGCGCTCGGTGCCGCCGGCGTCGTCGAGGGCCGGGACGACGTCGACGCGGGTCCGCAGGACGCGCCCGCCGAGCTGGACGTCGAACGGCTCCGGGACGTCGGGCGCGAGCACGACCTCGGGAACGAGCGCGGGGACGAGCTCCGCCGCGGGGCGGCCGATGACGTCGGCGTGCCCGTCGCCCAGGAGCTCGAGGAACGAGCGGTTGACGCGGCGCACGCGGCCGCCGGCGTCGACGAGCGCCACGGCGTCGGCGATCGCGTCGAAGGTCGCGCTCCACTGGCGCGCGGCGTCGTTGACCGCCTGCTCGAGGCGGCGCGAGCGGATCAGCGAGCGCACCGTGGCGGCGAGCACCGGGCGCCTCGACGGGCTGGGTCAGGTAGGAGTCCGCCCCGCCCTCCAGGCCCTCCACCCGCGCCTGGTCGTCCATGAACGTCGCCGACAGCAGGAGCACCGGCACGTGGCGCGTGCGCTCGTCGCCCTTGACCGCGCGGCAGGCCTCGAAGCCCGTGAGCCGCGGCATCTTGACGTCGAGCACCGCCAGGTCGGGCGGATCGGCGCGGATCGCGTCCACGGCGGCGCCGCCGTCGGCGACCTCGTCGACCGTGAAGCCGGCGCGGCGCAGCATCGTCGCGATCACGTAGCGCCCGACGTCGTCGTCGTCGGCGAGCAGGATCCGCTCCTCAGCCGCCACTCGGGGCCTCCCGCGCCCGCCGCGGCGAGCATGTTGAGCACGCTGCTGCGCGACGTCATGGCCTTGTCGAGCAGCAGCGCGTGGTGGCGCTGGCAGGCGCTGCGCTCGGCCTCGCCGATCGCCCGCGAGCTGTGGATCACGATCCTGACGTCCTGCATCCCCGGCATCGCCCGCACGCGCTCGAGCACCTCGAGCCCGTCGAGGTCGGGCATCGAGAGGTCGAGCAGGATCGCCGACGGCGCGTCCTCCTCGATCGCGGCCAGCGCCTCGAGCCCGGAGGACGCCTCGCGCACGCTCCAGCCGCTGTCGCGCAGATGCGTGCGCAGCACGTAGCGGGCGGCCTCGTCGTCGTCGACGATCAGCAGATCGTGGTCGTCCTCGGGCGCCGCCGGCTCGGGGCTCGCGGCGACGGGCAGCCGGACCGTGAAGGTGGTGCCCTGGCCGAGGGTGCTGTCGACGTCGATCGTCCCGCCCAGGACCGAGACGAGCTTGCGGCACAGCGGCAGCCCGAGCCCGGTCCCGCGGACGTTGCTCTGGTGCTCGCCGGGAACCTGGACGAACTCCTCGAAGACGCGCTCGAGATCCGCGGGCGCGATCCCCACGCCGGTGTCGGAGACGCTGAACGTGACGAGGCCGCGGTCGCCGTGCGCGCGCAGGACGACCTCGCCCTCGGTGGTGAACTTCAGCGCGTTGGTCACGAGGTTGCGCAGGATCTGGACGAGCTTGGTCTCGTCGGTGACGAGCACGGGCAGGCCGGGCTCGACGTCGACGCGCAGGTCGACGTCGGCCGAGCCGACCAGCGGCCGCAGCTGCGCGCGCAGCACGCCGAGGAGCTCGGGGATCGGAGAGCTCGCGCAGGTCGACGTCCACGCGGCCCGCCTCGATCTTGGCGATGTCGAGCAGGTCGCCGACGAGGCCGAGCTGGTCCTCGGCCATGCGGCGGATGTAGCCGATCTGGCGCCGCTGCTCCTCGCCGAGTCGCGCCCGGCGTCCTCGATCAGCAGGTCGGCCAGGGCGACGATCGAGTTCAGCGGCGAGCGCAGCTCGTGGCTCATGTCGGCCAGGAAGCGCGACTTGCGGTCGTCGGCGTCGCGCAGGGTCTCGGCGCGGTCGTCGAGCTCGGCGTAGAGCGCGACCACGCCCCGGTTGGTGTCGTCGAGCTCGCGGTTGAGCGCGAGCATCTCCTCCTGGCGGGCGCGCAGCTCGTTGAAGGCGAGCAGCAGCTCCTGGTTCTGCTGGGTGACCTCCTCGTAGGGCGAGCGCGAGATCCGGCGGCTGAGCGCCTCGCGGATCTCCCACGCCGTGCACGTCGCTGCCGCGTGCTCGGGATCCGCTTGCCCGGCGCTCACCCGCGTCCCGCGGCCGGGCGGCGCGTCGATCGTGAAGCGGTCCATCAGCAGCTGGACGCTGAGCAGGCCCCGGCCCATCCCCGTCGACGACTCGTAGGTGCCGCTCATGCACCACGTCGAGATGCGGGATGCCCGGGCCGTCGTCGATCACGTCGATGCGCAGCTCGTCGCCGTCGCGCAGGAACATGACCTGGCCGCCGCCGGCGTAGCGGTGGGCGTTGCGCGCCAGCTCGGAGGTGGCGGTGGCGATGCGGGTCTGGTCCTGGCGGTCGAAGCCCGAGCAGCTCGGCGACCTCCCGCGCGCGCTGGCGGGCGAGCACGACGCCCTCGCCGTGGACGAGCTCGACCGACGCCAGCGGCTCGGCGATCACGACCCCTCCCGGCGGGCGACGACCACGCTGACGTCGTCGCGGCCCGCGCTCCTGGTCGCGGATCAGCAGGCTGGCGATGACGAGCGGATCGCGCCGCGCCAGCCCCGGGTGCGTCGGCCAGGTTCCAGCCCGTGCGGCAGCCGTCGGAGTGCATGACGAGCAGCGCGCCGGGCGCGAGCTCGTAGTCGTAGCCGCGGATCTGCGTCAGCCGGTGACCGAGCGTGCCGTTCATCGAGGCCAGGGCCTTCGAGCGGCCGTCGGTGACGATCGCCGCGGCGATGTTCCCGACCCCGGCTGAAGCGCAGCGCGCCGGTAGCGGACGTCGTAGCGCGCGATCGCCGCCGCCGCGCCGCGGGTCGGCCGCAGCGCGCCGTGCATGCGCTGCAGCAGCTCCTCGGGAGTGCGCCCGGGCGCGAGCTCGCCGACCGCGGTCAGCGCGGCGCGCGCGGCATCGGGCCCGTGGCCGAGGCCGTCGGCCAGCAGGATCGTCACGATCGGCCCGTCGACGACCTGGCCCCAGGCGTCGCCGCTGGCCTGCTCGCCGCGCAGGGCGAGCGCGAGCCCGTCGACGTTCGGCACGCCGTGGACCGCGCCGCCCATGCCGCGCGAGCACGACCGCGCCCTGGTCGGGCGCCGTGTAGACGTCGAACCCGCGTCGCCAGGCGGCGCACGGCGCCGAGGCCGTTGCCCGGCCCGCCGGCTCCGGACACCCCGTCGCGGATCGAGCTCGCCAGATCGGCGATGCCCGGACCGCGGTCCCAGGCGACGATCTCCAGCCCGCCGTCGGCCGAGCCACGCACGACGATCTCGCCGCCCCCGCCGTGACGCACGAGGTTGGTCGCGAGCTCCGTGGCGACGATCGCCGACTGCCCGCGCCGCGTCGGGTCGAGCCCGAGGTTCGCCGCCATCGTCTCGGCCGCGCGGCGCACCGGCGCGACCTGGGTGGCCTCGTCGACGGTCAGCCGGATCGGAGCGCTCAGCGCCACCGGACCACCCGGATCGTCGTGCCCTCGCCGGGCGCGGTCGTGGATGTGGAACTCGTCGACGAGCCGCCGCGCCCCGGCCAGTCCCAGGCCGAGGCCGTTGCCGGTCGTGAAGCCCTCGCCCATCGCCTGCTCGACGTCGGCGATGCCCGGCCCGGAGTCCTCGAACTGGGCCCACACCCCGATGCGGCCGTTGCGCTCGTCCACGCCGGCGGTCATCTCCCCGCCGCCGCCGTGGACCACGGTGTTGCGGGCCAGCTCGGAGACGGCGGTGACGAGCTTGGTCTGGTCGATCAGGCGCAGCTGCGCGTCGATCGCCAGCTGGCGCAGGTGGTGGCGGGCCCGTACGACGTCGTGGTCGCGAGCGCAGCGGCAGCGTCTCAGGAGTCGACGATCGCCATCGCCACCGTCCGGCAGGCCGCGGGTCGCGGCGCGGTTGCGCGCGAGCATGTCCATCCCCCGCTCGACGGTCAGCGCAGTGCCGACGCCGGGCAGCGAGAGGCCGAGCTCGACGAGCGTGATCGCCACGGCCGGGCGCATGCCGACGACGACGGTCTCGGCGTCGAGCACGCGGGCCATGGCGGCGATGTCGGACAGCATCCGCCCGATGAACGAGTCGACGAGCTCGAGGCCCGAGATGTCGATCAGCACGCCGTGCGCGCCGTGCCGGACGATCTGGTTGGTCAGGTCGTCCTGCAGCTGCACGGCCATGCGGTCGTGCATGTCGACCTGGATCGTGACGAGGAGCAGCCGACCGATCTTGAGGATCGGGATGCGGTCCGTGCCCTCGAGCGCCACGGTCTAGCCCCCGGCGCCGACGCGGGTGATGGCGAAGCCGGTGCGGTCGAGCGCGACCGTGAGCGCGTCGGCCAGGCTCGCCTTCGTGACGACCTCGGAGAGGTCGAGGCCGAGGTGCACGATCGTCTGGGCGATCTGCGGGCCGGATGCCGCTGATGATGCAGTCGGCGCCCATCAGCCGGGCGGCCGCGACCGTGCGCAGCAGGTGCTGGGCGACGAGCGTGTCGACCGTGGGCACGCCGGTGATGTCGAGGATCGCGATCGTCGAGTCGGTCTCGACGATGCGCTCGAGCAGGCTCTCCATCACGACCTGCGTGCGGTTGGAGTCCAGCGTGCCGATCAGCGGCAGCGCGACGACGCCCTCGAAGACCTCGACGACCGGGCGTCGACAGCTCCACGAGCTCGTCCTGCTGGCGGCGGATGACCTCCTCGCGCGAGCGCAGGTACGCCTCGGCGGTGAACAGGCCGAGGCGGTCGAGCAGGGCGGTGGCCGCCCACAGCGCGTCGGCCAGGGCGTCGGCGTCGGGCGCGTGGCCGCGCAGGCGCTGGAACAGCGGCTCGCTTGAGGCTGTAGACGAAGGTCGCCGTCTCGGTCGGCGAGAAGCCCTGGGTCGCCCGGGTGCGGGAGAGCTCGGTGAGCAGGTCGCGGACCGGGGTCCACTCGGGGCCGGAGATGTCGGCGTCGGCCGAGTCGACGGCGACGGCGGCCGTCAGGCCGTCGAGCAGGCGCTCGGCACTCGACGCGCAGCTCGCCCGGGCCCGATCAGGTCGGAGCGGAAGCCGGGCGCGACTCGGTGTGGAGCGCGACCCACTCCTCGAGCAAGGCCTCGCGGTCCTCGCGCAGCGTCGACTCAACGATCTCCTTCGCCTCGGGCATTCAGCTACCTCTCGTCTCGAGCGGGCGTTCGGACTCTAGTTCACGGCGCGAGTGCCCGCAGCCGCGAGCTCACGCGGCGCAGATCTTGGGGGGCGCCGCCGCCACCTCGCGGATCACCGAGACGATGTCCTCCATCGACGCCGACTTCGACAGGTAGCGGCTCGCGCAGCGCCCGAGCGCGTCGGCGGCCAAGCGCGTCGTTGTCGTAGCCCGTCAGCACGATGATCCGCGTGCCGATCCGCAGCGCGTGGAGATGCGGGATCGCCTCGAGCCCGTCCATGACGGGCATCGCGAGGTCGAGCAGGACCACGTCCGGGCCGCGACTCGGCGACCCCTTCGACGCCCGCGGCGCCGTCGCCCGCCTCACCCACGATCTCGAGGTCGGCGTGCTCGGCGATGCCGAAGTTGAGCAGCAGCCGCAGGTCGACGTTGTCGTCGCACAGGAAAACGCGGGTGGGCCGATCGGCGAGGCTTGGCATGGCGGGTGGACCGGGGCTGCGTCGCGCCGTCGGTCCGCGCCACGATAGGGGATGGATCGGCGATCCCACCTCGGCTTTTCGCTGAGACGCCCGGTACCTCAAGACGTGCTCGGCCGCGCCGGGGGCATGCCCTGGTTTCCGGCGCGCCGGGGGATGGGCTCAAGCGGCTTGCGGGTAGGACCGCGTCATGAGCCGGGACGACGAGGAGCGGCTGCGTGATCCCGAGCTCTACGAGGGGATCGAAGGCGACGAGGAGCGCGAGGCGCGCCGCGACCTGCTCGAGTACCTGCTGCAGGCGGGGGCCGAGTCGACGATCTCAAGGCGGCGGCGCGCGAGCGGCGGCTGGCGACGCTGCCCGTCGAGCTCGCGCTCAAGGGCACCGAGAAGTACACGCTGACCGAGCTGGGGCGCGCCGCGCGGATCGACCCCAAGTTCCTGCGGACGGTCCTGCTCAGCCTCGGGCATCCCAACCCGGGGCGCGGCGAGCGGCTCTTCACCGACGAGGACCTCGAGGTCGCCCGTGTCCTGCGCCGGTTCCTCGACGGCGGGCTCAGCCGCGCCGACGTGCTCGCCATCTCGCGCGTGCTCGGCCACGCCCTGGCCAGGTGGCCGGCGTGCTGCGCGAGATCGCCGGCAACGCGCTGATCCGGCCGGGTGACAGCGAGCACTCCCTCGGGCTGCGCTATGCGGCCGCCGCCGACGAGCTGGTCCCCCTCCTGGGCGACGTGATCGACCACGAGCTGCGCGTGCACCTGCGCGAGCAGGCCACGCGAGACGTCATCACGCAGGCCGAGCGCGAAGCCGGCGAGCTCTCCGAGACGCGGGAGATCGCGGTCTGCTTCGCCGACCTGTCGCACTTCACCCGGCTGGGCGAGAGCCGCCCGCCGGAGGACATCGCCGCCGTCGGGATCCGCATGACCACGCTGGCCGCCGACGTCGCGCTGCGACCCGTCGAACTGGTCAAGACGATCGGCGACGGGGTGATGCTCGTCTCCCCGAGCGTCCCCGCGCTCCTGACCGCCGTCGGCGACCTGGCCGAGCGCACGCGCTCCGAGGGCGACGACTTCCCGCCCATGCGTGCCGGGATCGCCGACGGCCCGGCCGTCAACCGGGCCGCCGACGGTTCGGCCCGCCCGTCAACCGCGCCAGCCGCATCGTCGACGCCGCCAAGTCGGGCACGGTGCTCGTCGAGGAGGCCGTCCAGGAGCGGGCGGGCGGATCCTTCGGCTGGTCCAAGCGCCGGCTCCCGAAGGGGCTGCGCGGCGTCAGCGGACGCGCGCGCCTGTACCGGCTGCATCTCGCCGCCGACGACGACTGAGCGCGCACGCGCCAGGGTTACCGGACGCCGAGCGGGGTACCGGAAGCTCAATCGACGAAAAACCAGGAGGAAGCACGCAGATGGCTCAGACCAAGGCCGATCGTTCCGCCGCCGCCAAGAAGGCCGCCGCGACCCGCAAGCGCAACCAGCAGCGCGACGCGTCCGCGATCCGGCGGCAAGAAGGCGGCCGCCACGCGCCAGTCCAACCAGGCCAAGTCCAGCGCCAAGAGCGCGAAGGACTCGGCGAGCGGCGCCCTCGGCCAGGCCAAGAAGGCCGCGTCGGCCGCCGGCGAGGCCGCGCGCCAGGCCGGCAAGGCCGCCAGCAGCCGCGTCAGCGCCCCGAGCCGCGCCAAGAAGCGCTAGCCGGGGCGCGCTTTCCGCAGCTCTCTCGGAGGGTGAGCGAGGGGACTCGAACCCCCGACCGCCGGGACCACAACCCGGAGCTCTACCAGCTGAGCTACGCCCACCGAGCGAGAGCGAGGATAGCCCTCAGGTCCCGGCCACGAGCGCCGTCCCGCGGACCTCGCAGCCCGATCCGGCGCCGGGCGTGTAGGCGTGCAGGTTGAGGGTGACGACCTCGGAGCCGAGCGAGTAGACGAACTGGCCCTCGATGCGCCCGGCGGAGAAGTCGAAGCCGCGTCCCATGCGACCGTCGAGCGAGTCGCCGCTGGCCGTGACGTTGGTCCCGGTGCTGTAGACCCAGTTGAGCGTCGCCGCGTTGTCGGTGAAGTCGATCAGGTAGAGGATCTTGGGCCCGCTGGACGGACAGTCGAGCTGGTAGCCGAAGCCCGTGCGCCCGGCCGGGCCGGAGACCTCGGTCGACGCCGTGCTCGAGTCGAGCACGAGCTTCTGCACCGGCGAGGTCGTGCATGAGGCCGCGCCGTCCTGCCCGACCGAGCCGATCCCGGTCGCGCAGCTCCCGGTCACGCGCTTCTGCACCGTGCCGAAGTCCGTCGCCGGCGGCGACTGGCAGCTGACGGAGCCGTCGGCCGCGATCAATCGGATCGATCTGCCGCCGGTGCAGGCGCCCGCGATCCGGCGCTGGAACGCCGCCGGCCCGAGGCCCCCGAGCGTGTCGGCGTTCGTCGCGTGAGCGGCGTTCGCGGCGGCCGCCGCGCGCGGCACCGTCCCGAGCTTGCTCTCGGCCACCTGCGTGCCGGTGATCGACCCGGTCTTGACCTTCGAGGCGGTGACCGCGCCTCGGGCGAGCTTCGAGTTCGTCACCGCCCCCGTACGCAACTGGCGGCGACCGACCGACTTCGCCGGCAGATGCGTGGCGGCGACCGCGGTGCCGGTCATCAGCCAGACCAGGCAGACGTAGCCGATCACGTTGGATCGAAGGTGGTCGAGGACCTTGGCGCTGCGCATTCGTCTGGCCTCCTGCGGCAGGGAGATCTGGGGCCAGACAGCGTCCTCGATTCCGCGACGGGGCGCGCAATCGCCGCACGGGCCAACTCGAGTGCCCCCGGCAGGACTCGAACCTGCGGCCCGCTGCTTAGAAGGCAGCCGCTCTATCCAGCTGAGCTACGGGGGCCGGCGAGGGAAGGCTAGACCGCGCTCGCGGCGCTCAGGCGCCGGGCGTGTGGTCGAAGGGGAGCTCCATGAAGCCCGTCTTCTCGGGCTCGATCACGTAGACGCGGCCCGAGCGCATCGGGAACGGCGCGCCCGTGTAACGGTGCGAGAGCCGGTCGATGATCTCCAGCGCGGCGTCGCCGTCCACGGTCTCGACCACGCGCCCACGCACGCGCGCGGTGCGGTACGGACTGTCGTGGTCGACCAGCGAGATCGCCACGCGCGGGTCGCGCTCGACGTTCTTGGCCTTCTGGCTGCCGGGCTGGGTGAAGAAGACGATCCGCTCGCCCTCGATACCGGCCCACACGGCCACCGACTGCGGCTCGCCGTGCGGGCCGAGCGTCGCCAGGTGGGCGAAGTTCGGACCCTCGAAGAGGCCGCGGACGTCGTCGGGGAGCGCCATCGCCGCGACGCTACACCGCCCGCGACCCGAGCGCGAGCAGCAGCGCGACGCCCGGAGACGGAGCCGAGCGCGAGCGGCAGCGATGGTCGCCTGGGCGATCCCGCCGACCATCGCCGGGCCGACGAGGAAGCCGAGGTAGGCCAGCGTCGTGACGACCCCGAGCGCGTCGCCGCGCGTGCCCGCCCCGACGGCGCGGCCGCCGAGCCGGAAGATCGTCGGCGCGCAGACCGATGTGCCCAGGCCGGCGAGCAGGATCCCGGCCAGGGCGACGCCGACCGAGCCCGCGGCGGCGGCCACGCAGCGTGCCCGCCGCGGCGACGAGCGCGCCGCCGGCGATGACCGCGCGGTCGGCGACGCGCCCGGCCATCCGGTGCGCGCCGAGGCGGCCGACCACCGCGGCGCCGGCGAACACGACCGGCGCCGCGGCGCCGACGCCGCGCGAGGCGCCGAGCGTGCGCTCGAGGTGCAGGACGCCCCAGTCCTGCCACGTCCCCTCGATCAGGAAGGCCAGCGCGAGCAGCAGCCGAGGACGATGAGCTTCCCCGGCGCCCGCCACGGCGGCGGCGGCGCGCTCGACCGGCGCGTCGCCGCGCGGAGCGGCGGAGAGCGACGCGAGCACGGCGGCCCCGGCGAGCGTCAGCGCGGCGGCCGCGCCCGAGCACGACCGCGGAGCTCCGCCCCGCTCGCCCGCAGCACGCCGGCCAGCGGAGCGCCGGTCAGCACCGCGGCCGAGAAGGTCGCGTGACCGAGGGCGATGACCGGCGGCCCGTCCTGCTCGTAGCGCACGCCCTCGAGGTTGATCGCCACGTCCAGCGCGCCGGAGAAGGCCCCGATCACGAGCATCGCGAGCGCCAGCTCGGCCGGCGTGACGGCGAGCGCCGGGCCGAGTGCGGCGAGGCCGAGGCCCGCGGCGATCGCCGGCATCACCCACGCGCCCGCGCGGTCGAGCAGGCGCCCGACCGCGCGCATCGCCAGCAGCGCCCCGACGGCCACCGACAGCAGCGCGATCCCGAGCTGGCCGTCGTCGGCGTGCGCGTGCGCCTGCACCTCGGGCACGGCCGCGCCCCACGTGCCCCACCAGAGCCCGAGCAGCGCGAAGCCGAGGAGCGTGCGACCGCGTCCCGTCATCGCCGCAGGGTGTCACGACCGCCCGCCGCGGCGTGGACCGGATTTCTGACTCAAGGCCCCCGAGGGCGCGAGCCGATGACACCACCATGGCCGTTCGACGCCCTGCGACGGTCTCCGTCCTCTTCGCCCTCGCCGCCGCGTGGCTGCTCGCGAAGGAGCTCAGCCTCGCCTTCGGCGCTTCGGCCTCCGCCCTCGGCACCCGGCCCGTGCACGACGCCGTGCTCGTGATCGCGACCGGCCTGTGCGCCTGGCGAGCGATCTCGCGGCGCGAGGGCCGGCTCGGCTGGACGCTGCTCGCCGCCGGCGTGGCCGCCTGGAGCCTCGGCGAGCTCTACTACACGAGCGTCCTCTGGACCGACCCGAGCCCGCCGCTCCCCTCCCCCGCCGACGCCGGCTACCTGCTCTTCCCGCCGCTGGCCATCGGCGGCATCGTCGTCCTCGCCCGCGACCGCGGCGACGAGAGCAGCGGCCTCTGGGTCGACGGCCTGATCGCCGCCTGCACCGTCGCCGCCGGCTCGGCCGCGCTCGTCCTCGGCACCGTCGCCGCGAACCTCGACGGCCACACCGTCTCGGTCCTGATCGGCCTCTCCTATCCGGTCCTCGACCTCGTGCTCGTGGCCACCACCGTCGGCCTGCTCGCCAGCGGCGGCTGGCGCCTGAACCGCACCTGGGCGCTGCTGCTCGTCGGGATCGGGCTCTTCTGGGTCGCCGACTCCATGTACCTCGTCCAGACCGCGAAGGGCGCCTACGAGTCCGGCGGCTGGTTCGACCAGGGCTGGACCGCCGGCCTGCTCGCGATCGCCTGGGCCGCCTACCAGCCGGCGAACAGCGAGCGCGGCGGCGAGCAGCTGCGCCGCCTCGTCGTCGCCTTCGCGCCGCTCGTCTTCGGAACGATCGCGCTCGGGATCCTCGTCGGCGGAGCCCTGGCCAGCGGCATCAACAAGCTCGCGGTCGGCCTGGCGACCGTGGCGCTGCTCGGCGTGATGGTCGCGCCTCGGCCTGTTCATGCGCGAGAACGAGCGCCGGCTGCGGCTCTCGCAGCACCAGGCGCGGATCGACGCGCTGACCGGCCTCGGCAACCGGCGCGCGCTGATCCCCGATGCTCGAACGCTCGCTGGCCGCGCCGGACGGCACGACGATGCTCGCGCTGTTCGACCTCAACGGCTTCAAGAACTACAACGACGCCTTCGGCCACCTCGCCGGCGACGCGCTGCTCGAGCGGCTCGGTCGCCGCCTGGCCGAGCGCGTCGAGCCCGACGGCGCCGCCTACCGCCTCGGCGGCGACGAGCTGTGCGCGATCGTCCCGGTCGGGCCGCTGGCCGACATCGTCGGCCAGGCCGCCGACGTGGCCAAGGCCCTGGCCGAGTCGGGCGAGGGCTTCGACGTCACCGCCGCCTACGGCGCGGTCCGCCTGACCCCCGACGTCTCCGATCCCTCGGCCGCGCTGCGCCTGGCCGACC
Source organism: uncultured Solirubrobacterales bacterium (assembly GCA_963737395.1). Classification (GTDB taxonomy): domain Bacteria; phylum Actinomycetota; class Thermoleophilia; order Solirubrobacterales; family Solirubrobacteraceae; genus JBBQAA01. Next base: position 51,964 of record CAVTSQ010000015.1, on the reverse strand, counting down.
AGCGGATGTACGCGCAGAAGCACGGCGGCCGCGTGTCGGCGCCGCGCCAGGCGGCCGAGGCGCTCAAGCAGGCGCTGGCCGAGCGCGACGGCGGCCTCGACGAGCACGCGACCGCGGTGGCCGACCTCGCCGTCGCCACGGCGCAGCGGCTCGGGCTCTCCCCCGTGGAGATCGAGGACGTCCGCTACGCCAGCGAGATGCACGACATCGGCAAGATCGCCGTGCCCGACGCGATCCTCTCCAAGCCCGGCGCGCTGACCGACGAGGAGTGGGGCTTCATCCGCCGCCACACGATCACCGGCGAGCGGATCCTCCAGGCCGCGCCGGCGCTGCGCCACGTCGCGGCGCTCGTCCGCTCGAGCCACGAGCGCTTCGACGGCGGCGGCTACCCGGACGGGACGGCCGGCACGGACATCCCGCTCGGCTCGCGGATCATCTGCGTGGCCGACGCCTACGACGCGATGGTCAGCGAGCGGCCCTACCGGCGGCCGATGAGCGCGGCCGAGGCGATCGCCGAGCTGCGCGCGTGCGCGGGGACGCACTTCGACCCCGCGGTCGTCGACGCCGTCGTCGGCCACCTGCGCGACGCCGAGCCGCCGGGATCGGGCGGCGCCGCGCTCGCACTGAGCTAGTCGGCGAAGTCGGGGCGGCCGGATTTGAACCGGCGACCTTCCGGCCCCAAACCGGATGCTCTACCAGGCTGAGCCACGCCCCGTGATCGCGTCGGCGCAACGATAGTCCGCAGCGTGTCGCCCCGAACCCGCTCCCACCGCCGCGGCTACGCCCTCGCCGTCGCCGCCGCCGCGCTGTGGGGGCTCAACGGGTCGATGGCGCGCTTCCTGCTCGACGACGGGATGCCCGCCGTGCGGATGGCCGAGCTGCGCGCCGTGGTGACGATGGTCGTGCTGCTCGTCGTGCTCGCCGTCTTCGACCGGCCGGCGCTGCGGATCCGCCGCGCGCGACCTGCCCGCGCTTCGCCTTCCTCGGCATCGCCGGCCTGGCGCTCAACAACGCCCTGTACTTCGTCGCGATCGAGCGCCTGGACATCGGCGTCGCGCTCGTGATCCAGTACCTCGCGCCGTTCTGGGTGCTGATCTGGCTGCGGATCGCGCACCGCCGCCGCCTGCCGCACGGCATCTGGGCCGCGGCCGGCGTCTCGCTCGTCGGCTGCGTCCTCGTCGTCCAGGCCTACGACCCGGGCGACCTCGACGGGCTCGGCCTGCTCGCCGCGCTCGGGGCGGGGCTGGCCTACGCGACCTACCTGTTCACGAGCGAGCGCGCGGGGCACGCCTACGGGCCGAGCACGACGCTGGTCTACGGCTTCGCGTTCGCCTCGCTCTTCTGGGCCGTGGTCGCGCCGCTGTGGTCGTTCCCGCTGCACTTCCTCGCCGGTGCCGACAACGCGGCGATCGGCGCCTACGTCGCCGTGCTCGGCACGCTCGTGCCCTTCGTCTGCATCGTCGGCGCCGTGCGCGAGGTCCCGGCCTCGCGGGTCGCGGTCGTGGCCACCCTCGAGCCGGTGCTCGCCGCCGCCTTCGCCTGGCCGATCCACGGCCAGCACCTGGCCGCGGTCCAGATCCTCGGCGGGGCGATCGTCGTGGGCGCGGTGATCTGGGTGCAGCGCCAGGCCCCGGCCGGCGAGGCCGAGATGGCGCCCGCGTACTCGTCCTGAGGAGTGGCGGCTAGGGTCACGCCATGGCCGAGATCGCCCCGCTCCACGCGCTGCACTACGACCTCGACGTCGCCGGCCCGCTGCAGGACCTGTGGGCTCCGCCCGTACGACGTGATCGACGCCGAGTACCGCGCGCGCCTTGCCGCCCGCAGCCCGCACAACGCCGTGCGGATCGACCTGCCCGAGGCCGAGGACGGCGGCGACGACCCGTACAGCGCGGCCGCCGGGCTGCTGGCCCGCTGGGAGGCCGAGGGCGCCGTCACGCGCGACGCCGAGCCGGCGATCTGGGCGCTCGAGCAGTCCTACCGCGCGCCCGACGGGCGCGACCTCGTCCGCCGCGGCTTCCTGTGCCGCGTGCGCACCGTGCCCTACGGCGCCGGCCGCGTGCGCCCGCACGAGCGCACCCACCCGGGGCCCAAGGAGGACCGCCTGCGCCTGACGCGGGCGACCCGGGCGAACTTGTCCCCGGTGTTCTCGCTTGTTCTCCGACGCCTCCGGCGGCGCCGCCGCGGCGCTGGGCGGGACGATGGGCGCCGCGCCGTGGGCCGAGGTCACCGACGACGACGGCAACGCCCACCGGCTCTGGCGCGTGACCGACCCGACGGTCCTCTCCGAGGTCGTGGACGCCGTCGCGCCGGCCGAGCTGCTGATCGCCGACGGCCACCACCGCTACGAGACCGCGCGCGTGTACGCCGAGGAGGCGGGAACGCCCGAGGCCGGCTGGGTGCTCATGTGCCTCGTCGCGCTCGAGGATCCCGGCCTGACGGTCTTCCCCACCCACCGCCTGGTCAAGGACACGACGCCGGCCACGCAGGAGGCGCTGTCCGACGCGATCAGCCGCGACTGGGACGTCGAGGAGGTCGACCTCGCCGACCTCGTGCCCGAGCCCGCCGACGACGGCCGCGTCCGGATCGGCTACATGGACAGCCACTTCCGGCGCCCCGTACCGGCTCACGCTCAAGGACCCGGGGATCGCCGACATCGCGCTACCCGACCGCGCCGAGCCCTACCGGCGCCTCGACACCGCCGTCACCGAGGCGCTGCTGCTCAAGGGCCCGCTCGGCCTGACCGACGACCGCATCGACCACCTCGACGGGTTCGGCTACGCGCGCGACACCCAGCAGGCGATCGACCGCGTGCGCGAGGGCGAATACGACCTCGCGTTCTTCATGGGCCCGACCCCGGTCGAGCGCATCCAGGCCGTCGCCGAGGCCGGCGAGTCGATGCCTCCGAAGTCGACCTACTTCTTCCCCAAGGTCCTCACCGGGTTGGTCTTCAACCCACTGGACTGACGAGAACGCGAAAGGTCTAGCATCGCGGCCATGAAGGCCACGGCCACCCGCACGGACGGCTTCAAGCACTCGATCGGGTGCGCACGCACCACCTCGCGGCCGACGAGCCCGAGGAGCACGGCGGCGCCGACGCGGCGCCCAGCCCGCAGGAGCTCCTGGCCGCGAGCCTCGCCTCCTGCACGGCCGTGACGATGGAGATGTACGCCAAGCGCAAGGGCTGGGACATCGGCGACGTCGAGGTCGTGGCCGAGTACACGCCGGGCGAGCGCGGATCGGTCACCCGCTTCCAGCTGACCCTCCGCGTCCCCAAGGGCACCGACGCCGAGAAGGTCGAGAAGCTCAAGATCATCGCCGCCAAGTGCCCGGTGCACCGCACGCTGGACGGCGAGGTCATGTTCGACGAGACGATCGAGCTGATCTGATCCGCCGGCCGGTCCTCCTGCTCGTCGCGCTCGTGCTCGCCGCGTTCGGGGCGAGCACCGCCTCGGCGCGCGCCGCCGGGCGCTGCGGCGGCCATCCGTGGTGCGACACCTCGCTGTCGCCCGACCAGCGCGCCGACAAGCTCCTCTCCACGCTGACGGTCAACGAGCGGATCGGGCTGCTCGCGGGCGACGAGTTCACCGGCGTGGCCGGCCGCCCGCACACCCACACCGGCACGAGCGACGGCGTCCCGCGCGTCGGCCTGCCGACGATGTACCTCTCCGACGGCCCGGTCGGCCCGCGCCAGGGCCCGACGACCGCGCTGCCGATCCCGATGGCGCTGGCCGCCACGTGGGACCCGGCGATGGCCCGTGCGCACGGCCGCGTCGTGGCCACCGAGGTGCGCGACAAGGGCAACGACGTCGTCTACGCGCCGACGGTCAACATCATGCGCACGCCGCTGGGCGGGCGCACCTTCGAGGGCTACGGCGAGGACCCCTACCTCGTCGGGCGCACCGCGGTGGGCTGGATCCACGGCGCGCAGAAGACCGGCGTGATCGCCGACGTCAAGCACTTCGCGGCCAACAACCAGGAGGGCTCGGGGCCCGAGGCCGACCAGTCGCGTCCCGGCCAGCCCCTCGGTCCGCCGGCGACCGAGGGCAGCCGCATGAACGTCAGCGTCGAGGCGGCCGAGCGGACGCTGCACGAGATCTACCTGCCGCAGTTCGAGGCCGCCGTCAAGGAGGGCCACGTCGGCACGGTGATGTGCTCCTACAACAAGCTGCGCGGCGTCTACGCCTGCCAGAACCGCCACCTGCTCGAGGACATCCTGCGCAAGGAGTGGGGCTTCAAGGGCTTCACGATCGCCGACTACGGCGCCAACCACGACACCGCCACCGCGCTGCGCGAACGGCCTCGACTTCGAGCCGTGGCCCGGCCAGGTCTACGGGCCGGCCGCCGTCACGCCGCTCGTGCTCACCGGGCAGATCCCGCAGGCGCACGATCGACCTCCACGTCCACCGGATCCTGCGCACGCTGTTCGCCTACGGCTTCTTCGACCGCGCCGCCTACCGCGACGACGACGGCCAGATCCCCAAGGCCGCGCACGCGAAGACCGCGCAGACGATCGAGGAGAACGCGCTCACGCTCCTGCGCAACACCAAGAAGACGCTGCCGCTGAAGACCGGCAAGGCCAAGCAGATCGCCGTGATCGGCAAGCCCGCCACGCAGTTCATCACCGGCGGCGGGTCGGGCAACGTGACCCCGTTCGCGCTGTCCGACGCGCTCGACGCGATCCGCGCCCGGGCGGGCACCAAGACCAACGTCGTCTACGACGACGGCACCGACGCCGCGCGCGCCGCCGCGCTGGCCAGGCGCTCGTCGGTCGCGCTCGTCTTCGGCGCCGACTACCAGACCGAGGGCATCGACCGCCGCTGCCTGTCGCTCGAGTGCCCGCCGTGGCTCGGCGACCAGGACGCGCTGATCGAGCGAGGTCGCCGCCGCGAACACGAAGACCGTCGTCGTGCTCGAGACCGGCGGCCCCGTCCTCACCCCGTGGCGCTCCAAGGTCGCGGCGATCGTCGAGGCCTGGTACCCGGGCGAGCGCGGCGGCCCGGCGATCGCGCGGATGCTGTTCGGCGACACCGACCCGGCCGGCCGCCTGCCCGCCACCTTCCCCCGCTCCGTTCTCCGACGAGCCGACCGCCGGCGATCCCGACCGGTACCCCGGCGTCAACGAGCGTCCAGCACTACTCCGAGGGCGTGCTCGTCGGCTACCGCTGGTGGGACGCGAAGAAGAAGACGCCCGCCTACCCGTTCGGCTCCGGTCGCTCCTACACGTCGTTCGCGATGAAGGGTCTGCGCACGAAGAAGCTCAAGGGCGGGCGCCTGGCCGTCTCGATCGACGTGCGCAACACGGGCAAGCGCCGCGGCGTCGCCGTGCCGCAGCTCTACGTCGGGATCCCCTCCCCGCGCGCGGGCGTCAACGAGCCGCCGCGCCAGCTCAAGGCCTTCCGCAAGTTCCGCCTCGCGCGCCACGCGCACAAGCGCGTCCACTTCACGCTTCCCGCCCGCTCCTTCGCCTACTGGGAGGAGCGCACCAACGGCTGGAAGGTCGCCAAGGGCTGCTACCGGATCATGGTCGGCCCGACGTCGCGCAACATCGCGCGGACCAAGCGCGTCGGGCTCCGCGGCGGCCGCTGCCGCTAATCGACGATCCGCACGCCCGCGTCGCGCAGCTCGTGCGAGCGCCCGCTCGCCGTCGGCGGCGTCGACCGGGCGGGTGGCGTCGCGGTGCAGCGTGACGTCGAATCCCTCGCGGCGGGCGTCGAGCGCGGTGGCGCGCACGCAGACGTCGAGGGCGAGCCCGGCCACGTGGAGGTCGGAGACCTCGCGGGCGCGCAGCATCTCGGCCAGGCCGCCGACCTCGAAGGCCGAGTAGCCCTCGTCGTCGGGCGCCTGCCCCGTGTCGAGGATCACGTCGACCTGCGCCCGGTCGAGGCCGGGGTGGAGCTCGGCGCCGGCCGTCCCCTGGATGCAGTGCGGCGGCCACGGGCCGCCCTCGCGATCGAACGACCGATGGTCGGCCGGATGCCAGTCGCGCGTGGCCACGACGAGCGGGGCCTCGGCGGCCAGCTGGGACACGAGCGGGACGATCTCGTCGCCGCCCTCCACGGCCAGCGCGCCGCCGGCGCAGAAGTCGTTCTGGAGGTCGACGATGAGCAGCGCGTCCACCGATCCAGCGTAGTCTCGACGGCGTGGACGACCTCGTCGAGCGCCTGCGGCCCCGCCTGATCGCGCCCGCCGACGCCAGCGCGCTCGACGTCCACGGGCGCACCGACGCCGCCGTGCTCGTTCCCCTCTACGTCGACGCCGCCGGCGACCTGCACGCCGTCTTCACCAAGCGCCGTGAGGACATGCGCCGCCACGCCGGCGAGATCTCGTTCCCGGGCGGTCGGCAGGACCCCGAGGATCCCGACCTGGCGACGACCGCGCTGCGCGAGGCCTGCGAGGAGATCGGCCTGCCGCCCACGCACGTCGAGGTCATCGGCGCGCTGCAGCCCACCCCGACGATCGTCACCAACTACGCGATCTACCCCTTCGTCGGGCTGATCGAGGCCGGGCACGCGTGGGAGCTCTCCCCCCGGGAGGTCGATCGCGTGCTCGAGCTCAAGGTCGCCGACGTGCGGGCGGGCTACGGCCGCCGCCGGCTCGTGCGCCGCGGGGTGCCGATCCGCACCGACACCTACACCGTCGGCGACGAGCTGATCTGGGGCGCGACGGCGCGGATCGTCGGCGACCTGCTCGACCGCCTCGAGTGGGACTGAGGTGACTGTCCCCTGAGTCTCTAGCCCAGGCCCGCGCGGTGGGCGACCGCCGCGGCCTGGGTGCGCGAGCGCACGCCGAGCTTGGCGAGGATCCGCGAGACGTGCACGCTCGCGGTCTTCTCGGCCATGAACAGCGAGGCGCCGATCTCGCGATTGGTCGCGCCGGAGGCCACGAGCTCGAGCACCTGACGCTCGCGCGGCGTCAGCCCGAAGGGCGCGTCCTCGGCGGCGACGACCGGAGCCGGCGCGCCGGGAGCCGCGGCGACATCCCCGAGGGGCAGGCGCGCGCGGGCGACGAGCCCGTCCACTTCTCCCAGCAGCCAGCGCGCCCCGAGCCGCTCGGCGACCTCGCGGGCCGCCGCGGCGGCGGCGCCCGCCGCCTCGCGATCGCCGCGCTCGGCGTGGGCCTCGGCCTCGCGCCGGCGCGCCGCGGCCGCCTCGAGCGGGCGCTCGACCACCTCCCACGACGTGGCGGCGGCGGCCCACGCCGCGGGGTCGTTGGCGCCGCGGGCGCGCTCGACGTCGGCCGCCGCGGTGTCGTGCCAGGCCGCCTCCACCGGGCCGCCCTCATCGGCGGCGGCCTCGACGTAGAGGAACGCCTGCTCGGCGGCCGACACCGCGGCCGCCGCGTCATCGGCGTCGTCGAGGTCGCGGGCGCGCTCGGCCCGGTCGGCCTCGGCCCCGACGCCGGCTGCCATCAGGCGCCCGAGCCGCATCACGTCGTCGGTGCAGTACTGCAGGCGGTCGAGGTACTCGGCCACAGTGGCGCGCGCCGCGTCGAGGTCGCCCTGACGGCGGCGCAGCTCCGCCAGCAGCGAACCGAGCGGCCCGAGGTACTGCGGCTCGGTCGAGCCCGCCGCCGTCGTCTCAGCCGCGGCGAGGCTGTCGGCCGCGATCCCGTGCTCGCCGCGGCCGAGCGCGAGCTCGGCCCGGCGCAGGAGGAAGTTCAAGAGATCGGTGCCGGCGTAGCGCCGCGGGCCCGATGGGAAGGACCGGTCGGCCTCGTCCCACTCGCCGACGTCGATCGCGATCTCGGCCACGAGCAGGTCCTGCCACACGTAGGGCTTGCCGATCAGCCGCGTCAGGGCGTCACGGCCCACGATCGCGACCGCCAGCGCCTCGGCCGACAGGCCGCGCAGGTGCAGCGAGTCGCCCAGGTTGACGTAGGCGCTGGCGACGTCGCTCGGGCGGTCCTCCTCCTCGGCCACCGCGCGCGACTCCTGCAGCGCGGAGCGGCCCTCCTCGATGTCGCCGAGCAGGATCCGGGCGACACCGAGCGCGTTGAGCGCGCGGCCGCGGGAGACCCGGTCGCCGGCCGCGTCGGCGGCGGCGATCGCCTCCTCGGCCTGGATCTCGGTCTCGCGGAAGCGGCCCTGGAGCATCCGCGCCTTGGCCAGCCAGGCGAGCAGCCGCGCGCGCTCGCGCGTGGGGACCGACGGGTCGAGCAGGGCCAGGCCGGCCTCGGCCGTCGCGAGGCCCTCCTTGCCGCGGCCGAGGTGCCACTTCGTGCGTCCGAGCGCCTCGTGCAGGCGCGCGGCGCGGAGCGGGTCGGCCTCGGGGTCGACCTCCTCGAGCGCGGCGGCGAAGAGGGCGTGGGCCCGCGGGCGCGCGCTGTCCTCGGACTGCGCCACGGCGGCGCGCTCGAGCAGCTCGACGCGGTCGGCGCCGGCCACCGTCGCGGCGTCGGGGACACGGTCGAAGAGCTCGAGCGCGCGCTCGAACAGCGACGCCGCCTCGCCGAAGGCGTGGACCGACTCCGCCGCCGCGGCGGCCCAGACGGCGGTGGCCAGCGCGGCCGAGGCGTCGCCGCCCTGGGCGAAGTGGTGGGCGATCCGCGCGGCGCGCTGGGCGCCGGCCGCGGCCTGCGTGCGCGAGAGCGCGTGCGCGACGGCGAGGTGGAGCGCGGCCCGCTCGCCGGGCAGGAGGTCGTCGTCGACGACCTCGCGCAGCAGCGCGTGGCGGAAGGCGTGGCCGCCGTCCTCGTCCACGACGACGATGTGCGCGCCGGTCGTCTCGCGGATCGCGTCGCGCAGGACCCGCTCGTCGAGCTCGGTCACCGCGGCCAGGGCGTCGTGGTCGAGCCGCCCGCCGACGGCGAGCGCGCGCAGGACCTCCTGGGCGCCGTCGCCGAGGCGCTCGACGCGCACCATCAGCGCGTCGCGCAGCGAGCCCGGAAGCGAGCCGCGGCCGTCGAGCCCGCCGGCCAGGAGCTCCTCCATGAACAGCGGGTTGCCCTCGCTGCGCGACTGCAGGCGGTCGACGAGGTCCGCGTCGGGCTCCGAGCCGAGGATCCCGGCGAGCGCCTCGGCCAGCTCGGCCTTGGAGAGCGGGGCGAGCTCGACCCGGCGCACGCGCGCGTCGCGCTCGAGGTCGGCCAGGAGCGGCCGCAGCGCGTGGCGGCGGTGCAGCTCGTCGGGGCGGTAGGTGGCGACGGTCAGGATCCGCTCGGAGACGAGCGCCCGGGCCAGGAAGGAGAGGAAGGCGCGCGTCGAGCGGTCGGCCCAGTGGACGTCCTCGACGGCGAGCAGCACCGGCGCCTCGGCGCCGAGCGCGACGAGCAGATGGAGCAGCGCCTCGAAGACCCGCCCCTGGCCCGCGCCCTCCTCGGGCGGCGCGGGCGCGGCGGCCTGGTCGCCGAGCGCGGGCAGCAGCCGCGCGAGCTCGGCGCGCACCGCGGGCGGGAGCGCGTCGAGCACCGGATCGCCGTCGCGCGCGAGCGGGCGCAGGACCCCGACCAGCGGCGCGTAGGGCAGCTCACCTTCGCCCACCTCGACGCAGTCGCCGTGCAGGACGCGCACCCCCTCCTCGCGCGCCCGGGCCTCGAGCTCGCCGAGCAGGCGGGTCTTGCCCATGCCCGACTCGCCGGCGACGAAGACGAGCGAGGGCCGACCGGCGGCCGCATCCAGCAGCGCCGCCTCGAGCTCCGCCAGCTCGGAGGTCCGACCGACGAAGCGGGCACTCGAGACCCGCGTGGCCATTACCTCCGGAACCATGTCACGTCGCGAGGCGGCGGTGCAGGCGCGCGCGACGCGTCGGCCGGGCCCGGTCCGGGCGGCGCAGGTGGTCCATGCGCTCGCGCAGGAGCTCGACGACGTCGGCCGAGGGCACCATCGGGTTGGCGACCACGCGGCCGTCGGTCAGGGAGCCCGCCGCCACCGGCCAGCCGTCGACGAGCGCGAGGAGAACGTCGCCGGACAGCGGCCGGGTGGAGTCGAGCGCGGCGAGGTCGGCCACGAGATCCATCTCGTCCGCGTACGCGGGGCGGATGGCGATCGTGGGGACGACGGGCCGCGCGGCGACGGCGGGTTGGCGCCGCGGCGCCCGGGAGGCGGTGGTCGACGGGGCGTGCTCGGCGGCGGTCGCCCGGTCCATGTGGATGTTGAGATCGGTGAGCATGTATCCAGGTTCGTCCTAAGAGGCCCCGCGCACATCGGGCATCCGGTGCCGGCTGCGCCGACCGCATCCCTTACCTGTCATGTACGACCCCTTACTCGCGCCGATGCCGGCCCGGGCATCCGGGCATACTGCGGCTCGTGGCGTCCTTCCAACGCCTGCGGGAGCTGCCCGTCGTCGGCCGAGCCCTGGACTGGGGCACGGGGCCCTGGGCCGCCTCGAAGCAGACCGAGCAGGCCGGCTCGCGCATCGCCGGGCTGAAGGCGACGTCCTCGATCTGCCCCTACTGCGCCGTCGGCTGCGGCCAGGCCGTCTACACGCGACGACGGCGAGCTCGTCGACATCGAGGGCCACCCGCGACTCCCCGATCAGCCAGGGCACGCTGTGCCCGAAGGGCTCGGCCTCGCGCCAGCTCGTCCAGCAGCCCAACCGGCTGACGAAGGTCCGCTACCGCCGCCCGGGCGGGACCGAGTGGGAGGACCTCGAGCTCGAGACCGCGATGGAGATGATCGCCGACCGCGTCGTCGCCGCGCGCGAGGACGGGCTGGCAGGAGACCGACCACCACGGCTACCGCGTCGACCGCACGATGGGGATCGCCCACCTGGGCGGCGCCACGCTCGACAACGAGGAGAACTACCTCCTCAAGAAGGCCTACACGGCGCTCGGCGCGATCCAGATCGAGAACCAGGCGCGCATATGACACTCCTCCACGGTCCCCGGTCTGGGGACCTCGTTCGGGCGCGGCGGCGCCACCAGCTTCCTGCAGGACCTCCAGAACGCTGACTGCGTCCTGATCCAGGGCTCGTCCATGGCCGAGGCGCACCCGGTCGGCTTCCGCTGGGTGATGAAGGCCAAGGAGCGCGGCGCCAAGGTCTTCCACGTCGACCCGCGGTTCGGGCGCACGAGCGCGCTGGCCGACAAGCACGTCCCGATCCGCGCGGGCAGCGACATCGCCTTCCTCGGCGGCCTGATCAACCAGGTGATCGAGCGCGACGCCTGGTTCAAGGAGTACGTGCTCGCCTACACGAACATCGCGACGATCATCAACGAGAAGTTCGCCGACACCGAGGACCTCGGCGGCGTGTTCTCGGGCTTCGACGATAAGACGGGCATGTACGACCCGCTCGACCTGGCAGTACGAGGGCGGCGAGGTCGCCGCCGCGGCGGGCATGCGCGAGCACTCGGCGCAGTCCTTCGACGAGCGCACCGGCGCGGGGATGATGACCGGCAACGTCGAGCGCGACGAGACGCTCGAGCACCCGCGCTGCGTCTTCCAGATCCTCAAGCGCCACTTCTCCCGCTACACGCCCGAGATGGTCGAGCGGATCTGCGGGATCTCCACCGAGGACTTCACGGCCGATCGCCGACGCGCTGATCGAGAACTCCGGGCCCGAGCGCACGACGGCCTTCTGCTACGCCGTCGGCTGGACCCAGCACACCGCCGGCGTGCAGATGATCCGCACCGCGGCGATCCTCCAGCTCCTGCTCGGGAACATCGGCCGGCCCGGCGGCGGGATCATGGCGCTGCGCGGCCACGCGACGATCCAGGGCTCGACCGACATCCCGACGCTCTACGACCTGCTGCCCGGCTACCTGCACATGCCGCACTCGCGGGAAGAGGAGCTGACGCTCGAGTCCTACATCGAGACGGGTGGCGCGACGAAGGGCTGGTGGGCGAACTTCGCCGCTCTACATCACCTCGCTGCTCAAGGCCTGGTACGGCGAGGCGGCGACCGCCGAGAACGACTACGGCTTCGAGCATCCTGCCGAAGATCTCGGGCAACCACTCGCACTTCGCCACGACGCTGCGCATGCTCGACGGCGGCGTCGACGGCTTCTTCGTGATGGGCCAGAACCCGGCCGTCGGCTCGCAGAACGGCGGCCTGCAGCGCCGCGCGCTGGCCAACCTCAAGTGGCTCGTGGTCCGCGACTTCGCCGAGATCGAGACGGCGTCGTTCTGGCGGGACGCCCCGGAGGTCCGCGACGGCGAGCTGCGCACCGAGGACATCCAGACCGAGGTCTTCCTCATGCCCGCCGCCTCGCACGTGGAGAAGGAGGGCTCGTTCACCCAGACCCAGCGCCTCGTGCAGTGGCGCGACAAGGCGCTCGACCCGCCCGGCGACGCGCGCTCGGAGCTGTGGTTCATCCACCACCTCTTCAAGAAGGTCCGCGCCCGCTACGAGGGCTCGACCGACCCCAAGGACTGGCCGGTGCTCGAACTGCCACTGGCCCTACGCCGAGCACGGCGAGTCCCGCGAGCCCGACGCCGAGGAGGTCCTCAAGGAGATCAACGGCTACACGGTCGCCGACGGCAAGCCGGTCTCCGGGTTCGCCGCGCTCAAGGACGACGGCTCGACCGCGTGCGGCTGCTGGATCTACTCCGGCGTCTACAAGGACTCGGTCAACCAGGCCCGGCGGCGCGACCCCGGCGACGTGCAGGACCCCGAGGGCGGCTGGGTCTCGCCCGAGTGGGGCTTCGCCTGGCCGATGAACCGGCGCATCCTCTACAACCGCGCCTCGGCCAAGCCCGGACGGCACGCCCGTGGTCGGAGCGCAAGAAGTACGTCTGGTGGGACGCCGAGGAGGGCAAGTGGACGGGCTACGACGTCCCCGACTTCCCCGTCGACAAGGCGCCCGACTACCGCCCCGAGTCCGACGACGCGCAGGGCATGGACGCGATCTCCGGCGCCGAGCCGTTCATGATGATGGCCGACGGCCGGGCCTGGCTCTACTCCCCCAGCGGCCTGCTCGACGGCCCGCTGCCCACGCACTACGAGCCGATCGAGTCGCCCGTCGAGAACGCGCTCTACCCCGAGCTCGGCGCCAACCCCGCGGCGATCCGCTGGCGGCGCCCGGAGAACCCGTACAACGCGAGCGACGACCCGCGAGTTCCCGCTCGTGGCCACGTCCTTCCGCCTGACCGAGCACCACACCGCCGGCGGGCATGAGCCGCAACCTCCCGTGGCTGGCCGAGCTGCAGCCCGAGATGTTCGCCGAGATCGATCCGATGCTCGCGCTCGGACCGCGGCATCGAGGACGGCGGCTGGATGACGATCGCCACGGCCCGCGGCGAGATCGAGGCGCGCGCCCGCGTGACCGACCGCATCCGCCCGCTCAAGGTCGAGGGCCGGATCGTCCACCAGGTCGCGATGCCCTGGCACTGGGGCTTCTCGGGGCCGGTCACCGGCGACTCGCTCAACGACCTCGGCGCGCTCTCGGGCGATCCCAACGTCTCGATCCAGGAGTCCAAGGCGTTCTCCTGCGACGTGCGCGCCGGCCGGCGCCCGCGCGGCTCGACGGCGCGGCTGTCGGCCGAGCACGTGGTCCGCCGCCAGTCCGCGCCGAGCGACGACCACCCCGCCGAGTCCCCGAAGGAAGAGCCGGAGGTCGAGGCATGAGCGCCGAGCTCGCGATCCACCGCCCCGACGCCCAGCGCATGGGCTTCTTCACCGACACGACGACGTGCATCGGCTGCAAGGCCTGCGAGGTCGCCTGCAAGCAGTGGAACGACCTGCCCGCCGACGGCAACGACTACGGCAAGCGGCGGCACCTCCTACGACCACACGAACACGCTCTCGGCCTCGACCTGGCGCCACGTGCGCTTCGTCGAGATGCTCGAGCCCTCGCCGGTGATGCCGACCACGCCGACGCGCGACCAGGACGCGCTCGACCTCGTCGGCTGGGCCGAGAACGGCGGCGCTGGCTCCGCATCTCGGCGAGTGCCTTCCCCGAGCAGAGCCGCTGGCTGTTCATGTCCGACGTGTGCAAGCACTGCACGCACGCCGGCTGCCTCGACGCCTGCCCGACCGGCGCGCTGATCCGCACCGAGTTCGAGACCGTGATCCTGCAGCCCGACGTCTGCAACGGCTGCGGCTACTGCGTGCCCGCCTGCCCGTTCGGCGTCGTCGCCCGTGACCCCGACGACGGGCGCGCGGCCAAGTGCACCCTCTGCTACGACCGCCTCGAGGACGGCCTCGAGCCCGCCTGCGCCAAGGCCTGCCCGACCGACTCGATCACGTTCGGGCCCTACGACGAGCTGCTCGACGTGGCCGAGCGCCGCGTCAACGAGCTGCACGGCCGCGGCCTCGACGGCGCCTACCTCTACGGCGCCGACGAGCAGATGGCCGGCGGCCTCGGCGCGTTCTTCCTGCTCACCGCGCCGCCCGAGCGCTTCGGGCTGCCCGCCGAGGCCGACTCGCCGATCCAGGAGAACGTCGTGCCCGCGACGGTCGCCGCCGTCGGCGCCGGGCTGACCGCCGCCGCCGGCGTCGCGCTGGCCTTCGTGGCCGCGGCGCGCAAGGGGCGCCGGTGAGCTACGACCCCGGGCGCGACGCGCGCGACCGCGAGGCGGCCGTCGCCGCCAGCCACGGCCACGCCGAGCGCGACATGCACCGCGGCGACCGGCACGCACGGCCAGCCCGGCCGCTGGCGCCGCGCGGTGGCCGGGCGCCCGCGTCGCGCTCGCCCGCGAGCGCTGGGGCGACGCGCGCTGGTCCTACCTCTACGACAAGGACACCGACTACGCGCCGGCCGCGGGCCGCGACGGGGGGCCGCGCGGCGGCGCCTACGCCGAGCGCCCGCACGCCGAGGAGGTGCCCGTGCAGGGCCCGATCCTCCGCGAGCCCGTCTGGACCTGGGAGATCCCGCTGTACTTCTGGACGGGCGGGATCGCCGCCGGCTCGTCCTTCGTCGCGCTGGCCTGCGACCTCGCCGGCGACGAGGACTCCGCCCGCACGGCGCGCAAGGTGGCCGTCGCCGCGCTGATCCCCTCGCCGCCGCTCCTGATCTCCGACCTCGGCCGGCCCGAGCGCTTCCTACAACATGCTGCGCGTCTTCAAGGTCCGCTCGCCGATGTCGATGGGCGCGTGGGCGCTGTCGGCCTTCGGCGGCCTCGGCAGCGCCGCCGTCGGCGCCGACCTGATCGGCCAGCCCAAGGCGGCCAAGGCGCTCGGCGGCGCCAACGCCCTCGTCGGCGGCTACCTCGGCTCCTACACCGGCGTCCTGCTCGCCTCGACCGCGGTGCCCCTGTGGGCGAGCTCGCGCCTGTTCCTCGGCCCGATCTTCGTGGCCACCGCGACGGCGACCGGCGCCGCGGCCACGCGGCTGGTCCTCGTCGCCACGGGCCTGCCGGCCGGGCACCCGACCCGCGAGGCGCTCGGCCGCGTCGAGACCGGAGCGATGACCATCGAGCTGCTCCTCTCGGCCATCAACGAGCGGCGCCTGGGCCCGACCGGCGACGCGCTCGAGCGCGGCAACGCGGGCAGGCTCTTCCGCCTGGCCAAGCGCGCCGTCCTCGTCGGGCTCGCGAGCCGCCTGCTGCGCCGGCGCCTCGGCGTGCACGCGCACAACGTGGCCAGCGTCCTCTACCTGCTGGCCGGCCTGGGCTTCCGCATCGCCTGGATCGACGCGGGCAAGCACTCGGCGCGCGACCACCGCGTCGTCGCCGACACGGCGCGCAGCGGCCGCTGAGCCGAGAACCCGATTGCACGGGGTCCGCAGCGCGCACCCGAAGGGTGTGCCCTCCGTCTCCCACATCCCCGGCCGTCTGACCGAAGTCGCCCACGGCGCCCTGCGCGGCGCCGTCGCGGCGATGGCGATGACCGGCCTGCGCACCTTCACCACCGCCGCCGGGCTCGTCGACGAGACCCCGCCGCGCGCGCTCGCGCGCCAGAAGGCGAAGGGGCTGATCGGCAAGGTCCCGCGCAAGCGCCGTCCGGCCGTCCTCGAGCTCTTCCACTGGAGCTACGGCGCCGGCGGCGGCGCCATGTTCGCCGCGCTGCCGGCCCAGATCCGCCGCTTCCCGGGCGCCGGCCCGGCCTACGGCGTCGTGGTCTGGCTCGGGTTCGAGCTCGGCCTCGCCCCCGCGCTCGGCCTCGATCAGGCCAAGGAGCCGCGACCCGTCGACCGCCTCGCGCTGGCCGTCGACCACGCGCTCTACGGGTTCGTGCTCTCCGAGCTCCGTGCCCGCGCGCAGGAGAGCGGCGACCCCGGCTAGCCCCGGCGCCCGGCAGGCGTCACCATGGCGCGGTGCCCAAGCGTCCCTCCGGCTACGTCTCCGCCTCGAACCTCGCCGTCGCCCATCCGGGCGGCGACCTGCTGTTCTCCGGGGTGAGCTTCACCGTCTCCCCCGGCCGCCACGTCGGGCTGGTCGGGGCCAACGGCGTGGGCAAGTCGACCCTGCTGCGCGCGCTGACCGGCGAGCTGCGCCCGGACGACGGCGAGGTCGGGTCGGCGGCCGGCTGCTGGCGATGGCCCAGGACGTCGGCGTCGACGACGGCGCCGGGACGGTCCGCGCGCTGCTCGTCGGCCTGGCGCCCCACGCGCTGCGGCGCGCCGGCGAGCGCATGGTCGCCGCCGAGCGCGCGCTGGCCGAGGGCGACGACTCCGCCGGGGTCGCGCTCGGCGAGGCGATCGGCGACTGGTCCGAGCTCGGCGGCTACGGGCTCGAGGCGAGCTGGGACCGCTCGTGCCGGCGCATCGTCCGCGCCTCGTTCGACGAGCTCGCCGAGCGGCCGGCCGTGACGCTGTCGGGCGGCGAGCGCAAGCGGCTCGTGCTCGACGTGCTGTTCGCCTCCGACGCCGACGTCCTGCTGCTCGACGAGCCCGACAACTTCCTCGACGTCCCGGCCAAGCGCGAGCTCGAGCGCACGCTGTCCGCGACGAAGAAGACGGTGCTCGTGATCTCCCACGATCGCGAGTTCCTCTCCCACGCCGTCGATTCGATCCTGACCCTCGAGGGCAACGGCACCTGGCTGCACGGCGGCTCCTACGCCACCTACCCCGAGGCCCGCGCCGAGCGCCAGCGCCGCCTGGGCGACGCGGTCACGCGCTGGAACGAGGAGGAGCTGCGCCTGCGCGAGCTCCTGCGCCTGTTCAAGGAGCGCGCGAAGTACGCCCCCGGCTGGGCCAAGAAGGCCGACGCGATGGAGACCCGCTGGCAGCGCTGGGTCGACGAGGGGCCGCCGCCCGCCCCGGTCGTCGACCAGGAGATCCGCGTGCGGCTGCGCGGCGGCGACTCGGCGCGCCGCGTGCTCGCGCTCGACGAGGTCGGCCTCGACGGCCTCTTCTTCCCCTTCACCGACGAGATCCACTTCGGCGAGCGCGTCGGGATCGTCGGGCCCAACGGCGGCGGCAAGACCCACCTGATGCGGCTGCTGGCCGGCGAGGAGGAGCCCGACGACGGCGCGATCGTCCTCGGCCCGCGCGTCTCGACCGGCTTCTTCTCCCAGCTCGGCGACCGCGCCGGCTTCGTCGGCCGCAACGTCCTCGAGATCGTCCAGCAGCGCGTCGGCACGCTGGAGAAGGCGATGAACGCGCTGGCGCGCTACCGCCTCGTCGAGGCCGCGCGGCGCTCCTACGACACGCTCTCGGGCGGCCAGAAGGCGCGGCTGGAGATCCTCTGCCAGGAGCTCGAGGGCCACAACCTGCTGCTGCTCGACGAGCCGACCGACAACCTCGACATCGACTCCTGCGAGGCGCTCGAGGACGCGCTCGACGGCTTCGAGGGGACCGTCGTCGCGGTCACCCACGACCGCGCGTTCCTGCGGCGGATGGACCGCTTCCTGATGATCCTCCACGACGGCGAGGTGCTCTCCCTGCCCGACGCCGAGACCGCGCTGGAGGCGCTCGTGGCCGGCGGCGCGGCGGCCGACGTGCGGCTCGCCAAGCGGCTGACGACGGTATGACTCCCGCGATGCGCTCCGTCCGCGGCCTGTTGCCGCTCGTCCTGCTCGCCGTCCTGCTCCCGGCCGGCGTCGCCCGCGCCGCGGCGCCGAAGCCGACCGCGTTCACCTACGCGCCGTACACGGACATGACCGACTACCCGGCGCCGAACCTCAAGGCGTTCCGCGGTGCCGGGATCAAGCGGGTCTCGCTGGCCTTCGTCGTGGCTCGCGGCGGCAACCAGTGCCGACCGGCCTGGGGCGGGCTGCCCTCCGCGCCGGCCTCGGGCAAGAAGCCGTTCCTGCGGGGCGCCATCGCCGCCTTCCGCAAGCGCGGCGGCGACGTCGTCGTCTCCTTCGGCGGCCAGGCCGGCGTCGAGCTCGCCTCGGCCTGCGCCGGCGCGGCCAAGCTCGCCAGAGCCTACGGCGCCGCCATCGCCGCCTACCACGCGCGGCGCGTCGACTTCGACGTCGAGGGCGCGACGATCGAGAGCGCCGCGGGCAACGACCGGCGCGCCCGCGCCATCGCGATCCTGCAGCGCGCGGCGCGCAAGCGCCACAAGCCGCTCTTCGTCTCCTTCACGCTGCCCACCCTCCCCTCCGGCCTGGACGCCAGCGGCGTCGCGCTGGTCAAGAACGCCAAGCGGCGCGGCGTGGCGATCGGCGTCGTCAACGGCATGGCGATGGACTGGGGCGACGAGGCGGCGCCGAACCCGAGCGGGCGCATGGGCGCCTACGCGATCAAGACCGGCAAGGGCCTCTACGGCCAGCTCGAGAAGCTGTACAAGGGCCGCTCGGCCGGCCGCGTCGCGCGCATGGTCGGCGTCACGCCGATGCTCGGCGTCAACGACGTCGCCACCGAGGTCTTCGGGCTGGGCGACGCGGCGCAGCTCGTGACCTGGGCCAAGCAGCGGCACGTCGGGATGCTCGGCGTCTGGTCGCTCGGCCGCGACCGGGCGTGCGTCAAGCCGCAGGCCGAGGCCCAGAACGACTGCTCGCGCGTGGCCCAGCAGCGCTGGGACTTCTCCCACGCCCTGGGCAAGTTCAAGGGCTAGTCGGGCAGCGGCGCGCCGGACGGCGCGCCGCGCTCGCGGTATTCCTCGTAGAGGCCGCGCCACTCCGTCGTGAGCTCGTCGGTCGGCGCCGTCGGGTCGCCCCCGCCGAGGCGCTCGGCCAGGCGGGCCAGGCAGACGTGCCAGCCCGCGAGGTCGCGGGCCGCGCGATCGGCGGCGTCGACGAAATGCGTGAAGACCAGGCGACAGCCGTCGTCGTGCGCGAAGAGCTCGAAGCGCAGCTCGTCGTCGCCCCAGGTGAAGGCGAAGCGGCGCTCGGGCTCGAGCTCGAGCACCCGGCCCTTCGCCGGGCGGCGCCTCGCCCTCGGCGAACACGAAGCGGATCGCCCCGCCGGGGCGCAGGTCGACGTCGACGGTGGCCGGGAACCAGTGCGCGAGCTCGTCGGGCTCGGTCACCGCGCGCCAGACGGCGGAGGGCGGGTGCGGGTAGGTGCGCTCGAAGCGCAGCGCCGGGCGACCGTCCGGCGTCTCGTAGGTGCCGTGGCTCATCCGTCCTCCTCGTCTCGCTTGACGTCCAGGCGCCGTCCCAGCGCATCGAGCGACTCGCTCCACAGGCGGCGATAGGGCAACAGCCACGCGTCGAGCTCGGCGATCGGCCCGGGCTCGAGCGCGTAGACGCGCCGCTGCGCGTCCTGGCGCACGGAGACGAGGCCCGCCTCGCGCAGCACCTTGAGGTGCTTGGAGGTCGTCGGCTGGCTGAGCCCGACGCCGGCCACGAGCTCGCCGACCGCCTGCGGGCCGTCGAGCAGGCGCTCGAGCACGGCGCGGCGGCGGGGATCGGCGAGCGCGGACCAGGTTGACGGCATGTCTCGTCAATATGCCATCAGACGCATATGCTTGTCAAGGCATATACACTCCGGGCACGCGAAAGCCGGTGCGCAGCCGGACGCCGGGCACCGCCAAGGAAAGACCCAACGAAAGGAGCCGGTCATGGTCAAGGTCGGGCTGTACGTACGACTCGAGGCGGCACCGGGCCAGGAGGACGCCGTGGCGTCGTTCCTCGAGCAGGGACGCGGGCTGGTCGAGCAGGAGCCGGGGACGATCGTCTGGTACGCGATCCGGATGGGTCCCACGACGTTCGGGATCATCGACGCGTTCGAGGACGAGGACGGCCGCCAGGCCCACCTGAGCGGCGCCGTCGCCCAGGCGCTCGGCGACAACGCCGAGCTGTTCTCCCAGGCGCCGGAGATCCACCAGATCGACGTGCTCGCCGCCAAGTAACCCGCCTAGGCTGTCGCGACGCGATGGCCAGGTTCCAGCGTCCCACCGACGGCGACGCCCAGCGCACCACCGCGCTGGAGCTGTTCTACGACCTGGCCTTCGTGTTCGCGATCACGCAGGTCTCGCACCTGCTGCTCGGCCACCTGACCTGGGAGGGCGCGGGGCAGGCGACGATCATCCTGCTCGCGCTCTGGTGGGCGTGGAACTACACGACCTGGGCGACCAACGAGCTCGACCCGGAGTCACCCGCCGTGCGGGTGCTGCTGCTCGCGATCATGCTCGGCAGCCTCCTGCTCGCCGTCGCGATCCCCGGGGCGTTCGGCGAGCGCTCGCTGCTCTTCGCGTGCTCCTACGTGGCCATCCAGGTCGGCCGCTACGTGTTCCTGACGTTCGTCTCGGCCGAGGCGGGCACGATCGAGCGCGCCCGGGCGATGCACATCCTCGTCTGGTTCGCGGCCTCCGGCGTGCTGTGGATCGCCGGCGGCCTGGCCGACGGCAGCGCCCGCACCCTGCTGTGGATCGCGGCGCTGCTGCTCGACTACCTCGCCCCCGCGCTGACCTACCCCGTGCCCGGCCTGCCGTCGGTCCCGAGCTCCTCGTGGATCGTGCAGACCTCGCACTTCGCCGAGCGCTTCCAGCTGTTCATCATCCTCGCGCTCGGCGAGTCGATCGTCATCACCGGCGCCACCACGTCCGAGCTGTCGCTCGACGCCGCGCGCGTCCTCGCCTTCGCCCTGGCCTTCCTCGTCACGGCGGCGATGTGGTGGCTGTACTTCTCCTACGCCGCGCGGGTGGCCGAGCGGCGCCTCGAGCTCGCCGAGAACCGCGTGCCGCTCGCCCGCGACGCCTACACCTACCTGCACGTCCTGATCGCCGCCGGGGTGATCGTCTCCGCCGTCGGCGACGAGCTCGTGATCGCCCACCCGTCCGAGCACCTGCCCACGGCCGAGCTGCTCGTCGTCGCCGGCGGGCCGGCCCTCTACCTCCTCGGGCTGGCGCTGTTCCGCCTGCGGATGGCGGGCTCGATCGCCACCAAGCGCGTGGTCGCCGCCGCGGTCTGCCTCGTGCTGATCCCGCTCGGCCACCACGTCTCCGCGCTCGTCTTCGGCACGCTCATGCTCGTCGTCCTCGTGGTGCTGATCGTCGCCGAGGACATGGCCGGCCGGCAACGGCGTGCGCGCGGCGAGCCGACGCCGCTCGAGCGCCTCAACGCCGAGGCCGAGACCGCCTCCGCCTAGTCCTCGTAGGGCGCGTAGCGGTGGTGGAGCATCAGCGCGTTGCCGTCGGGGTCGGCGAAGAACGCCATGTTGCAGACGCCGGTGTCCATCGTGTCCCCGAAGAACGCCACGCCCTTCGCCTCGAGCTCGGACCGCGTGGCGTGGACGTCGTCGCAGCCGAGCGGGATCGGGTTGCCCTGCTGGGCCACGAACGGCATGCCGAACTTCTCCGGCTGCCAGACGGCGAAGCAGGTGTCGCCGGCCCACTGCTCGTAGCCGGCGTGCTCGTCGGGGCGCAGGCCGAGCGTGTCGCGGTAGAAGTCGCGCGCACGGTCGACGTCTTGGGAGGGGATGCCGAGGAAGTCGAGCTTGGTGATCATGCCCCAGGTCTAGCGCCGACGCCGCGCAGAGCCGACCGGGTTCATACCTTCATGATGGCACACTGGCCGGCATGCTGAAGCTCACCACCCCCCTGGCCCTCGCCGCCGCCGGCGCCCTCGTCTTCGCCGCTCCGGGCAGCGCCGTCGTCGGCCCCGCCGCCAAGACCAAGAAGATCGCCGTCAAGGACAACCGCTTCTCGCCCAAGACCCTGACGATCAAGAAGGGCACGAAGCTCGACTGGGTCTGGAAGGGCGACAACCCGCACAACGTGCGCTTCGGCAAGCACAAGCAGCAAGACCAAGATCCACGGCTC
The DNA here is from genome assembly GCA_963737395.1 of uncultured Solirubrobacterales bacterium. GTDB lineage: Bacteria > Actinomycetota > Thermoleophilia > Solirubrobacterales > Solirubrobacteraceae > JBBQAA01. Next base: position 29,994 of record CAVTSQ010000015.1, on the reverse strand, counting down.
CTACGCCGTCAAGTTCCCGCACAAGGGGACCTACAAGATCTACTGCTCCATCCACCGTGACCTGGGGATGAAGATGAAGGTCGTCGTCAAGTAGCGCGACGACCGCCGCGCGCCGGGTGGTCCTACTGGATGACCCGGAACGCGCCCCGCATGAAGGGGTGCACGCGGCAGAAGTACGAGTACGTGCCGACGGGCAGGTTCTCCGGCGTCTTCCACGTGATCGACCCCGTCGTCGGCGCGCCCGGTCGGCGACCCCGAGCTGACCCGAGTCGAACTGGTACTTCGCCGAGCCGTTGGCGATCGGGTAGGCGATCCCCGTCGAGCGGTTGCAGGGGTACTTGCACGCGGTGATCGTGTGCCAGGCGGCCGCCTTGAGGCCGTCCTGGTCGAGGTTCTTGAACGTCAGCGAGCTGCCCGCGACGCACGCGCGGGATCGCGCTCTCGGCGTTCAGCGAGCCGCGCCCGAAGATGAAGTGGGCGATGTTCACCGTGCCGCCGACCGCGCCGACCGGCAGCGCGAACGCGGTCGCCATGCCGATGTTGCCGCCGCCGTGGTGGCGGTTCTCGGCCAGGTGGCCGTGCGTCAGGCGTGCCCGGCTGGTCGACCTTGTGCTTGAACGGGATCGGTCCCGCCCTGGCCGTCGGCCATGAACACGACCATGATCCCCATCACCTCGTACCACGAGGCCTTCTTGACGTCGTAGGTCGAGCTCACGCTGAGCGTGTCGCCCTTCTTGACCTGCACGTGCCAGCTCGGTCTCGTCGCGGTCATGGAGACGTCCCACGACACCGCGCCCGCCGGCTCGAAGTAGTGCGCGGTCGAGCGGAACAGGTGCACGGTCCTGCCGTTGCGCCGGTCCCACAGGTCGGTGTGCAGGCCGCCCGGATGCAGGTGGCCCGGCGGTGGCGATCAGCACGCCGTCGCGGTCGACCGTCCAGCGGTTCTTGCGCATGCCGCGGGGATACGGGTTCTTGGCCTGCTGCGGGTAGGTGTAGCGGCCCGTTCTTGCCCATGCCGCGCAGCGCGTCGTAGACCGGGTAGATGGAGCCGTTCTGCACGTCCATCCAGATCGGCCGCGCGGCGCGCATCGTCTTGGCCTGCGGCGCCGTGGCCGGGATGAAGTCGACGTCGTAGGTGATCCACACCGTCGTCGGCGCGTCGGTCAGGTTGTGGATCATGTAGTTGAGGATCCAGTGATCGCTCTTGCGGTAGACGTAGCCGTAGCCCTTGGGGAACCGCAGCCTGGTCTTCTCCTCGCCCGCGGCGGCGAAGCGCTCGACGGGAAGGCCGGAGCTCGCGTCGCGGCGGCCGTCGGCCGAGAGCCACACGCCGTGGTGCAGATGGATCACGTCGACGCGCGGGATGGCGCCGAGCTTCTTGTGCCCCTTGCCGACCGCGTAGTGCAGGTTCGGGATAGAAGCCGACCATGTAGCCGTCGACCTTCGGCTGCGGGATGCCGCGCAGCTCGGTCTTGATGAAGTTCTGGCCCGGCGTGATCTTGATCGGGCCGTACTTGAAGTGGAGATGCTGCACGCCGTTGGAGGCGGCGGCGAACGACGTGGGGGTCGCGGCGGCGGCGGCTGAGCTCGCCACGACGGCGAGCGCGCACACGGCGGCGATCAGAGCAGGGGCGAACAGTCGGCGGGTGGGCACGCCGGGCAGCCTACTCCTGACCGGTATGGATCAGGTTCGAGGCGTGCCCGTGAACGTGCCGAGCACGCGGTCGAGCGTGCGCGTGGACAGCCCCGTGCGCAGCGCGAGCTGCATGCGCGCGTCGTTGCCGACGAGGTAGCGCGGCTTGGGCCGGCCGGCGGTCAGCGCCTTCTCGATCGCGGCGGCGACGTGGTCGACGGGAGCCGCCGCCTTCTGGATGCGCGGGATCGCCTTGCGCATCCCCTTCAGGTGACCGGCGTACAGCCGCCGGTGCTCGGCGGACATCGCCTGCTCGGTCTCGTCCACCTGCTCGTCGGCCTTGCGCCACAGGTCGGTGTCGATGCTGCCGGGCTCGACGAGCACGACGTCGATCTTCCACGGGCGCAGCTCCAGGCGCAGCGCGTCGGCGATCGCCTCGACGGCGAACTTCGACGCGGTGTACGGGCTCATCATCGGCGTCGAGACGCGACCGGAGATCGACGAGATGAACACCACGCGCCCGTGCGAACGGCGCAGCGCGGGGAGCACGGCCTGCGTGACGGCGACCTGGGACACGACGTTGACGTCGAGCTGGCGGCGCAGCTCGTCGAGCGGCACCGCCTCGACCGGTCCGCCGACGACGACGCCCGCGTTGTTGACGACGGCGTCGAGGTCGGGCAGCGAGGAGGTCAGGCCGCCGACCTGCACCGGGTCGGTGACGTCGACGGTGACGGGGAAGAGCTGGCCGCGGCCGGGCGCCTCGCGCAGCAGCGCGTCGCCGTCCTCGGGGCGGCGGACGCCGGCGTGGACGTCCCAGCCCGCGGCGGCCATGCGCAGGGCGGTGGCGCGGCCGATCCCGCGCGACGCGCCGGTGATCAGGACGGAGGGCATCGCGGCGAGAACGTACCCGACTTGCATCTAGCCTGCGCCCATGCGCATCGACCACGTGATCTACGCGACCGGCGACCTCGAGCGCGCGACCGCGCGGCTCGAGGCCGAGCTCGGGCGGCCGGCCGCCGGCGGCGGGCGCCACGACGGCCTGGGCACGCACAACCGCGTGATCCCGCTCGGCCGCGGCTACGTCGAGGTGCTCGCGATCGCCGACGCGCAGGAGGCCGCGGAGTCGGCGCTCGGGCGCGCCGTCGCGGAGCGCATCGAGGCGGCCGGCGACGGCCTGATCGGCTGGGCCGTGGCCGTCGGCGACGTCGCGGCCGAGGCGGAGCGGGCGGGGCTCGAGGTCACGACGATCGCGCGTCAGGGCCTGACCGCGCGTCTGGCCGGTGTCGCCGAGGCGATGGCCGAGCCGTGCCTCCCGTTCTTCATCGAGCGCGACGCGGGCGTCGCCGACCCCGCCGCGGCGCCGGGCGACGGCCCGGGCCTCGACTGGGTCGAGGTCGCCGGCCACCAGGGCCGCCTCGCGGCCTGGCTCGGCGAGGCCGAGGAGCTGCCGGATCCGGATCGTCGGCGGCGAGCCCGCGCTGCGGGCGGTCGGCATCGGCGACGTCACACCCTGCGGTAGGGCTAGCCCCACCACCGGGACGCTGGGGCCTGCCGCCGAGCAGGACGCCACCGCGCCCCAGCGACGGCGCGCGCGGCCGCTGGGAGCGTGGCCGCATGTCCACTTCGCTCTCCTCACCCAGCGCCCCGCGCGACCGTCTCGCCGGGCTCGTGCGCCGCGCCGCACACGGCTCGGCCCGCCGTCCGAAGACCGTGATCGCCCTCTGGCTGGTCTTCGTCGTCGGCCTCTTCGCCGCCGGCACGATGTCCGGCACCCGCAGCATGACCGACGTCGAAGCCGGCGTCGGCCAGTCCCAGCAGGCCGACCGTCGCATGGACGACGCCGGGCTGCGCGGCCAGGCCGACGAAGCCGTGCTCGTGCGCTCGGCCTCGGCCCGTCAGACGGCCGCCGCGGCGAGCGACCTGCAGCGGCGCTTCGCCCGGCTGCCCGAGGTCGCGACCGTCCACGGCCCGGCCGATGCACCGCAGCTGTCCAAGGCGGGCGGGCGCACCGCGCTGGTCCAGGTCTCGATGCGCGGCGATCCCGACCACGCCTCCGACCACGTGCAGCCGCTGGTCGACGCCACGCACGCGACCGCCGTCGCGCACCGCGGCGTGCGCCTCCAGCAGGCCGGCGACGCGACCTTCGACAAGGCCGCCAGCCAGGTCACCGGACACGACCTCCAGCGCGCGGAGATCTTCTCGATCCCGATCACGCTGATCATCCTCATCCTCGCCTTCGGGGCGCTCGTGGCGGCCTCGGTGCCGCTGCTGCTCGGCCTGACCTCGGTGATGGCCGCGCTCGGCGGCCTGGCGCTGCTGTCGCACGCGCTGCCGATGGACGACTCCGCCTCGTCGCTGGTCGTGCTCATCGGCCTGGCCGTCGGCGTCGACTACTCGCTGTTCTACATCCGCCGCGAGCGCGAGGAGCGTCGCGCCGGGCGCTCGGCCGAGGCGTCGCTCGACGCGGCCGCGGCCACCGTCGGCCGCGCCATCCTCGTCTCCGGCGTGACGGTGCTCGTCGCGCTGGCCGGGCTGCTGATGACCGGCATCGGCGTGTTCGTCTCGATGGGCGCGGCGACGATGCTCGTCGCGCTGATCGCCGTGATCGGCTCGCTGACCGTGCTGCCCGCGACGCTGGCCTGGCTCGGCGACCGCGTCGACAAGGGCCGGATCCCCGGGCTCGCCCGGCTCCGCGCCCGCGGCAACGGTCGCAGCCGGGCCTGGTCGGCCCTGGCCGGCGCCGTCACCCGGCGCCCGCGCGGGGCGCTCGCGCTGGCGCTCGTCGCCCTCGGCGCGCTGGCGCTCCCGGTGATCGGGATGAAGACCGGGCGATCCGTCGACCCACTCGCTGCCCGACGTCCCGGTCACCCGGGCGCAGGCCGCGATCGAGCACGCCTTCCCCGGCGCGCCCGACGAGGCCCAGCTCGTCGTCGAGGGCACCGGGCTGCGCGGCGATGTCGCCCGTGCGCGGCTGGCCGCGCTCGGCCGGCGCGCGCAGCAGGTCACGCACGGCAAGGGCCGCGTCGCGGTCCTCGTCTCCCGCGACGGGCGCACGGCGGTCGTCTCGGCGCCGATGCCGGACGGCAGCACCGACCAGCAGGCCCGGATCGTGCACGCGCTGCGCGACCGGGTGGCGCCGACCGCCGCCGGGATCGCCCCGGGGACCAGGGCGCTCGTGACGGGCAACGCCGCCGGAGACGTCGACTTCACCCACCAGCTGTCGTCGGCGACCCCGAAGGTGATCGCCTTCGTGCTCGCCCTGGCCTTCCTGCTGCTGCTCGCGGCGTTCCGCTCGGCACCGCTGGCCGCGGCGGTGATGGGCCTGAACCTGCTGTCCGTGGGCGCGGCCTACGGTCTGCTCGTGGCCGTCTTCCAGCACTCCTGGGCCGAGGGGCCGCTCGGGTTCGTCTCGAGCGGGATCGTCGTCAACTGGATTCCCCTGTTCCTCTTCGTGATCCTGTTCGGGTTGTCGATGGACTACACCGTGCTCGTGCTCGAGAGGATCCGCGAGGCGCGCCGCAGCGGCCGGTCGGCCCGCGAGGCGGCGGCCGAGGGCGTCGGCGCCACGGCCGGGACGGTGACCAGCGCGGCGATCGTGATGGTCGCGGTGTTCGCCGTGTTCGCGATGCTCCGCATGCTCGAGTTCAAGCAGCTCGGCGTCGGCCTCGGCGCGGCGATCCTGATCGACGCGACCGTGGTCCGCGGCGTGGCGCTGCCCGCCGTGGTCGCGCTGCTCGGCGAGCGCCGGTGGCACGTCCCCGGGTGCGCGGCGCCGCCGCGTCCCGGCGACGCGCGTGGCCGACGCGCGGGTGCGCGTGTGAGCGTGGTGGCGCAGGCGACGTCGCGGGCGGTCCGCGACGTCGCCTACCTCGCGGTCGGCCTGGTCACGGGCGCGCTCGCGGCCGTCGTGTGGGCGGTGGGCCTCGGGCTGTCGCTCGGGCTCGCCGTCCTGATCGTCGGGCTGCCGGTGATCGTCGCCACGGGCTTCGCCTTCAAGGCCGTCACCGACCTCGACCGCCGCAACGCGGCGCTCGTGCTCGGCCGGCCGCTGCGCGGCACCTACCGCCCGCGCGCCAGCGGCGTGCGGGGCCAGGTCTGGGCGACGCTCGGCGACCCGCAGACCTGGCGCGACTTCGCCTGGCTGATCCTGCACTCGGTCGTCGGCGTCGTCTTCGGGTGCCTCGCGCTCGGCGCGGTCGCGGGAACGCTCGGCCTGCTCGTCCTGCCCGCCTGGTCCTGGTCGCTGCCCGACGGCGCCGACCTCGGGATCTGGCGGATCGACACGCTGCTCGAGTCGTTCGCCGGGCCGCTGCTCGCCGTCCCGGCCGCCGCGCTGACCGTCGGCCTCGCGCGCGTGCTCGCCCTCGGCCAGGTCTCGCTGGCCACGCTGCTGCTCGGGACCGCCGGGCGCGCCGGTCTCGCAGAGCCGCCGAGCCGGACGCACGCCTCCACCGCGCGCCGCGCAACATCTCGGCCGGCGTCGCGGTGCACGCCGAGGTCGCCGCCGGCACCGCGCTGGTCTTCGGGCTGCTCTGGGCGCTGACCGGCTTCGGCACGTTCTGGCCGGCCTGGATCTGGCTGGCCCTGGCGATCTCCCTGGCCGTGCACGTGATCGTCGCCCGCGCGCTGGCCCGGCCCGAGCGCCCGCTCGGGGTGGCGATCGACGTCTGCGTGACGATCGGCGCGGTCTGCGTGATCGTCTGGGCGCTGGCGGGCTTCGGCTACTTCTGGCCGATCTGGCCGATCTTCGGCATGGCCGTCGGGGTCGGTCCTGCGCGCCCTGGTCGCCTACCGCCACGAGCTGCCCTGGGTGCGCGAGCAGCGCCTCGTGCGCCGCGTCGACGAGCTGACCCGCACGCGCGGCGGGCGCGCTCGACGTGCAGGCCGAGGAGCTGCGGCGCATCGAGCGCGACCTGCACGACGGCGCGCAGGCGCGGCTCGTGTCGCTGTCGATGCTCGTCGGCCGCGCCGAGGCCCAGCTCGACGACCGCCCCGAGGTCGCCGAGCTCGTGCGCGCCGCGCGCGACGAGGCCGGCGCGGCGATCCGCGAGCTGCGCGATCTCGCGCGAGGCATCGCGCCGCCGGTGCTCGCCGACCGCGGCCTGGTCGCCGCCGTCGAGTCGCTCGCCGCGCGCTCGCCGATGCCGGTCGACGTCGAGCGCGCCCCAGCTCGGGCGCCTCGCGCCCGTCGTCGAGACCGCCGCCTACTTCGTCGTCGCCGAGGCGCTGACGAACACCGCCAAGCACGGCGGCGGCGCGCCCGCGACGGTCACGCTCGCGCGACCGGGCGCAGACGCTGCGCGTCGAGATCGCCGACACGCGGACCCGGCGGCGCGGACGCCGCGGCGGGCAGCGGGCTGGCCGGCCTGCGCTCGCGCGTGGCGGCGCTCGACGGGACGCTCGACGTCACCTCGTCCGCCGCGGGCACCACCATCGTCGCGGAGCTGCCGTGCGGGTCGTGATCGCCGAGGACAACGCGCTGTTGCGCGAAGGGATCGTCGCGCTGCTGCGCGAGCGCGGGATCGACGTCGTCGCGCAGGCCGAGGACGGCGACGGGCCTGCTGCGCATCGTCGCCGGCCACAAGCCCGATCTCGCGATCGTCGACGTGCGCCTGCCGCCGAGCTTCACCGACGAGGGCGTGCGCGCGGCGATCGAGGCCCGCGCGCGGCATCCCGGCCTCGGCGTGCTGATCCTCTCCCAGTACGTCGAGCCGGCCTACACCTCCGAGCTGCTGGCCTCCAAGGAGGGCGGCGTGGGCTACCTGCTCAAGGAGCGCGTCGGCGACGTGCGCGCCTTCGTCGAGGCGCTCGAGCGCGTCGCCGGCGGCGGGACGGCGCTCGACCGCGAGGTCGTGGCCGAGCTCTTCGGCAGCCGCGCCGAGCGCGGCGGCGACGCCGAGCTCGAGCGGCTGACCCCGCGCGAGCGCGAGGTGCTCGCGCTGATCGCCGAGGGCCGCACGAACGCCGCGATCGCCCGCGAGCTCGTGGTCACCCACGGCGCGGTCGAGAAGCACGTCTCGAACATCTTCGCCAAGCTCGACCTGCGGGCCAGCGACGAGGACCACCGCCGCGTGCTCGCCGTCCTGGCCTACCTGCGCTCGGCGGCCTGAACGGCCAGCGCGAGCGCGCGGCCGGCCGCCCGGCGCCACACGGGCGCGAGCACCGCGCGCACGACCGGCCCGCGACCGCGGCGCGGCCGGAACGCGTAGGTCCAGGCGATCGCCGTGCCGCCGCCGGCGGCCGGCGCGAAGTCCCAGGTGCCGCGGGCGGACTCGACGAGGCGCGCGAGCGGCGCGTCGGCCGACGGCTCGAGGCGGTAGCCGAACCCGCGCGGGCGGTCGTGCCAGGCGAGGGTCTCGTACGCCTCGCTGCCGTCGGCGAGCAGCACGGTGCGCGAGGCGCCGGCGTGGTCCCACAGCCCGGTCTGGTCGCGCACGCCGAGCACGGCCGGCACGGGACCGAAGCCGTGGAAGATCGTCTCGAGCGGGATGGGCACGATCGTGTCGAAGGCGTGGCCCGGCTCGGCGCGCGCGATGGCCCGCACGGTTACGGGGACGTCGCTAGGCATCGAACAGCGCGCGGCGGTCGGGACCCTGGTGCTCCTCGGCCAGCGCGGTGATCGCGTCGACGACGCGGCGCAGCTCCTCGACGTACGGGCCGGCCGCCTCCCCCATGCGCGGGCGCTCGCGCTCGAACGGCGGCGGCGAGCTCGCGGTAGTAGACCCGCGTGGCCAGTCCCTGGCCCTGGCCGAAGCGCGCCCACAGGTCGTCGCCGAGCGTCCGGTAGTCGACGAGGATCGAGCGCGCGTTGTGGACCTTGTCGGCCAGCCCGACGCGCAGCGCGGCCGGCGACTTCTTCGGAAAGCCGTCGAGGTAGGCCCGCTTGCGCGCGTACCAGCGCCGCCCTCCCCCGCCCTCGTCGCCCTCGTCGACCCGGTCGGAGTTGGCCAGGACGATCTCGGCCACGGCCGCGCCCGAACTCCGCCTCGATCTCGGCCAGCGCGCGCGACCCGCCGCCGTCCTCGACGACGTCGTGCAGGAGGCCGCCGATCGCCTCGTCCTCGTCGCCGTGCATCTCGAGCGCGAGCGACGCGACGGCGAGCAGATGGGCGGTGTACGGGATCGGCGTGCCCTTGCGCAGCTGGCGCGCGTGGTGGCGCGTGGCGTAGTGCAGGGCGCGGTCGAACCGCTCGGTCAGCAGCGGCTCGTCGGCGAAGCTCTCGGCCACGGCGAAAACTCTAGGGCCGCTTCAGCAAGCCTGGTTAGAGTCGCGCGATGCTCACCACCTATCCTGCGCCGCGGCGCCCTCGCGGCCGCGCTCGTCCTCCTCGCGCTCGTGCCCACCGCGGGCCTCGCGAAGACGACCAAGAAGGCCAAGCCCAAGCACGACGTCAGCGTGATGTCCCGCAACCTGTACCTCGGCGCGGACATCATCACCCTCGCGACGGCGACGTCGAAGGCCGACCAGGCCGCCCGGGCCAGCGCGCTCTACGGCGACGTCAAGAAGACGAACTTCCCCAAGCGCGCGAAGGCGCTGGCGGCGGAGGTCAAGAAGGCCAAGCCCGACCTGATCGGCCTCCAGGAGGTCGCGCGCTACTACAAGGGCCCGCTCGCCGACCCGGCCAAGAAGGGCGCCAAGACGCCGGTCTACGACTGGCTGAAGATCCTGCAGAAGCAGCTCAAGGCGCGCGGCCTGAAGTACAAGGTCGTCTCGCAGCAGACCGAGATCAACGTGGAGACCGCGCTCAAGGAGGGCTACGACCTGCGCCTGACGCTCGGCAACGCGGTCCTCGCGCGCGCCGACAAGAAGCGCCACGTGAAGGTCGTCAAGGGCGTGCACGGCAACTTCTCCAAGAAGAGCCAGCTCGTCGTGCCGCTGCAGGACCAGACGCTCACGCTCAGCCGCGGCTACGCGGGCGGCTACTTCAGCACCCGGGGCAAGAAGTTCCTCTTCCTCGACCCGCACGCCGAGGCCTACGGCGCCGCGATCGCCAAGGCCCAGTTCGCCGAGCTCGTCAAGGGCGCCGGCCAAGACGCGGAAGATGCCGGTGATCATCGCCGGCGACTTCAACTCCGATCCCAAGGAGAAGCCGCCCGGCGGCTACGCCACGGTGCTCAAGGCGGGCTTCAAGGACACGGGCAAGCGGCACGCGACGTGCTGCCAGAACGCGCTGGTCGACAACAAGAAGTCAGAGCTGAAGACGTGGATCGACCACATCGTCGTCCGCCCGGCGGCGAAGGTGCTGAAGACCTACGTCTTCGGCAACAAGTCCTCGGACCGGATCGGCGGGCTGTGGCCCTCCGACCACGCCGGGGTCGTCGCCTACCTGCGCCTGAAGTAGCGCGCACGACCCGGGGCCCGGCGCGGGCCGGGCCCCGGGCGTGTCGGCCTAGGTCGCGACCTTGCGCCACTCGACGCGGCGCATGGGGACGGCGAGGCACTCGAAGTTGTCGAGCATCACGAGGTACTCCCCGTCCTCGACGTCGATCCCGACGATCTTCCCGAACCGCCCGAGCTTGGAGCTCGAGCGGTGGTAGTCCTGGAAGTACACCGAGACCTCGCAGGCGCGGCGCAGCGGATGGTCGCCGGGGCGACCTTCACGAACGTGCCGTCGGGAACCGACGGCGGCTCGATCGTGGTGGCCGCGCGGGCCAGCTCGTCACCGGGACGGGTCGGCCGCGTGGCCTCCATGAACGTCTCCTCGTCGGGCGCCGCGGGGCGCTCGTCGAGGTAGTCGGCAGCGGTTTTCTCCATGCCGCCGACTCTACGCCTCCGGCTACGGCCGGACGAACGTGTCCGGGTCCGGGCCGATGCGCTCGCCGCGGTCGAGCTGCGCGATCTGCTCCATCTCGGTCTCCGAGAGGTGGAAGTCGAAGAGGGCGAAGTTCTCGGCGATCCGCTCCGGCGTGACCGACTTCGGGAACACGATGTTCCCGAGCTGGACGTGCCAGCGCAGGACGACCTGGCCCGGCGTGCGCTCGTGGGTCTCGGCGATCTCGGTGATCGCGGGGTCGTCGAGGACGGCGCCCTGGGCCAGCGGGCTCCAGGCCTCGGTGTGGATCCCGAGGTCGGCGTGCTCGCGGCGCAGCCCGGCCTGCTGGAGGTAGGGATGCAGCTCGATCTGGTTGACCGCCGGCGTCTCGCCCGTCTCGGCGATGATCCGCTCGAGGTGCGGCTGCTGGAAGTTCGAGACGCCGATCGAGCGCACGATGCCCTCGCTCGCGCAGCTCGATGAACGCCTTCCAGGTCTCGACGTACTTGTCCTGGGAGGGCACCGGCCAGTGGATGAGGTAGAGGTCGATGTGGTCGAGCTCGAGCTGCTCGAGGCTCTTCTTGCCGGCCTTGAGCGCCTGCTCGTAGCCGTGGTCGTCGTTGAAGCACTTCGTGGTGATGAAGACCTCTTCGCGGCTCAGGCCGGAGGCGTGGAAGGCCTGGCCGACCTCGGCCTCGTTGCCGTAGGCCTTGGCCGTGTCGATGTGGCGGTAGCCGGTCTGGAAGGCGGTGGTGACGGCCTCGAAGGTGTCCTCCGGCGGGATCTGGAAGACGCCGAAGCCGAGCTGCGGGATGGACTCGCCGTTGCGAAGTTCGATGTTCGGGACCTGATCGGTGGAGGTGCTCATACCTCTGCCGTGCCACGAGGGGCGGTTGCCCAAACAACCTTCGGGCGCGCTCGGCGCCCGGCCGGCGTCAGGCCGGCGGGCCGGCGCGGCGCAGCAGGCTGGCGATCAGCCGGCCGACGAAGAAGTAGACCGCGAGCGCGATGCCCCAGTTGATCGCGATCTCCAGCTTGTGGTTCTTCGGCGTGAAGAGCTTGTCGAACGGCCCGACGAGCCACTTGGCCCAGTCGTGGATGTGGTGGACGATCGAGTTGCTCATGTTCGCGTCGAGGACGACGAAGAGGATCCCGACGACGATGATCACGCAGACCACGGCGACGATCAGGTCGACGAGCGCGGCGAGCAGGTTCAGGCCGCGCGACGCGCCGACGCCGGCGCGATGGGCCATCGTCGGCTGGTCGGCCGCGGCGGTGTCGCCTTCGGCGGTCTGCGGTGCGTCGTCTGCGCAGGTTCAGGGCCACGGCAACAATGTAGATCAGGTTCGGGCGCCGTGCGCCGGTCGACTACGCGCGCAGCTTGTAGCCGGTGGCGAACAACCGCACGTTGACCGCGAACAGCGCGCCGGTCACCGCGGTGAGCAGCAGCAGCGACAGCGCGACCGGCGCCTCGCTGTAGCCGAGGAACCCGTAGCGGACGAGGTTGATCATGTAGTAGATCGGGTTGAAGTGCGTGATCGTCTGGAAGGGCTCGGGCAGCAGCGTCGCCGAGTAGAAGACGCCGCCGAGGAAGATCAGCGGCTGCAGGATGAACGTCTGCGCGAAGGAGACGTCGTCGAACTGCTCGGCGCGCACGCCGATCAGGACGCCGAGCTGGGAGAAGAAGAAGCCGACGAGGAACAGCGCCGGGACCAGCACGAGCACGTGGTCGACCGGCAGCCCGACGAGGATCGTCGACGCGATGAAGGTCAGCATCGCGACGAGGCCGCCGCGCAGGAAGCCGCCGAGCGAGAAGGCGAGCAGCAGCTCGGTCGGCGAGGCCGGCGAGGAGAGCTGGTCCTGGATCGCGCCCTGGAACTTCTGCTGCAGGATCGACGACGCGTTGTTCGAGAACGCGTTGATCGCCCAGGCCATCATGATCAGCCCGGGGATCACGAAGACGATGTAGCGGAAGCCGTGGAGCGTGTGGATCCGCGAGCCGAGCGCGGCGCCGAAGACCGAGATGTAGAGGAAGGTCTCGAGCAGCGGCGCGCCGACCGTCTGGCGCTTGATCTTCATGAAGCGGTTGACCTCGCGCCGCACGAGGGTCAGGAAGCGGATCTGCGCGGTGCTCACGGGGCGAGCTCGCTGACCATGCCCGCGCGGCCGTTGCCCCGCGAGAGCTCGCCGCGGCCGACGAGCGCCAGGTAGGCGTCCTCGAGGCTCGTGACCCCGTACTCGGCCGAGAGCTCGGAGCTCGTCCCCTGGGCGACGATCTCGCCGCCGTTGATGAAGGCGATCTGGTCGCACAGCTGCTCGGCCTCTTCGAGGTAGTGCGTGGTCAGGAGGATCGTCGTGCCCTCCTGGTTGATGCGCTGGACGTAGTGCCAGAGCTCCAGGCGCAGCTCGACGTCGACGCCGGCCGTCGGCTCGTCGAGGATCAGCAGCCGCGGGCGGTGCATCATCGCCCGCGCCAGGATCAGCCGGCGCTTCATCCCGCCCGACAGCGTGCGCGTGCGGTCGTTGCGCTTGCTCGAGAGCGAGAACGTCTCGAGCAGCTCCTTGGTGCGGTCGCGGCGGTCCTTGCGCGGCATCCCGAAGTAGCCGCCGTGGTAGTCGAGCGACTCCTCGAGCGTGAGGAACCAGTCGAGGTTGAGCTCCTGGGGCGCCAGGCCCGACGGCCATGCGCGCGTCGGCGTAGTCGTCGATCGCGTCGTGGCCGAAGACGCGGATCGCGCCCGACGTGGGCTGGGCGAGCCCCGTCGTGCAGTGGATCAGCGTCGACTTCCCCGCGCCGTTGGGACCGAGCAGGCCGAAGAACTCGCCGTCCCCGATCTCGAGGGAGACGCCCTTGAGCGCCTCGGTCCCGGTTGGATAGCGCTTGACGAGGTCGGAAATCTCAAGCGCCGGGGTCACGTCGTACATCATGCAAATTCAAGTGCGGTCGAAGTCAAGCTCCCACCCCCGCGCAAGTGACGGGTTGCTCGCGCTGGCCGCGCTGGCCCTCGTGCTCGCCGCCGTCGCGGGCTATCTGCACCGCGCGCTGTTCGACTCCGGCCAGTTCTCGGCCCGGGCCACGGCGGCCCTGCGCGACGAGCGCGTGCGCACCGTCGCCGCCGAGCGGATCACCGCCGAGCTCGTGCGCCGGCGGCCCGACCTGCAGGCCGGGCGGCCGCTGATCGAGTCCGTGACGGCCGGGGTGCTCGGGTCGCGGCCGTTCACGAGCCTCTTCGCCTCGGGCGTGGGCGACGTCCACCGCGCCGTCCTGCGCGGCGACGACGACACCGTGACGCTCACGCTGACCGACGCGAGCACGGTGATCGCCGAGGCGCTGCGCGCCGTGCAGCCGTCCCTGGCCAAGCGGCTGCCCGCCGGCGGCGACGTCGTGCTCGTGCGCGAGCGGATCTCCGCGGCCGGCGCCCGCGCCGCGCGGATCGCCGGCCGGGCGCGCGCGGCGGCGATCGTCCTCGCGGTGCTCGGCGTGCTGCTCGCCGCGGCCGGCCTCGCGCTCGCGCCCGACCGCCGGCGGGCCGTCGTGCGCCTGTCGGTGGCCCTCGCCCTCGGTGGCGTGCTGCTCGCGCTCCTGACGACGATCGGGCGCTCCCTGGCCGTGCACTCGGTCGCCGGCGACGATCGCGGCGCGGTGCGGGCGATCTGGGACGCGTTCGCCGGCGGCCTGACCCGGATGGGCTGGATCCTCGCGCTGTGCGGCGCGGTCGTCGCCGCCGCCGCGCGCGCCCTGCTCGCCCCGGTCGCGCTCGCCGCCGGGCTGCGCCGCGCGGGCGCCTGGCTGGTCCGCGAGCCGCGGACGACCCCCGGGCGCTGGGCCCGCGCGCTGGCCCTGATCGTCGCGGGCGGCCTGATCGTCGCCGACCCGGGCGCGGCGGTGCGGGCGCTGGCGACGGCGACCGGCATCGTGCTCGTCGCGCTCGGGGTCAACGGCGTGCTCGGGCTCGTCGCGCCGCCCCCGGCCGAGCCGGCGGCGGGCGCCGCGCCGCCGGCGCGCCGGCCCGGGCGGGCCCGCCGCGGGCTCGCCGCCGCGCTGGCCGCCGTCGCGGTCGCGCTCGTCGCCGTGATCTTCCTGCGCTCCGACGAGGTGACCCGCGCCGTCGCGCGGACCGGAACGTGCAACGGCAGCGCGCGGCTGTGCGACCGCACGCTGCCCGAGGTCGCCCTGGCCGCCACGCACAACTCGATGGCGATCCCCGGCCGCGGCTGGTACGCGGCCGAGCAGGACGGGACGATCGCCCAGCAGCTGCGCTTCGGCATCCGCGGGCTGCTGATCGACACCTACTACGCCGACCGGCTGCGCAACGGCCGCCTGCGCACCGTGCTGCCCTCGAGTGGGCCGGGCCGCGACGGCGTCAGCCCGCAGGCGCGCGCCGCCGCGCTGCGCCTGCGCGAGCGCCTCGGCTTCCGCGGGGCCGGGAAGCGCGGCCTGTACCTGTGCCACTCGTTCTGCGAGCTGGGAGCGACGCCGCTGGCCGACGCGCTGACGGCGATCGAGCGCTTCCTCGTGCTGCACCCCGAGGAGGTCGTGGTGATCGTCAACCAGGACGAGGTCCGGCCCAAGGACTTCGTCGCGGCCGTCAGGCGGGCGGGGCTCGCCCGCCTGGCCTTCACGCCGCCGCGCGGCGCGGACGACTGGCCGACGCTGCGGCGGATGATCGACGCCGACCGGCGCCTGGTCGTCGTCGCCGAGAACCGCGCGGGCGGCGCGCCCTGGTACCGCCTGGCCTACCGCGGCGTCGTGCAGGAGACGCCCTACCACTTCGGCTCGGTGCGCCAGCTCGTCGACCCGGCCGGCGTCGACGCGAGCTGCCGGCCCTACCGCGGCGGCACCGGCGCGCCGCTCTTCCTGGTCAACCACTGGGTCACGACCGCCCCGCTGCCGCGCCCGAGCGACGCCGCGAAGGTCAACGCCGCGCCGATCCTGCAGCGCCGCGCCCGCGCGTGCCGGCGGATCCGCCGCCACGTCCCCAACCTCGTGGCCGTCAACTTCGCCGAGCGCGGGGACCTGCTCGGCGTCGTCGACCGCCTCAACGGCCTGCCGCCGCGGCGCTGACGCCCGGCTCGACACGGCGCGACGCCGCGCATAGGGTCGGAACGACCAGCGTGATCCGAAGGGAGAACGAGATGTACGCGCGCGTGGCGACGTTCGAAGGCGGCGAGCCGGATGCGATCCGGGAGGCGGCCGATTACATCGAGAAGTCCGACGGCCCGCCCGAGGGCGTGCCGAGCTCGGGCATCACCGTGATGAGCCAGGGCGACCGCACGATGGTCATCGGCTTCTTCGCGACCGAGGCCGACCTCGAGGAGGGCGACCGGACGCTGAACGCGATGGACCCCTCCGGCGGCCCGGGGAACATGGGCCGACGCGCCTCGGTCGAGCGCTACGAGGTCCTCGTCCAGCGCGAGGCCGGCGACTAGAGCCCTCAGGACGCGAGGAACTCCAGCAGCACGCGGTTGAACTCGTCGGCGTGGGTCGCGTTGAGGCCGTGCGGGCCGCCCTCGACGACGTGGAGGGTCGCGTCGGCGATCGCCTGGCCGAGCGCTGGCCGCTGACCTCGAGCGGGACGATCCCGTCCGCGTCGCCGTGGATACACGAGCGTCGGGACGTCGATCTTCTCGAGGTCGCCGCGGAAGTCCGTGCGCCCGAACGCCGCGATGCAGTCCAGCGTGCCCTTGGGCGAGGCGAAGGCGGCGATGTCGCGCGCGTAGAGGCGCTGCGGCTCGGAGATCAGGTCGGTCTTGTCGCCGGCGGCGAAGAAGCCGCTGGTGAACCCGTCGAGGAACGCGAGCCGGTCGCCCTTCACCCCGGCCTCGAACCCGCCGATCGTCGCGTCGTCGAGGCCGCCGTCCGGGGTTGTCGTCGGACTTGTAGAGGTAGGGCGGCACCGCCGCGGCGAGCACGGCCTTGGCCACGCGGCCGGTGCCGTGGGCGCCGAGGTAGCGCGCGACCTCGCCACCGCCCATCGAGAACCCGACGAGCGTGGCGTCGCGCACGTCGAGGTGGTCGAGCAGCTGCGCGAGGTCGTCGGCGAACGTGTCGTAGTCGTAGCCCTCCCACGGCTGCGAGGACTGCCCGAAGCCGCGCCGGTCGTACGTGATCACGCGGTGGCCGGCCGCGACGAGGGCCGGGACCTGCGCCTCCCACGAGCGGCCGGACAGCGGCCAGCCGTGGATCAACACCACGGGCGCGCCGGAGCCGACGTCCTCGTAGTGCAGCTCGATCGGAAGGTCGTTCTCGGTGCCGACGGTGATGGAAGCCATGCCTTCGGCTTCCCGGCCGTCCTCGGTCACAAGCGATCGTTGTTGGCTCACGGCGCGAGGGCCGTCCAGGATGCGCCCATGACCCGACGCCTTCCCCACATCATCGCGCTCGCCGCCGTCCTGATCCTCGCCCTGAGCGGCACGGCGCTCGCCAAGAAGCCCGTCCGCTACTCCGGCAAGACCAAGGAGGGCGCGAAGATCACCTTCAAGCTCGACAAGGGCTGGATCCGCGGGCTCAAGACGCGCGCCCCGATGAGCTGCGGCTCGGCCCAGGGCGGCAACCCGAAGGCGAGCATCGCCCTCTACTGGCCGCCCTTCGACTTCAAGGTCAGCCGGAAGATCAAGTACAAGGACACCTCCGGGATCACGACGCACTACAACATCACGACCCACCGCAAGGCCCACGGCGTGATCACCGGCAAGCTCGAGAGCAACTGGTCGCTGCTCGCCTCGAACACCTTCGGCGGCTACCACATCCTCGTCTGCGAGATGACCTCGTCGTTCAAGGCCAAGCCGAAGAAGTAGCGAGCGTCACCGGCGGCCCGCGCCGCCGGTGACCACCACTAACCCCGATCGGTATTCTCCTATTTAGGGTCCTGCCGCGACCCACACCACTGCGAGAAGGAGGAGCCATGGCTCTGACGATTGGCGACACCGCCCCCGATTTCGAGGCCGAGACGACCGAAGGCCCGATCAAGTTCCACGACTGGATCGGCGACGACTGGGCCGTCCTGTTCTCGCACCCCCGCAACTTCACCCCGGTGTGCACGACCGAGCTCGGCTACATGGCCTCGATCAAGCCGGAGTTCGACCGTCGCGGCGTGAAGATCATCGGCCTCTCCGCCGACCCGATCGAGAACCACGAGCAGTGGGCCAAGGACATCGAGGAGACCCAGGGGACGGCCCCGAACTACCCGATCATCGCCGACGGCGACTTCGCCGTCGCGAAGCTCTACGGGATGCTCCCGGCCGACGTCGAGGGCGACCCGACCGAGCGCACGCCGGCGCAGAACGCGACGCTGCGCAACGTGTTCGTGATCGGGCCCGACAAGAAGGTCAAGCTCCTGCTGATCTACCCGATGACCACGGGGCGCAACTTCGACGAGGTCCTGCGCGTGATCGACTCGCTCCAGCTCACCGCCCGTGAGCAGGTCGCCACGCCGGCCCAGTGGAAGCCGGGCGAGGACGTGATCGTCGCCGGCTCGGTCAGCGACGACGACGCCCGGGCGAAGTACGGGGACTTCGACGCCCCGAAGCCCTGGCTGCGCATCGTCCCGCAGCCGTAGCTCAGCGCCGCAGCGTCAACGTCCGGGTCCTGGCCGCGCGGTGAACCGTGCGGCCGGCCCGGTCGACGCTGCCGCCGAGAGCGCGGCGACCACCGCGCGCTTGTCCTGTAGGCGGCGGCGACCTTCGCCTGCTGCTTGGCCGACAGCACGAGCCGCACCGTGCGCCGCGCGCCGGCCGCCTGAGCTTGAGGGTCTTCGAGGTCAGCCGGAAGCCCTTGGCGCCGTGGATCGTGACGTGCACGGACGCCCGGGCCAGGCAGGCCGTCGCTGCAGCGCAGCGTCGCGACGATCGCCCCGCGGTCGAGCACCGGCTGCGGGCCGTCGAAGGCGACGACGGGTCGCGCCGTCGGGACCGGCACGAAGAAGCGATGCACGGTCTCGCAGTCGGTCGAGCCTGGGCCAGGCTCGGCGTGCGGTCCCGCTGGTCGACGGTCGCGAGATCGGTCGCCGCTGCCGCAGCGGACCTTGTCGGCCAGGCCGTCGTCGGCGACGATCCGGTCCGCGCCCGGCCCGGCGTCGAGGGAGTCGAAGCCGGCGTTCGCCGGCCACCCGGTCGCGGCCGCCGCCCGAGAGCAGGATGTCGTTGCCCGGTCCGCCGAGGAAGCGGTCGGCCTCGTCGCCGCCGCGCAGATCGTCCTTGCCGTCGCCGCCGGAGACGGTCACGGCGATCGGCGCCGCGCCCTTCGAGCCCCAGCGGAAGCGGTCCGCGCCGCCGCCGAGCGCGACCGACAGCGCCGTCGTCGCCGCCGTTCCGCAGACGACCCGCCCGGTCTGGGCGGCGCAGCCCGCGCCGGCCCGCATCGGCGTCTCGCCGGCCCCGAGCGTGAACACGAGCCGGCCCGAGGCGTAGCCGGCCGTGACGACGTCGGCACCGCCGGTACCGGTGACCACGACCCGGGACCCGCTGGCGTGAGCCGAGCTCGCGCGGGCGCCGGGCGCCAGGACCAGGAGCGCGACGACCGCGGCGGCGATCGTGCCGATCCGCACCTTCACCGGCTCAGGCTATCGGCGCCTCCCCCACCCGTGCGAATATTCGCGCGATGGAGAGTCCCGGCGCGCATTTCGCGGCGGCTGCGCGCAACGGCGAGCTGCACTACACCGTCGAGGCCGACGGCACGCCCGTCTGGCCGCCGCGGGCCGGCCTCGAGTGGCGGACCTCGACGGGGCAGGGCGTGGTCCACGCCACCGCGGTCGTGCGCCCGCGCGACGGCGAGCCGCGCGACCTGTCGATGATCGTGCTCGACGAGGGCTTCCGGATGATGAGCCGCGTCGAGGGGATCGATCCGGCGGCGGTCGAGATCGGCGCCCGCGTCGAGCTCGCCTGGACCGCGGACGACCCGCCGGTGCCCGTCTTCCGGCCGGCCGGGTCGGCCGGGTCGTGACCGGCCTCGCCATCGCCGGGATCGCCGAGGCCGGCGTCGGCCAGGCGCCCGAGGGCGCGACCCCCGACGACCTCATGCGCGAGGCGTCGCTGGCCGCGCTGGCCGAGTGCGGGCTGACGCCGCGCGACGTCGACGGCCTCTTCGCCGCCTCGACCCAGCTGCCGATGGCCTCGCTCTCGCTCGGCGAGGCGCTGGGGATCGAGCCGCGCTACACGGACTCGACCCAGATCGGCGGCTCCTCTCCCCTGGCCCACCTCCAGCACGCGCGTGCGGCGATCGACGCCGGCCTGTGCGACGTCGCGCTGATCGCCTACGGCTCGACGCAGCGCTCGGTCGGGCGCGGCAGCGCGTCGGTGCAGGAGATCTCTCCGTGGGAGAAGCCCTACGGCCCGCCGCTGCCGGTCGCCGCCTACGCCCTGGCCGCCTCGCGCCACATGCACGAGTTCGGCACGACGCGCGAGCAGCTCGCCGAGGTCGCCGTCGCCGCGCGCGCGTGGGCGCGCGAGACGCCCGGCGCCTGGTCGCGCGACCCGCTCACCGTCGAGGACGTGCTCGCCTCGCGGATGATCTGCGACCCGCTGACGCTGCGCGACTGCTGCCTGGTCACCGACGGCGGCGGCGCGCTCGTCGTCACGAGCGCGGAGATGGCCGCCGACCTGGCGTCGCGCCGGTGCACGTCCTCGGGCTCGGCGTGGCCCACAGCCACCGCCACATCTCCTCGATGCCGTCGCTGACGACGACCGCGGCGGTCGAGTCCGGGCGCCAGGCCTTCGCCGAGGCCGGGCTCTCCCCCGCCGACGTCGCCGTGGCCGAGCTCTACGACGCGTTCACGATCACGCCGATCCTCTTCCTCGAGGACCTCGGGTTCTGCGCCAAGGGCGAGGGCGGCGCGTTCGTCGAGGGCGGCCGGATCGCCCCCGGCGGCGAGCTGCCGGTCAACACCAACGGCGGCGGCCTGTCCTACGCCCACCCGGGCATGAACGGCCTGCTGATCCTCGTCGAGGCGGTGCGCCGGGTGCGCGCCGGCGACGGCGTGGTGCTCGCGCACGGCAACGGCGGCGTGCTCTCCAGCCAGGCCACCGCGCTGCTCGGCCCGGACCCGGGCGAGGGCCCGGCGCCGGCCTAGTCCGCGACGGCGTAGAGCCGCCACGGGCCGGGCACGCCCTTGAGGTCGTGCTCGCCGCGGTCCTGGAAGCCCAGGCCCGAGCCGACGACGAGGTCCTTGACCGTCCCCGAGACGAGGACCTCCTCGGCCTCGGCCATGGCCGAGATGCGCGCGCCGATGTGCACGGCCATGCCGCCCACGTCGTCGCCGATCACCTCGGCCTCGCCGGTGTGCAGGCCGGCGCGGACCGGCGAGTCCGAGGTCGCGCAGGCGCTCGCGGATGCCCAGCGCGGCGCGGATGCCGCGGGCCGGCCCGTCGAAGGTCGCCAGCCAGCCGTCGCCGAGCGACTTGATCGGGCGCCCGCGATGCGCCTCGATCTCGTCGGTGACGGCCTCGTCGTGGCGGGCGAGCAGCTGGCGCCAGGCGGTGTCGCCGAGCTCGGCCGCGCGCCGCGTGGAGCCGACGATGTCGGTGAACAGGACGGTGGCCAGGATGCGGTCGGGCTCGGGCCGGCGCCGCGCGCCGGTGAGGAACTCCTCGACCTCGGAGAGCAGCGTCTCGCCGTCGCCCGCCATCACCAGGGAGTCGCGGCCGGGCATCTCGACGTACTTCGCGCCGGGGATGTGCTCGGCGAAGTAGCGCGAGTGGCGCACGTCGAAGGCGATGTCGTCGGTGCGATGGAGCAGCAGCGTGGGGACCGAGATCAGCGGCAGGACGTCACGCACGTCCATCGACTCGTTGACCGCGAACGACGCCTCCGCCGTCCCCGGGCTCATCGCGTGGCGCTGCAGGCGGCCGAACCACTCGCGCAGCCCGCGATCGTGGGCGCGGCTCGGGGCGAGCAGCTCGAAGTAGGTGCCGTCGCCCCAGTGGTCGAGCATGTGCCGCATCCGCTCGGCGCGCACGGCCGCGTCGCCGGGCCACTCGTAGCCGGGCGCCCCGAGCGTGCGGGCGATCGGCGCGTAGAGGACGAGCGCCCGCACGCGCTCCGGGTGGGAGGCGGCGTACATCGCGGCCATCGCGCCCCCCTCGGCCTGGGCGAAGATCGCCGCGCGTTCAGAGCCGGCGGCGTCGAGGATCGTCTCCACGTCGTCCATCTGCTCCTCGAGCGTCGAGATCTTGGGCGTGGGATCGGAGAGCCCGACGCCGCGGCGATCGAACTGGATCAGCCGCGAGAAGGAGGCGAACCGCTCGAAGAAGCTCGCCGGGTCGGGGTGAGACCAGACGACCTCGAGCTGCTGCATCAACGTCGGGATGTAGAGGAGATCGGGTCCCGCTCCGACCTCCGACCAGGCGAGGTGGACTCCGTCCGGGGTCTCGGCGTAGCGCGTCTGCGGAGGGCGGGCCACAGGGCGAGCCTACGCGACGACTCAGCGCTCCAGGAGCTCGCCGATCGCGGCCAGCGCCTCGGCCTGCCACGCGTCGGGGTCGGCCGGGTCGGCGACGAGCTCGCGGTGCGGGATCTCCGAGAAGTCGCAGGCCTTGCGCACGGTCGCCGCGCCCTCGGCGAGGATCGCGTCGCCGACCGTGCCGGCCGCCTCGTAGACCAGGCCGCGCACGGTCGTGTCGATCGTGCGCTCGAGCAGCATCTTCAGCCGCGTGCCGTGCAGGGCGGCGACGCGCTCGGGGTCCCCGGTGGCCGAGCCCATCAGCCAGCAGAGGATCGTCGCGTTGTCGAGCGCGTGCGTGAGCGTGCCGATCCGGTCGGGATCGCCGAGGTGGAACTCGGCGCCCGTCGCCTCGATCTCGGTCGCGGCGCGCCTCGGTGCGCGACGTCGCGCGGACGGAGTGACCCTCGGCCCGCAGCGCCCGGGCCAGCCCCTGGCCCCGGCAGCCGCAGCCGACGATCAGGACGCGCGCCACTGCGCGATCTCCGCCTCGACCTCCTCGCGGGTCATCTCGGGCTCACCGCGCTTGCGGCGGCGGGCGTTGCGCGCCTCGATCAGCTGGTCGACCTCCTCGTCGGCCAGATGGGCTTCTCTGCGCTTGGCCGCCTCGGTCATGTCCTCGCGCACCCGCTCGTGCAGGTCGTGCTCGGTGAGCTCCTTCTCGCCGCGCTTGCGCCGGCGCGCGTTGGTCGCCTCGAGCATCTGGTCGAGGTCGTCGATCTCGTTGGCCACGCGCTCCTCGTAGGCCTGGGTCGGCCGCCACTGGATCGCGTCGGTGCCCGACCGCGGGTGGTAGAGCCCGAGCAGGATCAGCGAGATCAGGATGAAGGCGAGGCCGCCGAACACGATCACCGAGAAGGCGTCCATGGGCAGCCAGCCTAAAGCGGTTCGGGGTAGGTTGCGGCGCATGGACCTCGACCTGACCGATGAGCAGCGGCTGATCCGCGAGAGCGCCCGTGACTTCTCGCGCGGGGAAGTCATGCCGCGCTCGCGCGACAACGACCGCAACAGCCACTTCGACCTCGAGCTCGTGGGCAAGATCGCCGACCAGGGCTATCTCGGCGCGATCGTCCCACGCGAGTACGGGGGCGCCGGCCTCGACTACCTCTCCTACGGCCTGCTCGTCGAGGAGATCGGCCGCGACTCGGCCATGCGCACCGTGATCTCCGTGCAGACGTCGCTGGTCTGCTCGACCATCCTGCGCTGGGGCACCGAGGAGCAGAAGCAGACCTACCTGCCCAAGCTGTGCTCCGGCGAGTGGCTGGGCTGCTTCGGGCTGACCGAGCCCGACACGGGCTCGGACGCCGCCAACCAGCGCACCCGCGCCACGAAGACCGACACGGGCTGGCGCATCAACGGCCAGAAGATGTGGATCTCGATGGGCAACCACGCGAAGGTCGCGCTCGTCTTCGCCCAGACCGATCCCGAGCAGGGCCATCGCGGCCTGGCCTGCTTCCTCGTCGACACCGACCAGCCCGGCTACCAGCCGGCCGAGATCCACGGGAAGATGGGCCTGCACGGCTCGGACACCGCGTCGATCGCGCTCGACGACGTCGAGGTCGTCCGACGACGACATGCTCGGCGAGGTCGGCGACGGGTTCAAGGTCGCGATGTCGGCGCTCGACTCGGGCCGCTACTCCGTCGCCGCGGGGTGCGTGGGGATCTGCCAGGGCTGCCTCGACGAGTGCGTGTCCTACTCGACCGAGCGCGAGCAGTTCGGCAAGCCGATCGCGTCCTTCCAGCTCGTGCAGGCGATGATCGCCGACATCGTCGTGCAGACCGAGGCGGCGCGGATGCTGCTCTGGCGCGCGGCCTACGCCAAGGACCAGGGGCGCCCGTCGACGACCGAGACGTCGATCGCCAAGCTCTACGCGACCGAGGCCGCCGTGGCCTGCGCGAACACGGCGATCCAGGTCCACGGCGGCGCGGGCTACGTCGACGACCACCCGGTCGAGCGGTACTTCCGCGACGCGCGCGTGACGACGCTCTACGAGGGCACGTCGCAGATCCAGAAGCTGATCATCGGCCGCGCGGCGACCGGGATCAACGCGATCGTCTGATGCAGACGATCGGCGTCCTCGGCGCCGGCACGATGGGCGCCGGCATCGCGCAGCTCGCGGCGCAGGCCGGCGCGCGGACGCTCGTCCACGACCCCGACGGCGACGCGCTCGAGCGCGGGCTGGCCGCGGCGCGCCGGCGCCTGGAGAAGAAAGACGACGCCGCGGCCGCCGGGCGGCTGGAGGCGGCGGCGTCCCTCGAGGATCTCGCCGGCTGCGACCTCGTGATCGAGGCCGCACCCGAGCGCCTCGAGCTCAAGCACGAGCTGCTCGCCGCGCTCGGGGAGATCGTCGGACCGCGAGTGCGTGCTCGCCACGAACACGTCCTCGCTGCCCGTGACCGCGGTGGCCGCCGGCGCCAAGGACCCGGCGCGCGTGGTCGGCATGCACTTCTTCAACCCGGCGCCGGTGATGAAGCTCGTCGAGGTGATCGCCGGGGACGACTCGGCCGACGACGCGCTCGAGCTCGTCCGCGACGTCGGCCGGCGCATGGGCCGGGAGGTCATCGACGCCGCCGACGGGCCCGGCTTCCTCGTCAACCGGTGCAACCGGCCCTTCGGCCTGGAGGGCGCGCGGATCGTCACCGAGCGCCTGGCGCCGGTCGAGGACGTCGACCGCATCTGCCGCCTGGGCGGCGGCTTTCGCATGGGGCCGTTCGAGCTGATGGACCTCGTCGGGGTCGACACCGGCCTCGCGGTCTCGAAGTCCTTCGCCGAGCTGTCGTTCGGCGAGCCGCGCTGGCGCCCCTCTCCCCTCGTCGCCCGGCTCGTCGCCGCCGGCCGGCACGGGCGCAAGACCGGGCGCGGCTGGTACGAGTACGCCGAGGACGGGTCCTACCGCGACGAGGACCCCGAGGCGCCGGAGGTCGGCGGCGGGGAGGCGCGCCTGGTCGTCGTCACCGGCGAGGTGGAGGTCGTCGGCGCCCTGGCCGAGCGCGCGGCCGAGGCCGGCTTCGACGTCCGCTCGCCCGAGGACGCCGAGGGCGAGGTCCCGTGGCTGATCCTCGACGGCGGCGAGGAGCCCGAGGGCCCGCCCGCGCAGGGCGGTCCGCGCGCGGTGCTGTGCGCGCAGGGCGCCCTGGCCGAGCTCGACGCCGGCGGTGGCGCGGCCGGCTTCCACCTCTTCGCCACGCCCGAGCAGGGCGGGCGCCTGGTCGAGCTCACGCGCAGCGACGGGACCGCCGAGGCCGCGGCCGCCCGGGTCGAGGAGCTCGTCAGCGCCTGCGGCCTGCACCACGCCTGGGTCGGCGACGCGCCGGGGCTCGTGCTCGGGCGGATCGTCGCCCAGGTGATCAACGAGGCGTGCTTCGCCCTCGGCGAGGGCGTCGGCTCGGCCGCCGACATCGACACCGGGATGCGGCTCGGCCTCAACTGGCCGCGCGGTCCGTTCGCGTGGGCCGAGACCATCGGCCTCGAGCACGTCGCGATGGTCCTCGAGGGCCTGTGGGACTTCTACCGCGAGGAGCGCTACCGCCCCGCGCCGGAGCTCCGCCGCGCGCTGCTCGCCGGGCGCGAGTCGTTCCTCGACTGACCGCCTAGGCGGCGGCGCCGGCCAGCCCGAACGAGACCCCGGTCAGCTCCTCGGACCGGTCCCACAGCGCCCGGGCGACGTCGGCGTCCTTGGCGCGGCCCGAGCGGCCGACGAGCTTCGGGTGCCCGCGCTGCTCCTGGAAGCCGTCGGGGCCGACGAAGCTCCCGCCGGGGATGTCCTGCGTGGCGGCGTAGAGCGTGGGCAGCGCGCCCATCTCGTCGGACTGCGCGAGCACCTTGTTGCCGACGACCATCAGCGTGTTCTGGAGGGCGTTGCCGGTGTGGCTCTGCAGGTTCGTCGCCGCGTAGCCGGGATGGGCGGCCACCGCGCGCAGCGGGGAGCCGGCCTCCTCGAGGCGGCGCTGGAGCTCGAGCGTGAAGAGCAGGTTGGCGAGCTTGGTCTGCCCGTAGGCGGGCCAGCGCTTGTAGCCCTTGCGCTCCCAGTTGAGGTCGTCGAGATCGATCTTGCCGATCCGGTGCGCGCCCGAGGACAGCGTCACGACGCGGTCGCCGATGCGGTCGAGCAGCAGGTTGGTCAGCGCGAAGTGGCCGAGGTGGTTGGTGCCGAACTGCAGCTCGAAGCCGTCGGCGGTCTGCGCCTGGGGCACGGCCATCACGCCGGCGTTGTTGATCAGCACGTCGATCGGCCCGTCCCAGGCGTCGGCGAAGGCGCGGATGAGACTCGAGCGAGGCGAGGTCGAGCTCACGCACCTCGGCGGTTCCCGTGATGCTGCGCGCCGCCTCCTCGCCGCGCGCGGTGTCGCGCACGGCGAGCACGACGCGCGCGCCGGCGCGGCCGAGCTCGCGGGCGGTCACGAGGCCGAGGCCGGAGTTCGCGCCCGTCACGACGAAGGTGCGGCCGTCGAGGGTGGGCAGGTCGGAAGCGGTCCACTTGCTCATGCCTCTGAGCCTATTCAGCGCCGTTCTGCACGCGGTCGTGCACGCCGACCGTGTCGCGTTCTAGCGTCGGCCCGACGATGACGCGCATGATCTCCTACCTGATCGTCGCCGCCCTGGCCGCCGGCGCCGGGGCCGTGGCCTTCGGGGGCTCGAGCGGGAGCGGCGGCTCCGGCTCCGGCTCGGGCACCTCCGACGCGGGCCTCGCGCCGAACGCGAGCGGGCGCGACACGATCGACCGCGTCGTCGACGGCGACACCGTCCGCCTCACGAAGCTCGGCCGCGTGCGGCTGATCGGCGTCGACACGCCCGAGGTCTTCTTCCACCGCGAGTGCTTCGGCGAGCAGGCCTCGGCCTTCACCAAGCACCTGCTGCCCGCCGGCACGGCGGTCAGCTGGCACGCCGACGCCGAGCCGCGCGACCGCTACGGCCGCGCGCTGGTCTACCTCTACGACGGCCCGACGTTCGTCAACGCCGAGCTCGTGCGCCGGGGCTACGCCTCGCAGCTGACGATCCCGCCCGACGTCGCCCACGCCGACGAGTTCGGCCGCCTGGCCCGCGCCGCGCGCGAGCAGGGCCGCGGGCTGTGGGGCACCTGCGGCGGCAACCCGCGCTAGCGCCGCAGGAGCGCCCGGGTCAGCGCGCCGTCGCAGCCGCGGATCTTCAGCGGCAGCGCGATCAGCTCCCACTCGCCCGGCTCGATCCCCTCGAGCTCGAGGCCCTCGAGCGGGACCACCCCGGCGTCGAGCAGCGTGTGGTGGGTCTCCGGGCCGCCGATCGACAGGCCGTCGAGGCCGATCAGCCGCAGGTCGCCGAGCACGAGCTCGGCCGCGGCCTCGGGCGAGACCTTCCGCCCGCCGGCGGCGAGCAGCAGGCGCTCGACGCGCGACGGCACGCCCGCCGCCTCGAGCTCGGTCAGCGCGATCTCGTGCGACGGCGTCCGGATCGAGCCGGGCCACCCAGGCCGGCCCGAGGAAGGCGTCGAGCGGCAGCTCGTCGGCGCCGGGCACGCCGTCGCGGAAGTGGATCGGGGCGTCGGCGTGCGTGCCGGTGTGCGCGCCGACGTCGAGCCGGGTCACGTTGGCCGGATCGCCCCGGGAGATCGCCTTGGCCAGCGAGATGTGCACGCCCGGATCGTCCGGGAACGTCTCCATCCCCTCGTGGATCGTGCGGGAGATGTCGCGCAGTTCGGTCACGACGCTCATTTCACCACGCTCGTTCATAGTCCCCCGTCGTGCCCCTGCCGATCGAGGACTACGCGCTGATCGGCGACATGCAGACGGCCGGGCTGGTCGGGCGCGACGGCTCGATGGACTGGCTGTGCCTGCCGCGCTTCGACTCGGGCGCCTGCTTCGCCGCGCTGCTCGGCGGTCCCGAGCACGGCCGCTGGCTCGTGCGGCCGGCCGACCCGCAGGCGCGCGCCGCCCGCCGCTACGTCGACCAGTCGCTCGTGCTCGAGACGACGTGGACCACGCGCGAGGGCAGCGTCCGGGTGCTCGACTTCATGCCGCCTCGCGACGGGCTGCCCAACGTCGTGCGGCTGATCGAGGGGATCGACGGCCGCGTGCCGATGCGCTCCGAGCTCGTGATGCGCTTCGACTTCGGCGGGATCGTCCCCTGGGTGCGCCGGATCGACGGCCGCCTGATCGGGGTCGCGGGCCCCGACGCCCTGTACTTCGACACGCCGATCGACCACCGCGGCGAGGGGCTCTCGACCGTGGCCGAGTGGTCGGCGGTGCCCGGCGACCGCGTGCCCTTCGTGCTGACGTGGTGCGACTCCTACCGGGCCGAGCCCGAGACGACCGACCCCGTGATCGCGCTCGACGAGACCGAGCGCTTCTGGGACGAGTGGTGCCGGCGCGGCTCGGTCTCCGGGCCCGACCGCGACGCGGTCATCCGCTCGCTCGTGACGCTCAAGGCGCTGACCTACGCGCCGACGGGCGGGATCGTCGCCGCGCCCACGACCTCGCTGCCCGAGCAGCTCGGCGGCGTGCGCAACTGGGACTACCGCTACTGCTGGGTGCGCGACGCCACGCTCACGCTGCGTCTCGCTGCTCGAGGCGGGCTACACGCAGGAGGCCGGCGAGTGGCGCGACTGGCTGCTGCGCGCGGTGGCCGGCGAGCCGGCCCACATGCAGATCATGTACGGCGCCGGCCGGCGAGCGGCGCCTCTCCGAGTACGAGGTCGACTGGCTGCCGGGCTACCAGGGCGCCGCGCCCGTGCGGATCGGCAACGCGGCCTCCGAGCAGTTCCAGCTCGACGTCTACGGCGAGATCATGGACACGCTGCACCACTCGCGCACGCCGCGGGCTCGAGGCCGACCACCACGCCTGGGACATCCAGCTCGCCCTGCTCGAGTTCCTCGAGGGCAACTGGCAGGAGCCCGACGAGGGGATCTGGGAGGTCCGCGGCGGCCGGCGTCACTTCACCCACTCGAAGGTGATGGCCTGGGTCGCCTTCGACCGCGCCGTGCAGTCGGTCGAGCGCACCGGCTTCGAGGGCCCGCTCGAGCGCTGGCGCGCGGCGCGCAAGGCCATCCACGAGGAGGTCTGCGAGCGCGGCTTCGACACCGGGAAGCGGCATCGTTCACCCAGTCCTACGGACCGGCCCGAGCTCGACGCCGCGCTGCTCCTGATCCCGCGCGTCGGCTTCCTGCCGACCGACGACCCGCGCGTCATCGGCACGGTCGAGCGCGATCCAGCGCGAGCTCGTGCACGACGGCTTCGTCCTGCGCTACGACACGGAGCGACGGACTCGGGACGGCCTGCCGCCCGGCGAGGGCGCGTTCCTGCCCTGCTCCTTCTGGCTGGTCGACGGCCTCGCCCTGATCGGCCGCGCGCGACGAGGCGCGCGCGCTGTTCGACCGGCTGCTCGATCTCGCGCAACGACCTCGGCCTGCTGGCCGAGGAGTACGACCCGAAGGCCGGGCCGCCTGGTCGGCAACTTCCCACAGGCCTTCTCGCACGTCGGCCTCGTCAACTCCGCGTTGAGCCTCGACGGCGCATGCGTGCGCCCGCCGAGCGCCGCGCCCGCGCGACGGAGGGAACGCCGCTGATGGCGATCACGATCGGCCCCGGCCAGCAGGACTCCGCGCGCTCGAGGACATGCCCGAGCCCGCCGAGGACGAGGGCGCGATCCTCGTCGACGGCGTCGCGCTGGGATCTGCGGCACGGACGAGGAGATCGTCCGCGGCGACTACGGCTGGGCGCCCCAGGGCGCGAGCGGCTGATCCTCGGCCACGAGTCCTTCGGCGCGTGCGCGAGGCGCCCGGCGGCGCGGCCTCGCCGCCGGCGACCTCGTCGTCGGCATCGTGCGCCGGCCCGACCCCGTCCCGTGCCCGTGCTGCGCGGCGGGGCTGGGACCTCTGCCGCAACGGCAGTACACCGAGCGCGGGATCAAGTCCCGCCACGGCTACGGCTCCGAGCGCTGGCGCATCGAGCCCGACTTCGCGGTCAAGGTCGACCAGGCGCTCGGCCGCTTCGGCGTGCTCATGGAGCCGGCGAGCATCCTCGCCAAGGCGTGGGAGCGCATCGACGCGGTCGCGGCCGCCACCTGCGGCGCCCGAGCGGGCGCTCGTCACCGGCGCCGGCCCGATCGGGCTGCTCGCGGCCCTGCTGCGCCGCAGCGCGGCCTCGAGGTCACACGTGCTCGACCCGGTCACCTCGGGCCGAAGCCGAAGCTCGTCGAGG
>CAVTSQ010000014.1:0-184473 GCA_963737395.1 uncultured Solirubrobacterales bacterium | reverse complement strand
CCCTTGGCCACGACGGCGGCGACCTCGAGCGAGAGGAAGGCGCCGGCGAAGTTCAGCAGCGCGGCGGCGCGACGGCCGTGCGCGGGGGCACGGCCCGGGTGGAGATCGCCGTGGCCACGACGTTCGCCGTGTCGTGGAACCCGTTGGTGAAGTCGAAGGCCAGCGCCGTCCCGATGACGATGACGAGGATGATGTCGCTGCTGCACGGGCCGCCCGTCAGCGGTTCTTGATGATGATGCCCTGCGAGGACGTTCGCCGCGGTCTCGGTCGCGTCGATCGCGTCCTCGAGCCGGTCGAAGATGTCCTTCCAGCGCATCACGACCATCGGGTCGATCCCGTCGTCGAACAGCGCGGCGACGGCCTCGCGGGCCATGCGGTCACCGTCGTTCTCGAGCCGGTTGACCTCCATCGAACTCCGCCGAGATGTCGCCGAAGTTGCGGAGCTTCGGCGCCATGCCGCTCGATCTGCCGCGACGCCTCGAGCAGCATGTGGGCCAGCCGCTGGGACTGCTCCATCGGCGCCTCGATCTTGTACAGCCCGAGCAGATCGGCGACCTCCTCGGTCAAGTCGACGACGTCGTCGAGCGCCCGAGGCCAGCGCGAGTGATGTCCTCGCGGTCGATCGGCGTGACGAACGTCTCGTTCATCCGCTGGATGATATCGTGGGTGATCCGGTCGCCCTCCTGCTCGCAGATCAGGATGTCCCGCGCGCAGGTCGCGGGATTCCGGGTAGTTCCGGAGCATCTGGTCGAGCAGGTCCGACGCGCGCGGACGAGGTTCGTGGCCGACCTCCTCGAAGAGGTCGAAGAACTCCCGCTCGCTCGGCGCGAAGATCGCTCGACAGCCGCGCCACGGCGCGGCACTATAGGCGGGGCGTCAACTTCCTCACATCGCGACGAAAGCCTCGAGCTCCGTCGGGATCGATCGAGTAGACGTGCTCCGGCCCCGGGAAGGTGCCCGCGCGCACCTCGTCGGCGTAGGCGGCGACGCCGGCGACCATCTCGGCCTTGAGCTCGGCGTAGCGCTTGGCGAACCGCGGGCCGATGCCCGTCGTAGATCCCGAGCAGGTCGTGGAACACCAGCACCTGGCCGTCGGTCGCCGGCGCCGGCGCCGATCCCGATCACCGGGATCTCCATGCGCGGCATGAGCGCCGGTGACCACGGCGGCGGGGATCGCCTCGAAGACGATCGAGAAGCAGCCGGCCTCCTGCAGCGCGAGCGCGTCGCGGGCGACCGACAGCGCCCGCTCGGCCGGTGCGGCCCTGGGCCCGGTAGCCGCCGAGCGCGGTGGCGGTCTGCGGGGTCAGGCCGACGTGGCCCATGACCGGGATCCCGGCCTCGACGATCGCCCGGGCGCGCTGCGACCGATCGTGCCGCCGCCCTCGAGCTTGACGGCGTCGCAGCCGCGCCTCCTTGACGAACCGCTGCGCGGTGGCCACGGCCTGCTCGTCGGACGCCTCGTAGGAGCCGAACGGCAGGTCGGCGACCAGGAACGGCGTCGCGCAGCCCGCGGCGCGCGGCCGAGGCGAGCATCAGCATCTCGTCGACCGAGACCGGCACGGTCGAGTCGTAGCCGAGCACGGTCATCGCGCCGGAGTCGCCGACCAGGACCATGTCGACGCCGGCCGCCTCGGCCACCTGGGCCGAGGGGTAGTCGTAGGCGGTGACCATCACGATCGGCTCGCCGAGGCGCTTCTTCTCGGCCAGCGCGGGGAGCGTCACCGGCAGGCGGCCGGTGTCGCGGGAGACGGTGACGTTGGGGACGGCGGACATGGCTATCGCACCTCCGTGAGCAGGATCGTCGACTTCGGCGTCGACGGTCGATGATCTGGTTGCGCGCGTCCACGTGCACGACGCGGGGTCGTAGTCGGTGAGCTCGGCCTCGTCGTACTCGGCGTAGGAGATGACGATGACCGTGTCGCCGGTGTGCACGAGGCGGGCGGCGGCGCCGTTGACCTGCACCGTGCCCGAGCCGCGCTCGCCGGGGATCGTGTAGGTCTCGAAGCGCGCGCCGTTGTCGACGTCGACGACGGCCACCTGCTCGTGGGCGAGGATGTCGGCCGCCTCGAGCAGGTCGGGATCGATGGTGATCGAGCCGACGTAGTGCAGGTCGGAGCCGGTCACCGTGGCGCGGTGGATCTTGGACTTCAGCATCGTGCGCTGCATCTAGTCCGACCTCCCGTCGGCATGGAGCAGCGTGTTGTCGATCAGTCGGGTGGCGCCGACGCGGGCGGCGACGGCGAGGAGGGCCTCCTCGTCGATGCGGCGACCGGCGCCAGGGTCTCCGGATCGACGAGCGCGAGGTACTCGGGCTCGACGTCGAAGGCGTGCATCGCCGCCAGCGCGCGGCTGGTGACGGTGGCCGCGTCGCGCTCGCCGGCGGCGACGCACTGCTCGGCCGCGCGCAGGGCGCGGGACAGCGCGACGGCGCGCTCGCGGTCGGCGGCCGTCGAGGTGGACGTTGCGCGAGGACAGCGCGAGGCCGTCGTCCTCGCGCACGGTGGGGACGACCTCGATCGCGCACGGGGACGTCGAGGTCGCGCACCATGCGGCGCGATCACGACGGCCTGCTGGGCGTCCTTCTGCCCGAAGTAGGCCGCGTCGGGCGCGGCCATGTTCAGGAGCTTGAGCACGACGGTGGCGACGCCGTCGAAGTGCGCGCGCCGCGCTGCTCGCCCTCGAGCACCTCGGTCAGCCCGCCGACCGAGACCGTGGTCGCGAAGCCGGCGGGTAGACCTCGTCGGGGTCGGGCGCGAAGAGGACGTCGACGCCCTCGGAGCTCGCGAGCAGCGACGTCGCGCCTCGCCGGTGCGGGGGTAGGCCTCGAGGTCGGCGGCCTCGTCGAACTGCGCGGGGTTGACGAACAGCGACATGACGACGACGTCGTGCTCGTCGGCGCGCCCGGCGCAGCAGCGCGGTGTGCCCGGCGTGCAGCGCGCCCATCGTCGGCACGAGGCCGACGGTCTGGCCCTCGCGGCGGGCCTGGGCCACGGCGGCGCGCAGCTCGACGACGGTGTGGACGACGATCATCGCGCGACCTCGCGGGTGCGCTCGGCCAGCACGTCCCAGAGCGGGAGCAGCTCCGGCGCGCGCTCGGCGACGGCGTCGCGCTGGCGGGCCACCGTGGCCTCGTCGCCGCGGGCGATCGGGCCGGTCAGCGCGGCGGGGCCGTCGGCGGCCCAGTTCTCGACGGTGGCGCGCACGAGCGGCGCCAGGGCGGCGCGGTCGACGCCGGCGGTGGCGCCGAGCTCGGCGGCGGCCTCCTCGAGCGCGATCAGGAAGTTCGAGGCCAGCGAGGCCGCGGCGTGGTAGGCGGCGCGATCCTCGTCGGCCACGGTGAACGGCCGCAGGCCGAGGTCGGCGGCGATCCGCCCGGCGGCGGCCAGCGCCCGCGGCGTGGTCCCGGCGATCGCCGCGCCGGCGCCGTCCAGGACGGCGTCGGGGCCGGGGATCGTCATCAGCGGATGCAGGCCGAAGCCCTCGTGGCCGGCGAGGGCGTCGAGGCCGGTGGCGCCCGAGAGGTGGCCGACGAGCGGGCCGGGCGGGACGAGCCGGGCGGCGGCCTCGATCTGGCCGTCGGGCACGGCGAGCAGGACGACGTCGGCATCCCCGGGCGCGGCCCCGCGGCCGAGCGGGCCGCTCACGCGATGGCCGGCCTCGGCGAGGCGGCGGGCGAGCATGGAGCCGACGCGTCCGGCGCCGACGATGGCGCTACGCGGGCAGGCAGGAAGGGGGGAGATTTCGCGGTCCAGTTCCCTCATGGGAGATACCGGCTGCTGGTCGATCGGCGGGTGCTGCGGTCCGGCAGGTCCGTCACCTCGCGGGGTTGACGGCCTCTCATCGGGAGTTTAGGGCTCCCCGACGATCACCCAATACCCCGCACCGTGCGAGAAGTCACAAAGAGGGCGACATAACGCATCCTCGGGCCGGGTTAGCCTGGCTGACGATGAGCACGGCAACGGCGCGCCGGGAGGAGCTCAAGCCCGTCTGGGAGACGGCGAAGTCCTGCACGCGCTGCCCGCAGCTCGCGGCCGGCCGCACCCACGTGGTGTTCGGGGCGGGCAACGCCGACGCCGACCTGATGTTCATCGGGGAGGCGCCGGGGGCCAACGAGGACCGGCTCGGCCTGCCCTTCGTCGGCCAGGCGGGGCGGCTGCTCGACACGCTGCTCGACGAGATCGGGCTCGAGCGCGGCGACGTGTTCATCGCCAACGTCCTCAAATGCCGGCCTGCCCGGACAACCGCGACCCCGCGCCGGTCGAGATCGAGAACTGCTCGGACTACCTGGCCGAGCAGGTCCGGCTGATCGAGCCGAAGGTCATCTGCACCCTGGGGAACTTCGCCACGAAGCTGCTGCGAGCCGATCCGACGGGGATCACGCGCCTGCACGGGCGCCCCGAGGAGCGGACGGTGCTCGGGGTCGCGGACGGTGCGCCTCTACCCGCTGCTGCACCCGGCGGCCGCGCTCTACACGCCGCGGATGCTCGACACCCTGCGCGAGGACTTCGCCCGGCTGCCCGGCCTGCTGGCGCTCGAGGCGCCGGCGCAGCCCGAGCCCGCGCCCGAGCCTGAGCCCGAGGCGGCGGTCGAGGAGCCCGAGCCCGAGATCGTCGCGCCGGCCGAGCCCGCGGCGCGGGCGCCCGATCCGGCGCCGATCGTCGAGCCCGACCCGGTCGACCAGCTCGGGCTGTTCTAGCCCGGCCGGCGGGCCGCCAGCCAGACCTGCGCCTGCGGCGCGACCCAGGCGTTGGCGGCGACGAGGCGGACGAGCTGCCAGGAGAAGCCGCGGCCGCGGCCCTCGTAGGGCCGCGTGCCCTGGAAGAAGCGGCGCGGCTCGACCAGCCCGGCGGCGGCCAGGTCGCGCTTGAGCTCGCGCACGCGGACGCCGCGCTCCTTCCAGCCGAGGTCGCGCTCGACCGAGCGCGCGTGGGGCGAGACGTCGTGCAGCCACGAGGGCTCGCCGAACAGCGCCCAGCCGCCGGGGCGCAGGTGGCGGGCCACGCCGGCCACGACGTCGGCCTGGTGCGTGGAGTGGTGCAGGGCGTCGAAGACGAGCGCGAGGTCGAAGGACTCGCCGAGGTCGAGCGCGTCCATGTCGGCCACGCGGGCGTCGAGCGTGAGGTCCCAGCGGGCCGCCCGTTGCGCGATCAGCTCGACGTTGGCGGGCACGAGGTCGACGGCGCAGACCGAGCGGCCGCCCTCGGCGAGGAACAGCGAGGTCCAGCCCGACCCGGCGCCGACGTCGAGGACCCGCGCGTCGCGGGGGATCGCCAGGCGCTCGAGCACCCACTCGATCGTCGCCCACTTCGTCCACAGGTCTGGGTCCCAGCCGAACGGCTTGCTCGCCTCGCCGGCCATGAAGGCCTCGGTGCGCGAGGCGATCTCGGCCTGCTTGTGCGCCTCGGCGCTCATGCCGTGGCGGCCTTGACGTAGGCGGCCTCGCGCTCGGCGTCGCGCCCGAGCGCGCGCTTGACCCCGTACCGCGTGGCGTGTGTCAGCGCGACCACGGCGGTGTCGATGCGGGCCGCGCGCTCGCCGCGGTGGCGGGCGACGACGGCCTGCCGGGTCGCGACCAGGCGGTTGACCGGCTCGCCGCCGAAGGCGCGCGCCGCCGCGTGGCCGGCGTGGTGGATCACGCGGGCGTGCGGCCACAGCCACGTCTCGACGCCGGCCTGGCGGGCGCGCAGCCCGAGGTCGAGGTCCTCGGCGTAGAGGAAGAGCTCGGGATCGAACGGGCCGAGCGCCCGCAGCGTCGCCGTGGGCGCGGCCAGCGCGGCGCCGACCGCCCAGCCGACGCGCCGCGGCCGGCGGGCCTGCGCGGGCTCGACGAGCACGCGCAGCGGATGGGGCAGGGCGCCGGGCGGGGCGAGGGCGAGGGCCAGCGCGCCGGGGGACAGCGGCGCGGGGTGGACGGAGGCCTCGCGGCGGCCGTCGGGGCGCAGCAGCAGCGGGGCGAGGATGCGGTCGTCGCGCTCGGCCGCGGCCCGGGCCAGCGCGGCGAGCGAGCCGTCGACGAGCTCGGTGTCGGGGTTGAGCAGGATCGTCACCGGCTCGTCGACGCCGGCCAGCGCGGCGTTGTTGGCCGCCCCGAAGCCGACGTTGCCGCCGGGATCGACGACGGTCGCTCCGGCCGCGCGGGCCACGTCGGCCGAGTCGTCGTGCGAGCCGGCGTCGGCCACCACGACCCGGGCGCCGGGCAGGTGGCGGGCGACCGAGGCGAGCAGTCGCTCGAGCTCGGGGGCCGAGTCGTGGGCCACGGTGACCAGCGCGATCCCGCGGCCCTCGGAGTGAGCTGAGGTCGCCTGTCCCCCCGGCCCCACCAGGTGGCTCCAGGCCTCGCGCGTGCGCTTCACGGTGAAGTGGCGCTCGATCCGCTCGCGGCCCGCGGCGCCGAGCTCGGGGCGCCCGAGCACCTCGCGGGCCGCGCGCGCGGCGCCCTCGACGTCGCCGGGCGCGAACGTCACGGCGCACGAGGGATCGGTCAGCTCGGGCAGCGCGCCCGCTTCGGCGACGGCGACGGGCAGGCCGCAGGCCATCGCCTCGGCCACGGCGATGCCGAAGGACTCGCGCTCGGCGGGATGCAGCAGCGCGTGCGCCCCGTGGAGGGCCGGACGGGGATCGACCAGGCCGCCGGTGAACTCGACCCGGCCGCGGAGGTCGGGCTCTTCGGCGCGGGCCCGGACCCGCTCGGCGAGCGCGCGGCCGTCGTCGCCGAGCGGCTCGCCGGCCACCACGAGCCGGACGCCGGGCAGGCGGGCAGCGGCTTCGAGCGCGACGTCCGTGCCCTTCCAGGGGACGATCGCGCCGAGCACGAGCAGCGTCGGCGGCCCGGACGGCAGCGCGGCGGCCGGCGCGAACGCCTCGATGTCGACGCCGGGATGGATCACCGTCGCCTCGACCCCGATCGCGGCCGCGAGCGTGGCCGACGAGGTCACCACGCGCCCGGCGCGGCGGGCGGCCAGGCGCAGGACGCGCGTCAGGCCGCGCGCTCGTCGGCAGGTCGTTGTGCATGTGGATGCGCTCGCTCCGCGGCCCGGCGAGGGCGAGGGCGAGCGCCGAGCGGTCGCTCCAGCCCACCACGGCGGCGGGATCGAGCGACCGCGAGATCCGCGCGATCTCGCGCGAGTGCGCCACGAGGCGGCCGAGGGCGGCCAGCGGCGAGCGGCGGGCGTGCAGGTCGCGCTCGGGCAGCAGGAGCACCGGGAGCCCGGCCGCGCGGGCGTCCTGGGCCAGCGGGCCGTCGGGGCAGGCCAGGAGCGCACGGTCGCCGGCGCCGGCGAGGGCGTCGAGCAGAAGCTGCTCGCCCCCGCCGCGCACGCCCGAGTACGAGACGAAGAGGACGGACAACGGACGTGGGAGGATGCCACAGTGCCTCCGGTGCTCGTCAACGCTCGGGCCGCGGCGCGGCCCGAGCTCGGCGGAGTCGAGCGCTGGGCTCGCGAGCTCGCGGGCCGCCTCCCGGTCCTGCGGCCCGATCGCTACGAGGTCTGGGCGCCGCGGCCGCGCCTGGTCCACCGCGCGGGCCACGCGTGGGAGCAGCTCGTGCTTCCCGCCCGTGCCGTGCGCGCCGGCGCCGAGCTCCTGCTCGGCCCGGCCAACCTCGCCCCGCTGGCCTACGCGAACAACGTGATCGTCATCCACGACGTCGCGGCGCTCCGCCATCCCGAGTGGTACGCGCCGCCCTACGTCGCGTGGCAGCGGGCCCTGCTCCCGCGCCTGGCCCGGCGCGCGCGGGCCGTGATCACCGTCTCGGAGTTCTCGCGCCTCGAGCTGCGCGACCTGCTCGGCGTCGACGCGGCCGTCGTCGCCGGCGGCGTCCGCGAGGAGTTCCGGCCCGACGCCGACCCGGCGCCGGCGCGCGCCGCGCTCGGGCTCGAGCGCCCGTACGTGCTCACGGTCGCCAGCCGCACGGCGCGCAAGAACCTCGCCGCCCTGGCCGAGACGCGCCCGCCGCCTCGGGGAGCGGGGCATCGACCTCGTCGCCGCCGGCGGCGACCGCCCGCAGTTCCAGAACGAGCCGGAGGTCGCCGGGGTCCGCGCCGTCGGGCGGGTCGACGAGGCGCTGCTGCCCGGGCTCTACGCCGGCGCGGAGGCCTTCGTGCTGCCCTCGGTCTACGAGGGGTTCGGCCTGCCGGTGGTCGAGGCGATGGCGGCCGGCGTGCCGGTCGCGGCCGCCGCGGCCACGGCCCTGCCCGAGACCTGCGGAGGGGCGGCGGTCCTGGCCGATCCCGGCGACCAGCGGGCGCTGGCCGAGGCCGTCGAGACCGCGCTCGAGCGCGCTCCGGAGCTGCGGGCGCTCGGCTTGCGCAGGGCGGCGGCCTTCACCTGGGACGCGACGGCGCGCGGCGTCGATGCCGAAATCGGCGCCATCCTCACAGGTCGCCCAGTTACTCTTGGCCGCTATGAAGGTCGCGCTGATCCATGACTTCCTGCTCGACGTCCGCGGGGCGGAGCGGGTGTTCTCGACCATGTGCGAGATCTGGCCCGACGCCGACGTCTACACCGCGGTGTACGACGAGCGCGGTACCGAGGGCCGCTTCCGGGACCGCAACGTCCGGGCCACGTTCCTGCAGCGGCTGCACCCGACCTCGCGCTCCTTCCGCGTGCTGCTGCCCCTCTACCCGTACGCGATCGAGTCGCTGGACCTCTCGAGCTACGACCTCGTCGTCTCCTCCTCGAGCGCCTGGGCCCACGGCGTGCTCGTCGACGAGGGCACCACGCACGTCTGCTACTGCCACAACCCCTTCCGCTACGCCTGGAACGAGCGCGAGGCGACGCTCTCGGCGCGTGGCGCGGTCATGCGGGCGGGCCTGCGGGTGCTGCTCTCGCGCTGGCGCCAGTGGGATCGCCTGGCCGCCCAGCACGTCGACCGCTACGTGGCGAACTCCGACACCACCCGGCGCCGGATCGAGCGCTACTGGGGCCGGCACTCCAACGTCGTCTACCCGCCGGTCGACACCGCCCGCTTCAAGCCCGTGCCGGCCGAGGAGCGCGGGGACTACCACGTCGTCCTGGCCGAGCTCATGCCCCACAAGCGGATCGACGTCGCGATCCACGCCTTCAACCGGCTCGGCCTCCCGCTCGTCGTCGTCGGCGACGGGCCGGCGATGCGCAGCCTGCGCCGCATCGCCGGGCCGACGATCCGCTTCGAGGGACGCGTCGACGACCAGCGCGTCGCGTCGCTGCTCGCCCGCTCCCGCGCCCTCGTCGTGACCGCGACCGAGGAGTTCGGCATCGCGGCGATCGAGGCGCAGGCCGCCGGCCGGCCCGTGATCGCCCTCGACCGGGGCGGCGTGCGCGAGACGCTGATCGACGGCGAGACCGGGGTGTTCTTCGCCGAGGCGGACGCGGACGTGCTCGCGGCGGCGGTCGCCGGCTTCGACCACGATGCGGTCGACCCGATGGCGTGCGTCCGCAACGCCGACCGCTACTCCAAGGCGACGTTCGCCCGCGAGCTGCGGCGGGAGGTCGACGCGGCGCTCGAGACCCGCGGCGGCGAGGAGCCCGTCCGCGCCGAGCCGCGCCGGCCGCTGCGCCGGGCCCTGCGGCCCGCCGCCTTCCGGCGCTGACGCCCGTCGTGTCCGCGCTCAACCAGAAGACCGACAACACCGCCAAGTACGAGCGGCCGGGACGCGTCGAGGGCGGGCTCATGGAGCGCTTCCAGCGCGGCCTGATGGAGGAGCTCCGGGCGCTGGACCCCGGGAGCGTGCTCGACGCGGGCTGCGGCGAGGGCCACGTCACCGGCTGGATCGCCGAGGCGTTCCCCGCCGCGCGGGTGGCCGGCGTCGACGGCCGCGACGACGCGCTGGACGCGCTGCGCGCCCGCAGCCCGGGCGTCGAGGCCGCCCTGGGCGACGTCTACTCGCTGCCCTTCGCGGACGACGCCTTCGAGGTCGTGATCTGCACGGAGGTCATGGAGCACCTCGAGGAGCCCGAGCGGGGGCTCGCCGAGCTGGCCCGCGTCGCGTCGCGGGCGCTCGTGCTGACCGTGCCCCACGAGCCC
The DNA here is from genome assembly GCA_963737395.1 of uncultured Solirubrobacterales bacterium. Lineage (GTDB taxonomy): Bacteria > Actinomycetota > Thermoleophilia > Solirubrobacterales > Solirubrobacteraceae > JBBQAA01. The sequence continues at coordinate 174,470 of CAVTSQ010000014.1, read as the reverse complement.
GGCTTCCGGCTTGGCAACCTGGCCCGCGGCCGGTACGTCGCCCGACTGGGCTCGACGCCGGGCCACGTCTCGACGTGGGGACGGCGAGGGTTCACGCGGCTCGTGGCCGGCCAGGCCGAGGTGGAGCGCTGGCGCTCGCTGTTTCCCTGGCAGCTCGTCGTCGCCCGCGTCTAGCGCGGCTCGGAGGCGACCGGGTCCCCGGCGGGCCGCTCGATCACGGCGGCGACCATCTCGTCGTTGCTGCGCGGCCCGCGGATCGCCTGCCGCGTGGCGGCGATCATCTCGCCCACGAGCCCGAGGGTCATGAGCTGGACGCCGACGACGATGAGCAGGACGCCGAGGATCAGCAGGGGCCGCCCGCCGATCGACGTCCCGCCGAGCTTGAGCACGGTCAGGTAGGCGCACACGAGCACGCCGAGGGCGATCGAGGCGAGGCCCGCCCCGCCGAAGAGGTGGAGCGGCCGCTGCGAGTAGCGGCCGAGGAAGACGACCGTCATCAGGTCGAGCAGGCCGCGGGCGTAGCGCTCGATCCCGAACTTCGAGCGGCCGTGCACGCGGGGGCGGTGGTTGACCGGCAGCTCGGTGATGCGCCAGCCGCGCTGGTGCCCGAGGACGGGGATGAAGCGGTGCTGCTCGCCGTAGAGGTCGAGCTTGCGCACAGCGTCGCCGTCGTAGGCCTTCAGCCCGCAGTTCATGTCGTGCAACGGAACCCCGGAGACCTTGGCCGTGACGCGGTTGAACGCCTTCGAGGGCAGGCGCTTGCCCAGCGGGTCGTGGCGCTCGACCTTCCAGCCCGAGACCAGGTCGTAGCCGTCGGCCAGGCGCTCGAGCAGCTTGGGGATCTCGGCGGGGTCGTCCTGCCCGTCGCCGTCCATCGTGACCACGGCGGTCCCGGTCGTGTGGGTCCAGCCGATCCGCAGCGCCACCGACTTGCCGAAGTTCCGGCGCAGGGTGATGACCCGGAGCCCGGGGATCCGCTGCGTCTCCTGGATCAGCACCCGATCGGTGCCGTCGGTCGATCCGTCGTCGACCACGACGATCTCCGCGCCGCCCTCGATGCCCTCGGTGGCGGCGACGATCTCGTCGAGGAGCTCGGGCAGCGCGTCGCGCTCGTCGAGGACCGGGACGACCACGGAGACGGCGGGCGGCATCGCCGCAGACTAGCTTTCTAGTGCCCTTGCAGGGCGATGCTGGCGGCCGGGGAGATCGGCAGCTCGGTGGCTCGCCGCCCGATGAGAGCGAAGGCCCGGACCCTGGCGCCGCGTGACGGCCGGGCGAGGGGCGTGAGCGCGAACCCGGCCGAGACGGCGGCGAGCTCGCGGGCGCCCGGCGCCGGAGCATGGGGCAGCCCTCCGGCGCTCGCCGCCACGAGGTGGGAACCCGAGAACAGCAGGATCCAGTCGACGAGACCGCGGCGGTCCGTGGTGGTGGCCCACCCTCGCAGCGCCGGCCGCGGGGACGCGGTGAACGACTCGACCGCGCCGCGTGCGGCGGCGGGACGCACGGCGACGTCGGATCCCAGTGACCACGTGATCCGTCCGCCCTCGAGGCGTCCGCTCCGCCGGCCGCGGTAGCGGCTCACGACCACCGGATCGAAGCCCGCGAAGCGCCGGCTCGCGCGCCGGACCTCGAGTCCGTCCGGACCCCCGAGGCGCTGCAGGCGCGTCTTGGTCACGGCCGGAAGGCGCTCGATCCCCAGGTCCTTGAGCAGGGAGGGCTGGACCACGTCGACCGAATAGGCGGTGTGACCGGCCTGCACGGCCCGCCACGCCGCCGAATCGCCCGGTCCGGCGGTGAACAGGTGGAGCGGGCGGTGGGCGTACATGGAGAGCGTGGAGCTCCGCAGCCGGGCGTCGGGTCCGAACAGGACGGGCGTCTCGACGACGGGACGGGCTCCCGCGTGGCGATCGAGGTAGTGGGCCGCGTCCACGTAGGGCGGCCGGCGGCTGTCGCCCGTGATGCCCCCGACGGCGACGGCGACCAGCGCGACGGATCCCACGGCGAGGACCAGCGCGCCGAAGCGGGCGGCCGAGAGCCAGGCGACGACCAGACCGAGCGTCACCATCAGCCCGGGTTCCGAGGCGCTGAAGTTCCGCGCGACGAAGAGGTCGGTCCCCACGGCGTTGTAGAGCAGCAGGCCGAGCGGGCAGGCGAGGGCGAGCAGCACGACCAGACCCGCTTCGCTGCGTGCGCCCGCCCGCGCCCATCCCGGCAGCGCCGGGGGGTGCCAGGCCGCGAGCAGGACGAGCACGACGGCGCAGAGGATGAGGACGAGCCCGATCACGCCCGGCACATGGGGGAGGTCCCGGAACGGGTGGCCGACCAGGGTCCGCAACGGGAACTCGAGCAGGAGGGGCGGCGAGAAGTCGAAGACCTGGTCGAAGTAGTCGACGCCGGGGTTCTGGCTCTGCTCGATGTAGCCGGGGATCCAGGGCAGGAAGAGGACGACGGCGGCGGCGTCGGCGATGAGCAGGGCGCGGAGGTGGTCGCGTCGGGTCCAGAGCGCCCAGGCGGCTTGGGTCAGCAGGACGAAGATGGTGGTGTAGTGGGTCCACATGGCCAGCGCGGCGGCGATGGAGTAGACGGCCCACCAGGCCGCGGCTGGCTGTCTTTGTCCATCGCGCGCAGCAGGGCCTAGGTGGAGAGGGCGACGAGGAAGACGGCGGTGGCGTAGGCGCGGGCTTCGGAGCCGTAGAAGATCGCGAAGGGGCTGAAGGCCATCAGCGCGGCGGCGATGAGGCCCGCCCGGGGCCCGGCGATGCGGCGGGCGAGCAGGAAGACCAGGCCGATCGTCGCGGTGCCGAGCAGCAGCGAGGGCAGGCGCACGAGCACGGTGGGGTCGCCGAGCTTGACCGAGGCCCAGGCCAGCGCGTAGTGGAACGGCGGGGTGATCGAGGTCGTGTAGACCTGGTGCCAGACGCCGCGCAGCCCGTTCTGGGTGACGATCGCGTACGTGTAGCGCTCGTCGCCGAACAGGCTCTGATGCATCGCCACCAGCCGCAACACGAAGCCCGCGACCATGAACGCGACCAGGACGAGCACGGAGGCGCTCGCGCGGCGAGGCTCATCTCGAGGAGTCGGGCTCACGGGGCGGGCGATCCTAGACGGTGCCGGACCGGAATGTGGCATTTCACCGCCAGCACGGCGACGGCGGCAGGCATCGCCGCCGAGCCTATTACGCTCGCCGGGTGTCCGACCTCGATGCGCTGCGCGCCGCCGCCCTCGAGGCCGTGCGCGCCTACGCCGACGCGGCGCGCGCGGCCGAGCCGGAGTTCGTCGCGGGCCAGACGCCGGTCTCCGTGGCCGGGCGGGTCGTCGAGGCGCCCGAGCTCGTGGCCGCCGCCGATGCGGCGCTCGACGGCTGGCTGACCGAGGGCCGCCACGCCGCCGTCTTCCGCGCGCGCTTCGCCGCGGCGGTCGGGCGCGAGCGCGCCGCACTGGTCGGCTCGGGCTCGCAGGCCAACCTGCTCGCCGTCGCCGCCGCGTGCTCGGACGGGGTGGAGGACCCGCTGCGGCCCGGCGACGAGGTGCTCACGCCCGCCGTCGGCTTCGCGACGACGGTCACGCCGCTCTACCAGCACGGCCTCGTGCCGGTCTACGTCGACGTCGAGCCCGACACGCTCAATCCCGAGCCTCGACGCGTTCCTCGCCGCCATCGGGCCCCGGACCCGGGCGGTCGTGGCCGCCCACTGCCTCGGCAACCCCTACGACGCGGCCGGCCTCGCCGCTGCCTGCGCCGGGCGGGGGATCGTGCTGATCGAGGACTGCTGCGACGCGCTCGGCTCGACGCTCGGCGGCCGCCTCGTCGGCACGTTCGGCGCCGCCTCGACCTACTCGTTCTACGCCGCCCACCACATGACCACCGGCGAGGGCGGGGCGGTGGCGACCGATGACGCCCGCTGGGGCGCCGCCGTCGCCGCGCTGCGCGAGTGGGGCCGCGACTGCTGGTGCCCGCCCGGGGTCAACGACGCCTGCGGCCGGCGCTTCTCCGGCCACTTCGGAGAGCTCCCCGAGGGCTACGACCACAAGTACGTCTTCTCACACCTCGGCTACAACCTCAAGATCACCGACCTGCAGGCGGCGATCGGCACCGCGCAGCTCGACCGCCTCGACGCGCTCCACGCCCGTCGCCGCGAGGTCTTCGCCCGCCTGCGCGCCGCGCTCGAGCCCGCCGCCGACCGCATCGTGCTCCCGCGCTCGCTGCCCGGCGCCGACCCGTCGTGGTTCGGCTTCCCGTTCGCGCTGCGCGACGGCGACGCGGCCGCCCGGCGCGCGCTCCAGGTCTTCCTGGGCGAGCGCCGGATCGACTCGCGGCTCGTCCTCGGCGGGAATCTCGTGCGCCAGCCCGCCTATCTCGGCCTCGAGCACCGGATTTCCGGCCCGCTCGACGGCGCCGACCGCGTGACCGAGGCGGCACTGTGGGTCGGCTGCCACCCGCGCATGACCGATGCGGCGGCCGACTGGGTCGCCGAGTCGATCCTCGCCGGCGTCGGCGCCGCCTGATCAGAGGTCGGCGAACCCGCGCACGCCGCGATCCTGGTCGAGCAGCCGCGCGCGGGTCATCTTGTCCTTGCCGAAGCGCTCGGACACCTGGTCGAGCGTGGCCTCGAGCTCGCGGCGCCCGTCGTCGAGGGGGAGAGCGAGCTGGCCCGTGTCCTCGCCGTCGAGGTTGGAGAGCGTCAGCCCGAGCAGGGTCAGACCGCGCCGGTCGATCTCGGGCCGGGCGTCGGCCAGCAGGCGGCGGACCACGCCGGTGACCGCGTCGCTTCCCGCCGTCGGCTGCGCGAGCGTGCGCGAGCGCGAGGCCCGCGTGTAGTCGCCGAAGCGCAGCCGCAGCGTGACCGTCCGCCCGACGCGCCCCTTGGCCCGCATCCGGCGCGTGACGCGCTCGGCCAGCGCCATCGCGATCTCCTCGTGCTCGCGCTCGGAGCGCGACTTCGAGCCCAGCGCGCGCTGCGAGCCGACCGAGCGCCGGCGCCGGGTGCGGACGACCGGCTTGGTGTCGCGGTTGTGCGAGACGGCGTGGACGAAGCGCCCGGCGTGCTTGCCGGCCGCGGCCATCAGCTCGGCCTCCGTGCGCCGGGCGGCGTCGGCGACGGTCTCGACGCCGGCCGCCCGCAGGCGCCGCGCCGTCGCCGGCCCGACGCCCCAGAGCGCGTCGATCGGCAGCGGCAGCAGGAAGTCGAGCTCGCGCGGTGGCTCGACGACGCAGAGCCCGTCGGGCTTGGCCGCGCGGCTGGCGAGCTTGGCCAGCACCTTCGTCCGGGCGACGCCGACGCTCAGCGGCAGGTCGATCTCCTCGCGCACCCGCGCCCGCAGCCCGCGGGCGATCTCCTCGGCGGTACCCGAGATCTGCTCCAGGCCGCGCACGTCGAGGAAGGCCTCCTCGAGCCCGCCGCCCTCGACGACCGGCGCGGTGTCGTCGAAGACGGCGAAGAGCTGCTTGCTCGCCGCCACGTAGGCCTCGAAGCGCGGCGGCACGACGATCGCCTCCGGGCACAGCCGCCGCGCCTTCCCGCCGCCCATCGCGCTCCGGACGCCGCGGCGGCGGGCCTCGTAGCTCGCGGCCATCACCACGCCGCCGCCGACGATCACGGGCTTGCCGCGCAGCTCCGGGTCGTCGCGCTGCTCGACCGAGGCGAAGAACGCGTCGGCGTCCGCGTGGAGGATCGTGACGGGCGCCGGCATCGAACACATGTTCGCATACCGTGCGGCGACGTTCCCGCTCAGGCCTTGCGGGCCTCGAAGACCTCGAGGAACCAGCCGGCGAGCCCGCGCCGCCGGTCGCGCGGCTCGTGGACCGTCGCGACGAGGCCCCCGTGCTCGCGGACGAAGTCCGGCAGGTCGCGCCCCCACTCGGTCGCCACGAGGGCTCCGTCGGGATCGACCGGGCCGCCGTGGAAGTCGGCCGGGAGCCGATGCTCGACCTCGCCGCCGGCCGCGCGGCGCGCCCGCACGATCGTCGGCTCCCAGGGCGCCCACGGCACGGTGAAGAGATGCGCCCCGCCGGGCCGCAGGACCCGCGCGATCTCCGCGAACGCCCGGCCGGGGTCGAGCACGTGCTCGAACACGTCCTGGGTGACGACGAGGTCGAGGCTGGCGTCGGCGAAGGTGAGCCGCTCGAGGTCCTCGCAGCGCACGCCGCCGCGCTCCTGTCCGGGAGGCACGTCGGGCCAGAACTGCGAGGCGGTGTACCCGGGGGCCTCGCGCAGCCGCTCCGAGGCCGGGCCGCTCGGGGCGAACTCGTGCACTCGGCGCGAGCGCCAGTCCGGCGCGACGTCCTCGAGGACCGTCATCAGCGCCCGCTGGCGCGGCAGCGACCAGCAGCGCAGGCAGACCAGGGAGTCGCGCAGGCCGGAGTCGAGCGCCACGAAGAGCGTGGTGTGCCCGCACACGGGACACCGTCCGAGGGTCCCGTGTCCCGTCAGCCCACGCCGGGCGGCGCGCCGGACGCGCGGATCCCGCCGCGCGGCGCGCAGCGCTCGGGCCGGGGCGCTCACGCCTCGAGGAAGGCGGCGATCTTGTCGACGAGCTCGTCGTCGAAGGAGTCGTTCCACTCCGAGCTCCATGCCACGTGGCTGCCACGCGCGCGGCGCTCGACGTCGTCCACCGCGGCGACGGCGTCCCGCAGCGCGGCGGCGACGCCGTCCACGGTCGGCGGCGGCGCGGCGATGTTCGGGGAGATCGCCGCCATCGCGTCGGCGCGTCTTGTTCTCGAAGGAGTTCGTCACGGTGAGCAGCCCGGCCGAGGCCATCTCGATCGGGACGAGGCTCGGGTGCGGCGTGTACATGAGCGAGAGCCCGACGTCGTGCTCGCGCAGGACGGTGGCGTAGGCCGACTGCTCGGAGCGGGGCAGCAGCGTCAGGTGGGCGCCGTCGCCGAGCTCGAGGCGCCGTCCCGCGCTCGTCGTTCCGATCCCCCGCAGCTCCCAGCCGCCGGCGAAGACGCCCTCGCGCAGCGCGCGGTTGAGCGCCATGACCCCGAGCTCGAACATGTTGCGCGCGGCGTGGGGCTCGGGCCGGGCGTAGAAGAGCAGCCGGCGCGTCGTGCGGGCGGCGAGCTCGTCCGCGGTGGGGGAGGGGACCGCGGTGATCGCGTTCTGGAAGGACTCCGAGCGCGCGTCGCCGGCCTCGTCGCCGTCGGCGTAGACGCCGATGCCGTGGCGGCGGAAGTAGCCGCGCAGCAGCTCGGTGGAGAACAGCGCCGTGTGCGGCAGGCGGTAGGACTCGGCCGCGAGCGCCGCGTAGGTGCCCATCGGGAACGTGAAGGGCTCGTACTCCTGGATCAGGTAGAGGAAGCGCTCGCGCCCGAGCGCGGCGAGCGCGTCGCGGGCGATGTAGGCCGTCCACCACGTCGTGGCCACGAAGCGGTCGGTCCGGCTGACCTCGAGGCCCTGCGACTCGCGGCCGAAGGCGACCTCGATGCGGTCGAAGACCCCCGCGAGGCCCTCGTAGGCCTCGAGCTGCCGCTTCCAGTCGGTGGGCAGCGGGGCCACCGGGTCGACGGTCACGAGGCGCACCCGCAGCCCGCGCTCGGCCAGGCGCCGGGCGAGGTTGAGCTTGCCGATGTAGCCCCCGAAGAAGTGCTCGAGGTCGATCGTCGGGATGAGGATGTTGACCCGCTCGGGGGCGTCGTCGCGCGGGGCGAGCTTGAGCGGCGCGACCTTGGCGGTCATGTCCCGCGTGGCGGGAGCGTCGAGCAGGTGGCGGCCGGGCTTGGGGTCGAACGTCGGGGGCGGCACCGCGTCGAGTCGCAGCCCGCGCACCGGGCGCTCGCGCGTCGTCGCCTTGAGCAGGCGGTGCCACAGGAAGGCGTAGAAGAGGACGAGCTCGGCGCCGAGCGTCTCCGGGCGCCGGCGGGTGAGCTCGCGCACGGCGCGGGCGAAGAGGCCGGCCAGCGCGGGCAGCGAGCGGTCGGTGCGCAGGAAGCGGTCGAGCGTCCGGCGCTTGGAGCGGCTCATGCGCTCGCCGCAGCGCAGCTGCAGCACCGTGGCGACCTGCAGCAGCCGGCAGACGTCGACGAAGTAGATCATCCGCCAGAGGCGGATCCGCTCGCGCGGGTCGCGGCGCAGCGAGCCCAGCCGGCTGCGCAGGGACACGATCCGGTTGGCGCGGGCGTGCCCGAGCTCGGCGTGGCCGTGCTGGACGTAGTCGTAGAGCGGCTCGTCGACGAAGGCGATGTCGCCGACGCGCCAGCGCGCACAGCGCGATCCAGTGATCGTGGAAGTGCGCGAACTGGGCCGGGGGGAAGGGCAGCGCGGCGTCGAGCAGCTCGCGGCGCAGCAGCGAGGCGGCGCCCGTGACCGAGTTGGCCGACAGCAGCGAGAGCAGGTCCGTGTGGTTGTTGCGGCGGCGGCTCCAGTAGGTGTCGGCGATCAGCTCGCCGTCGGCGCTGACGATCCGCGCGTCCGAGTAGACGAGCTCGGCCTTCCCGAGCCCGTCGAGCAGCCGCGCGAGCTTGTCCGGGCGCCAGGCGTCGTCCTGGTCGGCCATCGCGACGTACTGCGCCCCGGCGGGCACGAGCGACAGCGCGCGCTCGAAGTTGCGGTAGAAGCCGAGGTTGCGCTCCGAGCGCGAGACGACGAACCGCGGGTCGTCGCCGACGACCTCCCGCAGGACGGCCAGGCCGTCGGGGCTCGAGCAGTCGTCGGAGATCACGCAGACCCAGTTGCGGTGGGTCTGCGCGCGGATCGACTCCACCTGGGCGGCGAACAGCTCGCGCGGCGGGTCGTAGGTGGCCATCGCGACGGCCACGAGCGGACCCTCGCCGGGCGCCGGGGCCGCGACCTCGAGGGGCGCGGGCGGGGCGACGGGGGCGATGCGGCCGAGCTCGGACTCGAGGCGGCGGCCGTCCGGGAGCGTGGCCCGCAGCGCGACGACGTGCTCGCGGCCGACGGGCAGCGGCGCGAAGCGGACGACGCCCCAGAAGCCGCTGCGGTAGCCGCGCAGGTCCTCCGCGTCGCCGGGGGCGAACGGATCGAGCCCGGGGTGCAACGCCCGCATCACGTCGATCCGCGGCGCGCCGTGCTCGGCGACGGGCTGCTCCTCGCCGTCGACGACGAAGGTGACGTCCGTCGGCGGCCCGCCGTCCGGCGCGCACCAGCCGCAGAGGAAGAGCGCGGTGCCCGTCCCGAGCGCGAGCTCGGAGGGCAGCGGGGTGTCGAGGGAGACCTCGAGCTCGGTGTCAGCGGCCGGTTCGGCAGCAATGTCGGAGACGGCCGTCATCAGGCACGCAGACTAGACTCCGCCATCCCCGTGCCCGCGAGGATCTTCACACGACCTTGGTGGGTGCTCGCGGCCTTCCTGCTCGCGCTGGCCGTCCCGTCCGGCCCCGCGCACGCGGCCGTTCCGGACGCGGAGAGCGCCCGCGGCCCGCAGGGCGCCGACTCCTTCACGCGGCTCGACCGCCTGCCCTTCCTGCGCCAGGGAGTGCGGACGCACCAGCTCTCGAGCTACGACCGGACGGGCGCCAACGACGACGGCTTCACCGGCCGGTGGTCGTGCCTGAAGCGCTCCGGGCCGCCGCGGCTGCGTGCTCGCGGACGTGCGCGGGCCGGGCGAGCTCGAGACGGTGTGGTCGCCAGGGCCCTCGCTCGGGGACCTGCGCACGAAGGGGAACCTGCGCATCGAGATCGACGGCCGGGTCGTGCTCGACCGTCGCTGGCAGTCGGTCGTCGCCGGTGACGTCGGCGCGCCGTGGCTGACGCCGCTCGTGACCGCCAACGCGCAGACGCCGGGCGGCTACACCGTCGGCGTCCCGATGCAGTTCCGCCGCCACCTGCGGGTGGTCGTCGGCGAGAACCCCGGCTACTGGCAGGTCGTCTACCGCACGTTCCGCCTCGACCCGGGGCCTGCAGCCGTTCTCGCGCCGCCGCGCCTCCACCGCGCTCGGGGTGATGCGACGGGCCGGCCAGGTCGATCCCAAGCCTCCGGCGGCCAGGACGAGCTTCGTGCGGCGGACCTTCGACGTCCCGCGCCACTCGAGCCGCGTGCTCGCGCGCGTTGCCGGCCCGGGGTCGCTCACCGGCCTGCGCATCCGCCTGCGGCGCTTCGGCGTCACCGGCGCCGCCGATCCGCCGCAGGCCGCGCGCGACGCGCTCGAGCACGCCCGGCTCCGGATCCGGTTCGACGGGCGGCGGACCGTGGACGCCCCGCTGGGCGAGTTCTTCGGCTCCGGGCTGGGGCCGGCCCGTGTGCGGGCCCTGATGTTCGCCATGGATCCCGGCCTGCACGGCTGGATGACGAGCTGGTGGCCGATGCCCTTCCGCTCGGGTGCGACGCTCGCCATCGTCAACGCGTCGGACACGTCGGTCGCGGCCGGGGACCTGCAGGTGAAGTCCGCGCGCTCCTCGGCCTGGACGTCGGCGCTGCGCCCGAACGGGACCGCCGGCTACTTCCACGCGGTGGGCCACCGCGCCGCGACCCGCCGCGGGCGCGACTGGACCTTCCTCGACACCCGCGGGGCGGGCACGCTCGTGGGGATCACCCAGACCATGCGGGGGATGGAGCCGCCCTACCACCTCGAGGGCGACGACCGGGCCTGGGTCGACGGCGCCCGCACGCCCCAGATCCAGGGGACCGGGACCGAGGACGTCTACCGCGGTGGCTGGTACTGGTACAACCGCATCTACACGCTGCCGCTCTTCGGCTCGCCGGTGGAGCAGATCCGCAAGGCGGGCTGCCTGGCGAACTGCCGCACCGCCTACCGTCTCTTCATCGCCGATCCGATCTCCTTCGGGCGCTCGCTGCGCTACCAGATCGAGCACGGCTCCCAGGACGTGGTCCCGGCGGGCTACGGGTCGACGGCGTACTGGTACCAGCGCCCGCGGGGCGGTTGACGTGACGCTCGGCGCGAGTCTGCGGCGCGACCGCGGGGCCTGGCTCGTGCTCGCCGTGCTGTGCCTGGGCGCGGCGATCTTCTTCGCCTACCAGACGCGCGGCACGACGTTCTGGTTCGACGAGTGGGAGTGGATCGGCCAGCGCCGCGGCAACGACGTCGGGACGTTCCTCGACCCGCACAACCAGCACCTGTCGCTCGTGCCGATCGCCCTCTACCGGCTGCTGTTCGCCACCGTCGGGCTGGACGACTACCGGCCCTACCGCGCGCTGGTCATCGCCGCGCACATCGGCGTCGTCGTGCTCGTCTTCGCCTACGCCCGGATGCGCGTCGGCGCCTGGCTGGCGCTCGCGCCCGCCGCGCTGCTGCTGTTCTTCGGCCCCGGCTGGCAGGAGGTGCTGTGGCCCTTCCAGGTCGCCTGGCTGATCGCGATCGGCGCCGGGGTGCTTGCGCTGATGGCGCTCGATCGCCGCACGCGGGGCGGGGACGTCCTCGCCAGCGGGCTGCTCCTGCTCGCCATCTCCAGCGCCGGGATCGGCGTGCCGTTCCTGCTCGCCGCGATCGTCGACGTCCTGCGCGGCCCGCGCGGCCGCCGCGGCTGGTGGATCGTCGGCGTGCCGCTCGTCCTCTACGCGCTGTGGTGGCTCGGCTACGAATCGGGTGACACCAAGCGGGTGCTCTTCACCGTCCCGTCCTATGTGGCCACCGCCGCGGCGGGCACGGTCGGGTCCCTGGCCGGCCTGGCCGGCGTCAGCGCCGCCTCGGCGCGGCGCGGGGTCGCGGCCGCGCCGCTGGCCTGGGGCGCGCCGCTGCTCGTCATCGTCGTGCTCGCGATGATCTGGCGGCTCCGTCGCCTCGGACGCGTCGAGACCCGCCTGATCGCCCTGCTCGTGGGGCTCGTCGGCTTCTGGACGCTGACCGCCGTCCAGCGCGGCGCCGTGCCGCAGCCCGCTGCCAGCCGCTACCTCTACCCGGCGGCCGTGCTGCTCCTGCTCGCGTTCGTCGAGCTGGCGCGGGGCTGGCGCCCGTCGCGGACCGCCGCCGCGATCCTCGGCCTCGCCGTCTTCCTCGCCTGCCTGTCCAACGTCCAGAGCTTCCGCAACGGCGGGAGCTTCCTGCGCGCCGAGGCGACCCGCACCCGCGGCGCGATCACCGGCCTCAACATCGCCCGAGCCACGGTGCGCCCGTCGCTGGCCGTCGGTGCGCTGCCCGGCTTCCCGCTCGTGCAGGTCGACGCCGGTGACGTCCTCGCGGCCGAGGACGCCTACGGCAGCCCGGCCCTGAGCGCCCGTGACCTCGCCGGGTCGCCGCAGGCCGGCGCGCGCGCCGATCTCGAGCTGCTCTCGGCCCGTCCGCTCCTCGTGCGCGCGGCGCCCACGGCCAAGCCGGGCCGGACGCCGCCGTTCCCCGAGGCCTCGAGCCAGGTCCGGGCCCGTCGCCGCGGTGGCTGCCTGGTCATGCGTCCGCAGTCGGTGATCACCGGGGATCCCCGGGCGACGGAGCTCGACGTGCGGGTCACCTCGACCGGCGTGATCGTCCGCGCCGCCCGCCAGCCGGTCACGGTGTGGGTGCGTCGCTTCCGCCAGACGTTCCCGGCGCACGCGATCGCCCGCGTGCAGCCCGGTGGCACGGCGCTGATCGGCTTCCCCCCGGACGGCATGGCGCAGCCCTGGCGCGTCCGCGTGGGCCCAGGCCCGGCGGAGATCTGCGGGACCTAGCGCGCGCCGAGCGCGCGGCGGACGCCGGCGGGGATCCGGAGCTCGGTGGCCCGGCCGCCGACCTGCGCGAACGCGCGTAGACGCTTGCCGGCCACCGGCGCCAGGGGGACGAGCGTGAACCCGGACGACCGCGTCGCGAGGCCGCGGGCCCCGGAGACCGCGGGATGCGGCAGCCCACCGGCGCTGACCGCGACGAGCCGCCGGCCCGAGAACAGCAGGACCCAGTCCACGAGCCCGGTCGGCGTGCCGGCCGCCGCCGACCCGTGCAGGGTCGGCGGGCCGGGGAGGCGCTCTCGACCGCGCCGCGGGCGGCGCCGGGCGTCACCGTGGCGCGGCCGAGCGACCAGGCGATCGACTCCTGGCCGCGCGATCCGGTCAGCCGGCCCGCGAGCGCGCCGCGCCAGCGGCGCACGACGAGCGCGAAGAACCCCGTGAACCGGCGGGAGCTGCGCGGCGCGGCGAGGCCGTCGGGCCCGCCGAGACGCTCCAGCCGGGCTCGCGTCGCCGCCGGGAGGCGATCGAAGCCGAGCGCGTGGGTGACCGCCGGCTGGATGGCCTGGACGGTGTAGACGGCCCGGTCGCGCCGGCGCGCGGCGCGCCAGACGGCGACGTCCGCGGCGGCGCCGGCGCGGACGATGCGGTGAGGGCGCTCCTCGTAGAGGGCGAGGGCCGAACGGCCCAGGCGCGTGTCGGCGTCGAGCACGATCGGCGTCTCCACGACCGGCGCCGCGCCGGCGTCGCGGTCGAGCTCGTGGGCCACCGCCGCGTAGGCGGGGCGGCGGTTGTCCCCCGTGATGCCGACCACGGCCAGGACGGCGAGGACCACGCCGCCGGCGGCCAGCGCCGGGGCGGCGAGTCGTCCCGGCGCCCCGGCGAGCAGTGCGGAGATCCCGAGCGCGACGAGGACGGTCAGGGCCGGCTCGGAGGCGCTCAGGCTGCGCACGACGAAGAGATCGGAGCCGGCCAGCGCGTAGAGCAGCAGCCCGACCGGTGTGGCCAGGGCGAGGAGCGCGACGAGCACGGTCTCCGAGCGCAGCGCGGGGCGCGTGGGATGACGCGCCGCGCCGCCGCGGGCGAGCACCGCGCCGATGACGAGCACGGCGAGCAGGACGAGCCCGAGGACTCCGGGCACCGCGGCCAGGTCGCGGAAGGGATGGCCGACCAGCGTGCGCACGGGGAACGTCACCACGTCGCCCGGGGTGATCCGGACGACCTGGTCGAAGATCGTCACGCCCGGGTTGTCGTGCTGCTTGAGGTAGCCGGGGATCCAGGGCAGGAAGAGCGCGACGGCGGCGGCGTCGGCGATGAGCAGGGCGCGGAGGTGGTCGCGTCGGGTCCAGAGCGCCCAGGCGGCTTGGGTCAGCAGGACGAAGATGGTGGTGTAGTGGGTCCACATGGCCAGTGCGGCGGCGATGGAGTAGACGGCCCACCAGGCGCGGCTGGCGTCTTTGTCCATCGCGCGCAGCAGGGCGTAGGTGGAGAGCGCGACGAGGAAGACGGCGGTGGCGTAGGCGCGGGCTTCGGAGCCGTAGAAGATCGCGAAGGGGCTGAAGGCCATCAGCGCGGCGGCGATGAGGCCGGCGCGGGGGCCGGCGATGCGGCGGGCGAGCAGGAAGACCAGGCCGATCGTGGCGGTGCCGAGCAGCAGCGAGGGCAGGCGCACGAGCACGGTGGGGTCGCCGAGCTTGACCGAGGCCCAGGCCAGCGCGTAGTGGAACGGCGGGGTGATCGAGGTCGTGTAGACCTGGTGCCAGACGCCGCGCAGCCCGTTCTGGGTGACGATCGCGTACGTGTAGCGCTCGTCGCCGAACAGGCTCTGATGCATCGCCACCAGCCGCAACACGAAGCCCGCGACGACGATCGCCGCCAGCACGATGGCCGTCGGCGCCGAAGTCGGGCTCTGCGGACGGCGTCTCACCGGCGGCCGATCCTAGGCGCTCGCCTCCGATGCGCGCTCGCCTCGGCCGTAGGATGACCGATCCGTGATCGTCTTCGGCTGCTCCATCACCGCTCCCGACATGTACGCCCGTGCCGCCAAGCCGGGCTTCCAGCGTGCGCGCGAGCCCGACACGGAGATCATCGCCAACTCCGCCGCGGGGTCGATCTTCCGCTCCTACAACCTGATCATGGACGCGGTCCGCGACCGCGAGGACCTCGAGGCGCTCGTGCTCGTCCACCAGGACGCCGAGATCGACGACCCCGAGTTCTGCGCGAAGGTCCGCGCCGCGCTCGCCGACCCGGACGTCGGCGTCGTCGGGTGCGTGGGGGCCGTCGACGTCCGCTCGATCGCCTGGTGGGAGGGCTCGGTCACCTGGGCCTCGTTCATCCACCGCTACAGCGAGCTCGGCGGCGGCGACCTGCCGTCGATGACCTGGAGCGACGACAACCTGCCCGGGTTCGCCCGCCTGGGCGAGGTCGACACGCTCGACGGCTTCTGCCTCGCGCTCTCGCCCTGGGCGGTCAAGAACCTGCGCTGGGACGAGTCGCTGGGCCAGATCCACGGCTACGACTTCGACTTCTGCCTCCAGGTCCGCGAGGCCGGCAAGAAGGTCATGACCGCCGACCTCAAGGTCATCCACCACCACTCGCTCGAGCTCGTCTCCGATCCCGACGTGTGGATCGCGGCGCACAAGAAGATCGCCGAGAAGTGGGAGGGGCGGATGCCCGGCGTCGGCAAGCCCAACTGGGGCAACGCCGACGAGGACTGGAAGGGCCGCGCCCGCCAGGCCGAGGCCGAGGCCGGCGCCACGCGGCTCGACCGTCAGTCGGTCAAGCTCCAGTACGAGGCGATGGAACGCCAGCTGCGCCGTGAGCTCGAGGAGATCATGGGCAGCACGAGCTGGCGGGCGACCCGTCCGCTGCGCGAGCTGAGCCGCCGGCTCGCGGCGCGGCGGAACGGGGCCGAGCAGCCGTGATCGCCTTCGGCTGCCCGGTCACCAAGCCCGACCAGTACTCCGAGTTCGCCGGGCCCGGGATCGAGCGCGTGCGCGAGCCCGACTCGCTCGTGCTCGCCAACTCCTCGGCCGGATCGATCTTCCGCGCCTTCAACCTGCTGCTCGACCAGTGCGCCGAGCACGAGGACCTGGAGGCGCTCGTCCTCCTGCACCAGGACGTCGAGATCGTCGATCCCGAGTTCTGCGCGAAGGTCCGCCGCGTGCTCGCCGACGAGGACGTGGGGATCGCCGGCTGCGTCGGCGCGCTCGACGCCCGCAGCATGGCCTGGTGGGAGGGCTCGGTCACCTGGGCCTCCTTCACCCACCGCTACTACGAGCTCGGCGGCGGCGAGCTGCCGGCCTTCGCGATGCACCCGGACCGGGTGCCGCTCCCCGCCTTCGCCCGCACCGGCGAGGTCCACACCCTCGACGGCTTCCTGCTGGTGCTCTCCCCGTGGGCCGTGCGCAACCTCCGCTTCGACGAGTCGCTCGGCCCGTTCCACGGCTACGACTTCGACATCTGCATGCAGGTCCGCGAGGCCGGCAGGAAGGTGATGACCGAGGACCTCAAGGTCGTCCACCACCACTCGCTCGAGCTGCTCGCCGATCCCGAGAACTGGGTCGACGGCGCACATGCGCCTGTCGGAGAAGTGGGACGGCCGGATCCCCGGCGTCGCCACGGCGCCCGGCGACTGGAAGGAGCGGGCCCGGCGCGCCGAGGCCGAGGCGTCGGCGGCGCGCACGCTCCGGGCGGCGGCCGAGATGCGCTCCGACGCCCGGGCGCAGGAGCTTCAGCGCGAGCTCGAGACGGTGACCACCAGCAGCTCGTGGCGCCTGACGGCGCCGTTGCGCTGGCTCAAGGCCCGGCGCGCGAGCCGCTAGTCGGCGTCGAGCTCGCGGCGGATCTCGTCGCGCGAGAAGGCCGGCTCGCCGCGCCCGCGCAGGCGGGTGTAGGCCTCGGCCAGGGCGAAGACCTTCGACTCGAGCAGGCGCCGGAGGATCGCCTCCATGCGCCGGTTCTTGGCCTGGGCGCGCTCGGCCATCCGCAGCTGGACGTGCGAGGAGGCGAGGTGGAGGACCCGGTTGCGCTCGAGGCGCTCGAGGATCGGGTTGTCGTCCCAGAGGTCGAGCAGCTCGGCCAGCGCGTCGGCGTAGGGGGCGTTCTCGCGCCAGACGACGCCGAGGCCGAAGAAGGTCGGGATCACGGCGAAGCGCAGGCCCTCCTGCTCGGCGACGAAGTCCTCGACGGCCGTGCGCACGCCGTTGCGGGGGCCGCCCTCGCGGGCCGCCGGCCAGTGGTAGGGCAGGCCGCCGATGCGCGTGTCCTCGACGCCGGGGTAGATCCCGGCCTCGGGCGCGGTGGGCTGGCGGTACTCGGCCGGCACCTGGTCGGGATCGAAGTAGTCGTCGCGGCGCCCGTGCGGCCAGCAGACGTCGTGGAAGAGCAGCAGCGGCAGCTCGTCGCCGGCGCGCTCGGCGAGCAGGCGGAGCTCCTCGTAGACCGTGTACCAGTTGTGGTCGCCGTCGATGACCATCGCCTCGGGCAGCTCGATGGTCTTGAACGCCTCGAGGCTGGTCTCGCGCACGAGCTCGAGCGCCGGCCGGTCGCGCTCGAGCTGCTCGAGCTCGGGCTGCGGCGACGGGTCGATCGCGAACACGCGGGCGTCGGTCTCGGCCGCCCAGTCGAGCAGCAGGCCGGTGAGGTCGCCGGCGTAGGCGCCGACCTCGCCGACGGACTTGGCGCCGCTGGCGTCGAGGATGCCGATCAGCAGCTCGGCGTTGTTGACCAGGGATGCCGACCAGGCGCCCGGGTCGTTGGCGAAGGGGTCGATCTTGAAACGGACGGGCTCCATGGGGCGAGGGAGTGTAGGAGGACCGGGCGGTCCGCTCAGAGCTCTTCGGCGATCCGCGGCGCCTCGCGGTGGAAGACCCAGACCGAGGCACGCAGATCACCAGGGCGATGACGATCGCGGCGACGACCCGAGGCCAGCCGCCCGCCGCGGCCACCGGGCCCGGCGCGTTGGGATCGATGATCCACTTGCGGGCCAGGGTGAAGATCGGCGCCAGCGGGTTGAGCAAGATGATGTCGCGCAGCCTCGGCGAGACGCGCCTCGATCGGGTAGAGCACCGGCGTGGCGTAGAACAGCGCGGTCGGAGACGACCGACCAGATGATCCCGATGTCGCGGAAGCGCGGGTACAGCGAGCTCAGCGAGCATCGACACCGCGATGGTGAAGCACGAAGAGCAGCACCAGCATGACCGGGAACAGCAGCCACGTCCACATCGGCGTGACGCCGAAGGCGAGCAGGAAGACGAAGCACGACGACGAGGTTCAGCCCCAGGTTGAACAGCGCCGTCAGCACGACCGCGAGCGGGATCACCAGCCGCGGGAACTGCGTCTTGCGGACGATCGCCTCCTGGCGTGACGATCGAGGTGACCGCCGTGGCCGTCGCCTCCTGGAAGAAGCCGAACAGCACGATGTTGAAGCAGCAGCAGCGACCGGGTAGTGCGGGACCTGCGAGCCGAGCCGGAAGACCTGCGTGAAGACCGCGAGCAGGACGGCGAAGAGCATCAGCGGCCGCGCCAGCGACCAGACGTAGCCGAGCGCCGTGCCGAAGTACGTGCGCTTGAACTCGGTCGCGGCGATCAGGTAGAGCAGCTCCGAGCGAGCGCCGCCAGCCGCCGCCCAGCGCCGACGGGCCGCGGACGTCGCGCAGCTCGGTGGCGGGATCGACGACGCTCACTCCGGGCCGCTCTCGAGCGTCGCCTCGACGTCGGAGCTCGACGTAGACGTCCCCGGCTCCCATGCGCGGTCCCGAAGACGACGAAGTCGAGCAGCCTCGAGCACGTGCAGCGCGAGGTCGCCCTGCGTGCGGTTGCGCGACGATCCAGCACCGCACGAAGTACCGGCCCGGGCAGCAGGCGGTTCTCGATCTCGCCGCCGATGCGCACGCGCTCGCCGGCGGCCACGCGATCGGCCTGCCCGTCGTCGGTCTCCAGGCCGCAGTGGAAGCCGAACACCTCGCCGCCGTCGGCGTTGAAGCAGTGGAAGCCGAAGACGGGGCGCTCGAGGTCGCGCCGCGCCTCGACCACGGCGTTGAAGCGGAACGGGCTCGCCCTGCTCGACGTTGTCGACGCGCTGCGCCGTCCGCGTCCTCGAGCCACGCGTCGACGGATCCGGGCGTTGACGTCGGGGATCGCGCGCCCTCGGCCTGGCCGGACTCGTGCGCGGCGCCCGCGAAGTTCAGGCGGTAGTAGCGCAGCGCCGTCTCCTCGGGGTCGCCGAGGTACTCGATCTTCGCCGTCGTGGATGAGCATCGCGCGGTCGCAGAACCCCTGGACGGTGGCCATGTCGTGGGTGACGAGCACGAGCGTGCGGCCCGCGTCGCGCTTGGCGCGGAAGACGTCCATGCACTTCTGGCCGAACGCGGCGTCGCCGACGGCGAGCACCTCGTCGATGAGCATGATGTCGGCGTCGGCCTCGACCATCACCGCGAACGCGAGGCGGACCATCATGCCCGAGGAGTAGTTCTTGAGCTTGAGGTCGGTGAACTCGCGCAGCTCGGCGAAGTCGAGCACCGAGTCGAGGCGGCGCCGGGCCTCGCGGCGGCCCAGGCCCATCAGCACGCCGTTGAGCACGACGTTCTCGCGCGAGGTCAGCTCGGGGTTGAAGCCGACGCCGAGCTCGATGAACGGCGCCAGCCGCCCGGCCATCCGGACCCGGCCGGCGTCGGCGCGGTAGATGCTGGCGAGGATCTTCAGCAGCGTGCTCTTGCCCGAGCCGTTGCGCCCGACGATCCCGAAGAACTCGCCCTGGTGGACGTCGAAGGAGACGCCGTCGAGCGCCTGCAGCTCGCGCGACTCGCGTCTGGGAGAAGCGGGTGGGACAGCCGCTCGCGGATCGAGTCGACCTGCGTGTGCGGGACGTTGAAGGTCTTGGCCACGTCGCGGACCTCGATCACGACGGGGCGCGCGCGATCTCCGCGGGACGTGCGGTCGTGCTCCTCGACGGGGATCTCGGCTGGGCGGGCGTGAATGGTCAGACCAGGTCGAAAGGGGTAGCCGGGAAGCCGCGACGACGGTACCAACGGCGCCCGGCTCAGATCCGCGCCCGCCAGCGCCCGAGCCGCTGCTGCTCGAAGCCTCGGCGTCCAGGTCGGGGAAGCTGGCGTCGAGCCGCGTGCCGTCCGTGCCCGCCCGGTCGGCGCGCACGCCGACGAGCCGGCGCCAGAGCAGGCCCGGCACGCAGCTCGAGCTCGCTGCCGAGCGTCTCGGTGCGCCCGCGCAGCTCGCGGACGCGGCCGCGCAGCGCCAGCGCGGGCCAGCGCGAGCGGCGAGCGGTCGGCGTCGGCGACGCGCTCGAGCGCGCGCCGCTTGGCCGGCGTCAGGGCGGCCGCGCAGCGGGCCAGCAGCGCCCGGGCCAGCACCTCGCGCGCGCAGTAGCCGAAGAAGTAGCGCCGCCGCGCGCGGTCGAAGGCGCCGCGCGGGCTCGGCCACCGGCGCGGCGGCCCGGCCGCCGCCCCGCCCGAAGACCGCGCCCGGGGTGCTGGACGTAGTCGTAGAGCGGGCGGTCGACGTAGGCCGAGGTCGCCCGCCGCGAGCGCGACCACGGCGAGCCAGTGGTCGTGGAACTGCAGGCCGGGCAGCTCGGGGAACGGCAGCGCCAGCTCGGCGACGTCGCGGCGGATCAGCATCGCCGCGCCGGTGATCGTGTTGGCCACGAGCATCGACGCCAGGTCGTCGTGTGTTGTTGCGCCGCCCGCGCCCACAGCGTCTCGCGCAGCACGCGCCCGGCGGCGTCGACGAGCCGCTGGTCGGAGTAGACGAGCGTCGCGTCGCCGAGCGCCGCGCGCAGCGTCGCGAGCTTGTCCGGATGCCAGACGTCGTCCTGGTCGCACAGCGCGATCAGCTCGGCCTCGGCGCGGGACCATGCGCCAGCGCCCGCTCGAAGTTGCGGTAGAAGCCCGCCGCTCGCGGCGACCGCGGAGACGACGAAGCGCGGGTCGCCGCCGACCAGCCGCCTCGATCCGCGCGAAGCCCTCGGGCGGAGGACCGTCGTCGCTGATCAGGCAGATCCAGCGCTCGTCGGTCTGCGCCCGCAGCGACTCGATCTGGGCGCGCGAGCAGCGCCGCGTCGGGCTCGTAGGTGGCCATGCAGACCGCGATCAGGCCCGGCTCGCGGCAGGCGGGGACGTCGGGGCAGGGGGGCGGGGCCGGCGGGGCGACGACCTCGACGACGCCGAGCCGGGCCACCGCCTCGGTGCCGTCGCCCAGCGTGGCCACGGCGTCGAGCGCGATCCGCTCGCCGGCGGCGCCGGCGGGGAGGGGGACGACGGTCCAGAAGCCGCTGCGGTAGCCGTCGGGGTCCGCGTCGGCGAGGTCGGGCCGCGGCATGCGGACGGCGGGCACGGGATGGCGCACGCCGTTCACGGCGACCTCGAGCGTCGCGATCTCGGCGTCGCGGTGGCGGCACGTGCCCGCGCAGAACACGGCGGTCCCGCGGTCCTCGGGCAGATGCGCGGGCAGCGGGCTCTCGAGCGTCGCCTCCAGGCCTCGCGAGCGCTCCGCGGCGGCGATGTCGTCCCGGCGGCGGGCGATCTCGGCCTCGATCGCCGCCCCGAAGCCGGCGCCGTGCTCCGGGCCGCTGACCGAGAGGTGCACGAGCGCTCCGAGCTCGGCCACGATCTCGCCCGCCGTCTCGCGGTCGGGGGCGAGGAAGCGCGCGGTGGCCGGGTCGATCAGCTCGCCGCAGCGCACCGCCGCCTCGACGAGCGCGAAGCCGAGCGCCGTGCGGTCGGCGCCCGGGGCGAGCTCGTCGCCGTCGGAGAAGGCGCCGAGCGCCTCGAGCCGGGCCTCGGCGGCGGCCAGCGCCTCGGGGCCGCCCGCGGGAGCGGGCGTGCCCCGCCGCACCGTCGCGAGCTCGACCGTGAGGCGCCCGAGCTCGCGCAGCGAGGTGGCGACCCGGTCGGCGAGCGCGCCGTCGAAGGCCGGCGCGGCGGGATCCTGGCCGCTGGCCCAGGCCGAGATCCGCGGGCGGTCCTGGTCGACGGAGGTCAGCGGGACGCCGGGAGCGAGCTCGGTGTGGCCGGCGAACCAGGCCGCGGTCAGACAGGCGTTGCGCAGGGCCTCGGCGCGCAACGCGGGCGATCCGGCCACCTCGGGCACGGCGGCCACGCCGGCCCGCCAGAGCCGCAGGTGCTCCTTGGCGCGCGCCACGCCGCCCGTGCTCGTGGCGCCGCCGGCGTGCTGGCGCCACGAGGCCAGCGGGGCGTCGACGCGGACGACCGGTCCTTCGCGCCCGACGGCCATCCACAGCGGCAGGTCGCCCATCCAGCGGTGCGCCGGGTCCCAGGCGCCCGTGGCCTCGAGCACGTCGCGGCGCACGAGCCCGCCCGGCCCGATGATCGTGTCGTGGCGGGTCAGCGCCGTGGCCGGCGTGTAGGGCAGCGGGCGCCAGGTGTCGATGATCGCGTCGTCGGCGTCGATCAGCCGGTAGGCCGGGTAGGCGGCGACGGCCCCGGGCGTGGCCGCGAGCGCGGCGAGGAGCGCGGAGACGAGCCCGGGGGCGAGCAGGTCGTCGTCGGACAGGTAGCCCACCCACTCGCCGCGGGCCAGGGCGTACCCGCGGTTGAGGGTCCGGGCCTGCCCCATGTTGTCGTGGCGCTCGACGCGCAGCCGCTCGGCCGGCACCCGCGCGGCGTACTCGGCCAGCACCGCCGGGGTCTCGTCGGAGGACCCGTCGTCCATGACGAGCACCTCGAGGTCGGCGTGGTCCTGGGCCAGCGCGCTGTCGAGCGCCGCGCGGAGCATCGTCGCGCGGTTGAAGGTGGCCAGGACGATCGAGACCGACGCGGCGGCGTCAGGCGGCGGCATAGGCACGGTCTTTGCTCTTCGTGCGCTGCCCGAAGCGGTGCGCCCAGCGCCGCGCCGGGCGCTCGAGGTAGCGCGCCGAGGCCCAGGCGTAGGCGATCGAGAGCGGGTAGACGATCGCCGACCACTCGAGCACGGTGAGCACCGAGCCGTCGTTGGACAGGCCGAAGTCGTGGAGCACGAGGAAGATCACGGCGAAGTGGATGAGGTAGACGCCGTAGGAGATGTCGGCCAGCCAGGTCACGACGCGGTTGGCGACCGGCGCCTGCAGCCAGCGGGGCGCGAGCGAGAGCGCGAGGAGGAGAGCCGACCAGGCCAGCGGGTACCCGAGCGCGACGGGGATGCTCTGGCTGGCGAAGAGCCCGAACAGCGGGTCGGGGAGGCTCAGCGCCTGCTCGCCGCCGTAGTAGGCGAGGATCCCGAGGGCGGCCACGGAGGCGACGGTGCCCCAGACGGCGCTGCGCCGGAGGACCGCGTCGGACCAGCGGTCCTGCAGGCGCACGTAGAGCCAGGCGGCCGTCATGCCGCCGCCGAGCGCCAGCGCCCAGCTCGGGAACTGGCTGGCGTAGGACAGCGCGAGCCGGCTCTCGGCCCCGGACGAGAGGTGGATGCCGAACACGTCGGCGGCCGACCCGGCGTGGCGGGCGAGCTCGCGCCAGGCGACCATGAGCACCGCGGCGGCGGCGAGGCCGGCGAACGGATGGCGGAACCACCACAGCGCCACGAAGGGCAGGATCACGTAGAAGGTCATCTCGACGGTCAGCGTCCACACGGGCGGCACGACGCCGAGGCCGAGGGGGTAGGTCCCGTCGAACAGCGGGCCGAACGTCTGGACGAGCCCGACGTGCATGAGCAGGATGCCCCCGCCGGGCACGCCCGGGGAGTTCGTCACGGTGAGCAGCAGGATCACCGCGACGATCAGCGCGGCGTAGTAACCGGGGATCACGCGGGCCAGGCGGCGCACGGCGAACACGCGCTTGGATCCGAAGTGCCCGTTCCGCGCGGCCACGGGCATGAACATGACCCAGCCCGAGACGATGAACAGCACGTCGAGCGTGCGCGGCAGGAGCCCCCAGACGGCCACGCCGAGCGCGCTGTGGTCGAGCCGGCCGAAGCCGCCGCAGACCTGGAAGATGTGGAAGAGCACGACGCCGGCGATTGCGTACGCCCGGTAGCCGTCGAGCGCGCGGACGACGGGGATCCGGTGCTCGGCGCGCCACGCCTTGCCGGGATCGAGGGAGGCGGCCGCGCCGCTCGGGCTCATGGCGCGGCGCGGGCGGCCACGGCGCGCGCGACCTCGGCCGACGGCAGGTGGCCGAGGACGATGTTCGCGACGGTGGCCGACACGTTCGGGGCCAGGTACTCGGGCGGGGGGACGAACGTGGGGGGTGCGGCGCAGGCCACGGGGATCAGGCGGCGCAGGTTGCCCCGGCCGACGCCGGCCAGGACGTTCGATCCGCACTCGACCGTCTCGGGGCGCTCGGTCACCTCGCGCACGGTCACGGCCGGGACGCGCAGGATGCAGCACTCCTCCTGGACGGTGCCGCTGTCGGTCAGCACGCAGCGGGCCTCGCGCAGGAGCGCGACGAAGTCGAAGTAGCCGAACGGCTCGCACAGGCGCAGTTGCTCGGAGTCGTCGCCGAGGCCGAGCGCCTCGAGCCGCTCGCGGGTGCGCGGGTGGACGCTGAAGACGACGGGCAGGTCGAGCTCGGCCGCCGCCTCGGTGACCTCGTCGACCATGGCGCGCAGGCGCTCGGGGTAGTCCACGGTCTCCTGGCGGTGCAGCGTGAGCAACAGGTAGCGGCCCGCGTCGAGGCCGAGGTCGGCGCGCGCCGTGGCGGCGCCGATGCGGTCGGCGAAGCGGTCGAGGACCTCCTTGATCGGGTTGCCCGTGACGAGCACCCGGCTGGGGTGGAAGCCCTCGCGCAGCAGGTTCTCGCGGCTGCGGTTCGTGTAGGGCAGCAGGACGTCGCTGGCGCCGTCGATCACCCGCCGGTTGACCTCCTCGGGCACCTGGTCGTCGAAGCAGCGGTTGCCGGCCTCCATGTGGAAGACGGGAATGCCCATGCGCTTGGCCACGAACGCGCTCAGCCCGCTGTCGGTGTCGCCGAGGACGAGCAGCCGGTCGGGGCGCTCCTCCTCGATCGCGCGCTGGGTCTCGGTCAGCACCGCGCCGATGCGCTCGGTGAACGTGCCGCCCTCGATGCCGAAGTGGCGATCGGGGGCGCGGACGCCGAGCTCGTCGAAGAACACGCCGTTGAGCGAGCGGGTGAAGTTCTGGCCCGTGTGGGCGACGTGCAGGTCGCACAGCGCGTCGAGGCGCTCGATCACGCCGCTCAGCCGGATGATCTCCGGCCGCGTGCCGAGGACGAGCAGGATCTTCACGGCCGGGAGCCTACGGACCTCAGAAGTGGTGGGCGTCCTGCCAGACCGTCGCCTCGCCGTCCTGCAGGGCGTCGGCCAGCGACCGCCGGCGCGCCGCGTCGAGGCGGCGCAGCACCCGGGTCGCGAGGCGCCGCCCGCGCCCGGCGCGCGGCGCCAGCACGCGGGCGAGCCGCTCGCGCTCGGCGGCCGGCACGGCGGACAGGGGCGGCTCGTGCAGCAGCGAGAGCGCGAAGTCGAGCTGGCGGTAGGCCGAGAGGATCGCCGCGAGCTTGACGGCGCGCGAGCGCGAAAGCCCACTCGCGCGCGCCGCCGCGTTGACGTAGAGCGCGTCGGCCGAGACGAGTTGGCCTCCGTCGCCCGGCGCCGCGGCGCTCAGGCCCCGCGAGCGACGCCAGGCGACCCGGCGCAGGCCGAGCAGCTGCCAGCCCCGGTCGCGCAGGTGCGTGTCGACGTCGGCGAACAGCGGCGCGCCGCGGAACAGCGGGGCGAACTCGACCTCGACG
The DNA here is from genome assembly GCA_963737395.1 of uncultured Solirubrobacterales bacterium. GTDB lineage: Bacteria > Actinomycetota > Thermoleophilia > Solirubrobacterales > Solirubrobacteraceae > JBBQAA01. The sequence continues at coordinate 149,223 of CAVTSQ010000014.1, read as the reverse complement.
TCGAGCATGAGGCTGGCGGCCAGCGCGCGCTCGCCGCCGCGCAGGACGTCGAGCTCGCCGCCCTCGACGTCGATCTTGAGCATGTCGGGCTGCACGCCCTCGCGCTCGAGGACCGCGTCCAGCGGGGTCGTGGTCAGCGTGTGGCGCTCCACGGTCTCGAGCAGCACCGCCGCGTGCGGGAAGTCGGCCAGGAACTCGGGGTTGGGCTCGAACACGCTCGAGGCGACCGGCCAGCGGCTCTGGTGGAAGGACACCTCGCGGGCCTCGGCCCCGAGCGCGTAGGGCAGGAAGCGGCTGCGGTAGGACGGGTCGCGGGCGGCGTTGAGCCGCGCGCACTCGTCGGCGTCGGGCTCGAAGCCGAGGACGTCGAGGTCGCCCTTGAAGCGCTCCCAGCGTGGGTCGATTCCGGCTCGCGCCCCGATGTCGACCAGGCGCAGCGACCCGTCGAGCCAGTCGGCGAGCGGGCCGCTCACACGCGCTGGCCCGTGCCCGCGACGACGCCGTAGCGGGCCAGGAGCGCGGTCAGGTCGTCGCCGCCGACGACCTCGTCGGCCGACGAGAACTCCCGGCGGTCGAACGGCTCGCCCTGCTCGGGCGTGGCCAGCTCGGGGAGGATCGGCCCGATCACGAGCTGGTCGCCGACGAGCCGCGTGCGCGCCGCCTCCTCCTCGGAGACGAGGATCTCGTGGACCTTCTCCCCGGGGCGGATGCCGGTGTACTCCAGCGCGATGTCGCGCTCGGCGACCATCGCCGCGGCCATGTCGGCGATCAGGACCGACGGCAGGCGGGGGATGAAGGTCTCGCCCGGGTGGGCCGAGCGCACGCGCGGCGAAGACGAGGTCGACCGCCTCCTCGAGGCTGAGCAGGAAGCGGGTCATGTCCGGCGTGGTCAGCGTGAGCGGCCCGCCGCGGGCGATCTGGTCGCGGAACAGGGGCACGACCGATCCCCGGGAGGCGATCACGTTGCCGTAGCGGGCGACGATGAAGCGGGTGTCGCCGCAGTGGAGGTTGGCGTCGAGGAACACGCGCTCCTGCAGCGCCTTGGTCATCCCCATCACGTTGACCGGCTTGCACGCCTTGTCGGTGGAGATCCCGACCACCGTCTCGACCGGGAGGCGCAGGTCGCGGATCGCGCGCACGATGTTCTCGGCGCCCATCACGTTCGTGCGGACCGCCTCGACGGGGTGGTACTCGCAGGTCGGCACCTGCTTCATCGCCGCCGCGTGGAAGACGACATCGGCGTCGCGCAGGACGGCGGCCACCGAGTCGGGATCGCGCACGTCGCCGATGCGGAAGACCAGCCGGTGGCGGCGCTCCTCGTCGTAGACGATCTCGTCGGTGGCGGCGTCGCGCTCGGAGAAGGCCAGGCGCATCGAGTGCTGGAGCGCCTCGCTGCGCGAGAAGACGACGACCTGACGCGGCAGCCCGGCGTCGCCCGCGAGCAGCCGGCGCACGAGCACCTGGCCGAGCGAGCCCGTCCCGCCGGTGACGACGACCTTCTTACCGGTGAGCACCGCTCAGCTCCGTTCGCGTGGCGAGGTCGGGGTCCCGGGCGAGCTCGGCGAGCATCTCGTCCCAGTTCGGCGCGCTCCAGCCGGTGGCCTCGCGCAGGGCGGTCGAGTCCAGGCTGCGGTCGATCGCCACGGCGTCGTCGGGCTCGATCGTCACGTCGAGCGCGAGCGCGTCGCGCAGCGCGAGCAGGAGGGTGTGCTTGTCGATCGGGTCGGCGCCGAGGTGGAAGGTGCCGGCCAGGTCGGGCGCGTCGACCGCGAGGCGGAGCAGCGCGCGGGCGAGCACGGGGGTCGTCGGGCCGGAGAAGATCGCGCGGGTGAAGCCGCGCACGGTCTCGCCGCGCTGCGCGGCGAACCACTCGAGCAGCCCCTGGCGGCGGCCGCCGAGCTCCCAGCCGATCATCGACGTGCGCACGGTCAGGACGTGCGGGCCCGTCGGCTCGCCGAGGAGCTTGGAGCGGCCGTAGAGGTCGACGGGGTCGGGCGCGTCGGCCTCGGTGTAGCCGCCGCGGCGCCCGGAGAAGACGCAGTCGGTCGAGAGATGGATGAGGCGGACGCCGCGCTGCGCGCACAGCGCCGCGAGCTCGTGGGGGAAGAGCGCGTTGCCGCGCACGAGGGTCGCCGGCTCGGCCACGGCCTGCTTGACGACCCCGACGCAGTTGACGACGACGTCGGGGCGCGCCGCGTCGAGGGCGCGGCCCACGGAGTCGGGGTCCTCGAGCGTCACGCCGTCGATCGCGGCGCCGGGATCGACGAGCGCGGGGCCGTCGAGGCTGCGCACCGTGGCGCGGACGTCGAGCTCGGAGCGGGCCTCGCGCCACAGCACGTGGCCGAGCATGCCGGTGCCGCCGAGGACGAGAAGACGCGCCACGGGGCGGCAGCTTACCCGAGCTCGCAGGCCCCGCCGGGCCTGGCTACAGTGCCTGCATGGGTCTGCTCAAGCGTCTCACCGAGCGTCGCGGATCGTCCGCCACGGCCGTCGCCGAGGCTCCCGCGGCGCCCCCGCCGCCGGCCGGAAGCACCGAGGAGTTCGACGGGTCGACCGCCGAGCTGTTCGCCGAGATCGAGCGGGTCGAGGCGGCCAACCGCGCCGAGCCGTCCCGCGAGCACGAGCGCCGGCTGCTGCGCCTGCGCCACCTCGCCGGGATCCGCCTGCTCGACGAGGCCGCCCCCGATCCCCGGCACCCCGAGCCCGACACCGCTTCGCTGCCCGAGGCGGACGGCCTGCCCGAGATCGCGGCCGCCGACGTCACCCCGGAGCTCATCCGGGCGGGCATCCTGCGCGACGGCTGCCTGCTCGTCCGCGGGCTGTTCCCGCGTGAGGCGGCGCTGCACCTCGCCGAGGGGATCGACCGCTCGTTCGCCGAGCGCGACCTGTACGACGACGGCGGCACGCCGGCCGAGGGCATGTACGAGGAGTTCCTCCCGCACACGCGCTTCGGCCCCGTCGACGCCCGCGGCTGGATCAAGATGGGCGGCGGCGTGCTCGCCGCCGACTCGCCGACGCTCGCCTGGGAGATGCTCGAGCTGTTCCGCGCCGGCCGCGTGCCCGAGCTGGCCGCCGGCTACCTCGGCGAGCCCGCCGCGTTCTCCGTCCACAAGACGACGCTGCGCAAGGCCGAGCCGACCGTCGGCGGCGCCTGGCACCAGGACGGGAAGTTCATGGGCCCCGTGCGGGCGCTGAACCTCTGGGTCTCGCTCTCGCGCTGCGGCGACGAGGCGCCCGGGCTGGATGTCGTCCCGCGGCGCATCGATCTGCTCGAGTCCGGCACCGACGGCGCCGCCGTCTCCTACGCCGTCTCCCAGCGCCAGGCCGAGGAGGCCGCGGCCGCCGGCGGGAAGTCGGTCATCCGGCCGATCTTCGAGCCGGGCGACGCGATGTTCTTCGACGAGCTCTTCCTGCACCAGACCGGCTCCGATCCCGCGATGCCCAACCCGCGGTACGCGATCGAGAACTGGTTCTTCGGCGCCTCGGCCTTCCCGGACGAGTACGCGCCGATCGCCGTCTAGCGCTCGCCGACGGGGCGCGCCGGCGAGCCGACGACCGTCGTCCCCGGCGCGACGTCGCGGGTCACCACGGCGTTGGCGCCGATCTGCGCGCCGGCGCCGATGCGCCGCGGCCCGAGGATCCGCGACCCGGTGCCGATGAGCGCCCCGGTCTCGATCGTCGGCCCCTCGTAGTCGCCCGCGACCAGCCCGATCGACACGAACGGGCCGATCACGGTCCCGGTGGCGATCTCCGTGATGCCGTCGATCACGACCTGGCCGTGGAGCATGTAGACGCCGGCCTCGATCACGACCGGGTCGCCGATCGCGACCTGGCTGGTCATCATCGCGAGCCGGTGCGCGATCCGGGGCAGCAGCGGCACGCCGCGGGCCTGCAGGCTCGCCTTGACCCGGTAGAGCGCGAAGCCGAGGAAGCCGTCGCTGACCAGGATCAGGCGCAGCACGCCGAGCGCGGTCGCCAGCGCGGAGCCGCCGGGCTCCGGCTCGCCGCGGTGGTGGGCCGTGATGCGGGCGTCGGCGAGCAGCGCCGCCTTGAGCGGCGGGTGGCGCGCGCGCCGCTCCTGCCAGAAGCGCCGGGACTGGTCGGAGGTCGGGCTCATGACGGGCACCTCGCGGGGTCGAGCGGGCCGGTGATCCGGTAGAGCTCGGCGACGTCGGCGCCGGCCTGCTCGCGCATGACGAAGTGGGCGGCCGGGCTCGAGCGCACCCAGGGGACCTGGGGCGAGCGGGTCTGGTTCGGGTTGAGCGGGAGGTCCTTGGGCGCGAGCACGAGCCAGTCGTAGCGCCCGCGGTCGACGGCACGGCGAAACGCGGGGCAGTTCTGGATCCGCGTGAACCCGCCGTGGGCGGTCTTGCGACCGATGAACTGCACGTGGTTGGAGGCGTCGACGCCGTAGAGCGGGTACTGCAGCACGAAGCCCGTGATCCCGATCCGGGCGTCGTGGATGTCGCGCGCGCGGTCGAAGATCCGCGGCAGCGGCCCGGTGGCGCGATAGCGGTCGTGGGCGTAGGAGTTCCCGACGAACCCGCCGGCCACGGCGAGCGCCACGAACGCCCCGCCCGCCACCGCGAGGCCCGTCCGTCGGCCGGGAACCGGGGCGGGGCGCCGCAGCAGCGCCAGGGCGACGACGAGCGTGAGCAGCCCGACCGCCGCTCCGGTCGCCGCCACCGCGCCGCGCACGGGCGGTGCGAGCGCCTCCAGGGGAAGTCCCGTGGCCCAGATCGAGGGCGCGAGCTGCGTGGCGAGGAAGATCGTCCCGCCCACGGCGAGGAAGGCGATCCGGCTGCGCGATCCGGTCAGCTGGACGGCGGCGAGCACGAGCGCGAGGGCGAGGGCGACCGCCCCGAAGCGGCCGACGTTGTACTGGAAGTAGAAGGGGGCGCCGGGGAGCCCGAGCGGCTGCGGCGTGAACACGAAGGCCAGGCCGCTGAGCAGCGCGGCCGCTCCGAGCACGCGCAGGACGGCGCCCCGGCGCCACAGCGCGAGCAGGGCACCGCCGGTGGCGAGCAGCAGCAGCGGCACGGCGGCGGGGCCGAAGGCGTGTTGCAGTCCGGGCAGGAAGTACAGGCGCCACACGCGCCAGTGGGCGATGTCGACGGCCATCGTGTCCAGCCCCGTGTCGACCTTCGGCGAGGGCAGCGAGATCGGCCCGAGGTGGTCGAGGTTGGGCAGCGGGTTGCCGACCGCCACGAGGTTGCGCACGTACCAGAAGCCGCCGAGGACGATCAGGCCGGCGGCCCAGATGCCGGCGTGGCGCAGCCGGTCGCCGCGGGCGGCCAGCACGGCGCCGGCGGCGAGCACGAGCACGGGGGCGATCATCGTGAACTTGGTCCCCAGGGCCAGGCCGGCGGCGGCCGCGGCGAACGCGACGGGCGCCGGGCGGAGGCCCCCGTTGATGAGGATCGCCGCGGCGGCGAGCAGCAGGGCCAGGCAGACGACGTCGTTGTAGCCGCCGCCCGGCTCGTTGCCGATCAGCGCGGGGATCCCGAGCGTCATCGCGACGCCGAGCAGCGCGTAGGGCTCGGTCCGGCTCGGGCGCCCGCAGGCCCAGCCCGCGAGCAGCGCCAGCGCGCCCCAGCCGAGGTTGATCACGGGGGAGAGGACGTCGTTGTGGAAGAGCGCGATGCCGTAGGCGTGCAGGAGCTCGGCGTTGGCGGCGTAGAAGACGACGATCGCCTCGCCGTCGACGTAGTGCAGCTGGGTGATGTCGCCCTGCTGCACGAAGCGCGCGGCCTGGGGGAGGTGGTACCAGAGCGTGTCGACCGTCTCCATCCCGTGGCGGTAGGCCAGGACGGTGCGGGCGACCCAGGCGGCCGTGACGGCCGCCACGGCGACCGCGGCGACGACGAGCGCGGCGCGGTCCGGCCCCCGGCGCTCCGAGGCGGCGACGGACGGGGCGAGCACGGCGGGCTCCCCGGCGCCGGATCCGCAGGCGGCGGGCCGCCGCGCCGGCGGCGAGGCCCACGAGCGTGCAGCCGATCGCCACCCCGGCGCGGGAGATCAGGCCGACGAGGCCGAGGAGCTCGAGCGCGATCACGAGCAGGGCGATCGCCGCGACGGCCTCGGCCACCCGCGCGGGCGCCCCCGTCCACCCCGGCAGCGCGTGCCGGGTCAGGGCGATCGCGCCGAACGTCAGGGCGCCGGCGGAGATGCCGAGCAGCAGCGCTCCGAGGGCGTAGGTGCCGACGCTCATCGCCCGGGCGACGCTACCGCCTGCCGCGGGTCGCTGGGATAGGGTCCGCCGGTGGCCGCGACCACAGGAATCACCGCCCGGGCAGGACGGGTGACCACGGGCCGGGACCCGGATCGGCTCGCCTCGGCCGCGATGGCGGTCGCGATGGCCATCGCCTTCGTGCTCATCCTCGTGCTCAGCCGCGGGACCTCGCTGTCCCCCGACGAGCTCGCGTTCTTCCTCGGCAGCCACGACCTCGGGGTCAACCACGCGCTCGAGCCCTACGGCGGGCACCTCATCCTCACCTCGAAGGTCCTCTACAAGGTGCTCTTCGAGGCCTTCGGGACCGGCTACGTGCCGTTCCGCCTGCTCGCGGCGGGGACCGTGCTGACCACGGCGGGCCTGCTGTTCGTCTACGGCCGCCGCCGGATCGGGGCCGTCGCCGCGCTGCCGCCCGCGGTGCTCATGCTCTTCTTCGGGTCCGACGCGCTGCACGTGCTGGCGGGCAACTCGTTCACGGTCGTCGCGCCGATGGCCCTCGGGATCGGCGCGCTGCTCGCGCTCGACCGCGGCGACCGCCGCGGCGACGTCCTCGCCTGCGTGCTGCTGTGCGTCGCGGTCGTGACCTACTCGACCGCGCTGGCCGTCGTCGCCGGCGTGATCGTGTTGCTGCTGCTGGCGCCGGACGGGCGCCGGCGCCTGTGGGTGCCCGCGGTGCCCGTCGCGCTCTACGGCGTCTGGTTCGTGTGGGCCCACGTCTCCGCGACGGCGAAGGGCAGCTCGCTCGTGCTGGCCAACGTCCTGCTCATCCCGACCTGGTGCTTCCAGTCGCTCGAGGCGGTCATGGCCGCCCTGACCGGGATGGACTACCACTTCGCGAGCGCCCCGGCCGTGGCCCCGGTGGGGCCGGTGCTGGCCCTGATCGCCATCGTCGCGCTCGTCTGGAGCATCCGCCGCTTCGGCGCGCCCGCGGCGCTGTGGGCGGTGCTGACGATCCCGCTCGTGCTGTGGTCGCTGCAGGCGGTGGCCGCCGACAAGCCGGGCAACTTCCCGGGCAGCCCGCACTACCTGTACCCCGGCGCGGTGATCGTCCTGCTCGTGGCGATCGAGGCCTCGCGGTCGCTGCGCTGGACGCGGGGAATGTGGATCGGCCTCTACGCCGTGGGGGCCGTGGCCCTTGCCACGAACCTCGCGCTGCTCAACGACGCCTCCAAGGAGGCCCGCACGAACAGCCACGCCGCAGCTGCGGGCCGCCCTGGCCGGGGTGGAGATCGCCGGCGCGGACGCGTCGCCCGGCTTCGCCTTCGCCGCGCCGGCCAAGGTCGATCCCAACCTGCCGGCCGCCTTCCTCGGCGCGAAGGAGGAGCTCGGCGTCCAGCCCACCGCGGCCTACCTGGCCTCGGTCCGCGCCTACGGCCACCTCGGCTACCGCCCGGGCGAGCTGACCGAGCAGGGCAGCGGCGGGCGCCGGCTGGCCCCGGCGGTGACCGACACCGTGCTCGTCTCGGCCCTGGGCCTGCGGCTGCGGCCCGTGCCGGCCGCCGTCGCCGCCCGCGGCACGAGCTGCGCCCCGGGCGCCACGCCGTTCACCGTGCCGGCGGGCAGCGCCGTGGTCATCCGCCGCGGCGCCGGCCCCGTGCGCGTGCGCCGCTTCGCCTCGGCGGCGACGGTCCCGGTCGGCGGCGCGCTGCTCGCGCCCGTCGTCCTGCGCTTCCCCCGCGACGGCGCCCCGGCGACCCCCTGGCACGTCACCGCCGACGGCGCGGCGGCCCGGATCTGCGCGCTGCGCTAGCCGCCGGACCGTAGATTGAGGCCGTGACCCGCGTCCTCGTCACCGGCGGTGCCGGCTTCGTCGGCTCCAACCTCTGCGCTCGCGCTGGCCGCGCGCCACCCCGACTGGGAGCTCGTCGCGCTCGACAACGCTGCACCGCGCGCGGCTCGGAGCTCAACCTTCCGCGGCTGCGGGAGGCCGGCGTCGACGTTCGTCCACGGCGACGTGCGCGAGCTCGACGACCTGCTCGCCGTCGGCCCGTTCGACGCGCTCGTCGAATGCTCGGCCGAGCCGTCGGTGATGGCCGGGACCGACGGCGGCACGGACTTCGTCGTGCGCACGAACCTGCTCGGCGCCTACCACTGCCTCGAGGCTGGCCGCGCGCCACGGCGCGCAGGTCGATCTTCCTGTCGACGAGCCGCGTCTACCCGATCGCGCCGCTCGAGCGCGCTCGCCTACGTCGAGGGCGAGACGCGCTTCGAGCTGCTGCCCGAGCAGCCGCTGCCCGGCGCCTCCGAGCGCGGCGTCGTCCGAGCGCTTCCCGCTCGACGGGTCACGCGCACGCTCTACGGCGCGACCAAGCTCGCGGCCGAGCTGCTGCTCGACCGAGTACGCGAGCCCCTTCGGGCTGCCGACGGTCGTCAACCGCTGCGGCGTCATCGCCGGGCCCGTGGCAGATGGGCAAGGTCGACCAGGGCGTCTTCACCCACTGGATGCCTCGTTCTACTTCGGCCGCGCCGCTGGCCTACATCGGCTTCGGCGGCGCCGGCAAGCAGGTCCGCGACCTGCTGCACGTCGCACGACCTCGTCGACCTCGTCGAGGACCAGCTCACCGCGTCCCGACGCCTGGGCCGGCGCCGACGTTCAACGTCGGCGGCGGCACCGACGTGAGCCTGTCGCTGCGCGAGACGACCGCGCTGTGCGCGCGAGATCACCGGCCACGAGCGTCGAGCTCGGCTCGGTCCCCGAGACCCGCGCCGGGCGACGTGCGCGTCTACCTCTCGGACTGCTCGGGCGCTGTTCGCGCACACCGACTGGCGGCCCGCGCCGCGCGCCCACGCGACGTACTCGCCGACATCTTCATGTGGATCCGCGACAACGAGCGCCTCGTGGCCGGCGCGCTGGCGAGCGTCCTGATGGGCATCGCCATCGTCACCGGCTCCGGCGGCCTGATCGGCTCCGAGTCCGTGCGCGCACTTCGCCGCCCAGGGCTTCGACGTCATCGGGCTCGAGAACGACATGCGCGCCCAGTTCTTCGGGCCCGAGGCCTCGACCACGCCGACCACCGAGCGGCTGGCCGCCGAGGTCGACGCCTTCGCCTGCGAGCGGCTCGACATCCGCGACCGCGACGGCGTCGAGCGCGCTCTTCGCGCGCGCACGCGAAGGACATCGAGCTCGTCGTCCACACCGCGGCGCAGCCGTCGCACGACTGGGCCGCGTCGGACCCGCAGACCGACTTCACGGTCAACGCCAACGGCACGCTGAACCTGCTGCAGGCCGCGCGCGACCACTGCCCCGACGCGACGTTCGTCTTCATGTCGACGAACAAGGTCTACGGCGACCGGCCGAACTTCCTGCCGCTCGAGGAGCGCGAGACGCGGCTCGAGCTGCCCGACGACCACCGCTGGTACGACGGGATCGACATCGAGATGTCGATCGACCTCTGCACCCACTCGCTGTTCGGCGTCTCCAAGGCGGCGGCCGACCTGCTGGTGCAGGAGTACGGGCGCTACTTCGGGATGCCGACGGTCTGCTTCCGCGGCGGCTGCCTGACCGGGCCGCAGCACGCCGGCGCCCAGCTCCACGGCTTCCTGGCCTACCTCATGAAGTGCACGGTGACCGGGCACGCCGTACACGATCTTCGGCTACGGCGGCAAGCAGGTGCGCGACAACATCCACGCCCACGACGTCGTGCGCGGCGTTCCCGGCCTTCCACGCCGACCCGCGGCCGGCCGCGGTCTACAACCTCGGCGGCGGGCGCGAGTCGAACGTCTCGATGCTCGAGGCGATCGACGCCTGCGAGCGGATCGCCGGGCCGCGACGCTCGACTACACGCTTCTCCGACGAGGCCCGCATCGGCGACCACCGCTGGTGGATCAGCGACCTCGACGCGTTCCAGGCCGACTACCCGGACTGGCGGCTGACCTTCGGCATCGAGGACGTGCTGCGCGACATCCACGACGCCAACGTCGAGCGCGTGGACCGCCACGACGGTCCGCTAGCGGACCGCATGAAGCTCTCGGTCGTCATCCCCGCCCACAACGAGGAAGGCTCGATCGCGCGAGACGCTCGCCGACATCGCCCGGCTGCTCGCGGCGCGAGGGCATCGACTACGAGGTCGTCGTCGTCGACGACGCGAGCACCGACCGCACCGCCGAGGTGCTCGCCGAGCTCACCGAGCGCCGACCCGCGCGTGCGCTACGTCGCGCTCGCCCTACCGCAACGGCTTCGGCTTCGCCGTCCGCGCGGGCCTCGAGGCAGTACACCGGCGACGCCGTGGCGATCATGATGGCCGACGGCTCCGACTCGCCCGAGGACCTGCGTCGCCTACTACCGGCTGCTCGAGGCCGGGCTACGACTGCGCGTTCGGCTCGCGCTTCATCGCCGGCGGCGCAGGTGCACGACTACCCGCGGCTCAAGCTCGTCCTCAACCGGCTGGTCAACCTCGGCATCCGCGTCGCTGTTCGGCCACGGCTACAACGACACGACCAACGCGTTCAAGGCCTACCGGCGCGAGGTCATCGACGACGTCCAGCCGCTGCTCGTCGCACCACTTCAACCTGACCGTCGAGATCCCGCTCAAGGCGATCGTGCGCGGCGCACTCCTACGCGATCGTGCCGATCTCGCTGGACGCAACCGGACCAGCCGGGATGTCCAAGCTGCGCCTGCAGGAGATGGGCAGCCGCTACCTGTTCATCGTCCTCTACGTGTTCCTCGAGCACCACCTCAGCCGCGGGGACTACCGCCGCCCGACGGGCAGCGGCGTGGCGCACCACCACTGGCGGGCCGGGAGCCCCTCGGTCCAGGTGCGCGACCGGCGCCACCCTCGCCAGGACGCCGAGCACGAGGACGCGCGATGAGCGTGGGGCTGCGGGTGGCCGTCGGGCTCGTCGCGCTGCTGGCCGTCGGCTGGCTCGTGGTCATGGAGCGCGACCAGCGCCTGCTGACGAGCGGGACGAAGCTGACGGCGACCGGCAAGACCGCCGGCGACGCGGCCCAGGCCAAGTCCGACCTCGAGGACGCCCGGCTGCTCAACCCCGACCCGGAGCCCGACCAGATCCGGGCGCTTCTGCTCTACGCCCGGGGCCACTTCACGCAGAGCACGGCGCTCGCCCTCCGCGTGGCCCGCGACGAGCCCGACAACATCCAGGCCTGGAACCAGGTCCTGCAGGTCTCGCGCGCCCACGACAAGCCGGTCGCCACGCTCGCCCTGCGCGAGCTCGCCCGGCTCGACCCGATCAGCGCTCGCTACCGCTGAGCTCGCGCGACCCGGCCTCGGCGAGCGCGACGAGCGCGCCGGCGAGCGACGATCGCGGGCAGCGAGACGGCCGGGAGCTGCCAGTCCCAGTCGATCGAGGCGTGCAGCAGCCAGGCCAGCGCGGCCGCGGCCGGTCCGGCGGCGACGGCGCCGTGTCGGGTGACCGCGGCACGCCCCGCGGCCGGCCACGCCGCCGACGAGCAGCAGCGAGCGGCAGCAGGCCGACGATGCCGAGCTCGGCGCCCATCTCGACCTCGATCGAGTGGACCTCGAGCACCGCCTCGCGGATCGTGCGCTCGCTGCAGCCAGTGCGACGCGGAAGCCGCCGCTAGCCGAGGCCCTCGAGCGGGTGGTCGACGAACGCCCGCGCGCCGACCCGCCAGTAGTCGTAGCGATTGGAGCTGACCGAGATCAAGCGCCCGGCGTTGGCGGCGCTCAGCTCCGCGGCGCTCGGCTTCTCGCGCAGGCCGCCGACCACGAGCCCGGCCGCGGCCAGGAGCGACCGCGACGCCGGCGACGGCGACCAGCGGCGCCGGCCGAGGGCAGGACCTGCGGGCGGGGCTCCGGCGGCCGCGCCCCGGTCCGCGCGCAGCAGCGCCGCCGCGCCGGCGATGACCACGAGGACCCCGAGCAGGATGCGCGCCGTCGCGCTCGCGATCGGCGAGCGTGCCGCTGAGCTTCGAGACCTCGGGCAGCAGGCCGCGGCCAGGGCGGCGAGCGCGCCGGACCCCGAGCGCCACGGCGCGCGCCCGCAGCTGACCGCGCTCGGGGGCCAGCGCGACGAGGACGATCAGCCCGACGACCGCGGCGGCCAGCGCGCCGCGCGAGAAGTGACAGGTAGATGCCGGCGCCGAGCGGGGCCGTCGCCGCGGCGGCGACCATCCGCATCCAGCCCGGCCGCGACCGGTCCCCGGCCAGGCGCGCGCACAGGACGAAGCCGACGGCGGCCAGCGCGCCCTCGCCGTTCCAGTAGGTGACCGGCTGTTCCAGGCGTCCGTTGGCCCTGACGGAGTGGTCGAGCGTGATCAGGCCGGGGAGCAGGCGCTGGAGAGCCCGTAGCCGATCACCACCGTGGCGCCGGCCGCGAGCGCCGGCTCGACGGCGCGCAGCGCGGCCGGGAGCGCGGCCCACCCCGACGGCGAGCACGAACGCGCCGACGTAGAGCAGGAGCCGCTGGACGTTGCCGATCGCCGCGCCGGCCAGCGGCGCCCAGGCCAGCGAGATCGCGCTCCAGACGGTCATGAGCACGATCCCGGCCCAGCGCGACCCGGCCCGCGGTCGTCGTGGGCACGGGGGCGGGGCCGACCACGCAGAGGAGCAGGACGAGCGCCCACACGACGATCCCGGCGATCAGCCGCGGCTCGCTGAAGTAGCCGCCGGACCGGAACGCGATCACGGTCGGGGCGGCAAGCAGCACGACGGCGGCCAGCGCGGTCGCGGCGCGGCGCGCGCTCACGGGGCGACCGCCATGGCCCGGGGACGCCGCAGCGCGGCCACGCCGACCGTCACGGCCGCGGCGATCTCGGTGAGCAGCACGAAGCGGGCGATGTCGGGGCGCGCCGCGTCGGGGAGCAGCAGCAGGAACGGCTCGGCCACGGCGACCGCGCCGAGCGCGATCAGGAAGCGCCAGCGATGCAGCGCGAGGAGGTACTGGGTCGTCAGGCCCACGCCCGCCAGGATGCTCATCGCGACGCCGAGGAGCAGCAGCGCGTCGCCGCCGGGGCTGAACTTCGGGCCGAAGCCGAGCCGCAGCAGCAGGTCGGGGGCGACCGCGAAGATCACCAGCGCGGGCATCGCCACCGCGGCGAGCAGCGCCAGCCCGCGCAGCAGGACGCCGAGCGGGTCCTCGCCGCGGGCGGCGCGGCGCGCGGTCTCGGGGACGACCCAGAACCCGACGCCGAGCGACACCCAGACGACGACCTTCGCCGCCACCGCGGCGGCGGCGTAGGCGCCGGCCGGATCGTCGGCCAGCCGGTGCTTGGCCACGATCACGTCGATGTTCTGCAAGGCGGCGACCACGGCCAGGCCGACGATCGCGGGGGCGGCGGACCGGAACTGGCTGCGCAGGGACCGCCGCGCGGGGCCCTCGGGGCGCCCGAGCGAGGCGCGCAGGCGCCGGTCGAGGACGAAGGCGAGGAGGATCATCGACAGCGGCGAGCCGAGGAACGCGCCCGTGGCGCCCAGGCCCGCGAGCGCGAGCCCGGCCCCGATCGCCAGGCGGGCGATCTGCTCGAGCACGATGCTCACGCCGAGGTCGCGGTAGGCGCCGGTGGTCTGCAGGAAGCCGCGCTGGATCGAGAGCAGCACCCAGGCCACGCCGGTGGGCAGGACGAACGCCGCGCCCCAGGCGGCCTCGACGCCGATCACCCCGGCCAGCGGCCGCCCGGGCCAGCGCGCCCACGGCGACGGCGAGCGCGCCGATCACGACGAGGCGGACGGTCCAGCGGTCCAGCGTGGCCATCAGCGCGTGGCCCTGGCCGAGCTCGCCGAGCGTGCCCGCCCGCGCCGTGGCGAGCTGGAGCGCCTGCCCGATGACGCAGAGGATCAGGTAGGCGGAGATCAGGGCCGCGACCTCGCCGTAGCCGCCCGTGCCGAGGATCCGGCCGAAGACGACCGTGACGGCCAGCGCGACGACGTTCGTGACGATCATCGCTCCCGGCCAGGCCGGCGGCGCGAGCGGTGTCCGCCCCCGCCACGCGGGCGCGCAAGACGCCGATTCGACCCGGCGCCGGCGGCGCGGCGGACTCCTTCACGAGATCGCGACGCTAGCGACGCGGCGATTGCACTTCCGGCTCCGCCGGGATGTGCTCTACCCTGCCCGGCGTGCGTCGAACTGCCCTCGCCATCACACTCTCGCCCTCGCCTTCCCCAGCGCCGCCCTGGCCCAGAGCGCCGGCGACAACCAGTACCAGGACCCGTTCGGGAACAACCAGCGGGCTCGAGCCACTCGGGCAGCGGGTCGAACTCGGGCTCCACGTCCGGGTCGAGCACCGGTTCCCAGTCGACCGGCACGAGCTCCGGCACCGCCGGCACCTCGACGGGCACCAGCACGACCACGCCGACCACCGGCACGAGCGACGGCACGACCGCCAGCGGCCAGACCGCGGCGACCGGTCGTCGGGCGCACGCTGCCCTGCACCGGCTACGACGCGCTCTTCACCGGCGTGATGGGCGCGGTGCTGCTGCTCGGCGGCGTCACGGTCCGCGCGTCGGTCCGTGACCGCCGGCGCTGACCAGAGCGCCGAGCGCACCACCCGGACGCCCGAGGAGACCGAGGCGCTCGGCGCCGAGCTCGCCGCGCGGCTGTCGCCCGGCGACGTCGTGCTGCTACTCGGGCGAGATGGGGACCGGAAAGACCACGCTCGTGCGCGGCGCCGCCCGCGCGCTCGGCGTCACGGGCCCCGTGACGAGCCCGACGTTCACCGTCGGGCGCCGCTACCACGGGCGGCTGCCGGTCGCCCACCTCGACCTGCACCGGATCGGCGGCCTCGAGGACGAGGAGCCCGGCCTGCTGGCCGAGTACCTCGACCCGGCGGGGATCACGTTCGTCGAGTGGGGCGAGCTCGCCGCGCCCGACCTCCCGACGCCCGCGCTGCGCGTCGACCCTGGCCCACGCCGGCGGCGACGCGCGGCGCGATCGCGGTGGCGGCGCCGTGAGGGTCCTGGCCTGGGACACGGCGACGGCGGCCACGGCCGTGGCGCTGCTCGACACCGTCACCGAGGACGTCCTGGTCGCCCGCGACGACCCCGAGCCCGGCGCGCGGCCGGCGCACGCCACGCCACCTGCTCCCGCTGGCCGACGGGCTGCTGCGCGCGGCGGGGACGAGACTGGCGCGAGCTCGACCTGCTCGCCGTCGGCGTCGGCCCGGGCTCGTTCACCGGCCTGCGGATCGGCCTGGCCACCGCCCGCGGCCTGGCCCAGGGCGCCGGCCTGCCGCTGGCCGGGGTCTCCACGCTGCGCGCGCTGGCCGCCCGCGCCGAGGCCGAGCCCGAGTTCACCGCCGAGCTCGTCGCCGGCGTGATCGACGCCCGCCGCGGCGAGGCCTTCGCGGCCGTCTGGCGCGACGGCACGGAGACGCTGCTCGCCCCGGCGGCGCTGGCCCCGGACGCCCTGGCCGGGCGCGTCGCCGAGCTGCCCGGACGCCCGCTCGCGGTGGGGGACGGCGCAGTAGCCTTCCGGGACGAACTGGAGGCCGCAGGCGCCGTGATTCCCGACGATCCCTCACCGCTGCATCGGGTCGACGCCGCGACCGTCGCTCGGCTGGGCGCCGCGCAGGGACCGGGGGAGGCCGACGCGGTGCTCCCCGACTACCTCCGCCGGCCCGACGCGGTGCCGCGGCCCCGACGATGAGCGCGCCCCTCGAGATCCGCCGCCTGGCCTTCGCCGACCTGCCGCAGGTCGTCGCGATCGAGCGGCGCTCGTTCCCGACGCCGTGGTCGCTGGCCATGTTCGTGCTCGAGCTCTCCAAGGCCTCGAGCGTGTGCCTGGCCGCCCGCGACGACGGCCGGCTCGTCGGCTACCTCGTCTGCTCGCGCTACGACACGGTCTGGCACGTGATGAACGTCGCCGTCGACCCGGCCGAGCGCCGCCACGGCGTCGCCTCGGCGCTGCTCGAGCGCCTGTGGGAGCGCATCGGCGACCCCGAGGCGCAGTACACGCTCGAGGTGCGGCCCTCGAACGCCGCCGCGCTGGCGCTCTACGACCGGCACGGCTTCAAGTCGGCCGGCCGTGCGCCGCCGCTACTACCAGGACAACGGCGAGGACGCCGTGATCATGTGGCGCACGCCCGCGACGCTGGCCGAGCGCGCCGCCGAGGCCGCCCCGGCGTGATCCTCGCCCTGGAGACGAGCTGCGACGACACCTGCGCGGCGGTCGTCGACGCGCGACGGGGCGATCCGCGCCAACGTGATCTCCTCGCAGGGCGTGCACGAGGCCTTCGGGGGCGTCGTGCCCGAGGTCGCCTCGCGCCACCACCTCGAGCTCATGCCCGCCGTGGTCGCCGACGCGCTGGCCCGCGCGCGAGATCGGCTGGGACGACGTCGACCGCGTCGCCGTCACCCAGGGCCCGGGCCTCGTCGGCGCGCTGCTCGTCGGCCTCGCGAGCGCCAAGGCGCTGGCCGCCGGCCGCGAGCTCCCGCTCGCGCCGGTCGACCACCTGCACGGCCACGTGGCCGCCAACTTCCTGGCCCCGGCGCCGTTCGAGCCGCCCTTCCTGTGCCTGCTCGCCTCGGGCGGGCACACGCTGCTGGCCCGCGTCGAGGACACCGGCCCCGACTTCGCGGTCCTCGGCCGCACGCTCGACGACGCGGCGGGCGAGGCGTTCGACAAGGGCGCGCGGCTGCTCGGGCTCGGCTTCCCCGGCGGCCCGGCGCTCTCCGCCCTGGCCCGCGAGGGCGACCCCGAGCGCGTTCACGTTCCCGACCGGGCGCGGCGTCGCCGGCCTCGACTTCTCCTTCGCCGGCCTCAAGACGTCGCTGCTCTACACGGTCCGCGACCTGGGGGAGGCGGAGACGGCCGCTCGGCGCGGCCGACCTCGCCGCGGGCTACGAGCACGCGATCGTCACGGCGCTCGTCCAGCGCACCGAGCGCGCGCTGGCCGAGACCGGCCTGACCCGCCTGGCCATCGGCGGCGGCGTGGCCGCCAACGCCGTGCTGCGCGACCGGGTCCGCGCGCTCGGGGTCGACGTCCACGTCCCGGCGCCCGAGCTGTGCACCGACAACGCGGCGATGATCGCCAGCGCGGCCCGCTTCGTCGACGCGATCGCCTACCCGGACTACCTCGGCCTCGATGCCTACGCCACCGGCGAGCGCGGGCTCTGAGGCGACGCGCCGGCGGCGCGGGCGGCCCGAGGATCGGGCTCGTCCTCGCGCTGATGGCGGCCGGGATCGCCGTGGCCGCGCTGGTCGGGCCGCTCGGGGCAACGGCAGCGCGGGCAGCCGGCGCCGCCGCCCCCGCGCGCCACGCCGCTGCCGCTCGACGCCCGCAGCCCCGCGCTCGCCGCCGGCGCGAGCCGGAGCGCGTGCTCGTCAAGCTCTCGCCGCCCGCGCTCGGCGCCAGCCCCACCCGGTGCCGACGCGGGGCCAAGGCCCGCGCCTACCTCGCCTCGCTGCACGCCGAGGCCCGCGCGCTGCGCGGCGCGCTGCGGGCCCGCGGCCTCAAGCTCGGCCACGTCGTCGAGTTCGGCCGCACCTACGACGGGCTTCGCCGCCACCGTCCCCGCCGGCGAGCTCGCGCGCCTGCCGAGCCTCGGCGTGCGCGCCGAGCCGGTGCGGCGCCTCTACCCGACCGCCGCGGTGGTCCTCCCGGCGCCGGCGGCCGTCACGCCGGCCCGACGGCCCGCGCCGGGCCCGCGGGCCGACGTCGCGCTGATCGACGGCGCCCCGACCCGCTCGCCGGTCCTCCACGGCCTCGACGCCGGTCTTCCGCGTCGCCCGCGCGCACCCGGAGCCGGCGCCGGTCACCGGCCGCCCCGAGGTCTCGGCCACCACCGACGAGCTCATCGCCGCGCTCGAGCGCGCCGTCGACCCCAACCGCGACGGCGACCCGGCCGACCACGTCCACGTCGCCCTCGTCGGCGCTGTCCTCGCCCTACGCGGGCTTCGCCGACGCGCCCGACGCCCGCGCCGCGCGACGCCGCGGCCGGCCTCGGGACGCTCGTCGTCGCGCCCGCGGGCAACGAGGACGGCCCGGTCGGCTCGCCCGGCGGCGGGCCGAGCAGGCGCTGACCGTCGGCGCGCGGCCGACCGGCGGCCTGCCGGTCGTCTCGACCCCGTGCGGGCCCCGGCGCGCTCGCTCGGCGGCGCCTGCCCCGGCAGACCGTCGAGCTCGTGCGCGCGACGCCCGGGCCCGCGCGGCTCTACGACGCCGAGGGCCGCTCGCGCGTCCGCGGCCGCGCCGTCGTGCTGCGCCCCGGCGACCGCGCCCGCGCGCCAGGCCGACCTCGCGGCCGGCGGCCGGCGGGCGGCGGTGCTCGTGCTCGCCGATCCCGACGGGCCGCGCGCCCGCGCCGGGGATCCCGGCCGGCCGCGGCGTGCCCGCCGTGGTCGCGCTGAGCGGGCCCGCGGCGACCCAGGCGCTGGCCGCGGCGCCGGCCGCGTGACGTTCACGCGGCAGGCGGGCAGCCGCGCGCCCGCGCCCCGGCGCCCGCGGGGGAGCGGCTGCGGCGCCGGCCGCCGGCACGCTTCTCCGGCCGCGGCGGCTACGGCGCGGTCAAGCCCGAGCCTCGCTCGGCCCGGGCTCCGTGCGCACGCCCGCGCGGCCTGGTCGCCGGCACCGGCGTGGCCGCCGCCTACGCCGCCCGCGCCGCGGCGCGTGCGCGCCGCGGCGGATGCCCGGACGCGCCGCTCGCCCTGCGCCCCGACCTCGCGGGCCGTCCGCCCGCGCCGCTGCGCCGCCGGGCCGGCGCCGTCGCCTGCGCCGGGCCGGTCGCCGGCCGGGCCGCTCACCCTGCGCCGCACGGGCGGGGAAGGTCGACGGCGTCTCGCTCGTGCTCGGCCGCGTCGCCCCGGCCGGCGCCGGTCCGCGTCACCCCGGCGTCGCGCCGGTCGACCTCGCTCGTGCTCGACGCCGGCGGCGAAGGTCGCGCCGCCTGCTCACGCCGCCCGGCGGCGCCCTCGACCTCCTGCCCGGCGAGTACGCCTACACGCTGCCGCGAGGTCGCGCTGTCCGAGCTCGCCGGACGCCACACGCTTCCGCGCCACGCGTGCGCGGCCCCGACGGCTCGGTGCGCACGCTGCGCTCGGAGCCCTTCGGCCGATGAGGACCGTCACGCTCTACGGCCGCCCGGGCTGCCACCTCTGCGACGAGGCGCGCACCGCGCTCGAGGCGCTCCGGGCCGAGCTCGGCCTTCACGCTCGAGGAGATCGACGTCGAGGCCGACGACGAGCTCCTCAAGCGCTATCTCGAGCGTCTTCCGGTGATCGCGCTGGACGGCGAGGAGCTCTTCGACTTCTTCCTCGACGCGGCCGAGCTGCGACGGCGGCTCACGATCGTCTGAACGTGGCAAAGCGCCACTAGCATGGGCCTGTGAGCTCGACCGCCCCCGACGAGGCCGCCTCGACGGAGCGCCTCCCGCTCGGGGTCGCCGCCCGTCTGTCGCGCTACCTGCGGGTGCTGACCCAGGCGCGCAAGATGGGCAGCGAGACGATCTCCTCCCAGGAGCTCTCGGAGTACACGCACGTCAACTCGACGCAGATCCGCCGCGATCTGTCCGGCTTCGGCAAGTTCGGCAAGCGCGGCGTGGGCTACAACGTCGAGGGCCTGCTCGAGCAGATCCGCCAGATCCTGCGCACCTCGGGCCAGCACGCCATCGCGCTCTTCGGCGCGGGCAACCTCGGCACGGCGATCGCCTCCTCGGAGATCTTCGCCGACCACGGCTTCCGGATCGTCGCCGTCCTCGACGCCGATCCCGCCAAGGTCGGGCAAGGCCGTCGGCCCGCACACCGTCCGGCCCGACGAGCGACGCCGCCGAGGTGATCGCCTCCGAGCGACATCGTCGTCGCCGTGCTCGCCGTGCCCACCGAGGCCGCCCAGCCCCTGGCCGACGAGCTCGTGGAGGCCGGCGTGCGGATCATCTTCAACTACTCCGAAGCCCTCCTGCAGGTGCCGCCGCACGTGACGGTCCACACCTCCAGCCCGGCGGTCGACCTGCTCTACGCGCTGTACTTCTACCTGCCGTGACCGACGTCGCCCGCGCTCGCGAGGCCTTCGAGGGCTCGACCGACTTCACCGTCGGCCTCGAGGAGGAGTTCGCGATCCTCGATCCCGCCACGCTCGAGCTGGCCGGCCGCTTCGACGACCTCGCCAAGGCGGCCGAGCCCAAGCTCGATCTCCTGAGTCCATCTCGCCCGACCTGATCGCGCGCCGAGATCGAGATCCGCTCGGGCCGCGGGCAAGGACTTCGCCGACGCGGTCGCGCCTGCAGCGCCGCTGGCGCAAGGAGCTCTTCGCCGTCGCCCACTCCCAGAACGCCGCGCTCGGCGCCACGGGCACCCACCCGTTCTCCGACTACCGCCGCCAGGACTTCGTCGACACCGACCACTACCGCCGCGTGGCGCGCGACCTGCAGTGGGTGGCCAAGCGCAACAACACCTTCTCGCTCCACGTCCACGTCGGCGTCCAGGGGCGCCGACCGCGCCGTCCGCGTCTGCGACCGGCTGCGGCCCGTGCTCCCGCTCCTGCTCGCGATCAGCGCGAACTCGCCGTTCCTCGACGCGCGCGACTCCGGCCTGCACTCGGCCCGCACGCAGTCGTTCACGCGGATGTTCCCGCGCTGCGGGATCCCCGAGCCCTTCGGCGACTGGGACACCTTCGCCGACTACATCGACTTCCTCGACCGCACCCGCTCGATCGTCGAGTACACGCAGGTCTGGTGGTCGGTGCGCCCGCACTTCTCCTTCGGCACCGTCGAGGTGCGCATCTGCGACGCCCAGGCCACCGCGGCCGAATCCGAGGCGCTGTCGGCGCTGATCGCTCGCCTGCGTGGCCCAGGCCATGCGCGACGAGGACGAGGGCCGCCCGGCCGCCGACATCCCGGGCCGCCTGATCGAGGAGAACCTGTGGCGGGCGATCCGCTTCGGCCTCGACGGCGAGCTGATCGACCTCGACGCGCGCACGGTCTACCCCGCCCGGGAGGTGACCGGGCGCCTGCTCGAGTGGACCGCCCCGGCGCGTGCCGAGCTCGGCCTCGAGGTCGAGCTGCCCGAGCTGAACGGCGCCCAGCGCCAGCGCCGCCTGCTCGAGGGCGGCGCCACGATGGAGGAGGTCTACGCCGCGATGGTGCGGGAGACCCGCGAGAGCTACGCCCAGGAGGTACCGGCATGAGTCAGCAGGAGCCCACCGAAGAGGAGATCCGCGCCGCGATGGAGGCGCAGATGGCCCAGGTCCGCGTCGAGGACGTGGTCCTGCAGTCCGTCGTCTCCCTCGTCAACCTCGGCGCCCGCCGCGCCGGCCTGGCGCCGGGGACCGAGGGCGAGCGCGATCTCGTCCAGGTCAAGGTCGCGATCGACTCCGCCCGCGCCCTGCTGCCGGTGATCGAGCAGCTCGCGCCCGAGCAGGGCAAGGCCGTGCGCGACGCCGTCTCCCAGCTCCAGATGGCCTACGTGCAGGCCGGCGGCGACCAGGCCGCCGCCTCCGAGGCCGGCGGCCAGGCGCCCCCGAGGGGTCCGCGCCGGCCGGCGAGTCGCCGTCGCAGGCCAAGCCCGAGGGCCCGGGCCAGGCCCAGCAGTCGGGACGGCTCTGGATCCCCGGGCAGTAGGAGCCCGGACCACGGGCCCGGCGGAATCCGTCGGGCCCGACGCTAGAATCGCCCGGCTTTCAGGGGTTCGGCCAGCGCCTATCGCGTCCTGACCCCCGTTTCGTGCGTGCGCCGCGGGCGCGGCGCCTAGCGCAATCGACTTATTCCCGGAGGACCCCCGTTGAGTTCATTCCTGACCGATCACGGTGTCATCGTCGCGCTCGTCTGCGCGCTGGCCGCCGTGGCCTACGGCGCGGTGACATCGCGCCAGCTCCTGGCGCTGTCGCCGGGCAACGAGCGGATGCGGACCATCTCCGCGGCCATCCAGGAGGGCGCCTCGGCGTACCTCAACCGCCAGTACACGACCATCGCGGGCGTCGGGGTGATCCTCTTCGTCGCGCTGATCTTCATCCAGGACATCCAGGTGGCGATCGGCTTCGCCATCGGCGGCTTCGCCTCCGCGCGCGGCCGGCTACATCGGCATGAACGTCTCGGTGCGGGCGAACTCCCGCGTCGCCGAGGCGGCCCGCGGCGGCGTCGGTGAGGCGCTCTCCGTCGCCTTCCGCGGCGGCGCCGTCACCGGCATGCTCGTCGTCGGCCTCGCGCTGCTCGGCGTGGCCGGCTACTACGGCATCCTCACCTGGGGCTTCAACGTCTCGCACCAAGGACGCGGTCGACGCGCTCGTCGGCCTCGGCTTCGGCGGCTCGCTGATCTCCGTCTTCGCCCGACTGGGCGGCGGCATCTTCACCAAGGGCGCCGACGTCGGCGCCGACCTCGTGGGCAAGATCGAGGCCGGCATCCCCGAGGACGACCCGCGCAACCCGGCGGTCATCGCCGACAACGTGGGCGACAACGTCGGCGACTGCGCCGGCATGGCGGCCGACCTGTTCGAGACCTACGCGGTCACCGCCGTCGCGGTCATGCTCCTCGGCGTCCTGAAGTTCCACGACTCGGTCGCAGGTCGCGCTCTTCCCGCTCGTGCTCGGCGGCGTGTCGATCATCGCCTCGATCATCGGCACCTTCGCGGTGCGCTCGGCGGCCGGCAACGTGGAGCGCGCGCTCTACCAGGGCCTGATCGTCTCCGGCGTGCTCGCCGCGATCGCGTTCTACCCCGTCACCCACTGGCTGATGAGCGGCGTCACGCCGATCAACCCGAGCGACGGCGCACAGCGTCGGGGACTTCTACCTCTGCGCGCTGATCGGCCTCGGCATCACGGCCGCGCTGTTCGTGATCACCGACTACTACACCTCGACGCGCTTCAACCCGGTCAAGAAGACCGCGGAGGCCTCGCAGACCGGCCACGCGACGAACATCATCCAGGGCCTCGCGCAGGGCTTCCAGGCCACCGCGCTGCCCGCCCTGTTCATCGCCGCCGGCATCCTCGGCGCCGACGCGCTGGCCGGGATCTACGGCATCGGCATCGCCGTGATGGCCCAGCTCTCGCTGACCGGCCTGATCGTCGCGCTCGACGCCTTCGGCCCGATCACCGACAACGCCGGCGGCATCGCCGAGATGGCCGAGCTGCCCGAGGAGGTCCGCAACGTGACCGACCCGCTCGACGCGGTCGGCAACACGACGAAGGCCGTGACCAAGGGCTACGCGATCGGCTCGGCCGCGCTCGCCGCGCTCGTGCTGTTCAACGCCTTCGAGATCGAGCTCAACACGGAGCTGCTCAAGGACCACAAGACCCCGGTCGTGTTCCTGCTCGGCGATCCCGCCGTGCTCATCGGCCTGCTCATCGGCGGCATGATGGTCTACCTGTTCGCCGCGCTCTCGATGGAGGCCGTCGGCCGCGCCGGAGGCCAGGTCGTCGAGGAGGTCCGCCGCCAGTTCCGGGAGAAGCCCGGGATCATGGACGGGACCGAGCAGCCCGAGTACGCGACCTGCGTCGACCTCGTGACGAAGTCGGCCCAGCGCGAGATGATCATCCCGTCGCTGATCCCGATCGTCGTCACGCTGATCGTCGGCCTGCTGTCCGACAAGGCGCTCGGCGGCCTGCTGATCGGCGTGATCATCGTCGGCCTCTTCGTCGCGATCTCCATGACCGCCGGCGGCGGCGCGTGGGACAACGCGAAGAAGCTGATCGAGGACGGCGCGTTCGGCGGCAAGGGCACGCTGGCCCACGAGGCGTCGATCACCGGCGACACCGTCGGCGACCCCTACAAGGACACCGCCGGCCCGGCCATCAACCCGATGATCAAGGTGGCGAACATCGTCGCCCTGCTGATCATCCCGCTGATCGCCTAAGAGATCAGCGGAGCTGATCGGTTAAGCCGAGGCGTGACGCCGAGCCTTCATCGAACGCGGCGGATGCCCCGCGGAACCTATGAACGAGTTTGAGCCCGGGGCGGCCCGCCGCCGCTCGACCTCGACCGCGCCCGCACCGCGGGCGAGCTGCTCTCCGCGGCCTTCGAGATCTACGTCCGCTACTGGCGGGGCTTCCTCGTCATGGCCCTGGCCGTGGTGGTCCCGCTCGACCTGGGGATCTACGGCGTGATCGGCGAGGGGCTGTGGTCGGGCTACCGGCCCGACATCACGCCGGGCCAGGTGATCCTCGTCACCGTCGAGCCGCTCCTGCTCACCGTCCCGCTCGTGACCGCCGTGCACGTCCGCGCCGTGCAGGCGATCGGCGTCGGCCAGCGCCCGCCGGTGTGGGCCGCGCTCAAGCAGGGCCTGGCCGACCTGCCCGCGGTGGCCACCGCCGTGCTCATCGCCTTCCTCGCGACGGTGCTCGGCCTCGTCGCGCTGATCATCCCCGGCATCTACATCGCGGTGCGGCTGGCCTTCTGCGCCCAGGCCGTCGTCGTCGAGGGCCACCGCTCGTTCGCGGCGCTCGACCGCTCCTGGAACCTCGTCAAGGGCACGTGGTGGCGCACCGTCGGGGTCCTGACCCTGCTCAACGTGGTCTCGAGCGCGGCGAGCGGCATCCTCGCCCAGCCGATCAACGCGGCGGCCAAGGGCGCCGACTCGGGTCAGCTCTGGGTGCTCTCGCAGATCGTCGCCAACACGATCGCCTACTCGTTCACGGCGCTGGCCGCGACGCTGCTGTTCTTCGACCTCCGTGCGCGCCACGCGGGCTCGCAACCGCGCGCCGGCAAGCCCGTCGGGCTCGACCGGCCCGAGCGGGTCGTCGCGCCGCCGGCGCCCTAGCCCGCGCCCGCGGCGTCCAGCCCGGTCTCGGACCGCACGCGCAGCTCGCGGAAGCGGTGCTCGTCCTCCTGGGTGGACAGCAGCGTGCCGAGCACGCAGCCGGCGAAGCCGAGCGGGATCGTGAAGATCGCCGGGTTCGTGAGCGGGAACGGGCTGCCGTCGCCGTCGGGGCCGGGCCACACCGTGGGCGACAGGATGATCAGCACGAGCGACGAGATCAGCCCGAAGGCCACGCCGACCAGCGCGCCCGTCGTCGTGAAGCGCTTCCACAGCAGCGAGAGGATCAGCGCCGGGAAGTTCGCGGCCGCGGCGACCGAGAACGCGAGCCCGACGAGGAACTGCACGTTGAACCCGGATCCGGCCAGCAGCGCCAGCGCGATCGAGACGACGCCGATCACCGACGCGGCGATCTTGCCCACGCGGATCTCGTCGCGCTCCTCGGCCTCGCCCTTCTTGAGCACCGAGTTGTAGAAGTCGTGGGCCACCGCCCCCGAGGCGGAGAGCACGAGCCCCGCCACGACGGCGAGGATCGTCGCGAAGGCCACGGCGGAGATGACCGCGAAGAAGATGTCGCCGCCCGTCGAGCCGGCGCCGCCGCCGAGGTGCTGGGCGAGGTAGGGGGCGGCGAGGTTGCCGCCGTCGCCGACGAGCGTCTCGGCGCCCTTGCCGGTCAGCAGCGCGCGCGAGCCGAGGCCGACGATCGCGACGAGCACGTAGAAGATGCCGATGAGCAGCACGGCCCAGCTCGCCGAGCGCCGCGCCGAGCGGGCGTCGGGCACGGTGAAGAAGCGCATGAGGATGTGCGGCAGCCCGGCGGTGCCGAGCGCGAAGGCCACGCCGGTCGAGATCGAGTCGAGCGGATGGGCGAAGCCGAGGCCCGGCGCGAGGTACTTGTCGCCCTCGCCCGACTCCTTGGCCGCGGAGCCCATCAGCTCGGACGGGCTCCACGAGAACTTGCTCAGCGTCCACACGGCGAGCACGAGCACGGCGGACATCAGCAGGATGGCCTTGATGATCTGCACCCAGGTCGTGGCGAGCATCCCGCCGAAGATCACGTAGACGAGCATCGCGCCGCCGGTGATGAGCACGGCGATGGCGAAGTTGAGCCCGGTCAGCGCCTCGATGACGGTGCCGGCCGCGATCATCTGGGCCAGCAGGTAGAAGATCGCGACGAACAGCGTCCCGATCGACGCCGCCGTGCGCGCCGGCGCGGCCCGCAGCCGGAAGGCCAGCACGTCGGCCATCGTGTACTTGCCGGCGTTGCGCATCCGCTCGGCGAGCAGGAGGAGCACGGGGATGAACGAGACGAGCGCCGCGACGCCGGTGATGTAGCCGTCGAAGCCCGACAGGAAGATCAGGCCCGAGACGCCGAGGAACGCCGCGGCCGACATGTAGTCGCCGGCGATGGCCGTGCCGTTCTGCGTGGCGGAGATCCCACGCCCGGCGGCCCAGAAGTCCTCGGCGCCCTTCGTGCGGCGCGCGGCCCAGAAGGTGATCCCGAGCGTGATCGCGAGCACGCCGGCGAAGATCACCAGCGGCAGCGCCTTGACGGCGGCGAGCGGGAGCAGCGGCGCTCACGGCCGCTGCTCCTCGTGGTTGGCCGCGCGCTCGGCCAGCGGGGCGATCTGGCGGTCGGCGAAGCGCCCGTAGAACCAGGTGATGCCCCAGGTCATGACGATCAGCGACGCGGCCAGGACCCAGGCCCAGGTGACGTTGCCGAACGCGTCCTTGCCCATGAAGTCGCGGCCGTAGGCGGTCAGGACGAGGAAGCCGCCGAACCAGACGACGAAGACGGCCAGGGCGGGGACCACGAAGCGCCGCCGCTCGCGTACGAGCTCGTCGAAGTGCTCCGAGCGCTCCAGCGACTGCCAATCCCGCTCTGCCATCGCCGCGTCCCTACCCGTCTCATGCCGGTCGCAGCCATAGAATCCGAGCTGCCCCATGGCCAAACGGCGCCTTCACGGACTCGAGCGCGTGCTCGGCGTCAACGCCCTCTTCGCGACGGCCTACGGGAACGTCGGCTCGTCGATCTACTACGCGCTCGGCCTGGTCGCCTCGTTCGCGCTCGGGCCTGACGCCGGTCGTCTTCCTGATCACCGGCGTGATCTTCTACCTGACGGCCGCCACGTACGCCGAGGCGACGACGATGTACCCCGAGGCCGGCGGCTCCTCCTCGTTCGCGCGCCGCGCCTTCAACGAGTTCTGGTCCTTCTTCGCCGCCTGGGGCCAGATGCTGAACTACACGATCACGATCGCGATCAGCTCGTTCTTCGTGCCGCACTACATCGGCGGGCTGTTCTGGGGCGAGCTGCGCCACGGCCCGGGGGACATCGTCGCCGGCGTCGTCATCGTCGTCGCGCTCTCGGCGATCAACGTCGTCGGCGTCAAGGAGGCGGCCGGGCTGAACATCGCGCTGGCCGTGACCGACTTCGCCACGCAGCTCCTGCTCGTGCTCGTCGGGCTCTTCCTCGTCTTCTCGCCGCACACGCTGATCGACAACGTCCAGCTCGGCGTGGCGCCGACCTGGAAGGACTTCTTCCTCGCGATCCCGGTCGGGATGATCGCCTACACGGGGATCGAGACGATCTCCAACATGGCCGAGGAGGCCAAGGACGTGGGCAAGACCGTCCCCGCGGCGATCAAGCGCGTGGTGATCGCGGTGTTCGCGATCTACGCCCTGCTGCCCGCCGTCGCGCTCTCCGCCCTCCCGGTCACGCAGACGGCCGACGGCACCTACCAGACCAAGCTCGGCCTGCCCGAGGACCAGGGCGGCTTCGCCGGCGACCCGATCCTCGGCGTGGTCAAGCAGCTCAACCTCGGGATCTTCCAGCACGCGGGGGAGATCTACGTCGGGCTGCTGGCCGCGACGATCCTCTTCATCGCGACCAACGCCGGGATCATCGGCGTCTCCCGGCTCGTCTACTCGATGGGCCTGCACCGCCAGCTGCCCGACGCGCCTGCGCCAGCTGCACCCGAAGTACCGCACGCCGTGGATCGGGATCCTCCTGTTCGGCGGCATCGCCTGCGTGGCGATCATCCCGGGCAAGGCCGACGTTCCTCGGGAACATGTACGCGTTCGGCGCGATGCTCTCGTTCACGATCGCGCACATCTCGGTCATCCGCCTGCGCCAGACCCAGCCCGACTTCCCGCGGCCCTACCGCGGGCCGGGCAACCTGCGGATCGCGCGGACGCGACCTGCCGCTGTTCGCCGTCCTCGGCGGGCTCGGGACGGCGATCGCCTTCGTCACCGTGACCGCGCTGCATCCGGACGTCGCGATCGCCGGCATCGCTCTGGCTGGCGCTCGGGATCGCTCGTCTACCTCGCTCTTCCGCCGCTCGCCAGGGCCTCGACCTCGTGAGCACCGTCAAGGTCGCGGTCCCCAAGCCGGTCGTCGACCACGAGGCCGAGTACGCCTCGGTGCTCGTCGTCTTCGGCGAGACCGGCTTCGACCCGGCGATCATGGCCACGGCGCGCGGCTGGCCGCGCGGCGGCGGCGGGGCATCCACGTGCTCGTGCCGATCACCGTGCCGTGGAACGCGCCGATCGCCGCCACTCGCCCGAGCAGGAGATGAACGCCCAGTCGGTGATCGAGGAGGCCAAGGCCGTCGGCGGGCGCCGCGTGACCGGCCACTGGGAGAAGGTCCGGCCCGGCCAGGAGGGCCGGCGGATCGTGATCGAGGCCAAGGAGATCAACGCCCGGGCGATCGTCATGCCGCTCTCCAAGCGCTCGACGCGGCGGGTCGCTGTTCTCCCGCGCCCAGGAGACCGTGCTCGACGAGCGCCCGTGCCGCGTGATCATCGAGTCGGTGCCCGCCGCGGCGCGCAACGGAGGGCGCGCGGCATGAGGTCGAGCGGCCTGCACGGAGGCGCGACCACGGTGCTGTCGGCGCTGCTCGTCGCTCGTCGGGATCGCCCTCGTCGTCCGCACGCTCGCCGCGGGCGGCGGCGGGATCGCCCGCGGGGTGGTCCTCGGCGTGCTGTTCTGTGCCGTCGGCGCCGGCCGGCTGTGGCTCCAGCTGCACCGCGGGGACGAGACGTGACCCCGCGCACGCTCTCCTCCCGCGCGCTCTTCGGGGTCGTCTACACGACGGCGATCTCGTCGCTCTACTTCGCGCTCGGCGTCACCGCCGACCACGCGCTCGGGCTGCTGCCGCTCGTCTTCCTCGTCGCCGGGCTCGTCTTCGCCATCACGGCGATGACCTACATCGAGGCGCTCGGGCATGCACCAGGAGCCCGGCGGCTCGTCGGTCTTCGCCCGCTACGCCTTCAACGAGCTCGTCTCGTTCGTCGCCGGCTGGGCGATCGTCCTCGACTACACGCTGCTCGTCGCCGTCACCGCCGTGGCGGCCGCGAACTACCTCGCGACGTTCTGGTCGCCGCTCGGCGAGGGGGTGCCCGAGGTCCTCCTCGCGCTCTGCGTCGTCGGCTACGCGACCTGGCACAACGTGCTCGGGATCTCGGCCAAGCGACTGCAGCGCCGGGTGCTGATCGTGCTCGTCGACCTGACGCTGCAGATCGGCCTGATCGCGCTCGGGTTCGTGCTCGTCTTCTCGCCCGACGCGATCATCGACCCGATCCAGCTCGGGACCTCGCCGGAGTGGGGCGACGTGGTGTTCGCGCTGACGATCGCCGCCGTGGCCTTCACCGGCCTGGAGGCGGCGGCCTCGCTGTCCCGCGAGGTCGACGTCACGCGGGCCGACCTCAAGCGGCTGGCCGGCCCCGGGACGGCGGCGATCGTGGCCGTCTACGTCGGGATGGCGCTCGTCGCGATCTCCGCGCTGCCGGTCAAGAACGGACACACCGCGCTGGCCGACGAGTACGGGCTGCGGCCGCTCGTCGGCGTGGCCAAGGGCCTCGACGCGCGGCTCGCTCTCGACGGCGCTCATGTACGTCGTCGCCGCGGTCGCGGTCGTCTCGCTCGTCGCGGCGGCGAACTCGGCCATGCTCGGCGTCTCGCGCACGGCGCTGGCGCTGGCCACCAACCGCCAGATCCCCGGCGCGCTCGGGCCGCCTGCATCCGCGGCGCGGCACGCCCGTCGTCGTGATCGTGCTGGCCGCGCGTGATCGCGGCCGGCGCTCGTGGTCCCGACCGACATCGAGTTCCTCATCGGCATCTACGCCTTCGGGACGATGCTCGCCTTCACGATCGCCAACGCCGCGGTGATCCGCCTGCGCTACCGCGAGCCCGACCGGCCGCGGCCCTACCGCATCCCGCTCTCGGTGCCGTTCCGCGGCGGCCGCGTGCCGATCCCGGCGCTCGTCGGCCTGTCGCCTCGCTGGCGCGGGTGGATCGCCGTGCTCGTCCTGCACGGCGGCGCGCGGTTCGTCGGCCTGGGCTGGATGGCCGGCGGCATCGTGCTCTACGTCGTCTACCGCCGGCGCCAGGGCACGCCGATCTTCGAGCGCGTGACCGTGCCCGGAGCGCGCGCTGCGCGTGCCCGCCGAGGCGCTCGAGCCCGAGTTCGGGTCGATCCTCGTGCCGATCTTCGGGTCCGAGCTCGACGTCGACATCGTCCAGACGGCGGGGCGACTGGCCGGCGAGGAGCGCGACGACCTCGAGAGCGAGGGCGCGGTGATCGAGGCGCTGTGGATCTTCGAGATGCCGATGGCGCTGGCCATCGACGCCCGCCTGCCCGAGGTCGCAGCTCAAGCGCGCCCGCGAGGCGCTCGCGCGGGCCAAGGCGGTCGGGGAGGAGTACGACGGCGTGGAGGTCGCGACGGCCACCGTGCGCACCCGCCGCGCCGGCCAGGCGATCGTCGAGCAGGCCGAGCGGCGCGGGGTGGAGGCGATCGTGCTCGCCGCCGAGCCGGCCTCGCGGATCCGGGGCGGCGCCTCGCTCGGCGGGCGCGGCGGCCTGGAGGACTACGTGGGCGACATCACCAAGTACGTGCTCAAGAAGGCCACCTGCCGGGTCATCCTCACCGCGCCCGAGCGCGACGGCAAGAGCGAGCCGCCGGCCCGCGCCCGCACGGCCAACCAGGGCGGGGCCGGAGCGCCCCCGCCGGTGCGGGGCTAGGAGCCGCAGAACCCCGCTCAGCCCCCGTCGCTACTCTGCGGCGCTGTGTTCGTCCTCATCGTCGGAGCGGGACGCGTGGGCTCCACCGTCGCCAAGCGCGCGCTGGCCCGGGGCTGCGAGGTCTCGGTGCTCGACGAGGACCCGCTCTCCCACGAGCGCCTCGACGACGCCAACGAGGGCGCCTGGGAGGACCGCGGCGGCCAGTTCACCGTCGGCACGGCGCTCGAGATCGACGCCCTGACCGAGGCCGGGATCGAGGACGCCGACGTGTTCATCGCCTCGACCAACGGCGACAACACGAACCTCGTGATCGCCCAGATCGCCCAGCAGCGCTTCGAGGTCCCCAAGGTCGTCGCCCGCGTGCTCGACCCCGCCCGCGCCGCCTGGTACTCGCGAGCGCGGCCTCGACATCGTCTCGCCGACCCAGACCGCGATCGACATGGTCGAGAGCGCCGCGCTCGGCGACGGAGACGCAGTCCTAGATGTACGTCCTGATCGCCGGCGCCGGCAAGGTCGGGTGGAACCTCGGCCGCGAGCTCATCTCCAAGGGCCACGAGGTCACGGTGATCGAGGGCCGCCGCGATCGCTACCTGACCGTCGAGGAGGAGCTCGAGCACGCCGTCCAGTACGGCGACGCGACGGAGCTGTGGGTCCTCGAGCGCGCCGGCATCCAGCGCGCCGACCTCGTGATCGCCGTGACCGGCGACGACGAGGACAACATGCTGATCTGCCAGGTGGCCAAGGAGAAGTACCTGGTCTCCCGGATCGTCGCCCGCGTCAACAACCCGCGCAACCTCCAGCACTTCAAGCTGCTCGGCATCCAGCCCGCGGTCTCGGCCACCGACCTGATCCTGCGCCTGATCGAGCACGAGGTCCCGCAGTACGGGCTCGTCCACCTGCTCGACTTCGAGCAGGAGCAGCTCGAGATCATCGAGGTCGAGGTCGCCGAGGGCGCTCCCGCGGCGGGCAAGCAGGTCGTCGACCTCGCGCTGCCCGAAGGCGCGCTCGTGATCTCGGTCCTCCCCAAGGAGGGCCGTGGCCGCGTGCCCAAGGGCGACACGGTGATCGAGGCCGGCGACGAGGTCATGGTCATCCTCGACCCCGGTCTCGAGGAGGACATCACCCGCCAGTTCACGCGCCCGGGGTGAGCTATCGCCTCGAGGTCGACCGCCCGCTGGGCGTCTCCGTCCGCGAGGTGCTGCTCGAACAGCTCGACGACGCGATCGGCCGCCTGCGCGAGCACGCCGCCGACGAGCCGGTCGAGACGATCCACGAGGCGCGCAAGGACCTCAAGAAGGCCCGCGCCGTGCTGCGGCTCGTGCGCACCGCGCTGCCGTCCGCCGAGCGCCGCGCCGACCTCGACGCGCTGCGCGACGCCGGCCGTCGCCTCGCGCCCTTCCGCGACCACGACGTGGCCGGGGAGACCGTCGATGAGCTCTTCCGGCGCGAGCCCGACGTGGTCGACGAGGCGACGTGGGCGCTCGTGCGCCAGGCGCTGCAGGAGGCGGCCGAGCGGGCCGTGACGGCGCCCCGCGAGCAGGAGGCGGTCGCCGTCGCCGGCGAGCTCGCCCGCGTCCGCGACGAACTGGCCGACCGGCTCGGCGACGACACGGTTCGCCGCAAGCACCTGCGCGCCGGCCTGCGGCGCACGTACCGCCGGGGCCGCAAGGCCCGCAAGCACGCCGAGCGCGGCGACGACGCCTGTCGCCCGCCACGACTGGCGCAAGCGCGTCAAGGACCGCTGGTACCACGAGCGCCTGCTCCGCGACGCCTGGCCCGAGCTCATGGGCGCCCAGGTCTCGGCGCTCGACGACCTGGCCGACGGCGCTCGGCCGCGAGCACGACCTCGTCCTGCTCGAGGGCCGGCTGCGCTCGCTGCCCGCCGAGCACCAGGAGGCGCTTGCGCCGCTCGCCGAGCTCGTCGGCGCCGAGCGCGCCGAGCTGCAGCGCGAGGCGCGAACGCTCGGCGACCGGCTCTACGCCGAGCGGCCCAAGCCCTACACGCGGCGGCTGAGCCGCTACGCCCGGGCCTGGCGCGTCGAGAGCCCCGGTCGCGGCGGCTCGGCGCCGGCCGGGTAGCCTCGCCGGCGATGGACGAAGCCCCCGACCTGGCACGGATCGTCGCGACGCTGCGGGCGCTCGTCGCTCGCGCGGGCGCGCTGCGCGCCGTGGCGCTGCTCGACCGCGGCGCGCGGCCGAGCCCGTCGTCGTCGACTGCGAGACCGGAGGCGACGCGGAGGTCGCCGAGGGCGAGGAGCCGCGCGCCTGGAGCGGCCCCGACGACGCCGAGCCGCTCGCGCTGCCCGACCACCTGCATCCCTTCCCGGCGCTGTCGGTCGACCTCGACGAGCAGACCGTCCAGTCGCCGCTCGGCGTGCTCGACCACGTCGGCCGCGTCGTGCGCGACTCGGCCCTGGCGCTCCCCGGGCGCAGCGTGCTGACCGTGGGCTTCGCGACGACCGCCGAGGACGTCCCGGTCTACCTGACCGCGCGCGCCGGCGAGCCGCTCGTCCTCTCGCTCGGCGACGACGAGTACGAGCTGCCCGAGGGGTGGCCCGGCGAGCCGGGCCAGGCGGGACCGCTCGCGCTCTAGCCGGTCGTGCGCGACGTGTGCCGCGGCTTGCGCACGGTGATCCGGAAGCTCGCGATCACGTAGCCGGAGCGGCGCGCGGTGGCGACGTGGCGCCCGCGGGTCAGCTTGGCGCAGATCGTCGCGCGGCCCTTGCGGCCGGTGTAGGCGGATGGCCGACGAGCTGGACGATCGCGGTCTTGACCGGCGTCGTGCCGGAGCGCACGCCGAGCGTCACGCAGATGCGGCCCTTGCGCGCCGGGTGGCTCTTGACGAGCCGCAGGCGCAGCGGCTTGAGCTTGAGCGAGGTGCGTGCCGTCGTGTAGCCGGCCTTGGTCGCGCTCGCCGGGTGGCGGACGGCCGAGAGCTTGGCGCAGAACGTCGCGTGGCCGAGGGGGCCGGTGTGCGCCTTGCGCCCGACGAAGCGCACGAGCGCGGCCTTGACCGAGTGCTTGTTCGAGGTGACGTGGAACTTCACGCACGTCTGGCGGTTGCGGGCGATCTTGACCTTCGAGACGGCGATCTTCATCGGCGAGCGGGGGCAGCCCCGCCGCCGTCGGGCCGACCACCGAGCCGGCGCCGGTGCGCTTGACGACGAGCCCGGTGGGCGCGATCGCCGCCTTGCCGGTGCAGGCGAACTCGCCGGGCGTCCCGGCCGCGGCGCCGGTCAGGCACGTGCCGAGCGCGCGTCTGCCCGTAGGCGTTGGGGTGGAACAGCTCCTGCGTCTGGCCTTGGCTCAGCGTGATGATCCGGCCCCACTCGCTGTGGGCGACGTCGGGGTGGTCGGTCGCGGTGGCCTGGCGGTCGCCCTTGGAGCAGAACTCGTGGCCCTCGAAGGCGTTGCCGACGTCGAGCACCTCGGCGTGGTTGCTGCCGCGCCGCGGCCTTGACGGCGTCGCCGATCTGGAAGACGGCGTCGTCGCGCGCCCACGTGGCGTCGGAGTCGTAGAACGGGCAGCCGTGCGCCGTGCGCTCGGTGCCGTAGCGGCCGTCGGCGGCGCGGGGGGCGACGGACGGGTAGGTCTGCACGATCAGCCGGTAGTCCGACGTCTTGTAGCCCTCGCCGGCCATCACGGCGCGGATGTCGGCCAGGGTCTTGGAGACCTTCGCGACCACCGCCGGGCGTCGCCGCGGCGATCTTCGGCTGCTCGATGGGCTCGCACGGGCCCTGTCATCGCCGCGTAGGCCTCGAAGCAGCTGGCGACGATGCTCGAGAACCCGAAGTCGTTGCCGCCGATGGCTGACCGTGATCAGCTTGACGTCGTTGCCGCGGGCCAGCGGGCCGAGCTGGTCGCCCTGCGGCGCCTCGCTGTGGTCGCTCGTGCCGCCCGTGCTCGTGCGCAACAGGTCGGAGGCCACGGCCCCCGAGCAGGCGATGTTCAAGCGGCGGTCGACGGGCAGCTTGGCCGACAGCGAGCTCGGCCGTGTCCGAGCGGTGGCAGCCGTCGCTGTCGCTGGTCCCCAGGTAGACCTTGCTCGTGTCGACCTGGCAGAACGGGCTGCCGGCGGGCAGGCAGGCCCGGTCGGTCCCGTCGTTGCCGGCGTGTCCGTCGATCGAGTTGCCGGCCCAGCGGCCCGCCTCGCCGGAGATGTAGGAGTCGCCCATCGTCACCGCCGCGGTGAGCGGGGACTTCGGCGTCGCGCGGGCCGCGGCCGGCACGAGCACCGGCAGGAGGAGGACGAGGAGGAAGAGCCGAACCGGGAGACGCATGGAACGACCGTAACCGGGCCGAACATGAGACGCGCCGTCAGGACGCATCATGGAGACGGCGCAGCCGCTTGTTCCGGGCGCCCCACGTGTCGGTCTGGCTGTGGCAGTTGGGACAGAGGACCTCGAGGTTGTCGAGGCGGTTGTCGAGCCCGTCGCCGTTGACGTGGTGCAGTTGCAGGCCGATCGGCTCCCCCCGCCAATCGGTCAGTCCGCAACGCTCGCAGGCGGCCGGCTTGAGGCCCTCGGCGACGAGGCGGTTGCGCAGGTGTTGGCGCGTCGTGACCCGTCCGACGACCAGCAGCGCCTCGATCGGCGTCGCCCGCGGCCGGGTCGTGACCTTCCCGGTTCGGCACGCGTCGTGGAACGTCTTGCGTGAGAAGCCGAACCGCGCCTGACATTGCGACACGGTGTGGCCCGCGTCGTAGAACGCCTGGACCTCGTCCCAGTCGTAGCGGCGGCGGAACTTCGGGTCGGGCTCGACGACCCGGCGAGCGTGGTAGGCGACCGTGCTCTTCGTCAGCCCGAGCGCCCGGGCGATCTCCGCCTGCGTGGCGCCGGCGGCCAGCATCGCGAGGACTCGATCACGACTTCCTGACACGAACATATGTTCGCACGCGATCCGGACGTCGTGGACCTATACTGCCGGGCGCCCGATCCGGGGTGGAGTAATTGGCAACTCGTCAGGTTCTGGTCCTGAAATTCAAGGTTCGAGTCCTTGCCCCGGAGTTTCCGGCGCTACGCTCAGGCCGCGCTGAACGTCGCGGCGAGCTCGCCTCGTTAGGCCGCCTGCGCCGCCCAGTCCTGGTTGAGCTGCCAGTAGCGGCCCTGCGCGGCCACGAGCTCGTCGTGCGTGCCCTGCTCGACGATCCGGCCGTGCTCGAGCACGACGATGCGCCCGGCCGAGCGGATCGTCGACAGGCGGTGGGCGATGACGACCGAGGTGCGGCCGGCGAGCAGCCGGCGCAGCGCGTGCTCGATCTGCGACTCGGTGTGGATGTCGACGTTCGACGTCGCCTCGTCGAGCACGAGGATCCGCGGGTCGGCCACGAGCGCGCGGGCGAAGGCGACGAGCTGACGCTGGCCGGCCGAGAGCGTCACGCCGCGCTCGCCGATCTGGGTGTCGTAGCCCTCGGGCAGCGCGGTGACGAAGGCGTCGGCGCCGACCGCGCGGGTCGCGTCGCGCACCTCCTCGTCGCTCGCGTCGGGCCGCCCGAAGGCGATGTTGTCGCGGATCGTGCCCGAGAAGAGGAAGCCCTCCTGCGGCACGATCCCCATCTGCGAGCGCAGCGAGTCCGCGGTGACCTCGCGCAGGTCGTGCCCGTCGACGAGGATCCGCCCGGACGTCGGGTCGTGGAAGCGCGCGACGAGCTTGGCGAACGTCGACTTCCCGGCGCCGGTCTCGCCGACCAGCGCGACGGTCTGGCCGGGCGGGACGGTCAGCGAGATGTCGCGCAGGGCGAAGACGGAGCCGTCCGCCGTCGGGTAGGCGAAGGAGACGTCGTCGAACTCGATCTCGCCCCGACGCGGCCCAGCGAGCACGGCGTCCGGCGCGTCGACGAGGTCGGGCTCCTCGTCGAGCAGCCCGAAGATCTTGTCCAGCGCGGCCATGCCCGACTGGTAGGTCGTGTAGAGCTGCGAGAGCTGCTGGATCGGGTCGAAGAAGTTCGTCAGCGCGGCGATGAAGCCGACGATCACGCCCGGCTCGAGGTCGCCCGCGAGCACCTGGCGCCCGCCGACCACGAGCACGACCACGGTCATCGCGCCCGAGAGCAGCTCGACCGTCGGGAAGTAGGCGGCGTTGAGGTTGACCGTCTTCATGTTCGCCTGGCGGTTGTCGTCGTTGAGCGCGTGGAACTGCGCGACGTGGCGCGGCTCCTGCCCGAAGGCGCGCACGACGCGGATGCCCGACAGCGTCTCCTGCAGGTTGGCGGTGATCAGCGCGACCTTCTCGCGGGTGATCCGGTAGGCGTCGGCCGAGGCGATCCGGAAGAGCACGCTGGCGAGCAGCAGCACCGGCACGACGGCCAGGGAGATCAGCGCGAGGTTCACGTCGAGCAGGAAGAGGATCACCAGCGTGCCGACGAGCATCAGGGTCGACTGGAAGAGCGTCGTGACGCCCTCGGAGACGAGCTGGTCGAGCGCCTCCACGTCGTTGGTCATCCGGGAGATGATCACCCCGGTGCGGTTGCGCGAGTAGAAGTCGATCGACAGGCGCTGCAGGTGCTCGAAGAGCTGCAGGCGCAGGTCCTGCAGCGCGCGCTGCCCGACCCAGCCGACGAGGTAGGCCTGGGCGTAGCTCGCCGCCCAGAGGACGACGGCCGAGGCGATGAAGGCGGCGACGACGAGGTCCAGCGCCTGCAGGTCGCCGGGGATGATCCCGTTGTCGATCGCGAGCTTGGCCAGCGGCGCCGGCGCCAGCGCGGCGGCCGTCGCGAAGACGAGCATCAGCAGCATCAGCGCGACCCGGCGCGCGGTAGGGCCGCAGCAGCGCGAGCAGGCCGCGGAGCTTGCGCCCGCGCCCGCCGGTCTCGCGCAGCCGTCGGATCAGCTCGTTGCGGTGCTCGGTCACAGGCCCGCCACCTCGCGCTCGACCGGGTTGCGGTTGAGGAAGACCTGGTCGGGGAGCCCCTTCTCGACGATCTCGCGGTAGAGCGGCGAGAGCTCGAGCAGCTCCTCGTGCTCGCCCTGCGCGGTGATGTGGCCGTCCTCGAGCACGACGATCTCGTCGGCCAGGGCGATCGTCGAGAGGCGGTGGGCGACGATGAAGGTCGTGCGGCCCTTCATGACCTCGCGCAGCGCCTCCTTGATCGCCTGCTCGGTCGAGGCGTCGACCGAGGAGGTGGCGTCGTCGAGCACGAGGATCCGCGGATCGGCGAGCAGCGCGCGGGCGATCGCGATCCGCTGGCGCTGGCCGCCGGACAAGGTCAGGCCGCGCTCGCCGACGCGCGTGTCGTAGCCGTCGGGGAGCGCCTCGATGAAGCCCGCCGCCTGCGCGCGGCGCGCGGCGGCCTCGACGCGCTCGCGCGACGCGGAGGCGTCGGCGTAGGCGATGTTCTCGTGCACGGTGGCCGAGAAGAGGAAGGGGTCGTCGGTCACGACGGCGATCTCGCGGCGCAGCGCGCCGGGTCGAGCGTCGCGGACGTCGACGCCGTCGACGAGCACGGCGCCGCCGGTCACGTCGTAGAGGCGGGGGATCAGGGAGACGAGCGCGCTCTTGCCCGAGCCCGTGCCGCCGACGATCGCCACGGTGGTGCCGGCGGCGACCTCGAGGTCCACGCCGGCGAGCGCGAGTCGCGGTTGGCGCCCTCGAAGCGCAGCGAGGCGTCGCGCAGCTCGACGCGGCCGCCGCCGTCGGCGGGCAGCGTCTGCGGGTCGGCGGGAGCGACCAGGCGCGGCTCGCGGTCGAGGATCTGGAAGATCCGCGCGCCCGAGGCGGTCGCGCGCTGCGCGGAGCCGAGCATGTAGCCGAGCGTCCGCATCGGCGCGATCAGCATCAGCAGGTAGGTGTAGAAGGCGCTGAACTGGCCGAGCGTGAGGTCGCCGTCGATCACGCGGCGCCCGCCGACGAGCAGCAGCGCGGCGAGGCCGATGTTGGGCAGGAAGCCGAGCAGCGGCGTGTAGAAGGCCTGGATCTTCGTCGCGCGCATCGACTGGTCGAAGACCCGGCCCGTCGAGCCGCGGAACTGCTCGAGCTGGCGGTCCTCGCGGGCGAAGGCCTTGACGACGCGGACGCCGGAGATGTTCTCCTCGGCGTCGGCGGTGAGCTCGGCGATGCGCTGCTGGGTCTCCTGCACGGCGGGCCGCGACTGGCGCCCGTAGCGCCGGCGACGAGCGACGACGAAGCGGCACGGGGGAGAGGGCGATCAGCGCGAGGACCGGGTCGGTCAGGAGCATCGCCACGGCGGCCAGCGCGATCGTGATCAGCGACTGGCCGATGAAGACCAGCCCGTAGCCGAGGAAGAAGCGCACCGACTGCAGGTCGACCGTCGCGCGGGACATGAGCTGGCCGGTCTGCTGGGTGTCGAAGAAGCCGAGCTCGAGGCGCTGGAGCTGCTCGTAGAGGCGGTTGCGCAGATCGAGCTCGACGCCGAGCGAGACGCGCCCGGCGACGAGGCGCCGGAAGACGGAGAGCACGAGCGCGGACGACGACGGCGAGGAGGATCAGGCCGGCGAAGACGAGCAGGTCGTGATCGCTGCTGCCGTGGCCCTGCACCGAGTCGATCGCCTTGCCGGTCAGGTAGGGGATCGCGACGGTCGCACCCATGGCGCCGGCCGCGAGCAGGAACGACCAGACGACCGCCGTCCGGTACGGGCGCAGGAAGCCGAGCAGTCGCCGGAAGATCGTCACTTCATAAAGGATAGTGGTGGGCCGGAAGCGGCCCGCCGCCTCCGGATACGGCCGCGCCTACGGCGCGTTCAGCGCCACGTACTTCGTGTTCAGGTACTCCTCGATGCCCTCGGGGCCGCCCTCGCGGCCGAAGCCGGACTGCTTGGCGCCCGCCGAACGGCGCGGCGGCGTTGGAGACCAGGCCCTGGTTGAGGCCGATCATCCCGACCTCGAGCTGCTCGGCCACGTAGATCGAGCGGTTGAGGTCGTTGCGTGTACACGTAGGCGACGAGGCCGTACTCGGTGTCGTTGGCCTTGGCGATCGCCTCGTCGATGTCGCCGAAGCCCGTCACCGGGGCGACGGGGCCGAAGATCTCCTCGCGCAGGAGCTCGGCGTCGTCGGGCACGTCTGCCGAGCACGGTCGGCGCGTAGAAGTAGCCGGAGCCGTCGGGGATCGAGCCGCCGACGACCACGTCGGCGCCCTTGCCCGAGGCGTCGTCGACGAGCGCCTTGACCTTCTGGCGCTGGTCGTCGTCGATCAGCGGGCCGACCTTCGTGTCCTCCTCGGTGCCGCGCCCGACCTTCATCTCGCCGATCTTCTTGGCCAGCTTCTCGGTGAACTCGTCGCGCAGCCTGTCGGCGACGTGGAAGCGGTTGGCCGAGGTGCACGCCTCGCCGCCGTTGCGCATCTTGGCGATCAGCGCGCCCTCGACCGCGGCGTCCACGTCGGCGTCGTCGAAGACGAGGAACGGGGCGTTGCCGCCGAGCTCCATCGAGACCTTGAGCACGTTCTCGGCCGACTGCTGGATCAGCTTGCGGCCGATCTCGGTCGAGCCGGTGAAGGTGAGCTTGCGCAGGCGCGGGTCGTCGATCAGCGGGCCGGTCGTCGTCGAGGACGACGACGCGGTGAAGACGTTGAGCACGCCGCCGGGCAGGCCGGCCTCCTCGAGGATCTGGGCCAGCGCGTACATCGACAGCGGGGTCTGCTGCGCGGGCTTGACGACCATCGTGCAGCCCGCGGCGACGGCGGGACCGATCTTCCGCGTCCCCATCGCCATCGGGAAGTTCCACGGCGTGATCATCAGGCAGGGCCCGATCGGCTGCTTCATCGTCCAGCACGCGGCCCTTGCCGGTCTGGTTGGTCGACCAGCGGCCGTCGATCCGCACGGCCTCCTCGGCGTACCAGCGGAAGAACTCGTTGGCGTAGGTGATCTCCGCCTTGGACTCGGCGACGGGCTTGCCCATCTCGAGCGTCATCAGCAGCGCGAGCTCGTCGGTGCGCTCCTTGATCAGCTCGAAGGCGCGGCGCAGGATCTCCCCGCGCTCGCGCGGCGGGTGGGCGGCCCACTCGGCCTGCTTCTCGACCGCGGCGTCGAGCGCGGCCATCGCGTCGTCGGGCGTGGCGTCGGCGACCTCGGTCAGCGGCTCGCCGGTCGAGGGGTCCTCCACCGCGAGGGAGGCGCCGCCGCCGGCGTCGCGCCACTCGCCGCCGATGAAGAGGCGCTTCTCGACGGCGTCGACGACCTGCTGTTCGTTGGAGGCGGAGAGCGTGCTCATGTCCAGGAAGCTACCCAAGCCCACGGTTCCGGACGCGGCGGCCGCTAGCGTCCGCGAGGTGCTCCGGTTCACCTGCGTGGCGCTCGCCGGACTCCTCGTCGCCATGCTCGCCGGCGCGCCGCGCGCCGCCGCCGCCTCCGACCGCGCTTCGCTCGTCAACCCGCTCGTCGGCACCGCCATCGGCGCGCCCGCGATCGGGCAGGCCGCGGGCGCCGGGAACACCGTGCCGGGCGCGGCGACGCCGTTCGGGATGGTGCAGTGGAGCCCCGACACGCTTCCGACCGCGGCGCAGCGGACGGGCGGCTACGCCTACGAGGACGACCGGCTCAAGGGTTTCTCGCTGACCCACATCTCCGGCGTCGGCTGCCCGGTCTTCGGCGACGCGCCGTTCCTGCCCGTGCCGCGGGCGGTCACGCGGGTGCCCGACATCGAGCGCGACGCCCCGCGCTTCAGCCACCGGCACGAGCACGCCGAACCGGGCAGCTACGCGCTGATCACCCGCGACGGCGTGCGCACCGACCTGACCGCGACGGCCCGCTCGGGCGCGGGGCGCTTCACGTTCCCCGCTCGCCGCCGCGCGAGCGTGCTCGTCAACGCGGGCGGCAGCGCGGCCGCCGACGACGCCGCGCGGCTCCGTGTCGACCCCGCCCGCCGCGAGATCTCCGGCATCGTCGCGAGCGGGGCGTTCTGCGCCTCGCACAACACCTACCGGCTCCATTGGGTCGCCCGCTTCTCGCGGCCCTTCGCGAGCTCGGGCACGTGGCGCGGGGACCGGCTGTCGCCGGGCGGGCGGACGGCCCGGGCCGCGCCGGCGCCGGCCCGCGCCGGCGCCTACGCGTCGTGGGACACGCGGCGCACGCGCACGGTCGAGGTCCGCGTCGGGGTCTCGTTCACCGATCTCGCCGGGGCGCGGCGCAACCTGACCGAGAGCGCCGGCAAGCCGCTGGCCCGCGTGCGCCGGGCCGCGCGCCGCTCCTGGAACGCCGCGCTGTCGTCCGCTCGCGTCGCCGGCGGGCGCCGCGCGGACCGCCAGACGTTCACGACCGCGCTCTACCACTCGCTGCTGCACCCGAACGTCTTCTCCGACGTGGACGGCCGCTACGCCGGGATGGACGGCAAGGTCCACC
Organism: uncultured Solirubrobacterales bacterium; assembly: GCA_963737395.1. Taxonomy (GTDB): domain Bacteria; phylum Actinomycetota; class Thermoleophilia; order Solirubrobacterales; family Solirubrobacteraceae; genus JBBQAA01. Next base: position 107,083 of record CAVTSQ010000014.1, on the reverse strand, counting down.
GCCTCGCCCGCGGGCGCGTGCAGTACGCCAACGTCTCGGGCTGGGACATCTACCGCACGGAGATCCCGCTCCTGGCCATGATCGCGCCGCGGCGGGCCGCCGGGATCGCCGACTCGCTCGTGCGCGACGCCCGCGAGAGCGGCTGCCTGCCGCGCTGGCCGGTCGCCAACGGCCAGACGTCGGTGATGGTCGGCGACCCGAGCGCGCCGATCATCACGAGCATCTCGGCCCTGGGCGCGCGCGACTTCGACCGGCGCGCCGCCCTGCGCGCGCTGGTCCGCGGCGGCACGCGGACGTGCCGCACGCGGGAGGGGTACGTCGAACGCGAGCAGCTCGCCGCCTACCTGCGCCTGGGCTGGGTGCCGCACGAGCGCTCGGGCGACGGCTTCGCCCACGTCTACACGCCGTCGCTGCCGTGGGGGAGCGTCTCGACGACGCTCGAGTACGCGCTCGCCGACTTCGGGATCGGCCGGCTGGCCGCCTCGCTCGGCGACCGCGCGAACGCGACGCGCTTCGCCCGCCGCGGGCGCAACTGGCGCCACGTGATCGATCCCGCCACCGAGCGCGCGACGCCCCGCTTCGGCAACGGCGACTTCCAGTCCGGGGTGCGGCCCGCGTCCTCCGACGGCTTCGCCGAGGGGACGGCCGAGCAGTACACGTGGTTCGTTCCCCAGGACCCCGCCGGGCTGATCGGGAGGGTCGGCGGCAAGTTCGCGGCCCGCAAGCGCCTCGACTCGTTCTTCAGCGCGATCAACGCGGGGCCGGGCAGCTCCCAGGCCTACCTCGGCAACGAGCCGACGCTGTCGACGCCGTGGCTCTACCACTGGGTCGGCCGCCCAGACCGCACCGAGAGCGTGGTCCGCCGCGCGCTGCTCGGCCTGTACTCACCGACGCCCGCGGGCCTGCCCGGCAACGACGACGCGGGGACGATGTCGGCCTGGTGGGTGCTCGCCTCGCTCGGGCTCTACCCGCCGGTGCCGGGCGACGACCTGATGCTGGTCGGAGCGCCGCTGTTCCCGCGCGCCGCGCTGCGCACGGCGCACGGGACGGTCCGCATCGCGGCCCCGGGCGCGACGCGCGGCCGCCCGTACGTGCGCGCGCTCAGCGTGAACGGTCGCGCCTCGACGCGGTCGTGGCTGCGCTGGGCCGCGCTGCGCGGCGGCGCGTCGGTTCGCGTCGGCGTGGCGGCGACGCCGTCGTCGGCGTGGGGCCGCGGGGCGCCGCCGTCGCCCGGCCGCTGAACGAACGGCGCCCCGACTCAGGCGTCCGACACGATCCGGCGGATCGCGGTGACGACGTACATCACCGAGAGGGCGAGGAAGACGCCGCCGACGGCGGCGCGGATGGTGTCCTCGTCGAGGGGCGTGCGCTTCGCGAGCGGAGGCGCGGTGCGGTCGGCGAGCTTGGCGCGCCAACCCTGGAGGCCGGCGTGGCCGATGTCCTTGGGGTGCATGTCCTCCGCATGCCCGGACGGGCCCGGCCGCAAGCGACCAGGCCCGCCACGGGGATGCGCTAGGCGGAGACGGGTCCGGGGGCGGAGGTCGTCTCGAGCGCCACGTCGAGCACCTCGCCGACGTCCATGGCGAAGTGGAACGTCATGGCCTCGCGGACGTCCTCGGGGACGTCGTCGAGGTCGCCGCGGTTGCGCTCCGGGAGGACCACGTCGGTCAGCCCGGCCGCGTGGGCGGCCAGCACCTTCTGCTTCAGCCCCGCCGATCGGCAGCACGCGGCCCTGCAGGGTGACCTCGCCGGTCATCCCGACCGTGTGCTTGACCGGGCGGCCCGAGAGCAGCGACGACGAGCGCGGTGACCAGCGTCATGCCGGCGCTCGGGCCGTCCTTCGGGATCGCGCCCGCCGGGACGTGCACGTGGTACTCGTGCTCGGCGAAGCGGTTCGGGTCGATCCCGAGCTTCGTCCGCGTGGCCGCGGACGTAGGAGAGCGCGATCCGCGCCGACTCCTTCATCACGTCGCCGAGCTGGCCGGTGAGCACCAGGTCGCCCTTCCCGGACATCTCCGTCGCCTCGACGAAGAGGACGTCGCCGCCCGCGCCGGTCACGGCCAGGCCGGTGGCCACGCCCGGGACCGCGGTGCGGATCGCCGCCTCCTGGAAGAACTTCTGGCGCCCGAGGGCGTCGCGCACCTGGTCGACGCTCGATCGCGACCGGCGCCTCGGCCTTGCCCGACGGCGATCTGCGTCGCGGTCTTGCGCAGCAGCGTCCCGAGCTCGCGCTCGAGGTTGCGGACGCCCGCCTCGCGGGTGTACTCGGTCACCACGGTGCGGACGATCGCCGTCGTCGATCGTCACCTCGTCCTCGCGCAGGCCGTTGCGCTCGCGCTGGCGCGGCCACAGGTAGCCCTTGGCGATCGACGACCTTCTCGTCGACGGTGTAGCCGTCGAACGGGATGACCTCCATGCGGTCGAGCAGCGGCCCGGGGATCGTGTCCGCCACGTTGGCCGTGGCGATGAACATGACCTGGGACAGGTCGACCTCGAGGTCGAGGTAGTGGTCGCGGAACGAGTGGTTCTGCGCGGGGTCGAGGACCTCGAGCAGCGCCGACGACGGGTCGCCGCGCCAGTCGGCGCCGACCTTGTCGACCTCGTCGAGCATGATCACCGGGTTCATCGTCCCGGCGTCGCGCAGGGCGCGCACGAGGCGGCCCGGCAGGGCGCCGATGTACGTGCGCCGGTGGCCGCGGATCTCCGCCTCGTCGCGCACGCCGCCGAGCGACATGCGGACGAACTCCCGGCCGGTGGCGCGGGCGATCGACTCGCCGATCGACGTCTTGCCGGTGCCCGGGGGCCCGATCAGGGTGAGGATCGCGCCGGAGCGCCGGTCCTCGGTGACGCCGCGCTCCTCGCGCAGCTTCTTGACGGCGATGTACTCGACGATGCGGTCCTTGACGTCCTCGAGGCCGGCGTGGTCGGCGTCGAGCACCTCGCGGGCGTGGACGGGGTCCAGCCGCTCCTCGGAGGGCTTGCTCCACGGCAGCGAGACCAGCCAGTCGAGGTAGGTGCGGATGACCGAGCTCTCGCCGGACTGCTCGCCCATGCGCTCGAAGCGGCCGAGCTCCTTCTCGGCCTGCTCGCGCACGGCCTCGGGCATGCCGGCCTCGTCGATCTTCGCGCGGTACTCCTCGATCACCGAGGCGTCGTCCTCGCCGAGCTCCTTGCGGATCGAGTCCATCTGCTTGCGCAGGAAGTACTCGCGCTGCTGCTGCTCGGCGCCCGACTGGACGTCGTCGCGGATCTTCACGCGCAGCTGCATCTCGGTCAGGCGCTCGCGCTGGAAGCGCAGGGCGAGCTCGAGGCGCTCGGTGACGTCGAGGGCCTCGAGCAGCTCGACCTTCTGCTCGAAGGAGAGGTCGGGGGAGTAGCCCGAGGTGTCGGCCAGGGCGCCGGCCTCGGTGATCGAGCGCACGAACGACTGCGACGCGGCCGTCGTCGCCGCGCAGGTCGAGGATCTCCTCGACCGTCGGCGCGGTACTCGCGCTCGAGCTGGCGGGTCTTGCCGTCGACCGGCTCCTCGTCCTCGTGCTCCTCGACCTCGACCCACAGACGACCCATCGGATCGGTCTGGGCGGCGCCGGCGATGCCGCGGTGCAGGCCGTTCAGGGCGACGGCCTTGACGCCGCCGGGCAGGCGGACGTGATCGGTGACCTCGGCCACCGTGCCGACGTTGGCGAACTCGTCCTCGTGCTTGGGGACGAGCAGGACGCGGTCCTCGCCCGCGACGTCGATCGCGAGCGTGAGGGACATGTTGGGGAAGACGACGGTGTCGTCGAGGGGAATCAGGAGAAGGCGGCTCAAGGTGGTCCTTCCAGGGTCATACTTCACTTGTTGAAGTTCAGTGTAGCCGACTGAGATCTTGTACGACACCTGATGAAGCGCCAGAAGTGATTAGGATTCCGCGCCATGGCATCCACGCCCCTCACCGCCACTTCCGAGCCTTTCGACGGGGGCGTCCGCGTGCGTTTTGCCGGCGAGCTCGACATCGCCACCGCTCCGCGCGCCGAGGAGGAGATCCGCGCCTCGGAGGAGCAGCAGCCGGACACGCTCGCCGTCGACCTCTCCGGGCTCTCGTTCATGGACTCGACCGGGCTGCGGCTGATCGTCGCCGCGGCGGCCCGCGCGCGGGACGTCGGCCGGCGGTTGATCGTCGTGCGCGGCCCCGACCCGGTGCACCGCGTGCTCGAGCTCACCGGGCTCGACTCCCGGCTCGAGATCGTCGAATCGATCTAGCGCCGCAGCGCGACTAGGCGGCGACGGCGCCGGCGTCGCCGGAGAGGCGCAGCTCGGCCACGACGCGGGTGCCCCCGTCGTCGAGCGTCTCGATCCACCAGTCCTCGCAGACCTCGCGGACCATGTGCAGCCCCCAGCCGCCGACGCGGCCGGACGGGGGAGGCGAGCCGTCGTGCGCGAAGCCGGTCCCGCGATCGGTCACCGAGATCCGCAGCCGGTCGCCGATCCACCGCGACTCGAGCGTGATCGCGTCACCCGGGCGCGTGTCCGAGTGGCGCACGGCGTTGGTGACGAGCTCGGAGACGACCAGCTCGGAGACCACGCACCGGCCCTCGCAGAGGTCACGCACGACGTGGCGCGCGTGCGCGGGGGCCTCGGGGCCGGCCGGGATCGTGACGTGCACGGAGCGGCGCTGGTTGTCGATGGGGAAGGGCGTGGGCATGCGAGTGACCGCGGGCGGAGGAGGCGGTCGCTGAATGGGGGGTTTCCGGTCTGGCGCCGGCTCAATCGTGCAGTGGACACACAACCCGCCCGCCGAGCGCGCCACTAGGCTCTTGCGCGTGGTTCGTTCTGCCGCTCTCGCCCTCTGCGCCGCCGCCGTGGCCCTCGCCGGCTGCGGTTCGGACAACCCCGCCGCGCCGGCGGCCGACAAGGCGCCGCATCCCGCCCAGCCGCAGGCCTTCAACCCGGTGCCGGCGATGCTCGGCTGCCTCGGCGGCCGCGGGATCAAGGCCAAGCAGACCGACACCTACCGGATCACCGTGGAGCCGGCCGCGGCGGGGATGCGCATCCGCTTCGCGCCGACGCCGGCCGACGCCGACGCCGACCAGCTGCGCGGCCAGACCGAGGGGGCCGAGGTCGTCCAGCGGATCGTCTTCTACACCGGCACCGCCAGCGACGCCCAGCTCGATCCGGTCGGAGCAGTGCGTCAACGAGATCGCCCAGCAGAGCACCTAGCACCGCCCGCCATGCAGGCTGTCACCCGTTGGTAACCCGGAGGGCCGGGTAGGGTAAAAGGCACCTGTGGCCGGCTTGTCCGCCGACCACGGGTTTCCTGCGTCATGAACGTCTTCGCCAACCGCCGCTACCTCCCCCTGCAGATCGCCTTCTGGATCCTGCCGATCGCGGGCGTGGTCTGGTGGGCGACGCAGCAGTCCGCGCCGACGCTCCCGGACACCACCGGCGGCTTCGCCGAGCTGCTCGGCGCGCTGGCGATCTACGCGCTGGCGACCGTCGCCCGCGGCGAGCGCTGGCACGCGATCCTCGTCGCCGAGGGCGTCGAGGTCAGCCGGACCGAGACGCAGTCGCTGACCGTCGTCGGCTACATGGGCAACAACGCGCTGCCCGCCCGCGCGGGCGAGCTGCTCCGCGTCTTCCTGCTGCACTCGCGCACCGGCACGAGCCGGCGCCTGGTGCTCGGATCGATCCTCGTCGAGCGCCTGCTCGACGCGCTGGCCCTGGGCATCCTGCTCGTCGCGCTGGCCTGGAAGCTCGCCGACAACCTGCGCGCGCCGAGCACCGCGCTGATCGTCGCCGCCGTCGCCGTCGTCCTCCTGCTGATCGTCATCGCCGGCGTCACGCTCCTCCGTTCGCCCGACCTGCGCGCGCGGCTGCGGCACGGCATCGTCCCGCTGCTCATGCCGGCCAAGCAGCTGCTGTCCTGGCGCGGGGTCGTGCTGCTGATCGCCTCGCTGGCGATCTGGACCACGGAGGCCGCGGTCTACATGCTCGTGGCCGAGGCCGTGGGCGTGCACATCGGGCTCCACGGCGGCCTGTCCGTCGTGGCCTTCACGAACCTCTGCGCGCTGATCCCCGCCGCGCCCGGCTACATCGGGACCTACGACGCCGCCGTGCTGTTCGGCGTCAAGGCCGTCTCGAACACCGCCGGCAAGGCCGCGCTCTCCTACCTGCTGCTGCTCCGCTTCGTGCTGTTCATCCCGATCACCATCGTCGGGCTGATCGTGCTCTTCGCGCGCTACGGCGGGCTGTCGCGTCTGCGCGCCGCCCGCGCGGAGCGAATGTCCGAGCAGCCGGTCACGTCCTAGGGACCACGAGGCCGTGCGCCGCCGGCCGCTGATCGCCGCCGGCGCCGCCTGTCTGGCGGCCGGGATCGCCAGCGCCGCCGCCGCCGCCACGCCGGCCTACGACGCGTGGTCCTGGCTGGGCTGGGGGCGCGAGCTCGCCCACGGCCGCCTCGACACGGTCGGCGGGCCGTCCTGGAAGCCGCTGCCCGCGCTGATCGACGCGCCGCTGTCGCTGCTCGGCATCGCTCGCCCCCGACGCCTGGATCGCGCTCTCGCGCTCCGCCTCGGCCTTCGCGCTCGTGCTCGCCTTCGTGGTCGCGCGGCGCCTCGGGCCGCCCGGCGCGGCCGGCGTCGCCGGCGGCGCGCTGGCCGTCGTCGCGCTGCTGCTCGCCACCTCGTTCGGCCGCCAGGCCGCGGTGGGCTACTCCGAGGGGCTGCTCGTCGCGCTCGTCCTCGGCGCCGTGCTCGCCCATCTCGACGCACGCCCGCGCCTCGCCGTCGGCCTCGGGCTGGTGGCCCTGCTGCTGCGTCCGGAGGCGGCGCCGCTGCTGGCCGCCTACGTCCTCGTGTGCGGGCGGGAGGACCGCCGGCTGGTCGTCGTCGGGCTGGGCGGCATCGTGGCCGCCGCGGCGCTGTGGACCGGGCCGGAGTGGTGGGGCTCGGGCGAGCCGCTGCGCGCCGCCACGCGCGCCACCCATCACGGCACCGAAGCGGTGCGCGACGCCGGCGGCGTCGGTCGCGTCGCGCTCACGCTGCTCCCCGCCTGGGCGCTCGCGGGCGCGCTGGCCGGCGCGGCGCTGCGCCGCCCGCTCGCCCGCCCGCTGCTCGCCGGCGCCGCGTTCTGGATCGCCGAGGTCGCGCTGATGGCCCAGCTCGGCTTCGCCGGCAACGCCCGCTACGCGCTGCCCGCCGCGGCGCTGCTCGCCGTCTCCGGCGGCGCGGCCTGGGGCGCGCTGCTCGCCGCGCTCGACGTCCGCATGGCCCGGGCCCGCCCGGCGCCCGCGGCGGGGTTCGTCGTCTCGCGCGACGCGCTCGTGGCGGGTGCGCTCACGCTCGCCGTGCTGGCCGGCGCCGGCACGTTCGCCGCCGACGCCCGCGAGCGCGGTCCGCGCTGGCGCCACCTCGGCCACGCCGTCGCCCACCAGCGCTGGATCCGGGCCGAGCTCCCGGCCGCGCTCGCGCGCGCCGGCGGCCGCCGCGGGCTGGCCCGCTGCGGCGACGGACGCGTCATCACGCGCAAGCTCCAGCGCCCGATGGTCGCCTGGTATCTCGACGTCCCGGCGCGCCGCGTGGGCTCACGCGCGGGCGCGCGCGGAACCGTGCTGCGCGTGCAGCAGCGGTGGCGCGGCAACTACGGCCCGGCGACCGGCTACCGCGACTGGCCGGTCGGCGACGCCGGCCCCTGGGAGATCCTGCGCACCGGTTGCGGACGCGTCGCGTCCTGATCGGTCCCGCCCGGCGCCTATTCTGTGCCGACCGTGGCTACCGCCGTCGCAAGTCCGCGTGCGCGTTTGCGCGCCGCCCGCCGCCCCGCCGCCTCCCGCGCCATCACCTTCGCCCTCGGCGGGGCGCTGCTGCTGTTCCTGATCGTCCTCGCGACGTGGCACCAGACCCGCGGGCTCTCGAAGGGCTTCTGGATGGACGAGGGCCTCTCGGTCGGCATCGCCTCGCACCCGTTCACGGCGATCCCGAGCGTGCTCCAGCAGGACGGCTCGCCGCCGCTCTACTACATGCTGCTCCACGTCTGGATGAACGTGTTCGGCACGACCGAGGCGCGCACGCACATGCTGTCCGCGCTCGCGGCCGTGGCGATGGTCCCGGTCGGCCTGTGGGCCGGCTGGAGCATCTTCACGCCGCGCGTCGGCTGGGTCTGCGCGCTGCTCTGCGCGCTCAACCCGTTCCTGACCTACTACGGCGGCGAGACGCGGATGTACTCGCTGCTCGCGCTCTTCGGCCTGACGACGACCACGCTGATCGTCCTCGTCTTCGTCCTGCGCCGCCGCCGCTGGGCGATCCCGTGCGCGCTCTCGCTCGCGGCGATGATCTACACGCACGGCTGGGGCCTGTTCATGGGGGTCGGCTGCTTCGTCGCCGTGCTCGTCCTGTTCCGCGCCCAGGAGGAGGAGCGCAAGGGGATGCTCGTCGACGGGCTCATCTCCTTCGGCGGCGCCGCGCTGCTCTTCGCGCCCTGGCTGCCGACGCTGCTCGAGCAGAGCCGCCACACGGCCGCCCCGTGGTCGACGGCGCCGCGGCTCGGCGCCCCGATCCAGATCTCCCGCGGCCTGATGGGCGGCGACCGCGCCGCGGTCCCGCTGCTCGTCGGCGGCGGCTTCGGCCTGGCCCAGGTCCTGCGCTCCAAGGAGCCGTCCACGCTCCCGACCGCCGCGCCGTCACGACGATCGCGATCATCATCGTCGTCACGCTCGTCATCGCCTGGGTCGCCTCGCAGTTCTCGCCGGCGTGGACCACGCGCTACTTCGGCATCGTCGACGGGCCGCTGCTGCTGCTCGCCGCGCTCGGGCTCGCCCGCGCGCGCCGCATCGGCATCGCCGTCCTGGCGATCACGGTGCTTCTTCTGGATCCTCCCGAACCAGTACACGGGCGGCGTCAAGAGCGACAACTGCGCGACATCGCCGCCGAGATCGGGCCGCAGATGCGCCCCGGCGACCTCGTCGTCTCCGGCCAGCCCGAGCAGATGCCGACGCTGGCCTACTACTTCGGCCCGGACAAGCGCTACGCGCAGACCGTCGTGGGCAAGGTGCAGACCGACCCCTACGTGATGGACTGGCGCGACGCGGTGGACGCCTACAAGCGCGGGGATCCGCCGCGTGACGTCGGGCAATCTCGTTGCTAACCTCCGGCCGGGCCAGCACGTCCTGTTCGTGCGCCCGTTCACAGAGGGCGTGTCCAACTGGAAGGCACCGTGGACGAAGCTGGTCCGCCGCCGCTCGGCTCAGTGGGGTCACTACTTCGCCACGGATCCGCGCCTGAAGCGCGTGGCCGTCGGACCGCGGTTCTACCAAGGCGCGTCGACCGTCGGGAACAGCGCCGTGCTCTATGTCCGCACCGGCTGAGCACCCGCCCGAGAAGCGAAGAGGAAACCGAGAATCATGGAGATCACCAAGGAGCATCCCGTCGTCGTCCTGGGCGGCGGTCCCGCCGGCCTGACCGCCGGCTACCTGCTCGCCAAGCGCGGCAAGCCCGTCCTCGTCCTGGAGAGCCAGGACCAGCTCGGCGGCCTGGCCCGCACGGAGGAGCGCGACGGCTTCCGCTTCGACCTCGGCGGCCACCGCTTCTTCACCAAGGCGAAGGAAGTCGAGGCCCTCTGGGACGAGATCATGGCCCAGGCCTCGGAGGAGCTCGGCGAGGAGCAGTGGCTGCTGCGCCCCCGCCAGTCGCGGATCTACTGGAACAAGAAGTTCCTCGACTACCCGCTGCAGGGCATGGACGTCATCAAGAAGCTCGGCCCCGTCGAGCTGACCCGGTCGTTCGCTCTCCTACCTCGTGGGCGCAGATCAAGCCCAAGGGCCGCGAGGACACCTTCGAGCAGTGGGTCTCCAACCGCTTCGGCAAGCGCCTGTTCAACCTGTTCTTCAAGTCCTACACCGAGAAGGTGTGGGGCGTCTCCACCTCGGAGATCCGCGCCGAGTGGGCGGCCCAGCGCATCAAGGGCCTCTCGTTCTTCTCGGCCGCCAAGGCCGCGTTCTTCGGCAACAAGGCCGGCCACACGTCGCTGATCGACCGCTTCAAGTACCCGCGCTTCGGCCCGGGGCAGATGTGGGAGACGATGGCCTCCTACATCGTGCGCATGGGCGGCGAGGTGCGGCTCAACGCGCCCGTCACCCGCGTCAAGACCGGTGAGGGCGGCGTCGTCGAGGTCGTGGCCGGCGGCGAGACGATCGTGCCCAGCGCCGTGATCTCCTCGCTGCCGCTGCGCTCGATCGTCGGCCTGGCCGATCCGGCCGTGCCCGCTCCGGTCAAGACCGCCGCGCAGGGCATCCGCTACCGCGACTTCCTCACCGTCTCGCTCGTGATCGACGGCGAGGACCTGTTCCCGGACAACTGGATCTACATCCACGAGCCCGACGTGACCGTCGGCCGGATCCAGAACTTCCGCTCCTGGAGCCCGGACATGGTGCCGGACCCGAAGAAGGCCTCGATCGGCCTGGAGTTCTTCTGCTTCGAGGGCGACAAGCTCTGGACCATGGCCGACGACGACCTCATCGAGCTCGGCAAGAAGGAGCTCGACCAGCTCGGCCTGGCCAAGCCCGAGCAGGTCGAGCGCGGCTTCGTCGTCCGCGTCCACAAGGCCTACCCGATGTACGACGCCGACTACTCCGAGCGCGTCGACGTGATCAAGGGCTGGCTCGAGACGGTGCCCAACCTGACCCAGGTCGGCCGCAACGGCCTGCACCGCTACAACAACTCGGACCACTCGATGCTGACCTCGATGCGCGCCGTGGAGAACCTCGTCGACGGCACGCACCACGACATCTGGGCGGTCAACGCCGAGAGCGCGTACCACGAGGAGCACCAGGAGCCCGAGCAGCCCTACATCGAGGCGCCCGAGACCGAGGCCATGAAGAAGGAGCTCGCGTCGGAGGTCTAGGCCTCCCGTCGCGAGCAGCCATGGCCAAGAAGAAGAAGGAACAGGCCGAGGATCCGCACGACATCCTCGCGGCGGAGGAGTTCCCTCCGCCCGCGGGGGCCGACGCGGACACCCCGCAGGCGCGGGCCCACCGCGCCGCGCAGGATCCGTCGGCGTGGGACGAGCCGCCGCACGACATCCTCGCCGCCGAGGAGTACCCGCCGCCCGCGCACGCGGACGTGCTCACGGGGGATGCCGGGTCGTCCCCGTCGCGCCTGCCGCGGATCGCGGCCGCCGTGGCCGCCGCCGCGGCCGGCTACGCGCTCGTGCGCCGCTTCCGCGGCTGAACGTACCGGCGGGGTTGCACGGCCCGTCGCGATCGGCGAGAGTCGAAGCACGGTCCAGGGGACCTACCACGCGGAGGTGTGCCATGGGCACCACCACTCCATTGGACGAGACCCGCCTCGAGCAGTTCGCCGGGCAGGTCGTGGGCGACATGAGCGCGGGCATGGGGGTGCTCATGTCCAGGCTCGGTGAGCGCGCGGGCTTCTACCGCGCCATGGCGGGAGCCGGTCCGCTCACCTCCGCAGAGCTGGCCGAGCGCGCGAAGGCCGACGAGCGCTACGTGCGCGAGTGGCTCTCCGGCCAGGCCGCCGCCGGCTACGTCGAGTACGACGCCGACAGCGGGCGCTTCACGCTGCCGGCCGAGCACGCGGCGGTGCTGGCCGACGAGGACGGCATGGCGTTCATGCTCGGTGGCCTCGACATCCTCGCCTCGGCCTGGGCCGACGAGGATCGCTTCGTCGAGGCCTTCCAGACCGGGCAGGGGATCGGCTGGCACGAGCACGACCCGCGCCTCTTCCGCGGCACCGAGCGGTTCTTCCGCCCGGGCTACCAGCAGAACCTGGTGGCGGACTGGATCCCGGCGCTCGACGGCGTCGAGGACAAGCTGCGCGCCGGCGCGCTGGTCGCCGACGTGGGCTGCGGCCACGGCGCCTCGACGATCATCATGGCGCAGGCGTATCCGAAGGCGCGGTTCGTCGGGGTCGACTACCACGAGGGCTCGATCGCCCGCGCCAACGAGCTCGCCCGCGCCGCCGGGGTCGGCGATCGCTGCACGTTCGAGATCGCGCCGGCCCAGGCGCTGCCGGTGCAGGACGCCGATCTCGTGTGCAACTTCGACTGCCTGCACGACATGGGCGACCCGGTCGGCGCGGCGCGCTCGGCCGCCGAGGCGCTCAAGCCCGACGGCACGTACATGATCGTCGAGCCGCAGGCCGGCGATCGGCTCGAGGACAACCTCAACCCGGTCGGCCGGCTGTTCTACGGCGCCTCGGCGATCATCTGCACCGCGCACGCCAAGTCGCAGGAGCCGAACGGCCCCGCGCTCGGCGCGCAGGCGGGCGAGGAAAGGTTGCACGCCGTGCTGGCCGAAGGCGGGTTCACGCACGTCCGCCGGGCGGCCGAGACGCCCTTCAACATGGTGCTGGAGGCGCGCCTCTGAGCGCCAGGCCCGGGCCACCGGGTTTCTGACCGCTGCGGACGGGGGATAGTGCGATTCGTGACGAAGCCCGTCCGCATCGGCCACGGAGGCGCCAGTGCCCTGGTTCGGGCCAACACGCTGGCGTCGTTCGACACCGCGCTCGAGATCGGCGTCGACGTGATCGAGTTCGACGTGCGGGCGGCGGGGCGCCGCCTCGTCCTCGCCCACTCGTCGCTCGACGCCCGCCGCGGCGATCCGCCGCGCCTGCAGGAGGCGCTGGCCTTCCTGTCGCGACCGCGCTTCGACGGGGTGGCCCTCCACGTCGATCTCAAGCAGCCCGGCACGGAGGCGCCGGCGCTTGCCGCCCTCGATCGCTTCGGCCTGCTCGACCGCGCGCTGATCTGCTCGCACCGCGCCGTCATCCTCGACCGCGTCCGGGAGCTCGACCCGCACGTGCAGACCGGCTTCTCGGTCGGCAACCGGCTCGTGCGCCGCATGCAGCGCCTCGGCGGCGGGTGGCGCGGCCTGGTCATCGACGCGTTGCGCGAGCGGCGCTTCTCGGCGCTGATGGCCTTCCACCCGCTCGTCGACGAGCGGCTCGTGGCCGACGTCGCCGAGGCCGGGGGAGAGGTCTACGCCTGGACGGTCGACCAGGCCGCGGCGATGCGGCGCCTGGCCGGCGTCGGCGTGGCAGGGATCACCTCCGGCGATCCCCGGCTGTTCGCGACCGCGGTGTAGCTCGCCGAGCCGCTAGCGCGGCTTGGCGAAGTACATGACGCGCGTGCCGCCCGAGAGCTCCTGGGTGCGCTCGATGTCGAAGCGCTCGCCCAGCAGGCGCTCGAAGTTCGCTCGCGTGTAGTCCAGGTGCAGGCCCTCGCGCTTGCCCGAGAACAGCGTCTTGACCATCACGTCGTCGGGCGTCGGGAACTCGATGACCAGCGCCGCGTCGAGCGAGCGCAGCCAGTCGAGGTAGACGTTGACCGGGACGTTGCCGGTGATGCAGATGTGGTGGATCAGCGCGAGGATCAGGACGAGGTCCGGCTTGCCCCGGGCCTCGAGCGTGCGCCGCTCCTTGTGGTCCCACCCGCGGTCGGGCGACATGTCCGTCAGCGACATGACCAGCGAGGTGATGTCGGTGCGGCCCTCGTCGCGCAGCTTGCGGTAGACGACGTCGACGATGCCCTCGTCGCCGTCGACGGCCACGACGTGGTCGGCGTGATCGGCGGCGATCAGCGAGAAGCGGTGGTCGTTGGCGCCGAGATCCCAGACGCGGTTCCAGTGCCGGGTCGAGGCGGCCTCGCGGACGAAGTCCTTCTTCTCGTCGGTCTCGGAGCCCTGGTAGGAGTTCTTGGTCCCGTACTCGACCCAGACCGCCTCGGCGTCGGGCGTGTAGGACAGCTTGGAGATCGTCTTGTGCAGCTTGCGCACGTTGGCGACGATGATCTCCTTCTTGAAGCCGGCCTTCTTGACGTCGCGCTGGACCTGCTCGGACTTGCCGGCGTAGCGCTTCTCGGCGCGGGCGTGCAGGTTGACGTGGAGGAAGACGCCCTTGCGGAAGCCGTCGCGGAACGACATCAGCCCGGCCATCTCGGGCGGCGTGATGCCCTCGAGCGAGCCGCGCAGCCACGGCTGGAAGGGCACGTTCTTGTAGGCCCGGAGCATCAGCGGGAAGAGGTAGAGGGTGCAGAACTGGCGGTAGCCGATCCACGGCTCGCCGGCCCGCAGCGCCTCGAAGGAGCCGATGTCGATGAACGTCGGCTGCGCGCCCCGGAACTGCACGTTGTAGGGCGTCGAGTCCTTGAGGATGATGTCCTTCTCGAGCGACGCGAGCAGCAGATCGAGCTGCAGCAGCGCCGCGTCACGGAGCTGCGAGAACGACCACTCGTACGGGTACGAGATCGTCGGGATCAGCTCGTGCTTCAGCGCGCCGGCCCAGTCCCCCACGAGGGAGGACGGGATCTCGGCGGAGTCGACGGCCTCGGTGGCGACGAGCCGGCCGTTGCCGGCCAGCTCGTCGTAGAGGCCACTCGACTTCAGCTTCTCCCAGTCGGCGAGACCGGGGGCCGACAGTGCGCGGTAGACGCTGTCGCCCGTGTAGTAGACGCGGCTCTCGGGATCACGGAAAGAGCCGGACTCCACACGGGAGCCCGACGCCGCGGGGGAAGCGGACATGTACGGCTACCGGCTTTCGGCGACTGCGCGCTGCTCGGACTCGGTGGCCTCGGTCTTGGTGGCCGTGGCCTCGGCCGGCTGATCTTCCTTCTTCTTGATGTGAAGGAAGGTGAGCACGCGGTTCCAGAACAGCTTGAGGGACACGGCAGCAGCGGCAAAACCACCGACGATGACCTGAATGATCATCGAGCCGGACCCTGCGTCCAGGTAAGCGAGAAGGTGCATGTCTAGGCGATCTCCTCAGAGACGAAGGTTGACTGGGTGCAGGCGAACGCCGCCGCGCCCGCGAAGGGGGACATGGTAGCCACTTCGCGGACCGACTCCCGGGACCTGCAAGTCCCCGCCCGGCGATCAGTCCGGCCAGCGGCCGTGCTGGGCGAAGAAGTCCCGCGCCTGCTCCTCGGCCACCCGATCCTGGTTCGAGCGGTCGCCGGCGCGCACGATCGCCCCGGTCAGCGCGATCAGGCCGCCCACGCCGATCAGCAGCGAGCCGAGGGCGACGATGTTGGGATCGCCCCCGGCCAGCACGATGACGACCACGCCGACGATCGCGACCCCGACGGGGATCCCGATACGGACGGCGCGGACCATGGCGCGCCGGGACTCAGGCGTCGCCGGCGGCGACGCCCGTCCCGATCGGGCAGGAGACGCCGGTGCCGCCCAGGCCGCAGTACCCGTTCGGGTTCTTGGCCAGGTACTGCTGGTGGTAGTCCTCGGCGTAGAAGAAGGGCCCGGCCTTGGCGATCTCGGTCGTGATCTCGCCCTTGTGGGCGGCGGCCAGCTGCTCGGCGTACATCTCGCGCGAGCGCTCGAGCACCGCCTTCTGGTCCTCGTCGGCCCAGTAGGCGGCCGAGCGGTACTGCGTGCCGACGTCGTTGCCCTGGCGCATGCCCTGGGTCGGGTCGTGGCCCTCCCAGAAGATCTGCAGCATCCGCTCGTAGCTGGTGACCGCGGGGTCCCAGACGACGAGCACGGCCTCGGTGTGGCCGGTCGAGCCCGAGCAGGTCTCCTCGTAGGTCGGGTTCGGCGTGGTGCCGCCCGCGTAGCCGACGGCCGTCGTGTAGACGCCCGGCTCGGTCCAGAAGAGCCGCTCGGCGCCCCAGAAGCAGCCCATGCCGAAGACGGCGTGCTGGTAGCCCTCGGGGAACGGGGGCACGAGCGGCGTGCCGAGCACCTCATGGCGTTCGGGCACGCGCATCGCCTCCTCGCGGCCGGGCAGCGCGCGCTCGGGATCGATCATGCGGGACTTGGCGCGAAGGAGGAAGGACATGGCTTGAATTCTACGCGGCGGCACAAGCGCGGATGGGGCATGATCGGGCCCATGGAGCGACCGCGATGAGCCGCCACATCGACCACCTGCTGATCGGCGGAGGCGTCGCCTCCGCGACCTGCGCCCAGGCCCTGCGCAAGGCCGGCGCCGAGGGCTCGATCCTGCTCGTCGGCCGCGAGCCCGACCCGCCGTATCACCGCCCCCCGGCGACCAAGGAGTACCTGCGCGGCGAGGAGGAGAAGTCCGCCGCCTTCGTCAAGCCCGCGGAGTGGTACGAGGAGCAGGGCATCGAGCTCCGGACGCGGACGATGGTGCGCGGCCTCGACCTCGAGGCGCGGACGGCGTCGCTGATGGGCGGCGACGAGATCGAGTTCGGCACGGCGCTGGTGGCCACGGGCGCGAACGTCCGGCGCCTGCGCGCCGACGGCGACGACCTCGAGGGCCTGCACTACGTGCGCGCGCTGGGCAACGCCGACGCGATCCGGTCCGACGCCGAGGAGGCCGAGCGCGCGGTCGTGGTCGGCGGCTCGTACATCGGCTGCGAGGTCGCCGCCTCGCTGACGACGATGGGCAAGCACGTCACCGTGCTGATGCAGGAGGAGCAGCCGATGGAGCGCGGCTTCGGCGCCGACGTCGGGCGCTGGGTGCGCCGGCTGCTCGAGGGCCGCGGGATCGAGTTCGTCCACGCCGACGGCCTGGCCGCCTTCCGCGGCGAGGACGAGCGCGTCTCGGCGGTCGTCACCGAGGCGGGCGTCGAGATCCCCGGCGAGCTCGTCGTGCTCGGGACCGGCGTCACGCCCGACCTGACGCTCGCGCGCTCGGCCGGCCTCGAGCTCGGCGAGAGCGGCATCCGCTGCTCGGCCCGGCTCGAGACGTCGGCACCCGGCGTCTACGCGGCCGGCGATGTCTGCGAGTACGACTCGCCGGTCCACGGGCGGATGCTGCGCGTCGAGCACGAGGACCACGCGATGCAGCAGGGCAGGACCGTCGCCGCGAACATGGCCGGCGAGGAGCGCGAGCACCGCGTCGTCCCGTACTTCTGGACCGACCTCGCCGACTGGGGCTCGCTCGAGTCGGTCGGCCCCGCCGCGGGCTGGGACAGGGAGATCGTCAGAGGGTCCTTGGAGGACGACGAGTGGTGCGTCCTGTACCTGGCCGGCGAGCGGCTCGTCGCCGCCACGGTCAGCGGCCGCGGCGAGGACCTCGCCGCCGCCGGACGGGTGATCGGCGCCGGCGGCGCGCTCGGCGGCGACCTCGAGCGGCTGGCCGACCCGGACGCCGAGATCGAGGCCGGCTAGCCCAGGGCGATCCCGACGCGCCGGCGGTGGCGCTCGAGCACGGCGGCGAGGCGCTCGTCGTCGACGAGCTCGGGCCCCAGGCGCGCGCGGCGCGGGCGGCGGCGTCCTCGACCGTCGCCATCTCCTCAACGGTCAGGCCCGCGTCGCGCAGGCAGCGGCACGCCGAGGCCGACGTGCCAGCGCTCGTCGGCGGCCACGCGGGTGGCGCCGTCGAGCAGCGCCGGCAGCGTGCCGAGCCGCTCGAGGCGCTCGAGCAGCGCGGCCTGGCCGGCGGCGAAGACGATCCCCTCGAGCACGAGGTGGTAGAGCCCGACGCCGGCGGCCAGGCGCACGTCGCCGCGGCCCAGCGCCGCCGCGGTGGCGGGCAGCTCGTCGGTGAACAGCGAGACGAGCGCGGGGCCGGCGACG
The DNA here is from genome assembly GCA_963737395.1 of uncultured Solirubrobacterales bacterium. GTDB lineage: Bacteria > Actinomycetota > Thermoleophilia > Solirubrobacterales > Solirubrobacteraceae > JBBQAA01. Next base: position 89,598 of record CAVTSQ010000014.1, on the reverse strand, counting down.
GCGGCGATCGCCGCGCCGTCGAGCCCGGCGAGCGTTGCGGCCGCGCGGGCGAAGAAGCGGGCGTGGCGGGCCTCGTCGATGGCCTGGGCGGCGAAGCAGCCGGCGAGCAGCGGGTCGCCGGCGGCCGCGGCGAAGGGCTCGAGGTGCTCGGCGACCGCCTGCTCGGCGACGACGAAGCCGGCCAGCAGGCGCTCGAGCGGGGCGCGCTCGGCCGGGGCGAGCGCGAGCCACGCCGCGCGGTCGCCGTCGAGGTCGATCGCCCCCTCGTCCCAGGCCAGGCGCGCTGGCGGCGCGCAGCAGATGGTCGTACCCGGCGAGCGTCGGCGCGGCGGCGCCGGCGCTCACGCCGACGACGTGGCGAGCATGTCGGGCAGGCTCGGCCCGGGCGGCTCGCCGTGCAGCACGTAGTGGCCGTCCTCCCGGGAGATGAGGCCCCGCTGCTCGAGCGTGGTGATGCCCGTCGTCAGCGAGGGGCGCTGGGCGCCGACGACCTCGGCGAGGATCTCGTGCGTGAAGGGCAGCGCGAGCACGACGCCGCGGGCCGTCACACGGCCCCAGCGCTCGGCCAGGTGCCAGAGCGTGCCGAGCAGCCGCTCGTGGACCTTGACGAGATGGGAGAGCGCGGCGAGGTAGACGAGCTCGCGGGTGCGCCGGACCAGCCGGCCCGAGAGGGCGACGTTGAGCTCGGGGCTCGAGCCGACCGAGCGCGGTGACGCGCCCGTCGAGGATCGCCAGGCGCGTCGCGGTCGGGACCGTCCAGCGGGTGTCGGCGGCGCCGTAGATCTCGACGTCCTCGTGCCAGGGGCGCAGGACGTCGGACGGGCCGAGGATCTCGGCCGACCGCGCGTTGCCGACCTGGAGGCGGCGGACGAGGAGCCCGTCGACGACGTAGAGGCCGAAGGCGTCGGCCTCGGCCGGCGGGGGCTGCCAGCGGCCGGGCTTGAGGACGAAGGACCGGCAGCGGAGCTGCGGCGCGAGCCGCTCGAGCTCGGGCGGGGGCAGCGTCGTCGCCAGGTCGGCGTCGTGCTCGAGAAGCGAGAGAGGTCCCCCGGGCGCGGGGGAGAGGCTGCCGAAGACCATCTCGGTGCGCCTACCCGGACTCGGTCATCGCACACGACCGGGCACGCAGGAGGGTTCGAATCGCACCTGCGAGCTCGAGCGCCGCGTCGCGTGCCGCCGGCGCGATCCCCGTCATGTTCGCGAATCCGTGCACCAGGCCGGCATGCCGGCGCGAGACGACCGGGACCCCCGCCGCGGCGAGCGCCTCGGCGTAGGCCTCGCCCTCGTCGCGCAGCGGATCGAAGCCGGCGGTCACGACGATCGCGGGCGGCAGACCGGCCAGCTCGTCGGCGAAGAGCGGCGAGGCGCGCGGGTCGCCGTGCTGCTCCTCGGGCACGTACTGGCCGTGGTACCAGGCGCGGTCCGCGGCCGAGAGGAACGCGCCCGCGGCGAAGTGCTCGAGCGCGGGTCGCTCGGTGACCATGTCGGTGGCCGGGTAGATCAGCACCTGCCCGCAGGGCCGCTCGCCGTCGGCCACGACGGCCTGGGTGGCGACGGCGGCGAGGTTGCCGCCGGCCGAGTCGCCGATCGCCGCGACCGCCTCGGGGTCGGCGCCGAGCTCGTCGGCGTGGGCCAGGCCCCAGGCCAGCGCGGCGCACGCGTCGTGCGCCGCGGCGGGGAAGCGGTGCTCGGGCGCCAGGCGGTAGTCGACGGCGAGCACGTGCGCGCCGGCGTGGCGGCAGAGCATGCGGCAGACCTCGTCGTGGGTGTCGAGATCGCCGACGACGAAGCCGCCGCCGTGGAAGAAGACGAGCAGCGGATGCGGCCCGCCCGGCTCGTCCGTCGCGTAGTGGCGGGCGCGCAGCGGTCCCGCCGGGCCGGGGATCTCGCGGTCGGCGACGGCGCCCACCGGCGTGGGCCGCGCGACGCTGACGCGCATCTCCGCCCGCAGCCGCTCGCGCGCCTGGGCGGGCGTCAGGCTCGACAGCTCCGGGTTGCCCCGGCGCTCGCGCAGCGCGGCGAGCAGGTGCATCTGGGGATCGAGCGCCTGTCCGTCGACGACGGGCGGCTGTCCGCCGGCCAACCGGTTCTGCGCGCGCGGCGGCAGGGCGAGCAGACCTCGGGCCACGCTCCCGCTGAGCGTCTCGACGAGCGACATTCGGTCTGACGCTATAGCCCCGGCCCTCAGCTCCGGTCGCGGTGCGGGAGCAGCGTGGCCGCGGTCTCGGGCAGCGCCCGGCGCACGATCCCCCGCCAGTCGGAGTCCCCGCGCAGCAGCGCCTTGAACGTCGCGGTGGGCCTGCTCGCGGGTGAAGTGGGGCGGGATCATCAGCTCGGCCGGGTCGACGACGGCGTCGATCACCGTCGGCCGGTCGGCCGACAGCGCCGCGTCCCACGCGGGTCCGACCTGCTCGGGGGTCTCGACGCGGATCCCCTGCAGGCCCAGCCCCTCGGCCCAGCGGTCGTAGGGCACGTCGGGCACGAGCTGGCTCTCGTCCCACTTCGGCTCGCCCTCGGTCGCGCGCTGCTCCCAGGAGACGAACGACAGGTCGCGGTTGTTGAGCACGAGCACGACGAAGCGCGGGTCGCTCCACGTGCGCCAGTATTTGGCCGCCGTGATCAGCTCGTTGACGCCGTTCATCTGCATCGCGCCGTCGCCGACCAGCGCGATCAGCGGCCGGTCGGGATGGGCGAACTTCGCGGCGATCGAGTAGGGCAGCGCGCCGCCCATCGACAGCAACGTGCCCGAGAGGCTCGCGAGCATCGGCGGGCGCACCTCGAGGTGGCGGGCGTACCACGCGGTCGCCGTGCCGCAGTCGCAGGCGAGCATCGCGTCGCCGGGCAGGCGCGCGTTGAGCTCACGGAAGACCAGCTGGGGGTTGACCGGATCGGCGGCCTGCTGCGCCGCCTCGGCCTGCCCCGTCTTCCATGACGAGGTCCAGCGGGCGATCTGATCGCGCCAGGCCGGAGCGGGCGTGTGGCCGTCGAGCGCGACCAGCAGCTGGGCCAGCGTCGTGCGCGCGTCGCCGACGAGGTTGAGCTCGGTCGGGTAGCGCAGCCCGAGCTGCGCGCCGTCGATGTCGATCTGCACCGCCCGGGCCTGCCCCTCCTGGGGATAGAACTCGGAGTAGGGGGTGTTCGAGCCGACGATCAGCAGGCGGTCGCAGCGCTGCATCAAGTCCCAGCTCGGGCGGGTGCCGAGCAGGCCGATCGCACCCGTGACCCACGGCTCGCGATGGTCGACGGCAGCGAAGCCGAGCAGCGCCGTGGCCACGCCCGCGCCCAGGCGCTCGGCCACGGCGGCGACCTCCTCGGTGGCGCCCAGCGCGCCCTGCCCGACGAGCATCGCCACGCGCTCGCCCGAGCGCAGGACGTCGGCGGCGGCGGCGACGGCGGCCGGATCGGGCGAGTGCAGGGGCGTGCTCGGGACGTCGCTGGTGTGGAAGTAGCCGTGGGCGTGGGGAGGCTCGGGGACGGCGTCGTCGTCCTGGATGTCGTTGGGCAGGATCAGCGCGGTGACGGTGCGCTGGGCCAGCGCGGTGCGGCAGGCGCGGTCGACGAGGTGCCGGGCCTGGGCCGGATGGTCGAGCTGGGCGAGAAAGCCGCCGGCCACGTCCTTGAACAGGTTGAGGAGATCGACCTCCTGGTAGTAGCCACCGCCCTCGGCGGTCAGCGCCGTCTGGCCGACGAGCGCGACGACCGGCTGGTGGTCGAGCTTCGCGTCGTAGAGGCCGTTGAGCAGATGGATCGCGCCGGGGCCGCTCGTGACCAGCGCGCAGCCGATCGGGCCGCCGCCGTACTTGACGTGGGCGCAGGCGGCGAACCCGGCCGTCTCCTCGTGGCGGACCTGGACGAAGCCCGGGGCGTCGGGCGCGCGCTGCAGGGCGGCGGTGATGCCGTTGATCCCGTCGCCGGGGTAGCCGTAGATGCGGTTGACGCCCCAGGCGGTCAGGCGCTGGACGATGAAGTCGGCGACGGTGGGAGAGGCCATTGGCCCCTGGCTACCCGGGCGGGCGCGGGAGCATCGGCCGGCTGTCGCCGAGCGCGAGCGCGGCGGCCGCGGCGCCCACGAGCGGCGTGAACTTGAAGCCGTGCCCCGAGCAGGCCGAGACCGCGGTCACCGGCCCGCGGCGCTCGAGCACGAAGTCGGCGGTCGGCGAGGTCGTGTAGAGACAGGTGCCCACGCTCGCCACCTCCGGCTCGACGCCCGGCAGGTGCTCGCGCGCCCAGCCGAGCAGCGGCGCGATCGCCGCCTCGTCGGCTCCGCCCGCCTCGTCGGGATCGGCTTCGATCCCCGTCATGTGGGTGCCGAGCTTGATCCCGGCCGTCGGGTCGCGCAGGCCGTAGTGCCAGGGCTCGAGGTGGTCGATGAAGCTCGGGAAGGCCTCGGCTCCGGGTGGATCGGGCAGGTGGACGTAGGTCTCGCGGGTGACCCGCAGCGTGGGGAGGGGCACGTGCGGCCCGGCCAGCGAACCGGTCCAGGCGCCGGCGGCCAGCACGACGCTCGGGGCGCGCCAGGCGGCATCCTCGACCCGGACGACCGCCTCGTCGCCGGCCGTCTCGATCCGCGCCGGGCCGGTGTCGAAGCGCAGCTCGGCGCCGCGGGCGCTCGCCGCGGCGGCGAGCGCCCCGAGCGTTCCCTCGGCGCGGATGCGCCCGGCGTGCGGGGAGAAGATCGCGTCGCCGGGCGGCGCGAGCCAGGGGAAGCGCTCGATCGACTCGTCACGGGAGAGCCGTTCGATCGTCACCCCGCCGGCGGCCAGCCCGTCGGCCACCGCGTCGACGAGCTCGCGCGGCCCGAAGTCGACGGCGCCCACGCGGTCGATCAGCGTGCGGCCGCTCTCGGCCTCGAGCTCGTCCCAGTGGCCGAGCGCCTCGCGCACGAGCGGGACGTAGCGCGGGTCGTCGTAGGCGAAGCGCAGGATCCGCGCGCCGCCGTGCGAGGAGCCGCGCGCGTGGTCGCGGGCGAACCGCTCGAGCAGGACGACCGCGCGGCCGCGACGCGCCAGCGCCCACGCCGTCGCCAGTCCGGCGGCCCCGCCGCCGATCACGACGTGCTCGACGCGCTCCATCAGAGCTCCGTCCGCCGACGCGCCAGGAATCGTCGCTCGACCGGGTTGGTGACCAGGTCGAGTGCGGCGTCGTAGGCGGCCGCCGCCTCGGCCTCGCGGCCCAGCCGCCGCAGCAGGTCGGCGCGCGTGGCGTGCAGCAGGTGGTGGCGCTCGAGACCCATCGACGGTGTCGGCGTGCGCCAGCCCGGCCTCCGGGCCGTCGGCCATCGCGATCGCCACCGCGCGGTTGAGCTCGACGATCGGCGACGGCGACAGCCGGGCCAGCTCGCCGTACAGCGCGGCGATCTGGGGCCAGTCGGTCGTCTCCTCGCTGGCCGCCTGCGCGTGCAGCGCGGCGATCGCCGCCTGCACCACGTAGGGCCCGGGCCGGCGGTGCGCGAGCGCCCGGTCGAGCACGGCGAGTCCCTCGGCGATCGCGCCGGCGTCCCAGCGCTCCCGGTCCTGGTCGGCGAGCAGGACGAGCTCGCCGGCGCCGTCGGTCCGGGCGGCGCGCCGCGAGTCCTGCAGCAGCATCAGCGCGACGAGGCCGAGCGCCTCGGGCTCGTCGGGCATCAGCGCGGCCACGAGCTTGCCCAGGTGGATCGCCTCGGCCGCGAGCTCGGCGCGGACCAGCGCGTCGCGCGCGGTCGCGGTGTGCCCCTCGGTGAAGACGAGGTAGACGACGGCGAGCACGCCGGCCAGCCGCTCGGGCAGGTCGTGGTCGGGCGGCACGCGGAAGGCGATCCCGGCGTCGCGGATCTTGCGCTTGGCGCGCACGAGCCGCTGGGCCATCGTCGCCTCGGGTACGAGGAAGGCGCGGCCGATCTCGCCGGCGGTCAGCCCGGCCACGGCCTGGAGCGTGAGCGCCACGCGCGCCTCGGGCGCGAGCGCGGGGTGGGCGCAGGTGAAGACGAGCGCGAGCCGCTCGTCGCCGAGCCGCTCGAGTGCGTCGCTGGGATCGGGGTCCACGGTGAAGGTCGCCTCGCCGGCGGCCGCCTGTTCCTTGGCGGCGCCGACGCGCCCGCGCCGCACGCGGTCGATCGCGCGGTTGCGCGCCGTCGTCACCAGCCAGGCGGCCGGGTGCTCGGGCACGCCGGCCTGCGGCCAGCGCTCGAGCGCGACGACCAGCGCGTCCTGCAGCGAGTCCTCGGCGAGCTCGAAGTCCCCGAGCGCACGCACGAGCGCGGCCAGCGCCCGTGCGCGCTCCCGGCGGAAGACGCGTTCGACCGACAGGCGGCCGGCGGCGGTCAGGACCGCGCGGCCTCCGCGCGGCCGCGGACCTGGCTGTTGAGCCCGTCCATCTGCCAGATCGGCCGCACCTCGGTCTTGCTGCCCTCGCCGCTGGGCACGAGCTTGGCCAGCTCGAGCGCCTCGTCGAGGTCGCGGCAGTCGAGCAGGTAGAACCCGCCGAGCACCTCGCGCGTCTCCGCGAACGGCCCGTCGGAGACGATCGGGTCGCCGCCGGTGTGGCTCACGGTCGTCGCCGTCGCCGACGGCTGGAGCGGATCGGACTCGATGTAGACGCCGCGGTCGATGCAGGTCTGGGTGAAGTCGTTCCAGGCGGCGAGCATCGCCTCCATCTGCGCCGGGTCCGGGGCGGAGCCCTGGCGCTCCTCCGGGGTGTAGATCATGAGCATGTAGCGCACGGCGTCTCCTTCTCGTTGGGCCGGCTCCGGGTCGGCCGGCCTCGACGTTAAGACGAATCCCGTTCTCGCGTCTCGACACCGGGTACCCGACGGGCTCGTTCCGACCAGAGAGGAGCCACCATGGCCGACGAACTGAACGGCAAGACCATTGCCATCATCGCCGCCGACGGCGTCGAGCAGGTCGAGCTCGAGCAGCCGCGCGCCGCGGTCGAGGAGGCCGGCGGGAAGGCCGAGCTTCTGTCTCCGAAGACCGGCGAGATCCAGGCGATGAACGGCGACATCGACAAGGGCGACACGTTCGAGGTCGACAAGGCGATCGCCGATGTCTCCCCCGGCGACTACGACGGCGTGCTGCTGCCCGGCGGCACCATCAACCCGGACAACCTGCGCCAGGACGAGAACGTGATCTCGTTCCTGCAGGAGTTCGCCAAGAGCGGCAAGCCGATCGCGGCGATCTGCCACGGCCCGTGGACGCTCGTCGAGGCCGACCTCGTGCGCGGCCGCACGCTGACGTCGTACCCGAGCATCAGGACCGACATCGTCAACGCCGGCGGCGAATGGGTCGACGAGGAGGTCGTCGTCGACCAGGGCCTCGTCACCTCGCGCAACCCCGATGACCTCCCGGCCTTCAACGCCAAGGCCGTCGAGGAGTTCGCCGAGGGCGCGCACGAGGTCGCCGACGCCGGCGCGACCGCGGGTCACGCCGGCTAGCGGGAGGACCGGAGGGTCCTCGGGCGCCTAGCGGCGCTCGAGGACCACGACCGGGATCTCCCGGTCGGTCTTCTTGGCGTACTCGTCGTAGTCCGGCCAGTCCTCGGTCATCTTCGACCACAGGCGGGAGCGCTCTTCGCCCTGCGCGTCATGGGCGCGGACGGGGATCACCTCGTCCTTGACCTGGATCGTCGCCTCGCCGTTCGCGGCCTGGATGTTCGTGTACCAGGCGGGATCCTCCGGGGCCCCGCCCTTGGAGGCGACGATCACCCAGGAGTCGCCGTCCTCGCGATGGATCAGCGGGGTCGTGCGCTCCTGGCCGGACTTCGAGCCCGTCGTGGTCAGCAGCAGGATGATCGTGCCGTTCTTCCAGTTGTAGCCGCGCTCCCCGCCGCTCTCGCGGTAGGCGTCGACGTGCTCCTGGCCGAAAAGTTCTTCGTCGCTCTTGGTCATGCTCTGAACGTACCCGCGTACGCTCGGCGCATGACCTGGAACGTCTACCTCTCCGGGGAGATCCACAGCGACTGGCGCGAGCGCATCGAGCGCGGCGCGGCCGACGCCGGGCTCGACGTGGCGTTCTCCGCGCCGGTCACCGACCACGCCGCCTCCGACGACGCGGGTGTCGCCCTGCTCGGCGCCGAGGACACCTCGTTCTGGAAGGACCACCAGGGCGCGGGCATCAACGCGATCCGCACGCGCACGCTGATCGAGCGGGCCGACGTCGTCGTCGTGCGCTTCGGCGAGCAGTACAAGCAGTGGAACGCCGCCTTCGACGCCGGCTACGCCGCCGCGCTGGGCAAGCCGCTCGTCACGCTGCATCCCGAGGCGCACGACCACGCGCTCAAGGAGGTCGACCGCGCCGCGCTGGCCGTCGCCCGCGAGCCCGAGCAGGTCGTCGGGATCCTCCGCTACGTCCTCGAGGGCACGCTGGCGCGCTAGAGGCGCCGGTCGGACTCGTCGATCGGCGCGTCGTTGATCGACGCGTAGCGCCGGGCCATCAGGCCGTCGGGCGCGAACTCCCACATCTCGTTGCCGTAGGAGCGCCACCACTGCCCGTCGGCGTCGCGGCTCTCGTACTCGAAGCGCACGGCGATCCGGTCCGCGGTGAACGCCCACAGCGTCTTCTCCAGGACGTAGTCGCGCTCGCGCTCCCACTTGCGCTGCAGGAAGGCGACGATCTCGCCGCGGCCGGAGAGGAACTCGTCGCGATTGCGCCACTGCGAGTCCTCGGTGTAGGCCATCGAGACCTTCTCCGGATCCCGGGAGTTCCACGCGTCCTGGGCCGCCTGGACCTTCGCGCGGGCGGTCTCCTCGGTGAACGGCGGGCGGATATCGGTCGGCTTGGGCATGTCGGAGGTCTACCCGTGGCACCATGGCCGCGATGCGCCGCGACCTCTTCGAGCCCGAGCACAAGGACTTCCGCGAGAGCGTGCGCCGCTTCCTGGCCGAGGAGGTCTCCCCGCACCACGAGGAGTGGGAGCGCGAGGGCCAGGCGCCGAAGGAGCTCTTCGCCAAGGCGGCCGAGAAGGGCATGCTCGCGATGGCCGTCCCCGAGGAGCACGGCGGCCTGGGCATTGACGACTTCCGCTTCAACCAGGTGATCGTCGAGGAGGTCGGCTACGCCGGCGTGGCCGGCTCGGGCCTCGGGATCACGCTCCACAACGACATCTGCCTGCCGTACTTCCTGGCCTACTGCACCCCCGAGCAGCAAGCACGCTGGCTGCCCGGGATCGCCGACGGCTCGCTGGTCACCGCGATCGCGATGACCGAGCCCGGGATCGGCTCCGACCTCGCGTCGATGTCGACGAGCGCGATCCGCGACGGCGACCACTACGTCGTCAACGGCGCGAAGACCTTCATCACCAACGGGATCCACGCCGACCTCGTGATCACCGCGGTCAAGACCGACCCCAAGGAGCGCCACAAGGGCATCTCGCTGCTCGTGCTCGAGCGCGGGATGGAGGGCTTCGACCGCGGGCGCAACCTCGACAAGGTCGGGATGCACGCGCAGGACACGGCCGAGCTCTTCTTCGCCGACGTGCCCGTGCCGGTCGAGAACCGGCTCGGCGACGAGGGCGCGGGCTTCACCTACCTCGTCTCCAACCTCGCCCAGGAGCGGCTGTCGATCGCGCTCGCCGGCGTGAGCGCCGCCCAGGCCGCCCTGGACTGGACGCTCGAGTACGTCAAGGAGCGTCAGGCCTTCGGGCAGCCGATCGGGTCCTTCCAGAACTCGCGCTTCGCGCTGGCCGAGATGAAGACCGAGATCGAGCTCGCCACGGTCTTCTGCGACAAGGCCGTCCTCGCCCTCAACGAGGGCTCGCTGTCCGCCGAGGACGCGGCGATGGCCAAGTGGTGGTGCACCGAGCTCCAGGGGCGGGTCGTCGACCGCTGCGTCCAGCTCTTCGGCGGCTACGGCTACATGACCGAGTACCCGATCGCCCGGGCGTTCGCCGACGCGCGGATCACCCGCATCTACGGCGGGACGACCGAGATCATGAAGGAGATCGTCGGCCGCTCGCTGGGGGTCTGAGTGCTGATCCGCTCGATGAGCGTGTCGCTGGACGGCGCTAGTTGACCACGAGGTCGAACGCGCGATTCGTCGGGTTCCCCGAAGCGTTGCTCGTCACGACCTCGACCTGATACGTCTTCGTGCCGGAGGTGCATCCGTTCTGGGACGGGTTGTAAAACGCGATGATCTGTCCGTTGCTACCGCCGTTCAGCGTCGCACTCACGTTCTTCGGGGTGAACGTAAAGGAGATGCAATACACGCCGGGTGTGCCTACGTCGAAGACGCCGGCTTTCAGGACGTTCTTGGAGCGGGAGGCGTCGGTCGTGCCGTCGCTGTTGATGTGGGCGTAGCCGAGCGCGCTCCCGCAGCACCTGTGTTCCCGGCGTCCCTTTCGGGCCCTGAAGTCCGGTCGTACCTTTCGGGCCCTGAAGTCCCGTCGCGCCCTTCGCGCCCGCGGGTCCGGTCGGGCCCGCGGGTCCGGTCGCGCCCGCGGGTCCGACCGGACCACGCGACCCGGTGGCGCCGGCCGGGAGCTGACCGGCTTTGAAATCGCGCGCGAGCAATCCGCCGTCCTTGACCTTCTGGGACGTGACGGCGTTCTTGGCCAGATCGGATCCCTTGACCGCACCGGCCTTCAGCTGGCTTGAGCCGACGCTGTTCTTCTTCAGCGTGACCGCGGCGACCGACGTGCCCCCGAGAACGATGAACAGGCAGAGCGTCGAGACGACGTTGGCATAGGTCAGGTTTGCGCGAAGCCTGGGCGGCATCCAGATGCTCCTTCGATCGGTTCATCGCGCCCGACGGGAGCGGTCGAAGCACGACGCACCTCCACCAGGAGCAACGGTCAGCCGCAGCCTAAGACCGGGCGACGCCGACGCGCAAGTGCGGCGCCTTCGACGTTCGCCCTCAGCCCGCGACGACCCAGACCGCCCGGGCCCGGACGATCTCGCGGTCGTCGACCATCAGCGAGCAGTCGGCGAAGGCCAGCGTGCCGCCGACCCGGTCGACGCTCGTGCGCGATTCGATCCAGTCGCCGACCTTCGCCGGCTTGAGGTAGTCGACGGTCAGCGAGACCGTCGCGCGGTCCTTGTCGTCCTCGGCGTCGGTCTCGATCGCGCGGCCGAGCGCGAAGTCGGCGAAGGTCGCGAGCAGGCCGCCCTGGACCGTGCCGCGGTGGTTGGTGTGGCGCTCCTCGGCGCGCATCCCGAGCACGAGCGGGTGCTGGGCCTCGCGCACGTGGATCGGCCCCACGTGCTCGAGGTAGGGCCCCTGGTCGGGCCAGGGCGTGAAGCCGGACGGGACGTCCATCACCAGTTGCGCATCGAGGCGGTGATGATGTGCTGCAGATCCGCGTCCTCGGGCTGGCGCGGCGCGACGTCCAGCAGCCGCTGCTGCTTGCGCGCGCCCTCGACCAGCGTCGGGACGTCGTCCTCGGTGTAGCCGAACTCGGCCACGCCGCTGGGCGCGTCGACGTCCTGCATCAGCCGCCGCAGCTCGTCGGGCAGCGCGTCCGGGCCGACCGTCCCCGTCGCCGGCCGAGCAGCCGCGCGACGTGCTCGTGGCGCTCGGGCTGCGTCTCGTAGGTGAAGCGGAAGGCGGCCGGCGAGGTGACGATCACGCTGAAGGCCGTGGGGGACGAACGGGTGGTCGTCGGGATAGCCGGGCGGCGTTGTAGCGCGGCTGCAGCCCGGCGATCGGATAGGCGCAGGCGTGGGGGATGTGCACGCCGGCCGAGCCGAAGCCGACGCCGGCCATCGAGGCGGCGAGCATCATGAAGCCGCGCGCCTCGGTGTCCTCGGCGTCGGCCACCGCACGGCGCAGATAACCGCCCGCCGAACTCGAGCGCCTTGGCCGACCACACGTCGGCGACCGGGTTGGAGCCCTGGTAGGGCGGGCGGTCGTCGGGGCCGTCGGGCCGCGGGCGCGTGTCGAAGGGCTTGGAGAGGAACGACTCGGCCGCGTGGCAGACGACGTCGAGGCCGGTGGCGGCGACGTCACCTCCGAGCGGCAGCGTGCGCGTCAGCTCGGGGTCGACGATCGCCTGGGTCGGGCGCAGGTAGCGGTGCGAGATGCCGGACTTGACCTTGAGGTCGGGCAGGTCGAGCACGGCGACGGTCGTCGCCTCCGAGCCGGTGCCGGAGGTCGTCGGGATCGCGAGGTGCGGGCGCAGCGGCGACGGCGGCTTCTTGCCCCCGCCGACCGGCGGGTTGACGTAGTCCATCACCGGCGCGGGGTGGGTGGTGATCAGGTTGGCGACCTTGGCCGTGTCGATGCTCGACCCGCCGCCGACCGAGACGAAGCCGTCGACCTCGCGCCTCGAGCGCGAAGTCGGCAGGCGTGCTGGAAGGAGTCGATCGTCGGCTCGACGCGGCACGGTCGTAGACGACGACCTCGATGCCCTCGGCCTCGATCGCCTCGCGCACGCGGTCCGGGTGGCCCGTGCGCGGCGACGCCGGGGTCGGTGACGAGCATCGCGCGCTCGACGCCGAGGCGCTTGAGCTCCCAGCCGGCGTCGGCGACGGCGCCCGGCGCCGAACTTGATCGGCGTGGCCTCCAGCGTGAAGATCGTCTCGTGGCTCGCGGGCATGGGCTGGGAACTAGCCGCCTGTGTCGCTGCTCTCCCGCGCTGATGTCCGCGCTCGCCGACGCCGTCGGCGAGTCCCACGTCCTGACCGACCCCGACGTCCGCGCGGGCTACGAGACCGACTGGACCGGCCGTTTCGGCGGCGAGGCCGCGGCCGTCGTGCGCCCCGGCACGACCCCGGAGGTGGCCGCCGTCGTGCGGGCCTGCGCCGAGCACGGCGCCGCGCTCGTGCCCCAGGGCGGCAACACCGGGCTGGTCGGCGGCGCGTGCCGCGCGGGGCGAGGTCGTGCTGTCGCTGACCCGGCTGGACGCGCTCGGCGACGTCGACCGCGCCACCGCCCAGGTCGACGCCGGCGCCGGGGTCACCCTGGCCGCGCTCCAGGCCCACGCCCGCACCGCCGGGCTCGACGCGGGCCTCGACTTCGCCGCCCGCGACACCGCCACCGTCGGCGGCGCCGTGGCCTGCGACGCCGGCGGGGCGCGCGCCCTGCGCCACGGCACGGCCCGGGCCCGGGTGGCCGGCCTCGAGGCGGTCCTCGCCGACGGCTCGGTCGTCGAGCGCATGTCGGGACTGCTCAAGGACAACGCCGGCTACGACCTGCCCGCTCTGCTCGTCGGATCGGAGGGCACGCTCGGCGTGATCACCGCGCGTGCGCTGGCGCCTCGTGCCCCGGCTGCCGGCGCGGGTGGCGGCGCTCGTCCCGATGGAGTCCGTCGCGAGCGCGGCGGCGCTGCTCGGCGACCTGCGGGCGGGCCTGCCGTCGCTCGAGGCCGTCGAGTTCTTCCTGCCCGAGGGCCTCGACCTCGTCGTCGAGCACCTCGACGACGTCTCCGGTCCGCCGGTGCCGCAGCGCGCGCCGATCTACCTGCTGATCGAATGCGCGGCCACCGAGGACCCGACCCCGGAGCTCGCCGAGGCGCTCGGCGCCGCCGGACTGGACGAGGTCGCCGCCGTCGCCGACGACACGGCCTCGCGCGAGCGGCTGTGGCGGGTGCGCGAGGGCCACGCCGAGGCGATCGCCGCGGCCGGGGTCCCGCACAAGCTCGACGTCGGCGTCCCGCTGGCCCGCCTCGGGGAATTTCTCGAGCGCGTGCCCGGCGTGGTGCAGGAGGCCGCGCCCGGCGCCCGGACGATCCTCTTCGGCCACCTCGGCGACGGCAACGTGCACGTCAACCTGCTCGGCCCGGCGCCCGACGACGAGGCTCCCGACGACGCGGTGCTCGGGCTCGTGCTCGAGCTCGGCGGGACGATCTCCGCCGAGCACGGCGTCGGGGTGGCGAAGGCGGCGTGGCTGGCCCGTCAGCGGCCGGCGCCCGAGCTCGCCGCGATCACTGCGATCAAGCGCGCGCTGGACCCGGAGGCGACGCTGAATCCCGGCGCCGTGCTGCTGTTGTCATAGGCATTAGTCGGAGATCGTCAGATCGTCGATTCGCCCGTCGTGACGGCATGAACGCGCCGGGGCCCGGGGTAGTCTGCAGGAAATGTGTGCGAGACCGGGGGATCCTCGCGCCGTGGCCGAATCGTCCGCTTGGGCGGGTTCGGCCGCGCCACGAGCATGAACATGGCGAAGGGCAGTCGCCGCAGCGAATCGACTCCGCCTGGCCGGGGCGAGTGGCGCTTCGACGCGCGCATCGCCTCGGTCCCGCACGTCCGCCGCGCGGTGCGTGACTTCGCGACCGCCTGCGGGGCCGACCAGGAGACGGTGGACGCGATCGCGCTGTGCGTGACCGAGGCCTCGACCAACGCGGTCCTGCACGCCTTCATCGGGCGCGAGCGCGGCACCCTGGTCGTCGAGGCCGGCGCCGAGACCGACGAGCTCACGATCCGCGTCTGCGACGACGGCGTCGGCATGCGCCCCCGCACCGACTCCCCGGGACTCGGCCTCGGCCTGCCGACGATGGGCCGCGTCGCCGACACCCTGGACATCCGCGAGGGACCGGGCGGCGTCGGCACCGAGGTGTGCATGACCTTCGCCGCGGCGGGCGTCCGCGGCGGGCGGCCCGATGTCGCTCCCGGACGCCGCTACGAGGTGCTCGCCGAGGTCGCCCGGATCGTGTCCGGCGACGGCTGGCCGCGCCAGGGCCTCGAGCGGCTCGTCGACGTCCTCGTGCCCGGGGTGGCCGATGCGTCCGCGATCGACATCGTCGACGAGTACGGCGTCCCGCGCCGGATCGCGGGCCGCATCGACGCCCGCGACGGCGGCGCCTCGTCGCGTTGGCTGGCCACGCTCCAGCCCCGCCACAGCGCCGGGGCCTCGGCGACGCGGCAGACGCTCGCCGAGCGCCGGCCGCGGACGGTCGAGCTCACTCCGGAGCACATCGACCTGATCACCGCCACGCAGGAGGACGCCCGGCGGATGGCCGCCACCGGGATCCGCTGGTGGATGGTGCTGCCGCTCGTCGCCGGCGAGCAGGTCCTCGGCCTGCTGCACATCGGCGTGCGGGCCGATCGCGGGCCGTTCACCGACGCGACCGAGGAGTTCGCCGCCGACATCGCCGACCGCGCCGCGGGCGCGCTGGCCACGACGCGCCTCGCGGCCGACCTGGCGCGCACGCGGCAGCGCTTCGAGCGGATCCTCGACGCGCTCGACGTCGGGGTCACCGTCCACGACTCCGACGGTCGCACCCTCTACACCAACGACGCGGCCGCGAACGTCCTCGGCCTGCTCTCGGCCCACGAGGTGCTCGACGCCGCGCCCGGCGAGATCGCCGCCCGCTGGACGATGACCCGCGACGACGGCACGCCGCTGATGCTCGACGACGTCCCGGGCCGGCGCGCCGCCCGGGGGCTCGAGGCCGAACCGACCGTGCTCGTCCTCACCGACCGCGACTCCGGCGAGGTGCGCCGCCTCGACGTACGCGCCCGGCGCCTGGGCGACGAGGACCTCGCGGTCAGCCTGACGCGGCTGCTGCCGCCGGCCTGAGCTGCCGCACCAGCGCGTTTTTGTGCGTTGCGCACAAGAACGGCGTCCCTGACGGCGAACGAATGCGCGATCGGCGGAGCGTTCCTGCGCGCAGACTCTGAGACATGACCATGAGTGCCCTCGAGCGCCGCATCACGATCGCGGCCGTGATCGTCCCGTTCGTCGGCTTCCTGGCGGCGATCGTCCTGCTCTGGGGCGGCCTCGTCAGCGGCCTGGACCTGCTGATCCTCGTGATCATGTACCTGCCCACGGGCTTCGGCATCACGATCGGCTACCACCGGATGCTCACGCACCGTTCGTTCGACGCGCCGGTCCCGGTCCGCGCGCTGTTGGCGATCTTCGGGTCGATGTCGCTCCAGGGCGCGCCGATCCACTGGGTCGCCGATCACCGCAAGCACCACGCCTTCACCGACGAGGACGGCGACCCGCACTCGCCGCACCTGCACGAGACCACCGGCGTCCGCGGCGTGTTCGAGGGCTGGTGGCACTCGCACACCGGCTGGCTGTTCGACCGCAAGGACCGCGCCTCGGCGCGCAAGTTCGCTCGCGACCTGCGCGACGACCCGGTGATCCGCTGGGTCGACCGCCACTTCATCGCCTGGGTGCTGCTCGGGCTGGCGATCCCGTTCGCCCTCGGCTTCGTGCTCTCCGGGGGCTCGCTGTGGGCCGGCTTCACCGCCTTCCTGTGGGGCGGCCTCGTGCGGATCTTCCTCCAGCACCACGCGACCTGGAGCGTCAACTCGATCTGCCACATGTACGGCACGCGCCGCTTCGTGACCGAGGACGAGAGCCGCAACAACTGGATCGTCGCGCTCGTCTCGCTCGGCGAGGGCTGGCACCACAACCACCACGCCTTCCCGCGCTCGGCGGTGCATGGCCTGCGCCGCCGCGAGCTCGATCCCTCGGCGGCGATCATCTGGGTGATGGAGAAGCTCGGCCTGGCCCGCGACGTCGTCCGCATCCCCGCCGAGCGCCAGGTCGAGCGCGAGTCGGTCGGCCCGGCCGCGCGCCAGCGGGTCGCGGCCTAGCCGTTCGTCTCAGCCGCGGCGCGCGGCCTTCTTGACGAGGGTCCCGACGACGCCGATGCGGAAGCCGAGCCAGGGGTAGGTCAGCTTGAAGAAGCGGTTGTCCTGCGGGCTGGAGGCCGACCGCCGAGAGCCACATCTGGTAGCCGGGGGCGTTGGGAACGCCGCCGTGCAGACGGCGCCACACGCGGCCGCCGCCCTTGCCGGCCGGCGGCGGAGTGATCGTGTCGGTCCACTCGACCGCGTTGCCGCCCTGGTCCAGCGTGCCCCAGGGCGAGGTGGTCTTGGCCTGGCCGACCGTGCCGAGGCTGCCCTGGTAGGCCTCGGCGTAGTGGTCGCGTCGAGCCCGAAGGGGTTGACGCTCGAGCAGTCGCTCTGGGGCTGGATCGCGCCGGGCACCAGGTCGGGGCCGGCAGGCCCTTGGCGTGGTAGGTCGCCACCGGCTGCGTCGCGGCGTTGGTGACGTCGCCGGTCGTCGGGTTCAGCGTCGTCGGCGGCGGGCGCGGTCGCGGTGCCGTCGCCGAACACGCCGGCGTTGGTCGGGTACTTCCAGTAGGAGTCGGTGCCGCCGCCGCTGGGGTCGTAGTAGGCCGCCTTGATCCACTCGTCCTGGCTGGGGACGACGAAGCCGGTCTTGCGCGCGCGGGTCGCGCCGGTGCGCTTGTGGCGGTCGAGGTCGTACATCCCGCGCTCGGTCTTCGGCGAGAGCCTCACCTTGTAGGTGACCCGGGCGACGCCGCCGGCCCGCTCGGCGGCCTTGGAGATCAGCCCGCCGTTGTAGAGCGAGTTGACGAAGCGCGCCGCGCGCAGGAAGTTCGCGAAGCCGTAGGGCTTGTCGGCCCAGGCGGGATAGGCCACGGAGTAGTGGTGGCCGCTGGCGGGCCTTGCGGGCCTTGTCGATCTGGCCGTACTTCGGCCAGGCGCGTGGCGCTCTCGGTCCGGTCGTAGAGGTCGTGGGGGTCGCGGCCGTTCGGATCGGCCGTGTTCAGGAACGCGACCCACTGCTTGACGGTGACCTCGAGCCGGCCGATCCCGTAGCGGTGCTTGACGCCGCCGACCGCGAGGCAGCCGGTGGGGCCGGGGGGCGTCGGCGCAGGACGGGTAGATCGCGTCGGTGAACGGCACGACGGCCGCCGACGGGTTGCCGGGCGCGCCGACCTTGACGGTCTGGACGACGATCGCGGATCGCGGCGCCGCCGCGTCGGAGACCGGCGGCGCGGCGAGGGCGACGAGCGTCACGAGGGGGAGCGCGAGCAGCCCGAGCTTCAGGCGTGGGCGAGGGACGGTCATGCGGGTGTTCTCCTCAGGTGTCGCCGTTTCTCAGACACCCCCGGATCCCGGGGTGAGAAGGACGCGGGGACGTCCGCACAGGGCGGAGAGGGTCTCCCTCGTGAAAGGCTCGATCTCGGCGCGCCGCGTCAGGCGTCGACGCCGGGTCCCGCGCTGGCGACCGGCGCGGTGGCACTGCCACCGCTGCGCCGACGGTACGCCCTGGACGCCCGGGTCTCAATGGGCTATCCGGCCAGCCCGTTCGGCGTCAGTAGTTCGCCCGGACGGCCGAGGTCGTGCTCATCCGCAGCTTGCGGGCGGCCGCCTTCGTCAGGTCCAGGGAGACGCCGGAGGTGTAGGGGCCCCGGTCGATCACGCGGAAGTAGGCCAGGCGCCCGTCGTGGTAGACGGGGACGCGGGCCCCGCACGGCAGCGAGCGGTGGGCGATCCCGACGGTCCGGTGGCGCAGCTTCCCGCCGCAGGCGAGGTGGTTGCCCCACAGGCCCGGGCCGTAGTAGGTCGCCGTGTGGCGGCGCCAGACGACGGCCAGGCCACGGACGGTCTGCGGCCCGACGACGCCGTCGACGGTCAGACGGCGGCGCCGCTGCATGCGCCGCACGGCGCGGCCCGTCTGCTTCCCGAACACCCCGTCGACCCCGCCCGGGCGGAAACCCTGGCGGGTCAGCAGCTGCTGGAGGACCTTCACGTCGCCGCCGCGCTTGCCGCGTTTGAGCGGCCGCACGCCGAGGGTGGCGGCGTCAGCGGTCGACGTGGCGACGAGGGAGAGGAGCGCGACCAGCAGGACGACGCGAAGACGGGAGGACATTCGCACCGGCTTCGCCGCCGGTGGCGCGGACCCTGCCTGGGCTGTCCCCGACCGGGCGGCTCAGGAGCTAGTCCGACGCGAGCAGCGCGGCGACGTCGTCGGCGAACGCGTCGGCCCCGGGGAGCTCGGCCTCGTCGTGCGTCGTGCGGAGCGCGATGACCGGGACGCCGGCGGCGCGCGCGGAGGTGACGCCGGCCGAGGCGTCCTCGAGCGCGACGCAGCGCTCGGGCGCCAGCCCGAGGCGCTCGGCGCCGAGCAGGAACGGCTCGGGGTCGGGCTTGCCGTTCTCGACGTCGTCGGCGGTGACGAAGGTGTCGGGCATCGGGAGGCCGGCCGCGCCCAGCCGGGCGCGGGCCAGCGCCACCGTGCACGAGGTGACGAGCGCGATCCGGCGGTCGGACGCGAGCAGCTCGGCGGCGCCGGGCAGCGCGCGGATGCCGTCGGTGTCGGTCGTCTCGGCCTCCTCCATGCGCTCGGCCTCGCGCTCCCGGTCCTCCGGCGCGGCGTACCGGGCGACCGTCTCGCGCGACGGGCGGCCCTGGGCCTTGTGGACCATCTCGTCGACGTCGAGGCCCTGGCGCTCGGCGAAGTCGCCCCACGCGCGGCGCACGGCCTCGGTCGAGTCGACGAGGGTTCCGTCGAGGTCGACGAGCAGCCCGTCGGCCTGCTCGAAGAGCTCGCGAGCGGGATCGGTCACGAGACGACGGGCGCGGTTTGCCGCTCGGCCACCGGAGGCGGCGCGACGTCGAGGTACCAGGTGAACACCCGCCGCACGATGGCGGGGTGGGCGCCGATCCGCAGCGCCAGCGCGAGGAGGCGCGGCGGCACACGCGGGACGAGCCGCTGGGCGCGCAGCAGCCGCGCGTACGCGCGTGCGTGCGACGCCGAGAACGCGGCGTAGCGCTCGCGGGCCAGCTCGGCCGACTGCCGCCCGTCGAGCACCCCGCGCAGCTCGCGACCGCACGCGATCCCGAAGTGGAAGGCGGTGCGGATCCCCTCGCCCGACAGCGGCAGGCAGTGGCCGGCCGCGTCGCCGGCGAAGAACGTCCGCTCGTCCGCGGCGGCGCGGAGCCGGTGCGGGAACCAGTTGCCCTGCCAGCGCTCGGGCTCCATCCCGAGGCGCTGCGCGAAGTCCCGCGTGGGCTCCTTGACGTGATCGCGCGGCGCGTAGGACCCGACGCCGACCCGTTGCTCGCCGGCGGCCGGGACCTGCCAGGCGTAGCCCTCGCGGACGATCGACCGGTCGACCCACACGTCGAGGTCGCGGCCGTCGGCGGAGTGGGGGTGGACCTCGAGCCCGCGGGAGAGCGGCGCGTCGGGTGGCTGGTAGCCGTCGCGGTCGAGCACGCGACGCCAGCCGAGCGCGTCGACGACGAGCTCGGCCGAGAGCTCGCCGCGGTCGGTGCGCACGCCGCCGGGCGTGCGAGCCTCGACCTTGGCGCAGACCAGCCGCGCGTCGCCGCACTGCGCCCACAGCGCGCGGCACAGCTCGCGGTAGTCGAACGAAGACCAGGTCCACGGCAGGCGGTAGCGATGTGAGCCGTGCGGCGTGCCGAAGCGCATTGCCGGGAGCTCCTCGCGGATCGCGTCGCCCGCGCCCATCGCCCGTAGCCACGGGGTCGGCGCGGCGCAGGCCGAGGTGGCCCGCTCGCCGAGCTCGTAGCGGTCGACCACGAGCACGTCGGCCCCGGCGCCGGCGAGCTCCCGGGCGACGGCCAACCCGGCGAAGCTCGCGCCGCAGATCAGCACGTCGGCCTGCGTGCCCTCGAGCGAGGTCCGGTCTTCGCCTCGCGGGGTGGCGCGCACGGGCATCGAGATCAGCCTAGGGACGCTCGCCCACGAGCTCGCGGGCCAGGCGCGTGACGAGCGCGTCGAGCTCGGGCCGCCGGTCGGGCGCCGGGTCGTGGACGAGCTCGACGAGCAGCTCACGCCGGGCGGCGAGCAGCCGCTGGCTCGACGCGTGCCCGAGCGCCGTCAGCTCGGCCTCCTCGAGCAGGCCGCGTGCGCGCAGCTCGTCGGCGACCTCGGCGATCCGCTCGGCCGTCGCGCCCTGCTCCTCGGCCACGCCGAGGGTCTGCTCGAGGTCGTGCTCCTCGATGCGCACGAGCGCCCACGTCGCGCCGGGCGACAGGTCGATGCCGGCCCGCTGCGCCATGCGGGTGCGGAAGCGCTCGCGCTCCTCGCGGTCGGTGCAGCGCACGATCAGCCGCTCGGCCTCGGCCAGCGAGTCGGGCGCCCGCGGCGCCGCGAGCGCCTCGTCCACGCCTGGCGTCGGCGCCTCGGTGCGCAACGGGCGCTCGGGCAGGAACCAGGAGACGAGGAAGCCGAGCGCGGCGACGCCGGCGGCGACCGCGAACACGGGTGTGAGCGCGTTGACGTAGCCCTGCTCGTAGGCCAGCCGCGCGACGCCGGGCAGCTTCTCGACCTGGCTGCCCGTCAGCCGGCCGCCCCCGGCGACGATCGCGCGCAGCGAATCGGGCAGGTTGTCCCCGGTCAGCTCGCTGGTCAGCCGGTTGGTGAAGATCGCGCCGAACACGGCCGTGCCCAGCGAGCCGCCGATGCCGCGCATCATCGTCACCCCCGAGGTCGCCGCGCCGAGGATCTCGTAGCGCACCGCGTTCTGCACGGCGAGGACGAGCACCTGCATGACCATGCCGAGGCCGAGCCCGAGCACGAGCAGGTAGAGCGCCGAGGTGAACGTGCTCGTCCCGACCTCGAGTTGGGAGAGCAGCACCAGCCCGACCGTCATCACGCCGGTGCCGACGACGGGGAAGACCTTGTAGCGCCCGAGCCGCGAGATCAGCTGCCCCGAGCCGATCGACGTCGTCAGCAGCCCGAGCATCAGCGGGAGCAATCGCAGGCCGGAGCCGGACGGCGTGGCGGCGTCGACGGTCTGGAAGTACAGCGGCAGGAACGTCACGGCGCCGAAGAGCGCGAAGCCGACGATCAGCGACAGCCCGCCGCCGACGACGAACACGCGCTCGCGCCACAGCGCGGGCGGCAGCACCGGCTCGGCGACGCGACGCTCGACGAAGACGAAACACCAGCGCGGCCACGCCGAACAGGGCGATCAGGACGACCTGGGACGAGCCCCAGGGCCACGTCGTGCCGCCCAGGCTCGTGACCAGCACGATCGCGCCCAGCGCCGGCCGCGAGCAGCCCGGCGCCGAGGTAGTCGATCGACGGTTTCGCGCGGGCCGCCGTCGCCGGCAGCGTGATGGCGAGCACGACGAGCGCGACGAGGCCGATCGGCAGGTTGACGTAGAAGACCCAGCGCCAGGAGGTGTGCTCGACGATCAGCCCGCCGAGCAGCGGCCCGGCCACGCTGGCCAGGCCGAAGACCCCGCCGAAGATCCCCTGGTACTTGCCCCGCTCGCGCGGCGAGACGACGTCGCCGATCGTCGCCTGGGTGAGCACGATGAACCCGCCCGCGCCCATGCCCTGCAGCGCGCGGAAGGCGATCAGCGCGGTCATGCTCCGGGCCAGCCCGCACAGCGCCGAGCCGACGAGGAAGATCACGACCGCGGTCTGCAGGATCCGCTTGCGGCCGTAGAGGTCGCCGAGCTTGCCGTAGAGCGGCGTGACCGCGGTCTGGGCGAGCAGGTAGGAGCTCGTGATCCACGAGATGTGCTCCAGGCCGCCGAGGTCGCCGACGATGGTCGGCAGCGCGGTGGCGATGATCGTCGAGTCGAGCGCCGCGAGCAGCATCACCAGGATCAGCCCGGCGAACACGACGCCGACCGACACGCCGTGCTCGGGCTTCGCCGGGGGCGCGGCGGTGGCGCTCATTGGCGCACGCTAGCTCGGTTCCTCTTGCAGCGAGAGCGTGTTGCCGTCCGGGTCGTGGAACCACGCGATGCGCGCGCCGCCAGGCGCCGTCCAGATGTCGTCGGCGTCCTGCTCGAGGCCGGCGGGCCGCAGGAGTTCGACCCCGCGCTCGCGCAGGTCGCGCACGGCGGCGGTCACGTCGGCGACCTTCCAGCCGAGCACCGTGTAGGGAACGGGCGCGACGTCGTGGACGAGGGTCACCCGCAGCTGCGTGCCGCCGACGTCGAACACGGCGGCGTAGGGCGAGACCCCGGCGGACTCGAGGCCGAGCACCTCGCCGTAGAAGCGTCCCGCGACCTCGAGGTCCGAGACGCCGACGAAGCCCACCAGCTCGAGGCCGTCCATCGCCGGGAAGCTACCGGGACCGCGCCGGCCGGGGGATCGATGCGACGATGCGCCCGTGCACCCCGACCTCGAACTCGCCCTGGAGCTGGCCGACCTCGCCGACCTGCGCCTGCTCGAGGGGCTCGGCGACCCGCGCGGCGTGGAGACCAAGCCCGACGGCACGCCGGTCTCGGCCGTCGACAAGGAGACCGAGGAGGCGCTGCGCGCGGCGATCGCCCAGCGGCGTCCCGGCGACGCCGTGCTCGGCGAGGAGGGCGGCGGCGATGAGCAGGCCGAGCGGCGCTGGGTGCTCGACCCGCTCGACGGGACCAAGAACTTCCTGCGCCGCAGCCCGGTGTTCGCCTGCCTGATCGGCCTCGAGGTGCGCGGCCGCGTCGAGGTCGGCGTCGCCTCGGCGCCGGCGCTCGGCCGCCGCTGGTGGGCGGCGCGCGGCGAGGGTGCCTTCGCCGACGGCGTCCCGATCGAGGTCTCGCGGATCGACGAGCTCGCCGACGCCGAGCTGCTGCACTCGGGCCTCGGCGCCTGGCGCAAGCACGGGCGCCTCGACGCCTTCCTGTCGCTGGAGGCGGCGACCAAGCGCACGCGCGGCTACGGCGACTTCTGGCCCTACTGCCTCGTGGCCGAAGGCGTGGGCGAGCTGGCCGTCGAGCCCGGCGGCCTCAAGCGCTGGGACATCGCCGCGCTCGAGGTCATCGTCGAGGAGGCGGGCGGCCGCATCACCGCGCTCGACGGCGGCGCGATCGGGGCCGAGGGATCGCTGCTGGCCTCCAACGGGCGCGTGCACGACGCGGCCGTCGCGATCGTCGGATGAGCGAGCTCGACGCCGTCCTCGACGCGATCCCCGAGCTGTCCGGGGAGCGCACGGTCGAGCCGCTCGAGGGCGGCCTCACGAACGAGAACCTCAAGGTGACGGCCGGCGATCGCGCCTACGTCGTGCGCCGCTGGTCCGACGACGGCGCGCTGCTCGCGATCGACCGCGACAACGAGCACGAGAACTCGGTCAAGGCGGCCGCGGCCGGCGTCGGCGCCGAGGTCGTCGCCTACCGCCCCGAGGACAACACGCTCGTGATCGGCTTCATCGACGGGCGCACGATGAGCAGCGAGGCGATGCGCGAGGAGGCCTCGATGGACGAGATCGCCGCGGCGATCCGCCGTCTGCACGCGCGCCGAGCCCTTCCGCGACGACTTCGACATGTTCGCGATCCAGCCGCGCTACCGGCGCCTGGTCGAGGAGCGCGGCTTTCGCCTGCCCGACCGCTACGACGAGTTCGCCGGCCAGGTCGAGGCGATCCGCGAGGCGCTGGCCGTGCACGCCGGTCCGAAGGTGCCGTGCAACAACGACCTGCTGGCCGAGAACTTCATCCTCACCTCCGACGGCTACCGGCTGATCGACTACGAGTACTCCGGCAACAACGACGCCGGGTTCGAGCTCGGCAACGTGTGGAGCGAGTCGGGCCTCTCGGTCGCCCAGCTCGAGGAGCTCGTGTACGCCTACCACGGGAGAACCGTCCGCCACGAGGTCGCCCGCGCGCGGCTGTGGGGCCTGATGTCGCAGTACGGCTGGACGCTGTGGGCCTCGATCCAGGACGGCGTCTCGGCGATCGACTTCGACTTCTGGGCGTGGGGGATGGAGAAGTACGAGCGCGCCGTGGCGACGTTCGACTCCCCGGAGCTCGACGAGCTGCTGCGCGAGGCGCGCCGTGGCGACTGACCTGCCGAGCGGCGCGCGCGCCGTCGTGATCGGCGGCGGCGTCGGGGGCACGAGCATCGCCTACCACCTGGCGCGACTGGGCTGGAAGGACGTCGTCGTGCTCGAGCAACACGGGCTGACGGAGGGCACGACGTGGCACTCGGCCGGGTTCGTCGGCCAGCTGCGCTCGACGATCACCCAGACGCGGATGATCATCTACTCGACCGGGCTCTACGCCGAGCTCGCCGACGTGACCGGCCGCGACCCGGGCTGGCGCGGCGTCGGCGGCCTGCGACTGGCCACGACCGACGGAGCGCGTCGAGGAGCTGCGGCGCTTCGAGAGCGCGGCGGAGACCTACGGGCTCGAGCTCGACCTGCTGACGGCCGAGCAGGCGCGCGAGCGCCTGCCGATCCTCCAGGTCGACGACGTGCTCGCCGCCGCCTGGCTGCCGGGCGATGGCTACCTCGACCCCGAGCTGCTCGCGCTCGCGCTGGCCGACGGCGCGCGCCGCGGCGGCGTGGGGTTCCACGAGCACACGCGCGTGACCGGCTTCAGGCTCGAGCGCGGCCGCATCGCCGGCGTCGAGACCGACCGCGGCGCGATCGCCACCGATGTCGTCGTCAACGCGGCCGGCGCCGCGGCCGGCGTCGTCGGCCGCCATGGCCGGCGCGCTCGTCCCGATCGTGCCGATGCGCCACCAGTACGTGGTCACCGCGCCGCTCGACCCGGCGCTGCCCGACACGACGACGACCGTCCGCGACCCCGACGGCATCCACTACTTCCGCCCCGAGCAGGGCGGCCTGCTCGTCGGCGGCTACTCGCGGCACCCGGTCACGTGGGACACCGACGCCCCGCTGGCCGAGGCCCGGACGCTCTTCGACGCCGACCCCGAGAGCTTCGGCGAGTCCTGGGAGCGCGCGCAGGCCCGCGTGCCGGCGCTGCGCGGCATCGAGCTCGTCAAGACGGTCAACGGACCGGAGGCGTTCACGCCCGACGGCGAGTTCTGCCTGGGCGAGACCGAGGTGCCCGGGCTGTGGGTCGCGGCGGGCTTCTGCGTCCACGGCCTGGCGGGCGCGGGCGGCGTGGGCAAGGTCATGGCCGAGTGGATCGTCGAGGGCCTGCCCGAGTACGACATGGCGGGGATGGACGTGCGGCGCTTCGGCGCCCACTACCGCTCCAGGCGACACGCGCGCGTGCGCGCGCTCGACGCCTACTCGCGTTACTACGACGTCGTCTACCCGGGCGAGGAGTTCGAGGCCGGCCGTCCGCTGCGGGTCTCGCCCGCCTACGCGCGGCTGGACGCGCTCGACGCGAGCTGGGGCGAGAAGGCCGGTTGGGAGCGGGCGAACTGGTTCGACTCCAACGCCGGCGACGGCGACGAGGCGTTGCGCCCGAACGGCTGGGCGGGGCGGTACTGGTCGCCGGCGATCGGCGCCGAGTGCCTCGCCACGCGCGACGCGCCGCGCTGTTCGACCAGTCCTCGTTCTCCAAGCTCGACGTGACCGGCCCCGGCGCCGCGGCGGCGCTGTCGCACGCTGTGCGCCAACGACGTGGCCGGCGATGTCGGCCGCGCCGTCTACACGCAGCTGCTCAACGTCCGTGGCGGGATCGAGGCAGACCTCACCGTCACCCGGGTGGGGGAGGAGAGCTTCCGCGTGGTCACCGGCACGGCCTTCGGCCGCCACGACGGCTCGTGGATCGCCAAGCCACCTGCCCGACGACGGCGCCACGCGGATCGCCGACGTCAGCGGCGCCCGCGCCTGCTACTGCCTGTGGGGGCCGCTGGCCCGCGAGATCCTCCAGCCGCTGACCGACGACTCGCTGGCCCGCGAGGACTTCAAGTTCCTGCGCGCGAAGGAGATCACCGTCGGCCCGGTGCCGGTCTTCGCCCAGCGGATCACGTTCGTCGGCGAGCTCGGCTGGGAGCTCTACTGCTCGGCCGAGTACGGGCAGACGCTGTGGGACGTGCTGTGGGCCGCCGGCCGCGAGCACGGGATGGCCGCGGCGGGCTACCGGGCGATCGACTCGATGCGCCTGGAGAAGGGCTATCGCGTGTGGGGCCTCGACATCACGCCGGAGACGACGCCCTTCGAGGCCGGGCTGTCGTTCGCCGTGCGGATGGACAAGGACGGCGGGTTCATCGGCCGCGACGCGCTGGCCGCGGCGCGGGCGACCCGGCGCGCACGCTGCGCTGCCTCCTGCTCGACGACCCGCTCGAGGTCTGCCTGGGCAACGAGCCGGTACGCGTCGGCGGCGAGAAGGTCGGCCGCGTGACCTCGGGCGGCTACGGCCACCGCGTCGGGCGTCGATCGCCTACGCCTACCTGCCCGCCGTCCGTGCAGGAGGACGACCGCGTCGAGGTCGGCCTGTTCGGCCGCTGGATCGGCGCCCGGGTGGCGGCCGAGCCGCTCTACGACCCGAAGATGGAGCGCGTGCGGGCCTGATGTCGATCCTTGCGACGCGCGAATGGCCCGGCGTTCGCTGCGTCGAGGTCGCGCACGGGACGACCCCGCGGCGCTGCACGGCGACCTGTCGCGGCTGCTCGACCCCGCGCCGTCGCTCGACGACGTCGAGAACCTGCTCGAGCGCGACGAGCGCCCGCACGTCGATCCGCCCGACGAGTCCTCGCCGGTGCGCCGCACGTCGGCCTTCGACGTGCGCGCGCAGCCGGACGCCGAGGAGGACGTCGACTCGGGCGTCGTCACGTTTCGCATGGTCGAGTTCCTCAGCGCGCCCGGCTGGCTCGTCGTCTGCTGGCACGAGCCGATCGGCTATCGCGGGGCCGACGCGGTCGACGGACCCGTGGCCGAGCCGCAGCCGGCCGAGGAGATCTGGCACGCCGTCGAGCGCCGCTGGCACGGCTGCGAGGCGCGGACGAGCGGCGACCTCGGCGTGCTCGTGCTCTTCGAGCTCGCGCTGACCTACGCCTCGGCCTCCCGCGAGCTCGCCGCAGTGGTTCGAGGACTGGGAGATCCGCACCTACGGCGAGGCGGGCGAGGACGAAGGCCCGACGATGCCGTGGGACATCTGGGGCTCGGTCGTGCGCTTCCGCTCCTGGCTGGCCCCGCTCAACCCGGCCGGGGTCAAGGCCGACCTCGCCAAGGCGTGGTTCGCCGACGTCACGTGGCAGGGCGGGGTGGCCGAGGTCGACGACCGCGTCGATCGCACGCTGGCCCGCCTCGGCGAGCTCGCCCGCGAGCTGCGCGAGGCCTTCGCCGCCGTGCACGACGCTCGCCAGCGCCGCCGCAGCGACCTGTTCGAGCAGCTCGGCGTCGTGGCGCTCGTGCCGACCTTCATCGCGAGCTTCTACGGCGCCAACACGCGCCTGCCCGGCGGCGCCACGTGGGGAGGGTTCGTGGCGATGATCGTCGCCATGGTCGTGCTCACGCTGGGCGCGCTGCTCGCGCTGCGCCACCGCCAGAGCGCGCGGCGGGCGCAGGCGCTGGGCTCGGTGGCGCAGCGCTAGCCCTCCGCGTTGTCCATCCGGACATAACCGATGCTTGCGGCGCCCGTTACCGTGGCGCCATGAGCTTCATCTCCCGTGGCTTCGGCGGCCGCCGGCGGATCCCGGAAGAGCTTCGGGACCGGGTCCCGCCGGGCCAGTACATCGAGCCGGGCTTCCCCGTGCTGACCGCCGGCCCGACCCCGCACGTCGACACCGCCGAGTGGCGCTTCGGGGTCGACGGCGACGTCGCCGCGCCCGCAGAGCTGGAGCTGGGAGGAGTTCGCGCCAGCTCCCGCACGAGGACATCCCGTGCGACATCCACTGCGTGACGAAGTGGTCCAAGCTCGGCACGAGCTTCCGCGGCGTCTCGGTGGACACGCTGCTCGAGGCCGTCGAGCCGCTCGGCGCCTACGCGATGGCGATGTCCTACGGCGGCTACACGACCAACGTCGCGATCGAGGACCTGACCGACGGCAAGGCGTGGGTCGTGATCGAGCACGAGGGCGAGCCGCTGCCGCGCGAGCACGGCGGCCCGGCCCGGCTGCTCGTGCCGCACCTGTACTTCTGGAAGAGCGCGAAGTGGGTCTCGGGGCTGCGGATCATGGACCACGACGAGCCCGGCTTCTGGGAGGCCAACGGCTACAACAACCACGGCGACCCGTGGAAGGAGGAGCGGTATTGGACGGACTGACACCCGTCGTCCAGCGCGCGCCCGGGCGCTGGCAGGT
The DNA here is from genome assembly GCA_963737395.1 of uncultured Solirubrobacterales bacterium. Lineage (GTDB taxonomy): Bacteria > Actinomycetota > Thermoleophilia > Solirubrobacterales > Solirubrobacteraceae > JBBQAA01. Next base: position 61,016 of record CAVTSQ010000014.1, on the reverse strand, counting down.
CGGCACGGTCACGGCGATCGCCGTCGAGACCCCGACCGTCAAGTCGTTCCGGATCTCGCTGCCGATGTGGATGCCGCACATGCCCGGCCAGCACTACGACGTGCGGCTGACCGCGCCCGACGGCTACCAGGCCCAGCGCTCCTACTCGATCGCGTCGTCGCCGCTGGACCGCGGGCAGATCGAGCTGACGATCGACCGCCTGGCCGACGGCGAGGTCTCGCCGTACTTCCACGACGTCGTCGCCGAGGGCGACCAGGTCGAGCTGCGCGGTCCGTTCGCCTCCTACTTCGTCTGGCGCGGCGAGTCGCCGGTCCTGCTCGTCGGCGGCGGCTCGGGCGTGGTGCCGCTGATGGCGATGCTGCGCCACCGCCGTCGCGTGGCGCCGGAGCTGCCGATGCACCTCGTCTACTCGGTCCGCGGGCCGCTCGACGCGATCTACGGCGACGAGCTCGGGCCCGAGACGACGCTCACCTACACCGCGCCAGGCGCCGCCGGGCTGGGGCGGCCACGAGGGTCGCATCGACGCGGCGCTGCTGGCCGAGCCGGCGAGCGCGGCGAGCCTGGCCTTCATCTGCGGCTCCAACGGCTTCGTCGAGGCCGCCTCGCGGCTGCTGCTCGACGCCGGCATGGCCGCCGGCGCCGATCCGCACCGAGCGCTTCGGCCCGACCGGCTCGATGGCCTGAGTCCCGGGATGGAGATCGTCGCCGTCAACGTCGGCGAGCCCGCGCGACGTCCAGGTCGGGGGCCGGGTCGTGAGCACGTCGATCTGGAAGCACCCCGTCGAGGGCCGCGTGCCGGTGCGCGGCGTCAACCTCGCCGGCGACGACCAGGCCGACCGCAGCGTCCACGGCGGTCCCGACAAGGCGGTCTACGCCTACGCCGCCGAGGACACCGCCTGGTGGTCGACCCTGCTCGAGGCCGACCTCGGCGACGCGCCCTTCGGCGAGAACCTGACCACGCGCGGGGTCGACGTCAGCGGCGCGCTGCTCGGCGAGCGCTGGCGCGTCGGCTCGACGCTGCTCGAGGTCCGCCAGTCGCGGATGCCGTGCTTCAAGCTCGGCCTGCGCTTCGGCAACCCGAAGTTCGTGCGCGCCTTCGCCAAGGCCGACCGGCCGGGCGCGTACTTCGGGATCGTCGAGGAGGGCGACATCGGCGCCGGCGACGCGATCGAGATCGTCCACCGGCCCGACCACACGGTGACGGTCGCGCTGATGCACCGGGCGCTGCTCCAGGACCACTCGTTGCTGCCCGAGCTGTTGACGGCGCCGGAGCTGATGCCGGCGTGGCGCGAGTGGGTGCTCGAGCGCACCGCGGCCTAGCCGCGGTTAGTGCCCGCTGACGTCCGAGTCCTCGGCGGCCGCCTCGCCGCGGTCGAGCGCGGAGATCGCCCGGACCTCGTCCTCGGTCAGCGCGAAGTCGAAGATGTCGAGGTTGGTCGCCTGGCGCTCGGGATCGGCCGACTTCGGCACGGTCACGCAGCCGAGCTCCATGTGCCAGCGCAGGACGATCTGGGCCGGGGTGCGGCCGGCGCCTCGGCGATCTCGACGATGGCCGGCTCGTCGATCACGCCGCTGCCCTGCCCGAGCGGGCTCCACGACTCGGTGATGATCCCGTGCTCGGCGTGGAAGGCCCGCGCCTCGGTTCGGGTCAGCGTCGGGTCGAGCTCGATCTGGTCGAGGTCGGGCGCCTGGCCGGTCTCGGCGATCACGCGCTCGAGGTGGGCAGGCTTGAAGTTCGAGACGCCGACGCCGCGGACCAGGCCGGCCTCGTGCAGGGCGATCAGGCCGCGGTACGCCTCGACGTAGCGGTCCTGGTCGGGGTTGGGCCAGTGGATCAGGAACAGGTCGAGGTAGTCGGTGCCGAGCTTGTCGGTGGCCATCGCGAAGGCCTCCTTGACCTCCTCGACGCCATGCCAGCGGGCGTTGAGCTTGGAGACGACGAAGAGCTCCTCGCGGGGCACGCCGGAGCGCGTAGGCCCTCGCCGACGCCGCGTTCGTTGCCGTAGGCGTAGGCCGTGTCGATCGAGCGGTAGCCGAGGCCGATCGCGCCGGCGACGGCGTCGGCCGCGGCGGCGTCGTCCAGGGGCCAGGTGCCGAGGCCGAGCCGCGGCATCTCGGCGCCGCGGGACAGGGTGACGGTGGGGGCGAGGTCGGGCATCGGTCCTCAAGCTAGTGGCACAGTGGGCGGGTGGAACCGTTCCGCGTCTGCGTCTTCTGCGGCTCGAGCCCCGGCGTCTCGACCGGCTTTACCCGCATCGCCCGCGAGCTCGGCGAGTCGCTGGCCGACCGTGGCATCCCGATCGTCTACGGCGCGGGCGGCCGCGGCGTGATGGGCGCGCTGGCCGACGGGGCCCTGAGCGCCGGCGGCGAGGTGATCGGCGTGATCCCGCAGGACCTGATGGACCGCGAGTGCGGCCGACGCGACCTCGCCGAGCTGCACGTCACGCGGACGATGCACGAGCGCAAGCAGCGCATGCACGACCTGTCGTCGGCCTTCGTCACGCTGCCGGGCGGCCTGGGCACCTTCGACGAGCTGTTCGAGATGCTCACCTGGCGCCAGCTCGGCTTCCACCGCAAGCCGTTCGCGATCCTCGACGCCGAGGGCTACTTCCGCCCGTTGCGGGTTCTCCTCGAGCACGCCGTCGAGCATGGGTTCGTCCGGGACACGGAACGGGAATTGATCGCCATGGTGCCCCGCCTCGACGACCTCCTCGTGACGATCGACCGTTGGGTCTTCTCCAGGCCTGCCTGAACGGAGCGCGGACGCCGGCCGAGCATCCGGCCATCCCGCGCACCCCCGGCGAGCTCGCCGCCGCCGCGCGGGCGTCGGTCGACGCCGGTGCGCGGGTCTGCGCCTGCATCCTTACGACGACGGCGTCGAGACGCTGGCCGCCGAGCCCAGTGCGGCGGTGCTGCGGGCCGTCCGCGCGGCGTGCCCCGGCGTCCCGATCTCGCTGAGCACCCGCTCGGAGATCGCGCCCGACCCCGCGCGGCGTCGCGCGCTCGTCGCGGCCTGGACCGAGCTGCCCGACCTCGTCACCGCCAACCAGGGCGAGCCGGGGATCGTCGCGTTGTACGAGGACCTGATCGGCCGTGGCGTCGGGATCGAGGCCGGCTTGCTCTCCGACGACGACGCCCACGCCTTCGTCGCCTCGGGCCTGGCGCCGCGCTGCACGCGCGTGCTGATCGAGCCGCTCGACGCCAACGCGATCGCGGCTGCCGCCCACGCCGCCTCGATGGAGCTGATCGTCACCCAGGCCGGCATCGAGCTCGAGCAGGTACACCACGGCGACGGGGTCGCCACCTGGGCGGTGATGGAGCGCGCGGTGCGGCGCGGCCACGGGATCCGCGCCGGACTGGAGGACACGACGGTCCTGCCCGACGGCTCGCCGGCGCCCGACAACGCGGCGCTCGTGCGCCTCGGCGCGGCGATGCTCTAGACGGCCGGCGCCGCGCGGCGCTCGAGCGCGACCGCGACGGCGAAGATCGCCATCCCGGCCAGCGTGAGGGCGACCGCGGCCCACATCGGCGCGGTCAGCCCGAGGCCCGCGGCGAGCACGAGCGCCGCCGATCCACGCGCCGAGCGCGTTGGCCGTGTTGAAGGCCGAGTGGTTGAGCGCGGCGCCGAGCGTCTGGGCCTCGCCCGAGACGTCCATCAGGCGCATCTGCAGCCCGGTCGGCAGCACGAGACTCGTTCCGAGCAGGAAGACCGTCGGGATCGCGGTGATCGCCGACTGCGACGTGACCGTGAACAGGGCGAAGACCGCGGCCATCCACACGAAGGCGCCGAAGATCGCGCCGCGACGGGCGCCAGTCGACGAGCCGGCCGCCGATCAGGCCGCCGGCGACCATGCCGAGGCCGAGCAGCGCGAGCACGAGGGGGACCAGCGCGCTCGAGACCCCGGAGCGGTCGGTCAGGATCGGGGAGACGTAGGAGTAGATGGCGAACAGGCCGCCGCCGCCGACGGCGCCGGTCGCCACGGCGAGCAGCACCTGCGGACGGCGCAGGGCGCCGGCCTCGCGGCGGATCGTCGCCCCGGGTTCGGCGGCGTCCACGGCACGAAGCGCCAGACGGCGAGCATGGTCAGCGCGGCCAGCGCGGCGGCGGCCACGTAGGCGCTGCGCCAGCCGAACGACTGGCCCAGCCAGGTCGCGAACGGGACGCCGATCACGTTGGCCACGCTCAGCCCGAGCAGGACCCGGGCGACGGCGCGGGCGCGCATCTGCGGTCCGGCGAGGTCGGCGGCGACCAGCGCCGCGACGCCGAAGTAGGCGCCGTGGGGCAGCCCGGCGACGAAGCGCGAGAGCGCGAGCAACCCGAACGACGGGGCCAGGGCGCTGAGCAGGTTGCCGGCCGCGTAGGCGGCCATGAAGGCGATCAGGACCGTGCGGCGCGGGAAGCGCGCGGCCAGCGCCGCCAGCACCGGCGCGCCGACGACGACCCCGAGCGCGTAGGCGCTGACGATCTGGCCGGCGGCCGGCAGCGAGACCGAGACGCCGTGGGCGATCTCGGGCAACAGGCCCATGGCCACGAACTCCGTCGTCCCGATCGCGAACCCGCCGAGGGCGAGCGCGGCCAGCGCGACGCCGGGCCGCACGGCGGCCGCGGCGCCGAACGGGCGCGGGAGGGGACGTCGGAGCGCGAGGCTCGTCATCTGACTCAGCGAGCCTCCGGATCCATCCGCGGCGACGGGCAGCGCTCGTCGAAGCAGGGGGAGGGCTGGCCCTGCGGGCCGGCGTGGAAGTGGACGGACGCCTCGCCGGCGTTGCGCCGGGGCGTGGGGAGGATGCGGGAGAGGAAGGTCATGCCTATAGACAACGAAAGGCTGCCCCCGACCACAAAGACGCGTGTTGCCTGCTTGGTATGCAGCGCGGTTATGCGTGACGGTCGTCACGTCACGGCCAGGAGAGCGGCGGGCGACGGCGAAGCACGCGTGGATGCCCGTCCAGGACCGTCCCCGCCTCATCCGCTACATCGAGAACCTGACGATCTGGCGGGTCGTGCTGACGCTCGCGGCCGTCGCGATCGTGCTGACCGTCGCCGGCGCCTTCCTGGCCAACCTGGTCGAGCCGGACACCTTCACCTCGTTCGGCGACGCGATGTGGTGGGCGCTGCAGACGGTCTCCACCGTCGGCTACGGCGACGTCGTGCCGGCCCACACGGCGGGACGCCTCGTCGGCGCCGCGCTGATGCTGCTCGGCCTCGCATTCGTCCCGGCGCTCACGTCGATCGTCGTCGCCATCCTCGCCACGCGGATGCGACGCGGCTGCGCCAGGACGAGCGGGGCCGACGCCGAGGTGCTCGAGCGCCTGGAGCGGATCGAGCGTGCGCTGAGCGGCGGCGACACGCCCCACTAGCCGACGGCGATCACCCGGACGGCATGAGGACGCGTCACCCCGCACGCGGACCATCGTGGCGTGCGGCGCCGCCTGCTCGCGATCGCGGTGACCCGGTGGTCCCTCGGCCTAGCGCCGGCGCTCGCCCAGGTCTTCGGCGCCTACAAGCACCTGGGCTCGATCTCGCTGGCCTGGTGGCGTCGGCGTGCTCGTCACGCAGCTCGGCGCGCTGGCCTCGATGATCGACTTGCAGCGCGTCACGCTGAGCACCCGGCGCTGGGTTCCGGTGGCGACCTCCAACCTCGCGAGCTCGGCGCTGGCCAAGGTCGTGCCCGGCGGCTCAGCGACCGCCGCAGCAGTGCAGTCGGTGATGCTCGTGCGGGCCGGGTTCGCCGCCCCGGCGATCGCCACCGGGCTGGCCGCCGCGCCGTCCTCGTCCTCGCGGCGGTGTGCGCGCTGCCCCTGCTGTGCCTGCCGGCGATCCTGGCCGGCGACGTTCCGCGACGCCTCGTCGGCGTCGCGCTGCTCGGGCTGGTCCTGTTCGCCGTGCTCTTCGCGGTGTCGCTGGTCTTCTTCACCATCACGCCCGTGGTGCGCGCGGTCGGCCGGGCGACGGCGTGGGGGCTACGGCGCATCCATCGCGCGGTTCCCGACACCGACGGGCTGCCCGAGCGCCTGGTCGAGCAGCGCGACGTCATGCGCCACACGCTCGGCCGCCACTGGTACGAGGCGGCGGCCGTCGCCGTCGCGCGCTGGCTGCTCGACTTCCTGTGCCTGGTCTCGGCGCTGCTCGCGGTCGGCTCGCACCCGCCGCTTGCGCTCGCGCTGCTCGCCTACGTCGCCGCGCAGCTGCTCAGCCAGATCCCGGTCACGCCGGGCGGCCTCGGTGTCGTCGAGGCAGGACTCACCGGCACGCTGGCGCTGGCCGGGGTCGGGGTCGCCGACGCTGCGGTGGCGACTCTGGCCTACCGCCTGGCCTCCTACTGGCTGCCGCTCCCGCTCGGGCTCGGGGCCTGGGTGATCCACCGGCGGCGCTACGGGACGGGGCCCGAGCGCTCAAGCGTCACGGACGACGCAGCGAAAGCCGATGTGTGACGTCGAGGTGTCGATGGCCTCGCCCTGTCGCGCGGCGGGGCGGTAGCGCAGGCAGTACTCCGGCGCGCACAGGTGCGAGCCGCCCTTGATCACGCGCCGCGGGATCTCCGCGCCGGGCTCGATCGGGGACGAGGCTGTCCTCGGCCGCCGCCCGCGGGGGTTGCGCGGGATGCAGCACGCGCGTGTCGGCCGCCGCCGGATGGGCGGCGAAGTAGTCCTCCGTCCACTCCCACACGTTGCCGGCCATGTCGACCAGGCCGTAGCCGTTGGCCGGGTAGGTGCCGACGGGCGACGTGCCGCGCCGGCCCTCGGGCTTGGCGTCGTTGAAGGGAAACTGCCCCTGCCACGTGTTGGCCGGGCCGCCGTCCCTTCGGCTCGTGCTCGTCGCCCCAGACGAAGTCGGCTCCGTCCAGGCCGCCGCGGGCGGCGTACTCCCACTCGGCCTCGGTCGGCAGCGCCTTGCCCGCCCAGGCGGCGTAGGCGCTCGCGTCGCCGTGCGTGACGTGGGTGACCGGATGGCGCTCGCGGCCGTCGAGCGTGGAGCCGGGCCCCTCGGGGTGGCGCCAGTCGGCGCCGATGCACCACGACCACCAGACGAACGGGTTGGCGAACGAGACCGGCCCCGGCGTCGGGGCGAACACGAGCGAGCCGGGGGCGAGCAGCTCCGGGTCGGCGTCGGGGTACTGCTCGAGCGTCGGTGCGCGCTCCGCCTCGGTCACGTGTCCGGTCGCCTTCACGAAGCGGCGGAACTCGGCGACCGTCACCGGGTGCTCGTCGATCCGGAACCCGTCGACGTGCACCGGGCGGACCGGCGCTCCTCGGGGTAGAAGCGGTCCGAGCCCATGCGGAAGGTGCCGGCCGGCACCTCCCGCATGTCCTTGGCCGGCGCTTCAGGCCCCGCGGTCGCGCGAGGGCATGCTTGAGGGTCTCCTCGGCCTGGGTGTCGAGCGAGGTGTGCAGGACCTCGCCACCGTACTGGGAGATCCGCGGCAGGACCTTGTCCGGCGTCGACGTGTGGACGAGCACGAACAGCGCCGCGCCGTCCTCCGGCAGCTTCTCGCCGAGCTCCTTCATGAACTTGTCGTCGATCCCGTAGTCCGACAGCGCGCCGCCGGCCGCGCCGGAAGCCGCGCCGATCGCCATGCCGAGCAGCGGGGCGAGGAAGATCAGGCCGATCAGGCCGCCCCAGAGCGCGCCGCCCGCCGCGCCGGCTCCGCTCGTGCTGAAGCGCTGGTGGAGCTTGATCTTGCCGCCCTTGTCGCGTCCGGCGATGACGAGGTCCTCGACCTCGATCAGGTGCTCCTTCTGCAGTTCGCCGATCTGGCCGGCGACCTCGCGGGCCGTCGCCTCGTCGGGATAGGCGATGCCGATCAGGTTGCTCATGTGATTCCCCTTCGGTTGAGTGGAGCGCAATCGTCGCCCGCCCGTGGGTGACCCCGCTTCACCCGGGCTGGGTGATGGCGGCTCACCCGTCGTCGCAGGAGCATCGCCCGGTGACTCGCGATGCGCCGCTGAGGTACGAGTTCCGTGTCCGGGGCCGCCTGCGCGCGTCCGTGCTCGAGGCGCTCGAGGACGAGGGCATGCAGTCGAGCGTCGAGCCCGTCGAGACGGTGCTGCACGGTCCGGTCGCCGACCAGGCCGCGCTGCAGGGGATGCTCAACCGGATCGCCTCGCTCGGGCTCGAGCTGGTCGAGGCGCGCCGGCTGCCCGGGGCCGACGTTCCCGAGGAGCGCGGCTAGACGACGCCGGCGGGCCGCTCGCTGCCCGTGGCGGGGCCGAGCAGGTGCAGCTCGCGGGCGCGGTCCACGGCGCCGCGCCGCGTGTGGACGTCGAGCTTGCGGTAGATCTGGCGCAGGTGGGTCTTGACCGTGTTGATCGAGATGAACAGCTCGCCGCCGATGTCCTGGTTGGACATCATCGTCGGCAGGTAGCGCAGCACGGCGAGCTCGCGGTCGCTCAGCGGCTCGACGAGCTCGCTGCGCGCCCCCCGGCGCGTGCCGCGGGCGGTCGAGCGCGGTGAGCAGGTCATCGATCAGCGTCCGATGGGCGGTGCCGCCGCGGATCTGGCGGTGGAGCAGCGGCCGCAGCCCGCCGCCCAGCGCCACGAGCGGCCGTCGCAGGCCGGCCGGCTCGGCCAGGCGCAGCGCGCGCTCGAGCGCGGCCGCGGCGCCGGCCCGATCGCCGAGCGCGTCGTCGGCGAGCGCCTCGAGCCCGAGCAGGTTGACGCGCGCCCGCAGGTTGTGGCGGTCGACCGCCTCGGGGGCGCAGGCGACGGCGTTCAGCGCCGCCTCGGGCTCGCCCTCCGCCAGCCGTAGCCGCGCGAGCGCCGCGAGGGCGTCGAGCGACGTGTTGCCGGCGAGCAGGGAGGCCATGCGCTGCTCGGCGCGCTCGTGCTCGCCGACGTCGTGGAGCAGGCGGACCTCGAACGGGCCGAGCGCCTGCTCGAGGCGCGGCTGCATCGCGCCCGGGGCCTGCGTGCGGCCGAAGTGCAGCGTCTGCAGTGCGCTCTCGTTCTGGCCGAGCGCGGCGAGCAGGTCGCACGCGGATCGCGAGCACGAACGCGTGGAGCGACGGATCGGGGCCGCTGCCCAGCGCGAGCTCGGCCCACTGAGCGAGCGCTTCGACGAGCTCGAGATCCTCGCGTACGAGCTCGAGCTCGGCCCGCACCGCGTAGGCCGCCGCGGCGGCCGGCGTCCGCAGCCAGTCGGAGAGCTCGAGCGCGGCGATCGCGCTCGCGGCGTGCTCGTCGGCGCGCTCGTAGGCGCCGGCAGTAGGGCGTGGAGCGCGAGATGCGCGGTGGCGAACGCCGCGACGTAGGCGGCGTCGTCGGACTGCGCGGCGACCGCGGCGCTCTCGAGCTCGAGCTCGGCCGCGTCGAGCTCGCCGCGCCCAGAGCCGGATCGCGCCGGCCGAGGCCGCGCGCGAGCGCGCGCAGCGCCGGCGAGGCGGGACGGTGGCCCCGGCCGCGCTGACCGGCGCCGCCTCGGACGCGGGCTCCATCGAGCCGTCGCGCAGCCGCGACGCAGGGCGACGGTTCGCAGGGCGAGGCCGAAGTCTCCGCGCGCTCGGGTCGCACCGCGCGGCGTGGGCCGGGCGCGGGTCGAGCGCCGCGCCGGGCGCCGGCGGCGTCGCGGCCTCGAGGTGCGCGGCGGCCAGCGCGACGTGCAGCTCGGGCCAGCGCTCGAGCAACGGCTCGCCGAGGCGCGCCGGCGAGCGCGCGCACCGGCGCGACGTCGCCGAAGAGCAGCAGCTCGACCCAGCCGTCGGCGAGGATGCGGCCCGCGAGATCCCAGTCCTCGGCGCGCAGCGCGAAGCGGATGGCGGCGAGCAGGTCGCCGTGCTCGGCCAGCCAGCCGGCGCGCCGCGGCGATCGAGCGGCCGCAGGTCGCGCCCGCGTTCGTAGCGCAGCTCGACCCGCAGCAGGTCGCGCAGCAGCGGGTGGTAGCGAAACCAGCCGGGCGAGGCTTCGACGGGGGCGACCATGGCGTTGTCGCGCGACGAGGCGGCGCAGCATCGCGGCGCCGCCGCTCCCGTCGGTCATCGCGTCGGCCAGGCCGCCGCAGATCGCCTCGGTCGGGCGAGGTCTCGAGCAGGAAGCGCCGCGACGCCGGCGGGGAAGCGGCCGAGCACCTCGCTGAGGATGTAGTCGGCGACCGACGCGTCGTCGCCCGCGAACGCCGCGACGAACTCGTCGGGGCGAGGGTGGTCGCGGAGCGTGAGCTCGGCCAGGCCGCAGCGCGGCGACCCAGCCCTCGGTCCGGCGCCACAGCCGCTGGACGTCGTGGGACGTCAACGCGGCCGCGCTCGGGGCGAGCAGCCGTTCGGTCTCCTCGGCGGTGAAGGCGAGCTCGTCGGCCCGGATCTCGGTCGACCTCGCCGGCCAGCCGCAGGCGGCTCAGCCGCAGCGGCGGGTCGTCGGCGCGTGAGCAGGACCAACCGCAGCCCGGGCGGCAGGCTGCGTCGAGCAGCGCGCCGAGGTCGGCGAGGATGCGCTCGTCCTCGAGCGTGTGCACGTCGTCGAGGACGAGGACGGTCGGCCGCCGGCTCCGGGCGATCTTCGTGAGGAAGCCGTCGAGATCGGCCGCGGCGCCCGCGCCGTTGCGCGTCGGGCAGGGCGTGACCCACCAGCGGCCAGAAGTCGCGGTGGCGGACGGGATCGCCGTCGAGCGAGACCCAGGCCACCGGCCCGGGAGCGTGGCCCGAGCTCGTCCAGGCCGAGACCAGCGCGGTCTTGCCCGCGCCGGCCGGGGCCGCCACGAGGGTCAGGGTGCGGCGGGTGCCCTTGTCGAGCCGATCGAGCAACCGTTGGCGCGGGACGAGGTCCTCGGCCGGCGGCGGAACCGTGCGGGCGGCGACGAGCGAGGCGTGGATCATCCGGGCCCACCCCCTCGACGTCCCGCACGGCTGGCTCCCTCGGTCACTCACCCGCGGCGGGTGAGAGCGTTAGTTTACCGTGCCCCCGCCCACGTCTGTCAAGCCGCGTCCAGAACGCCCGGGAGCGCCGGTTTTCGGTCGTCAGGTGCTGACGGTCTCGCCGCGGCGCCGCCGATGGTGATGGAGCCCGAGCACGAAGATCGCGATCAGCGCGAGTGCGGCGATCACGAGCGGGGGGACGCTCGTGAGCAGCGAGCCGCCGCCGAGCGCCGAGGCGACGCCGTAGGCGCTCAGGCCCGCGCCGATGTTCCACAGCGCCGCGGCGACGAGGTTCCAGCGGGCGAACTGCCCGAAGGGCATCCCCAGCGCGCCCGGGACCCAGGACGGGGTGAAGAAGACCATGAAGCGCCCCCAGCGCTCGGCGAAGCGCTCGCCGGAGGCCAGGGCGGTGCGGCGCCGGCCGGCGAAGCGCCCGTCGCCGTCGAGGTCGAGCCGGGCGATGCGGTTGCCCAGCCACCAGCCGAGCATGCCGCCGAGCTCGGCTCCGATCGTGCCGATCGACGAGCACGGCCCACAGGTGCACGACCCCCTGGTGGGCGAGCACGCCGGCCGTGCCCATCGCGGCGGCGCCGAGCGCGGGGACGCCCGCCCAGGACAGCAGCTGCCCGAAGAACAGGATCAGGAACGTCGTCGGCTTGTCGGCCGTCGAGGTCGCGAGGAGGAGCAGCATCGCGGGCATCTTCACACGAAGCGCCGGCGCTTCTGCCGCTACCCTCCGCTTCCCAGGGGTGATGCCCGGTCACATTTGCACGGCGCGTTGCGCGACTGGAAGGGCAGGGACAACACCGCGATCATTGCCATGTTGTTCCTCGTCATCCGGGTGAAGACCCTCACCGACGGGATCGCCGTGCCATAGGCCTGAGGCTCACCCGCCGGACTGGGACGCGGCCGGTTCACCCGAAGCGGGTGACGATCGCTCATCCCCGTGTCGGAGATGCTCGGCTCCCTGGAACTCAAGAGGAGGGCGTGCGATGGGGGCAGAGCGTGGTTTTGGTCGGGCAGTGTTCGCCAGCGTGCTGCTGGTGATCGGGGGATCCTGAACGTCGTCTACGGCATCGCGGCGATCGGCAACTCCGACTTCTTCATCAACAACCAGCACTTCATCCTCAGCAACCTCAAGACATGGGGCTGGGTGACCCTGCTGATCGGGATCCTCGAGCTGGTCGCGGGCTTCTCCGTGGCTCAGGGCGGGGCGTACGGGCGCTGGTTCGCGATGATCGCCGCCGGCCTGGCCGCGATCGCGGCGCTGCTGTCGATCCCGGCCTATCCGCTGTGGTCGATCGCGATCTTCGCGTTGAGCATCTACATCATCCACGGGCTCGCGATCTTCGGCGACGACACCCGCGCCGGGGAGTACGCGGCCGGTCAGCGATAACGAACCGGCCATGAAGTCGCGACGGGTCGCGATCGCCGCACTGCTGACGATCGCGACCCTGTCGTGGACCCTGGCGCTGTTCTCCGTGTGGGTGCAGCGCCAGGCGCTGAACACGACAACTGGGTCACGACGAGCGACAAGCTCCTCGAGGACCCCCAGATCCGCGAGGCGCTCGGGACCTATCTCGTCCAGCAGCTCTTCGACGCGGCGCCGGTCCAGGAGCGCCTGCAGTCGGCGCTGCCGCCGCGGCTGAAGCCGCTGGCCGGCCCGGCGGCCGCCGGCCTGCGCGAGGTCGCCCAGAAGAACGCGCCGCGCCTGCTCGGCACGGCCGCCGCCCTCAGCGCCTGGCGGCACGCCAACCGGACCGGCGCACGTCGTGCTGCTGCAGCTGCTCAACAACGACCGCACCGCGAACGGCAAGGTGACGCTCGACCTGGGCGCCTGCTCAAGCAGGTCGCCCAGAGCGTCGGGCTCTCGGGCAAGAACATCTCCAGGCTGCCGCCCAACGTCGCGAACCTGACGGTGATCCAGTCCGACCAGCTCAAGACCGCCGCAGAACGGCTTTCACATCCTCGACTCGCTCCCGTGGGTCCTCGTCGCGCTCACGCGCGCTGCTGCTCGGCGGCGCGGTCGCCCTCTCGCCCGACCGGCGGCGCACGTGCTGCTCGTGCGGGTTCGTGTTCGTGATCGGCGGGATCGCCGTGCTCGCGCTGCGCCGCGCCGGCGAGCACGTCGCGGTCACGCAGCTCGCCGACGCCCCGAACGCGAAGGGCATCGCCGACGACTGTGGGGGATCGCCACCGCGCTGCTCGTCGACGCGGCCGAGGGCTCGATCCTGTTCGGCGTCTTCGTCGTCCTCGGTGCCTGGCTGGCCGGCGCCGGACGCCGCGCCACGGTGCTGCGGCGCCACGCCGCCCCGGACTTCCGCGACCGCGTGCCGTCGTCCACGGGACGCTCGCCGTCCTGCTGCTCCTGCTCGTCTCTGGGGCCCGGTCCCGTGGACCCGCAACTTCTGGCCGATGCTCTTCGTGGTGATCGCGCCTTCGCCTGGCTCGAGTGGCTGCGCCGCCACACGGTCGAGGAGTTCCCCGACGAGCCACACGGCGAGTGGGGCCGGCGCTGGCACGACCGGCTCGCGATGCGCAAGCTCGAGCGGCTCGCGCGCCTCAAGCAGAGCGGGGCGATCGACCAGGCGGAGTTCGAGCGGCGCAAGGCCACGCTGCCGCTCGCCTGAGCGAGACCACGACCCTCGTAACCGGCTGCACGCGTCCCGCGGTGCCGGACCGGCACCCGCTGGAACGGGCCCGTGCCGAGGATGAGGAGAAGCTCGCTGCCCACGATCCGAATCTGCCCGCGATCCGGGCCGCGCCGTGACGATGCTGTGAACCTTGCTTCAGGGCTTGAGTGTCCCGTCGGCGTTGGCCGGATCGTCGGCCGCGTCGGGGCCGGTGTCGGCGGCGAAGGCGACGAGGGTGAGGCATGCCGTCCTTGGCGCCGGGTCGCGCCGCAGCACGAGCGTCTCGTGCGGCGCGACCCGCGTGAGGCGGAGCTTCGGCGCGGCTTGCAGGTCGAGCCGCGTCGCGAGCTCGCCGCGGTCGTCGGCCGTGACGCGGACGTCGCGGGTCTTCGCGTCGATCTTCTCGATGATCGCCTCGAGCTCCTCAGGTTCGGTGGCGACCGAGGCGGACAGTCACCTCGGTCCCACTGCGGCTGGTCTCGCGCGAGGACCTTGGCCGGGGGATCGGCGGGATCGCGTCGGGTTCGTCGGTGGTTGACGTCGACGGTGGCGTCGTGGCGGTCGTCGTGGTCGTCCCGTCGGCCGCCGGCGCGGGCTTCGGGGCGTCCTCGAGCGTGGCCTTCACGTCGACCGCGTCCCCGAGCGCGGGCGGCGCGGGCGCGGGTGTGCCGTCGGCCGGGGCCGCGGGCAGCGCGACGAGCAGCGAGACGCCGCGAGCCGACAGCACGTAGCGCCCGCCGGCGGGGTCGAGCGCCGTGACGGTGCCGCGCAACCGGACGTCGGGCGACGAGCCCGCCGAGCTCGCCACGTCGTCGGCCGACCACGTGCCGTTGGCCAGCGAGCGGGCGGCGACCTGCGCGAACTGCCCGAGCTTCGGGAGCTCGGGGACGTGGATCACGTGCAGCTTGCCGTCGTCGCCGACCAGGGTGAAGCGAGCCGGCGGCCTCGTTGAGGTGCACCACCGTGCCGGTGAAGTCGGTCGTCGGCGACGGCCGGAGTGGTGGTCGGTCGGGGTCGACGGAGCGGGGGAGGGGGCCGGGCTCGCCGGCGCCGTGGGCGTGGCGGGGTCGCCACCGAGGACCCGCCGTCACCGCCCGTGTCCATCGCCGGCGCCACGTCGGTGGACGGCGGGGCGGGCTCGGTCGAGCCGAGCGGCGCGGACAGCGCCGGGGCGAGGTCCTTGGCCGCGAACGCGCCGGTGACCGGCGCCGTCGGTCGCCGGAGCGGGCAGCAGCACCGTGGCCCGGGCCGGGCCGCCGCTGCCCAGCGCGACCGGCCCGATCCCGACGCCCATGAGGATCCCCGAGGCGAGCACGCCGAGCGCGGTCGAGCCGGTGGCGGGAGGGCCCGGGCAGGCCGGCGGCGCAGCTCGGCTACTCGGGCCGGCGGCCGGCGCCGCGGGCACCTCGGCGACGAGCTCCGGCGCGCCGGCCAGCCGCGTGCCGCAGGCCAGGCAGTAGCGCTGGTCGTCGTGAGCGGGCGCGGCGCAGTCGCGGGCAGGTCGTCATGGGGCGTGGCCGTTAGGTCGCGGCCGGCACGTCGAGCGCGGAGCATCGTCCCGCATGACCAGCAGAACGCCGCCCCGCGGGAGTGGGGGGCGCCGCAGCTCGATGCAGGCGCCGGCGACGCTCGCTCGATGGTCCGCAGCAGCCGGTCAAGCTCGCCGAGCTCGGCGTCGACGACCTGGAGCTCGGCCGCCTTGCGGGTCGAGCACGTCGAGCTTGAAGTAGTCGCGGATCGCCATCTCGTAGGCCAGGCCGCCGAGGTCCCACTGCAGGTCGGCGAAGCTGCCGCGCCAGCTCGGCGCGCCGGGCGACGAGCTCGGCCGGCGGCTCCGGGGCAGCGCGGCGCCGGCGCGTCGGCCGCCGTGGGGGCTCGGGCGGGGCGCCGCCGAGGCGGCGCAGGGCGTCGCGGGCGGTCATCCGATCGTCTCCGCCGCCGCGAGCCGCCGCCCGGTGCCTTGTTGTCCTTCGGCGGCGCCTTGCCCGGGATCACGATGGTCTTGGGCTTCTTCTTGAGCTGCTTCTCGTAGGCGTCGCCGGACTGGTTGAGGTCCTGGAGGGCCTTCTTGGCCGGCCGCGCCCGAGGCGACCTTGCCGCCACCGCCGCCACCGCCGCCCGCTGCTCGCCGAGCTCGCCCGCCGCCGCCCTTGGCGTCGGTCACGTGGATCGACGACCGCCTTGGGGAAGTGCTTCTTGAGCTTGGCTCAGGGCCTTGGACGCCGCGCGCCTTCGAGCCGTACACGCCCGAGTAGACGATCCACGAGCCGCCGGGCAGCGAGCCGTGGTTGTCGGAGTCGATGATGCCGGCGCCCTTGGCGCCCTTGGTCACCGCGTCCCGCTTGGCGGCGGCGACCTGGGCGCCGCTCGTGCCGTCCTTGCCCAGCGCGCCGAGCTCGACGGTCCAGCGCGTTCTTGCCGCTCGGCCAGCTCTCGGCCACGGCGCTGCTGCTCGCGCTGGTGTTCGCGCTCGTGCCCGAGGCCGTGGCGCCGGTGCCCGCCCCGCCGACACGGACGATCGGGCGCCGCGGCCTGGCCCGAGCCGCTGCCGCTGCCCGAGCGGCCGATCAGCACGCCGATGATGAGCACGAGGGCCAGCGCGGCCACGGAGGCCGGCGGTCCAGGCCGGGGTCCAGTCGCGGCCGGGCGGAGGCGCGGCGGCGAGCGGCGGCGGGGAGCCGGGCGGGGCGGCGGCGCCCGCCGCGCGCGGTCGGCGCCTCGACGGGCCGGCGGCGGCGCGCGCGCCGCACGTCAGGCAGTAGCGCTGGTCGTCGGCCAGGGCCGAGCCGCAGTGCTCGCAGTGGGTCGGACGGGGACGCGGTGGCAGGCTCATGTTTCCAATCAGAACGTGGTCGGAGGGGCGCTCAGCGTCACGCGGGCGCCCTTCGGGTTGCCGATGAAGAACAGGTTGAACTTCGCCTTCTTGCCGGGCTTGACGAGCGGGACGATCGCCCGCCCGGCGGCGACGATCCGGCCGCCCCGGCGCGCGACGCCGAGCACGACGAGCTGGCGCTGGGCGATCTTCGGAGTCGTTGGTCACCGAGGCCGCGGCCTCGATCCCCGAGACCGGGTCGCGCCGGACGACCGGCGCCGAGAGCGAGATGCTTGGGCTCGTCGCCGCTGCTCGAGTCGCCGCGGCGCGCCGACGGTTGACCGCGACGCGCTTGCCGGCGCGCCGGACAGCGTGACCTGGTCGTTGACCCAGAGCAGCGTGTCGCCTTGGGCGGGAGCACGCGAGACGCCGGTCAGCGACGCGTCGAGCCCCGGCGCGTCGTTCTTGTAGACGGACCTTGCCGCCCGCGCCGGCGACCTTGACGGCGATCGGCACGTCGCGCAGCGGCTTGTCGGAGGTGTTGTGCAGCTCGAGCGACGACGGCCGCGCCGTTGGCGTCGGCGAGCACCGCGGTCGTGCCGACGCGGACGCCGACCGCCTTCTGCGCCGATCGAGAGGCCCTTCTCGCCCTTGAAGCTTGTCCGACCCGGCCGCCTCCAGCCGCGCGCTCTTGCTCCTGGGTCGACTCGCACGCCGGCCACGGCGAGCGTGGCGAGCGACGAGCACGACGGAGCACGGCGCACGCCTCACCCGAAAGACCCCCGAGACGTAGTCCGCGCGTGCGCTCGGCCTGCGGCGAGCGGAAGACCTGCTCGGCCGTCGCCGTACTCGACGAGCTCGCCGAGGTACATGAACGCGACGTGGTCGGCCACGCGCTGGGCCTGCTGGAGGTTGTGGGTGACGATCACGATCGCCACCTCCTCGCGCAGGCGCACGACGAGGTCCTCGATCACCGCGGTCGACCGGGGGTCGAGCGCCGAGCACGGCTCGTCGAGGAGCAGGACCTCGGGCTGGACGGCCAGCGCGCGAGCGATGCACAGGCGCTGCTGCTGGCCGCCCGACAGCCGCGTGGGCCGAGTGGCCGAGGTTGTCCTTGACCTCGTCCCACAGGCCTGCCCGCTTGAGCGCGTCGCTCGACCGCGCGGCGCGAGCATCGCGAGCGGCGGCGCGCTTGCGCCGCCCCGCTCGCGGATCGCGTAGGCGACGTTGTCCCACACGCTCATCGGGAACGGGTTGGGCTGCTGGAAGACCATCGAGACACGGCGGCGCAGGCGCGGTGACCTCGAGCTCGTCGATGTCCTGCGCCGTCGAGGAGGACACGTAGCCCGAGCGCATGGTCGCCGTCGGCTCAGCTCGGTCAGCCGGTTGAGCGAGCGCAGGAACGTCGTCTTGCCGCAGCCGGAGGGCCCGATCATCGCCAGCACCTCGCCGCGGCGGACGGGCAGCGACACCGAGTTGACGGCGGTCTTCGGCGCCGTAGGCGATCGACAGCCGGTCGGTGCGCATGCGCTCCTGGACCGCCGGCGTCGGCGTCGGCGCCCGCGTAGGGGTCGGGCGCGGGGGAGCGGCGGCGCGACACGGTCGGCTCGCGGTCGGGATCGATCCGCCGGACGGGCGGCGGGGATCAGCGTGTCCATCGGGCGGTCTCCTTCCGGCCGCTGATGAGGTCGACCACGAAGTTGAGGATCACGACGATGCAGCGAGCAGGACGAAGGCGGCCGCGTAGGCCTTCTCCGGGGCGTTGCCCTCGCCCGCCGGCGAGTTGTTGTAGACGTAGGAGGTGAGGGTCGAGCCGGTGCCGCGCAAGGTCCCGAGCACGGGCGCCGAGCCCTCCTTCTGGAGCTGCAGCGAGGCGCCGAGCAGGATCACGACGATCGCCGTGTCGCCCGCGATGCGGCCCATGCCGAGCGTGGCGCCCGTGGCGATGCCCGAGCGCGAGCCCGGCAGCAGCACGTGGCGGATCGTCTCGCCACTTGCTCTTGCCCAGCGCGTAGGAGGCCTCGCGCACGTGGCCGCGGGATCGCGTGCAACGCCTCACGGGTCGCGCCGACGACGAGCGGCAGGGCGATCAGGCCCATCATCACGCCGGCCGTCAGGAAGGAGCGGCCGAACACGGCGTTGCCCTGCGCGGTGAACGAGAGGAAGCCGAAGAGGTGCTGCTGGAAGACGAGCAGCCCGAAGATCGCCAGCACGATAGCTCGGCGTCCCGGCCACGACCTCGACGCCGGACTCGACCGCGCGCGCGAAGCCGAACGGGCGCCCGTACTCGGTCAGCCAGACCGCGATCCCGACGCCCACCGGCAACGCGACGAGGATCCCGATGACGGTCAGCAGGAAGGTCCCGAGCAGCGGGTCGAGAAAGCCGCCGGACTTGCTCTGGTTCAGATCGGCCACCGGGTGGGTGACGAGCAGCTCCGGGCGCAGGAACTGCAGGCCGCGAACGCCGATGTAGAGGAAGATCGCCGCGCAGATCGCCATCAGCAGTGTCGCCCGCGGCCCAGCAGCCCCAGACCGCGAGGCGGTCGCTCGGCGAGTAGGCGCTCGTGCCCTCCTTCGCGCGGACGGGCCGCAACGGCAGCGCCGGCGGCGCGCTGGCCGTAGACCGACATCAGGCCGTCACCCCGAACTTGCGCAGCGGCTGCTTGGCGATCCAGCCGCCGAACGAGAGGAACACGCTCGAGACGAGCAGGACGGCGGCGAAGGCGTAGATCGTCTGCCCGAACGGCGCGACCGACAGGCCCTCGGCGTTGTCGACGATCGTCGCGGCGAGCGGGCGCGTCGGCTCGAGCAGGAACGTGAAGCCGTCGAGCGGGTTCGGGGCGAAGCCGGCCGACCCCGAGACCATCGAGAGCATGATCGCCTCGCCGAGCGCGCGCGCCGTGGCGAGCACGGCGGCGGCGACGATCGCCGGCCGCGCGCTGCGCACCGCGATCGTCCAGGTCGCGCCGCCAGCGGTTGACGCCGAGCGCGGCCGCGCCCTCGACCCACGTGCGCGGAACGGCGCGCAGCGCCTCCACCACGATCGCGATCATGATCGGCGTGATCATCACGGTGAGCACGAGGCAGGCGACGAGCAGCGAGGAGCCGTCGAGCTGGACGACGTAGGCCACCGAGGCCTTGCGGTCGCTGGATATGAGGTGGTTGCCGACGAAGGGGACGAGCACGAGCACGCCGATCAGGCCGTAGACGACCGAGGGCACGGCGGCGAGCAGGCGGATCACCGGCTCGAGCACCCGGCGCAGGCGGTCGGGCGCGAACTCGACGACGAAGATCGCCGAGGCGACCGCGAACACGCCGCCGAAGCCGACGGCGACGAAGGTCGTCAGCGCCGTGGCGTAGAGCAGCGGCCAGGCGTGCAGCGTGTAGACATAGTGCCGCCGTGTTGGCCGGCGAGTTGAAGATCTTGGTCAGCTGCTGGTCGACGTTGCCGCCGCCGCCGAACCAGTGCAGGCCGTTGTGCGCGAACGACGGCCACGCCTTCGCGAACACGAAGATGACCATGAAGGCGATGAGCAGAAGCACGCCGGCGGCCAGCGCGCCGAGGAGGGCCTCGGCGCGCTGGTCCGTCGTGCTGCTCCGGAGGAGATTCGCGGACCGTTTGACCGCATCTAGTGGAGCGGCACCCACTCGAGGGCCGTGATGCGCTTCGCCGTCTTGTTGGTCTTGATCCAGTGGATCCACTTCTTGGCGGCGCCCTTCGCCTTGCCGCGCGTGACCATGTAGAAGGTCCGCAGCCCGCCGTACTGGCCGGACTTGGCGTTGCGGAGGTTGCAGCCGACGCCCTTGTAGGCCACCGGGTGCGCGCCCTTGGTGAACGCCAGCGACACGTAGCCGATCGCGTCCGGGTTGGACTTGACCGACTGCTGCACGAGGCCGTTGGAGGCCTTCTGGGCCGCCGTCGACGAGACGTTGAACGGGTTCATGAAGATCTTCTGGAAGGCGTCCTGCGAGCCCGACGCCGCGGTGCGGACGACGAGGTCGATGGTGCCCTTGCGCTTGGCGCCCGGGACCTTGCTCCAGGACCGGATGCCGCCCGAGAAGACCTGCTGGATCGCGTTCTTCGACAGGTTGCTGATCGGGTTCTTCTTGTTGGTGATCAGGCACAGCGCGTCGCGCGCGATCGGGTTGAACACGATGCCGCCCGGGATCCGTCGGCTTGGGGTCGCGCGACGAGTTGCCGATCGTCACGCGGCCGTGGGAGACGTCGGCGATGCCGACGTCCGAGCCGCCCTGCAGCAGGCGGAACTGGACCTTGTGGTGCTTGACGTAGGCCTTGGCGAGCTTGCGCCGCCAGCGGCGCGATCGAGGTCGAGCCGCTCATCGTGATGCGCGGCTTCTTGGCCAGCGCGGAGGCCGGCAGCGCGAGCACCGCGATGGCCGCGAGGCACAACGCGAGCAGGCGCTTGGTGTTCAGGAGGTGCATTCAGACTCCTCGGGGATCAGTGACCCGACCGGTGCGCGGCCGCGGACTTTGACGTGTGCTTCTTCTTCTTTTTCTTCGGGTACTTGCAGCTGGTCTGGCGAGCGATCAGGGAACGGTCCGGCGCCGACGCCCTTCTTGGTCGAGACGACCAGCCAGGACCGCAGCCGGGTGGCCTTCGAGGTGCCGCACGCCTTGGCGTCCGTCTCGTAGGTGCCCTTGACGGTGTGGTGCGCGCCGGCGGTCCCGTTGCAGGTGAAGCCGTCACCCGGGATCTCGCCGATGCAGCCGAACTGGTCATCTTCGGACAGCGCGCCGCTGCTCTTGTAGCCCAGCGAGGTGACGTCGAAGCCGGCCAGGGCCCGGTCGGTGACGATCGAGTACGACGTGATCGCCTGCGAGCACTTGACGGCGTAGCCGACCTCCGTCTTGAGAGCCCTTCACGCCGAGCGTCTTGCCCGTGCAGGTGGGGATCGGCGGCGGGGCGTCGGCGGCGAACGCCGTCGAAGCGGCGACGATCGCCACTGCGGCGCACGCGATCGTCAGGACGAGCGCGCGCAGGCGCCCGCGGCCCGCGGCAGAGCCGCGTGCTTGGGTGGACATCGAACCTCCGTGGTGGGTTTGGGATACCGAGCCGGACCTCTCGGCGACCGGCGTCCTCCATGGCGTTGCGAGGACGGCGCCATCCTCGACGCCCACCTCCGGCAACTTGTTAGAAGTCAGCCTCTGGACGGTGAACGGGAGGTCAACGCGATGCTGCCGCGGCGTTCACAACTCGGTTTCGCGGCGTCGCGTTCGCCCGTGCATGCTGGTCGCGTGCCCGACGCGCCGTTCGTCCCCAGCTTCCTCGCCGAGCTCCCGCTCGCCCGCCGCGCGTACGCCTACGCGGCCGAGCAGCATCGCGGCCAGTGGCGCGACTCCGACCGGGCGCCGTTCATCGCCCACCCGCTGGAGGTCGCCTCGCTGCTGCACAACCGCGATCGCTCGGAGGCGGTCGTGGCCGCGGGGATCCTGCACGACGTCGTCGAGGACACGGACGCGCGGGCGGCCGACATCGAGGCCGGGTTCGGCGCCGAGGTCGCCGGGCTGGTCGCCAGCGTGACCGAGGACGAGACGATCGCCGGCTACGACGAGCGCAAGGCGGCGCTGCGCGCGCAGGTCGGCGAGGCGGGGGACGACGGAGGTGTGGATCTACGCGGCCGACAAGGTCGCCAAGGTCCGCGAGCTGCGCGCCCGGATCACGCGCGGGGGCGAGCCCCACCTGGACTACGCGCCGCGCCTGCATCACTACCGCGAGAGCCTCGCGATGCTCGAGCGCCGGCTGCCCGGCAACCCGCTCGTGACGCAGCTGCGCTTCGAGCTGGAACTCCTCGACGCGCTCCCGCCCGGTACGGTCCCGCCGTGCGCCGACGCCTGACGGTCCTCCCGCTCCTCGTCCTGCTCTTCCTCGCGCCGGCCGCCGCCCGCGCCGCCACGCCGCTCGGCCACCTGGTCGACACGCGCATCGGCACCGACGAGGGCGCCGCCGACTTCGGCACGGGCGGGGGCGCCGGGGCGACGTTCCCGGGCGCGACCGCGCCGTTCGGGATGGTCCAGTTCAGCCCCGACACGCTGCCCGACGTCCACAACTTCGCCGGCGGCTACACCTACCGCGACACGCGCCTGCGGGGCTTCAGCCTGACCCACGTCAGCGGCGCCGGCTGCGCCGCGCTCGGCGACGTCCCGATCCTGCCGACCACGCACGCGGTCGACGGCTCGCCCGCGACGCCGGGGTCGTTCGCCGTCGACTCGCGCTACCTCACGTCGTTCACCCACCGCGGCGAGGTCGCGCGACCCGGCGACTACCGGGTGCACCTCGGCAACGGGGTCGCGGCGGCGCTGACCGCCACGACGCGCACCGGCGACGCGCGGTTCACCTTCCCCGCCACGCGTCACGGCTCGGTGCTGATCAACGCGGGTGGCAGCTCGATGGGCGACTACGTCAGCGACCTGAGCGTCGACCCCGCCCGCCGGGAGATCTCCGGCACGGTCACGAAGCGGCGAGTTCTGCTCCAACCCGGGCCAGTTCACGATCCACTTCGTCGCCCGCTTCGACCGGGCCTTCTCGGCCAGCGGCACGTGGACCAAGCAGCTGCTGCTCCCGGGCTCGCGCCACGCCGCCGACCGCTCGGTGGCCACCACCGGGCCGCTCCAGTACAAGCGCGTGGTCGGCGGGCCCGACGAGATGCCGGGCGAGCCGAGCTCCGGCGCGCAGGCCGGGGCCTACGCCACGTTCGACACCACGAGCGCGCGCTCCGTCGTCGTCCGGGTGGGCGTCTCGACGGCGTCGGTCGCCGGCGCGCGGCGCAACCTCGACGCCGAGGGCGCCCCGCACGGCTTCGACGCCCTGCGGGCCCGCGCCACCGCGCGCTGGGAGCGGCTGCTCGGCGCCGCCCGCGTGCGCGGAGGGACGCGCACGCAGCGGAAGATGTTCACCTCGGCGCTCTACCACGCGCTGCTCATGCCCAACACGATGAGCGACGTCGACGGCGCCTACGGCGGCATGGACGAGAAGGTCCACCGCGCCCGCGGCTTTACCAAGTACGGGACGATCAGCGGCTGGGACGTCTACCGCTCCCAGTTCCCGCTCGTGGCGATGCTGCGCCCGAGCGTGGCCTCCGCCGTCGTGCGCTCGATGTACGCGGACTACCGGCAGTCCGGCCACCTGCCCAAGTGGTCGATGCTGCAGGGCCAGAACGACATCATGGTCGGCGATCCCGCCGACCTGATGATCGCCGGCGCCTACGCCTTCGGCGCGCGCTCGTTCAACCGCCGGGCCGCGCTGCGCGCGATGGTCGACGGCGCCACCCATCCGGGGACGAGCGCCAACGGGGGCTACATCCAGCGGCCGGGGCTCGACGACCTGCTGCGCCACGGCTACGTCGGCCACGAGCAGAACGCGAGCGTGATCCCCGCCACGATCGATCCGTCGCTCGTGTGGGGCTCGGCCGCGACCACGCTCGAGTACGGCTCGGCCGACTTCGCGATCGGCCGCCTGGCGGCCGCCGCGGGCGCGCGGGCGACCTGCCGGAAGTTCGTCCCGCGCGCGGCCGCCTGGCGCCACCTGCTCGACCCGGGCACGAAACGCATCCGCCCGCGCTACGCCAAGACCGGGAAGTGGGCGACCGACGACGCCATCGACTCCGACACCGGCTTCGTCGAGGGCTCCGAGGCCCAGTACCAGTGGGCGGTGCCGCAGAACGTCGCCGGGCTCGTCGCCGCCACGGGCGGGCGGCCCGCCGCGCTGAAGCGCCTGCGGGCCTTCCTGAGCCAGCTCAACACCGGGGTCAAGAGCACGCACGCCTTCCTCGGCAACGAGCCCAACCTGCACGTGCCCTACCTGTTCGACTGGCTCGGGCGCCCCGACCTCGGCGCCGCCGTCGTGCGCCGCGCGATGCGCACGCTCTATGAGCCGACGCCGGGCGGCTACCCGGGCAACGACGACGGCGGGCAGATGTCCTCGTGGTGGGTGCTCGGCGCGCTGGGGATCTACCCGGCCGTGCCCGGCAGCGGCGTGCTGGCGCTCGGCGCTCCGCTGTTCCCGCACGCGGCGATCCGCCTGAAGCACGGCACGCTGCGCATCGACACGCGCGGCGCGGGCACGACCGCGACGCGGGTGCGCTCGCTGACCGTCGGCGGCCGTCGCCACGACCGCGCCTGGCTGGCCTGGCGCGACGTCTCGCACGGCGCGCACCTGCGGTTCTCGCTCGGCCGCGGCGGCCACTGGGCGCAGGGCCGCAAGGCGGCGCCGCCGTCGTTCGCCGGCGCCAAGGGCGTCTGCGGCGCGCTGCGCTCCTCGCTGGCGCGCTAGAGCAGCGGCGAGCGCGGGATCCGCGTCTGCCCGCGGACCTGCGGGAGGATCATCCCGACCTCGTCGACGAAGCACCACGACCACTGCTCACCGGGCTCGAGCGAGCGGATGATCGGGTGCTCGGTCGAGGCGGCGTGGGCGCTGGCGTGGCGCATGGGGGAGTCGTCGCAGCAGCCGACGTGCCCGCACTCCAGGCAGATGCGCAGATGGAGCCACTCGGTTCCCTCGGCGAGGCAGTCGACGCAGCCGGCCGCGGCCTCGGGGAGCTCGGTGACCTTGATGGTGTCGAGATGGGTGCACTGGGGGATGGCGATCACTTCCCGTTCGATTGCGCGAATGGAATCCAGACGTCGAAGGTGGTGTGGCCCGGCTCGGAGTCGAGGGTCAGCGAGCCGTGGTGGCGCTCGACGACGACGCGCCACGCGGTGGCCAGCCCCAGGCCGGTGCCGCGGCCGACCTCCTTGGTCGTGACGAAGGAGTCGAAGACGCGGTCCTGCAGGTCGGCGGGGACGCCCGGCCCGTCGTCGGAGATCTGCACGTGGGCGCAGTCGCCGTCGACCAGGGTGCGGATCGTGATCGTCCCGCGCTCGCCGAGCGCGTCGATCGCGTTGTCGAGCAGGTTGGTCCACACCTGGTTGAGCTCGGAGCCGTAGACCATCAGTCGCGGGAGGCTCTTGTCGTAGTCGCGGACGATCTCGATCTCGGTCTTCTTGAGCTTGTGGCCGAGCACGGTGATCGTGGTCTCGATCCCCTCGTGCAGGTCGACCTCGACGACGCCCCCGCGGTCCATGTAGGCGTAGGTCTTGACCGCGCCGACGAGGTCGGACATCCGTTTCGTCGCCTCGAGCAGGTCGTCGGCCAGCTCGCGCGCGGCGAGGGTGGAGGAGGTCCAGCGGATCGCGGCTCCGACGGCCGGCCCGGCCTCCGCGCCGACGCGCTCGATCCAGTCGACGTCGATCCCGGCCTTGGCCAGCGGCTCGCTCTGGCGCCACGCCTCGGCCACGCCGATCCGCTCGAGCTCGTCGGTCAGCTCGTCCTCGCGGTCGGCGGCGTCGAGCGTGGAGAGCGTGGTCTGGCCGGCGGCGCGGTTGAGCGCCTCGGCGTGGAGCTCGAGCAGCTTCGCCGCCTGCTCGCGCTCGATCCCCGCGGCGACGAACTGCCCGAGCGTCGAGTTGACGACGTCGAGCGCCTCGGCGAGCTCGGTCGCCGCACGGCGGGCCGCGGCGGCCGGGTTGTTCATCTCGTGGGCCAGCCCGGCGGCCATCGTGCCCAGCGAGGCCAGGCGCTCGCGGTTGGCCTCGATGCCGGTCAGGCGGCTCACGACCGGGTTGACCTGGCGCATCACGCGGCGGTGGACCGGGCGCTGGGCGAAGATCAGCTCGCGGAAGCGCTCCCCGGGGATCCGCGCGATCCGGCACGGCGTCTGCGCCTCGACGTGCACGCCGAAGGGCTCCTCGGTCAGCGAGGCGATCGCGCCCATCCACGTCGGCGCCTCCTGGCGCCCGACGGGCTCGAAGTCGTCGCCGCTGCGCAGCATCGAGCGCGCCGTCCCCTCGAGCAGGAGCGTCAGCCCCTCGACGGTCTGGTCCTGCTCGGCGAGGATCGTGCCCTCGGGCACCTCGTCGGGCACGGCCGCCTCGACCCACGGCGCGAGCTCCTCGTCGGAGAGGTCGTCGAACAGGTCGACCGGCCGCAGATCGGCGAGGGTCAGGCCGCTCATGCGTCGGCCAGGTAGTCGTGGACGAGCGAGACCGACATCGAGCCCTCGCCGACGGCGCTCGCCACGCGCTTGATCGAGCGCGCGCGGACGTCGCCGGCCACGAACACGCCCGGGACGCTCGTCTCCAGCGGATACGGGTCGCGGGCCAGCGGCCAGCCCGCGCGGTCGATGTCCTGGCCGGCGAGGATGAACCCGCGCGCGTCGCGCTGCACGACGCCCTCGAGCCAGTCGGTCCGGGGCAGGGCGCCGATGAAGACGAAGCAGGCGTCGGCGTCCAGGCGGCTCTCGTCCTCGCCCTCGCGGACGGTCAGCCCCGCGAGGTGCCCGTCGCGCTCGTGCGCCGCGACGGCCTGGGCGCCCGTGCGCACCTCGACGTTGTCCAGGGCGGCGATCTGCTCGATCAGGTACTGCGACATCGAGCGCTCGAGGTTCGGCCCGCGCACGAGCATCGTCACCCGCCGCGGCGTAGCCGCTGAAGTAGACCGCGGCCTGGCCCGCGGAGTTCGCGCCGCCGACGATCACGACCTGCTGGTCGGCGCACGAGCGGGCCTCGGTCAGCGCCGCGCCGTAGTAGATCCCCGCGCCGGTCAGCTCGGCGAAGCCGGGCGCGTCGAGCTGGCGGTAGGAGACGCCGGAGGCGACGAGCACGCAGTTGGCCGACAGCGAGCAGCCGCCGGAGAGCTCGACGGCGCGGCCGGCGCCCTCGGCGCGCAGCGCGGTGGCGTCCTGGACGCTGAGCAGCTCGGCGCCCAGGCGGCGCGCCTGGTCGGTCGCGCGGCGGGCGAGGTCGGATCCGCTCAGGCCGGCGGGGAAGCCGAGGTAGTTCTCGATCCGGCTCGACTGGCCGGCCTGGCCGCCCGGGGCGTCGCGCTCGACGAGCACGGTGCGCAGGCCCTCCGAGGCGCCGTAGACCGCCGCGGCCAGCCCGGCCGGGCCGCCGCCGACGATCACGAGGTCGTAGTGCTCCTCCGACGGCTGGCCCGTGACGCCGAGGCGCTCGGCGAGCTCGAGCACGGACGGGCGCTCGAGCACCGCGCCGTCCTCGAGGAAGGCGACCGGCAGGCGGCCGTCCTCGACGCCGGCCAGGGTCAAGAGCTCGCGCGCCTCGCCGTCGCGCTCGACGTCCATCCAGCGGGCGGGCACGCGGTTGCGGGCGAGGAAGTCGCGCAGGTCGTGGGTCTCCTTGGAGAAGCGGTGGCCGATCACGCGCACGCCGCCGGCGTCGAGCGCCGCGCCCGCCTCCCAGGTCGTCAGCAGATCCTCGACGACGGGGTAGAGCTGCTCCTCGGGCGGGTCCCAGGGCTTGAGCAGGTAGTAGTCCAGGCCGACCTCGTTGATCGCCTCGATCGCCGCCGACGTGTCGGCGTAGGCGGTCAGCAGCACGCGCTTGGCGGCGGGGACGAGCTTGCGCGCCTCCTGCAGGTACTCGGTGCCCGACATGCCGGGCATCCGCTGGTCGGCGATCAGCAGGGCGGCCTGCTCGCCGCGCGTGCGCAGCTCGCG
Source organism: uncultured Solirubrobacterales bacterium (assembly GCA_963737395.1). Lineage (GTDB taxonomy): Bacteria > Actinomycetota > Thermoleophilia > Solirubrobacterales > Solirubrobacteraceae > JBBQAA01. The sequence goes on along the minus strand of CAVTSQ010000014.1, from coordinate 33,212 downwards.
CAGCACGTCGAGCGCCTCGGCCCCGGAGGAGCTGCGCAGGATCCGGTAGCGGTCGCCGAAGCGCCGGCGCAGGTCGCGGGCGACGGCGGCGAGCACGCCCGGCTCGTCGTCCACGGCCAGGATGGCCGGGCGCGGCGACGGCGTGCGCTCGTCGGCCACTACGGGTTGCTCACGCCGGGCATCCGCTCATTGAACCGAACGCCCGGCCGAGGTGCGTTCCAGCAGGCCGGCGAGCACCGCTCCCATCCCGCCGCGGGCCTCGTCGGCGCGCTGGACGCCGGCGCCGCCGTCCTCGGCCACGAGCGCGTCGAGCCCGGCGAGCTCGGCGGCGCAGCCGAGCTCGTCCGCCCGCGGCCGCGCGAGCTCGAGGGTCTCGGCCAGCACGTCGCCGACGGGCCGCGGCCGGCCGGCGGCGTCGGGCAGCTCGGCGGCCAGGCCCTCGCGGCCGGCGCGGTAGGAGGCCTCCTCGAGGATCTCGGGAGCGGGCGCGGCGACGGGCGTGGCCTCGGCCTCGTGGCGGGCCAGGGCGTGGACGAGCGCGACCAGCGACGCCGTGCGCGTCAGCGACGACTGCACGTCGAGCGCGCGGATCTCGACGGTCCCCAGGCGCGGGTGCGGGCGCAGCTTCCACCAGTGGAACGTGTAGTCGGGGACGCCGGCCGCGCGCGTCATCCGCTCGGCGTACTCGACGAAGTCCTCGTAGCCGGCCATGGCCCGCGGGGCGCCCGAGCGCGGCCAGGCGCGCAGCGAGAGCTCGCGCGCCGAGGCGAAGCCGGTGTCGCGCCCGTGGCGGAAGGGGGAGTTCGCGGCCAGCGCCTCGAGCAGCGGCAGATGGCGCCGCAGCCCGTTGAAGGCGCGGATCGCGGTCTCGGGGTCGGGCATCCCGACGTGCACGTGCAGCGCGGCGACCGGCGTGACCATCGCGTCGCCGAGCAGCGTGGAGATGTAGCGGTAGCGCTCGCTGTCGCTCGTCTGCGCCTCGCCCTCCTCGGCCGCCGGGTGGGTGGCGGCGCCGATCAGCCCGACGCCGGTGTCGCGTACGGCGCGCCGCAGGTCGGCCAGCACCCCGATCGCCTCGCCGGCGTCGGCGCACACGTCGGTGATGCACTCCACTTCGCAGGCGTGGACCTCTCCGGTGATCTCGCCGCGGGCGACCTCGCCGAGGCCGTCGAGCACCCGCTCGCGGGCGTTGGCCTGCTCGCCGGTGTCGGGGTCGGCGAGGAAGAGCTCCTCCTCGACGCCGAGCGTGAAGGGCTCGCCGTCGCCGAAGTGGTGGTCGCGCAGGTCGTCGGGCACGGGCCGAGGATGCCCGGTACCGTCGCGTCATGGACCTCGAGCTCACCGACAAGGTCGCCGTCGTCACCGGCGCCAGCAAGGGCATCGGCCTGGCGATCACCCAGGAGCTGGCGGCCGAGGGCGCGCGGGTCGTCGCCGGCGCGCGCACCACGGACACGCTCGACGGCCTCGAGCGCGTGACGCCGGTGGCCGTCGACCTCGGGGGCCCCGACGGCCCGGGCGAGCTCGTCGGCCGCGCGATCGCCGACCACGGGCGCATCGACGTCCTCGTCAACAACGTGGGCGCCGCGCACGTCCGCCTCGACGGCTTCCTCTCGCTCAGCGACGAGGACTTCCAGCGCTCGCTCGACCTGAACTTCTTCTCGGCGCTGCGGGCCACGCGGGCCGCGGTCGCGAGCATGGCGCAGACGGGCGGCGGCACGATCGTCAACGTCGTCTCGGTCAACGCGTTCTTCGAGCCCGACGGCGGCGTGATCGACTACGGCGCGGCCAAGGCGGCGCTGCTGAACTTGTCGAAGTCGCTCTCGCAGGAGCTCGGCCCGCAGGGGATCCGCCTGGCCAGCGTCTCGCCCGGCCCGGTGGCGACCGACCTCTGGCTCGGGGCCGGCGGCGTCGCCGAGACGCTCGGCGACAAGGCGGGCGTCGACGCCGACGCGATCCGCGAGGGCGCCGAGGCGGGCATGGCCACCGGCCGCTTCACGACCCCCCGGGAAGTCGCGACGCTCGTCGCCCTGCTCGCCTCGCCGCGCACGGGCAACGTGACCGGCTCGAACTTCGTGATCGACGGCGGCCTGGTGAAGACCGTCTAGCCGATCGCCACCGCGGCCTCGGGCGTCGCCACCCGGAAGGAGAACGACTCCTCGAGGTAGAGCTCGACCCGCTCGGCGTCGTGGCTCGTGTAGCCGACCGAGAGGTCCTGGCCCGAGGCGAAGAGGAAGTCCCCGCCGCGCAGGCTGACGAGCACCGCGCCCTCGACGCCCGGGGCCCACACGAGCGGGCCGTCGAGCAGGATGTGGCGCAGGTGGTCGAAGAGCAGGTAGCCGCCGTGCTCGGTCGTCTCGACCACGCGCGTCCACTCCTCGCGGGACAACGCCAGCCCGTAGGGGCCGCCGATGCCGTTGCGCTTGAGCAGCTCGACCCCGCGCGCGACCGCGCCCGGGTAGCCGTGCGCGTCGTCGCCGCACTCGAGCACGTCGTGGGGCGAGGCCGACGCGATGCCCTCGATGCCGTCGGCGCCGCCGTGGAAGACGGCGGCGTTCTCGGCCTCGACGAGCCGCTGGGCGGCCAGGTCGAGCTCGGCGTAGTCGACGTCGACGGCGCCGCGGTCGCCCGCGGCCAGCTCGTCGCGGGCCACGCCGAAGGCGGCGCGGAGCTCGACGACGGGCAGCACGCGCCGGCGGACGGCCTCGATCGCCTTGCCGCGGACCTCGGTGGGCTCGACGCGGCCGACGTTGGCCGCCGAGTAGTCCCAGCCGTGCGGGCCGCTGAAGTCGACGAGGCGCCGGGCCGCCAGCCCGGGGGTGAGCCGCTCGCGGGCCTCGTCGTCGATGTCGGCCCAGCCGGCGTCGGTGATCGGGGCGTGGCCCCTGAGGAGATGGTCGCTCATGTCGTCTACCGCCCTCGCAGTCCGCCGATGCCCAGTGAGCCGCCGACCGTGGCCGGGGCCTCGCCGCCACCGCCGTCATCGTCGGCGGCCTCCTCGGCCGCCTCGCCGTGCTCGACGATGTCGCCGTCCTGGAAGAGGATCCCCTGGGCGATCTGGCGCCACTCGGGCTTGCGTCGCAGCAGGAACTCGAGGTCCATCGCGAAGTGCTTGTACTCCTCGCCGAGCGCGTTGGCCATGACCGCGCGGGCCTCGGGGTCGCGCTCGATCGCCAGGCGCTGCTCGTACCAGCCGATCGCCTCGGCTTCCTCGGTCACCGACGCGCACAGGCGCGCGAAGGTCCTGGTCTCCTCGGGCAGCTCGTCGGGTGGCTCGTGGTACTGGTCGAATCCCATGGGGCCGGAGTATGCCCGGCCCGCCCGGGCGGGTCACGCCCGGTCGTAGCGGGCGGCCAGCCGGCCGAGGGCCAGGGCGCCGAGCAGCAGGCCGAAGTCCCGCAGGGCGACGTCGTAGTAGCCCGAGAGCGTGAGCAGGTTGACGATGATCCCGGCCAGCCAGGCGGCCACGACGTAGGCGCCGATCCGCGGGCGGACGAGCACGAGCAGCCCGGCGAGGATCTCGACGCCGCCGACGAGGTGCATCGCGTCGGTCGCGTTGCCGGGGACGATGTCGTTGATCCAGCCGGCGAGGTAGGTCTCCCAGTCGACGAGCACGTTGGCGAACTTGTCGAGGCCGAAGACGATCGGCGCGACCGTGAAGGCCATGCGCAGGAGCAGGTAGGCCTGCCGGGCGGGGTCGGCGAGGGCCGACGACGCGTGGGCGCCGGCGGGGCGGGCGGTGGTGGTGGAGCGGCGGTGGTGGACATGCCCGGTTGGTGTCCGCGCCGCCGCCGGTTCTTACCCGGCTCCTCGCGAGGTAAGGAATCGCCGCCGGGCGGACGCCAACGGCACTGGAACGTCCACGACCATGCGGAGGACCAGGTGCCGGAGATCAACCGGATCGTCATCGTCGGAGCCGGCCTGGCCGGCGCCAAGGCGGCGGAGACGCTGCGCGCGGAGGGCTACGACGGCGAGGTCGTGATCCTCGGCGACGAGCGCGAGCTGCCCTACGAGCGCCCGCCGCTGTCGAAGGCCTACCTGCGCGACGAGACCTCGATCGCCCAGGCCCACGTCCACGCGATCCCCTGGTACGTCGAGCACGAGGTCGAGCTGCGCCAGGGCACCGAGGCCGTGCGGCTGGGGATCGGCGAGCGGCGCGTCGAGCTCGCCGACGGGCGCACGCTCGCCTACGACCGCCTGCTGCTGACCACCGGCGCCGAGCCGCGGCAGCTCGCCGTGCCCGGCGCCGACCTCGACGGGGTCCACACGCTGCGCACGCGCGCCGACGCCGACGCCCTGCGCGCCCGCATCGCCGCCGGGGGACCGGTCGTGGTCGTCGGCGCGGGCTGGATCGGCTGCGAGGTCGCCGCCTCGGCGCGGCAGCTCGGCGCCGAGGTCACCCTGCTCGAGGCCGGGGATGTCCCGCTCGGCCGCGTCCTCGGCCCGGAGATCGGCGCCCACCTCGCCACGGTCCACCGCGAGCACGGCGTCGACGTGCGCACCGGCGCGCGGCTCGAGCGGCTCGAGGGGGATGGGTCGGTCGCCGCCGCCGTGCTGGCCGACGGCACGCGGCTGCCCGCCGCCACCGTCGTCGTCGGCATCGGCGTGCGGCCGCGCGCCGAGCTGGCCGCCCGCGTCGGCCTGGCCGGCGCCGAGGGCGTCGAGGTCGACGAGCGGCTGCGCACCCGCGCGAGCGACGTGTACGCCGCCGGCGACGTCGCCTTCGCCTGGAACGCCCGCTACGGGCGGGCGATCCGCGTCGAGCACTGGGCCAACGCGATCGCCCAGGGCGCGGCGGCGGCGCGCTCGATCCTCGGCCGCACGGCGCCGTGGGGCGAGCTGCCGTACTTCTTCTCCGACCAGTTCGAGACCGGCCTCGAGTACGTCGGGTTGCATTCGCCCGGCGACCGCACGACGCTGCGTCGCGATGGCGCCGCGCTCACCGCGCTGTGGACCGACCGCGCCGGCACCGTGACCGCCGGGATGCACGTCGACGACTGGGACGCGATCGGCGCGCTGCGGCGGCTCGCCGGCACCCGGCCCGATCCGGCGCTGCTCGCCGATCCGGCCGTCGGCCTCGACGAGCTCGCCGCGTCGGTCGGAGAGCGGGCGGCGGCGTCGTGACCCGCGGCGCGCTGGACGGCGTCGAGTCGCTCGTGCCGTGGCGCCGCAGCCGCCTGCGGCGCGCGGGCTTCGACGCGGCGCTGGCCGCGCGGATCGCCGCCGACCCGCGCTACGACGTGCCCGAGCTGCTCGCGCTCGTCGAGCGCGGCTGCCCGCCCGCGCTCGCCGTGCGGATCCTCTCGCCGCTCGAGGCCGGGCGATGACGCTCCCGCCCGGCACGGTGCGCCCCGGCCAGGACGATCTCGCCGCGCGCCTGCGCGAGGACGGCCCGCGCCGCGACGACGCCCTGCGCGAGCTCCACGCGTTGCTCCTGCGCGCCGCGCGCTTCGAGGTCGGCCGCCGGGCGGCGGCGGTCGCCCGCGTGCGCGGGGAGGACGCCGACGGCCTCGCGCTGCAGGCGGCCGACGACGCGTTCGTCGCCGTGCTGGCCAAGCTCGACGACTTCCGCGGCGAGAGCCGCTTCACGACCTGGGCCTACAAGTTCGCGCTCCTCGAGGCGGCCGTCCGCGTGCGCCGGCGCGCCTGGCAGGAGCGCGAGGTCGTGCTCGGCGCCGACCGCTGGCTCGAGCTCGGCGACCGCGACGCCGCCGGCCCGCACCAGCGCGCCGAGGAGGCCGAGCTGTTCGCCGCCGTCCGGCACGCGATCGCCACCGCGCTGACCCCGCACCGGCGCGAGGTCCTCGTGGCGCTGGCCGTCGACGGCGTGCCGATCGACGTGCTCGCCGAGCGCCTGGGCACCACCCGCGGCGCGCTCTACAAGACCCTGCACGACGCCCGGCGCGCGCTGCGCCGCGCGCTGCGCGACGCCGGCCACGATCTCGACGAGGACCCGACATGAGCCGACCCGACCCCGACACGATGCTGGACCGGCTGCTCGGGCCGGCCGAGCCCGAGACCACCTGCGACGAGTGCTTCGACGCGCTCGATCGCTACGTCGAGCTCGAGCTCGCCGGCGCGGTCGCCGCGACGCGGATGCCGGCGCTGGCCGCGCACCTGCGCGGCTGCCCCGCCTGCCGCGAGGACCACGAGAGCCTGCGCGCCATGGTCGCCGCGGACGGTTGACGCCGGGTCTAGCATCGGCGCCATGGAGCGCCGCACCCCCAGCGTGGCCGATGTCGTCCGCCGGGCCGTCGAGGTCTGCGATCCGGACGACGTCGATCCCGTCCTCGGCCGCCTGCAGGAGCAGCTCGAGGACGACGACGAGCCCGTCACGGCCGTCGACAACCTCGAGGAGCGGCTCGCGCTGGCCCTCGAGGGCGCCGACGTCGAGGGCGAGAACCCGGCCGTGGCCGTCGCCGGCGCGGTCGTCATGTATCTGGCCGAGACCGGCGGCCGCGGGAACTTCGACGGCGACCCCGGCGAGCTGATCGCGCTCGCCGTGCGCCGGCAGTGGCGCGGCGATCCGCCGACCGCGGTGGCGGAGTGGGTCGCCGGTGGTTGAGGCCTGGCCGTCGCTGCGCTACGAGGACTGGCGCGAGACGTGCGACACGCTGCACGCCCACACCCAGGTCCTCGGCAAGCTCGCCGTCGCGCTGGCCCCGCCCGAGCCACAGCTCCAGCACGCCGCGCTGCGCCTGACCGCGCGTGGCTGGGAGACCCTGCCGCTGCCCGCGCCGGACGGCTCCGGGGCGCTCGTCGCCGCACTCGACCTGCACGCCCACCAGGCCGTGGCCGAGCACAGCGACGGGTCGAGCCGTCGCTTCGCGCTCGGTCCCGATCGCGCGGTGGGGGAGGTGACCCGCGAGCTCGTCGGCGCCCTGCGTGACCTCGGCGGCGACTTCGAGATCAACGCCACCCCGCAGGAGGTGCCGTGGAGCGTGCCGCTCGACGAGGACACCGAGCACGCGACCTATGAGGCGGCGCAGGTCGAGACCTACTTCGCCGCCGCGACGCAGGCCGCGCTCGTGCTCGCCGCCTTCCGCGCGCCCTACCGCGGCCGCTCCACGCCGGTCAACGCCTGGTGGGGGTCGTTCGACCTCGCCGTGAGCCTGTTCAGCGGGGAAGGCGCCGATCCGCCCAACGACGACTTCATCATGCGCAACGCGATGGACGCGCAGGAGATCGCGGTGGGCTGGTGGCCGGGCGACCCGAACTACGGCAAAGCCGCGTTCTACGCCTACGCCCACCCGGCGCCGCCGGGCTTCGAGCACGCCGAGCTCGCGCCCGCGGCCGCGCGCTGGGACGCGGACCTCGGGGAGTTCGTGCTCGACAACGACGACGCGCGCGCGGCCGACGACCCGCGCGCCGCGGCGCTCGAGTTCGCCGACTCCGCCTTCCAGCACGCCTGCCGCGTCTGCGGCTGGGATCCCGCGCTGCCGGCCAGCGTCGCGGGCTCGCCTCCGCCCGTCCGCTGACGCCCCCGCCGCGCGCGAGAACTACGGAGGCCGGGTCGGGGCCGCCCACGATGTTCGGGCCGATGGCGTCTGGGAGGGTGGCATCAGCCCATGGCCTCCGCCGCCGCCACCGGTCAGCACGTCGTCGAGCGCGACGGCCTCGACGCGCTGTTCGCGGCGCTCGCCCGCCGCGGCTACACGATCGTCGGCCCGACGGTCCGCGACGAGGTGATCGTCTACGACGAGATCGCCTCGAGCGCCGACCTGCCGGAGGGCTGGACCGACGAGCAGGACGGCGGCCACTACCGGCTGCGGCGCCGCGACGACGTCGCGCTGTTCGGCTACGCCGTCGGCCCGCACTCGCAGAAGAGCTTCCAGCTCCCGGCCGACGTCCGGCTCTGGCGCGCCCGCCGCGACGCGGACGGCGGCCTGTCCCAGATCGAGGAGGAGCCGCGCGACCCGCCGCGCTACGCCTTCCTCGGCGCGCGCTCCTGCGAGCTTCACGCGATGGGGATCCTCGACCGGGTCCTGCTCGGCGGCGCCCACACCGACCCGGCCGACGCGGCGCGGCGCGAGGACGTCTTCGTCGTCGCCGTGCAGTGCGGCCAGGCCGGCGGGACCTGCTTCTGCGTCTCGATGGACACCGGGCCGACGGCCGAGAGCGGCTTCGACCTCGCGCTGACCGAGGTGCTCGAGGACGACCGGCACCGCTTCGTCGTCGAGGTCGGCTCGGCGCGCGGCGCCGAGGTGCTCGCCGAGGTGCCGTGCACCGACGCGCAGACGCACGACCGCGACGCGGCCGAGGCCGCCCACGCCCGCGCGGCGTCGCAGATGGGCCGCACGCTCGACGTCACGGACATCCGCGAGCTGCTCGCCGGCAACCTCGAGCACCCGCGCTGGGACGAGGTCGCCGAGCGCTGCCTGACCTGCGGCAACTGCACGATGGTCTGCCCGACCTGCTTCTGCACCACGGTGGAGGACACGACCGACCTGACCGGCGAGCACGTCGAGCGCCACCAGCGCTGGGACTCGTGCTTCACCGTGGACTACTCGCACGTCCACGGCGGGGCCGTGCGCAGCTCCCCGCGCTCGCGCTACCGGCAGTGGATGACCCACAAGCTCTCGACCTGGATCGACCAGTTCGGCAGCTCGGGCTGCGTGGGCTGCGGGCGCTGCATCACCTGGTGCCCGGTCGGGATCGACCTGACCGAGGAGGCGGCCGCCATCCGGGCCGACGACCGGAGGCCCGGTGCAGACGCTCGCTGACCTGATCCGCGACGCGCCGGCCTTCGCCGGCCTGACGAGCGACCAGACCGAGCTGATCGCCGGCTGCGCCGTCAACGAGCACGCCGCCGCGGGCACCTACCTCTTCCGCGAGGGCGACCCGGCCGAGCGCTTCTACCTGATCCGCGAGGGCGCGCTGGCCCTCGAGGTCCACGCGCCCGGGCGCAGCGCGCTCGTCGTCGACACGATGCACGCCGGCGACGTCGTCGGCTGGTCGTGGCTGTTCGCGCCGTTTCGCTGGGCGTTCGACGGCCGCGTGACCGAGCCCGCGCGGCTGATCGCCTTCGACGGGCGCTGCCTGCGGGGCAAGTGCGACGCCGACCACGAGCTCGGCTACGCCGTCATGCAGCGGTTCGCGGCGACGGCGATCGAGCGCCTGCAGGCGACCCGGCTCCAGCTCCTCGACGTCTATGGCGCTCCCGCTGCCGGCTGAGCCGATCGCGCCGGGGCCGATGGTGCCGGCGCCGTTCGCCGTCGCCGCCACCCGGCGCGACACCGTGGACACGTGGACCCTCGAGCTCGAGCCGCGGCGATCCGCCGGGCTCCCGTTCGCGCCGGGCCAGTTCACGATGCTCTCGGCCGGCGGCGCGGGGGAGGTCCCGATCTCCATCAGCGGCGACCCCGACCGGCCCGAGCGCCTGACGCACACGGTCCGCGCCGTCGGCCTGGCCACGGCGGCCATCTGCGCGGCGCAGCCCGGTGACGTCCTCGGCGTCCGGGGGCCGTTCGGGGTCCCGTGGCCCGTGGAGGCGATCGAGGGCGCCGACGTCGTCGTCGCCGCCGGCGGGATCGGGCTGGCCCCGCTGCGCCCGGCGATCCTGCACATGCTGGCGCGGCGCGAGCGCTACGGGAGCCTGACGCTCCTCTACGGCGGCCGCGAGCCGGACCTGCTGCTCTACGGCGACGAGCTCGAGGCCTGGGCGGCGCGCGGCCTGGACGTGCTGCTGACCGTCGACAGCGCCGGACCCGGGTGGTCGGGACGGGTCGGGGTCGTCACGCGCCTGATCGCCCGGGCCCGCTTCGAGGCCGCGGCGGCGGTCGCCCTGCTCTGCGGGCCGGAGGTGATGATGCGGTTCACCGCCGGCGCGCTGCTCGAGCGCGGCGTCGCCGCCGGCCGCGTCCACGCCTCGATGGAGCGCAACATGCAATGCGGCATCGGCCACTGCGGCCACTGCCAGCTCGGTCCGACCCTCTGTGCCGCGACGGCCCGGTCTACCCCTGGGACGCGCTCGAGCCGTGGCTGGCCGTCCGGGAGCTGTGATGCCGGCGCCCGCCAAGCCCACGCTCGCGGTCTGGAAGTTCGCCTCCTGCGACGGCTGCCAGCTCAGCCTGCTCGACTGCGAGGACGAGCTGCTCGCCCTCGCCGACCGGGTCGAGATCGCCTACTTCCTCGAGGCCGGGCGCACGACGGTGCGAGGGCGACGTACGACGTCTCGCTCGTCGAGGGCTCGATCACGACGGCCGCCGACGCCGAGCGCATCCACGAGGTCCGCCGCCAGCTCGCGCGTGCTCGTGACCATCGGCGCCTGCGCCACCGCGGGCGGGATCCAGGCGCTGCGCAACTTCGCCGACGTCGAGGAGTTCGCCGCCGCCGTCTACGCCAGCCCGAGTACATCAGCACGCTGGCCACCTCGACGCCGATCAGCGCCCACGTGCCGGTCGACTTCGAGCTGCGCGGCTGCCCGATCGACAAGCGCCAGCTGCTCGAGGTCGTCGCCGCCCAGCTCGCGCGCCGGCGCCCCGCGTGCGCGCGCACAGCGTCTGCATCGAGTGCAAGCGCCGCGGCACCGTCTGCGTCACGGTCGCCCACGGCACGCCCTGCCTGGGCCCGGTCACGCACGCCGGCTGCGGCGCCCTCTGCCCGGCCTACGACCGCGGCTGCTACGGCTGCTTCGGCCCGATGGAGAGCCCCAACACGCCGGCGCTGTCCGCGCGCATGGCCGAGCTCGGGAGCAGCGAGCGCGACCTGCTGCGCGTCTACCGCACGTTCAACGCGACCGCCGAGCGCTTCGAGCGCGAGAGCCGGGCCCATGAGCCCGACTGAGGACACGCGCACGATCCGCGCCGACATCGCTCACCCGGGTCGAGGGCGAGGGGGCGATGTACGTCCGGCTCGAGGGCGACCGCGTGGCCGCGGTGGAGCTGCGCATCTACGAGCCGCCGCGCTTCTTCGAGGCGTTCCTGCGCGGCCGGGCCTTCAGCGAGGTGCCCGACATGACCGCGCGGATCTGCGGCATCTGCCCGTCGCCTACCAGGTCGAGCTCCATGCGCGCGATCGAGGACGCCTGCGGCGTGGCGATCGACGACGGCCCGCTGCGCGACCTGCGGCGGCTGATCTACTGCGGCGAGTGGATCGAGAGCCACGCCCTGCACGTCTACGTGCTCCACGCGCCCGACTTCCTCGGCTACCCCGACGTGATCGCGATGGCGCGCGACCACACGCGAGCTCGTCGAACGCGGGCTGCAGCTCAAGAAGGCCGGCAACGCGGTGATGACGCTCGTCGGCGGGCCGGGAGATCCACCCGATCAACCTGCGGGTCGGCGGCTTCTACCGCGTCCCGACCCGGGCCGAGCTGCTTCCGCTCGTCGAGCCGCTCGAGCGCGCGCGGGAGACGGCGCTGGCCACGGTCGGCTGGGCCGCGGCGCTGGACTTCCCCGACGTGACGATCGACGTCGAGCACGTCGCCTGTCACGACGACGGCGCCTACCCGATCGACCGCGGGCGGATCGTCTCCGACGGCGGGCTCGACATCGCGCCCGGACGAGTTCGACGCGCACGTCGTCGAGGAGCAGGTCCCGCACTCGCACGCCCTGCACGCGCGGCTGCGCGAGCGCGGCCGCTACCTGACCGGCCCGCTCGCCCGCTACGCGACGGCCGGCGCATCGCTGCGGCCGCTCGCCCGCCAGGCCGCCCGCGACGCGCGGCCTGGGCGCGGTCTGCCGACAACCCGTTCCAGAGCATCGTCGTGCGCGCCGTCGAGCTCGTGCACGCCACCGACGAGGCGCTGCGCGATCATCGCGGGCTACGAGCGGCCCGACGCGCCCGCCGTCGAGGTCATCCCGCGCGCCGGCGTCGGCCACGGCGTCACCGAGGCCCCGCGCGGGCTGCTCTACCACCGCTACGAGCTCGACGAGGAGGGCACGATCACCGACGCCCGGATCGTCCCGCCGACCTCGCAGAATCAGCGGGCGATCGAGGACGACCTGCGCGACGTGGTCGCTGCGTCACCGCCACCTCCCCGACGACGAGCTGCGCGTGCTGTGCGAGCAGGCCATCCGCAACCACGATCCCTGCATCTCCTGCGCGACCCACTTCCTCGACCTCACCGTCGACCGCCGCTGACCCCGCCCGCGCGGAGGTGCTCGTGCTCGGGCTGGGCAACGACCTGCGGCGCGACGACGCCGCGGGGCTCGTCGTCGCGCGGCGGCTGCGCGCGGAGGCCGAGCCGGACGGCATCGCGGTGGGGGAGGGCCTCGGCGAGGCGAGCGCGCTGCTCGACGCCTGGTCCGGGCGCCGGGCGGTGATCCTCGTCGACGCGATGCGCTCGGGCGCCGCGCCGGGAACCCTGCGCCGGCTGGACGCCAGCCGGAGCCCGCTGACCGGCCTGCCGTCCGGCGCGTTCTCGACCCACGGGTCGCGCTCGACGGCGCGATCGAGCTCGGGCGCGCGCTCGGCCGCCTGCCCGAGCGGGTGATCGTGCACGCCGTCGAAGGCGAGGACTTCGGGCCCGGGACGGGACTCTCGGCGGCCGTCGCGGCGGTCGTGCCCCGCCTGGTCGCCGCGGTGGCCGCGGAGGCGCGGGGGCTCCGTAGCAACAACGGATGGCCGACCGCAGGACGGGCCGATGCCGGGAGCGGGCGCCGCGCTTAGCGTGGCGCCATGCCCACACGAGTCGCCATCAACGGCTTCGGCCGCGTCGGACGCAGCGTGCTGCGTGCCGCCCGCGAGCAGGACGCCGACCTCGAGATCGTCGCCGTCAACGACGTCGCCGATCCCGCCACCCTCGCCCACCTCCTCCGCTTCGACTCCGTCTACGGTCGCTTCCCCGGCGAGGTGACGGTCGTGCCCGGCGGACTGTCGGTCGACGGCGCGACGATCCGCACCACGGCCGAGACCGACCCGCGCGCGCTGCCGTGGGACGAGCTCGGCGTCGACGTCGTGATCGAGTCCACCGGGCGCTTCCGCACCCGCGCGGCCGCCGCTCAGCACCTCGAGGCCGGCGCGAAGAAGGTCATCATCTCGGCGCCGGCCAAGGGCGACGAGCCCGTCGACGCCACCGTGGTCCTGGGCGTCAACTTCGACGCGGCCTACGACCCCGACCGCGACCACGTGATCTCCAACGCGTCGTGCACGACCAACTGCCTGGCGCCGGTGGCCAAGGTCCTCCACGAGACCGTCGGCATCAGGCACGGCCTGATGACCACCGTCCACGCCTACACCTCCGATCAGAACCTGCTCGACGCGCCGCACAAGGACCTGCGCCGCGCCCGTTCGGCCGCGGTCAACCTCGTGCCGACCTCGACCGGGGCGGCCAAGGCGCTCGGCCTCGTGATCCCCGAGCTCGAGGGACGCCTGCACGGCTTCGCGGTGCGGGTGCCGATCCCAACCGGATCGCTGGTCGACCTCACCGTCGAGACCGAGCGGCCCACGAGCGTCGAGGAGCTCAACGCCGCGTTCGCCGCGCGCGCCGACCACGCCGAGCTCGCCGGGATCCTCCACCACACCGAGGATCCGCTCGTCTCCTCGGACATCGTCGGCTCGGCCTACTCGTCGATCTTCGACGCCGGGCTGACCAGCGTCCTCGACGGGACCCAGGTCAAGGTCGTGGCCTGGTACGACAACGAGTGGGGCTACTCCAGCCGTCTGGTCGACCTCGCCCAGCGCGTGCTCGTCCCCGTCGCGCAGCCCGCCTAGCCGCGGGCGGAGTTACGCTGCGAGGCCCGTGACACGCCTCGCCCGCACCCCGACGGCCCCGACGACCCGATGAGCCCGGCCAAGAAGGCGCTGCGCGCCGGGATCGACCTCGGTGGGACCAAGGCCCAGGCCATCGTCGTCGACGCCGGCGACGAGGTCCTCGGCCAGGCGCGGCTGCCCACCCCGACCGAGGGCGGCCCCGACGCGGTCATCGAGACGCTCGCCGAGTCGGTGCGCCAGGCGTGCGCCGACGCGAGCATCGAGCCGAGCGCCCTCGCCGCGATCGGCCTCGGCTCCCCGGGCGCGATCGACGACGCCGCCGGCACGGTGGCCAACGCCAAGAACCTGCCGGACTGGCCCCAGTCGGCCATCCCGGTGGCCAAGCCCCTGGCCGCCCTGCTGAAGATCAAGGTCCCGGTCCGGATCGGCAACGACGTCGACGTCGCCACCATGGCCGAGTTCGAGCTCGGGGCGGCGGCCGAGCACGACTCCCTGCTCGGCGTGTTCTGGGGCACCGGGGTCGGCGGCGGCCTGATCCTCGCCGGAGCGCAGTGGAACGGCCGCGGCTCGGCCGGAGAGATCGGGCACATGGTCGTCGTCGACGGCGGGCGGCGCTGCTCGTGCGGGCGCCGCGGCTGCATGGAGGCCTACGCCGGCCGCAAGGCGATGGAGGCCCGCGCGCGGCATCTCCACGAGGAGAAGGGCCGCAAGACCAAGCTCTTCGAGATCATGGAGGAGCGCGGGCGCGACCGGCTGACCTCGGGCATCTGGTCGCGGGCCGTCGAGCACGAGGACAAGCTCGCGATCGAGCTGCTCGAGGAGGCCTACACGGCGATCGGCGCCGGGGCGGCGTCGGCGGTCAACCTGCTCGATCCCGCCGCGGTCGTGATCGGCGGCGGCCTCGGGGTCCGCTTCGGCGAGCCGGGCGTCGACCGGATCCGCGCGGCGATGATGCCGCACCTGTTCCGCGACGACGATCCGCCGGTGATCGCCCTGGCCGGCCTGGGCGACCTCGGGGGAGCGCTCGGCGCCGCGCTGCTCGTCAAGGCCTGACGTGACCGAGCCATTGGACTTCTCCGCGCTGCAGTTCAGCCCCACGGCGTGGCTGTTCGAGGGCGACCGCCACGCCGGCGCGGACATCTCGATCTTCGTCACCCGCACGCCGCCCGGCGCCAGCGTCGAGCTGCACGTCCATCCCTACGCCGAGACGTTCCTGCTCTTCGAGGGGCGCGGCCGCTGGACGGTCGGGGACGCGGTCGTCGAGGTCGCACCCGAGCAGGTGGTCGTCGCGCCGCCCGACACGCCACACGGCTTTCGCAACGTCGGCGACGTGCCGCTGCTCGTCGTCTCCGTGCACGACCGCGGCACGGTCGACCAGACGTGGCTCGGCCGCGAGCCGGCCTGAGCCTCAGTCGCGCGACAGCTCGAGCTGGATGGCTCGCCGCGTCGGCCCGGGTAGTCGCCCGAACTCGGCGTCGCTGATCGCTCCGTCGCGGACCATGCTCAGCGCGGCCTCCAGCAGGGCGTCGACGACGTCCAGCGAGCTGCCCAGGCGGGTCTCGAGAAGCGCTTCCTCCATCACTCGCTCGACGACGCGGAATCTCCGCCGTTCGTGTTCCATCCTGTCCCCTGTCCGGGCGGCAGCTCCCGTGCCGTCGCCCTTGCCAGCAGAAATGATGTCAGACGGCGGACCGGAAGAACGTCGAGAGGGCGGCGGCGGTCTGCTCGGGCTCGTCCTCGGCCAGGAAGTGCGACGCGTCGAGCGCGTGCCCGCGGACGTCCGGGGCCCACGGCCGCCAGACGTCGAGCACGTCGTCGTAGAGGTGCGGCAGCGCGCCGCGCGCGCCCCACAGCGCGAGGGTCGGGCAGGCGATCCGGCGCGCGGCCGCGATCGGCCTCGTCGTGCTCGCGATCGATGCCCGCTCCGGCGCGGTAGTCCTCGCAGATCGCCTCGACGACGCTCGGGTCGTCGAGCTGGCGCCGGTAGGCGGCCACGACCTCGTCGGGGTAGCGGCCGGGCGCGGCGCCGACGCCGATCCGGCGGACGTGCGCGTCGAAGAACGCGTCCGGGTCGGCGCCGATCAGGCGCTCGGGCAGCGGCGCGGGCTGGGCGAGGAAGCCCCAGTGCCAGTACAGGAGCGCGAGGCGGTCGCCCGCGTGCGCCCACACCTCCGCGGTGGGGACGATGTCGAGCACCGCGAGGGCCGTGACGCGGTCGGGGTGGTCGAGCGCCATCCGGTAGGCCACGCGGCCGCCGCGGTCGTGGCCGGCGACCGCGAAGCGCTCGTGGCCGAGCGCCCGCATCGCCTCCACCTGGTCGAGGGCCAGCGCCCGCTTGGCGTGGGGCGCGTGGTCGGGGGCCGGCGCGGGACGCAGCGAGGCGCCGTAGCCCGCGAGGTCGCTCGCGACGACCGTGAAGCGCTCGGCCAGCAGCGGCGCCGCGGCGTGCCACATCAGGTGGGTCTGCGGATAGCCGTGCAGCAGCAGCAGCGGCGGTCCGCTGCCGCCGACGCGGGCGAAGATCGTGCCCGCGGTCGGTGGCGAGCTCGTGCGTGGCGAAGCCGTCGAACATCCCGTGCATCATCGCCGAACGGACGCCCGGCGCGTTGACACGCTGTCGAGCGGCAGGCTCGGCGCAAGGATCGCGGGGCGAGGTCGTCGGACGTCGCCGACGCATGCGATTCAGCCTCCCTCACGCCACCAAGCTGCTCGTCGGCCTCGCCGTGGTCCTGGCGGCGGTCGCCTTCGCCGGGTCCGCGGCGGTGGCCATGCCGGCGCTCGTGGGGCTGCTCGTCATCCTGGGCGTCGCTGGCCGCGGGCGGATTCCGGCCACGACCGCGGCCGCCCGCCGCGGTGATTCGCGGGTAGGAGAGGCCGGTGGAGCTCCAGCCCAAGCTGATCGACGTCGTCGTGCCCGAGCGGCCCGCCGGGGTGGTCCTCGTGCTCCACGGCGGGGCCAGCCGCCGGGCGAACATGATGGTCAGCCCGACACAGCTCTCGGTGCTGCGGATGGTCCCGATCGCGCGCCGGGTGGCGTCGGCCGCCTCGGGCGAGCTCGCGGTCTTCCGCCTGCTGAACTCGCGGCGCGGGTGGGACACCCACACGACCCCGGTGCACGACGCGCGCTGGGCGCTTGCCCGGATCGCCGAGCGCTTCGGGGAGCGGCTGCCGACGTGCCTGGTCGGGCATTCGCTCGGCGGGCGCGCCGCCCTGCTGACGGTGGCCGAGCCGGGGGTGACCGGCGCCGTCGCGCTCGCGCCGTGGGTCTACCCGACCGACGTCCCGGGCGGCCTGTACGGCCAGCGCCTGCTGATCGTGCACGGCTCGGCCGACCGGATCGCGAGCCCCGACCGCTCCGCCGCGCTCGCGCGCAACCTCGGCCCGCGGGCCCGCGTGGGCTACGTCAGCGTCCGCGGCGGTCACCACGCGATGCTCCGCCACCACGCGCTGTTCGACGGCATGGCGGCCGGCTTCGCCGCCACCACGCTGCTCGGACGGCCCGCGGCGCCGCCGCTCGACCGCATCGCGGCGGGGGAGGGTTGGCTCGAGGTCTAGGCCGGGTGCTCGGGGCCCGCGGGGGGCTCGATGCCCTCCGAACGGGCCGGCGGCCGCAGCGCGCCGGGCGGCAGCACGAACCGCAGCGGGGTCGGCGAGCCGGAGTGCTCCTGGCCGAGCCGAGCGCTGTGCAGACCGCGGCTCGCGCTCGTCGCGGCGGCCTCCTCGGCCTTGCCGGCGTGGGCCGTGATCCAGGTCAGCACCTCGGTGGAGTCCGACCCGGAGGCGAGGATCGCCGCGCGCTCGATCACCGCGCCGCCGCTGCGATGCGGGCGCGAGAGGCGCGCGACCAGCGCCCGGATCGCTTCGTCGTCCACGACACGAAGCCTACGCCGTGTCGCGCTCGGCGCGGCTAGGCGGGCGGCGTGGCCGGTTCGGCCGCCACCTCGCGGACGGCCGCGGCGATCTCGTCGAGCGACGCGCTCTTGGAGATGTAGCGGCTCGCGCCGAGCGCCAGAGCCCGGGCCGCGGTGGGGTCGTGGGCGTAGCCGGTCAGCACGATGATCCGCACCCCGCCGAGCGCGACGATGTGGGGGAGCGCCTCGAGTCCGTCCATGACGGGCATCGCCAGGTCGAGCAGCACGACGTCCGGTCGCAGCTCGGCCACCGCCGCGATTCCCTCGGCGCCGTCGGAGGCCTCGCCCACGATCTGGAGGTCGGCGTGCTCGCTCAGGGCGAACTTGAGCAGCAGGCGTAGGTCGACGCTGTCGTCGCAGAGGAAGACGCGGATGCGTCGGTCGGCCGAATGGGACATGAGTGGAGGGCCGCAGGCCACGCTGGGGGACTGGGGGCCGCGCGAGCATAAACCGCGCCGCGGGGTTGCGCTCGATGCGAGCCGGATCAGCGCCGCCAGGGACGTCGCCGGCGCTCGCGCAGCAGCGCCCGCGCGGCCCCGTCGCCGCTGACGCCGTGGACGGCGCCGCCCGGGTGCACCGAGGCGCCGGCGACGAACAGGCCGGTGAGCGGGGTGCGGTAGCGGCAGAGCTCGGGCGCGGGGCGGAAGACGAGCTGCTGGTCGAGCTCGTAGGTGCCGCCGGAGAGGTCGCCGCCGACGAGGCTCGGGTTCTCGCGCTCGCTCTGTGCCGGGCCGCGGACGTGACGCGCGAGGACGGTCGCGCCGAATCCCGGGGCGAAGCGCTCGAGCTGGGCCTCCATGCGGGCCGCGACCTCGTCGTCGGACAGCGCCGAGCGCGGTGGGACGTGGGCGTAGGTGTAGAGCGTGTGCCGGCCGGCCGGCGCGCGCGTGGGGTCGAACAGCGAGTGCTGGCCGACGACGAGCGCCGGCGCCTCGGGCACCTCGCCGCGGTGACCGTCCTCGGCCGCCTTGGCCAGGTCGGTCAGCTCGCCGGCGACCTGCACCACGGCCGCCGTGCGCGCGGCCTCGGCGGTCCAGGGGACCGGGTCGCTCAGCGCGTAATCGATCTTGAAGGCCGCGGTCCCGTAGCGCCAGCGCCGCAAGCGCCGGACGAGCCGGTCGGGGAAGGCGCCGTCGGGCAGCAGGCCAAGCAGCGGGCCGGCGCTGATCGTCGAGATCACGGCGTCGGCCGGGAGCGTCTCGCCACCGGAGAGGCGCACCCCGCGCACGCGACCGGCGCGGACGAGGATCTCCTCGACATGGGCGTCGCAGCGGATCTCGCCGCCCTCGCGCTCGAGTCGGCGGGTCAGCGCGGTGGCGATGGCGCCCATCCCGCCGCGCGGGAACGGCCAGCCGTGCGTGTGCCCGAGCAGCTGGAGCAGGAAGCCGAAGGCGCCGCTGCCCGCCGTGGTCGGCGGCAGCCCCGAGTGCATCGCCGACCCGGCCAGCCAGGCCGACGGGCGGCTCGCGCCGGCGAACAGGCCGAGGCCGAGGGCTTCTACCGACCCGAGCAGCATGCGGGCGAGCTCGAGCCCGTCGCGGCGCAACGCGAGCGCGAGCGCCGCGGGGCGGCGGACCGGGGGAAGGGGGCTCAGCACCGACCCCACGAGGTCGCTGCCGTGCGGCCCCACGCGGTCGATTAGCTCGCGCCAGGCCGCGCCCGCCCCGGGGCTGGCGGCGTCGAGCGAGGCGACGGTCGCGTCGAGGCCGTGATGCAGCGCGATCGCGGTGCCGTCCGCGAAGGGGTGGGCCATGATCGCCTCGGGCCACACCCACTCGACCCCATCGGCCTCGAGGTCGAGCGCCCGCATCACCGGGGAGGCGGCGGTCATCGGCACGAAGCCCGCGCAGTGGTCGTGGACGAAGCCGGGAAGCGTCAGCTCGGAGGAGGACGTCGCACCGCCGATCCGGGGGCCGTGCTCGAGCACGGTCACGTCCTCGCCCGCCGCGGCGACCCGGCCGGCGGCCACCAGGCCGTTGTGACCCCCGCCGATGACGATCACGCGCATGGTCGACACGTACCCAGCGCCGGGAGGCGGAAGCGGACGCTACTCCGGCCGCAGAGGGGGTACCGGAGCGGCCGTGTCGATCAACGAGCAGACCTTCTCCACACCCCGAGCGCGCGTCTGGGAGGCGCTGGCCGATCCGCATGGCTACGGCCACTGGGTCGTCGGCTCCCGCGACATCCGCGACGTCGAGGGCCACTGGCCCGAGCCCGGGTCGACCTTCCACCACACCCAGGGCTTCGGCCCGGTCGCGCTGGTCAAGGACACGACCACCGTGCTCGAGTGCGACGAAGGCCGCCGGCTCCTGCTCGAGGTCCGGCTCCGCCCGTGGCTCGTCGGCCACGTCGAGCTGACGCTCCACGACGCCGGCGCGGGCACCCGCGTGCGGATGGTCGAACGGACGCAGGGCGGCGTCCTGCGTCCGCTCAAGCCGCTGCTCGACCGCGCCTACAAGCCGCGCAACGTCGAGTCGCTACGCCGGCTCGAGAAGCTCGCCGCCGGTGTCGATCAGCGCTGAGCGTCCGCGTCGAGCAGCGCGGCCATCGCGGCGCTGCCTCGGTCGATGACGGGCCGCATCGCCGGATCCTGGTTCACCCTCATCGGGTCGTGGTCGTCGGCGAGCGTGCCGCGCAGGTGCTGCTCGAGCGCCACGAAGCGCGGGTAGTAGCCGCCGCCCATGCAGAAGACGGCGTCGAAGCTCTGGCCGTCGATGTCGTGGCGGTCGATCGTCGTCGCGTGCTGGAGCTCGAGGATCGTCCGCTCCTCGCCGTCCGATGTCAGGGTGAGCTCGATCTCGTCGGCGCCGCCCCCGAGCGAGACGGTGAGGTGTCGCGGCGGCTCGCACGCCACGATGACCCCGGACGCCATGAGGGCCTGCTCGAAGCTGCCGCCGAGCCGCAGATCGCCGCTCACCGGCGCGTACCAGCGGCGCAGCCGCTCGGGGTTCGTGCAGGCGTCCCACACGTCCTCGACGGCGGCGTCGTAGGTGCGACGGAACACGGCGACGCGCGCATCGCCGGCCGCGATGCGCCGGTGACGCAGCTCGGGCCGGGGCTCGGCGAGGTCGTCGCTCATGCCTGCTCGTCCTTCTTCATGCGGCGCGCGCGCTTGCCGCGCGCGAGCTCGGTGCCGAGCGCGTCGAGGCGCGGCGTCCAGAACTTCCGGTAGGGCGCCAGCCACTCGTCGACCGACTGCAGCGGAGCGGGGTCGATCGCGTACAGGCGCCGCGTCCCGGCGTTGCGCACCGAGGCGAAGCCGTTGTCGCGCAGGAGGCGCAGCTGGTGGGAGACCGCGGGCTGCGAGATGCCGAACTCGCGCTGGATCACGGCGCCGACCTCGCCCGCGGGATGTTCGCCGTCGACCAGGAGCTCGAGGATGCGCCGCCGCACCGGATCGCCGAGCACATCGAGCGCGTGCATGACGCGGACAGTATCAGGCGAAATCGATATACGGACGTGCCAATATCAGTACAGATTGATATAACGGTGGAGCCAGCGAGCCTCGCTGCACCAACCCCGATCAAGGAGCCTGCATGAACTGGACCCTCGAGCTCGTCGTCGTCCCCGTCACCGACGTCGACCGGGCGAAGGCCTTCTACGCCGACCGGGTCGGCTTCGAGGTCACGACCGACCGGCAGGTGTCCCCGGACTTCCGCGTGGTGCAGTTGACCCCGCCGGGATCGGGTTGCTCGATCGCGCTGCTCACCGGACGCAACGGCATGGAGCCGGGCTCGCAGCAGGGGCTGCAGCTCGTCGTGTCCGACGTGCGCGCGGCGCGGGCCGAGCTCGCCGAGCGCGGCGTCGAGGTCGGCGAGGTCCAGGTCTTCGAGGCGAACGGACCGCGGCCGGCCAACGACGACGACGTCCTCAACTACGCGGGGTTCGCCTTCTTCTCCGATCCCGACGGCAACGGATGGGCCGTCCAGCAGATCGACGGGCGTGGTTGACGTGCTTCTATCGATGCTCGATACTCTTCCCCGATGACCGGACACCCTCCCATGAACTGGTTGCTCGAGGTGGTGGTGGTCCCGGTCTCCGACGTGGACCGGGCCAAGGCCTTCTACGCCGATCAGCTCGGGTTCAACGTCGACCACGACGTCGAGTTCGTCCCCGGCAAGCGCATCGTCCAGCTCACGCCTCCGGGATCCGGTTGCTCGATCGTCGTGGGTGAGCAGGTCGTCCCCGACATGCCCCCGCCCGGCTCGTTCAAGGGCCTGCAGCTCGTGGTCCCGGACATCAAGGCCGCGCGGGCTCAGCTCGTCGAGCGAGGGGTGGAGGTCAGCAAGCTCCAGGTCATGGGCGAGAACCCGGGGGAGGAGCCCGAGGAGCTCGACAACGTCGGGTTCGTCTTCTTCAGCGACCCGGACGGCAACGGCTGGGCGGTGCAGCAGATCTCCGCCCGCGGCTAGCCCGCGCGCTCGGAGCCCGTTCGTGTCAGGCGCGGTCCCCGGGGACGACCGATCGCAGCACGCGCGCCGGAACGCCCGCGGCGACGACGCCGGCGGGGACGTCGCGCGTCACGACGGCACCGGCGGCGACGACCGAGTCCTCGCCGACCGTCACGCCGTGGAGCACCGTGGCACCCGCGCAGAGCCACACGCCGCGTTCGATCACGATCGGCGCGGCGACGATCTGCCGCCGGCGCAGCGCCGGGTCGACGGGATGTCCGGAGCTGATGAGGCTCACCCGCGGGCCGATGAAGACCTCGTCGCCGATGGTGATGCCGCCGATGTCGTTCAGCGTGCAGTTGTGGTTGACGAACACGTTGCGGCCGACGCGGAGGTTGACGCCCTGGTCGGAGTACACGGGCGGGATCAGTCGGAACGTCGGATCGAACTCGCTGTCGGTCAGCTCCGCCCACGCGGTGCGGATGGCGTCCTGATCGGCGTACGGCAGCCGGTTGAGGCGCTCGACCAGCGCGATCGCGCGGTCGACGCGCTCGAAGATCGGCCGCGCTTCGGGCGCGCGGACCTCCATTGACCAGCCAGGAGCCGTCACCGCGGAGAGGGCCGGTGTGTCAACCGCGCTCGAGCACGACGTCCAGATGCGTCGTGACCGGGCAGCTGTCCGGATGTCCGCATGCCCCGGGGTCGCACCACCGGCAGACCCGGCGGGCCTGGCGCTCGGAGTCGACGTCCAGCGAGGCCAGCGCCTCGAGCGCAGGAAGGAGTCCTTCGAGCTGGGTCTCGTCGAGCGTGTCCAGCGCGTCCTCGATGACCTGCTGGCGCGCCTGACGAAGCCGGGTCGCGCGGCGCCGGCCCTTGGCGGTGAGCTGGAGCCGCACGGCGCGACCGTCGTCGGGGTCCGGTGCGCGCTTGACCCATCCGTGCTCGACGAGGCGATCGACCACGTGCACGCTCCCGGATTGCGAGAAGCCGAGGGCCGCGGCAAGCACCTCCGGACGCTCGCCGTCGGCGTGCGCGAGCAGGGCCAGGAGGCCTTCGGCGTGCGCGAGTCGCACGCCGGCCGTCTCGGCGACCGCGTCACCCACATCGGTGGTGAGCCGGAGCGAAACCTGCCCGAGCAGATTGGACAAGCGGTCTAAGCGGTCTTTGTCCAACGGATCACGAAGGGGCGGCGGGGTATGCGAGAAGGTATATCGCACCGCGATAAACCGCGCCCGGAGCGGATCGGCTCACCGAGGTCCGCGGACCATGGCGATGGCGCGGGCCAGCCGCTCGATCCCGTCGGTGACGGCCCGTTCGTCGAGGTTCGAGTAGCCGAAGATCAGGCCGGCCCGCCGCGTCGGGGTCAGCTGGAAGTCGGAGACGGGCGCGACGGCGACGCCGTGGTCGGCGGCCGCGGCGACGACGGTCGCCTCGTCGAGGTCGTCGGGCAGCCAGGCGACGAGGTGCAGGCCGGCCGCGATCCCGGCCGGCTCGAGCTCGGGCAGGTGCTCGGCCAGCGCCGCCAGCAGTGCGTCGCGACGGCGGCGGTAGACCGGGCGCAGGCGGCGCAGGTGGCGGTCGAGCTCGCCTCGCACCAGGAAGTCGGCGAAGGTGAGCTGGTCCAGGACGGGTGAGCCACGGTCGGCCAGCAGCTTGGCGTCGGCGAGCGGCTCGACGAGGCGCTCCGGCAGGACGAGCCAGCCGAGCCGCAGGCCGGCCGCGAGGGTCTTGCTCGCGGTGCCCGCGTAGACGACCCGGTCGGGATCGAGGCCCTGGATCGCGCCGACCGGCGCGCGGTCGTAGCGGTACTCGGCGTCGTAGTCGTCCTCGAGCACGATCGCGCCGGTCCGCCGCGCCCAGGCCAGGACGGCGGCTCGCGCCGGCGCCGAGAGGACGCCGCCGAGCGGCCACTGATGCGACGGGGTGAGGATGAGGACGTCCGCTTCGAGGCCGGACAGGGCGTCGACCTGCACCCCGTCGGCCCCGACCGGCACGCCGACGACGTCCAGGCCCAGCGCACGCGCGACGAGGCGGGCGTCGTCGACGGACGACGGGTCCTCGACGGCGATCGTGGTGGCCCCGCGAGCGGCCAGCACGCCGAGCAGCAGCGACACCGCCTGCGCGTAGCCGCTCGTGATGACGATCCGGTCGGGATCCGCGTGGGTGCCGCGCACCCGGTTGAGGTAGGCCGCGAGCGCGGCGCGCAGCTCCACGGCACCGCGTCCGTCGAGGTAGCCGAGCCGCTCGTCGGGCGTCTCGGCGAGGACGCGGCGCACCGAGCGCAGCCATACGGCCCGCGGGAACGCCTGCAGGTCACCGCGGCCGTATCCGAAGTCGACCGCGGGTCGTCGCGGCGCACGCGCCGCCACCGATGGCCGCGGCGCGGTGGCCGGCGGCGAGACCGCGGCCGCGCGCGGCGCCACCTGGGTGTAGCTGCCGCTGCGGCTGGTGAGGTAGCCCTCGGCCACGAGCTGCGCGTAGGCCTCGACCACGACGCCCCGGGACACGCCGAGCTCGCCGGCGAGCACCCGGCTGGCCGGCAGCGCGACGCCCGCGGGCAGGGCACCGGAGCGGATCCGGTCGCGCAGCGAGGTCTCGATCTGCCGGTGCAGGGCATCGCCCGCCTCGCGGTCCAGATCGATGGCCAGGACCGACACCGGTGACGGATTGGTCCTCGCAGACATCGCGGAAACGGTACTTCTCACGGGTACCGATCGCTGGGACGCTGGGAACGATGAACGCCTCCCCGATCACCATCACGCCCGTCCGCGTCGCCGACCTGCTCGCCGAGGACGAGCGGATGCCCGTCCACGTGCACGTCATCGACCACCCCGACGCGCGCGTGCTGGTCGACACCGGCATGACCGACCTGCACCCGGCGGTCGACGACATGGATCCCCGTCTCACCCCGTTGACCGAGCACGACGTCGACCTCGCCGGCATCGACATCGTCGTCAACACCCACCTGCACTTCGACCACTGCGGCGGGAACCACCTCCTCGCCGGCAAGCCGTTCTACGTCCAGCGCCAGGAGCTCGACGACGCCCGCGGCGAGAACTACACGATCCCCGAATGGGTCGACGCCCCGGGGGTGGAGTACGTGCCGATCGACGGCGAGCTCGAGTTGCTGCCCGGGGTCCGCCTCGTCCCGGCGCCGGGCCACACCCGCGGCTCGCAGATGGTCGTCGTCGCGAACGGCGGGCGCCCGCGCATCGTGGGCGGAGACGTGGCGGTGTCGTTCGACGAGCTCGACGAGCCGAGCACCGACGGCCAGCGGGCGGTGCGCGCGCTCGACCCCGAGCTGGTCTGGCTCACGCACCAGGACGAGCCGTGGCGACCTCGTAGCGGTTGAGGGTCGCGCTCCGGCCGATCGGCCGGACATCGTCCGCAAGCGGTCGAGTTGTATCTAGCATCGATACAACGTAGTAGCATCGGCACGCGGATGACGGGCTCGCAGCGGCTCCTGACGGTGACGGCGTTTGCGGTCGTCGCCGTCCTCCCGCTGGCGGTGAACCCGAGCGGCGACGCGATGAACAACCTCGTGCTCGCGAGCGTCTACGTCGTGATGGCGCTCGGGCTGAACATCGTGGTCGGGTTCGCCGGGCTCCTGGACCTGGGCTACGTCGCGTTCTACGCCCTCGGCTCCTACACCGCGGCCTACCTCGCGTCGAGCTACTGGGTCGGCGCGGGCAATGGACACGGGGTCGCCGTGCTCGCCGGAAGCTCGGTCGCGCACGTGCCGGGGCTGCACCTCAACCTCGTGCTCGTGCTGCTCGCCGCCGCCGCGGTCTCCGCGCTGGGCGGAGCCGTCATCGGTGCTCCGACGTTGCGGCTGCGCGGCGACTACATCGCCGTGGTCACGCTGGCCTTCGGCGAGATCCTCGGCCGCCTGGCCGCCAATGGGGACGAGATCCACATCTTCGGCGGCACCCTCACGCGAGGGCCCAACGCCGTCGGCCCGATCGATCCGATCGACCTGCCGCTGCTGCACCCGTTCGGCGTCGTGGATCTGCGGCCGTGGTACTGGTTCTCGCTCGCACTCGTCGCGATCGTGCTCGTCGTCAACGTGCGCCTGCGCGACTCGCGCATCGGACGGGCGTGGATCGCGCTTCGCGAGGACGAGGAGGCGGCGGCGGTCGCCGGCGTGCCCGTGGCTCGGGCCAAGCTGCTCGCCTACGCCACCGGGGCCGCCTGTGGCGGGGCCGCCGGAGCGTTCCTCGCCTCCTACCTCACGGTCGCCGATGCCCGGCGGTTCACCGTCTCGTTCTCGGTCCTCGTGCTCGGGATGGTCGTCGTCGGAGGCCTCGGCTCGATCCCGGGCGTGATGGTCGGAGCCGTGCTGCTCTCGGTGATCAACAACTACCTCCTGCCTGACGTCCTGCACTCGGTCCCCGGCGCCCTGGGCGTGTCCTTCGATCCGGCGACGGTCACCTCGGGGGTCTACGGCGTGCTGATCGTCCTGACCGTCGTGCTGCGCCCGCAGGGACTGATCGCGGCGCGCACCTCGGCACGCTGGTGACCGCGACGAGCTATCCGAGGTGACGAAGGCGCGGCCAGAGCTGCGACCAGCGGCTGCGTGGCCGCCGGCACACCCGCACCGAGGCCCCGCGCTCGTCGTTGTCGACGCGGGCGCCGTTGTCGATCCGAGCGGCGAGCCGGCAGCCGGCGAAGTCCGCGCTCGCCGTGGTCTCCGACAGGCCCACGAGGATCACCGGGGCGGCGCGATCGGGTGGCGGACCCCATTCGGCGAAGCGCGTTGTGACCGCTGGAGGCCGTCGGAAGCCCCAGCGGTCCGCCGAAGCGGTCGACGGCGCCCGCCTCGCCGTAGTTCTCCGTGAAGACCACCCCGTGGCCGCCCGCCTGCCGGTAGACCCGGGCGACGGTGCGCGACAGCTCCGGCCAGCCGATCGTCTCCCCGGCGTCGGGGTTGACCGCGATCACCGGGCCGGCGTCGTGGGCCGGCAACACCGGGAGGGCGATCACCGCCGAGACGCACGCGCTCGAGGCGATCGCCGCGAGGACGAGTCCCGAGCGCAGGCGGCGCCTGCCGCGCGCGAGCCAGCCGTCGACCTCCACCGCTCCGAAGGCGAGCAGCAGCGGGAACATGCCGGCGAGGTAGTACGGCTTGCCTCCCGTGATCAGGAAGAGCAGCACGAGGACGAACCACGCGCCGCCGAGAAACCGGTAGGCCCGCCATTCCGGTCGCCGCAGCGCGCCGACGAGGCCGGCGATCCAGACCGGGGCGAGCACGGGGCTGACGAGCAGGAACTGGAAGGGGAGGAGCGCCCAGCGGGGTTGTGAGCTCGCCGAGCCTCCGTGCGCGAGCGCCGAGGACACCGTCAGCTGAGGCCAGCCGTGGGCCGCTTGCCAGACCAGCCACGGAGAGCCAGAGCAGGAGCGGCGATCCCGGCGCCCGCCCAGAGCCAGCGGTTCGTCAGCGAGCCGGCGGGGCCCGAGCAGCATCAGCGACACCCCGAGCGCCGCGACGTAGAAGGCGATGAGCGGCTTGTTGAGCAGCGCGACGCCGGTGACGAGACCGGCCCACAGCCACAGCCGGGAGTCCTCGGTCCGGAGGATCCGCACGATCAGCCACGACAGCACCGCCCAGGCGAGCAGGTCGAACGTCGTCGTGCTCAGGAGATGGCCCGTGACCATCACGACCGAGGCCACGGCCGTGCAGGCCCCCGCGAGCACGACCGCGCGCCGGGAGCCGGCGAGCTCTCGCGCGATCGCACTCGCGCACAGCGCCACGCCGCCCGCCATCACGGCCGAGGGCAGCCGCAGCGCCGTGAGAGAGTCCGGCGCCAGCCACGTCATCGCGCGAGCGATGAGCGGCGTCACGGGTCCCTGGTCGGGATAGCTCCACGCGAGATGCCGGCCCGCGGCGATGAAGTACAGCTCGTCGCGGTGGTAGCCGTACCGGCTCGCGAACGCGACGAGGAGCACGCTGAGAGCGGCGGGGACCGCGATCGCGGGCCAGCTCCACGGCCCCGCCGGTCGCGAACGCCGGCCCGCGGCTTGACGCCGCGGTCGCACGTGCGTTTGGTTTCGCTGCGTCCGCGCTGGCATGATCCAGAGAACCCCCCGCGGGTCCAGGCAATGGTCGCAGGACAGCCATATCGCGCGACTCGAGCGGCTGGACCGCACCTGGGAGCCAGGGGAGGATCGGCCATGACCGCGGCCGGCCCGCGGGGGGAGCCAAACTATATCGAGCTTCGATAGATATGATCGGCCCCCGTCCACTCCTGTTCATATCGAACGGAGATACATTTGGCGTGCCGATGCCTCGCGTTGTCCTACCGCTGGCGGGCGGCCTGTTGGCCGTGCTGGCCGTCATCGGCCTCGGGGTGCTCGGGGCGGCGGGCGGGATCTCCAGCGCCCGCCTGCACACGGCGGTGGAGCTGACGGCCTGCCGATCGCCGGTCGACCAGGACGTCCTTCCCGCCTGGGCGCGGGCGGGCTTCTCGGAACCGCGCCCGCGGATCGCCAACGTGGTCGGCCGCAAGCACGAGATCGTCGCGATCCTGTTCGCTCACCTCCGCTCACCGCCGGCGCGCCGTCATGCCAACAAGATCCTCTGGGTGGCGAGAAGGCCCTCGCTCTCCGCGTCACCGTTGCGGATCCGCGCGCGGCGGCTCCACGACGGCGGACCCGCGGGTCGCGTCGTCTCGAAGACCATCCCGTTCGGACCCGGGCCGTCGTACGTCGACGTTCCGAGCAGGGGTTGCTGGCGCATGCAGCTTCGGTGGGGCAACCGCAGCGACGAGCTCGCGCTGGCCTACGACTAGCCCGGGATCAGGAGGGTCGCGCCGGCTCACGCAGCGGCGGCTCGCCGCGTTCCTCGGGCCACAGGAGGGCTTGGCCCACGACGGTCCCGGAACCCGCGGCCGCCGCCAGGCACGGCTGCCCGTAGAGGCGATAGCCGAGGACGAGCGCGGCCGAGACGCGGTTGCAGAAGACGTCGTCGTCGGTGCCCGTGATGAAGCGGTACCGCGGCCAGCGCTCGGGTGCTGTGGTCTCGTCAGTCAGTGGACGTCCTTTCGATCGTCATCCGGCGACCCGGAGCGGGCGCCCTCGGTGTCGAGGACGCCCGCTCGGGAGCGTCGCGGTTACTTCACCGACGTGAACGCGACGTTGTAGCTCGCGTTCCAGCGGTCGATCACGCCCTTGACGTTCTTGGACTCGACGTTCGGCTGCTTGTCCCAGAACCACGGCACGGCCGCCGCGGTCCCGACGACCGCATCGTCGACGTCGCCCCACGCCTTGGCGCGAGCGGCAGGGTCGGTGATCGTGCCGGCCTTGGCGATCATCCTGTTGACCTTCGGGTCGTTGAGCTGCGAGAAATTGGAGTTGTTGTCCTGCGAGATCGACGGCCCGTAGAACGGCACCTGGAACATCGACGCCGGGTCGTTGAAGTCCTTGACCCAGCCGACGTTGGGGCAGATGTCGACCTTCTTGGCCGGAACCTGGCAGAAGCTCGTGTACATCGTGCTGTGCTCCACGCTCTTGAAGTTCACCTTGAACCCGAGCGACTGCACGGCGCTGAGCACGACCTGCGCGGTCTTGTCCGCGGGAGCCTCGTTGTCGCCGACCATCACCACCGGCGTGCCCTTCTTGAAGCCACCCTTCTTCAGGTACTTCCTGGCCACCGCGAGGTCGCCGGTGAGGCTCTTGTTGAAGTCGTACTGCGGCCCCTTGGCGCCGCCCGCCTCCTCGTACCCCGGCAGGCCGGGCTGGATGAAGTGCGTCGCGATGTCACCCGTGACTCGCCCGCCACGCGTCTTCTGGAGCGCCGTGCGGTCGATCGCCGCGTACACGGCCCGCCGGAGGTTCACGTTGTTGAACGGCGGCTTGGAGTTGTTGAGCGCCACATAGCGGTTCCCCTGGCCGGCGGTGAAGCTGATCTGCTTGGGGAAATGCGTCGCGCCCAGCCGCACGATGGTCGCGGGCGGCGTGTCGGCCGACACCATGTTCTGGCCGTCGAGGATCTGGCGGCCGGCGACCGTCGGATCGACGCCGAGTGTGGCCTCGACGCGGTTGACGTAGGCCGGGCGCCAGTCGGTCGAGCGCTTCCAGTTCGGGTTGCGGACCATCGTGAAGCCCTTGCCCGGCCGGTAGTCGATCTTGCCCGCCTTGTCGTTGGCGAACATGTAGGGGCCAGTGGCGACCTGATGCGTGCCGTACTGCGACGGCAGCTTCTCGTCGTACTTGCGGGCGTACTCCTTGGGCACGGGCGCGGTGAGCGGCAGGACGAACGCGTCGACCATGGTCCGCCCGACCGGCTTGGTGAGCTTGAAGATGAGCTCGTCCTTGCTCGGCGTCTCGATGCCGGGAATGGGCTTGTAGTTCCCGGCCCCCGGGGTCGGAGCCCCGACGAGGTCGCCGAAGTACGTCCCCGCGTAGCTGTTGGTGACCTGCTTGGTGAAGCCACGCTCGATGGCGTACTTGACGTCGGCCGAGGTGACCTCGCGGTTGACCGGCGGCGAGAACCGGACGCCGTGCTTGAGCTTGACCACGACGGTCTTGCCGTCGGCCGAGATCTTCGGCTGCGCGGCGGC
This sequence comes from uncultured Solirubrobacterales bacterium, assembly GCA_963737395.1. Lineage (GTDB taxonomy): Bacteria > Actinomycetota > Thermoleophilia > Solirubrobacterales > Solirubrobacteraceae > JBBQAA01. The sequence continues at coordinate 2,699 of CAVTSQ010000014.1, read as the reverse complement.
GAGGTCCGGCGACGGGTGGTCGACGATGTTCGGCTTGTACTGCAGCAGGCTGCGGTCCGTCGACGTCAGGAACTCGTAGGAGAACTGGTAGTAGGCGATCCCCGGGTCGATGTTGTCGAAGTCCGAGTTGGCCACCTCCCTGAGCGTCCCGCCGCGCTGCTGGCCCTGCTCGACGCCCGTCTGCCCCGAGCCGGCCGAGCTCGACGACGAGCTGCTCCCGCCGCAACCGCCGATGGCGACCGCGGCCATGACACCCAGGGGAAGCAGCGAGCTTCGCCCGTAGCGACCTAGCTTCATGATGCGTCCTTTCGTTGCGATGTATCCCTCACGGATCGCCCTCCTCAGAGGCGATGCACGTCCTGCGACCGACGTGCGCTAGGGCGAACGGCAACGATGTGTGGCTGGACCGAGCACTCGAACGAGGGCATCGTGCGACGCCCTCCCCGACTGCGCAATGAATTAGGTGCTCGTCGAATTTCCTTCCGCACTCCGGCCGTTCGAGGCCGCGTGCAGGTCATCCGCGAGGGTCGTCTTGGAGTAGAGGACCCAACGCCCGCGACGCGAGCGGTGCACCAATCCCGCGCGGTGGAGGACGCCGAGGTGGTGTGAGACGGCCGCGGGCGTCAACTCGAGCATGGCCGCGAGCTGCAAGGTGCTCTGGGGCTCGCCGAGCGCCGCGAGAACCCGCGCGCGTCCGCGGCCCAGCAGCTCGGGGACGGCGCTCGCCGTCGGTGGCGGCGCGACCGCCGCGCCGCGGGCCGGGTAGATGATGATCGGAGGCCGGGCGGGATCGATGTTCACCATCGGCGCCGGCGCGAGCAGGGACGGGATGAGCGGCAGTCCCCGCCCCTCGAGCGAGGCCTGGACGTGGATCGGCACCGTTCGTGACCTGGAGCCGGCCGTCCCTCCATTCGACGTGATCGCTGAGATCGCCGAACATCCGCTGCAGCCCACCGTCGGTGAGCTGCTTGGCGCGGTAGACGACATCGGCCTGCAGGAGCGACTGCGCGCGCGACCATCGCGGCGCCATGGTCTCGTCCCAGAATGCTTCGAGCGCGCGGAGGACGTCGGCGAGGAACCGCTCCGGGTCGTCGAGGGCCTGCGTGAGGGCCTCGGGGACGGCGTCGGTCTCGTGCACCGCCAGGCAGTCGCGCACGACGATCTCGGGGTCGGTCTTCGCCGCCGCGGCGAGCTCCGCGGCGATCGTCGGTGCCGCCGAGATCGGAGGCGAGGTCAGGAAGTCGGGAGACCTCATGCCCGAAGCGAGGACCAGTCGCAGCGTCCGCAGATGCCCCGGTTCGGCCCGGCCCGGCGGCGACGCGAACCTGCGGCCCAGGCTCACGATCGTCTCGTGGAGCGGGCTGACCGCGAAGTGGATCGTCGCGACGTCGGCGGGTTCGAAGTCGAGCTCGATCACGGCCGGCCAAAGCCTACGCGAGATGTATCGAGCGCCGCTGGATCAGGGCGGGTCGGAAACAGCGAGGCCGGTGCCGCCGCGCTGCTCCCGTTCGCCACGCAAGGCGTCGAGCACGAAGATCACCGCCGTTCGCGTCTCGACGCTCAAGAACGCTCCCGTGACCGGCTAGCGGCGGCGAGATGGTCGCTCGTCAGGGCGACTTGGCCGGGCCCGGGCCGCCGATGTTCGGCGGGGTGGGGTTGGTGATCCCCATCCAGGCCGCGAAGGCGATCACCGCGACGATGACGCTCGCCACCATCACGAAGTCGAGGATGCTGACGGGCAGCCGGCCGTCGGTCTCGCGGCCCTGGCTGCGTCCGCCGCGCAGGCTGCGCCGGACCGGCAGGATCACCCGGACGGTCGGCGTCGTGCCCGTGATGCGTGCATACAGACGGTTGAGCGAGGAGACGAGCTTCCCGAGCGCCACGCACGTCGCGACGATGCCGGCGAGGAGAAGCCCGTACGGTCCCATCGACGGGCTGCTGCTGCCGGACTCGAGCCGAGCGGTGAGCCACAGCCAGAACAGCGGGTTGACCGTCCACATGGCCAGCGCGCCGACGAACATCGCCGTCACGATGAGCGCCTTGCGAACCCCGAGCGAAGTCACATACAAGACTGTATCCGATACACTCTGTGTATGCAACACCGACCTGATGGCGTCTGCCCGCCTGACCCGGGCTGAGAAGCAGGCGCGAACGCGCCGGGCACTGCTCGACGCCGCGGCCGAGGTGTTCGTCGAGCGCGGCTTCCAGGGCGCGAGCGTCGAGCACATCGCAGAGCGCGCCGGATACACCCGCGGAGCCTTCTACTCGAACTTCGCCACGCGCGAGGAGCTCTTCGCCGAGCTGCTGCAGGAGCGCGTCTACGCGGTGTACGCGGAGATGGTGGAGCAGTCGGCGGAGCCGGAGGCGCCTTCGCTGCGTGAGGTCGGGGAGCAGTTGGCCGCGATCCAGGCCGACCCGAGTGGCAGCTGGCTGTTCCGGCTCTGGCTCGAGCTGCTGGCCCACTCGAGCCGCGACGAGAGCTTCCGGGCGATCGCGGCCGGCTTCTGGAGCGCGAACCGGGAGTCGACCGCCGAGCGGATCTCCCGGGACTTCGAGGCCGCGGGGACGGCACCGCCCGTCCCGCCGCGCACGCTGGCCAGCGCGATGATCGCCCTCGACGTCGGCCTCGCGCTGCAGCGCTTCGTCGATCCCGGGGCCGTCCCGTTGACCGACTACCCCGACCTCTACGAGCTCCTCTT
>CAVTSQ010000013.1:0-15302 GCA_963737395.1 uncultured Solirubrobacterales bacterium | reverse complement strand
ACCTCGTGCGCGTGTTCGTGGCCAAGAAGCGCAAGATCCCCGAGGGCGACAAGCTCGCCGGGCGCCACGGCAACAAGGGCGTCATCTCGAAGATCGTCGACGAGGAGGACATGCCCTTCCTCGAGGACGGCACCCCCGTCGACGTGATCCTCAACCCGCTCGGCGTGCCGAGCCGCATGAACCTCGGCCAGATCCTCGAGACCCACCTCGGGTGGGCCGCCGCGCAGGGCTGGTACGACGACGACACCGCCGCCTACAAGGAGGCGGTCAAGAACCGCAACGGCACCAAGACGGAGAACTCGTCGCAGGCCAAGTGGGGGCGCGTCTACGTGTCCACGCCGGTCTTCGACGGCGCCACCGTCGAGGACGTCGACACGGCGCTCGTCGAGTGGCAGAAGGCCCACACCGCCGCCGGCGGGAAGATCAAGATGGACGGCGACCCCAAGGGCCGCCCGGCGAGCAGGCCTCCGGCAAGTTCCAGCTCTACAACGGCCGCACCGGCGAGCCGTTCGAGCAGATGGTCACCGTCGGCTACATGTACATCCTCAAGCTGCTCCACCTCGTGGACGACAAGATCCACGCCCGGAGCACCGGCCCCTACTCCCTGGTCACCCAGCAGCCGCTGGGCGGCAAGGCCCAGTTCGGTGGCCAGCGCTTCGGCGAGATGGAGGTCTGGGCCCTGGAGGCCTACGGCGCCGCGTACACGCTGCAGGAGATGCTCACGATCAAGTCCGACGACACCGTCGGGCGCGTGAAGGCCTACGAGGCCATCGTCAAGGGCGAGAACATCGCCGAGCCGAGCATCCCCGAGTCGTTCAAGGTCCTGCTCAAGGAGATGCAGTCGCTGGCGCTCGACGTCAACGTCGTCTCCGAGGAGGGCGAGCCCGCGGAGATGGGCGACGAGGACGACGACCTGCTGCGCGCCGCCGAGGAGCTCGGCATCGATCTCTCCGGCGTCCGCGCCGGCGCGCCCGAGGAGGACGCGGAGGAGACCGACCAGCCCGAGGCCGCCGACGAGCAGGAGGAGCGCGTCGACACCGCCGACGAGGAGGGCGTGGCCCCCGAGGAGGCCGAGACGACGATCGACCCGTCGCTCAAGACCAGCGAGGAGGTCGCCACCGAGGACCTGGCGACCCACGACGACCCGTACGTGGAGGGGGCGCAGGACGGATAGAGGCGCCCGTCCCGCCTAACCCCCACCACTTTTCGACGTAAAGGAATCTCTTGATCGACATCAACAACTTCGACGCCATCGAGATCGCCCTCGCGTCCAGCAAGCAGATCCGCGGCTGGAGCTCGGGGGAGGTCACGAAGCCCGAGACGATCAACTACCGCACGCTCAAGCCCGAGAAGGACGGGCTCTTCTGCGAGCGCATCTTCGGTCCGACCAAGGACTGGGAGTGCTACTGCGGCAAGTACAAGCGCGTGCGCTACAAGGGCATCGTCTGCGAGCGCTGCGGCGTGGAGGTCACGCGGTCCAAGGTGCGCCGTGAGCGCATGGGCCACATCGACCTCGCCGCCCCCGTGAGCCACATCTGGTTCTTCAAGGGCGTGCCGTCGCGCATCGGCTACCTGCTCGACATGGCTCCCAAGGAGCTCGAGAAGGTCCTCTACTTCGCCGCCTCCATCATCACGTGGGTCGACGACGAGGCCCGTGCCGCGGACCTGGACGAGCTCCAGGTCCAGGTCAACGAGGTCCTCGACTCCTACGCCTCCGAGAAGGAGGAGCGCCTGCTCGAGCTCAAGGAGTCGCTCGAGCGCCGCGAGGAGTATCTGTCAACCGCCAAGGAGTCCGGCTTCTCGGGCGAGGACTACCTCTGGTCCGAGGGTCTCGACGTCGACATCAAGAAGCTCGACGACGCCGAGCGCGAGAAGCTCCTCAAGGAGCTGCGCAAGACCTTCCAGGCCGACATGGACGACACCGAGGCCTACATCGAGGACGCGGCCGAGCGCATGCGTCAGGTGTGGGAGGTCTTCCAGTCGATGGAGCCCAAGCAGATCGTCGGCGACGAGTCGCTCTTCCGCGAGCTCAAGGACCGCTTCGGCAGCCCGTACGGCTTCGGCGAGTACTTCCGCGGCGGCATGGGTGCCGAGTCGATCCGCGACCTGCTCGAGCAGGTCGACCTCGACGCGGAGAAGACCGAGCTCGAGGATCAGGTCAAGACGGGCAAGGGCCAGAAGCAGGCCCGCGCGGTCAAGCGCCTGAAGGTCGTCTCGGCCTTCATCCAGTCCGGCAACAAGCCGGACATGATGGTGCTCGAGGCCGTGCCGGTGATCCCGCCGGAGCTGCGCCCGATGGTGCAGCTCGACGGCGGCCGCTTCGCGACCTCCGACCTCAACGACCTCTACCGCCGCGTCATCAACAGGAACAACCGCCTCAAGCGGCTGCTCGACCTCGGCGCGCCGGAGATCATCGTCAACAACGAGAAGCGCATGCTGCAGGAGGCCGTCGACGCGCTGTTCGACAACGGCCGCCGCGGCCGGCCCGTCACGGGCCCGGGCAACCGCCCGCTCAAGTCGCTCTCGGACATGCTCAAGGGCAAGCAGGGCCGGTTCCGCCAGAACCTGCTCGGCAAGCGCGTCGACTACTCCGGCCGATCGGTGATCGTGTCGGGCCCGTCGCTGCGCCTGCACCAGTGCGGCCTGCCGAAGCTGATGGCGCTCGAGCTGTTCAAGCCGTTCATCATGGCCCGGCTCGTCGAGCGCAAGGACGCGCAGAACATCAAGGCGGCCAAGAAGATGGTCGACTCGATGATCCCCGAGGTGTGGGACGTCCTCGACGAGGTCATCCACGAGCACCCCGTCCTGCTCAACCGCGCGCCGACGCTCCACCGCCTGGGCATCCAGGCCTTCGAGCCCGTGCTCGTCGAGGGCAAGGCGATCCAGGTCCACCCGCTCGTCTGCCACGCGTTCAACGCGGACTTCGACGGCGACCAGATGGCGGTCCACCTGCCGCTGTCGGCCGAGGCCCAGGCCGAGGCGCGGATCCTCATGCTGTCGGCGAACAACATCCTGTCGCCGGCGCACGGGGCGCCGCTGGCCACCCCGACCCAGGACATGGTCCTCGGGGCGTTCTACCTGACCTACGGGCCGGAGCCGGAGGAGCTCGACGCGATCGACCCGGCCAAGCACGACCCCCGGCCGCACGTGTTCCGCACGGCGCAGGAGGCCGAGTGGGCCTACGAGAACAAGCGTCGTCGACCTGCACGACATCGTCGAGTACCGCTCGTCCGTCCAGGACGCGCACGTGCTCACGACGGTCGGGCGCGTCATCTACAACGACCGCATCCGCCGCGCCCTCGAGGCCGCGCTGGGTGAGGACTTCGAGCCGACGAGCTACGCGTTCGTCAACCGCCCGATGCGCAAGCGCGACCTGACGGCCACGATCGACGTCCTGGTCCAGGCCTACGGCGCCGCCGCGGTCTCGCAGGTCCTCGACGCGTTCAAGGACCTCGGGTTCCACTACGCGACGCAGGCCGGCATCACCGTCTCCAAGAACGACGTGGTCGTGCCGCCGAGCAAGCCGGAGATCCTGGCCTCGTTCGACGAGCAGGTCTCGGCGATCCAGGACGAGTACGACATGGGCCTGCGCACCATGGAGGACCGCCACGAGGCGATCACCGCCCTGTGGAACCAGGCCACCGACGACGTCGAGACGGCGATGCTCGACAACCTCGATCCCCTGAACCCCATCTTCATGATGGCCAACTCCGGGGCCCGAGGCTCGTTCAAGCAGATCCGTCAGCTCGCCGGCATGCGCGGCCTGATGGCCAACCCGAAGGGCGAGATCATCGAGCGCCCGATCAAGGCCAACTTCAAGGAAGGCCTGTCGGTCCTCGAGTACTTCATCTCGACCCACGGCGCCCGCAAGGGCCTCGCGGACACCGCGCTGCGCACGGCGGACTCGGGCTACCTCACCCGGCGCCTGGTCGACGTCTCCCAGGACGTGATCATCCGCGTCGAGGACTGCGGCACCGAGGAGCTCGTCGAGCTCAAGGCGCTGATCTCCGGCGGCCCGAACGACAACCTGCTCGGCCGCGTCGCGGCGGGGCCGGTTCCGGGCGAGGGCGGCGAGGTCATCGCCGACGCCGGCGACGTGATCGACCCGCGAGGTGCTCGCGCAGCTGACGGCGGCGGCCGACGAGTCGACGCTGATCCCGGTCCGTTCCGTGCTCAAGTGCCGCGCCGAGACCGGCGTGTGCCAGGCCTGCTACGGCATCTCGATGGCCACCGGCAAGCTGACCCAGATCGGCGACGCCGTCGGCATCGTCGCGGCGCAGTCGATCGGCGAGCCGGGCACGCAGCTGACCATGCGGACGTTCCACACCGGCGGAGTCGCCGGCGCGGACATCACGCACGGCCTGCCGCGCGTCGTCGAGCTGTTCGAGGCCCGCAAGCCGAAGGGCCTGGCCAAGATCACCGAGGTCGCGGGCACCGTGGCCATCGAGCGGACCGAGAAGCAGCTGCACGGTCGTCATCACCGACGACGCCGGCGACGAGCACCGCAACACGTTCCCGCTGCGCACGCGTCTCTTCGTCGAGACCGGCCAGCAGGTCGAGGCGGGCACGCAGCTCAACGAGGGGTCGCTGTACCCGCACGAGCTGCTGGCCATCCGCGGCCGGACCGAGACCGAGCTGTACCTCGTCAAGGAGGTCCAGGAGGTCTACAAGTCCCAGGGCGTGGACATCAACGACAAGCACGTCGAGCTGATCGTCCGGCAGATGATGAAGAAGGTCCGCGTCGACCAGAAGGGCGACACGGACTACCTGCCGGGCTCGTTCATCGACCGCTACGAGTTGGCCGAGGTCAACGCGCAGGTCGAGGCCGACGGCGGCGAGACCGCGCAGTACGAGGAGATCATCCTCGGCATCACGAAGGCCTCGCTGAACACGGAGTCGTTCCTCTCGGCCGCCTCCTTCCAGGAGACGACCAAGGTGCTCACCGACGCCGCGCTCGAGGGCAAGAAGGACTCGCTCAACGGGCTCAAGGAGAACGTGATCATCGGCAAGCTGATCCCGGCCGCGACCGGGCTCAAGACGTACCGCCGGATCCAGATCGAGCCCGCCGAGCCGCTGCCCCGCGGACTCGACGACGTCGGCCTGCTCGACGGCGAGGACCTCTCGGACCTCGGCCTGGGCAACGGCGACTCGGGCTTCGGCTCCACGCTCGACCAGGACATCTCCGACCTCGAGCGCATCGGCGCCGGGGACGGCGGGTCCTCGAGCGGGTTCGCCGAGGAGCTCGCCGAGCTCGACGTTCCCGACGAGGAGTAGGCGTCCGCCACACGTCACGCGAAGGGCCCGGCCACTGCGGCCGGGCCCTTCGTCGTCGACGGGCCTACCGGCGCTTGGCCGTGAACTTGAGCTTGTGGGTGTCGCAGACCGAGCCGGCGACGACCGACTCGGCGCGCACCTTGCCGACGGCCTTGGACTTCGTGATCTTCCCCTCGAGCGTGTAGTAGAGGGTCAGGGACTTGTACTTCTCCTTGTGGCGGCCCTTGAAGGTGCCCTTCTTCGAGATCTTCCAGGCGGAGTCGGGCGCGATCGTCGTCGTGTCGGAGGAGGACGAGCCGTCGCAGTACTCGAGCACGTGGGCGACGAGCTTGGTGATCTTGCCGTTCTTGACCTTGAACTTCAGGTCGTAACCGCTCTGGACCCCGTGCTTGGGGGCCTTGTAGGTGCCGTTCTTGATGGCCGCGAACGCCGCGGCGGGGAGGGCCAGGGCGACGATCGCCGCCACGGCCAGCAGGGTTCTCTTCATGTCTCTCTCATCGCCCGGGACCCGCGTGGAAATGAGGGGGATCGCCGTCAGGTCTCGGACACGCCCGCCGAGGGCTGAGCCGCCGCCGGGATCAGCCGGGTCGGGCCGCCGGCGCCGGCAGGCCGTCCGCGACGTCCGCGAACCCGAGCTCGCCGAGGCCCGCGACGTCGGCTGCCGTCACCGCCGCCCGCGGCGAGGCGGCGAGCTGCGCGGCGAAGCGCGCGCCGGCGTCGGGCCGCGCGCCGGGGCCGTCGAGCCGGTAGCGCGGCGGCAGCATCGGCCCGAAGAGCAGCGGCTCGGCGAGCTCCGGCCGCGCGCGGACGTCGGGCGCGACGCCGATGCCCTCGGCGAGCTCGAGCGCCAGCGCGTTGTGCGACTCGATCGGCGCGCGCGGCACGGCCATCGCCGCGCGCATCGCCGCCTCGGGCGGCGGCGCGACGTCGCCCGCCCAGAGCCCGACGATCCAGCGCGCCTGCAGCTCGAGCAGCGGGAGGTAGGGCCCCTGGAGGAGGAACTGGCCGACGACCCCGAGGGTCGGCAGGTCGGGATGCAGGGTCTGCCCGTAGAGCGTCGGGCCGGGGCCGAGCAGGCGGGCGACGGCCGGGTCGAGGTAGGGGAGGTCGAGCGCGTACCCGGTCGCGCAGATCACCGCGTCGAGGTCCTCCGTCGCCCCGTCGGTGAAGGTCACCCGGCGCCCGGCGACCTCCGCGATCCCCGGCCGCGGCACGATCCGGCCCTCGGCGATCAGCGAGAGGTAGCCCTGGCACAGCGAGACGCCGGCCACGAGGATGTCGGGGTCCGGCTCGGGGGCGCCGAACGCGGCGGGATCGCCGGCCACGCGGAGCACCCGCTCGCGCAGCCGCCGGCCGAACTCCTCCCGGGACAACGAGCGCCGCTCGAGCGCGCCGGCCATCGTGTACCACTGCCAGTCCGACGAGACCCCGTCGACCACCTTCTGGATCACGTAGCGCGGCTTGCGGAACGCGGAGACCACCGGCGCCGCCCGGGCCACGTCGGCCGCGATCTCGAGCCCGCTCACGCCGTTGCCGTAGACGAGCGTGCGCCGGTCGCGGAAGTGCTCGTGGCCGGGGTAGTCGTAGGCGTGGAGCAGCTCGCCGGAGAACGCGTCGAGCCCGGCCGGCACGACCGGGCGCCGGAACCGTCCCGACGCGATCACCACGGCGTCGAAGGGCTCGCCGTCGACGCGCCAGCCCGGCGCAACCTCGATCAGGTTCCCCACGCGCGCGCCGAACCGGATGCGGGGGGTCACGCCGGCGCGCTCGGCGTAGTCGCGCAGGTAGGCGTGGATCTGCGTGGCGGCGGGGTGGAGCGGGTGATCGTCCGGCGCCGGGCGGTCGGAGAACGCCGTCATCGCGCGGCTCGTGTTCGTGTGCATGTCCGGCCACACGCCGCTGTGCCCGGCCGTCGTGTGCCACTGGCCGCCGAGGTCGTCGCCGGCCTCGAAGACGGTCACCTCGAACCCCGCCTCGAGCGCGTGCTTCGCGGCCGCCAGCCCGCCGGGGCCGGCGCCGATCACCGCCACACGCGCGCCGGGAGGCAGCCGCACGGCTCGGACCCTAACCGGTGCGGCGCGGGTCGTCCGCGGCCGCGAGCTCCCCGGCCCACGCCGCGATCGCCTCGGCGTGCTCGTCGCGCAACCCGACGGCCGGGTCGGTTCCCACCAGCAGCGCCGGGCCGGGGCGCTCGCGCGCCCAGGCGCGGCAGGAGTCGTCATGCGTGTCGTCGATCCAGGCCAACGGCCGGTCGGGCCCGAGCGCGGCGTCGATCGCCCCGAGCTTCCAGTGGGCGCCCGCGGGCGCCGCGGGGAACGTCAGATGGGTCAGCCGGCGCGGCAGCGCGTAGTGCGGGCGCAGGTACTCCTCGGCCCGGTCCTCCCACCCCGTGCACCACACGCAGTCGAAATCCGTCGCGAGTCGAAGCAGGGGCGCGGCCGCCGGTTCCGAAAGGAAGTGCAGGATGCCGTCGACGTTGAGCCAGCGTCCGCCGCGACGGGTGTCCAGGTCGCGTCCATACAGCGACAGGACCCCGTCGACGTCGATGAGGACGACCGGAACCCCCGTATTTCCTGGCACTTTCGTGTGGGCCACGACACAAGTCTGCCTTTATCTGTCGCCGCTACCCTGGTTCGCTCTGGGCAGGGGATCAAGCCCAGGTGTCGGAACGCCGAAATGCGGAATACCCGTACAGAAGCGTTTCGCGCTCGCCCGTACCTCCTTCCTATGACTCTCATCATCGGCATCCTGCTCGCAGTCGTCTGCGCCCTCGTCACGAACCTCGCGTTCCTGTACAAGCACCGCGGCGCCTGCGCGGCCCCCACCGTTGACATCCGCCACCCGCTGCGGTCGGCCAAGAACCTCTTCAAGTCGCGCTGGTTCGCGATCGGCATGGCCGTCGCCGTCGGCGCCTGGGTCTTCCACGCCGCCGCGCTGGCGATCGCCCCGATGTCCGTCGTGCAGACGGTGCTCGCGGGCGGCGTCGTGCTGCTGGCCGTGATGGCCGAGCGCTACTTCGGCTGCAGCGTCGGGCCGCGCCAGTGGGCCGGCCTCTCGATGACCTCCGCGGGCCTGATCCTGCTCGGCATCACCGTCCCGGCCGTGCACGGCTCGCACTCGCACTTCTCGGTCCCCGGGATGGTCGCCTTCGAGGCCGGCTTCATCGCGATCGGCGCCCTGCTGATCATGGGCCCCCGCATGGGCGCCCCGGGCCACCACCACGGCGTCATGCTCGGCGGCGCGGCGGGCATCCTCTTCGGCGTCTCCGACGTCGCCATCAAGGCCATCAGCGGCCTCGTCGGCACCGAGGGCGTCGTCGGCGGCCTGCTCTCGCCCTGGCTCGTGCTGACCATCGCCGCCTCGATCGCCGCGTTCTACGCGTCGGCCCGCGGCCTGCAGGACGGCGAGGCCGTCCCGACGATCGCCATCACCGGCGTCGCCGCGAACGTCTCGGGCATCCTCGGCGGCTTCATCGTCTTCGGCGACCCGATGCCGAAGGACGTGCTGGGCATCGCGCTCCAGTCGCTGGCCTTCGTGCTCGTGATCGTCGCCGCCTGGCTCACGCCGGCGCCGGTCCGCGCCGTGCCGGCCGCCGCCGCGGCGTAGCCGTTCTCCCGCGGGCGCTCCGCGTGTCTCCGGCGGATCCGCTCCAGGAAGGCGACGTCCGAATGTCGCTTTCTGCTCGCTGAGCGATCACAACCCGACACGTGGAACGTTCGTGGCGTTGAGCGCAACGAACGTGCCAGCGGCGCAAGCGCCCGCCGCCTTCCCGGCCGATCGGACCCGGCCAGAGCCTTCAGCCGACGTACCGAGCTGAACGACAAACCGCGCCGACCACCAGCGCCGGGTCGTCGTACGTCGGGATGTGACCGCAGCCGCCGAGCGGGACGAGCTCCGCGCCCGGCAGCCGCTCGCGCGCCCGTTCCCCCTGGCGGGGGAAGAGCAGCCGGTCGCCCGTGCCCCAGGCGATCGTCGCCGGCGCGGCGAGGCCGGCGTCGGCCGAGAAGTCGGCGGCCCTCACGTACGCGCGCGTGCGCGTGAGGTCGCAGTCGGCCGCGGCCCGCAGATGGCCGGCGGCCTCGTCGGCCGGGATGCGCCCCGGGCGGACGACCACCTGACCGAAGACCCCCGCGCGGCCGAGCTTCGTCGGCCTCGCCGGCCGGCGATCGGGGCGAGCGCCCGGTCGCCGCCCCCGTGGTCGCCAGCGACCGGTCGAGCCACGTGCGCTCCCAGCCGGTCGCGAAGCCGGCGGGGGAGATCGCGCACGCGCTGGCCACCCGCCCGCGCTTGGCGAGCTCGAGCGCGACCAGTCCGCCCATCGAGATCCCGGCCACGGCGGGCCGCTCCCAGCCGAGCTCGTCGACGAAGCCGGCGATCGCGTCGGTCATCGCGTCCGATCGTCGGCTCCCCGGCCAGCGCCGGGGACGCGCCGAACCCCGGGAAGTCCACGGCGGCCACGTCGAAGCGCGCGGCCAGCGCCGGCAGGCAGGGCGACCACCACTGCCAGCGCATGGCGACCCCGTGCAGCAGCAGGAGCGGCGGCCCCGACCCGGTGCGCTCGTGGCTCAGCACCCGGGCGACGGTACCGACCGCAGGAGACGCCGGGTTGTCCAGAATGGAGCACGGGATGCCGGGCGCTCGCACCCGTCGCGGAGTTGGCAGGTCCGCCGGACTGGAACTACCGTTGTACGAAAGGGAGTACGGACTTCGGAACCGAGACGGAGGGAACGGCCATGGCCGCGACCAAGGAACAGGGCACGGGCACGCTGCAGGATCTGGCCAAGCGCCACCTGTGGATGCACTTCACGCGCATGGGCGCCTACGAGGACCACGAGGTCCCGATCATCGTGCGCGGCGAGGGCTGCTACGTCTGGGACGAGCACGGCAACCGCTACTTCGACGGGCTCTCCTCGCTGTTCTGCGTGAACATCGGCCACGGCCGCGCCGACGTCGCCCAGGCCGGCGCCGACCAGGCCGAGGAGCTCGACTTCTTCACCAACTGGTCCTACGCGCACCCGCGGTCGATCGAGCTCGCCGCGCGCATCGCCGGCCTCGCCCCCGGCGACCTCAACCGCGTCTTCTTCACGAACTCCGGCTCGGAGGCCGTCGAGTCCGCGATCAAGCTCGCCGCGCCAGTACCACAAGGTCACGGGCAACCCGCAGAAGACGAAGATCATCGCCCGCGAGATCGCCTACCACGGCACGACGATGGGCGCCCTGCCGCCACCGGGCATCACCGGCGCTCCGGGCGCCGTTCGAGCCGTCCATGCCGGGCGGCCTGCCACGTCCCGAACACGAACCTCTACCGGCTGCCCGCACTACATGCGCCCCGAGGACCTCGCCGAGGCCGTCCGCGACAGGATCGAGTTCGAGGGCCCCGAGACCGTGGCCGCGGTGATCCTGGAGCCCGTCCAGAACGCCGGCGGCTGCTTCACCCCGCCCGAGGGCTACTTCCAGCGGATCCGCGAGATCTGCGACGAGTTCGACGTGATCATGATCTCCGACGAGGTCATCTGCTCGTGGGGCCGCCTCGGCGAGTACTTCGGCGCCCAGCGCTACGGCTACCAGCCGGACATCATCACGACGGCCAAGGGCATCACGAGCGCGTACGCCCCGATGGGCGCGATGATCGCCTCCGACCAGCTCGCCGAGCCGTTCCGCCACGGGACCGAGTCCTTCATCCACGGCTCGACGTTCGCCGGCCACCCGATCGCCTGCGCGGTCTCGATGGCCAACATCGACGTCTTCGAGCACGAGAACCTGCTCGAGCACGTCCGGGAGAACGAGCCGAAGTTCCGCGCGATGCTCGAGGGCCTCGCGGACATCCCGATCGTCGGCGACGTGCGCGGCGCGGGCTACTTCCACGCCATCGAGCTCGTCAAGGACCAGGACACCAAGGAGTCGTTCGACGACGACGAGTCCGAGACGCTGCTCCGCGGCTTCCTCTCCGGTGAGCTCTACAAGCGCGGGCTGATCTGCCGCGCCGACGACCGCGGCGACCCGGTCATCCAGCTCTCGCCCGCCGCTCATCGCGGGCCCCGAGGAGTTCGCCGAGATCGAGTCGGGATCCTCCGCCCCGTGCTCGAGGAGGCCTCGGAGCGCATGCACGTGGCCGAGCACCGGCGCCTCCCGAGCGGCGAGGTGCCGCAGCTTGGCGCGACGGGTGTGCACCACTGAGTCACGGGCGGCCCACACCCCGATGCTCACCGTCCGCGAGCTGCTCCGCGACCTCGACGTCGCACGTCCGCGCGGGGGCGGAGTCGCTCGACGCGCCGGTCCGCTGGGTCCACATCTCCGAGCTCGAGGACCCGACGCCGTGGCTGTCGGGCGGCGAGCTGCTGCTGACGACCGGGCTGCAGCTCCACGACGCGGCCACCCAGCGCGACTTCGTCCACCGCCTGGCCGACCACCACCTGGCCGGGCTCGGCTTCGGCGCCGGCTTCGCGCACGAGACGGTGCCGCCGGCGATGCTCGAGGTCGCCGAGGAGCGCGGCTTCCCGATCTTCGAGGTCCCCTACGAGCTGCCGTTCATCGCGGTCACCGAGCAGGCCTTCTCGCGCCTGGTCAACGAGCAGTACGCGGTGCTCCGCCGCTCGATCTCCGCGCACGAGCGCCTCGAGCGGCTCGTGCTGTCCGAGCGCGGCCTCGACGCCGTGGCCGGCGCGCTCGCCTCGCTCATCGGCGGCGCCGTCGTGGTCCTCGACGCCCGCGGCGAGCCGCTCGCGCGCCGGGCGTTCCGCCGCGCCGCTCGAGGACGTGGCCGTCGAGGCGCCGTGGCCGAGGTGGTCCGCGGACGCGCGCGCCGCGGCGAGCGCCGCTCGTTCACGCCCGGCGAGCCCCGAGTTCGCCGGGCGGGCGATGGCGCTGCCGGTCGCGATGACCGGCGCCCCGCAGGACGTCGGCGCCGGTGCCGCAGGCCTGGCTCCTCGCGGCGAAGGACTCGGGCGTCCTGTCCGAGTTCGACCGCCTGACCCTCCACCAGGCCGTGACCATCGTCGCCCTCGAGCTGCTGCGCAGCCGCGTCGCCGAGGACACGGAGCGCCGCCTGGCGGGCGACATCCTCTCCGCCACCGTGAGCGGTGACCTCGCCGGCCCGGAGCTCGCCCGCCGGCTCGAGCCCTTCGGCCTCGCCACCCGCGTCGCGGCGATCGTGCTCGCGCGGGCGATGCCGGGGCGCGCGGCGCTCGCCACGGCCGAGGCCGCGCTCAGCGCCGCGCTCCGCGACGAGGCCGCGGGCGGGCTCGTCGCCTCGACCGGGGCTGGGTCTGCGCGCTCGTGCCCGGGCTCGACGACGACGAGCTCTTCGCCCTCGCCGAGCGGGTCGTCGCGCGCGTGGGCACCGACCTCGGCGTGCCCGTCCGCGGCGCCGCCGGCCGCTCCGTCCCCGGCGCCGAGACGCGGCGATCCTTCCACGAGGCACGCTGCGCGCTCGAGGCGCGCGCGCTCGCCCGGAGCGGCGTCCGGTCGACGGCAACGGCAACGGCAACGGGAACGGGAACGGCCACCACCGGAGGAGGACGAGCCGGAACCTCGCTCGCGACCTACCGGGACCTCGGCTCCTTCCAGCTCCTGCTCTCCCTCCAGGAGGACGACGCGCTGAAGCTCTTCTGCGACTCGATCCTCGGGCCCATCGAATCTTCGGAGGGCGCCTACGGCGGCGAGCTCATGCGCTCGCTCGAGGCGTTCATCGAGGAGAACGGGCAGTGGGAGCGGGCGGCAAGCGCCTCTTCTGCCACCGCCACACCCTGCGCTACCGCATCCGGAAGGTCGAGGAGCTGACGGGCCGGAACCTCGGCTCGGCCCGCGACCGGATCGAGTTCTGGCTCGCTCTGCGCGGCCGTGAGCTGACCTCCCCGCGGAGTACCCACACGATGACCACCGAGGTGCAATGAGATGAAGGTCGGCGTCCCCACCGAGATCAAGACGGACGAGTACCGCGTCGCGCTGACGCCCGCCGGCGTGCGCGAGCTCACCGACGCGGGCCACGAGGTGGTCGTCCAGGCCGGCGCCGGCCTCGGCTCGGCGATCACGGACGACGACTACACGCGCCAGGGCGCGACGATCGTCCCCGCCGTCGAGGACGTCTGGGGCGCCGCCGAGATGATCGTGAAGGTCAAGGAGCCCCAGCCCGAGGAGGTCGCCCGCCTCGAGCCGCATCACACGCTCTTCACCTACCTGCACCTCGCCCCGCGCCGGAGCTGACGAAGGGCCTGATGGCCTCGGGCGCGACCTGCGTCGCCTACGAGACCGTCGAGGACGCGAACGGCCGGCTCCCGCTGCTCGCCCCGATGAGCGAGGTGGCCGGGAAGATCGCCACGCAGGCGGGGGCGTTCATGCTCGAGAAGCCGCTCGGCGGCCGCGGCCTGCTGCTCGGCGGCGTCCCCGGCGTGGCCGCGGGCAAGGTGCTCGTCATCGGCGGCGGCGTCGTCGGCATGAACGCGGCGATCATCGCGCTCGGCATGCAGGCCGAGACGTACGTGTTCGACCGCAGCGTCGATCGCCTGCGCGAGCTCGAGCACATCCTCAACTGGGAGGCCTCGACCGTCTTCGCCTCGACGCTGGCGATCGAGGAGCACCTGCGCGAGGCCGACCTCGTCATCGGCGCCGTGCTCGTCCACGGGGCGAAGGCGCCGCACGTCGTCACCCGCGAGCAGCTCGGGCTGATGAAGCCGAACGCGGTGCTCGTCGACGTCTCGATCGACCAGGGCGGCTGCTTCGAGACCTCGCGGCCGACCACGCACTCCGACCCGACCTACGAGGTCGACGGGATCACCCACTACTGCGTCGCGAACATGCCCGGCGCGGTGCCGATCACCTCGACCTACGCGCTGACCAACGCGACGATGCCCTACGTGATCCAGCTCGCGAACGACGGCGTCGCCCGCGCGATCCTCGACACCCCGGGCCTCAAGCCCGGCGTCAACGTCGTCGGCGGCAACGTGACCTACGAGCCCGTGGCCCAGGCCGTCGGCGTGCCCTACGTTCCGGTCGACGAAGCGCTGGCCGGAGTCTCGGCCTAGCCCCGGGGGATATCCCCCTACCGGCGGGCGCCCGCCGGCTGCACCATGGATCGCATGCGCCGCGCCCTCGTCGTCGACGACCACCCGAGCTTCCGCCGCAGCGCGCGGCGGATGCTCGAGGCTGCCGGCTGGGAGGTCGTCGGCGAGGCCGGTGACGCCGCCGACGCGCGGGGCATGGCGGCCGAGTGCGGCCCGACCTCGTCCTGCTCGACGTCCAGCTGCCCGACGGCGACGGCTTCGACGTCGCCGGCGACCTGACGGCGGGCGACGATCACCCCGCCGTCGTGCTCGTCTCGACGCGCGACGCCGCCGAGCTCGACGACCTCGCCCGGCGCCGCGGCGCCCAGGGGTTCGTGGCCAAGGACCGGCTCAGCGCGACGGCGATCGAGGCCCTCCTCACCGCCGGTCCGACCCGGTTAGGGTCGGCCGATGTCCGGTCCCGTCGCGTTCGCCGCGGATCCCGTCGAGCTGATCCGCGTCGAGCACGCGGTCGCGCGGGCGCTGGCCGAGGAGCCCGAGGAGTCGGGCTACGCCCGGGTGCTGCGCGAGATCGGCGAGCGCCTCGGCTTCCGCTGGGGGGCCGTGTGGGGCCCCGGCGCCGGCGAGGGACTGGTCTGCCTGGCCGACTGGCACATCGACGACCCGGCGCTCGAGCCCTTCGCCCAGGCCAGCCGGGCGCTGCTGCTCCCGGTCGGCGACGGCGTTCCCGGCCGGGTCTTCGCCCGCAACCGCCCGTCCTGGATCGAGGACATCGGGGCCGACCGCGCGCTGCCGCGCGGCGAGGTCGGCGCCGCCGCCGGGCTGCGCACCGTCTTCGGGCTGCCGGTCGCCGCGCCCAACGGCGACGCGCTGGCCGCGATCGAGTTCGCCACCGGGGAGCGGCGCGCGCCGGACAAGCCGCTGATCGCCACCGCCGTGGCGCTCGGCAACACGATCGGGCTGTGGATCCAGCACCGCCGCTCCGAGCAGGAGGTCCACGCCAGCCAGGCCCGCAAGGCGGCGATGCTC
>CAVTSQ010000012.1:0-398363 GCA_963737395.1 uncultured Solirubrobacterales bacterium | reverse complement strand
AACAACGGGCAGGCGCACACTCAGGCGGCGTGGACGTTTCTGAAGTGGTTGACCTCCCCGGCCATCGACCTCAAGTGGGCGACGATGACCGGCGACCTGCCGATCCGCGCCTCCGTCGCCAAGCTGCCCGGCTACTCGAAGTTCACCTCCAAGTATCCCGGCATCTCCGTGTGGGCCGCCGACCCTGGCCAATGCCACGCAGTCTCGCCCGCAGATCACGGTGTATCCGAAGATCTCCACCGTGATCGGCCAGGCGGTTCAATCGGTGCTCCTCGGCAAGGCCCAGCCCCAGCAGGCGCTCAGCCAGGCCGCGCAGCAGGTCAACGGAATCCTCGCGGCGCCGGGATAGCGGGGCGCGCGAGGAGATGACCGCGACGAGGGATCGTCCGTCCGACAGCGCCCCCAGCCTCCTCAAGCGGCTGGCGGGCTCCGACCACCTCGCCGGGATGGGCGTTCGTGACGCCCGCGGTGATCCTGATCGGCGTCTTCGCCCCGATCCCGATCGGGTGGTCGCTGCTGCTGTCGCTGCAGTCCACGAACCTGATCGCGCCCGCGCATTACGTCGGGCTGGCCAACTACCGCGCGCTCACCAAGGATCCTCAGTTCCGCTCCGCGATCGGCCACACGCTCGTGTACACCGTCCTGTTCGTGCCGGTCTCGGTGATCGGGGCGCTCGGCTCGCGGTCGCGCTCGACCGCAGTTCCGCGGGGTCCGCTTCTACCGGCTGGCGGTGTTCGTACCGCTGTCACCTCGACGGTCGCCACCGGGATCATCTTCTGTGGCTGCTTGACCCGACGTTCCGCCTGGTCAACTACGTGCTGCACTCGTCGGGCTGCCCAGCAGCAGCTCGGGGATCCCGAGCAGGCGCTCGACTGCATCGTCGCGATGACCGTCTGGGGCTGGCTGGGGTTCGACGTGATCATCTACCGCGGCGCCGCAGGGCATCCCCAGGATCTGATGGAGGCCTCCGAGACGGACGGCGCGAGCCGGTGGGCGACCTTTCGACGATCGTCGTGCCGCTGCTGGGGCCCGCGACGCTGTCGTCTCGAGTGGTCCACGATCAACGCGCTGCAACTCTTCGACGAGATCTATGTCACCACTCGCGGCGGCCCGCTGGGTCGACCACGGTGATCGTCTATTACCTCTATCAGCAGGCGTTCCAGTACTTCAACGGCGGCTACGGCCAGCGATCGCCTACGTGCTGTTCCTCGCGATCCTGATCATCACCCTGATCCAGATGTGGGTCGGGCGCCGGCGGGTCTACTACACCTCCTGAGGGCCACGATCGCGCCACCCGAGCGCTTCCCGCGGTTCGAGGGCCGCCGCCGCGCGCCGCCGCCTGCCGTTCAGCCCCTGGCACCTGGTCCTCGCCCCGATCGCGGCGATGATGCTCGTCCCGCTGGTCTGGATGGTGGTCCTGTCACTGGAGACCAAGCAGCGAGGCCTCGAACTTCCCGCCGGTCCTCTTCCCTCCGGCGCTGCACTTCGGCAACTACGCGGCCGCATGGAACGCGGTGCCGTTCGGCGACTTCTTCCTCAACAGCCTGCTCTATTCGCTGGCGACCGTCGCCGGCAACCTGCTGTTCTGCAGCCTCGCCGCCTACGCGTTCGCGCGGATCCGCTTCTTCGGACGCGACGTGCTGTTCGTCGTGCTGCTGGCGACGCTGATGGTGCCCTACCAGGTGCTGCTCATCCCGACGTTCCTGATCGTCAAGGACATCGGGATGGTCGACAGCGTCGGCGGGCTGATCATGCCCAACCTGTGCAGCGCGTTCGGCATCTTCATGCTGCGCCAGTTCTTCCGCACGCTGCCGGTCGAGCTCGAGGAGGCGGCGCGGATCGACGGCACCTCGCGGCTGGGGATCCTGTTCAAGATCGTGCTGCCGCTGTCGCTGCCGGCGCTGGCGACGCTCGGGATCATCCAGTTCATGTGGTCCTGGAACGACTTCCTGTGGCCGCTGATCATCATCAACTCCCAGGCCCACGCCCCGCTGCAGCTCGGCCTGGCCACGCTGCAGGGCGCCCACTACACCGAGTGGAACCTGCTCATGGCCGGCACGGTGATGAGCCAGATCCCCATGCTCGCGGTGTTCCTGATCGCGCAGCGCTGGTTCATCCGCTCGATCGCCTTCACCGGCATGAAATAGGAGGGACCGATGCCCAGTGTCACTCTCGAGTCGGTGACCAAGCGCTTCGAGAACGGCGCCATCGCGGTCGACGATCTGTCCTGGAGATCGCCGACGGCGAGTTCATGGTCTTCGTCGGCTCCTCGGGCTGCGGCAAGACGACGGCGCTGCGGATGATCGCCGGCCTGGAGAAGCCGACCCCGGGGCGATCCGGATCGGCGAGCGGGTCGTCAACGAGGTCTCGGCCAGCGATCGCGACATCGCGATGGTGTTCCAGAACTACGCGCTGTACCCGCACATGACGGTCGCGCGCAACCTCGCCTATCCCCTGCGCCAGCGGGGCGTAGCGCGGGCCGAGGTGACCGCCGGGTCGGCGAGGTGGCCGGATGCTCGGACTCGACGAGCTGCTGGAGCGTCGCCCGGCCAGCTCTCCGGCGGCCAGCGCCAGCGCGTCGCGATGGGGCGCGCGCTCGTGCGCGAGCCCGAGGTGTTCCTGCTCGACGAGCCGCTGTCCAACCTCGACGCCAAGCTGCGGGTGCAGATGCGCGCCGAGCTCAAGCGGCTGCACGCGCGGCTCGGCATCACCACCATCTACGTCACCCACGATCAGGTCGAGGCGATGACGCTGGGCGACCGCTCGCGGTGATGTCGGACGGCCGCATAGAGCAGGTCGGCGCGCCCCAGGAGGTCTATGACCGCCCGGCCAACGTGTTCGTCGCCGGCTTCATCGGCAGCCCACCGATGAACCTGCTGCGCGGGCGGGTGCGCGGGCCGGCCCCCGCGGGTGACCTCGTGGTGCAGCGCCCCGGCGTGCCCGACGGCGACGTGATCGTCGGCCTGCGGCCCGAGGCGCTGCACCCGGCGCTAAGGGATACCGTCGCTTGGCTTCGAGGTCGCCGTCGTCGAGCCGCTGGGCGACGAGGTGATCGTCCACGGGTCCGTGAGCCGACTTCGCCAGCTCGCCCCCGAGGCGGGCGAGGCGGCGCTGCTCTCCGGCTCGGTGTCGCGCCGAGGCGGTAGGTGCTTTGCCCCGCGCGAACGGCCCGCGGGAGGGCAGCGCGATCCGGCTTGGGGTCGAGCCCGCAGAGGTGCACGTGTTCCACGCGGCCACCGGCATCGCGATCCGCTGAGCACCGGGCGCGACCTCGACCTTCTGGTCCTGGGCGAGGTCAACCCCGATCTGGTCCTGTCCGACGCGTTGATGCAGGTCGCGTTCGGGCAGGCCGAAACGCTCGTGGACGATGCCGAGCTGACGATCGGGGGATCGGGCGCGATCATGGCCTGCGCCGCGGCGCGGCTGGGTCTGCGCACCGCGATCGCCGGCCTCGTCGGCGACGACCAGTTCGGCGCGTTCATGCTCCGCGCGGTGTCCGAGCGTGGCGTCGACGTCAGCGGAGTGGCGGTCGATCCCGGCGTGCGCACCGGAGCCGACGCTCTACCAACTGAGCTACCACCGCAGCGCCCGAATCCTAGCCCGCATCGAACGGTCGTCGAGCGCGCGGCGCGATCGCTCCAGCACGGCGATCGCAGGGCCGAGATTCGAATCGGCGGCCAGCCGGCATCTGCTCGCGCCTGCCCTAAACGCATTACTCGTCGAGGGTCTGGGCCGGTTCCTCACCCGGGTCGGCAGCCGGTCGATAGACGGGTATGTGGTTCACCGAAAACTTCCCCCGTCGCCGTGTGACGCTGGCCCTCGCCTCCGTCGCCACCGCGGCGGTCATGATTCCCTCGGCCGCCGGCGCGGCCTCGAATCCGACCAACCCCTTCGCGAACCACCAGCAGTTCATCGACTGCGAGGCGGGCCACACCTCCAGCGCCCGCGACTACAGCCCCTGGTACCACCTGTACCGCAGCCACGGCAAGAGCCGCACGCTGCTCGGGAAGATCGCCAAGGTCCCCACCGTCAAGTGGTTCACGGCCGCTCCGCACGACTCCCTTCGCGGGATGAGCCGCGCCGCCGAGCGCTACATCGCCAACGTCGACCACCCCACCTACGGGGGCGCGACGTGCACGCACAAGCTGCACTACTCGGCCAAGCAGTGGGCCGCCGGCCCCGTCTCGGAGGCCGCCCGCGGCAAGTACGTCGGCGACTACCCCGTGATGGCCTTCCGCGCGCTCAACGACAAGACCTGCGGCGCCAACGCCGACCCCACGCACACCTACCGCAAGCGGATCGACGCCTTCGTCAAGCAGCTCTCGCGCACGTACGACAGCTCGGAGCCCTACCGCTACTGGCAGAAGGCCCCGCCGCCCTGGGCCCACTGGCGCGCCTCGTTCCGGGTCGGCGCGATCGTCCTCGAGCCCGACGCGATCGGCCTCATGGGCGCCCGCTCGAAGCACTGCATCCGCGGTGCTGAGAAGACCCAGGTGCTCGGCCTCATGCGCTACGCGGTCGACAAGCTGACGACGGTCCCCGGCCTCGCGGTCTACATCGACGGCGGCGCCGCTGACTGGCTCCACGTCGACGAAGCGGTCAAGCTGCTCCGCTCGGCCGGTGTCGCCAAGACCCGCGGCTTCACGCTGAACGCCAGCCACTTCGACCGCACCGGCCCCGAGCTCGCCTTCGGCAACAAGGTCGCCAAGCAGCTCGACAAGCACTACGTCCTCAACACCGCCGAGAACGCCAACGGCACGCTGGCCAAGAAGCACTGGCACGGCCTCCCGGCGCGCATCGCCACCAACTGCAACCCGAAGAACGCCGGGCTCGGCCGCCAGCCGACCTCGAACACGGGCTCGCCCTACGCCGACGCCTTCCTCTGGATCTCGCGGCCGGGGCTCTCCTCCAACGCGGGCAACCGCTGCCGCCGCGGCCCGACGAGCAACACCTGGTTCCAGGGCCAGGCGCTGCTCCTCGCCCGCCAGGCCAACTTCCACGCGCCGAGCTGGCCGTCGAAGGGCTTCTAGCCGAGCGAGGGCGCAGGGCACGGGGCGCGTACCTTCGGGTACGTGCCCCGCTCGCTCGTGGTGGCAGTTCTCGTCCTCGGCTGGCTGACGCTGGCGCCGGGCGCCGGCGCGAGCGACGACGGATGGATCTTCTTCGCCGGCCGCGACGCGACGCTGCGCGCCGATCCGGCCGCCACGGCGCCGTCCTCGGGCCGTGAGCACCGAGACGAGCTGCTGACGCTGCTCTCGCGCGGTGCGGCCTGGGACCACGTCGAACGCGTGGACGGCGTCGAGGGCTGGCTGCCCGCGAGCGCGCTGCGAGCCCGGCCCTGCCAATCGCACGCGCTCGGGACCTACGACGACGGACGCCTGCGGTGCGGATGGCGACTGGCGGCGAGCAGCGACACCTGGTCGACCTGGGACTACCCCCTCGCTCGCGCCCCCGACGCGCCCGAGCGCCGGTACGGAACCGAGCGCCTGCTGTGGCTCGCGGCGCGGGTCGCCTCCGAGTTCCACGCCGCCCACCCGCAGCGCCGGCTGCTGGTCGGCGACCTCTCACGGACCGGCGGCGGGCCCTTCGGGCCTCGCTTCGGTGGCCCCGGCCACGCCTCCCACGAGAACGGGCTCGACGCCGACGTCTTCTATCCCCGGACCGACCGCCGCCAACGGCCCGCGACGCGGCCGGCGCAGGTCGACGTCCCGCTCGCGCGGGAGGTGATCCGCCGCTTCGGCGCCTACGCGCGAACCAGGGTGATGTTCGTCGGCTGCACCCGCGACTACGTGTCGGCCTCCCCCAAGGCGCGGCAGCTCTGCAACGGCGAGCACGAGAACCACGTGCACGTGCGGATCTTCGACGCCGACGCTTCGCCGGGACTCGCGGCGCCCTAGCCCGGAGGCGGCATCCCCTCGGGCTCGGTGCCCTCGCCGGAGAGGATCACGACGACGCCCGAGCCGACGATCAGCACCCCGCCGGCGATCACCGCCGCGGTCAGGGACTCGCCGAGCAGCAGGACGGCGAGCAGCGCGGCCGAGACGGGCTCGACGTAGGACAGGATCCCGGCCTCCGTCGCGCCGACCCAGCGAATCGCGGTCATGTAGACGAAGCCCGACAGCCCGGTGAGGACGACCCCGAGCAGGGCGAGCTCGGCCCACGCCTTCCCGTCCATGTCGCCGTAGTCGGCGACGACGAGCGCCGGAGAGAGCAGCAGCGCGCCGACGAGCGTCTGCGTGAAGGCCACCCGGATCGGCTCGACGTGATGCGCCCACTTCTTGACGAGGACGATCAGCAGGCCGTAGGACAGCGCGGCCAGCACGGCCAGCCCGACCCCGAGCGGCCGCACGGCGCTGTCGCCGCCGCTGGGGCCGAACACGGTGACGATCGCGATCCCGACCAGCGACACGGCCAGCGCGCCGGCCGTCCGCGGCCCGAGCCGCTCGGAGATCAGCACCGGTGCGATCAGCGCCGTGACCAGCGGCGTCGTGTAGGTGACGAGGTTGGCGCTGGCCACCGAGGTCTCCTGGATGGCGCCGAAGAAGCACGCCCAGTGGACGCCGAGCAGCAGGCCGAGCAGCACGAGTCGCAGCGGCGGGCGCGACAGCAGCGCGCGACGGCCGGTGATGACGACCACGATGCCGAGCGAGGCGGCGGCGAGCGCCATGCGCCAGCAGGCCAGCGTGAGCGCCGGAAGCGGGATCTCGCGGACGAGGATCGAGATGATCCCCCACGAGCTCGCCAGTCCGAAGATGGCCAGCGATCCCAGGGTCCGGCGGGGCACGGCGGCCTACCCTAGAGGCGTGTCTGACGCCACTGGATCGCGCTCGGTGCGCTCGCTCGCGCCCGCCGTGCTGGCGGGCGCCATCGCCCTGGCGCTGATCGGCCTGCTCGCCTACGGGCTGACCGCCCGCGGCTCCGGCGGCGAGGTCGACGGGACCAAGCCGCTGCAGACCCCGCTGCCGCGCCTGTCGGGCGGCGGGACCCGCTCGGTCGCCGACTTCCGTGGCCAGGTCGTCGTCGTCAACGTCTTCGCGTCCTGGTGCCCGCCGTGCCGTCAGGAGACGCCGCTGCTCGAGCGCGAGCACCGCCGGCTGCAGCGCGAGAACGCGACGGTCCTCGGCGTCACCTACAACGACACGTCGCCCGACGCCAAGGCTTTCGTGAAGAAGTACGCCGTCACGTTCCCGGTCCTGCGCGACGTCGACGAGGCGTTCTCGCGCCACCTCAAGGTCACGGGCATCCCCGAGACCTTCGTGCTCGACCGCCGCGGGACGATCGTCGCCTTCCAGCGCGCGCCCGTCGACCGGGCCTGGCTGCGCGCCGCCGTCCGCAAGGCGCAGCGCGCATGACCCTCCGCCGCCTGGCCGCCCTGCTTGCCCTGGCGCTCTGCCTGGGCACGCCGGCCGCCGCGCTGGGCGCGCCCCGCGAGCGGACGTCGCTGTCCGACCTCGAGGACGAGGTCATGTGCGTGACCTGCCGCATCCCGCTGCAGCTCGCCGACTCGCCGGAGGCCAACCGCGAGCGGGTCTTCATCCGCGCGCAGATCGCCAAGGGCGAGACCAAGGACCAGGTCAAGCAGGCGCTCGTGGCGCAGTACGGCGAGCGGGTCCTGGCCGAGCCCAAGGACTCCGGCGTCGACCTCGTGGCCTGGATCGTCCCTGGCCTCGCGATCCTGCTCGCGCTCGCCGCGCTGATCTTCGCGGTGCCGCGCTGGCGCGGGCGCAAGACCGGCGCGGCGGCGGAGCCGGCCTCGGCCGGCCCCGCCATGTCGGCGGCCGATTCGCGCCGGCTCGACGACGAGCTCTCGCGCTACGGCCGCTGACCCGCCGCTACTGAGCGAGCACCGGCTCGCGCACGGGCTCGCCGACGGGGGCGGACTGCTTCGCGTCGGCGCCGGCCCGCAGGAGCGACCCGCAGACGATCGCGCCGACCGCGAAGATCGCCGCCGACCAGCCGAACGCCGTCGTGTAGCCGTGCACCGCGGCCTGGGCCGCGAGGGCCGGGCTCTTCGGCGACGACGCGACGAAGCTCGCCACGGCCGAGCTCGCGACCGTCGAGAGCAGCGCCGTCCCGATCGAGCCACCGACCTGCTGGCTGGTGTTGACCATCGCCGAGGCCACGCCGGCGTCGCGGGGCTCGACCCCGAGGGTCGCCGTGTTCATCGCCGTGGCCATCGAGAGTCCGAGCCCGGCGCCGAGGACGAGCAGCGCGGGCAGGATCGCCGAGGCGTAGGAGGTGTCCACCCCGACCCCGCGTCAGCCAGACCATCCCGCCCGCGGCGAGCAGCATGCCCGCCGTGACGAGCGGCCGCGGGCCGACGCGCGGCAGCAGCCGGGTCGGGCGATCGCGGCGACCGGCATGAGCGATCGCGATCATCGGCAGGAACGCCAGGCCGGTGGTGACCGGCGAGAAGCCGAGGGTCTGCTGCAGGTAGTAGGTCAGGAACAGGAAGACGCCGAACATGCCCGTCGCCGGCGATGCCGACGACGAGGTAGGCGCCGCCCCGGTTGCGGTCGAGCACGACCCGCAGCGGCAGCAGCGGGTGCGACGAGCGGCGCTCGCAGAGCGACGAAGCGCGTGAGCAGGACGGCGCGCGGCGGCGAGGAAGCCGATCGTGATCGGCGCGCCCCAGCCGTCCGCCTCGGCGCGGGAGAAGCCGAAGACGAGCGCGAACAGGCCGGACGAGGCGAGCAGCGTGCCGGGCAGGTCGAGCCGCGGGCGGGCGCCCG
Source organism: uncultured Solirubrobacterales bacterium (assembly GCA_963737395.1). Taxonomy (GTDB): domain Bacteria; phylum Actinomycetota; class Thermoleophilia; order Solirubrobacterales; family Solirubrobacteraceae; genus JBBQAA01. The sequence goes on along the minus strand of CAVTSQ010000012.1, from coordinate 389,631 downwards.
CGGCGCGGTTGGCGAGCAGCGCCAGCGCGCCGACGACGGCCGGGACGGCGAAGACGAGGTTGACGTAGAGCGCACCAGCGCCAGTCGAGGTACTCGGTCAGCACGCCGCCGAGCAGCAGGCCGATGGCGCCGCCGGCGCCGGCGATCGCGCCGAAGACGCCGAACGCGCGTGCCGCGCTCGGAGGGGTCGGTGAACGTCGTGGTCAAGAGCGACAGGGCGGCCGGGGCGAGCATCGCGCCGAAGGCGCCCTGCAGCGCGCGAGCGCGCGACGAGCACCCCGAAGGACTGCGCCGTGCCGCCGATCGCCGACGCGACCGCGAAGCCGCCAGCCCGGCGACGAAGGTCCACTTGCGTCCGAAGAGGTCGCCGATGCGGCCGCCGAGCAGCAGCAGCCAGCCGAACGACAGCGCGTAGGCGGTGACGATCCACTGGCGCGCCGTCGTCGGAGAAGCCGAGGTCGTGCTGGGCCGAAGGCAGCGCGATGTTCACGATCGTCGCGTCGAGGACGACCATCAGCTGCGCGACGCCCAGCATCGCGAGGATCAGCCAGCGACGGGAGTGCTGGTGGGTTTGCGGTGGGTACATGTGCTGGTCCGTTTCGTTTGTGCCGGAAGACTCAAGTGGAGGTACCTTCTCAACTTATGGAGCACCCTAGCACGAAACGGAGCGAACGTCTCCATTTTCTCCTAGACTGTGTGCGTGACTCCACATCCCGTGACACCCGAGGTCCCCGTCCTGCGCCGCGACGCCGAGCGCAACCGCCAGAGGATCCTGGACGCCGCGGCCACGGTGTTCGCCGAGCGCGGGCTCGAGGTCACGCTCGACGACATCGCCCGCGAGGCCGGCGTCGGCGTGGGCACCGTCTACCGCCGCTTCACCGAACAGGAGCAGCTGATCGACGCGCTGTTCGAGACGAAGATCGGCGAGATCGAGGCGACGGCCGAGCAGGCCGCCGCGCTCGAGGACCCGTGGGAGGGCCTGCAGGCGTGGATCGACGCGATCGCCTCGCTCCAGGGCCGCGACCGCGGGCTGAAGGCCGTCCTGCTCTCCACGGTCGAGGGGCGCGAGCGCACCGACGCCGCGCGCGACCGGATCCTCCCCATCGTCGAGGGTCTCGTGGCGCGGGCCAAGGCCTCCGGCGAGCTGCGCGACGACGTCGAGCCGACCGACTTCCCGCTGCTCGAGCTGATGCTCGGCTCGGTCGCCGAGCGCCTCCAGGAGGTCGACCCCGAGCGCTGGCGGCGCTACCTGACGATCGTGCTCGACGGCCTGCGCACCCGCCGCGACGGCCCGACGCCGCTGCCTTACCCGGCCCTGCGCCAGGACGAGTTCGAGGCGCTCATGCGCGCCGACTGCAGCTAGCTACATCGTCTCCGGGGCCGAGACCCCGAGCAGTCCGAGCGCGCCGGCGATCGTCCGCCGGGACGCGACCGACAGCGCGATCCGGAAGCTCTCGAGCTCGGCCGGCTCGGCCCCCACGACGCGGCAGTCGCGGTAGAAGGCCGTGAAGTCCTGGGCGAGCTCGAGCGCGTAGGCGCAGATGCGATGCGGCGCGCGCTTGGCCGCGGCGTCGGCGACCTCGTCGGGGAAGGCGACGAGCTTCTTGATCAGCGCCCGCTCGGCCGGCTCCAGCGCCTGCGCGGGAACGGGAACGTCGGCCAGCGCCTGCGCCACCCGCTCCTCGCCGGCTTTGGCCAGCACCGAGGCGATCCGGGCGTGGGCGTACTGGACGTAGTAGACGGGGTTCTCGTTGCTCTGCGACCGCGCGAGGTCGAGATCGAGGTCGACCGTCGAGTCGTGGGAGCGCTGGAGCATGAACCAGCGCGTCGCGTCGACGCCGATCTCGGCGATCAGGTCGTCGAGCGTGACGAACTCCCCGCGGCGCTTGCTCATCGAGGCGCGCGAGCCGCCCTCGACGACGTGGACGAACTGGAGCATCGGGTACTCGAGCCGCTCGGGGTCGATCCCGAGCGCGGCCATCGCAGCCTTCATCCGCGCCGTGTAGCCGTGGTGGTCGGAGCCCAGGGGGTCGATCATCAGCTCGAAGCCGCGCGCGACCTTGTCGGCGTGGTAGGCGATGTCGGCCGCGAAGTACGTCGGCTCGCCGGTCGAGCGCTCGAGCACGCGGTCCTTGTCGTCGCCGAAGGACGATGTGCGCAGCCACAGCGCGCCCTCGGAGTGGTAGGTGTGCCCGGCCTCGTCGAGGCGGGCGAAGACCTGGGCGATCGGCGAGGGGTCGCCCTCGTGCAGCGCGGCCTCGGAGAAGAAGGTGTCGAAGGGCACGCCGAACGCGTCGAGCGTGGCGCGGATCCGGGCCCACATCGCCTCGACGCCCGCCGCGGCGAGCGTGGCGACGTCGGCTTCCGCGGCGCCGGGGATCTCCGCGGCGAGCTCCTTGACGTAGTCGCCGGAGTAGCCGTCGTCGGGGACCGGTTCGTCGCGGGCACGGGCCCCGATGGACGTGCCGAGCGTCATCACCTGCGTGCCGGCGTCGTTGAAGTAGTACTCGCGGGAGACGTCGTGGCCGTGGAAGGCGAGGATGCGGGCCAGCGCGTCGCCGTAGGCCGCGTGGCGTCCCGATGCCGCGGTCAGCGGGCCGGTCGGATTGGCCGAGACGAACTCGAGCAGCGTGCGCTCGCCGCGGGCCTCGCCCGAGCCGAAGGCCTCGCCGGCGGCGAGCACGTCGGCCAGCGCCCGGGCGTGCCAGGCGTCGGAGAGCACGAGGTTGAGAAAGCCCGGACCGGCGACGGCGACGGAGTCGAGCGCGTCGCCGAGGGTGCCCTCGAGCTCGGTCCCGAGGCGCCCCGCGATGTCCCGCGGGGCGGCGCGCAGGGCCGGCGCGAGCAGCATCGCCGCGTTGGTCGAGTAGTCGCCGTGCTCGGCGCGCTTGGGGCGCTCGAGCGTGGGGCGGGTCGCGCCGGCGCCATCGTCGCCGCGGAGGGTCGCGGCGGCCGACTCGACGGCCGATCGCAGGTCTCCGAGGGGTGGCATGGGCCAACCGTACTAGTGGTGGTAGGGCTCCCCCGCGAGGATCTTGTGGGCGCGGTAGAGCTGCTCGAGCAGCACCACGCGCGCCAGGAGATGGGGCAGCGTGATCGGACCGAACGACAGGCGGCGGTCGACGGCGGGAAGCTCGATCCCGTACGGGCCGCCGAGCACGAGGCAGAGGTCGCGGCCGGCCTGCCGGCGCTCCTCGAGGAACTCGCTGAAGGCGACCGAGTCCAGGGCGTCGCCCTCGCGGTCGAGCAGGGCGACGAATGCTCGCTCGGGGATCCGCCGCGCGACGGCGTCCTCATCGGCGACCTCGATCACCTCGACGCGCGCGTGGCGGCCGAGCAGCTTGCGGTAGTGCTCGACATCGTCGGCCCAGGGCGCCTTGAGCTTGCCCACCGCCACCACGACGATTCGCACCGCTGCGATACTAAGACGCGATGAGCGACGACGAGCTCCCCGAGCGCCACTACAACATCCAGTTCCCGCCCGAGCAGATGGCGGGCCAGTACGCGAACTTCGCGAACGTCTCCCATTCGGAGTACGAGTTCACCCTCACGTTCGCGCGCGTCGACCACGAGATGGACGACGAGGAGGTTCCCGGGATCGTCGTCTCCCGCATCAACCTCTCCCCCCGCTTCATGCGCGAGCTGATCGAGACCATGCAGGACGCGTGGTCGAAGTGGCAGACCAGCGAGGGGATCCGCAACCTGCCCGAGACCGACCGCTAGGCCGGCACGGCGGTCGCCGCGTCGCCCGCGGAGACCTCGAGCAGCAGCGCGCGGACGACCTCCGGGTCGAGCGCGCCCTCCTCGGCCTGCGCCTCGAGCGCAGCCGCAGAACCATCTTCCACCCAGGCCACCGCGGCCGCGACGATCCGCGACTCGATCGGGATGGCGGCGCCGGCCGGACGGCCCTCGGCGCCGTCGAAGCGGTCGGGCGATGGCCGACGACGGGGCCGAGCACGACCAGCTCCGGGACGGCGGCGACGAGCTCGGCGCCCCGGGCGGCCACGTCGTACGCGGGCGCGTCGGGGTCGGTGCGCAGGCGCCCGAGCTCGTGGACGAGCCCGGCCAGACGCGAGCGGACGATCACGCCGTGGGCCAGGCCGAGCCCGCGCGCGGTCGCGGCGGCCAAGCCGGCGACGGCGTCGGTGCGCGCCCGCGGGACGCCCGCGGGCACCAGCGCGGCGGCGAAGCCCTGGGCGATCCGCAGCGCGGCCGACTCCTCCAGGCCCGCCTCGCGGCCGGGCCGGTCGGGCCGGCCGAGCGCGACGCGGTTGCGCCCGAGGCGCTTGGCCGCGTAGAGCCCGTCGTCGACGGCGGCGAGCAGCGTGTCGGGGTCGGACCCCGCGACGGCCAGCGCGGCGCCGACCGAGACGGTCAGCGAGATCGTCTCGCCCTCGAAGGAGACCGGCCGGTCGATCGCGTCGCGCAACGCCTCGGCGCGCTCGAGCAGCAGGGACCTCGTGGGTGATGCCCGGCAGCAGCACGAGGAACTCCTCGCCACCCATCCGCACGACGTCGTCGTCGGCGCGGACCCGCCGGCGCAGGCGCCGGGCGAGCTCGACGAGCACGGCGTCGCCGGCGCGGTGGCCGTGGAAGTCGTTGACCTGCTTGAAGTGGTCGACGTCGACGAGCAGCAGCCCGGCGCCGTCGCGGCACAGCGCCGACAGCCGCTCGGGCAGCGCGCGGCGGTTGGCCACGCCGGTCAGCGGATCGGTCCGAGACAGCCGGTCGGCCTGCGCGCGGGCCGCCTCGAGCGCCTCCCGCGCCTCATGGACGGCCGAGACGTCGAGGATCGAGCCGTCGAGCAAGCGCCGTCCGTCCTCGAGCGGATGCGCCCGCGGTCACGGACCCAGCGCACGACCCCGTCGGCGCCGACGATCCGGTACTCGGTGTCGATCCAGCTGGTCTCCAGGCGTTGTCGTGGGCCGTCTCGAACGAGGCCATGTCCTCGGGATGGACGTAGTCGGCCCAGATCGCCGTGCGGCCCTCGGCGGGCGAGAGGCCGAGGAAGCGCTCGCGGCACGGCCCGGCGAAGACGACCCGGTAGGCCCCGTCGGGCAGGAACTCCCCCGTGTAGACGTACTCCTCGATCGCGTTGAGGATCCGCAGCCACGCGGTCTCGCCACCCTCGCGGAGCACGCTCGCGTCGAGGTCCGGGCGCAGTGGCTTCATCACGAGGTCATCGGCAGGCGCGGCGTCGGGCTCGATGGGTCTGGACGGGTGGGCGAGCGGCATACTGCCCCCGTGCCGAGCGCGCTGCGAGATGCGACCGTACTCGTCGTCGGGCTCGGCGACCTCGGCGGCCGCACGGTCGACGCGCTGGCCACGTTGCCGCTCGGGCGCGTGGTGGCCGGCGCCCGCGATCTCGAGCGCGCCCGCGCCGTGGCCGGCCGGGCCGCGCTGATCGGCGACGTCGGCGGGCGCGACCTGCGGGTGGAGCCCGCGCACGTCGACCTCGACGACCCCGAGGCGACCGCCGCGACCGTGGCCGAGCTCGCGCCCGACGTGATCGTCGCCGCCGCCTCGCGGCACTCGTGGTGGCGCACCCCGGAGCGGCTGGCCGCGATCCCCTACGGCGCCTGGCTGTCCCTGCACGTGCCGCTGGTCGCGGCGGTCGTCGCCGCGCGCGACGCCGGGGCGCCCGCGGCGCGCGTCGTCGCCCTCCCCCATCCCGATGCCGTCGGGCCGGTGCTCGCGGCCCAGGGGCTCGCGCCGGACGTCGGCGCCGGCAACGTGGCCGAGATCGCCGCCAAGCTGCGCCACCTCGCCGCGGGCGACGCCGGCGTCGCCCGCCGACCGGGTCCGCGTGCGGCTCGTCGCCCACCACGCGGCCGAGCGCTTCGCCTTCCAGGGCTTCGGCGACCGGGCCGGGCCCGAGACCGCGCCGCCCGTCCGCGCCGAGGTGGTCGTCGACGGCGAGCGCCTCGGGCCCGAGGTCGTGCGCGACCTGCTCAACCGCCCCTATCCGCTCGGCGAGGCTCGTGAGACCCACCAGCTGACCGCGGCCGCGACCGCGGCGACGGTCGCGGCGCTGCTCGGCGACGAGCCGCGGGCGATCCACGTCCCCGCGCCGGGCGGGCGGCCCGGCGGCTACCCGGTCAGGGCCTCGCGCCGCGGCGTCGAGCTCGATCTCCCCGACGACCTGAGCGAGGCCGACGCCTGCTCGATCAACGCCGTCGCCGCGCGCTGGGACGGGATCGAGCACGTCGAGGAGGACGGCACGGTCGTCTTCACCCACACGGTGGTCGAGATGACCGAGGCGCTCCTCGGCCTGCGCCTGGAGCGCGTCGGCCCCGGCGAGCACGTCGCCGTCGGCGACGAGCTGCTCGCCCGCGCCGCGGCCGCCTCGACGGCCTAGCGGCCCTCGCCGCGCTCGAAGGCGACGGCCTGGCCGATCCGGTCGATCGTCGGCGGGTGGGTGCCGAGCACGGCCGTGACCCAGCCCGGCGGGTCGGGATCGTCGACGTTGGTGACCGACAGGCGGCGCTCGAGCGCGATCGCCGCCCGCGGCTCGTGGGTCAGCCGCAGCGAGAACTGGTCGGCGCGCGCCTCGACGGTCCGCGACAGGGAATTCGAGATCCATGTCATCGGCGTGGCGACCAGGCCGAGCGCGAGCACGACCGCGGGCAGGGCCGACGGCACCCCGACGTCGGGCGCGAAGCGCCGGCTGAGGACGAACACCGCCCAGGTCCCGAACGGCGCGACGAGCAGCAGGTAGAGCAGGCCGTGCGGGACGTCGCGGTAATGCACGTGCCCGAGCTCGTGGGCGACGACGAGCCGCCGCTCGGCGTCGGTCGCGCCCTTGACCAGGGTGTCGTAGAGGACGACCCGCTTGCTCGCCCCGACCCCGGTGACGTAGGCGTTGTAGCCCGTGGTGCGGCGCGAGGCGTCGCTGACGTAGACCTGCCCCACGTGCACGTCGGCCCGCTTGGCGAGGTCGAGGACCTCGGAGCGCACCTTGCCCGGCGGGACCTTCGTGAACGAGTTGAAGATCGGGTCGAGCAGAACCGGGCCGGCCCACACGAAGAGCGCGCCGATCGCCACCACCGCTGCGCTGCCGGGGATCCACCAACGTCGCGGGAAGCGGCGGATCAGCGCCATCGCGAGCAGCCCGCCGAGCGCCCCGAGCACGAGCCCGAGGCCGGCCGAGCGCGCGACGTCGCCGAGCCACGCCCCCCAGTCCTGCGTGGCCAGCCCGACGTTCTTCGCCCGCTGATGCGAGATCGCCGCCAGCGGCAGCGTGGCCACCGTGAGCGTCAGCGACAGGCCGGCGCCCGCCGCCGCGCCGCCGAGCAGCGGGCGGCGGTCGAGCCGCCGCAGGGCCGCGGGCGGCCGCAGCACGAGCCAGCTCAGGACGCCGATCTGGATCGCGAGCTGCGCGCCGAACAGCACGAGCTGCGGGCGGTTGAAGTCGCGGGCGCGCTCGAGCTGGGCCTCCGTGAAGTACCGGTGCACGTCGACGTCGGCCGGGGCGAGCACGCCGCGGGGCCTGAGCAGCAGCACCGCCAGCTCGGCGGCGGCGAAAGCGGCGACCAGCGCGACGGGCCAGCGACGGCGCACGCCGCGGGAGGATACGGTCCCGAACCGATGCGGATCGCGGTGCTCTCCGACGTCCACGGCAACCGGCACGCGTTCGAGGCCGTGCTCGAGGACGTGGCCCGCCACGACGTGCGCCGGATCTGGTGCCTGGGCGACCTCGTCGGCTACGGCGCCGATCCCGACGCCTGCGTCGAGCTCGCGATCGCCGCCACCGAGCAGTGCCTGGGCGGCAACCACGACTTCGCCGTGCGCGGGGACCTCCCGCTCGAGGAGTTCTCGCGCGGCGCCGAGCTCGCCGCGCGCTGGACCCAGGAGGTGATCTCCCAGGAGACCCTCGACTTCCTGCTCGAGCTCGAGCCGCAGTGGCTGGAGGGCCCGGTCGGCCTCTACCACGGCTCGCCGCGCGACCCGGTCTGGGAGTACGTCCTCTCCGCCGCTGCAGGCCGAGCTGTGCCTCGACGTCCAGCGCCATCGGGTGGGCCTGATCGGGCACTCCCACGTGGCCCTGTCCTTCAGCCGGAGCGAGGGCTCCACGGCCACCGGCGACACCCGCCGGGCGGGCACCAAGCTCGACATCGCCACCGACGAATGGCTGCTCAACCCGGGCAGCGTCGGCCAGCCGCGCGACGGCGACCCGCGGGCCGCCTGGCTCGAGCTCGACCTCGACGAGGCGACCGCCACCTACCGCCGCGTGGAGTACGACGTGGCCGGCGCCGCGAGCGCGATCCGGGCCGCCCGGCTGCCCGATTCGCTGGCCGAGCGCCTCCGGTTCGGCCAGTAGCATGGGACGTCCGATGCGGCCTTCCCGACCCACCCGCCTGCGGCGGTTGGTGGCCGGTTGTCTCGCAGCCACGGCGCTCGGCGTCGCGGCAGCGGGGCTTGTCGCCTGTGGAAACCAGAACGGGCTGCTGGCCGACCACCTCCGGAAGCAGCCTGGAGGACCGGCTGGCAGCGGTCTCCGCCGCGGTCTCCTCAGGTGACTGCAACCGCGCCGTCAACGCCTCCGCGGACTTCCAGCAGCAGGTCGTCGACCTGCCCAAGTCGGTCGATCCCCGGCTGCGCGACCGCCTGGCCGAGGGCGGCCGCACCGCTCGCCGCCCGGCGCGTCGACGGCCTGCAAGGACCAGACCGACACGACGACCACGCGAGACCCAGACGACCGAGACGGTCACGACGCCGACGGTCGACCACCGAGACCCAGACGACGCCGACGCAGACCCAGACGCAGACCACACCGACCGCAGACCACGCCCCCGACGCCGACCACCCCGACCACGCCGACCACGCCGACGCCCGCGCCGGGCGGCGGCGGGGACAACGGCAGCGGCGGCGGGGCGAACCCGATCCCGTGAGCACCGCGCCGCTCCTCATCGCCGGGCGCTACGCGCTCGAGGGCCGGCTCGGCGTCGGCGGCATGTCGACGGTCCGCCTGGCCTTCGACCGCCGCCTCGAGCGCCAGGTCGCCGTCAAGCTGCTGGCCGAGCACCTCGCCGACGACCCGGCCTTCGTCTCCCGCTTCCGCCGCGAGGCGCTGGCCGCCGCGCGGCTCGTGCACCCCAACATCGTCCAGGTCTTCGACTTCGGCTACGACGAGTCGGCCGGCCACCACTTCATCGTCATGGAGCTCGTCGCCGGCTCCTCGTGCGCGGAGATCCTCCGCGACGAGGGCACGATGACCGTCGACGAGGCCAGCTCGGTGCTCGTCCAGGCCTGCCGCGGGCTCGACTACGCCCACCGCAACGGCGTCGTCCACCGCGACGTCAAGCCCGGGCAACCTCCTGCGGGCCAGCGAGAACGGCGTCGTCAAGCTCGCCGACTTCGGGATCGCCAAGGCGGCCGAGCAGTCCTCGATCACCCAGGTCGGCTCGGTGCTCGGCACCGCCGCCTACCTCGCGCCCGAGCAGGCGCGCGGCGAGGAGGCCGGCCCGCTGGCCGACATCTACTCGCTCGGCGTCGTCGCCTACCAGCTGATCGCCGGGCCGCCTGCCCTACCAGGCCACGTCGCTCTCCGAGCTCGCGATGAAGCAGCAGAGCGAGCAGCCGCCGCGCCTCGACGAGATCGAGCCCTCGGTGCCCCACGGCCTGGCCACGGCGGTCGGCCAACGCGCTGGCGATCGACTCCGCCGCCCGCCCGCAGGACGCGCTGAGCTGGGCGACATGATCGCCGAGGGCGCCCGCGGCGGCGACGTCGAGGACGCGACGGCCGCGACCTCGATCCTCGCCGACACGGCGGCCACCGGCCTGCTGCGCTCCGACACCGAGGCGACGCAGGCGATCTCGCCGCGCGCCGCCGAGCCACCGCCCGCCTCGCGCCGGCGCCAGCCGCGCCAGGGCGAGCCGCGCCCGGCGGCCGCCGCCGCCCGCCGCGCCGCCGGCCGCGCCGGGCCGACGCGCCAGCGCGACGGCCCCGGCGCCAGCGCCGCAAGCGCCGCCGCGGATTGAGCCGGTTCCTCGCCCTGCTCTTCCTCCTGGTCGTGATCGCGATCGGGATCGGCGTGATCATCTCGCCAGAGCACGAGCAGCGAGGGCGTCAAGCTCCGCCAGGTCACCGGCCAGAAGTTCAACCAGGTCTACGACGACCTCAAGGGCCTGATCCAGGACAACACGAAGTAGGGACAGGCCCTCAGTCGCAAAACGCGACTCGGGGACAGGCTCAGAGCCCGCGGGGCGCGGCGCCGTCGCGCAGCGCCGCGGCGCGCTCGGCCAGGATCCCCTCGCCGACGGCGTCGCGCAGGTCGTCCATCAGCCGGGCGACGAAGTGCAGGTTGTGCAGGACGACGAGGCGCAGGCCGGTCTGCTCGCCGAGCTTGAGCAGGTGGTTGAGGTAGCCGCGCGTGAAGCCCGGGCCGCAGGCCGGGCACGAGCAGCCCTCGAGGATCGGCGCGTCCACCCCGCGCGACCTCGCGTTGTCGAGGTAGAGCCGCCAGCGCTTGACCGGGTCGGGCACGATCGCCACGCCGTGGCGGCCCAGCCGCGTCGGCATCGCGCAGTCGAAGGTGTCGATCCCGAGCTCGACGCCGCGGATCAGGTCGTCGACGTCGCCGATCCCGAGCAGGTGGCGCGGCTTGTCGGGCGCGTGGGCCTCGAGCTCCTGGGTCGTCCAGTCGACGACCTCGTACATCTGCGGCTTGTCCTCGCCCAGCGAGCCGCCGATCGCGACGCCGCCGGCCGCCGCGGCGGCGATCGTCTGCGCCGACTCCCGGCGCAGGTCCTCGTGCACCCCGCCCTGGACGATGCCGTAGACGACCTGACCCTCCGGCCCGTGCTCCGCGTGCCAGGTCAGGCAGCGCTCGAGCCAGCGGTGGGTGCGCTCGGTCGAGCGCTGCGTGTACTCGCGGGTCACGTTGAACGGCGTGCACTCGTCGAACACGAGCGCGATGTCCGAGCCGAGCGCGGCCTGGATCGCCATCGAGGTCTCGGGCCCCATGAACAGCTCGTCGCCGTCCACGTAGGAGCGGAACGTCACGCCCTCCTCGGCGATCGCGAGGATCGACCCGCGCCGGTCGGCGCCGTGCGGCCGCGCGGCCCTTGACCTCGTCCGAGACCGTGCCGTGGCCCATCGAGAAGACCTGGAAGCCGCCCGAGTCGGTGATGATCGGTCCGTCCCAGCGCATGAACTCGTGGAGCCCGCCGAGGTCGGCGACGATCTTCTCGCCCGGCTGCAGGTGCAGGTGGAACGTGTTCCCGAGCACCATGTCGTAGCCGAGCTCGCGCACGTCGCGGGGCTCGAGGCCGCGCACCGTGCCCTTCGTGGCGAGCGGGACGAAGGCGGGCGTGCGCACCGTGCCGTGCGCGAGGCGCAGCAGGCCGGCGCGGGCGCGCCCCTCGCGGGCGTGGACGTCGAGCACGCCCCGAGGCTACGGGGCGTGCTCGACGAGCGGCCTAGGCGGCGTCCGCGGCCTCGCCGCCCTCGATCGTCTCCGGGCGGCCGCCGACGGCGATCGCCACGCGGCGCGGCTTCTTCTGCTCGGGCTTCGGGATCGCGACCTCGAGCACGCCGCGGTCGAAGGACGCGGCGATGGCGTCGGCGTCGACGCCCTCCGGGAGGCTCAGCGAGCGCTGGAAGGCGCCGTAGGAGCGCTCGGTGCGGTGGACGCTCTCGCCGTCCTCCGAGCGGGTGCTCGCGCGCTCGCCGGAGATCGACAGGACGTCGCCCTCGAGCTCGATCTTGACGTCCTCCTCGGCGACGCCGGGAAGGTCGGCCCGCAGGACGAACGCCGCCTCGGTCTCGGCGAGGTCCATCGCCGGAACCCAGCGGCGGGAGTCGTTGGCGCCGGCGCTCGCGGCGGGGACGTCGCCCCAGACGGTGTTGAACAGCCGGTTGACCTCGCTCTGGAGCGCGTTGAGCTCGCGAGACGGGTCGAAGCGGACGAGGGTGGGCATGTCGGTCCTCCTGAGAAGCGGTGATGACTACACCCCGGCAATATAAAACCTGAGTCGTCCCGTATCAAGTCTTGATTTACGCGCACGCGATCGCCGCCCGTGCGGGCGGACCCTGCGGTGCGTCGAGGCGAGCGAGCGCTAGTCGCGCGCGGTGGAGCCGGGGAGCACGCGCTCCCAGATGGCCGCCAGCGCGGCGCGGTCGTCCGTGCTGATGTCGCCGAAGAAGCGGCGGCGCACGCCGTCGAGGTGCGTCGGACGGGCTTCCTCGAGCACCTCGCGGCCCTTGTCGGTCAGGCAGGCGTAGGCGCCGCGGGCGTCGCTCTCGCAGGCGTGGCGCTCGATCAGGCCCTCACGGGCGAGCCGGTCGACCAGGCGGGTGATCCCCGAGCGCGAGAGCAGCACGGCCTCGGCGAGGTCGCGCATCCGCATCTTGTTGTCCGGCGCCGTGTCGAGGTTGACGAGGACGTCGTAGGACGAGAGGGCGAGCCCGTGCTGGGCCTCGAGCTCGGCATCGAGCTCGCCGACCATCGCCGCGTGGACGCGCAGGAAGCCGCGCCAGGCGGCGAGCTCCTGGTCGGAGAGGCGGGCGCGTGTCGCGGTAGACCCTTGCATGTGCAACGACCCTATCACTCCGAGGAGCCGTGATCGAGCAGCGAGCGGCCGGTCATCTCCTCCGGCTGGTCGCGGCCCATCAGCTCGAGCAGGGTAGGCGTCGACGTCGGCCAGCACCCCTTCGCGCGACAACGAGACGGCCGTCGAGGTCACGATCACGGGCACCGGGTTGAGCGAGTGCGCGGTGTCGGGCGAGCCGTCCTCCTCGAGCATCTCGTCGGCGTTGCCGTGGTCGGCGGTGATGAAGCAGCACGCCGCCGGACGCGTGCACGGCGCGCGACGACCTTGCCCAGGCACTCGTCGACGGTCTCGATCGCCGTGACCGCCGCCTCGATCACGCCCGTGTGGCCGACCATGTCCGGGTTGGCGAAGTTGATGATCCCGAAGGCGAAGTCCTCCTCGCCCCAGGCCTCGACGAAGGCGGCCGCGGCCTCGCGCGCGCTCATCTCCGGCTTGTGGTCGTAGGTCGGGACGTCGCGCGGCGAGGGCACGAGCTCGCGCCGCTCGCCGTCGTACGGCGTGCTCCTCGCCGCCGTTGAAGAAGTACGTCACGTGCGGGTACTTCTCGGTCTCGGCGACGTGGAGCTGGCGCGCGCCGGCGTCGGCGAGCACCGTGGCCATCGTGACCGTCGGGCGCTCGGGCGGGAACGCGACCGGGTACGGTCGTACTCCTCCTCGTACTCGGCCATCGTCGCGTAGCGCTTGACGCGGCGGCGACAGGGCCTCGGAGATCTGCCGCATCCGGTCGGGGCGGAAGTTGAAGGCGATGACCTAGTCCTGCTCGGGGTCGATCGTCCCCTCCTCGCCGACGGTCGTCGCGGTGATGAACTCGTCGGTCTCGTCGCGCTCGTAGGCGTCGCGCGCCGCCTCGGGCGCCGCTGTCGGCGTGGTGCTCGGCCGTGCCCTCGAGCAGCAGGTCGACGGCCTGCTGGGTGCGCTCCCAGCGGTGGTCGCGGTCCATCGCGTAGTAGCGGCCGATGACCGAGGCCGACGCGGCCGGTCCCCGCCTCGTGCATGACCTCCTCGACGTGCTCGAGCGAGCCGGCGCCCGAGGTCGGCGACGTGTCGCGCCCGTCGGTGAAGGCGTGCAGCACGAGGTCCTCGACGCCGAGCTCGCCGGCCATGCGGATCAGCGCGTCGAGGTGGATCGGGCCCGAGTGGACGCCGCCGTCGGAGACGAGGCCGATCAGGTGGACGCGGCGCGGCGTCGGCCATCGCGTCGCGCAGCACCTCGTTCTCGGTCAGCGTGCCGTCCGCGACGGCCTTGTCGATCCGCGTCAGGTCCTGCATCACGACGGCGCCGGCGCCGAGGTTGAGGTGGCCGACCTCGGAGTTGCCCATCTGGCCCTCGGGCAGGCCGACGGCCTCGCCGCACGCGATCAGCTGCGTGTGGGGGTAGGCGCTCCCAGAGCTCGTCGAAGACCGGCGTGTCGGCCAGCGAGACGGCGTTGCCCGGCCCGTCCGGGGCGAGCCCGAAGCCGTCGAGGATGACCAGGCAGGCCTTCGGCGCCGGCAGCGCTCGCGGCCCGGCGGCACGCTCACGGCCTGGCGCGCCTCGACGATCGCGGCGAAGCCCTCGGCGTCGAGGCTCGCGCCGCCGACGAGCGCGCCGTCGACGTCGGGCAGCGCGAGCAGCTCGCCGGCGTTCTCGGGCTTGACCGAGCCGCCGTAGAGGATCCGGATCTGCTCGCCGGCCTCCTTGTCGCGCCCGCCGACGAGCGCGCGGATGAAGGCGATCGCCTCCTGGGCCTGCTCGGGCGTCGCGACTGCGGCCGGTGCCGATCGCCCAGATCGGCTCGTAGGCGATGACGACGTCGCGCAGGCGGTACTCGCGGCATGCGCGCCAGCGCCTCGCCGACCTGGTGGCGCAGCTTGCGCTCGGTGTCGCCCGCGTCGCGCTCCTCCTCGGTCTCGCCGACGCAGAGCATCGGCGTCAGGCCGTACTCGAGCGCGCGCGGTGACCTTGGCCTGGAGCGACGCGATCGGTCTCGTTGAAGTACTGGCGGCGCTCGGAGTGGCCGAGCAGGACGCCGTGGACGTCGAGCTCGGCGAGCATCGGCGCCGAGACCTCGCCGGTGTAGGCGCCCTCGACCTCGTCGGCCATCGTTCTGGGCGAAGACCTCGACGCGCGAGCCGCGCGTCGAGTCGACCATCGCCTGCAGGGCGAGGAACGGCGGGCAGATCGCGACGTCGGCGTGGTCGACCGACGAGACGCGCGGCAGCAGGGCCTGGATGAACTCCTCGGCCTCGCTCGACCGTCTTGTGCATCTTCCAGTTGCCGGCGATCAGCGGCGTGCGGCTCGACGTCAGACAGCGCCTCCACGCCGGGGAGGGTGCGGCCCTCGACCAGCTCGAGGGAGGCGCCGCCGCCCGTGGAGAGGTGGGTGACCTGGTCGGCGAGGCCGAACTGCGCCAGCGCGGCGGCGGAGTCGCCGCCGCCGACGACCGTCGTGCCCTCGCACGCGGCGACGGCCTCGGCCACCGCGCGGGTGCCGGCGGCGAACGGCTCGAGCTCGAAGGCGCCCATCGGGCCGTTCCAGAACACGGTGCCGGCCGCCGCGGACCGTCTCGGCGTAGGACGCGGCCGTCTCGGGGCCGACGTCGAGGCCCATCCAGCCGTCGGGCACGTCGACGCCGTCGAGCTCGAGGCACTCGGTGTCGGCGGAGAACTCCCGGCCGAGCACGAGGTCGCTCGGCAGCCCGAGCTTGTCGCCGCCGTCGTCTCGAGCGCGCGCGCGGGCCGGGCTCGACGCCCTCGGCCTCGCACAGCGAGTCGCCGACGTCGTGGCCCTGGGCGGAGAAGAACGGGAAGCACATCGCGCCGCCGATCAGCACGTCGTCGGCGAGCTCGAGGAAGCGGTCGATGACGCCGATCTTGTCGGTCACCTTGGCGCCGCCGACGACGGCGACGAGCGGGCGCTGCGGGTCGGCGAGGATCGCCCTCGAGCGTCTCGACCTCCCGCTGCAGCAGCCGGCCGGCGACGGCGTGCTCGACGACGTGGGCCACGCCCTCGGTCGAGGCGTGCGCGCGGTGGGCGGCGCCGAAGGCGTCGTTGACGTAGAAGCCGTCGGACAGCGCGGCGAGCCGCTCGGGCGAGCTCGGGATCGTTCTTGGTCTCCCCCGCCTCGTAGCGCAGGTTCTCGAGCACGAGCACGTCGCCGGGCGCGAGCTCGCGCGACTGCGCCTCGACGGCGTCGCCGACGACCTCGTCGCCCATCGTCACGTTGCCGCCGATCAGCTCGGCCAGCCGGTCGGCGGCCGGCTTGAGCGACAGCTCGGGCTCGCGGTCCTTCGGGCGGCCGAGGTGCGAGCAGAGCACGAGCTTGGCGCCGCGCTCGCGCAGCTCCTCGATGGTCGGGATCGCCGCGCGGATGCGCGCGTCGTCGGTGACCTGCGCCGTCGTCGAGCGGGACGTTGAAGTCGACGCGGACGAGGACCCGGCGACCGTCGACGTCCCCGAGGTCCTCGAGCGTCCTCACAGGACCTTCTGGGCCAGATCCACGAGTCGGTTCGAGTAGCCCCACTCGTTGTCGTACCAGGCGACGACCTTGACCATCGTGCCGTCGATGCACCGCGGTCAGCTGGCCGTCGACGATCGACGAGTGCGGGTCCTTGACGATGTCCGAGGAGACGATCGGATCCTCGGTGTAGCGCAGGATGCCGGCCATCGGGCCGTCGGCCGCGGCCTTGAGCGCGGCGTTGATCTCGTCGACGGTGACCTCGCCGCCGGCCTCGACGGTCAGGTCGACGACCGAGCCGGTCGGGACGGGCGCGCGGACGGCGAAGCCGTGGAGCTTGCCCTTGAGCTCGGGGATGACGACGCCGATCGCCTTGGCCGCGCCGGTCGAGGCCGGGATCAGGTTGATCGCGGCGGCGCGGGCGCGGCGCAGGTCCTTGTGCGGCATGTCCTGCAGGCGCTGGTCGGCCGTGTAGGCGTGGATCGTCGTCATCAGGCCGTGCTTGACGTCGAACTGCTCGTTGAGCACGTGCGCGACGGGCGCCAGGCAGTTCGTCGTGCACGACGCGTTGGAGATGATCTGGTGGTTCTCCTTGTCGTAGGCGTCGAAGTTGACGCCCAGCGCGACGGTCACGTCCGGATCCGTTGCCGGGGCCGAGATGATGACCTTCTTGGCGCCGGCCTCGAGGTGCTTGGCGGCGTTCTCGCGGTCGGTGAACAGGCCGGTGGACTCGATCACGACGTCGGCGCCGAGGTCGTCCCACGGCAGCTGGGCGGGATCGCGCTCGGCGAACACGCGCAGCTCCTTGCCGCCGACGATGATGATCCCGCGCTCCTCGTCGACGGAGACCTCCCCGCCGGGGAACGGCCCGAGGATCGAGTCGTACTTCAGGAGGTGGCCGAGCGTCTTCGCGTCCGTCAGGTCGTTGACGGCGACGAACTCGATGTCGGCCCCGGCCTCGGCGGCGGCGCGGAAGAGATTGCGGCCGATCCGGCCGAAGCCGTTGATCCCCACCCGTACGGGCATCTGCGGTGCTCCTCCTGGTCGTCTACGAGAGCGGACTGACCCTATCAACGGCCGTCGGCCACGACCTCGACCTTGAGGCCGTCCGGATCGCGCAGATATGCGGCGTAGTAGTGGGGTCCGTAGGCCGGTCGCGGACCGGGCGGGCCGGCGTCGGCGCCGCCCGCGGCGAGGCCCGACCGGTAGGCCGCGTCGACGGCCGCGCGGCCGCGGGCGCGCAGCGCCACGTGGCCGTAGGCGGGCTGGGCCGGGCTGCGGCTCGTCAGCCAGAAGTCGGGGCCGGTCGTGCCCCAGGCGATCGCGTCCTCGGACTCGTGCATCCGCCGGGCGCCGATCGCGCGGAAGACCGCGTCGTAGAAGGCGCCCGAGGTGATCAGGTCGGTGACCTCGAAGCCGACGTGGTGGATACGGGTCACCGCGTCTGCCGGCCGATGTCGCGGTGGTCGACCTCGACGGCGAGCTCGGGCCGGTCGCGGTAGCGCGCCGGCCAGGCGCTCGGTGATCGCCACCGAGCGGTGGCGGCCGCCGGTGCACCCGACGGCGAGCACGAGATGGGACTTGCCCTCGTCGACGTAGCGCGGGCAGCAGGTAGTCGAGCAGGTCGAACAGCCGCTGGCAGAACTCGTCGAGCTCGCCCTCGCGGTTGGCGTAGGCGACGACCTCGCGCGTCCAGGCCGGTCAGCGGCCGCAGCTGGACGTCGTAGTGCGGGTTGGGCAGGAAGCGGCAGTCGAAGAGCAGGTCGGCGTCGCGCGCGGGGCCGTACTTGAAGCCGAAGGACTGCAGCGAGATCGCCAGCGGACCCTCGTGCTCGCGCGGCAGCAGCTCGCGCGCGACGCGGCGGCGCAGCTCGGCGGTCGAGAGCCCCTGGGTGTCGAGCACGACGTCGGCGCGCGCGTCGCAGCGGAGCGAGCAGCTCGCGCTCGGCGGCGACGGCCTCGCGCACGCCCTGGCCCTCGGCCAGCGGATGGCGGCGGCGCGTCTCCTTGTAGCGGTTGACGAGCGTCGCCTCGTCGCAGTCGAGGAAGACCAGGCGGAAGGGCATGCCGGCCTTCTCGAGGTCGTCGAGCACGTCGTCGAGGCCCTCGAAGTACTCGCCGCCGCGGACGTCGGAGACCACCGCGGCGCGCTCGACCTTCGACCCCGAGTGGGAGAAGAGGTCGGCGAGGTTGCGGATCATCTCCGGCGGGAGGTTGTCGACGCAGAAGAAGCCGACGTCCTCGAACACGGCCATCGCCGTCGACTTCCCGGCGCCGGACAGCCCGGTGATGACGACGAGGTCCTCGAGCGACGAGGCCGCGCCCGCACGCGCGCGTCCGTCGCGACGCGCGAGGTTGCCGAGGCGTTCGGTGAGCTTGATCGGGCGGGAGACGCCCATGTATGAAGTGTGACGCCTCGGGCGGCGACTTCAGTGGCCCGTCTTGTGAAGTCGGCCATACAGCTCGCGCGCGACCTTCCCCGGCATGCCCGGCACGGCGGACAGCTCGTCGCGCGAGGCGGAGAGCACCGCGTCGGGCGAGCCGAAGTGCTTGAGCAGCGCGCGCTTGCGCGCGGGGCCGACGCCGGGCAGCTCGTCGAGCACCGACGAGGTCATCGCCTTGTCGCGGCGGCCGCGGTGGTGGGTGATGGCGAAGCGGTGGGCCTCGTCGCGCACGCGCTGGAGCAGCTGGAGCTCGGGCGTGTCGTGGTCGAGCAGGATCGGCGCCGAGCGCCCGGGGACGAAGACCTCCTCGATGCGCTTGGCCAGCGAGATGACGACGACGCCGCGCGCGCGGAAGTCGGCGAGCGCCTCGGCGCCGGCCGAGAGCTGGCCCTTGCCGCCGTCGATCACGACGACGTTGGGCAGCGCCGCGAAGCTCGCGTCGTACTCCTTGTCGTGCTGGGAGAGGTCGACCTGCGCCTCCCAGCGGCGGTGGCGGCGCCCGAGCACCTCGGCCATCGCCGCGAAGTCGTCGGGCACGCCCTCCTCGTTGCCGCGCACGCGGAAGCGCCGGTAGTCGGACTTCTTCGGCGCGCCGCCCTCGAAGACGACCATCGAGGCGACGGTGTTCGTCCCCATCAGCGTCGAGATGTCGAAGCACTCGATCCGCAGCGGGACGCGTGTCGAGCCCGAGCGCCTTCTGCAGCGCGTCGAGCGCCTCGACCCGGCTCTGGCGCCGGCGCTCGTCGCGGAGCTTCTCCTGGTCGAGCTGCGAGCGCGCGCGTTGCGCTCGGCGAGCTCGAGGATCCGGTGCTTGTCGCCGCGCTGGGGCTCGAGCACCTCGACGTTCCCGGCCCGCCGCACGGCCAGCGCCTCGCGCAGCGTGTCGTTGGCCACCCCGCGCTGCACCACGACCTGGTTGGGGATCATCATCGCGCTGCCGTAGTACTGCAGCAGGAACGCCTCGGCGACCTCGGGCAGCTCCTGGCCGACCTCGTTGTCGAGGTAGAACGACTGGCGGTCGGCGAGCACCCCGTCGCGGACCTGGAAGACCTGGGCGTTGGCGTCGGTCCCCTCGACGGCGATGGCGATCGCGTCGAGCGTCCCGACCGCCTCGTTGGAGACGCGCTGGCGCTCGAGCAGCGAGCGCACGGCGCGCAGGCGGTTGCGCTCGCGCGCGGCGTCCTCGAAGCGCTCCTCGGCCGAGGCCTGCTTCATCGCCTGCTCGATCACCTTCTCGATCGCGCGGTAGCGGCCCGAGAGGAAGTCGATCACGCCGTCGATGTCGCTCGCGGTACTCCTCCCGCGTCGGCGTAGCCGACACAGGGCGCCTTGCAGCGCTTGATGTAGTAGTCGAGGCAGGGCGAGCCCGAGCGCCGCCCCGGCTCCGGCCCGTCGCAGGAGCGGAACAGGAAGATCTTCTGCAGCAGGTCGAGCGTCTCGCGCACGCGCTTGGCGTTCGAGTACGGCCCGAAGTAGGCGCGGTCGCGGCGGTGGCGCTCGCGCGTGAAGTAGACGCGCGGGAAGTCCTCGTCGAGCGAGATCCCGATGTAGGGATAGGACTTGTCGTCGCGCAGCTTGACGTTGAAGCGCGGCTTGTACTGGCGGATGAAGTTCTGCTCGGCGAGCAGCGCCTCGGCATCGGTGTGGACGACGAGCGACTCGATCCGGTCGATCAGCGGCAGCAGGTCGCGCCCGGCCTTGGTCGACGGGTTGGAGAAGTGGGAGGCGACCCGCTTGCGGATCGACTTGGCCTTGCCGACGTAGAGGACCCTGCCCGCGCTCGTCGCGGAACAGGTAGACGCCCGGCTCGTCGGGGAGGGATCGGCGCTGTTCGGTCAGGTCGGCCATCGGCTCTCTCTAAGGCTACGTTTCGACGCCGGTGGTCAACCTCTACTCGGACACGCAGACGCGCCCGACCGAGGCGATGCGGCGCGCGATCGCCACCGCGGAGGTCGGCGACGAGCAGCGCGGCGACGATCCGACGGTGCTGGCCCTCCAGGAGCGGGTGGCGGCGCTGCTCGGCCAGGAGGCCGCGCTCTTCCTGCCGTCGGGGACGATGTGCAACGGGATCGCCTTCCGCCTGCACGTCCGCCCGGGCGGCGACGAGGTCCTCCTGCACGCGCAACTCGCACCCGATCATCGCCGAGGCCGGCGGCCCGGCGGCGCTGTCCGGGGCGATGCTCTGCCCGCTCGAGGGCGACGGCGGGATGTTCACCGCCGACGCCGTGCGCGCCCGGCTGCGCCCGCCCGGCGATCGCTACCTCCCCCGCTCGCGGCTGGTCTCCGTCGAGCAGACGGCGAACATGGGCGGCGGGCGCGTCTGGCCGCTGGACCAGGTCGAGGCCGTCGTGGCGGTGGCCCGCGAGGCCGGGCTGCGCACCCACCTCGACGGCGCGCGGCTGCTCAACGCCGTCGTCGCCTCGGGCGTCGAGGCCGACGTCTGGGCCGCGGGCTTCGACACGTCCTGGATCGACTTCTCCAAGGGCCTCGGCGCCCCGGTCGGCGCCTGCCTGGCCGGCTCGCGGGAGACGATCGCCGAGGCGTGGCGCTACAAGCAGCAGTGGGGCGGCGCGCTGCGCCAGGCCGGCATCGTCGCCGCGGCGGCGCTCCACGCCCTCGACCACCACGTCGAGCGCCTGGCCGACGACCACGCGCGGGCGCGGCGGCTGGCCGAGGGGATCGCCGCGCTGCCGGGCGTGACCGCGCTCGACCCGGCGCTGGTGGAGACGAACATCGTGATCTGGGAGGTCGACGACGCCCCGGCCTGGCGCGAGGCCCTGGCCCGGCGCGACGTGGCGGTCGGGGCGCTGGGCCCGCGGCGGATGCGCGCCGTCACCCACCTCGACGTCGACGACGCCGGGATCGAGGCGGCGCTCGCCGCGCTGTCCGAGGTCGCCGCGGGCGGTTTAGGCTTCCGGGCATGCCTTCCGCCACCGAGACCCGCACCGCGTACCGGACCTGCCCGCTCTGCGAGGCCTCCTGCGGGCTCGAGCTGACGCTGGCCGGCGACGACGTCGTGAAGGTCCGCGGCGACAAGGACGACGTGTTCTCCAAGGGCTTCATCTGCCCCAAGGGCGCGGCGATCGGCGAGCTCCACGCCGACCCCGACCGCGTCCGCACGCCGCTCGTGCGCCGCGACGGCGAGCTCGTGCCCGCGACCTGGGACGAGGCCTTCGCGGTGATCGCCGAGAAGCTCGCGCCGATCCTCGAGGCCGGGGACCGCGACGCGCTGGCCGCCTACTTCGGCAACCCCAACGCCCACAACCTCGCGAACCTGCTCTACATCCCGGCGTTCATCAAGGCGCTGGGCACGAAGAACGTCTTCTCGGCGAGCACGGTCGACCAGTTCCCCAAGCAGATGGCCTCGGCGCTGATGTTCGGCACCGGCTCGTCGGTGCCGGTCCCCGACCTCGACCGCACCGACCATCTCGTCGTCATGGGCGCGAACCCGCTGGCCTCGAACGGCTCCCTGCTCGACCGCGCCCGACATGCGCGGGCGCCTGCGCGCGATCCGGGAGCGCGGCGGCAAGGTCGTCGTCGTCGACCCGCGGCGCACCCGCACGGCCGAGCTCGCCGACGAGCACGTGCCGATCCGCCCCGGCACCGACGCGCATCTGCTGATGGCGATCGCCCACGTGCTGTGGCGCGACGGCCTCGTCGACCTCGGTGCCGCGGCGGAGCTGATCGAGGGCGCCGAGACCGTCGAGGCGCTGTGCGCCGACTGGACCCCGGAGCGCGCCGCCGCGGCCTGCGGCATCGACGCCGACGACGATCGAGCGGCATGGCGCGCGAGCTCGCCGCCGCGCCGAGCGCCGCGGTCTACGGGCGCATCGGCACCTGCACGCAGGAGTTCGGGACGCTGACGAGCTGGCTCGTCGACGTCGTCAACGCGCTGACCGGGAACCTCGACCGCGAGGGCGGCGCGATGTTCACCAAGGCCGCCGCCGGCGCGCGGAACACCTCGGGCCCGCCCGGCTCGGGCCGCGGCCAGCGCTTCGGCCGCTGGACGAGCCGCGTGCGCGGGCTGCCCGAGCTCTTCGCCGAGCTGCCCGTCGCCGTGCTCGCCGAGGAGATCGAGACCGAGGGCCCGGGCCAGATCCGCGCGCTGTTCACGCTGTCGGGCAACCCGACGCGCTCGACGCCGAACACCGACCGGCTCGAGCGCGCGATGCGCTCGCTCGACCTCTACGTGGCCGTCGACGTCTACGTCAACGAGACGACGCGCTGGGCCGACGTCGATCCTCCCCGCCCCGTCGCCGCTGCGCCGCCCGCACTACGACCTCGCGCTGCTACCAGTTCGCCGCGCGCAACGTGGCCAACTACTCGCCGCCGCTGCTCGAG
This sequence comes from uncultured Solirubrobacterales bacterium, assembly GCA_963737395.1. GTDB lineage: Bacteria > Actinomycetota > Thermoleophilia > Solirubrobacterales > Solirubrobacteraceae > JBBQAA01. Next base: position 366,853 of record CAVTSQ010000012.1, on the reverse strand, counting down.
CCCGATCCCGAGCTGCCCGACGAGTGGGTGACGCTGCTGCGCCTGGCCGGCGTGGTCGCCGGCGCCGGGCCCGGACGCCGACGTGGACGGCGCTCGACACGATGGTCGCCACCGAGCTCGCCCGGCGCGAATCGGGCTGGGAGGGCTCGCCGCTGGCCGGCGCGTCGCCCGAGGAGATCGTCGCCTCGGTCGGCGACCGGCGCGGCCCCGAGCGGCTGCTCGACCTGATGCTGCGCGGCCGGGCCCTACGACGTGACGCTTGGCCGACCTCGAGGCGGCACCGCACGGCATCGACCTCGGCCCGCTCGCGCCGCGGCTGCCCGAGGTGCTGCGCACGGCGAGCGGCCGCGTCGAGCTCGCGCCGGAGCTGCTCGTCGACGACGTCCCGCGCCTGCGGGCCGCGCTCGACCGGCACGTCAACGGCGGAATGGTCCTGATCGGCCGCCGCGAGCTGCGCTCGAACAACTCGTGGATGCACAACCTGCCCAAGCTCGCCGGCGGCCCGGCGGTGCGCCGGGCGCTGCTCGTCCACCCCGACGACGCCGCGCGGATCGGCCTCGCCGACGGCGACGACGCGCGCGTCCGCTCGCGCGCGGGCGAAGTCGTCGCGCCGGTCGCGGTGACCGACGAGATCATGCCGGGCGTCGTCTCGCTGCCCCACGGCTGGGGCCACGCGGGCGACGGCGTGCGGATGGACGTCGCCGGCGCGCAGCCGGGCACGAACACGAACGTCCTGACCGACGAGCAGTTCCTCGACGTGCCCGAGGGCAACGCCGCGCTCAACGGCGTCCCGGTCGAGGTCGAGCCCGCACGGGTGCGCGAGCCGGTCGCCGCGGCTTGAGCGGCCCGGTGATCGTCGCCGGCGCCGGCCCGGGCGTCGGCGCCGCCGTCGCGCGCCGCTTCGGCGCCGAGGGGCATCCCGCCGGGCTCGTCGCCCGCAACCGCGCTGAGGACCCCGCTCAGACCGGGAGGTCCGTGGGGCGACCCGGCTCCAGCCAGGTCAGCGGCGGGACGCCGTCGGCGGCCGCGAATGCCTCCTCCACGGGACCGCGTCCCTCGCGGAAGTGGCGCCAGCCCTCGTAGTGGACGGGGATGACGCGCTTGGGCTCGAGCAGGCCGCAGAGCTCGGCCCCCTCGGCCCCGGTCATCGTGTAGCGCAACGGGCCGGACACGGGGAAGCGCACCCCGCCGAGGTGGAGGATCGCGGTGCCCACGTCCACCCGCTCGGCGACCTCGCGCACGCCGTCGTAGAGGACGGTGTCGCCCGAGATCCACACGGCGCCGTCGCGCTGCCCCTCCCAGGTCAGGGCGAAGCCGATGACCGCGCCGACGATCGGGCCGCTGAGCGGCGGCCCGTGCCGGCACGGCGTCGCGGTGACGGTGATGGGTGGCCGCCCGGCGTGCTGGAGGCGCGTCGTGGCGTAGGGCGCGAGGCCGACGGCGCGGTCGCCCAGCCGCCCGGCGCCGGGTTCGGTCGTCACGACGGTGTCCGCCGTGTCGAGCAGCGTCCGTCCGGCGACGTCGAGGTTGTCCTCGTGCTGGTCGTGGCTGAGCAGGACCGCGTCGAGCGGGCCGATGTCGGCCGCGGCGATCGCCGGTCCGGCGAGCTTGGTCGACCCCGTCCCCCAGCCGAAGCGGTAGTCGCCCCCGGCCGGATCGAAGGTCGGATCGGTCAGCAGCCGCCACCCGGCGACCTCGATCAGCACGGTCGGACCGCCGATGTGCGTGATGCGCACCGACGAGGCGTCCGTCGTGGCTGCGGGTGCTCCGTCGGCGGCGGCGGTCATTTCCCGGCGCCAGCATCGTCGATGCGGAGCGGGGGAGCAAGCGCCTCGTCATCGCTCCCCCCTCCAGTACCGCGCCGACTGACGCCAGACGTACTGCTTGATCCGCCACCAGCGCAATTGCAGGAGCGCGAGTGCGACGACGACGAGCAGCGCGGCGACCTGCCCGATCCACGTGGCGACCGGAGACCCCACCGCGTCCAGCGACGCAGCGAGGCCGAGCAGCGCACACCCGACGGCGAAGAGCCGCGCCGCGGGATCCCGCTTGAGTTCGTCCAGACCGGCAGGCAGGACCGGCGGTGGCGGTTCCTCGCGTGGCTGCTCGTCCGGTCGCTCCATCACGCCACCAACCGCACCTGAAGCCCCGGCACCGCCTCGCCCGCGCCGCGGAGCAGGCCGAGGATCCGGGCGACGTAGCCGATCGTCTCCTTGTAGGGCGGGATGCAGCCGCAGGCGGCGACCGCGCCCTCGCCGGCGTTGTAGGCGGCGAGCGCGAGCGGGACGGTGCCGAAGCGCCGCAGCAGGTCGCGCATCATCTTCGCCTGGGCATCGATCGACGCGACGGCGTCGAACGGGTCGCGCAGCCCCATCCCCCGCGCCGTCGCCGGCATGAACTGCGCGATCCCCTGCGCGCCCGCGCCGCTGACCGCGAACGGGTTGAAGCCCGACTCGGCGTAGAGCTGCGCGGCGAGCAGCGCGCCCGAGACGTTCCAGCGGCTCGCCGCGCGAGCGATCACCGAGGCGTACTTCGCCGGCACGAACGTCGGCAGCGACGCGCCGGCGCGGCCGTCGCCCGGTCCGAACCCGACCGATGTGCTGCCGGCGTTGAGGACGAACCCGTAGTGCCACCGCTCCCAGGCGTACCGCTGGATGAAGTGGAAGCGCTTGGCGTTGGCGGCCAGCCAGCCGTAGGCGGACGCCGGGCCGAGGTCGAGCTCGGTGCCGAGCCGGTGCAGCGACTGGCCGGGCCGCGCGACCCACTTCGGGTCGGGATGCTGGGCGAACAGCACGGCCTGCTCGGCGTTCGAGCGAAAGGCGCTGGCGATCACGAGGTGGATCCCGTCGCGCGCCGCGGCGGCGGCCATGCGGTCGAACGCTCGCGCGACGTCGGGGCGCATCGACTCGCCTTGTCTGTGCGCCAAAGGCCCGCGGTACTCGCCGGCGCCGACCGAGTCGCCGATCCCGCCGAGCGGCGGGGCGAGCTCGGCCACGGCCACGCGGCGGACGGCGAGCACGTGGGCACGGCGGCCGGGCTTGACCCGGACCGGATCGCGGACCGCGATCTTGATCTTGACCGGCGCGAAGGTGCGACCGTCGGGGAACGACACCGCGACGCGGCGCATCCCGTTGCGGCGGGCGTTCGCGATCGGCGGCGACGCGCGCCCGGACGAGGTAGGCGGCCTTCGTCAGCCGCCGCGGGTTCCAGCGGCCGTCGATCGTCGCCGGCTCGAAGAGCCGCGCGTAGTCGCCGCGCATCCGCGCCGCGCCGGCCAGCGCGGCGAGGTCGGCCGCGCGCTGGCGCGCGTTGACCTGGCCGACGCCGCGGGCCACGCCGCCGAGCACGATCCCGCCGAGCACGATCGCCAGCAGCGCGCCGACGAGCAGCACGAGCGCCTGACCGCCGTCGTCGCGCACGCGCCGGGCCACGTCATCGGCCTCCCAGCGTCGCGTCGGCCGCCGAGCGCAGCGGCTCGACCGCGGCCAGTCCGGCGAGCGCGAGCGTGCGGGCGAGCAGGCCCGGCCGGACCTCGACGGCGTGCACGGGCGGACCGAGCGCGGCGAGGCTCGCCTCCGCCACCCCGGCGGCCAGAGAGCCGTCGTCGGGCGGGGCGACGAGCACGAGCGAGTCGCAGCCGGCCAGGGCGGCGTCGAGGCCGAGCGTGCGGGCGTCGCCGACGGCGAGCACCGCCGGCCCCGGCACGGCCGCGGCGGCGCGGACGAAGGCGGCGTCGGGCGCCGGCCCGTCGAGCGCGGCTCGGACGAGCCGCCCGGAGGCGCGAGCCGTCAGCCCGCGATCGCCCAGGGCGCCGGCGGCGCGGGTGGCCGCGGCGGTGGCCGAGGCGCGTGGGCCGTCGGCGGGACGGGTCGAGGCGAGCAGGGCGACCGGCGCGCCGGAGGCGCCGGCCAGGCGCAGTGCGAGCGCGCCGCCGAAGGCGGCCGCCAGCGCGGCGGGCCCGACGACGCCGACCCGCAACGGCGCCGGGGCCGGGCCGGCCCAGAGCTCCGGCGCCTCGCGCCGGCGGCGGCGTTCGCGGACGAGGGTCATGGCGCCTTCCCGGCGACGGCGGTCGCCTCGCCCGTCAGCAGGGCGCCCAGCTGACGCGTCGGCGCCGGCGGCCGGATCGAGACGCGGACCCGCTCGCCGCGGATGCGCAGATGCACGCGCGAACGGCTCCAGCCGGGCACCGCGGCGCGCGACGCCGCGCGCGGGTCGGCGCCCTCGGTGATCGCCACGGCCGCCGCCTCGGCCGCGTGACCGGCGAGCTCGTGCGCCGCGCCCGCCGCGAGCGCCTCGAAGCTCGCCCCGCCGGCCAGGCCGAGCACCGGCACCATCGCCAGCACCTCGACGGTCGGCCTGTCCGCGCACGTCGCGCCAGCGCGCTCTCGGTCTCACGATCCGCCGCCCTGCGGCTGCAGCCGCGCCCGTTCGACCACGTGGGTCAGCGCCCCGCCGCCGGTGACCAGCGGCACCGCGACGCGGACGCTGACGCCGCCGTCCCGGGCGCGGCGCACGACGAGCCCGCGCTCCAGCCGCCGCGGCAGCGCACGCCGCGCGGCGACGCCGGCGTCGGCCCCGACGGCGGCGGCCCGCGCGGCCGATCGCGCCGCCCCGCCCGCGGCCCAGAGCGCGTAGCCCGCCACGGCGAGCTGCCACGTCGCCAGGGCGACGAGCGCGGCCAGCGGCAGCATCGCCACGAGCTCCACGCTCGCCTGGCCCGACTCGGATCGACGGGTGCGCGTCATGTCCGCGAGCTTCGACGAAGGCGTGTGACGGCTCTACGCGGGACTGCCGCGCATTCGTGCCGAAAGCGCTCGGGTACCGCGCGGACGCGCCGAGCAATTCTGCCGGGGGGATTTCCCCCGCAAACCGGCGCGGGCGCTCATTTACCGTCGCCGACCATGAACCGACGAGTCCTCCTGATCTCCGCCGCCGTCCTCCTCGGCCCGGCCGCCGCGAGCGCCCAGGCCGCCACCTACTGCGTCGGCGATCCCTCCTGCCCGGCCACGAACCAGTACGCGGCGCTCAGCGCCGTCCTGGCCAAGACCAACGCCGCCGCCGACCACGACACGATCAAGCTCGGGGGCACCTCCCACTATCTGAACAGCTCGTTGAGCGTGACCGAGCCGACGACGATCGTCGGCGCCGGCCGGACGGCCACGACGCTGCTCGCCCACAGCGGCGGCCCCGCCCTGTACCTCGTCGACGGCCAGTCCACCGTGAGCGGACTGACGGTGCGATTCTCCGGGATGAACGGCGGCGGGATCGTCCTCGAGAACGGTGCCGACGCCACCGACGTCGGCGCGGTATCCGCCGACAACGCGACGAGCCAGGACGGCATCGCCGTCCAGAACCCCGGTTCGGTGGTCACCCGTGCCGACGTCGTCATGGGCATCAACCTGCAGAGCTTCGGGATCACCGGGAGCGCAGGGTCGACCCTCACGGACTCCACCGTGGAGGGCGGCATCGGCATCGACGGCGGCAGCGACGCCGCGCCTTTCCACGTCGACCACACCACGATCCGCGCGAGCATCGGCCTGCGCCCGTTCAACGAACAGCTCGAGGTCGCCGACTCGCTCGTCCTGCCTGACCCCCGTCCGGGCGCCTCCTACCAGCGAGGCGCCGACATCCTCTCTTCCGGCGCGGGCAAGCACGGTTCCGCGACCCTCACGAACGTGACCTTCGTCGGCCCGGGCAACGGGACCGGCGCCGCCGTCGACCTCGACCCGATCAACGGCGGCGCCTCGAGCTCGACCGCGTCGCTCAGCCACGTGCTGATCGCCGGCGAGCAGACCGACATCCGCCTCGGTGGCGGCGCGACCTCGGCGACGGGCAGCGCGAACGCCAGCGTGGAGTACTCGAGCTACCGCCCCTCGGCGGTGACCGACACCGGCGACGGCGGCCTCTACACGACCGGCACGACGAACGTCACGAGCGGCGCCTCACCCCGGTTCGTCGACGCCGCCCACGGCGACTACCGCCTGGCTCACGACTCGCCGCTGATCGACAAGGGCACGGCGGCCGGGGCGGGGACCACCGACCTCGCCGGGCACCCGCGCGGCCGCGACGGCGACGGCAACGGCACGGCGATCCGCGACATCGGCGCCTACGAGTACCAGCGCCTCGCGCCCGTCGCCGCCTTCTCCCTCTCCCCCGCCGCCGCGGCGTTCGGCCAGACGACGAGCTTCGCCAGCACGAGCACCGACCCGGACGGGGATCCGCTGACGGCGACCTGGAGCTTCGGCGACGCGACGACCGGCCACGGGACGACCACCTCGCACCGCTACGTCAAGGCCGGGACGTTCGCGGCCAGGCTGACGGTTGCCGATCCCACGGGCCTGACCGCGACGGCGACGAAGGCCGCGACGGTCAAGCCCGCGGCCGTCACGCCCGCCCCGGCCAAGCCGGCCCCGCCGAAGACCACGCCCTCGAAGCCCGCCACGCTGCGCCGCGGCCGCTGCGCCAACCGCCACGCCGGGACCAAGCACCGCGACGTCTTCGCCGGCACGAAGGCCGGCGACCTGGTCTCCGGCGGCGCCGGGAACGACCGGCTGGCCGGGGGCGCCGGCGACGACTGCCTGAGCGGGGGCGCCGGGAGCGACCGCCTGACCGGCGGCTCCGGCGCCGACGCGCTGAACGGCGGCAGCGGCAACGACCGCCTCGACGGCGGCACCGGCAAGGACCGGCTGACCGGCGGCACCGGCAACGACCGGATCGTCGCCCGCGGCTCGGACCGCGTCGCGGCGGGCGCCGGCAAGGACGTGGTCCTCGCCGCCAACGGCCGCAAGGACCGCATCGACTGCGGCAGCGGGCGCGACACGGTCAAGGCCGATCGCGGCGACGTCCTCGAGCACTGCGAGCACGTGACCTACCGGCGCCACCGGTAGGTCACACAACGCGGGCTACCGCGCGACGAGAAGCCAGTCCCGCGTCCGCGCCACGACATGACTGCCCGGCGGGCGCGACGCGGCGACCGCGGCGGCGCCGGGCGCGACGGTGGACGCGGCGCTTGCCGTCAGCGGCACGACGGCGGCGTCTCCGGGCGCCAGGCCGCCGGCGGGCGCCGGGGTGGGCGTGAAGAACTCCGGGGGCTGGTCGGTGCGCACGGCGAGCAGCGGCGTGACCCCCGGGTTCCCGCTGTAGACGCGGCGCGCGTGGCGCAGCGTCGACCGCCCGCTCGCGGCCAGCTGCTCGAGGCTTCGCGCGGACCGCGTCTCGGCGGCCAGCCGATCGTGCACGTCGCCGATCCGGCCCGCGTCGCGCAGCACGAAGCCGGCGACGAGCGCGGCGGCGCCGAGGGCGATCACGGCGCGCCCGGGCACCACGCCGAGCCGCTGCGGCGCGAAGACCAGCCCGACGCCGGCGAAGAACGCGAGCAGGGCGACGGCCGTGAACAGGTAGCGCTGCTCGAGCGGACTCCGGGCGCCGCCCGCCGCCGCGAAGGCCAGCAGGGACAAGGCGATGGCGGCGAGCGGCGGGGCGCTGCGGCGTGGCCGCAGGGCGAGCGCCGCCACGCAGCCGACCACCGCGAGCACGAGGGGGACCGGCCCGAGCCAGTTGCCGAGGCCGTGCGTGAGCTCGCGCGGCACCTCGGAGAGACCGGTGATCCCGGTCTCGCCGATCGTGCGCCCCCCGACCGCCGGCGCGAGCGTGTGGAAGCGCGAGAGCGGGTCGCCGGTGACGATCCAGTCGCTCGCCAGCCACAGGACCGGCCCGATCGCCGCGAGGGCGAGCGGCCGCACGACCGACGCGGCGCTGCGCGGCCGCTGAGCGACGGCGCACCAGACGGCGTAGGCGCCGGCCAGCAGCCAGGGCTCCGGCCGCAGGAATCCGGCGATCGCGAGCAGCACGAGGACCGCGGTCCCGCGCCGCGGGGTGCGCATCTCGAGCACGGCGGCCCAGACGACGAGCGCCGCGGTCGGCGCGTCGACCAGGGAGCTCAGCCCGTAGGAGAGCGTCTGCGGTCGCGAGAGGAGGATCAGCGCGGCCGCGAGCGCCGACCCCGCGGCTGCCGAACGCCTCGCCGAGGCAGAAGAGGCCGACCGCCAGGGCGCCGAGCGAGACGAGCCCGACCAGCTCGAAGACGGCGAGCGCGCCGCCCGGCCCCAGCGGGCTCGCGAGCACGCCGAGGAGGTTCAGGCCGGGATGGGCGGCGGGCGCGTAGGCCGCGAAATACTGCGGCGTGTCCCCGTGGACGAGCTGGTGGCCCCAGGCGATCGCGTAGAGATCGTCGTAGTTCGGGATGACACGCCCGAAGGCGAGGGCCAGGAGGCCGGCGAGGAGCGCCGCGACCGCGACGCCCACGAGGGTGCCGCGGAGCCCGAGCACGCGCGGCACTGTAACGAGTGCCCCGACAGGCTCGTCGCGGGTCAGTACTCGCGCGAGGCGCGGTAGACGGTGAACACCGCGAACGACGCGGCGGCCACCATCGCGAACCACACGGCCGTGCCCGGCCCGGTCCGCCACAGCTTGTTCGTGCCGGCGATCGCCAGCACGGCGAGGCCGATCGCCCCGTAGAGCAGCGCGCGGTTGCGATCGCCCAGGCTGTAGATCGCGACCCGCTGCTCGCGGTAGACCTTGTAGGCGGCGAAGCCGATCGACACGAGGAAGAGGATCGAGAGGATCTGGCCGACGACGTCGCCCGTGGTCCCGCCGCCGGGCACGAAGGCCACGGCCGCCGCGAGGGCGAGCACGATGACGACGTTGCGGACCGTCGTGGTCACGCTCTCAGCCTAGAGCTCGTTACGAGGACAGCGCGATGGGGCCGAACGACGGCGAAGGAGCATCCTCCGCATCGAGCATGGCCGGGTCTCGCCGGCGGCGTCGGCGGGCTCCGGGGCGAACCGGTAGCCGACCCCGAAGTGCGTGTGGATGTACTTCCACGACGGCGAGTGCGCCTCGAGCTTCTGGCGCAGCTTGCGGACGAAGACGTCGACCGAGCGGTCGCCGTGGGCCATCGCGTAGCCCCACACGCGCTGGTAGATCTCCTCGCGCGGGAGCACCCGGCCCTCGGAGTCGGCGAGCAGGTGCAGCAGCTCGAACTCCCGGCGGGTCAAGTCGACCGAGCGCTCGCCGACGTAGGCCTGGAAGTGCTCGGGGCGGATCGTGATCTCGCCGGCGCTGACGGCGTCGGTGACGGCGGGCGCGCCGGCCTGGATGCGGCGCCGCACGGCGGCCTCGATCCGGGCGATCAGCTCCTCGGGATGGCACGGCTTGCCCAGCCAGTCGTCGGCCCCGAGGCGCAGCCCGCGCACGCGCTGGGCCACCGACGAGGGACCGGAGCAGACGATCACGGGAAGGTCGGGCAGCCGGCGGCAGACGTCCTCGAGGTAGTTCCAGCCGGTCGGGCCGAGGGCGTCGAGGTCGAGGACCAGCGCGGCGAGGCGGCCGGAGACGAGATCGTCGAAGCGCGGCGCGCCCAGCAGGAACCGGCAATGCCAGTCGAGGGACTCGAGTCGCTTGGCGAGGACCTGGACGAACGCGCGGTCGGTATCGACGACCGCGATCCGGATCGACCCGGTGCCCTGAACGGAGGACATGATGGTGATCTTACGGCTCTGGACGGCGACGGTTACCCTTTGGACGTTCCCGTAACAGGTCGTTCACACCCCGCTCCGCAAACACCGGAGGACTCGCCGGGCGACGTTCACACGCCGTTCACCGCGCCGGCGGCCGCTCGCGCCAGCATGGACGACGGGATGACGACGTCGACGCCGAGCGAGACCGACGAGCCCGCCAAGCTCGACGACCCCGAGCTCTACACCAACCGCGAGCTGTCCTGGCTGGACTTCAACGAGCGCGTGCTCGAGCTCGCCGAGGACACCTCGATCCCGCTGCTCGAGCGCGTCAAGTTCACGGCGATCTTCTCGTCGAACCTCGACGAGTTCTTCATGATCCGCGTGGCCGGCCTGCAGGATCAGATCGAGGCGGGCATCGAGGCGCGCGGTCCCGACGGGCTCGACGCCAGCGGGACGGCATCCCGCGTGCGCGAGCGCTCGGGCGAGCTGTGCGAGCGCCAGGCGCGCGCTGTGGTCCGACGAGCTGGCCCCCGCCCTGGCCGCGGAGGGGATCCGCGTCGCGCACTGCGAGGACGTCCCCGACGAGCTGCGCGCCGAGCTCGACGAGCGCTACCGCCGCCAGATCTACCCCGTGCTGACGCCGCTCGCCGTCGGCGCCGGGCCGGCCCTTCCCCTACATCTCCAACCTCTCGCTCTCGCTCGCCGTCCTGCTGCGCGATCCCGAGGTGGGCACGACGACGTTCGCGCGGGTCAAGGCGCCCGCCGAGATCCTCGGCCGCTTCGTCGCGCTCGGCGACCGCGAGCAGCCGGTGCTCGTGCCGCTCGAGGAGGTCATCCGCCAGAACATCGGCGACCTCTTCCCCGGGATGGAGGTCCTCGACCACGCCGCCTTCCGCGTCACCCGCGACGCCGACTTCGAGGTCTCCGACGAGGCCGACGACCTGCTCGAGGCCGTCGAGGTCGAGCTGCGCCGGCGCCGCATGGGCGAGGTCGTGCGCGTGGAGCTCGAGTCCGGCGCCCACCAGGAGCTGCGCGAGCAGCTCGTCGACGCGCTCGGCGTCGAGGAGTCCGAGGTCTTCGAGCTCGACGGCCTGCTCGACCTCGCCGACCTGATGGAGGTCTACTCGACGCCCGGGTCACCCCGACCTGCGCGACGAGCCCTACCGCAGCGTGATCCCGGCGCCGTTCGTCGCCGACCCCGGCGAGCGCGCCGACATGTTCGCCGCGATCCGCAAGCGCGACGTGCTCGTCCACCACCCCTACGAGTCGTTCTCGCGCTCGGTCGAGCGCTTCGTCGAGCAGGCCGTGGCCGATCCCGACGTGCTCGCGATCAAGCAGACCGTGTACCGCACGAGCGACGAGTCGACCCTCGTCCCGCTGCTCATCGAGGCGACCGAGCGCGGCAAGCAGGCGGTCTGCCTCGTCGAGCTCAAGGCGCGCTTCGACGAGCAGGCGAACATCGGCTGGGCCCGCCGCCTCGAGGAGGCCGGCGTCCACGTGACCTACGGCGTGCCCGGGCTGAAGACCCACGCCAAGTCGATCCTCGTGATCCGCCGCGAGGGCGACGGGGTGCGCCACTACGTCCACGTCGGGACGGGCAACTACAACCCGAAGACCGCGCGCCTCTACACCGACCTCGGCCTGTTCACCTGCGACGAGGGCATCGGCGCCGACGTCGGCGACATGTTCAACCAGCTCACCGGCTACGGGCGCCCCGAGCCGAGCCGCAAGGTCCTGCTCGCCCCGCACGCGCTGCGCGACGGGATCATCGAGCGGATCGAGCGCGTGACCGCGCGCGCGCGAGGCCGGCGAGGACGTCCGGATCGTGATGAAGATCAACGCGCTGGTCGACCGGCGGTGCATCGCGGCGCTCTACCGCGCCTCGCAGGCCGGCGTGCCGGTCGAGCTCAACGTGCGCGGCATCTGCTGCCTGCGCCCCGGCGTCCCCGGCGTCTCGGAGAACATCCGCGTCACGTCCGTCGTCGGGCGCTTCCTCGAGCACACGCGCGCCTACATCTTCGCCGCGGGAGACGACGTCGACGTGCTGATCGGCTCGGCCGACCTCATGCCGCGCAACCTCGACCAGCGCGTCGAGCTCGTCGCGCCGGTCACCGACCCGCGCCTGCAGCGCGAGATCGTCGACCTCGTCGACCTCAACCTCTCCGACGACGCCAACGCCTGGGACCTCGCCGCCGACGGCAGCTGGACCCGCCGCGTCCCGGGCGAGCCCGCCGACCTCGTCGCAGGCCACGCTGATGGCGCGCTACCAGTCGCGCGCCGCCGACAGCTCCGGAGGGTGACCGCCCCCAAGCGCACCGCCGTGATCGACCTCGGGTCGAACACGTTCCGGCTGGTCGTGTTCGAGGCCGGCGCCGACCCGTGGTGGCGGCGCATGGACGAGCTGCCCGACCGCGTGCGGATCTCCGAGGGCGCCGAGGCCACCGGCCGCCTCGGCGACGAGCCGATGGCCCGCGCGCTGGCCGCGCTGGAGATCTACGGCCGCTACTGCGAGGCCCAGCACCTCGACGAGGTCCACGCCGTGGCCACGAGCGCGATCCGCGACGCCGAGAACGGCGCGCCGTTCCTCGAGCGCGCCCGCGAGGCGCTCGGGCACCAGATCCGCATCCTCTCGGCCGAGGAGGAGGCCTTCGTCGGCTACGTCGCCGCGGTCAACTCCTCCACGCTGCGCGACGGCGCCGTGCTCGACCTCGGCGGCGGCTCGCTCCAGCTGTCGCGCGTCGAGGACCGGCGCCCGGCCGAGGCCGGGTCCTGGCCGCTCGGCGCCGTGCGCATGACCGAGCGCTTCCTGCCCGACGGCGTGGCGACCAAGGACGGGATGAAGGCGGTGCGCCGCCACGCGCAGAAGCGCCTGGCCAAGGTCGACTGGCTGCCCGCGGCCGACCGCATCGTCGCGCTCGGCGGCGCGGCGCGGAACCTCGCCGCCGCGGCGGCGCAGGACTCGGGCTCGCTGATCGCCGGCGGGGTCCAGGGCGTCGAGCTCACGCAGACCGCCCTGGCCGACCTGCGCGACCGCCTGGCCGACCTCGACCCGGGCGACCGCGGCCGGATCGCCGGGATCAACGACCGCCGCGCCGACGTGATCCTCGCCGCGGCGATCGTCCTGCACGAGGTGCTCGAGCTCGCGACGGCCGACCGCTTCGAGGTGACCGAGTGGGGCATGCGCGAGGGCGTCTTCCTCGCCTCGCACCTCGACGCCGAGCCGCCCGTCGTGCCCGACGTCCGCCGCTCGGCCGTCGAGCAGCTCGCCCACCGCTTCTCCCCCGACCTCAGCCACCCGCGGCAGGTCGCCAACCTGGCCACCGCGCTGTGGGACGGCCTGACCGGCGCCGGCGCGCCGTGCGCGCCCGAGGACCGCGAGCTCGTGTGGGCGGCCGGGCTGCTCCACGACATCGGGACCGCGATCGACCTCGACAACCGCCACTGGCACTCGCACTACCTCGTCGAGAACGCCGGCCTGCCGGGCTACTCGCCGCGGGAGGTCGCGCTGGTCGCCAGCGCGGCGCAGTTCCACCACAAGGGCTCCCCCGGGCTCGCCCACCCCGTCTCGCAGAAGGGCGACGAGGAGCGGCTGTCGCGCATGGCCGCGGTGCTGCGCCTGGCCGAGGACCTCGACCGCGCCCGCGACGGCGCCGTCGAGGACGTCCGCGTGAGCGCCCGCAACGGCTCGCTGCGCCTCGGCGCGGTCGGCGACCGCACGGGGACGCTGCTCGCGCGCGCCGTCGAGCGCAACGGCCGGCTCTTCCGCGACGCCTTCGGGACCGAGCTGAAGGCCGCCCGCGACGGCGACGAGTAGCTAGTCGCCGGCGCTCGGGATCGTCCCGGGATGGGACGCGTCCGCGAACTCCTGGAACAGGCCCGTCGTCACGAACGCCGCCTGCTCGCCGACGTCGATCGCGTTGTCGGCGATCCGCTCGAGGCAGCGCGCGATGAACGCCATGTGCATGGCCCACTCGCGGGTGTCGACGTCGTCGCCGATCTCGATCGCGCGCCGGAAGATCTCCTTGTTGAGCCGGTCGACCTCGTCGTCCTGGCGGACGAGGTCGCGCGCCAGGTCGGCGTTGCGCTCGGAGAACGCGAGCTTGGCCTGCGTGATCAGGGAGATCGACACGTCGGCCATCCGCTGCAGCGAGGCGATGATCACGTCGTCCGCAGGGCGCCTCGTGGCCGTCGAGCGGCACGAGCTTGGCGATGTTCACGCACTGGTCGCCCATGCGCTCCATGTGCTTGACGACGTGGAGCAGCGCCGCGGCGACCCGGAGATCGCTGGCGACGGGCGCCTGGGTCGCGAGCAGCGAGAGCAGCGACTGGTGGACCTCGAGGTAGCGCCCGTCGATGCGGTCGTCGTCGGCGACGACGAGCACGGCGAGCTCGATGTCGCGCTCGACGAGCGACTCCATCGCGCGCCCGAGGGCGATCGTGACGAGGTCGAGCCCCTCGAGCGCCTGGCGCTCGAGCCGGGCGAGCTCCTCCTGGAAGTGGACGCGCGTTGCGCTCATGTCCGCCGCCCCCTACCCGAACTTGCCGGTCACGTACTGCTCGGTGCGCTCATCGGACGGCTGGGTGAAGATCTGCTCGGTCGGCGCGTGCTCGACGAGCTCGCCCATCAGCATGAACGCCGTCGTGTCGGCCACGCGCGCGGCCTGCTGCATGTTGTGCGTGACGATCACGATCGTGTAGCGCTGCTTGAGCTCGCCGATCAGCTCCTCGATGCGCAGGGTGGCGATCGGATCGAGCGCCGAGCAGGGCTCGTCCATGAGGATCACCTCGGGCTCCACCGCGATCGTGCGCGCGATGCACAGCCGCTGCTGCTGGCCGCCCGAGAGGCCGATGCCCGGCGAGTCGAGCCGGTCCTTGACCTCGTCCCACAGGCCGGCGCCCTTGAGCGAGCGCTCGACCCGGTCCTTGACCTCCTGCTTGCCGCCCTTGACCCCGGCGAGGCGCAGGCCCGCGGCGACGTTGTCGAAGATCGACATCGTGGGGAACGGGATTGGGCTTCTGGAAGACCATCCCGATGGCGCGCCGGACGGCGACGACGTCGACGTCCTTGCCGTAGAGGTCGAGGTCGTCGAGGTGCACGCCGCCTTCGGCGCGGGCGCCGGGGAGCTCCTCGTGCATCCGGTTGATGCACCGCACGAGCGTCGACTTGCCGCAGCCCGACGGGCCGATCATCGCGGTGACCTGGTTGGCGGCGTACGTCGAGGTCGACGCCCTTCACGGCGTGGGTGTCCCCGTAGTACGCGTTCAGGCCGCTCAGCGTGATGCTGTGCCCGGAGGACTGCGGCGCGCGCTCGACCGCGGGCTCGCGGACGGTGACGGACGAGGGGGTCGAGCGGGGGGCGGTGTCGGACACGGTGGGCGGCCGATCGGTCTGGGTGGTCGAGTCAGGTGTCATGTCAGACGGCTCCGATGCTGCGCGAGACGCGCGATCAGGGTCAGGAGGAAGACGAGCGAGACGAGCACGAGGGCCGAGCCCCAGGCGCGCGCGACGAGCGCGTCGTTCGGCGACGAGATGTCGGTGTAGATCTGCACGGGCAGCGAGTTCATGCGCTGGCCGAGGTCGAACGAGAGGCCGTTGACCGCGGCGGCCGTGAACAGCAGGGGCGCGGTCTCCCCCATGCCGCGGGCCACGGCGAGCAGCGAGCCGGTGATCAGGCCGGGAAGCGCGGTCGGCAGGACGACCTTGAAGGTGACCTTCCAGCGCGGCGCGCCGAGCGCGAGCGCGGCCTCGCGCAGGGAGTCGGGCACGAGGGTGAGCACGACCTCCGCCGACCGGGCGACGATCGGCAGCATGAGCAGCGCCAGCGCGAGGGAGCCCTTGTACCCGGCGAACGACGTGCCGCCGAAGCCGGCGACGACGAGCGTGATGTAGATGAACAGGCCGAAGACGATCGACGGGACGCCCGTGATCACGTCGACGAAGTACCGGACGGCCTGGGCGAACCACGAGTCCTTGCCGAACTCGACGAGGTAGAGCGCCACGGCGATCCCCAGCGGGATGGCGATGGCCGAGGCCAGGGCGACGATCTCGAGCGTTCCGAGGATGGCGCTGCGCACGCCGCCCGGATCGCCGAAGAAGTTGCCGGTGGGATCGCTCGTGAAGAAGCTGCCGCTCAGCGCGCCGAGCCCCTTCTTGAAGAGGTAGAAGATGACGAGGACGAGCGGGATCACGGCGATCACCGTGCCGGCGGCGATCAGCCGTGCGGGCGACCCGGTCCTTGCGCCGGCGGCCGCGGGAGACAGGGGCGATCGCGGTCACTGGATGCCTCCCGGCGTGGTGGAAGCGACGGGGGCCGCTACGTGCCCGCTTCCGCTCATGCGGCGCTGGGCCCGGATGACGAGGGCGCGCGCGATCGCGTTGATGCCGAGGGTCAGGACGAAGAGCACGAGGCCGGCCGCGATGAGCGCCCCGGCGTGGAGCTTGTCGTTGGCCGCCTCGCCGAACTCGTTGGCGATGACCGCGGCCAGCGAGTAGCCCTGGTCGAAGATCTGCTTGCCGACGGTGTTGGCGTTGCCGATCACCAGCGTCACGGCGATCGTCTCGCCGATCGCGCGGCCCAGGCCGAGCATCGAGGCGCCGACGATGCCCGAGCGGGCGTACGGGAGCACCGACATGCGCAGCATCTCCCAGCGGGTGGCGCCGAGGGCGAGCGAGGCCTCCTTGATCTCGACCGGGACGGTCGCGACCACCTCCCGCGAGATCGAGGAGACGATCGGCACGATCATGATCGCCAGGATCAGCCCGGCGATGAAGTAGTTGGGGCCGGCCACCGTGCCGCCGACGAAGGGCAGGAAGGAGAAGGTGTCCGAGAACCACTGCTCGGCCGGCTTGAGCGCGGGGATCAGGACGAAGACCCCCCACAGCCCGTAGACCACCGAGGGCACCGCGGCCAGCAGCTCGACGAGCATCGTCAGCGGGCCCTTCAGCCGCCGCGGGCGACAGCTCGTTGACGTACAGCGCCGTCGCCGACGGCGACCGGGACGCCGATGACCAGCGCGATGGCCGAGGTGATCAGCGTGCCGGCGACGAGCGGCCACCCGCCGAAGATGTCCTTCGACGGGTTCCAGTCGTTGGTGAAGACGAACGAGAAGACGCCCTGGTGGGCGAGCGCGGGCTGCGCCTTGCGGAACAGGAAGAGGAAGAAGAACGCGATCAGGACCAGCACGAGCCCCGCGACCAGGGCGAGTCCGCCCTTGAACGCGGGGTCGGCCAGCCGCGAACGCGGTGACCGCCCGCTGAGCGGGCGGCCACCGTGCGGCGCGGGTAGGGCGCTCGCTTCCATCTAGCCCTTGATCGGGCTTCCGTTGCACTTCATGGCGCCGATGGCCGTCGTGGCCTTCGACTTCAGCGCCGGCGTGATGTCGGCGAACGACAGCTTCTTGATCGTCGCCTGCCCGGCGTCACCCACGAGGTAGGTCAGGAAGTTCTTCAGGCCGGTGGCCTTGGACTTGCTGAGGCCCGCCTTGCACGGGTCCTTGTAGGTGATCGTGAACGTCTGCGACGTGATCGGGTACGCGGTCGGGTTCGGCGAGTCGATCACGTTGATGCCGAGGTCCGGCGGGATCGTGATCCCGTCGCCGGCGGCCGAGGTCGACGCGAGCGTCGCGGTGATGTACTTGCCGGACTTGTTCTTGACCGCGGCGAACGTGAACTTGTTCTGCAGCGCGTAGGCCTGCTCGACGTAGCCGATGGCGCCCTCGGTCTGCTTGACCGCGGCGGCGACGCCGTCGTTGCCCTTGCCGCCGGTGCCGGTCGGCCACTTGAGCTCCTTGTCGACGCCGACCTTGCTCTTCCACTCGGAGCTGTAGCGCGAGAGGAAGTCGGCGAAGCCCTTCGTGGTGCCCGATGAGTCCGAGCGGTGGACGACGGTGATCTTCGTCGACGGCAGCTTCATGCCGGAGTTCTGCGAGGCGATCTCCGGGTCGTTCCAGCTCTTGACCTTGCCGAGGTAGATGTCGGCGATCGTCTTGCCGTCGAGCTTGATGCCGCTCTTGATGCCGGGCAGGTTGTAGGAGACGGTGATCGCGCCGAAGGCGATCGGGACCTGGAACGGCGCGCCCTTCTTGATGGACTTGACGTCCTCGGGCTTCAGCGCCGGGTCGGAGCCGGCCCAGTCCACGGTGCCGGAGGCGAGCTGCGCGACACCCTCGCCGCTGCCGACCGCCTGGTAGTTCAGGGTCGTGCCCTTGGACTTCAGGTCGCTGCCGAGCTGCTGGTAGATCGGCGCCGCGAAGGTCGAGCCCGCGCCGTTGAGCGTCACGGGCGCCGACGAGGAGCTGTTGGACGAGCTCTTGGAGCTCGAGTCGCTGCTGCTGCCGCACGCGGCGACGCCCAGCGCCAGGACGCCACATGCGCCCAGGGCCAGGAGTGGATTTCGGTTCTTGTGCATAGGAGCGAGCATCTCGGTCGGTGAGGCCGAGTCTGTTACCGCGTTGTGGCGGTCGTGTGAAAGACCGGTGAACGCTCGGGATGGAGGCGGTAGCCGAAGCCGACGTGCGTGTGGATGCACGTCCAGCCGGGCAGGGCCTCGGCGAGCTTGACGCGCAGCTTGCGCACGTAGACGTCGACCGAGCGATCGCCGCGCCGGCGCTGGCCGCCCCACACGAGGCGGTACAGGTCCTCGCGGGAGACGACCCGCCCGGCGCGCTCGGCGAGCACGGCCAGCAGGCGGTACTCGTGCACCGACAGGGTGAGCGCCCGCCCGCGCGCGAACGCCGTGAATCCGGCGGGCTCGATCTCGATCGGACCCGCTCGGAGGGTGTCCGGGCTCACGCTGGCGGCCTCCATCGCGAGGTCAGCGTGGCGAAGCCGGGGCGCGACGGTGTGAATCACCCGTGAACGCGGGCATATCATCGCGGCGATGCGCGTGGAGGTCGGTGGCACGGAGCGGCCGATGGGGGCCGCGGTGGCGTCAGCGCTGGCCGCGGCCGGGCACGACGTCGGCGGCGCCGGCGCGCCCGACGTCGTCGTCGACGCGGCCACGGCGCCGGAGCTTCCCGGCGGACCGACCGACCTCGCGGCGGGCGCCGCGCTCGTCGAACGGGCCTCCTCCGCGGGCGCGCGCATGATCCTGCTGTCCTCGGTGCTCGTCTACGGCGACGCCGGCGAGGAGGAGATCGAGGCGGCCGAGCCGTCGGTCACCGACGGGCCGCTGCTCGACGCCGAGCTGTCGGTGTTCGCCTCGGCCGCGCGCTTCCTCGTGTTGCGCGCCGGCCTGCTGCTCGGCCGCGGGACCGCGGCCGCCGCGTGCCTCGGCCCGCCCGACCCCGCGGGCTCGCGGGCCTGGCTGCCGCTGCTCGACCCCGACGACCTCGCGGCGTGGGTCGTGACCGCGGTCGCGCACGACCTGCACGGCGTCTACGACGCGGTCTCGGACCTCGCGCGCTGCGGCGAGCTCGGCGGCCGGCCGCCGCTCGGCGACGCGTCGCGCCGCGTCACGGGCGCCCAGCTGGCCGGCGTCGCGGGAGCGCCGCGGGGGACGTGGCGCTCGATGCGCGCGGCGGCGCTCTAGACGCCGAGCGCCTCGAGGCGCGCGTAGAGCTCCTCGACGCGGCGCTTGGCCTCGGCGAGGCGCTCGGTCGAGGCGGCGACGCGGTCGTGGTCCTCCCAGGCCGACGGATCGCCGAGCTCGGCCTCGAGCGCGGCCAGGCCCTGCTCGGCGGCCTCGATCTCCCGCTCCAGCGCGGCCTGCTGGCGGCGCTGGTTCTTCGAGAGGCCCTTCGGGGCGTCGCCGTTGGTCTTGGCCTCGGCCTTGGCCGGCTGGCGTCTTCGCGCCGCCGTTCTGGCGCTTGATCGCCTTCGGCGACTGCGCGAGCTGCTTGCGCTCCTCGCGCACGCGCGCGTATTCCGCCCAGCCGCCCACGTACGAGTGCAGCGCCTCGTCCTCGAAGGCGATCGTGCGCGAGCCGACCGCGTCGAGCAGCGCGCGGTCGTGGGAGACGAGCAGGAGCGAGCCCGGGAAGTCCTTGAGCGCGTCCTCGAGCGCCTCGCGCGACTCGAGGTCGAGGTGGTTGGTCGGCTCGTCGAGGATCAGCACGTTCGCGCCCGACGAGACGAGCACGGCCAGCGAGAGGCGGCGGCGCTCGCCGCCCGAGAGCCCGTCGAGCGGCTTCTCGGCGTCCTGCCCGCTGAACAGGAAGCGGCCGAGCAGCGAGCGCGCGGCGTTCGGCGTCAGCCCGGTGCGCTTGACCGCCGCCTCGAGCACCGTGCGGGCGTTGCCGGCCGAGAGCTCCTCGGCGTGCTGGGAGAGGTAGCCGACCTGGAGGTTGTGCCCGGTGCGCAGCTTGCCGTGGGCGAGCGGGCGCTTGCCGGCGAGCGTCTCGATCAGCGTCGTCTTGCCCGCGCCGTTGGGCCCGACGAGCGAGACGTGCTCGCCGCGCTCGAGCCACAGCTCGCCGTGCTCGAGCAGCGTGCGCCCCGGGACCTCGATCGTCCCGTCCTCGAGCTCGAAGATCACGCGGCCGGTGCGCTCGGGCGCCTTGAAGGCGAAGGCGAGGCTCTTGCCCTCCTGCGGGTCGCGCTCGATCCGCTCGATCTTGTTCAGGGCCTTGACGCGCGACTGGGCCTGGCGGGCCTTGGTCGCCTTGGCCCGGAAGCGGGTGACGAAGGCCTCCATCCGGGCGATCTCGGCCTGCTGCTTGTCGATCGCGCGCCCGAGCGCGAGCTCGCGCTGGGCCTGCTCCTTGCGCCACTGCGACCACGTGCCCTTGAAGAAGCGCCCGCGGCCGGCCTCGAGCTCGAGCACCGAGGTGCCGACGGCCTCGAGGAACCAGCGGTCGTGCGCGACGAGGACGACGGCGGCGTCGAGGCCCTTGAGGTGGGCCTCGAGCCATTCGAGCGAGGCGATGTCGAGGTGGTTGGTCGGCTCGTCGAGCAGCAGCAGGTCGGGGTCGCCGGCCAGGGCGCGGGCGAGGCTAGGCCCGCGTCAGCTCGCCGCCGGAGAACGTGGCCAGCGAGCGGTCGAGGTCGGCGTCGACGAAGCCGAGGCCGTGGAGCGTCGACAGCGCCCGCTCGCGCCAGGTGTAGCCGCCCGCGTGCTCGAGGCGGCCCTGGGCGCCGGAGTAGGCGGTCAGCGTCGCCTCGTCGTGGTCGCCGTCGGCCATCCGGCCCTCGAGCGCGGCGAGCTCCTCCTCCAGGGCGACGAGGTCCTTGGCGCCGGAGAGCACGTAGTCGCGCAGGGTGATCTCGCGCTCGCGCGGCGGGCGCTGGTCGTGCAGGGCGACCTTCGTGCCCTTGGCGAAGACGAGCTCGCCGCCGTCGTGCGAGGCCTCGCCGGCGAGGATCCGCAGCAGCGTCGTCTTGCCCGCCCCGTTGCGCCCGGACAGGGTCAGCCGGTCGCGCCGCTCGAGCTTGAGCGAGACGGAGCGGAACAGCGGGGTGCCCGCCATGTCCTTGGCGACGTCGGAGGCGATGAGAACGGCCATCGCCTTCAGGCTAGGTGGGACCGAGGGGACAGTCACCTCAGTCCCACCGCTGGGACTGAGGTGCCTGTCCCCCTGGTCTCAGCGCACGAGCAGCACGATCCCCACCGCGATGCCGAAGGCGACGACGATCGGGCGCAGCTTCTCCCCCGGCAGGCGCCGCGCGGCGGCGACGCCGGCGCGCCCGCCGATCAGCGATCCCACGGCCATCAGGGCGGCGGCCGCGGGGTCGACCGGGCCGAAGAGGGCGAAGGCGATCGCGGCGACGAACGAGACGACGAGCGACAGCAGGCCCTTGAGCGCGTTGAGCCGGTGCAGGTCGTCGGGCAGCGCGAGGCCGAGGATCGCCAGCAGGGCGATGCCGAGCCCCGCGCCGAAGTAGCCGCCGTAGACGCAGCCGACGAACGTGCCCGCGTGCAGCGCGCGCGGGTGCGGGACGTGGTCCTCGGGCTCGGGCCGCAGCCGGCCCTGGGCGGCGAGCAGCCCGCAGGCGGCGAAGATCAGCCACGGGACGATGCGCTCGAAGACCCCGGGCGGGAGGACGAGCAGCAGGACGGCGCCGGCCGCCGCGCCCAGGCCGGCGGTGATCGACAGCTCGACCGCGCGGCGACGCTGCGGGACGAGCTCGTCGCGGTAGCCGACCGAGCCGCCGAGGTAGCCCGGCAGCAGCGCGACGTTGTTGGTCACGTTGGCCGCGACCGCGCCGTGCCCGGTGGCGAGCAGCGCGGGGAACGAGATCAGCGAGCCGCCGCCCGCGACCGCGTTGACGCCGCCGGCGAGCAGCGCGGCGCCGAACAGCAGGACGCCGTCGCCGAGGTCCACTAGCCCTTTGCGGGCAGCCCGGCGCCGTGACGCTGCCAGTAGACGAGCACGGCGTTCTCGCGCTCGACCCGCTCGGCGGTCTCCTCGAAGCGGCGGATGAGCTTCTTGGTCTGGCGCACCCCCTCGGGCGGGAGCGCGGCGATCTCCCGGGCGAGCGCGAGCGCCTCGGCCTCGGCCGCCTCGGCCGGGGCCACGCGGGTCACCAGGCCGAGCGCGGCCGCCTCGGCCGCGCCGAGCCGGCGGGCGGTGAGCAGCAGCTCGTTGGCCCGCGCGAGGCCGACGAGCGGCACGAGCCGCGCCGGGCCGACCGGCACGCCGAGCTTGGCCCCGACCCAGCCCGATCCGCAGGTTGTCGCCGGCCACGCGCAGGTCGGCGCCGGCCGCGAGCTCGGCCCCGGCGCCGAGCACGTCGCCGAGGCAGACGGCGATCGTCGGGAACGGGCAGGCGTCCCAGGCGGCGTAGAGGCGCGCGAAGGCCTCCATCCGGGCGACGCCGCCCTCGGCGTCGAGCGACTCGGACACGTCGGCGCCGGCGCAGAGCGCGGCCGGGTCCGACGTGGAGAGCAGCAGGACCCGCAGGTCGGTCTCGTCGGCGATCGTCCCGAGGTGGCTCGAGCAGCTCGTGGATCGAGGCGGTGTCGAGGGCGCCGCGGCGGTCGGGGCGATCGATCCGCAGCAGCGCGAGACCGGGTTCGGGGCGTTCGAGGTGGATCGGCATGCGGGCGCGGATGATGGCAGGGAGATGGGCTAGGCTTGCTCCCGATGCGCCGCCGTCTGACGTTCCTGGCCACCTTCGCGCTGGCCTTCGCCCTGCTCGCGCCCGTCGCCTTCGCGCACGACGGCGGCCAGGGCACCTACGCCCAGGCCGACGACAAGGTCGTCACGAACTTCGCCTTCGTCGTCATCGCCTTCTTCCCCGTCCTCGTGACCGTGTTGAGCCTGCTCTACAACCGGCTCGACCGGCGCAAGGACGAGCGCCTCGCCGCCAAGCGCGCCCGTGCCACGCACGGCGACTGGTCCGGCGGCTGGTAGCCCGCCGCCCCGGAGCCTGAGTTGCCCGTCCGCTACGAGCGCCGCGGCGCCGCCGCGGTCCTGACGATCGACCGCCCCGAGCGCCGCAACGCGGTCGACGGCCCGACGGCCGAGGAGCTCGCCGTCGGCTACCAGGCGTTCGTCGCCGACGACGAGGCGCGCGTCCTCGATCCTCACCGGCGGCGGCGACGTGGCCTTCTGCGCCGGCGCCGACCTCAAGGCGATCGACACCTTCGCCCCGCGGCTCGGCGATCCGGCCGGCCCGCTGGGCTTCACCCGCCTGACCTCCCCCAAGCCGACGATCGCGGCGATCCGCGGCTGGTGCCTGGCCGGCGGGCTCGAGCTCGCGCTGTGGTGCGACCTGCGCTTCGCCGACTCGAAGGCGCGCCTGGGCTTCCCCGAGCGCCGCTGGGGCGTCCCGCTGATCGACGGCGGCACGCAGCGGCTGCCGCGGATCGTCGGGATGGGCCGGGCGATGGACCTGATCCTCTCGGGCCGCATCGTCGAGGTCGACGAGGCCCACGCCTGGGGCCTCGTGAACGAGGTCGTCGAGGATCCGCTGGCCCGCGCGCTGGAGTACGCCGAGGGCCTGGCCGCCGTGCCCCAGGACACGATGCTCGCCGACCGCGAGGCCGCGCTGCGCGGCTTCGGCCTGCCGCTCGACGCCGCGCTGGCGCTCGAGGCGGGCTCGGCCGTGCGCACGTTCGGCACCGCCCAGGCGGGCGCCGCGCGCTTCGCCGGCGGCGAGGGCCGCGGCGGCGCCGGCGCCGGCGTCTGACTCGCGGAGGCTCGCGCCGCGGGTGGCCGTCGCCCTCGAGCATCACGACCGGCACGCCGAGCGCGCACAGCCGCTCGATCGTGCGGCGGACCACGGCAGCGCACCGGCCAACCGCCCCCGGTTAGGCTTCGCCCCCTGACTTCCCGGGAGGAGAGCCCATGACGTACTTCGTGACCGGCGCGACCGGCTTCATCGGTCGGCACCTGATCGAGGAGCTGTTGCGCCGCGACGGAGACGTGTACGTCCTGGTCCGCGAAGGCTCGCGGAGAGCGCCTCGACGCGCTGATCGCGGACAAGTTCGACGGCAGCGAGCCGCATCAAGCCGGTCGTCGGGGACCTCTCCTGGAGCCGAGAACCTCGGCGTCTCGTCGTCCGAGCCGTCGACGGCCTCAAGGGGAACGTCGACCACTTCTTCCACCTCGCCGCGATCTACGACATGACCGCCGACGAGGAGCAGAACAAGACGGCCAACGTCGACGGCACCCGCCACGCCGTCGAGCTCTCCAACGCGCTCGAGGCTCGGGCGTCTTCCACCACGTCTCGTCGATCGCCGCCGCCGGGCAGTTCCGCGGGCTGTTCCGCGAGGACATGTTCGACGAGGGCCAGCCGCTCGACCACCCGTACCACAAGACGAAGTTCGAGTCCGAGCGCATCGCGCGCACCAAGACCGAGACGCCGTGGCGCGTCTACCGCCCGTCGATCGTCATCGGCCACTCGCAGACCGGCGAGATGGACAAGATCGACGGCCCCTACTACTTCTTCAAGGCGATCCAGAAGGCGCGGGCCTACGCTGCCCGAGTGGTTCCCGCTCGTCGGCCCCGAGCTCGGCTACACGAACATGGTCCCGGTCGACTTCGTCGCCAAGTCGCTGGACCACATCGCCCACGAGCCCGGCCTCGACGGCCAGGCCTTCCACCTGTGCGACCCGAAGTCCATGCGCTCGGGCGAGGCGATGAACTACTTCGCCAAGGCCGCCCACGCGCCGCAGGTCTCGCTGCGGATCGACAAGAAGATCCTCGACAACCTGCCCAAGGGCACGATCTCGATGCTGATGAAGCTCCCGGCCCTGGCCGGGGTGCGCAAGCAGTTCCTCGCCGACCTCGGGATCCCCGAGGAGGTCATCGGCTACGTCGGGCTGACCGCGCAGTTCGACACGCGCGACACCGAGCGCGCGCTCGAGGGCTCGGGCATCACCGTCCCGCCGCTGGAGACCTACGCCTGGCGGCTGTGGGACCACTGGGAGCGCCACCTCGATCCCGACCTGTTCAAGGACCGCTCGTTCGAGGGCGCGGTCAACGGCAAGACCGTCGTCATCACCGGCGCGTCGAGCGGCATCGGGCGCTCGGCCGCGATCAAGATCGCCAAGGCCGGCGGCATCCCGATCCTCGTCGCCCGCTCGCTGGACAAGCTCGAGGAGCTCAAGAAGGAGATCGAGGAGGACGGCGGGACCGCGTACTGCTACTCGGCCGACCTCTCGGACACCGACGCGATCGACGGCCTGGTCGACCAGATGATGAGCGACCACGCCGCGATCGACGTGCTCGTCAACAACGCCGGGCGCTCGATCCGGCGCTCGATCGCGCTGTCCTACGACCGCTTCCACGACTTCGAGCGCACGATCCAGCTCAACTACCTGGGCACGATCAAGCTCGTCATCCGGCTGCTGCCCGCACATGCGCGAGCGCAAGGCGGGCCACGTCATCAACGTCTCGTCGATCGGCGTGCAGACCAACCCGCCGCGCTTCGCGGCCTACGTCGCCTCGAAGTCGGCGCTCGACGCCTTCACCCGCGTCGTCGCCTCCGAGACGCTCGGGGACAACGTCCACTTCACGACGATCCACATGCCGCTCGTGCGCACGCCGATGATCGCCCCGACGAAGATGTACGACGCCTTCCCGACGATCTCCCCGGAGGAGGCCGCGGACATGATCTGCGAGGCGATCCGCGCCAAGCCCAAGCAGATCAACACGCGGCTCGGGACCTTCGGCGAGGTGCTCTACGCGCTGTCGCCGAAGACCGTCGACCAGGTGCTGCACATGGCCTACAAGGTGTTCCCGGACTCGGCCGCGTCCAAGGGCAAGCAGGACCCGGAGGAGAAGGCCTCGACCGAGCAGGTCGCGCTGGCGCACCTCATGCGCGGCGTGCACTGGTAGGTGGCGCCGGGGTTCGACGAGGCGACGGCCGTCACGGCGGCCGGCGCGGGACGCTGGCGCGCGGAGATCCACCGCGGCTGGCGCGGCGGTGGCGGCCCGCACGGCGGCTACGTGTCGGCGATCGTCGCCCGCGCGCTGATCGCCGAGCTCGGCGACGCCGACCCGGCCGGCGCGCTCGCTGACGATCCACTTCCTCGCGCCGCCCGACGATCGGCCCGGTCGAGGTCGTCGTCCGCACCGAGCGCGCCGGGCGCTCGCTGACCTCGCTGTCGGCCCGGCTCGAGCAGGACGGCCGCACGTGCGCGCTGGCGCTGGCCGCGTTCTCGGCCGCCGCGTGAGGCGCCGGCCTACGCCGAGGCGGCGATGCCCGAGGTCCCGCCGCCCGAGGACCTGAAGACCTACGACGTCACCGGCGCTCGGCGGCCCCGAGTTCTTCGGCAACGTCGAGGTCAAGCCGGCCATCGGGGGCTTCGTCGGCTCCGGCGCACGCGAGGTCGGGCGGCTGGATGCGCCCGGCCGAGCGCGCGCGCGGTCGACGTCCCGGCCGCCGCGTTCCTGCTCGACGCGCTCTGGCCGGCGGCCTACCCGCGGCTCGACACTCCCGTCGGCGCCCCCACGGTCGATCTGACCATGCACTTCCGGCGCGAGCTGCCGGCCACGGAGGCCGGGGAGTTCGTGCTCGGGCGCTTCTCCTCGCGCCTGCTGCACGACGGCTTCTTCGAGGAGGACGGCGAGCTGTGGGCGCCCGACGGGCGCCTGCTGGCCCAGTCGCGGCAGCTGGCGATCGTCCTGCCCGGGACCAACCGCGTGCCGAACGCGTGAGCTAGCCAAGGCAGTCGTCGCGCGGGAGGGAGCGCTGCCCCGGCACCCGGCGTCTGCTCGGACACGAGCGCGGTGCGCTCGCCGCCCGATGCGACGCCGGCGCCGGCGTTCGGCGTGCTCACGCCCGTCTCCGCCGTCGTCGCGCCGCAGCGCCAGCCGCCGGACGGTCACCGTCCCGCCGCGCGCGCCCGCTCCACGAACGGCGCGACGCTCCGCGCCGTTCCGTAGGCGCTGCGGGGCCGGCACCACGCCGCCGACGAGGGACCGCACCGCCGCGAGGTCGTCGGCCGAGCGGACCCCGACGCTCCAGACCGTCTCCACGAGCGTCTCGCGAGCGTCGCTGGCCCTCCCGGCGGACGCCGCGCAGCTCGACCCGGTCGGGCCGTCCGCGCGCGTCCTCGTGCAGCGCCACGACGAGCGCCGAGCCGTGGCGCCGCTCGTGGAGCACCGCCGCGGCCAGGTCTGTCGGAGAGCGCCAGGTAGCGGGTGCGGCCGCCGCCCCGCTCGAGCCGCACGCCCATCGTCTGGGCGGCCATCGTCGCGGCGACATCGGCGCCGAAGTGAAGCCGCGCTCCGGCCGACGCCTCGAGCGCGTCGCCGTGATCGGCCCACGTCACGTCGGGAGCGGGCATCCGCGCCGGGCCGTGGCCGACGAGCTTGCACAGCAGGCAGGTCTCGTGCAGGTCGTGCAACAGGCCGCCGAGCGCGCCCTGCCGGTGGCGCCAGCGGCGCACGAAGGCCGCGGCGCGCCGCGGGCGTCGCGGAAGCGCCACGTGCTGCCCCCGCCGAAGGAGAAGCGGACGCCGAGGCCGGCCTGCAGCGTTCCCTGGAGCGACCCGAACTGCGCCACTCCCCCGGCCTGCGCGCTGAGGCCGACCGATCGGCCGTCGGCGAAGGTCACCTCGACGTGGCCGTCGGAGAACCGCTCGACGCGCAGGTGGCGATCGCGCGACCAGCCGACGACGATCGCGCCCACCTGCGTCGTGTTCTCCTCCTCCCGGCTGCGCAGCATGCACGGCGGCAGGTCGGCTCGGACGGGCAGCGGCGCGCACGGCGCGGCCGGTCAGCGCGCACAGGCCGCGCCGCATCCCGTTCAGCGTGGCGTCGCCGAGGCCGCCGGAGGTGAGCGCCGCGGCGCTCCCGAGCACGACCGCGACGACGAGGACGATCGCCACGTACTCCGGCGACGCCTGGCCCTGCTCGTGGCCCCAACGCATTCGCATGCCGCGACGATCCCGCGAGCGCGGGCCGGCCACCGCGCGACGCCGCGCCTTCCGGCACGCATCCGGCGCCGAATCGGCGCAGAGTCAGCGCCTCAAGGCGCAGAGGCGAGGCGCAGCACGACGCCCTCGCGCACGCCGCCGCCCCCGATCTCCAGCGCCCCGCCGAACCGCCGGCGCGCCGCGTCGAGCAGCACGATGCCCGCCGGGAGCAGCCGGACGCGCTCGGCGTCGAGCCCCTCGGCCGCGGCGACCTCCTCGGCCGGTCCCGAGCAGACGGTGGCCAGCGCGCGCGCCAGCCCGTCCGCGGTCAGCGACGGCCCGGCCAGCCGCCACAGCGAGGTCGCGCTCCCACCCACGGCCAGCGCGCGCACGCAGCCGGGAGGGTCGAGCGCGGCCCAGGCCTCGTCGGCGCGCGCCCGCGCCGCGGCGAGCTGCTCGCCGGACGGCGGGCCGGCCCCGGCCCACGCCGCGCCGAGCACGGCCGAGCCGAGCGGCAGCGAGGTCCACCAGTCCGGCTCGGTCCCCGGCGTGCCGATCGCGACCTCGCTCGAGCCCCCGCCGACGTCGACGACGGCCACGCGCTCCCCCGCCGGGACGCTCGCGGGTCGCGCCCATGAAGGCCAGCCGCGCCTCCTCGCACTCGTCGATCACCTCGACCGGGACGCCGGCGGCGGCCTCGATGCGGGCCACGAGCCCGGCCGCGTCGGGCGTGCGGCGCACCCCGGCGGTGGCGACGACGCGCAGGCGCTCGGCCCCGGCCGCCCGCGCGCGCTCGACGTGGGCGGCGACGGCCGCCGCGACCGCGTCGGCCCGGCCCGGCGGGAGTGGCGCATCGGCGCCAAGTCGCGTGAAGGCGCGCTCCTGGACGAGCGGACGCACCCCGCCGTCGGCGCAGTCGGCCACGAGCAGGCGGGCGGTGTTCGAGCCGATGTCGATGCAGGCGCAGACCACGGCGAGAGGAGCCGATGTTGCCATGATCCAGCCCGTCCATGGGCGATGACCGAGCCATCAACGTCCGCGGCCTCGCCAAGTCGTATGGCTCGTTCGAGGCGGTCCGCGGGATCGACTTCGAGGTCCAGCGCGGCGAGGTCTTCGGCCTGCTGGGCCCCAACGGCGCGGGCAAGACCACGACGGTCGAGATCCTCGAGGGCTACCGCGAGCGCACGGCCGGCGAGGTCTCGGTGCTCGGCCACGACCCCGGCGAGCGCGGCCTCGAGCTGCGCCGCCACGTCGGCATCGTGCTGCAGAGCACCGGGATCTACCGCCAGATCACCGTGCGCGAGGCGCTCGAGCACTTCGCCGGCATGTACGCCGCCCCACGCGACGTCGACGAGGTCATCGAGCTCGCCGGCCTGGGCGAGAAGCAGGACGAGCGCGCCCGGCGCCTCTCGGGCGGCCAGCTGCGCCGGCTGGACTTCGCGCTGGCCCTGGTCGGCGATCCCGAGCTCGTCTTCCTCGACGAGCCGACGACCGGCTTCGACCCGGCCGCCCGCCGGGCGGCGTGGGACACGATCCGCAAGCTGCGCGAGCTCGGCAAGACCGTCGTGCTCACCACCCACTACCTCGACGAGGCCCAGGCGCTGGCCGACCGGGTGGCGATCCTGCTCGACGGCCGGATCCTCGTCGAGGGCGCGCCCGACGCGCTCGGCACGGCCGGGCGCTACCGGGTCCACTACCGCCTCGGCGACGAGGAGCCCGTCGAGCACGAGACCGACGACCCCACCCGCCTGCTGCACGAGATCACCGGCCGCGCCCTGGCCGAGGACGTCCCGCTGCAGGACATCTCGGTGCGCCGTCCCTCGCTCGAAGAGGTCTACCTGGAGCTGACCGCGCCATGAGCACCACCGCCCCGTCCATCCTGGGCCTGACCTGGCGCCAGTACCGGCTCGAGCGCCGGCTGTTCTGGCGCAACCCGAGCGCGGCCTTCTTCAACTTCCTGCTGCCGCTGCTCTTCCTCGCCCTGTTCGGGGCGATCCTCTCGGGCAACCAGCACGACCTCGACGTGATCGTGCCGGGCATCGCCGGGATGAGCGTGATGTCGACGACGTTCTCGGCGCTGGCCTTCAACATCACGTTCCTGCGCGAGTCGGGCGTGCTCAAGCGCATGCGCGGCACGCCGCTGCCCAACGGCGCCTACCTGGGCGGGATCGCGCTCAACGCGGTGACCAACACGGTGATCCAGATCCTGATCATCACGGTCGCCGGCAAGGCCTTCTTCGGCATCGGCTGGCCCAAGGACTGGATCGAGCTGTGGGTCTACGTCGCGGCCGGCGTGGTCTGCTTCGCGTCGCTCGGCGTCGCGCTCTCCCACGCGATCCCCAACTTCGACTCCGCCCCGGCCTACGTCAACGCCGTCTTCCTCCCGGTGATCTTCATCTCCGGCGTCTTCTACGACGCCGACAACGCTCCGCAGTGGCTGCTCGACGTCGCCGAGGCGCTCCCGCTCAAGCACCTGATCGACGGGCTCTCGGGCGCGATGGTCACCGGCTCCGGGCTGGCCCACGACGCCTCGGGGCTCGCGGTCATCGGCCTGTGGACGGTGTTCGGCGTGGCCCTCGCGATCCGCGGGTTCTCGTGGGAGGCGAAGCGGTCCTAGGGTCGACGCTCGGACGACTTGCAGTCGCTCTGCGCCGCCCGATAGAAGAACACGTCATGTATCCCGTCAAATACGCGGCCGACTACGTCGAGAAGCGCAGCCGGCTGACGACGTTCTTCCGCTACTTCATGGTCATCCCCCAGTACATCGTGGGGATCTTCTGGGCCATCGGCCTCTTCTTCACGGCCATCGCGGCCTGGGTGATGATGAGCATCACGGGCAAGTACCCGCCCGGGCTCTACGAGTTCAACGGCAAGGCGCTGCGCTTCCTGACCCGGCTGAACTCCTACTTCTACCTGACCACCGACACCTACCCGCCGTTCAGCGGCGACGACGATCCCGCCTATCCCGTGCGCATCAACTACGAGCCGGCGGGGGCGGAGTACTCGCGGCTGAAGGCGTTCTTCCGCCTGATCGTCGGGATCCCCGTGCTGATCATGCTCTACCTCTACGGGATCCTGCTCGGCCTGGTCGGGCTCGTCTCCTGGGTGGTGATCGTGATCACCGGCAAGCAGCCCAAGGGCCTGCAGGACCTGCTCGTGATGGCGCTCTCCTACGGCGCCAAGGGCAACGCGTACATGCTGCTGATGACCGAGCGCTACCCGCCGATCACCGAGACCCCGCAGCTCGAGTCCGGCCCCCCGGCCCCGGCGATCGGATCCTGACGCCGGCGATCCGAAACCGGAACTGGACGAACGTTCGGCTGCACCGCAAATTGGGGTAGCGGCGCGTGCCAATTCCCCGTAGTGGCGGGCGTCGACGGCGCCCGCCGGGCCGTCCGAGAGGCGCAACGTATAGATTGGCCTCACGGGTCGGTTACGGCTCCGGTTTCCCTTGGGAAAGACCGATATGCCCCATTCTCGGTCCTCGACCGGAACCCCCCAGATGCCTACCTCCGCTGACAGCCCCGACGTGTATCTCGCGCTGCCGGCACGGCCCGAGAACGTGGCCGTGGTGCGCCAGAGCATCGCGGGCGTGGCCGACGCGCTCGACGTCAACCACGCGCTCGCCGCCGACATGAAGATCGCGGTCACCGAGGCGTGCACGAACGCGGTGCTCCACGCCTACGCCGACGACGGGCTCGAGGGCCCGCTCGAGGTCACGATCCACACCGACGACGCCCGCATCACGGTGTCGGTGCGCGACCGCGGACCGGGCTTCAAGCCGCTGCCCGCCGAGCACGACGAGGCGCCGCTGGGCTTCGGCCTGGCGCTGATCGCCTCGCTGGCCGACGCCTTCTCGATCCAGGGCGGCTCGGCCGGCACCGAGGTCCAGATGGCCTTCGACCGCGACCCCGCCGCCGGCGAGGGGCAGCCGCCCGGCAGCCAGCTCATCACCGCCCCGCCGCCCCCGCGCCAGGACTCGGTGACCCTGCGGCTCGTCCACGGGCCGCTCGTCGCAGCCCGTGCTGGGCCGGGTGGTCTCGCTGCTCGCCGCCCGCGTGGACTTCTCGATCGACCGCCTGTCCGACGCGCAGATCGTCTCCGACGCGGTCGCCCAGCACGCGGCCGAGCAGACGGTCGACGGCTGGGTCGGCGTCGAGATCGACGAGGACGACCGCGCGCTCGAGCTGCGCGTCGGGCCGCTGCGGCCCGGCGGCGGCGACGCGCTCGTGGCCGCGACCGAGCTTCCCGGCCTCGGCCAGCTGCTCCCGCAGCTGACGACCGGGCTCGACGTCGTGGCCGAAGCCGGCGAGCCGGAGCTGCTCAAGCTCCGTCTGGCCGGCGCCGAGCCGGCCTGACCCGGCGCGCGGCAAAGACAGAGGCGCGGCGCCCCGTCGTGGACGCCGCGCCCTGGAACCCTGCCCGAAGGTGTCTCAGCAGCAGCGGACCGGCGGATCGACGTAGACGTCGTCGATCTGCCAGGAGGAATCGCCCGAGGGGGCGAAGCGAAGCTCGACGTCGACCGCGTGGGTGGACGTCAGCTCGGGGAGCTGCGAGGCGAGCGAGACGAGGTCGGTCGGCGCCCACTCGTCCCCGGTCAGGGAGGCGAGCTGGTGCGTGGTCGTGCTGCCGTCGGCCGCGACCACCACGGCGCTCACGTCCAGCGTGGACAGCGACGACCCGCCGGTGCGCGTGGCGAACAGGCGCGCATCCGTGTGGCGCTCGGCGACGCAGAAGACGTCGGTCGCGGCGGCCGAGCCGGCCGGAAGATCGAGGGAGCGCTTGTCGTTGGCCTTGCCGACCGCGAACGGCTCGTTGCCGGGGACGACCGCGGCGCCGCCGGACAGCGACCAGTCGCGTCCGCCCTGCTCGAGGCCGCCGTCGGGGGCCAGCGAGTAGGAGCCGTCGTCGCCGAACTGCGCGAAGGGCTGCTGGAGCTTGGGGCTCATGCACTTGCCGTTGGGCTTGACGCCCTGGTCGGCCATGGCCGGCGCGGCGAGCGCGAGCGAGGCGGCTGAGGTGAGCAGGAGGGTGGAGAGAACGTTTCGACGCATACGCTCGGTGTGTCGGCCCCTACCCCGGGCTGCACGATTCCTTGCCGCTGGGCGTCCGTCATCCGTCCAGAACGCTCGACTCCCCTACGCGCGCGCCCGAATGCGACTGTATGAGCGTTGCTCAACCCGTTGTCGCGCCCGTCTCGGGCGCTCCGTCAACCGTGCGCTCCACCCCCACGCCCGCCGGCCCCGACGAGCTCACGCCAGCCGGCGTCGAACTCTCGACCCGTCGCGAGCAGATCGTCGAGCTCGTCGCCGGGCGGCAGCTTCCTCGCCGTGGCCGGCGCGATGTGCATCGCCGGCACGACCCCGCCCAAGCCCGTGTTCGCGCTGCTGCTCGTGCTCGCCCTGGCGCTGCTGTCCAACGTCTCCTTCCACGCCGGCGCCGCGCTGACCAAGCCGACCCAGCTCGCCTTCGTCCCGATGCTGTTCGTGCTCCCGCTGCCCTGGGTGCCGCTGCTCGCCGCGGTCGGCTTCCTCGTCGGCAGCGCCCCCGCCCTGGTCCGCGCCCGCCTGCGGATCGACCGGGTCGCCGCGGCGCTGGCCGACTCCTGGTACGCCATCGGCCCGGTCGCCGTGCTGTGGGCCGCGGGGATCGACCATCTCGACCTCAGCGACTGGCCGATCCTGCTGCTCGCGCTGGCCGCCCAGCTCGTGCTCGGCACGGTGACCTGGCTGGCCCGCTCGTGGTACGGCCTCGGGATCCCGCCGCGCACCCAGCTGCAGCCGCTGCTGTGGGTCGCGCTCGTCGACGCCGTGCTCGCGCCCGTCGGCCTCGTCGGCGTGCTGGCCGGCGAGCAGGAGAGCGGCGCCTTCCTGCTGCTGATCCCGCTCGCCGTGCTGATGACCGTCTTCGCGCACGAGCGCAACGCGCGCATGAGCCAGGCGCTCGAGCTGTCGACCGCCTACCGCGGGACCGCCGCGCTGCTCGGCGACCTGCTCGAGCACACCGACCACTACACGGGCGGCCTGCACACCCACGGGGTCGTCGAGCTCTCGGTCGCCGTGGCCGACGAGCTGCGCCTGCCGGCGGCGGCGCGGCGGCGCGTGGAGCTCGCGGCGCTCCTGCACGACATCGGCAAGATCTCCGTCCCCGAGGCGATCCTCAACAAGCCCGGCAAGCTCACCGACGAGGAATGGCAGATCATGCGCCAGCACACGGTGACCGGGCAGGCGATGCTCGACCGCGTGGGCGGCGCGCTGGCCGAGGTCGGCTGGATCGTCCGCGCGTCGCACGAGCGCTGGGACGGGCGCGGCTACCCGGACGGGCTCGCCGGCCACGAGATCCCCCGCGAGGCGGCGATCGTCTGCGCCTGCGACGCCTACGACGCGATGACCACCGACCGCGTCTACCGCCGCGGCCGCTCCACCGCCGACGCGCTCGAGGAGCTCGACCGCTGCGCGGGGATGCAGTTCGACCCCGAGGTCGTCGCCGCGCTGCTGCGCGCGCTGCGCTCCGGCCGGGTGCGCCTGCGCGCCTCGGCCGACGAGCCCGGCGAGTAGCCCGCTCCGGGCTCAGGAGCCGGGCGGCAGCCCGGTCTGGACCTGGGAGTGCTCGGAGACCGCCGACAGGCGGGCGATCGAGCGGCGCAGCAGGCGCGAGACCTGCATCTGCGAGACGCCGACGTGCTCGGCGATCTCGGCCTGGGTCATGTCCTGGGCGAAGCGCATGTGGAGGATCTTGCCGCTCGCGCTCGGGCAGCGCCTTGAGGATCGGCTCGATCGTCGCCGTGTGGTCGATCAGGTCGAAGCGCTCGTCCTCGGAGCCGATCACGTCGGTGATCGAGCCCTCCTCCTGGCCGGCGGCGGGCTGGTCGAGCGACATCGTCTCCGAGGCGGCCGAGCGCGCGTTCATCGCCTCGATCACGTCCTCGAGCGTGAAGCCCGTCTCCTCGGCGATCTCGTTGGGCGTCGGCGAGCGGTTGAAGCGCTTGGAGAGCTCCTGGCCGACCTGGTCGACCTTGAGCGCGCGCTCCTGCAGCCCGCGCGGGACGTGCAGGTCCCAGCCCGTGTCGCGGAAGTGGCGGCGCAGCTCGCCGAGGATCGTCGGGACGGCGAAGGTGGCGAAGGTGAGCTCCCGGGACAAGTCGAAGCGATCGACGGCCTTGACCAGGCCCATCGAGGCGACCTGGACGAGATCCTCCAGGGGCTCGCGGCTGCGCGAGTAGCGCGCGGCGAGGGAGCGGGCGAGGGGAATGAACCGCTCGATGACCTGGTCCCGCGCGGCACGGTCGCCGTGCTCGTGGAACTTGGCCAGGAGCCGGCGCGTCTCGCGCTCGCGTTCGGGGTCGCGGGGTCCGAAGCGTCCCCCTGACGACCCCCCGCTGGACCGGGGATCAACAGCCACGAATCGGAGCTTGCCCAACCGGGGTCGCGATTCATCCACGCTCTGTCAAGACCGGTGGACGAACGGTCGGGTTTCAGGGCTCTTCGAGCAGTCCGCGCTCGCGGACGACCTCGAGATCGAGGGTCTTGTAGCCGGCCTCGTCGAACAGGACGACCACCTCGCCGGGCTCGTAGCGCTGGACCATCCCGACGCCCCATTCGCCGGTGGCGGACGCGCCCGCCGATCGCGTAGGGCTCCTCGGTCGCGCCCGACTCCCCCAGCCCCGCCTCGCACATGTCGCAGTTGCCGCACGGGTCCGGGCCGCGACTCGCCGAAGTAGGACAGGACGAAGGCGCGCCGGCAGCCCTGGCCGAGCTCGGCGAAGCCCGCGCATCATCTCGATGCGCGAACGGTCGAAGGACTCGCGGTCGGCCTGCGCCTGCGGCGGCGCGGTCGACGGCGGGCTCGGCGATCGGGCCGTCGGTCAGGGCGATCTCGCCGGCGGCGGTGACCTCGACCGCGCCGGCCTCCTCCAGACGGGAGACCGCCGTGGTCAGCTTGCTCTCCGACATGTTGATCTCGTCGCGCAGCTCGGCCGGGTCGGTGGGGCCGCCGTGGGCGGTCAGGGCGAGGCCGACGAGCTCGAGCTCGTCGTGGTCGACCTGGCCCGAGCCGGCGAAGAAGCGGCGCAGGCCGAGGTCCTCGGGGCGGTAGAGGAGCAGGCCGGTGGCCGGCTCGCCGTCGCGTCCGGCGCGGCCGACCTCCTGCCAGTAGGAGTCGACCGAGTCGGCGACCTCGTAGTGCAGCACCCAGCGGACGTTGGGCTTGTCGATGCCCATGCCGAACGCGGTGGTGGCGACGATCACCTCGATGTCGTCGCGCCATGAAGCGCTCCTGCGTCTCGCCGCGCAGCTTGGCCGCCATCCCGCCGTGGTAGGCCGACGGCGTCGACCCCGGCCGCGGCGAGCGTCGCGGCCAGCTGCTCGGCGCGCTTGCGCGTGGCGACGTAGACGATCCCCGGCTTCGGCCCGGCGGCCACCCGCTCGACGAAGGCCGCGTGCTTGTCGCGCTCGCGGTGGAAGCTTCGCGACCTCGAGGCGGATGTTCGGCCGGTCGAAGCCGCGCACCGCGATGTACGGGTCGCCGCAAGCCCGAGCCGGCGTGACGATCTCCCTGCGCACGGGCGGCGAGGCGGTCGCGGTCAGGGCGAGGATCGGCGGGCGGCCGATCGCCTCGGCCACGGCGCCGAGCTTGAGGTAGTCGGGGCGGAAGTCGTGGCCCCACTCGGAGATGCAGTGCGCCTCGTCGACGACGAGCAGCGACGGCTTGCCGGCCTGCACGCCGCGCGAGCACGGCCGGGTTGGAGAGCTGCTCGGGGGCGAGGAAGAGGTACTCGAGCTCGTCGCGCTCGACCTCCTCGAGCGCCTCCTCGCGCCGGCTGGCCGACTCGGCCGAGGAGACCGACGCCGCGCCGCCGAGCGCGCTCGTCGTCGAGGTCCTCGACCTGGTCGCGCTGCAGGGCGATCAGCGGCGAGACGACGACCGTGGGCCCGTCGATGAGCAGCCCGGCGATCTGGTAGATGGCCGACTTGCCGTGGCCGGTGGCCATCACGGCCAGCGTGTCGCGACCGGCGAGCACGGCCTCGATCGCCTCGAGCTGGCCCTCGCGCAGCTCCTCCCAACCGAACGACTCACGAGCGGCGCGCCGAATGCGCGCCGCGTCGCTCACGCCACCCCGTGGAGCGCCGCGATCCCGTGCTCGTGGGCGAGCCGGTCCAACGCGCGCGACTCGATCTGGCGCACGCGCTCGGGCGTGATTCCCGAGCGCGGAGCCGATGTCGCGCAGCGAGCGCGGCTCGTCGCCGGTCAGCCCGTAGCGCAGCAGCACGACGGCGCGCTCGCGCTCGGGCAGCGCTCCGACGGCCTGGCGCAGCATCTGGTCGCGGACGCCCTGCGCCACGGCCTCGTCGGGCTCGGGCGCCTCGGCGGGCAGCAGATCGCCGAGCACGGCGTCCTCGTCGCGGCCGACCGGCCGGTCGAGGCTCGTGACCGGCCGCGAGTTCGCGGTCCGGGCGTTCTTGATCTGGCGGGCCGACAGCCCGAGTCGCACGCCGAGCTCCTGGTCGGTCGGCGAGCGGTCGAGCGTGGGCTCGAGCTCCTCCTCGGCCTTGGCGATGCGCCGGCGGCGCTCCTGGACGTTGACCGGCAGCCGGATCGGCTGGGCCTTGGTCTGGATGCCGCGCTCGACGCCCTGGCGGATCCACCACGTCGCGTACGTCGAGAAGCGGAAGCCCTTGCGCCAGTCGAACTTCTCGACGGCCCTGATCAGGCCGAGCGAACCCTCCTGCACCAGATCGACGAGCGCAAGGCCCCTGCCCTGGAACCGCTTCGCGATCGAGACGACCAGCCGCAGGTTCGCGTTGATCATCTGCTCCTTGGCCCGCGGGTCGCCGCGCTCGACGCGCTTGGCGAGCTCGATCTCCTCCTCGGGACGCAGCAGCTCGTGTCTGCTGGCTGCGTCGAGAAAGAGCTGCAGGCCGTCCAGCGAATCCGTTCCCCGTGCCTCCATGTCGTGAGGGTAGCCGTAAGGCGACCGAAGTATTCGGTTACCTGTGCCGCAACGCACGCATCTGCGCCAGCGTGCGATGAGCTGGAATCCGGATCAGGCGGAGCGGCGTCGACGTCGCCGAGCGAGTCGACCATGTCGAGACGTTCGTCGAGTCGCGTGATGCGGAAGATGCGCTGCACGGCCTCGGGGCCGCGCACGACGGCGAAGCGCCCGCCCCGCTGCCGAGCTCGGGCATCGCCGCTGACGACGATGCGCAGGCCGGTCGAGTCCATGAACTCGAGCGCGGACAGGTCGAACACGAGCGTGGCCGGCGCAGGGCGCCTCGAGCCGGGAGAGCTCCTTCTCGACGCGAGGGGCGCTCGAGATGTCGAGCTCGCCCCGCAGGGAGAGGACGACCATCTCCGGGCTGTCGTGGATGTCGAGGTCGAGCATCGCCATTCGAGGACAGATCTTGCGCCGCTGGCTCGGCGCTGAAACCCTTGCGTCGACGCCTGGACGGCCCCAGGAGCGGGCTTTTGCGTCCAGTCGCGGGCGCCCTCGCGCGTGCGCCTACGATGGCCGGCATGCCTGATTCCGCCCTGCTCGAGGACCCTGAGCTCCTCGAAACCGCCTGGAACCTCGAGGATCTCGTCGACGGCGAGGGCGAGGCGGGCGTCCATCGCCGGCTCGACCTGGCGCACGAGCGCGCGCAGGCCTTCGCCGGGCGCTACGCCGGCCACGTCGCCGAGCTCGACGCCGACGGCCTGCGTGCCGCGATGGAGGAGCTCGTCGAGATCCACGACCTCGTCTCGCGCGCCGGCCACTACGCCTCGCTGGCCTTCGCGGTCGACACCGCCGACCCGAAGAACGGGGCGCTGCTCCAGGCCGTCGAGGAGAAGTCGACCGGCCTGCAGACCACGCTGCTGTTCTTCGACCTCGAGTGGGCCGCCGTGCCCGACGAGCAGGCCGACGAGCTGCTGGCCGCCGACGGGCTCGACTTCGCCCGCCACCACCTGCGCTCCGAGCGCCGCTACCGCCCCCACCTGCTCTCCGAGCCCGAGGAGAAGATCCTCGCCGAGAAGAGCCTGACCGGCCGCAGCGCCTGGACGCGGCTGTTCGAGGAGCAGACCTCGGCCATCTCCGTCGAGCTGCCCGGCGAGGACGCTCCGGTCAAGCTCGAGATCGCGCTCTCGCGCCTGCAGTCGCCCGACCGCGAGCAGCGGCGCGTCGCGGCCGAGTCGGTCACCGCCGGGCTGGCGCGGGACCTGCGCTCGCGGGCCTTCGTCTTCAACACGCTGCTGGCCGACAAGATGGTCGACGACCGGCTGCGCTCCTACCCGCACTGGCTGGCCGCCCGCAACCTCGCCAACGAGGCGACCGACGAGTCGGTCCAGGCGCTGGTCGAGGCGGTGCGCAACCGCTACGAGATCCCGCAGCGCTGGTACACGCTCAAGGCCCAGCTGCTCGGCGTCGACAAGCTCGCCGACTACGACCGCATGGCCTCGGTGACCGCGGCCGAGGGCGAGGTCGCCTGGCCCGAGGCCAAGGAGCTCGTGACCGACTCCTACGAGTCGTTCTCGCCGGAGCTCGGCGGCCTCGTGCGCCGCTTCTTCGACGAGGCGTGGATCGACGCGCCGATCCGCCCGGCCAAGCGCGGCGGGGCGTTCTGCGCCTACGCGACGCCGTCCGACGCATCCCTACGTGATGCTCAACTACACCGCGCGGCGCCGCGACGTCCTGACCCTCGCCCACGAGCTCGGGCACGGCGTCCACGCGGTGCTCGGCGCGCGCCAGGGCCTGCTGCACCAGGCGACGCCGCTGACGCTGGCCGAGACCGCCTCGGTGTTCGGCGAGACGATCACGCTCGGGCGGCTGCTCGGCGCGACGACCGACCCCGAGGTCCGCCTCGGGCTGCTGGCCGAGTCGCTCGACGGCTCGATCGCCACGGTCTTCCGCCAGATCGCGATGAACCGCTTCGAGCACCTCGTGCACACCGCGCGCCGCGACGAGGGCGAGCTCTCGGTCGAGTCGCTTCGGCGAGCTGTGGCGCGAGAGCCAGACTCGAGATGCTCGGGGATTCGGTCGAGCTGACCGAGGGGTACACCTCGTGGTGGAGCTACATCCCCCACTTCATCGCCACGCCCGGCTACGTCTACGCGTACGCCTACGGGCAGCTGCTGGCGCTGTCGGTCTACGGCAAGTACGAGGCCGAGGGCGCGGACTTCGTGCCGCGCTACCTCGAGATGCTCAGCGCCGGGCGGCTCCAAGCCGCCGGAGGAGATCGCCGCGATCGCCGGGATCGACCTGGCCGACCCGGGCTTCTGGGACGCCGGGCTCGACCTCGTCGCCCGCCAGCTCACGACCGCCGAGGACGCGGCCCGGGAGGCCGGCCGGATCTAGCTAGCGCAGGTCGACGACCTGGTTCATGGCCTTGAAGATCTCGTCGGAGACGATCTGGGCCCCGCCGATGTCGTAGTGCACGCCGTCGGCGGCGCGCGCCTTGATGAACTTGCCGCTCGAGTCCCGCAGGTAGTCGGCGTAGCCGCCGTTCGGGGCCTCGAAGCGCTTGTAGTTGTCGACGTAGGCCACGAGGCCCGGGCGCTTGGCCGCCTCGCTGGAGAAGATGCTCGTTCATCACGCGGAACTTCGCGGCCAGCGACCCGTCGCGGGGGATCGGCAGGCCGACCCAGACGATCCGCGCCTTGCGCGCGAGCACCTCGTCCATCAGCCCCGCCACGCGGCGGCGGTACTCGGCCATCCACTCCGGCGTGCCGTACTGCTGGCCGCCGCCGGTCCCGAACAGCGACTGGCCGTCGTTGCCGCCGAAGCTCATGACGACGACGTTCGGCTTGAGCTCGGAGACCTGGCTCGGCAGGTAGGAGAACCAGTTGAAGACGCCCGGCTGGGCCAGCCCGGTCGAGACGCGGTAGTCGAGCCCGGGGCCGACGAGCTTGACGTTCGGCCGGCTGCTGCCCTCGTTCTCGACGACCTGGCCGGGGCCGCCGATCAGCGAGTCGCCGGCGATGTAGAGCCGCATCGGCCGGGCCGCGGAGAAGACCGGCTTCTTCGGCGGCGCCTGGGCGGCGCCCTTCGGCGCCGGCGACGCCCGGCGTCGCGGCGGTGGGTGAAGACGATCTTCGTCGTTGACGTCGTCGTCGCCCGCGCGGCCGAGCCCGGCCTGGAGCAGCTTGCGCGGCTCGTCGATCTGGAAGCACGCCGGTCACGGCCGACAGCGCGCCGGTCAGCGCGAGCGCGACGTCGCGGCGCGGCCCCTGGGTCTGCTCGGCCGCGGTCTTGTGCATGCCCTTGGCGTTGAGCACGGTCGCCGAGCACGAGCGCGATCACCATCACGACGATTGCGTGGCCGGCCGGCTGGGTGCGCCGCTCCAGGCGCTTGCGCATGCTCCGGTTCGGGACCGCGTCGGTCGGCTCCTCGGAGCGCGGTGGTGGAGCGGCGACGGCCATCAGATCAGAACTGGAAGTAGATGAAGGGCGCGACGCCGCGCGGGCCCATGACGTTGATGATCATCAGGATCACGGCCAGTGCGACGCCCTGGGCCGGCAGCGGGAACGCGGAGAAGCGGGCGAGCGCGAGGCCCCAGGTCCGCCACGGCACGAACTGGATCGCCAGGCCGGTGGCGATCGCCGCCAGCACGCCGAGCGTGACGCCGGGCGACGGCTGCCCCCAGCCGGTGAAGAGCCGGCCGAGGACGTCGATCGCGTTGCCGAACGACTTCGCCCGGAAGAACACCCAGGCGAAGCAGACGAAGTGGAAGCAGGCCAGCCGCGCCACCCACGGGTGGAGCGTGCGGCGGCTCGGTCGCGTGCTCGCGGCGCCAGCGCTCCCAGGCCAGCCCGGTGCCGTGCAGGGCGCCCCAGAACACGAACGTCCACCCCGCCCCGTGCCACAGGCCGCCGATCAGCATCGTCGCCATCAGGTTGACGTAGGTCCGCGACGCGCCCCGGCGGCTGCCGCCGAGCGGGATGTAGACGTAGTCGCGCAGCCAGCGCGAGAGCGTCATGTGCCAGCGCCGCCAGAAGTCCTGCAGCGAGGTCGGCGCTGTAGGGCGAGTTGAAGTTCTGCGGGAACTCGAAGCCGAGCAGCAGCGCGATCCCGATCGCGATGAACGTGTAGCCGGCGAAGTCCGAGAAGATCTGGATCGCGTAGGCGTAGATCCCCACGAGCGTCTCGAGCGCCGAGCGCGCGCTCGGCGCGCCGAAGACCTTGTCGGCGAGCGTCGCGCACGTCGTCGCCAGCACGATCTTGAGGAACAGCCCGCCGACGATCAGCCCGAAGGCGCGCGAGGAGTCGAGCTTGCGCGGGTCGCGCGGCTCGTCGAACTGCGGGATCAGCTCGGAGGGGCGGACG
The DNA here is from genome assembly GCA_963737395.1 of uncultured Solirubrobacterales bacterium. Classification (GTDB taxonomy): domain Bacteria; phylum Actinomycetota; class Thermoleophilia; order Solirubrobacterales; family Solirubrobacteraceae; genus JBBQAA01. The sequence goes on along the minus strand of CAVTSQ010000012.1, from coordinate 324,787 downwards.
ATCGGCCCGGCCACGAGGTGCGGGAAGAACGACAGGAACGCGGCGAAGCGGCTGAGCGACACGGGCACGAAGTCGCCGCGGTAGACGTCGACGATGTACGAGATCGCCATGAACGTGTAGAAGGACAGCCCGACCGGGATGACGGTCTGCAGCAGCGGCGGGTTGATCCCGACGCCGATCGTCGAGAGCGTCTGCTGGCCCGAGGTGACGAAGAAGTCGTAGTACTTGAACCAGGCGAGCAGGCCGACGTCGAAGATCAGCCCGGCGATGAGCACGAGCTTGGCCCGGCGCCGGTCGGGCGCGCGGTGGATCGCGTGGGCGGCGGCCTGGTTGACGAGCGTCGAGGCCGCGAGCAGGAAGACGTAGCGCGGGTCCCACCAGCCGTAGAAGACGTACGACGCGGCGATGATGAACAGCCGCCACCGATGCGGTTTGGGCATCGTGAGCCACGAGAGTGGCATCACGATCAGGAAGAAGACCGCGAAGGTGAAAGTTGGGAACAGCATCGGCCCGGGCGAGGCCGAGCGTATCCCCAGGTGGAGTCGGACCTTCGACCGGCGGGCCCGTTTGACGGACCGGTAATTGGTCCTATTCCCTACCGAGATTCATCAGTTATGGTCCGCGACATGCCCACCTTCAAGCCGGATCCCACCTTCTATCCCTCGCCGCGATCCGCGGCCGAGGCCCCGGCCGAAGAGCTCGCCTACGTCGTCTCGCTGAACGTCGGGACCAACGGCGACCGCCGGCCCGACGCGCTCTCCGTGGTCGACCTCAAGGACGGGCTCGGCGACCCGCGGCCAGGTCGTCGGGCGCCTCGACATGCCGAACGTCGGCGACGAGCTGCACCACTTCGGCTGGAACGCCTGCTCGTCGGCGCTGTGCCCGTGGGCCCCGCATCCGCACGTCGAGCGCCGCTACTTCCTCGTCCCCGGGCTGCGCTCGTCGCGTATCCACGTGGTCGACGTCAAGGACGACCCGGTCAACCCGAAGATCGTCAAGGTGATCGAGGCCGACGAGCTCGCCAAGCGCACCGGCTACTCGCGCCCGCACACGATCCACTGCGGCCCCGACGGCCTCTACCTCTCGGCGCTCGGCTCCCCCGAGGGCGGCGGCCCCGGCGGCGTGGCGCTGCTCGACCACGACGACTTCGACCCGCTCGGCCAGTGGGAGCTCGACCGCGGGCCCCAGCACCTGGCCTACGACGTGTGGTGGAACATCGGCTTCGACACGCTGCTGACCAGCGAGTGGGGCACGCCGGACATGATCGAGGACGGGATCAACCCCGAGCTGCTGCTGGCCAACAAGTACGGCCACCACCTCAACGTGTGGGACCTCAAGCGCCGGCGCCACAAGCAGCAGATCGACCTCGGCCCCGAGCACCAGATGGTGCTCGAGCTGCGCCCGGCCCACAACCCGACCAAGCCCTACGGCTTCGTCGGCGTCGTCGTCTCGACGGCGGACCTCTCGGCCTCGGTCTGGCTGTGGGACCGCAACGACGACGGCACCGTCGGCGTCAAGAAGGTCATCACGATCCCGGCCGAGCCGGCCGAGACCGAGCAGCTGCCGCCCGCGCTGCAGCCGTTCGGCGCGGTGCCGCCGCTGGTCACCGACATCGCGCTGTCGGTCGACGACTCGACGCTCTACGTCTCCTGCTGGGGCACCGGCGAGCTCAAGCGCTACGACGTGACCGATCCCGGCCAACCCGAAGGAGACCGGATCGGTGCGCCTCGGCGGCATCGTCGGCAAGTCCCCGCACCCGTCCGCCGGGCCCGTCAACGGCGGCCCGCAGATGGTCGAGGTCTCGCGCGACGGGCGTCGCGTCTACCTGACCAACTCGCTCTACGCCTCGTGGGACGCGCAGTTCTACCCCGAGGGGATCGAAGGGCTGGATGGTCAAGTTCGACTCGGAGCCCGAACGGCGGCACGTTCGCGCTCGACCCGGACTTCTTCGTCCCCTGGGACGCCAGCGAGCGCCCGCACCAGATCCGGCTGCAGGGAGGCGACGCGTCCTCGGACTCGTACTGCTTCCCGTGAGCCACGCCGACCTCTGGATCACCCTCGCGCTGCTCGGGGCCTACCACGGGATCAACCCCGCGATGGGGTGGCTGTTCGCGGTCTCGAACGGGATGCAGGAAGGCTCGCGCCGCGGGGTCTACCGCTCGCTGATCCCGATCGCCATCGGCCACGAGGCGTCGATCGTCGTCGTCGCCGGCCTGGCGATCGGGGCCAGCGCGGTGATCGATCCCGGGATCCTGCGGATCGTCGCCGCCTCGTCGCTGGTCGCCTTCGGGATCTTCCGCTTCGTCAAGCCCCACGCGCACTTCCGCTGGACGACGATGAGCCCGAGCAACCGCGAGCTGACGCTGTGGTCGTTCCTGATGTCCTCGGCCCACGGCGCGGGGCTGATCGTGGCGCCGGTGATCGTCGGGCTGTCGGTCGGCGCCGACCACGAGCACCACGACGTGGCGATGATGTCGGCCGCGCCGATCGGCGCCGGCGCGCTCGGCGTGATGGTCCACGTCGGGCGCGATGCTCGCCGTGATGTCGGTGATCGCCGTCGTCGTCTACGAGCGCCTCGGCGTCGAGGTCCTGCGCAAGGCGTGGCTGAACACCGACCAGCTCTGGGCGGCGGCGTTCATCCTCGCCGGCGCGTGGACGCTGTTCTCGTAGCGTTGGATGCCATGCCCCTCCCGGACGCCACCACCGTCGGCCCCGTCCACTCTGACCGTCGCCGATCGCGAGCGGTCGCGGCGCTTCTACCAGGACGTGATCGGCCTGCGCGAGCAGCCGCGGCGACGGCGACGCGCTGGTGCTCGGCGCCGAGGGCGGCGTGCCGCTGCTCGTCCTGACCGAGGAGCCGGGGGCGCAGCCGATGGGCCGCGCGGCAGGGCTCTTCCACTTCGCGATCCTGCTGCCCGAGCGCACCGACCTCGCGCGTTGGCTCGTGCACGGCGCGCAAGGTGCGCGCGCCGTTCACCGGGATGTCCGAGCACCTCGTCTCGGAGGCGCTCTACCTGCGCGACCCCGACGGCCACGGGATCGAGATCTACCGCGACCGCCCGCGCGACGAGTGGTACGACGCCGAGGGCAAGCTCGCGCTGACGACGCTCCCGCTCGACGTCGACAACCTCGTCAGCTCGCTGGGCAACGACGATCCGTATCCGTTCGAGCTGATGCCGCCGCGCACGCGGATGGGCCACGTGCACCTCTCCGTCGTCCGACGTCGCCCGCGAGCGAGGCGTTCTACTCACGGCGTCCTCGGCTTCGAGGAGATGGCGCGGCTCGGCGACCAGGCGACGTTCCTCGGCGCCGGCGGCTACCACCACCACCTCGGCGGCAACGTCTGGAACAGCCGCGGCGCCGCGCTCGCCGGGCCGGGCACCGCGCGTCTGCAGCGCTTCACGGTCGAGCTTCCGGACGTGGCGTCGCGCGACGCGGCGGCGGCGCGGGTGGCCGACGCGGGCGGCGAGCCGTGTCGCCGTGGACGACGGCGTGGCGGTGGTCGACCCCTCCGGGATCGAGTTGGTGCTCGTGGCGTAGCCAGGCCAGGAAGGGGTGAGAGTTGTGGCGTTCGCGTGGTGTTCCGCGCGCCCGGGGATGCGACGGTGGCACCCATGGGCGGAACTTTCCAACGTTGTGGCCCCACAGGGGCAAGAAGGTTGGAAGCTCGCTGTCGAAGCGCTCGCTCGGCGGCAGCACCGGGTGGCGACGTGGGCGCAGCTTCGTGGTGCCGGCCTGTCACCGAAGCGGCTCCGGAGCTGGATCGCCGCGGGCCATATCCGCCCCGTGCACCGTGGCGTCTATGCGCTCGGACCCGGCCCGCTCACCGACCTCGGCCGCCTCATGGCCGCGGTCCTCGCCGCCGGCCACAGAGCCTGCCTCTCGCACGTCGCCGCCGCCTTCGTGCACTCCCTCATAGAGCGAGCGCCCACGACGTCGACGTCACGACGCCGACCTGGCGCAGGTCCCGCTCCGGCCTGACCCTCCACACCCGAAAGCTCGAAAGGCCGAGATCACCCTCCGCCACGGCATCCCGGTCACCAGCCCAGAACGCACGCTGCTCGACCTCGCCACCACGCTCCCGCCCGCCGGCTCCGCCGCGTCGTCCACGAAGCCGAGGTCCAGCGCATCACACCCACGCCAAGCTCGTCGCGTTCCTGGACAGCCACGCCAGATGCCCGGGTGCGCCGGCGCTCCGCCGCCACCTCGATACCGGTCCCGCGCCGACCCGCTCAGAGCTCGAGGACCGCCTGCTCGAGCTCCTCCACGACTTCCCACACCACGCGACTCAACGTGCGCGTCGAGGGCTACGAGGTCGACGTCCTCTTCCCGGCTGAGCGGCTCGTCCTCGAGGCCGACGGCGCCCGCTTCCACGACACCGCGGCTGCCCGCGCCGCCGACGCCGAAAGCAGGCCCGGCTCGAGGCGGCGGGCTACCGCGTGCTGCGCATCACCTGGGCGACGTAACGAGCCACCGCGCTCGCACGGTGGCTCGCATCCGCCGCGCCCTCGCCTAGTCCCTCGACACGACGAAGAAGTAGAGGAGCTGGCCGACCGAGGCCACGAAGCCCGCGACGTAGGTCAGGGCCGCCGCGCTCAGCACCTTCTTCGCCCCGGTCATCTCGTCGGCGGTCAGCAGGTGCTGGCCGTCGAGCGCGATCAGCGCGCGCTTGGAGGCGTCGAACTCGACCGGCAGCGTGACGAGCTGGAAGAGGACGATCGCCAGGAACAGCACGAGACCGACATTGACCAGGCCCGTCGAGCCGATGAACAGGCCGATGATCACCGGCAGGAACCACAGTGACGACCCGAACTGCGCGGCCGGGACGAGCGTCTGCCGGATCCGCATCGGGCGGTACTTCTGGGCGTCCTGGATCGCGTGGCCCGCCTCGTGGGCGGCCACGCCCAGTGCCGCGACCGTGGCGGCCCCGCCGACGTTCTCGGACAAGTTGAGCGTCCGCGAGCGCGGGTCGTAGTGGTCGGTCAGGTTGCCGGCCACCGGCCGGATCGACACGTCGGACAGGCCGGAGGACCGCAGCACGGCCGCGGCCGCGTCGGTGCCCGTCAGGCCGCCCTGGGTCGGGACCTGGGAGTACTTCTTGAAGGTCCGGCTGACCCGCATCTGAGCCCAGAGGCCCAGCAGCAGAGGGACGCCGGCGAGAATCGCATAGAGACCAAGTGAGGACATGGTGAGAGCGAAGATACGCGCCTCACCATGAACCCGAACTAAACCCCCGGGGGGTTGCGGAGGGCCGCTAGCCGGTCTGCTCCGTCGGGCGCACGAGCAGCTCGTTGATCGCGACGTGCCGCGGGCGGGTGACGACGTACTCGATCGCGTCGGCGATGTCGTCGGCCTCGAGGCGCTCGATGTCGCCGAACCGGCCCTTGATCGTCTCGATCACCTCGTCGCGGTTGTGGGAGACGAGCTCGGTCGCCACGGCGCCCGGCTCGACGACGGAGACGCGGACGTGGCGGGCGGTGACCTCCTGGCGCAGCGACTCGGTGAACGCGTTGACGCCCCACTTCGTCGCGTTGTAGACGCCCGATCCCTGCCGGGCCACGCGGCCGGCGACCGAGGAGATGTTGACGAGGTCGGCGACGTGGCGCGGGTCGTCGTCGGCGGCGGCCAGCAGGTGCTTGAGCGCCGCGTGGGCGCAGTAGAGCAGGCCCTGCACGTTGAGCGTGACCATGCGGTCCCACTCCTCGACCGGGGCGTCCTCGATCGGGCCGAGCAGCATCACGCCGGCGTTGTTGACCAGCGTGTCGAGCCGGCCGAGCTCGGCGACCGTGCGCTCGACGGCGTGGATCGCCTGCTCCTGCGAGGTGACGTCGGCCTCGATCGCCAGCGCGGTCCCGCCGTCGCCCTCGATCGTCTGTGACCAGCGCGTCGAGCCGGTCCTTGCGGCGGGCGGCGACGGCGACCTTCGCGCCCTGGGCGGCGAGCGCGCGGGCGGTCGCCTCGCCGATGCCGGAGGACGCGCCGGTGACCAGCGCCACGGTTCCTTGAAGTGTGTCTGCCATGCCTCGACGGTACCCGTCGATCAGGCGCGCTCGGCCGCCTCGGCCGCCTCCGCCGCTTCGATCCCCGTCCCGTCCTCGACGCCGTCGAGGATCGCGAGCTCCGATCAGCTCCGGGCCGGGCGCGACCGGCGGGGTCGGGCCGCCGTGGAGATGCGGCTGCCAGTCGGAGAACAGCGGCATCTGGCGGTCGTGGCCGAACGACCGCGAGGTGACCTTCGGCCCGGGCGGCGTGGAGCGGCGCACGACTTCCGAGGCGTCGATCCGTCTGATGATCTCCTCGGCCACGTCCGGGTCGTGGCCGGCGGCGACCATCGTGTCGAGGTCCTGGCCGTGCTCGACGTAGCGCTGCACGACGTCGTCGAGGACCTCGTAGGGGAACTGGTCGAGCATCGTCGTGCGGTGCGCCGTCGACTGGCGCGAGAACGTCCGCGACGGGAACACGACCCCGTCGGGATCGCGCCATGCGGCGAGCTCGGCGAGCAGCGTCTTCGTGCAGTCGCGCAGCGGCGCGTAGTGGCCGAGCAGGTCGCCGAAGCGGGTCGGCTCGCCGAGCGAGATCTCGGTCTTGTTGCCCGTGGCGAGCACGTGCAGGTTGCGGGCGTCGGCGAGGTCGAGCAGCGCCGCCGCGCGGCGCCGGGCGACCCGGCGGTCGTGGCGGAAGGCGTCGTGCTCGGGCTCGGCCTCCAGGCGCTCCTCGATCAGCTCGATCCCCAGCGTGCGGCGAGCGCGTGCGCGTCCTCGAGCTCGTCGGGCAGCGTGTCGGGATCGGGCAGCGAGACGCCGACCACGCCGCCCGGCCCGAGCGCGTCGACGGCCAGCACCGCGGTCATCGCCGAGTCCACGCCGCCCGAGAGCCCGAAGACGACGCCGTCGACGCCGTTGCGCCCGACCCAGTAGCGGATCGCCGCCACGAGCGCGCTCCAGACGGTGGCGATGTCGTCCAGCGCGGCCGGGGGCACCGGCGCGGGCGGCGTGCCCTCGCGCAGCAGCGGGCGCGTGTGGACGGTGCGCGGGCGCGCCGGCGTCGTCGCCGGCCGCGGGGCGATCGGCACGTCGACGACGAGCCGCTCCTCGGCGAACTCCTTGGCCCGGGCGAGCAGCTCGCCGTCGGCGCCGACGACGATCGAGCCCGCCGTCGAAGACGAGCTCATCCTGCGCGCCGGCGAAGTTGACGTAGACGACCGGCAGGCCGTTGCGGACCGCCACCTCGCGGGTGTTGGCCAGCCGCCCGGCCGCCTTGCCGCGGTGGAACGGCGAGGCATTGGGGGCGAACAGGATCTGCGCCCCGGCCGCGGCCTGGGCCTCGGGCGGGCCGTCCGAGCCCCAGAGGTCCTCGCAGATCCCCACGCCGGCGATCACCTCGCCGATCCGCCACACGCGGCCGGGATCGTCGCCCGGCGCGAAGTTGCGCGCCTCGAGGAAGAGGTCGTAGAGCGGCAGGAAGATCTTGTGGTACATGCCGCGGATCTGCCCGTCGCACAGCAGCGCGGCGCCGATCGCCACCGAGCGGTCGCGCGAGTCCCACGAGCGCCGCGGCGGGACGCGATCGATCGTCGAGACCACCGTCGTCGTGCGGCGGGCGCGGCGCGGCGAGCGTCTCGAGCGCCTCGCGGGAGTCCTCGACGAACGCCTCGCTGAGGACGAGGTCGGCCAGCCCGTAGCCGGTGAGCACGAGCTCGGGCAGGACGAGGACGTCGGCGCCCGCCTCGTCCTCGGCCCAGTCCATCGCCGCGCCGATGCGCTCGACGTTGCCTTCGAGGTCGCCGACGCGGTTGGGCAGCTGGGCCAGGGCGACGCGGAGTGTGCCCATCTAGGCCCCGGGCTCCTTGGGCGCGTAGCGGTGGTGGAGCATCAGCGCGTTGCCGTCGGGATCGCGGAACAAGCCCATGTGGCAGACGCCGGTGTCGAAGATGTCCCCTCGAACTCGATGCCGCGGCCCTCGAGCTCGGCGCGGGCGGCGGCGACGTCGTCGACGTGCAGGGCGATGTGGTTGCCGTTGGGCGCGAAGGGCAGCCCCATCTGCTCGGCGACGATCACCGACAGCGTGAGCTGTCCGGCCGCGAACTCCGCGTGGTGGCGGTCGGGGCGGTAGGCCGTGCGCGGCAGCCCGAGCGCCTCGCCGTAGAAGATCACGGCGGCGTCAAGGTCGCGAGTCGGCACCGAGACGAAGTCGACGCCGGTGACCGGGGTGGTGGTGTCGGTGGTGCTCATGGCTCCCATGAAACACCAGGCGTAGGATCGCGGGAAGTGGGGCTTGCCGAGTACAAGGTCGGGGCCGGTCTGGCCGTGTCGGACCTGGCCCGCGCGCGGGCGTTCTACGAGGACCGGCTCGGCCTCGTGCCCGGGGAGATGTCCGCGGGCCACTGCGAATACCGCTGCGCCGAGGACTCGATCCTGCACCTCTACGTCTCCCCCACGGCCGCCGGCTCGGGCAACGCGACGCTCGCGAGCTGGCGGGTGCCCGACCTCGTCGCCGTCGTCGACGAGCTGACCGCCGCCGGCGTCGAGTTCCTGCACCTCGACGAGCCGCCGATCGTCACCGACGAGCGCGGGATCGCGCACTTCGACGGCGGCGCGAAGGTCGCCTACCTGCAGGACCCCGACGGCAACACGCTGTCGCTCGCGCAGCCCCCGGACGACTGAGGAAAAGCTAAGGGTTGACACAGGCGTAAACCAAGCGTTACGGTTCCATTGGTTGACAGTGTTGTAAACCCAAGGAGCCGAGATGCACGGACACGCCCCAGCCCACCACGACGAGCCCGCCGGCGAGCGCCGGCCCTGGACGATCCTCGTCCTGCTCGCCGTCGCGCAGTTCATGGTCGTCCTCGACGTCACGGTCGTGAACGTCGCGCTTCCGTCGATCGGCGGCCGGCCTGGGCTTCGGGGCCGGCGACCTCGCCTGGGTCGTCACGGCCTACGTGCATCTTCACCGGCGGCCTGATGCTCCTCGGCGGGCGGCTCGCCGACCTCGGCGGGCGGCGGCGGATCCTCCTGATCGGGCTGTGGTCTTCACCGCCGCATCGCTCGCCAGCGGCCTGGCGTGGTCGCCCACCGCGCTGATCGTCTCCCGCGCGCTCCAGGGCGTCGGCGCGGCGATGCTGCTCCCCTCCGCGCTCTCGATCGTCACCACGACCTACTCCGGCCCGCAGCGGGCGACCGCGCTCGGGATCTGGGGCGCCCTGGCCAGCGCCGGCGTGGCGGTCGGCGTGCTCGCCGGCGGCGTGCTGACGAGCCTGCTGAGCTGGCACTGGATCTTCCTCGTCAACGTCCCGATCGGCATCGCCGTCGGCCTGGCCGCGCTGCACGTCGTCCCGGCGACGGGCCCCGCCGACGACCGCGGCCGCCTTGACGTGCTCGGCGGCGCCACGCTGATCGCCGGGCTCTTCGCGCTCGTCCTCGCCCTGTCCGGCGCCGCGACCCACGGCTGGGGATCGTCGCGGACGCTGGTGCTGCTCGCCGTCTCGGCCGTCCTGCTCACGGGATTCGTCGGCGGCCGAGCGCCGGGCGCACCGGCCGCTCGTGCCGCCGGCCCTGTGGGAGAAGCGCTCGCTCGTCACCGGCGCCGCGTCGATGCTCGGGGCGACCGGCCTGCTCGTCGGCGCGTTCTTCCTGAACACGCTGTACCTCCAGAACTCGCTCGGGGCGTCTCCCCTCGAGGCCGGACTGGCGTTCCTGCCGCTCGCGCTCGTGATCCTCGCCGGCGCGCACGTCGCCTCGCAGGTGATGCCGCGCATCGGGACGCGGGCGCTGACGGTCGGCGGCCTCGGCCTGGCCTCCGGCGGCGCGCTGCTGCTCAGCGGCGCGCCGGCGCACGGGAGCTACGCGAGCGACCTGCTCCCGGGGTTCCTCGTGCTCGGCTTCGGCATCGGCCTCGTCTTCGTCTCGGTCTCGGTGGCGGCGATGGCCGACGTCGGGCACGGCGAGGCCGGCCTGGCCTCGGGGCTCATGACGACGGCGCACGAGGTCGGCGCCGCGCTCGGCGTCGCGGTGCTCGCCGCGGTCGGAAGCTACGCCGGCGGGTTCGAGGTCGAGGCCGTGGCGGCCGTGACGCTCGCCCTCGTCGCCGCGCTCGCCTCCCCTCGGTGCGACCCGCGCCGGGCACCGCGATCGCGGTCCACTGAGCTCGGATACGGTGCCGGCGATGAGCGACGCGACGTCGACCACCGCCGCGCGACGGCCGAGCGGAACGCCGGCGCGATCCTCGACGCGGCCGAGCGCCTGCTCGCCGGCGGCGGCACGTTGAGCATGGCCGCGATCGCCGGCGACGCCGGCGTGTCGCGGCCGACGCTCTACGCCCACTACGCCCGGCTCGCCGACGTCGTCGAGGCGGTGCTCGACCGGGCGGTCGCCTCCGCGGCGCGAGGCCGTCGACGCGGCCGAGCTCGAGCGCGGTCCCGCGGACGCCGCGCTGTGGCGCATGCTCTCGGCCTCCTGGCAGGAGATCGCCCAGCACGACGCGCTCGGCCGTGCCGCGACCGAGCATCTCTCGGCCGAGCGGATGGCCGAGCGCCACGGGCCGCTGATGGCCCGCCTGCACGCGCTCGTCCTGCGCGGGCAGGCCGACGGCGTGTTCCGCACCGACCTCAGTCCGGAGTGGCTCGTGACGGCCTGCTTCGCGCTCGTGCACGCGGCAGCCGACCTGGCGCGCCAGGGGCACATGGCGCGCGAGACGGCGCACGACCAGCTCGAGACGACCGTGCGCGACCTGTTCGCGGCGCGCTGATCGATTCACCCGCTGCGGGCGATGTCCGGCGCGATCCGGTCGGGGAGAGTGAGGCATCCTCTTCTTCCGGCTCACCAGCCTGGAGCTCGGCGTCCTGCTGTTCGCGTGCTGCTCGGGGCGACCATGCTCGGCGCCTTCCTCGGGCGGCGCGTCCGCATCGCTCGGACGACGCTCAAGGAGCCGTTCGGGGTCCTGCAGGCGGCGCTGCTCGGGCGTCGTCGGGCTGCTGCTCGCCTTCGGCCTCTCGCTCGCGGTCTCGCGCTACGAGGACCGCCGCGCGAACGTCGTCGCGACGGCCAACGCGGTCGGCACGGCGTACCTGCGGGCGCAGACGCTCGCCGAGCCGAAGCGCAGCCGCTCGCTCGCGTTGCTACGCGCCACACGCGCACGGCGATCGGCTCTCCGACCACATGCCGGGCAGCGACGGCAGCGCGCGGCGGTCGCGCCGAGGAGCGATCCAGCGCCGGCTGTGGGCGCTGGCCGGCCGGTCGCTCGACCGCGCGCCGACGGCCAGCGCGCCCCGCCTGTACGTCGAGTCGCTGAACGAGATGTTCGACGACGAGAACGCCCGCGTCGTCGCGCTGTCCAACCGCGTTCCCACGGCGGTGTTCGTGCTCGAGATCCTCGGCTCGGCCTTCGCGCTCGGGCTGCTCGCCGCCTACCTGGCGATCCTCGGCCGCGGCGCTGACGATCGTGCTCGCGTCGATCCTCGTCGCGTTCCTGCTGCTCGTCACGGCCGACCTCGACCGGCCGACGCGCGGGCTGATCACGGTTCCCGACCCCGCGCTGACCGCCGAGCTCGCGTCGATGACGCTTCCGCCCGCGGCGGCCGCCCCGCGGCCCCCGCCGTCGCCCTAGGCTGGCGCCATGGAACGCGACGAGCTCCGCGCCGTACAGGCGCCTCTGAAGGAGCGCTACGTCGGCGACCCGGAGGCCGCCCAGGTGACGCTGTCCGCGACCGGCGAGCTCGGCGAGGGCGTGTCGTGCTCGGTGCAGACCGGCCGCGCGCTGGCCCAGGCCGGGCTGCATCCGGCGACGGGCGGCGACGGGTCGCTGCTGTGCTCGGGCGACATGCTGCTCGAGGCGCTCGTCGCCTGCGCCGGCGTGACCCTGCGCGCGGTGGCGACGTCGCTCGGGATCGACGCGAGCTCGGGCCGCGTGTCGGCCGAGGGCGACCTCGACTTCCGCGGCACGCTCGGTGTCGACCGCGACGCGCCGGTCGGCTTCACGGAGATCCGGCTCGCCTTCGAGCTCGACACCGACGCCGACGACGAGCAGCTCGCGACGCTCCGCACGCTCACCGAGCGCTACTGCGTGGTCTTCCAGACGCTGGCCAGCGGGCCGGCGCTGACGACGACGCTGACGGCGCGGTGACTCGCGGCGTGACCCTGCAGGACGCGTGGCGACGCGCGCAGCGCGGCTGGCCGGCGGGCTATCCGCTCGTCCAGTTCCCGAACGCGCCGCTGCTCGTCGCGCTCGCCGCCTCGGTCGTGGCGGCGCTGACCAGCGGTGACGTCCACGACTACGCGCGCGGCGTCGTCTACGTCGGCCTCGCCGCCTGGGCCTGGATCGAGCTGGCATCAGGCGACAACGCCTTCCGCCGTCTGTTCGGCCTCGCGGGCCTCGCCTACGTCGCCGTGCAGATCGGCCGGGCGTTCGGCGCCTGATAGCGCGCAACTCGCCGCGCGCGCCGACGTTTCACCTCCATGCGCCGGATCGTCGTCCTCCTCGCCGTGACGGGCCTGCTGGTCGGCGGAGCGGTCGCACGCGGCGACGCCCCGGCCCCGACGGTGACGCTCACGCCATGGTGCGATGACATCGCGGGGAACGCGCTCGGCGCGTACGGCTTCCATGTGCGCCTCGATGGCTTCGCACCGCACGAGCACCTCTTGGGCGACGCCACGATGGACGGCGGCTGGGACATCCACGACTACGCGATCGACGTCGACGGGGACGGCACGTGGAGCCTGGGCGTTCAGAGCGGCCACCCGATGGGCCTCGCGCGGGTCACGATCCATCGCGCCTCCGGCCCCGACGTGGTGGGAACGCTCGACAGACCGTGTGAGACCGTGCTTCCCGGTGGCTCGGTGCAGGGCACGCTGCGCGTGGCCGGTTCGACACCGACATCGCGGTGACCGCGGTGGCCGGGCCGGTGGGCGAGCAGCCGAAGGGCACGGTGAGCGAGACGCACGCCGGCGCGAAGCGGACGGGCGACGTCACCTGTCTGGCCGTGCGCGGCCGCTACGCCGCGATCGGGATCGCGTGGCCCGACGGTTCCGGCCAGGTCCTCCAGCTCGGCGACGGCATCTTCGGCAGCGTCGGCTCGACGGCGAGCGACGAGGGCGACGCGGCGCATCTCGAGGAGACCGCCGCGCCGCCGGAGCACTGCCCGCTGCCCGGCGACAACCCGGGCTTCGAGCAGGGGCTCGGCTCGATCACGATCGTCCCGCCGCCGACCGACCCCGCTCCGCCCGCCATCACGGTCCCGCCCGCTGTCGTCGCCGACGCGACGGGCCCGTCCGGCGCGCGCGTCGCCTTCCGCGCCCGCGCGCACGATCGCACCGACCCCCTGCCGGGCCTGTCGTGCTCCAAGCGTTCACGCGCGCGCTTCTCCATCGGCCGCACCACCGTGAGCTGTCGCGCCCACAACGCGTGGCACAAGACCCGCACGCGCACGTTCGCCGTGCGGGTGCGTGGCGCCGACGCGCAGCTCGTGCGGCTCGCCGCCGCGGCGAGGCGCCACCACCACCCGGCGCTCGCCCGGCGGCTGAACGCCGCGCTGCGTGCCGTGCGCGGGCATCGCCGCGCCCGCGCCTGCCGCTCGCTGCGCCGCAGAGACGGCGCCGCGGTCCGGCGGGTGCGCGCGGTCCTGCGCTGCCGCTGAGCGGAGCGTCCGGCGCCTGAACGACGAGAGCCGCCCCGGAAGGCGGCTCTCGTGAGGTGGAGACGGCGGGAGTCGAACCCGCGTCCGCAGTCGCGCTGCACCAGTGTCTACGAGCGTATCCGGCGCTCTGGATCTCGTTCCCGGCTCGCCTCGCCGGCGGGGTTGCCGGGAACCAGTCCCCTGAGATGTCCCCGGATCGGCGAGGACGGACCTCACCGGGTGAGCCCGCTGATTGATGCCGGTTCCCTCCTTGCGGGCGACGGAGGGGCGACACGACTCACGGCTTAGCTATTGACTAAGCGGCGAGTGCGTACGTGTGGTTATCCGCACGTATTGGTTCCCGGGGTTTAACCAGGCCTCCGGGACCTCGACTCGCAACTGGTGCCACGGAACCGACCACGTCGAAGCCTGGCGTCCCCGTGTATGTAGGTCTTACCCCACCATCCTACCCTTGGAGGGGATGAACGAGCACGCTTCCGACCGCTGGCTGCCGCCGGTCGAGCCGCGTCCCGAGGGGCACGTGACGCCGAACGCGGCCATCTCGACCCCGCCGCCCGCGGCGCCGGCCGCCGACGAGCGCCCGCCGTGGGAGGAGGACAAGCGCGGCCTGCTGCGCCGGATCGGCAGCGCGCTCCTCGCCGGCCTGATCGCGATCGTGAAGTTCGGCAAGGTCGCCCTGCTCTTCGCCGGCAAGCTGAAGATCCTCACGACGTCGGGGACGATGCTCGTCTCGGTCGCGGCCTACTCGCTGATCTGGGGCTGGAAGTTCGCCCTGGGCTTCGTCGTGCTGCTGCTCGTGCACGAGATGGGCCACGTGATCCAGCTGCGCCGCGAGGGCGTCGAGGCCAGCGCGCCGGTGTTCATCCCCTTCCTCGGCGCCGTCGTCGCCGCGAAGTCGCTGGGCGACGACGCCCTGGCCGAGGCGCGCGTCGGCCTGGCCGGCCCGATCCTCGGCACGCATCGGCGCCGCGGCGCTGCTGCCGATCGCCGAGACGCTCGGGCAACGACTTCTGGAAGGCCCTGGCCTTCACCGGGTTCTTCCTCAACCTCTTCAACCTGCTGCCCGTCGTCCCGCTCGACGGCGGCCGCGCGATGGCCGCGATGTCGCCGTGGATGTGGTTCGTCGGCTTCTTCGGGCTCGTCGTCCTGCTGTTCGTCTGGCCCAACCCGGTGATCATCCTGCTCACCGTGCTGGCCGCGCTTCGAGCTCTACCGCCGCTGGCAGCGCCGCAAGGACCCGCGCGGCGCAGGAGTACTACAAGGTCTCGCCGCGCAACCGCGCGCTCGTCGGGATCGTCTACCTCGGGCTGATCGTCGTGCTCGTGCTGGGCATGGACGCCACGCACGTGGCGCGCACGCTCAACGACGTCTAGCCGACGTCAGCGCCCGACCTCGCGCAGCGCGCGGTCCATGTCGCGGCGCGTCTCGCGCTCGCGGATCGACTCGCGCTTGTCGAAGCGGTCCTTGCCCTGGGCCAGCGCGATCTCGACCTTGGCCCGCGCCGTCCTTGAAGTAGATCCGCGTCGGCACGAGCGTCAGGCCGCGCTCCTTGGCCTGCGCCACGAGCAGGCGGTCGATCTCGCTGCGGTGGAGCAGCAGCTTGCGCGGGCGCTCGGGCTCGTGGTTCTCGCGGGCCGCCGGCTTGTAGGGCGGGATGTGGACGTTGTGCAGCCACATCTCGCCGTCGTCGATGGTGGCGTAGGCGTCCTTGAGCTGGGCCTTGCCCTCGCGCAGCGACTTGACCTCGGTGCCCTGGAGCACGACGCCCGCCTCGACGCGATCGAGCAGGTTGAAGCGGTACGACGCCTGGCGGTTGGTCGCCACGTCGCCCGGTGCCTGCTTGCGCTTGCCGCCCTTGGCCATGCCCGGATCGTAGGCCGGTCAGGCCGAGAGCTCGACCGGCAGCAGGTCCACGCGCCCGCGCGGCGCCTCCACGCGGTCGACCTCGACGCGGACCGGGTCGCCGAGGCGGATCGTCCCGCCGGTCGCGGCTGCCGTGGAGGATCGTGCCCTCCTCGTTGAGCTCCCACCAGTCGCCGCGCATCCGCCGGACGGGCAGCAGCCCTCGTAGCCGTCGCCGAAGGCGACGAACGCGCCGGCCCCGATCACGCCGGTGACCTCGCCGTCCCACACGCTGCTCGAAGCCGCCCTCGAAGAGCTCGCGCTCGAGCAGGAAGCAGTGGGCGACGTCGTCGGCGCCGGCGCTCGACGCTCATCGCCTCGCGCTCGCGCGCCGAGCACCACAGCCCGGCCTCGGGCATCGCGCTCGCCTCGGGCGCCTGCGCGTCGGCGCCGATCGTGCGAGAGCAGCGCGCGGTGGCAGATCAGGTCGGGGTAGCGGCGGATCGGCGAGGTGAAGTGGCAGTAGTGCGGCGGAGCGCAGGCCGGCGTGGCCGAGCGGCCTGGGGTCGTAGCGGGCCTGCTTGAGCGAGCGCAGGACCAGCGAGGTGAACGCCTCGCGCCCGTGGCCGCGGCGGCGGACCTCCTGGTCGACCAGCCGCGAGATCTCCCCCACCGCGTCCGCGGCCTCGGACGGGCGACATGTGCGGCGAGACCGGCGGCGTGGCGACGTCGAGCGACGCGAGCTGCGTGACGAGGCGCTCGACCGCGGCGGCGTCGGGCCGCTCGTGGACGCGGTAGCAGCGCGGGGCGTCGCGGTCTCCTGCAGGTGCTTCGCGACCTGCTCGTTGGCGGCGATCATCAGGTGCTCGATCAGGCGGTGGCTCTCGGTCTGCACGTCGTGCGCGCGCTGACGACGTGGCCGCCGTCGTCGAAGTCGAAGTCCGGCTCGCCGGACTCGACGACGAGCGCGCCGCGGCGCTGCGCGGGCCGCGTCGAGCGCGGCGGCCGCCTCGCGCGCCGCCGCGAGCGGCTCGCCCCAGGGCGCGGCGGCGCCCTCGCGCCCGGCGAAGATCCGGTCGACCTCGCTCGTAGTCCAGGCGCTTGTCCGAGCGGATCAGCGAGCGCGAGAACGCGGACCTTGACGACGTCGGCCCCGCGCAGCTCCATCTCGACGGTGACGGCGAGCCGGTCCTCACCCGGGACGAGCGAGCAGGCCTGGTTGGAGAGCGCCTCGGGGAGCATCGGCTCGACCAGGCCCGGGACGTAGACGCTCGTGGCCCGCCGCGCCGCCTCGCGGTCGACCAGCGAGCCGGGCTGCGACGTGGGCCGAGACGTCGGCGATGTGCACCCAGACGCGCCAGGCGCCGTCGCCCAGGCGCTCGGCCGACAGCGCGTCGTCGAAGTCCCTGGCCGTGACGGGATCGATCGTGAAGGTGACGAGGTCGCGCAGGTCGCGGCGCGTCGGGTCGTCGGCCGGCTCGGCCGCGCGCGGCCCGCTCGACGGCCGGGTCGAAGCGCGCCGCGGTGGCCGCGGTCGAGCAGCAGCGCGCGCAGCACGTCGCGCGCCACGTCGGGACGGCCGAGGCGCTCGACGACCTCGGCCCGGCCGCGGCCGCCGCGGCCGGTGCGCAGCAGGACGAGGTCGCCGACGCCGGCGCGCACGCCGCCGCGGCCCTTCGGCCGGTCGACGGTCCAGTGCCGGCCGCGCTCGAAGAACGGCTCGGCGATGAAGAACTTGCCGCGCTTCTCGAGCACGGCGACCACGCGCTCGCGCGCGACGGCGCTCACCGGAGCTTCGGCTGGAGCGCGCGCAGCGCCCGGTCGAGCGTCTCGTCCTTCTTGGTCTTCAGGTTGTCCTTGACGTACGACGTTGGGCTTGAGCCCGCTGCCCTCGGAGACGCCCTTGCCGCCGAGGTTGCGCCCGCTCGGCAGGAAGTACTGGCCGACGGTGATGTCGAGCGCGCCGCCGTTGGGCAGCCCCATGATCTCCTGGAAGACGCCCTTGCCGAAGGTGCGCGTGCCGACGAGGATCCCGCGCTGGCGGTCCTGGATCGCGCCGGAGACGATCTCCGACGCCGAGGCCGAGTTCTTGTCGACGAGGACGGCGAGCGGGATCTTCGGGGAGATCGCGCCCGCCGCGGGCGTCGAACACCTGCCGCGGGCGGTTGCGCCCGTCGGTGATCACGACCGTGCCCTTGGGGATGAACACCGACGCGGTCGAGATCGCCTCGTCGAGCAGGCCGCCGCCGTTGCCGCGCAGGTCGAGGATCACGCCCTTGGCGCCCTTCGACAGGCCCTTGCGCACGGCCGCGCCGACCTGGTCGCCGACGCCGCGCGCGGTGAAGGTCGACAGGTGGACGTCGACGACCTTCTTGCCGCGTACGGTGACGAGCTTCGAGGTCACCGGCGGGACGCGGACGTTCGCGCGCTTGACGATCACACGGCGGTGCTTGCCGCCGGACAGCACCGTCAGCCGGACGGTCGTCCCGACCTTGCCGCGGATCCTCCCCGTGGCGAGATCGAGCGACTTGCCGGCGATCGACTGCCCGGCGACGGCCACGATCACGTCGCCCTTCTTGATCCCCGCCCGCCGGGCCGGCGAGCCCGGGAAGACCTCGCTGATCATCAGGCCGCGCTTGTCGGGCGCGACCGTGACGCCGATCCCCGAGAACTCGCCGTTCGACGAGCGGTTGAACTGCGCGTAGGCCTTGGGGTCGAAGTAGTGCGAGAAGCGGTCGTGCAGGCTGGCGACGGCGCCCTCGAGGCCCCGGTTGACGAGCTGCCCGCGGCTGATCGGCCGGTAGTAGTCCTGCTGGATCGAGTCGTAGGTCTGGTCGATCAGCGCCGAGCCGTCGTCACCGAGCAGGGGGTCGCGGATGAACCCGGGCAGGTGTCCGGGGTTGCCGCCCAGCCAGATCCCGAGCAGGAGCGCCACGGGAATGAGGACGATCAGGAAGATGGTCGGGCCGCGGCGCCGCCGACGTGCGAACACCCCGGCGAGGGTACTCAGGGGACGTGAAGCTCAGCTCAGGGCGCGGACGGCGAGCACGGCGACGTCGTCCTCGCGATCCTCGGCGGGCGCGAGCACGTCGACGAGGTGCGTGGCCAGCTCGGCCGCCGGCATGTAGCCCGCGGCGTCGACGGTGGCCATCAGCCGGTCGAACCCGACCTGCAGGTCCTCCCCGCGCCGCTCGACCAGGCCGTCGGTGTAGAAGACGAGCGTGTCCCCCGGCGAGAGGGTCTCCTCGGAGACGGGGAAGTGCTCGGAGCCGAAGCCGAGCACGGTGCCCCGGCCGCGCAGGAGCAGCTCGGCGCGGCCGTCGACCCGCATGGCGACGCCGGGCGGGTGGCCCGCGCTGGCCATCCGGGCGGTGCGGCCGCCGGCCTCGAGCAGGACGTAGACCATCGTGGCCATCTCGTCGGGCTGGAAATGGCGCAGCAGCCGGTCGAGCGCGGGCAGGACGAAGCCGGGGTCCGGGTCCTCGAGCGCGTACGCGCGCGCGGCCGTGGACAACTGGCCCATCAGCGAGGCGGCCTGCACGCCGTGGCCGGCGACGTCGCCGAGCACCACGGCGACCGAGCCGTCGCGGGTGGGGATCACGTCGTACCAGTCGCCGCCCACGCGGCCGCCGGCGCCGCTGGGCAGGTAGCGGGCGCCGAGCTCGAGGCCGCGGACCCGCGGGAGCTCGGGGACGAGGCCGCGCTGCAGCGCGGAGGCGACGAGCGCCTCCTGGGCGTAGCGCGCCTCGAGCGCCGCGCGCTCGAGCTCGCCGCGCTTGCGCTCGATCGCGTAGCGGACCGAGCGCACGACGACCTCGTCGGTGACGCGGCCCTTGACGAGGTAGTCCTGCGCGCCGAGCCGCAGCGCCTCGGCGCCGAGCCCGTCCTCCTCGTCGCGGCCGGTCAGCACGATCACCGGCGTGCGCGGGGCGATCGTGACGATCGCGCGCAGCACCTCGAGGCCCTGGCCGTCGGGGAGCGAGAGGTCGAGCAGGACGCAGTCGGCGACGTGGTCCTCGAGCTCCTGGCGCGCCTCGGCCAGGCGAGCGACGGAGGCGACCCGGAGCTCGCCGGGCCAGAAGTCCTTGAGACCCTCGCCGACGATCTCCGCGTACGCGGGATCGTCTTCGACCAGGACGATCGAAGTGACGGCTGGGGCGACGGGGGCGGCAGCAGGCATGCGCGCAGGCAGCACCCTAGACCACGCGGACCCGGAACGAGCCGCCGGGCGCTCCACTAAATTGCCCCGGGCTCGCGATGACGTTCGCCGACCGCATCCGCCCGGGTTCACTGCGTGCTCGGCTCCTCTATGCCAACGTCGCGCTGGCGCTGCTCGTGCTCATCGTCTTCGCCCTGATCACGGTGGCCGTGGTCTCGCTGCGCAACTCGAGCCAGAAGGCCGAGAAGTCGGCGCGGACCATCGCGGCGGCCAACGCCCTGGAGAAGACGCTGATCGATCTCGAGACCGGAGCGCGGGGGTACGCGCTGACGCGCCGGGCCAACTTCCTGCAACCGTGGACGGCGGCGCGAGCGGCGCTGCCGGGCGAGCGTGTTCGCCTGCGGCGCGACGTCGCCGACAACCCCGGCCAGGCCCGCGTCGCGGCCCGGATCGAGCGCGAGATCAACGACTACGTGACCGCCTACTCGGTCCCCTTCATCCGCACGGTGCGCAACTTCGGCCTCGACGAAGCCCAGCGGGTGGCCCGCACCGGCGAAGGCAAGCGGCGCGTCGACGCGATCCGCCGGGACTTCGCGACCCTGCTCGGCACCGAGCGCGCGCTGTCGCGCCAGCGGCTCGACGACGCCTCGCGCAGCCGGGCGCTGGCGTTCGTCGCGATCGGCGCCGGGGTGCTGCTCCTGCTGGCCTTCGTGATCTTCCAGCAGCTCGCGCTGCGCCGCTGGCTGCTGATCCCGCTCGACCGCCTCGGGATCGGCGACCGACCGCCTGGCGGCCGGCGACCTGTCGGCGCGGACCGAGCTGCACGGCGACGACGAGGTCGCCCAGGTCGGCGAGGCGTTCGACGGCATGGCCGCCGCGCTCGAGGAGCGCTCGGCCGACCTGCAGCGCTCCAACGCCGAGCTCGAGGAGTTCGCCTACGTCGCCTCGCACGACCTGGCCGAGCCGCTGCGCGCCATGGGCGGCTACGCCGACCTGCTCGGCCGCCGCTACGGCGACCAGCTCGACGCCCGGGCCGAGCGCTACCTGTCCGGCATCACCGGGGGCGCCGAGCGGATGCGCGGCCTGATCGACGACCTGCTGGCCTACTCGCGCGCCGGCCGGCGCGAGCTCGACATGAAGCCCGTGGACATGGGCACGTTGCTCGACGGCGTCCGCGCCGACCTGACCGTCGCGATCCGCGAGGCCAAGGCGGAGGTCGTCGTCGAGGGCGAGCTGCCGACCGTCGTCGCCGACCAGAGCCAGATCCGGATGGTGCTGCAGAACCTGCTGGCCAACGCGATCAAGTTCCGCGGCGAGGACACCCCGCGGATCGTCGTCTCGGCCGAGGGGACCACGACCGAGTGGTACTTCCACGTGGCCGACAACGGCATCGGGATCGAGCCGCATCACGCCGACCGGATCTTCCGGATGTTCCAGCGCCTGCACACCCGCGAGGAGTTCGACGGCAGCGGGATCGGCCTGGCGCTGTGCCAGCGCGTGCTGGCCCGCCACGGCGGCAAGATCTGGGTCGAGCCCGACATCGCCCACGGCAGCGTCTTTTCGTTCACGCTTCCCCGAAACCAAAGCTAGGATCGCCCGCATGAATTCAGAGCGCCCCATGGAGGTCCTCCTCGTCGAGGACTCCGCCGACGACGTCTTCCTCACCCAGGAAGCCTTCGCCGACGCCGACCGGGAGGTCAACCTCCATGTCGCGCGCGATGGTGAAGAGGCCATGTCCTTCCTCCGCCGCGAGGGCGAGAACGCCGGCGCGCCGCGCCCGGACCTGATCCTGCTCGACCTCAACATGCCCCGCAAGGACGGGCGCGAGGTCCTGACGGAGATCCGCTCCGACCCGGAGCTGACCGAGCTGCCCGTCGTGGTGCTCACGACCTCGAGCTCGGACGAGGACATCATCCACGCCTACCGCGAGCACGTGAACTCCTACATCCGCAAGCCGGTGACCTTCGACAAGTTCGTCGAGGCGGTCCGCGGCCTGGGGAACTACTGGTTCTCGCTCGTCACGCTGCCGACCTCGCGCGAGAACTAGCCGCGGGCTAGACGCGCAGGAAGCGCCGCAGCGACAGCCCCGAGCCGGCGGCCGAGAGCAGCATGCCGGCGAGCACGAGGATCGCGATCAGCTCGGCGAACGGGATCGTCCGCGGCGCGGCGAAGAGCGCCAGGCGGCCGGCCAGCGGGTCGAGCAGCGCGAGCTTGCCCGCGCCGAGCAGGACGATCGCGACCACGGCGCCGAAGGCCCCGACGACGAGGCCCTCGATCATGAACGGGAAGCGGATGAACCAGTCGGTCGCGCCGACGAGCTTCATGACCTCGACCTCGCGGCGGCGGGAGAACAGCGACAGCCGGATCGTGTTGGCGATCAGGGCGACCGAGGCCAGGCCGAGGATCGCGGCCAGCGACGGCCATCGTCAGCTTCACCACGCGGGTGATCGTGAGGATCTTCTTCGTGTCGTCCTGGCGGTTCTTGACCGAGCCGATCGCCGGGTCGCGCGGGACGGTCCCCCCGTCGGCCGCGGCCGGGGCCAGCGCCGCCTTGAGCGCCAGCGCGTTGTCGGGGCGGTCGGGCGTGACGCGGAAGGTGTCGGGCAGCGGGTTCTTGCCCAGCAGCTCGTAGAGGGCCGGGTGGGCCTTCTTCTGCTCGGCGTAGGCCCGCGCCTTGGAGACGTAGACGACCTTGCCGGCGTGCGGGGTGCGCTGGATGCAGCGCCTTGACCCGCGCCACCTCCTTGGGCGTCGCGTCGGTCTTCATGAAGACGTTGACGAGCACGCGCTTGCGCACGTCGTTGGCCGCGCCGGTGGTGGCCTGGACGATCGGGATGAAGAGCCCGACGACGAGCATCGTCACGAGCACGGTGGTGAAGGCGGCGAAGCTCGGCGCGGCGTTGCGGCGCAGCGAGCGCAGCGCCTCGCGCAGGAAGAAGCCGATCCTCATCGGACGTACTCCCCGGCCGGCAGGTCGCGGACGACCTTGCCGCGGTCGAGCTCGATCACCCGCCGGCGCATGCGGTCGACCATCTCGTGGTCGTGCGTGGCGACGACCACGGTCGTGCCCGTGCGGTTGATCCGGTAGAGCAGCTGCATGATCCCGAGCGACGTCTCGGGATCGAGGTTGCCGGTGGGCTCGTCGGCCAGCAGCAGCGGCGGGTGGTTGACGAACGCGCGCGCGATCGAGACGCGCTGCTGCTCGCCGCCGGAGAGCTGGTCGGGGTAGTTGTGCAGCTTGGTCGACAGGCCGGTCAGGCGCAGGATGTCGGGCACCTTGGCGCGGATCTCCTTGCGGCTCGAGCCCGTGACCTGCAGGGCGTAGGCGACGTTGTCGTAGACCGTGCGGCTGGGCAGCAGCTTGTAGTCCTGGAAGACCACGCCGAGGTTGCGCCGGTAGTACGGCACGCGCTTGTGCGTCAGCTCGGCCAGGTCGTGGCCGGCGACGTTGAGCGTCCCCGAGGTCGGGTCGATCTCCTTGATCAGCAGGCGCATGAGCGTCGACTTCCCGGAGCCCGAGGCGCCGATGAGGAAGACGAACTCGCCCCGCGCGACGCCGAACGTGGCGCCGTCGAGGCCCATGTCGCCGCCGTCGTAGCGCTTGACGACGTTGCGGAACTCGACCACGGGCTGCAGCGCCGCCGGCGGGCGGGGCCGGGGCAGCTGCTGGCTCGGGCGTGGACGGCTTCTTGGGGGGACGGCGGTGGACGACGGCCATGGCCTGCCCCTCTTCGCCGCCCGGAGCGGTCCTCCTCCCGCGTATCGTCAGTGCACATGGAAGACCACGTGAGCGTCGCCCCGAACGGCCTGCCGATCCACAGCTCCCGCATCGGGGGCACCCGGGCCCTGACGATCCTCGTGGCCTTCGACGCGGGCGCCCGCACCGAGCGCCCCGAGGAGAACGGGATGGCCCACTTCCTCGAGCACCTCGTGTTCAAGGGCGGCCAGGAGTACCCGACCTACCGCGACGTCAACGAGTCGGCCGAGCGCATCGGCGCCCAGCTCAACGCCTACACGTCGCACGACCTCGTCGCCTTCCACATCACCGCCCGGGCCGAGCGCGCCGCGCGAGGCGATCGACCTGCTGACCGACTTCGTCGGCCGCCCGCGGATCGACGCCGACGAGCTCGAGCGCGAGCGCGGCGTCGTGATCCAGGAGATCGCCCGCGCCGACGACCAGCCCGTCGGTCGTGGCCGAGCACCTGATCGACCGCGCCGCCTTCGGCGACCACCCGCTCGGCCGCCCGGTGCTCGGCCCCGCCGACCACCTGCGGACGTTCTCCCGCGACGCGATCGTCGCCTTCCGCGAGCGGCGCTGGTCGGGCCGCGACGGCGGCGCCTTCCTCGTCGGCAACCTCGACGGGCTGCCCGAGAACGGCGCGCTCGAGGAGGCCTTCGGCCGCTTCCCCGACCTGCCCGAGCCCGGGCGAGCCCGATGCCGTCCCGGCGCTCGCGCCCCAGGTGCTCGTCGAGGAGCGCGACTCCAACCAGTCGCACCTGCGCATGAGCTACCGGCCGAAGATCGACGTGTCCGACAAGGACGTGCGGGCGGCGATGACCATCTACGGCACGCTGCTCGGCGGCTCGATGGGCTCGCGCCTGTTCGACGAGATCCGCGAGCAGCGCGGCCTGGCCTACTCGGTCCACGCGCTCACCCACGCGATGAGCGACGCGCCGATCCTCCAGCTCTCGGCCGGCCTGGACTCGACCAAGACGCGTCGAGGCCTACACGCGCATGCGGGAGATCGTCACGGAGCTGCGGCAGGACGGGCCGACCGACGAGGAGGTCGAGCGCGCCCGCTCCTACGCCGCCGGCGCCCGCGTCGTGGCCTTCGAGAGCACGAACGCCGTGGCCCGCCAGGCGGCCCAGTCGGTCGTCGTCCACCGCGAGGCGCCCGGACGCCGACGAGACCATCGCCGCGCTCGACGCCGTCACCGTGGAGCGAGGTGGCCGAGATCGCCCGCGCGGTCGACGACGAGCTGGCCGTGGCCTGCGTCGGACCGCACACGGTCGCGGACTTCGCGTAGCTCCATTTGCGGCGCGGCTCCGGGCCGGGTTGTGGGCTGGTCTAGGAAGGCGAGCGGATGGAGCTGCGGTTTCGGCGCTGGTCTGTGACAGAGCCGTGCTGATTCGTGAGCGTTCTCCCGTCATGGTCGGGACGTGGGCTCTCTCGGTCGCGCATATCGAGACTTTGAGAGCCCACGTCCGGTTGGGGCGGTCATCTCAGCGCTCGCGACGCGGCAGCATCGGCTCGTTCGAATCGATCAGCTCCACGGCTCTGGGCTCGAGCAAAGACGCCGTCCACCGGCTCTGCCGCTCCGGTTTTCTCCACCGCGTCGGCCGAGGGATCTACGCCGTCGGCTCTCCTTCCTTGACCCAGCGCGGCCGGTGGCTCGCTGCGGTCTGGAGCTGCGGCCCACACGCCGTATTGAGCCACCGCAGCGCGGCGGCGCTCCACGAGATCCGGCCCGACCAACGCCGGCGCATCGACGTCACCGCTCCGCGGAGCCGCCACGCGCCACCGAACGTCGACCTGCACCGCACCCGTCGCCTCGAGCCTCACGAGATCACCACGATCGACGGCATCCCCGTGACGACTGGTGGCCCGGACGCTCGCGGACCTCGCCGAGGTTCTCTCCGCCGCCACCCTGGCCCGCGCGGTCCACGAGGCCGAGTTCCGCCGCCTCCACGCGCCGCTCAGAGCGATCCCCGGCCGGCACGGCAGTCCCGCCCTCAACGCCGTCACGGCCGCCGCCCACGATCCCCAGCTCACCCGCAACGACCTCGAGCTCGCCTTCCTTGACCTTGATCCGCGACAGCCGCCTCCCGACGCCGAAGGTGAACGTCCATCTCGACGTCGGCGACCGCCTCGCCGAGCGCGACTTCGTCTGGCCCGAGCTTCGCCTGAACGTCGAGGTCGACGGCCGCCAGGCCCACGGGACGGCAACAGGCCTTCGAGGACGATCGCCGCTCGACGCCGAGCTCGAGCGCCGCGGCTGGCGGGTGGTGCGCTTCTCGGCCCGTCAGGTCACATCCGAGCCGAGGTGGGTCGCCTCGGTCGTCACCGAATTGACGCTGGGGCGGCGAGCCTGGACAATCGACGCGTGAACCGGCGCGAGCTGGACTTGTACGTGCGCCGTGTCTCGGATCGCTGGCCGCTCGAGGCCGTGATCGTGGGCGGCGCGCAGGTCGACGACGACAACGGCGCCCCGCCGCAGCGCGAGCGCGGGCCCGAGTGGGTCGTGATCCTCGTCTCCCAGGGCTTCGACGGCGTGCCCTGGCTCGAGCGCGTCTACCAGGCCGGGTCCCTCTGGGACGCCTCGGAGATGGGCTTCCCGGCCGACGTGCACTGCTACACCGAGGTCGAGCTCGAGCGCAAGAAGCGCTCGCTGCGCGTCGTCCGCGAGACGATGGAGCGCGGCGTCCAGGTCCTGCCCGTCGCTCAGCCGTGAGGCGTTGATCGCGACCATCCGCTCGATCGGGATCCGCGCCCGCTCGGCGATGGCCTCGTCCACCTTGACCACGGGCGCGCCGTCGCGCAGGGTGTCGCGCAGCTTGGGCAGCGTGATCATCTTCATGTAGCGGCAGTGGGCGGCGCGGTTGGCGGCCACGAGGTCGAGTTCGGCGCCGCCTGCTGGAGCGGGTGGAGCATCCCGGTCTCGGTGGCGACGATCATCTCCTCGCCGTCGTGCTCGGCGGCGAAGCTCAGCATCCCGCCCGTGGAGAGCATGTGGACGCGCTCGGGGTCGATGTCGCCCGAGGCCACGTACTCCATGACCTGCGTCGTGCAGCCGCACTCCGGGTGGACGAGGAAGTCCGCGTCCGGGTGCTCGCCGCGGGTCTTGGTGATGTCGTCCGGCCGGATCCCGGCGTGGACGTGGCACTCGCCGTCCCAGACGTGCAGCGCGCGGCCGAGCGTCCGCTCGACGTAGGCGCCGAGCCACATGTCGGGACCGAAGAGGATCTCCGTGTCCGGCCCGTGCTCGCGCAGGATGTGGCGCACGACGTTGACGGCGTTGCTCGAGGTGCAGCAGTAGTCGGTCTCGGCCTTGACCTCCGCCGAGGTGTTGACGTACATGACGACGACGGCGCCGGGGTGCTTGGCCTTCCACTCGCGCAGCTGGTCGGCGGTGATCGAGTCGGCCAGCGAGCAGCCCGCGTCGAGGTCGGGCAGCAGCACCGTCTTGTCCGGGCAGAGGATCGACGCCGTCTCGGCCATGAAGTGCACGCCGCAGAAGGCGATCGTGTCCTGCTCGGCCTGCGCCGCGCGCTGCGAGAGCCCGAGCGAGTCGCCGACGACGTCGGCCACGTCCTGGATCTCGGGCAGCTGGTAGTTGTGGGCGAGGATCACCGCGCCGCGCTCGCGCGGCGAGCTCGCGCACCTCGGCCTGGAGCTGCGGGATGCTCTCGAGGAGGAGAAGGGGGGCGGTCATGGGCGTCACCCGAGGGGTTCGAGGAGGAGGGAGAGGTCGAGCGCCGGCGCCGAATGCGTGAGCGCTCCGACCGATACGAAGTCTACGCCGGTCGCGGCGATCTGGGCCACCGACTCGAGCGTGACGCCGCCGCTGGCCTCGGTCTCGGCGCGCGCCGCCCACGAGCGCCACCGCGGCCCGCAGCTCGTCGGGCGCCATGTTGTCGAGCAGGACGCGCGGGGCGCCGGCCGCGACCGCCTCCTCGACCTCGTCGAGCGTCTGGCACTCGGCCTCGACGAAGCAGGTCGGGCCGGGCGGCCCGGGCGCGGCGCACGGCCTCCCCCACCCCGCCGGCCGCGGCGGCGTGGTTCTCCTTGATCAGGATCGCGTCCCACAGCCCGAAGCGGTGGTTGGTCCCGCCGCCCGCGGCGACGGCGGCCTTCTCCAGCGCCCGCAGGCCCGGCGTGGTCTTGCGCGTGTCGAGGATCCGGGCGCCGGTGCCCTCCACGGCGCGCACGTAGCGGGCGGTCAGGGTCGCCACGCCGGAGAGCCGTCCGAGGAAGTTCAGCATCGTGCGCTCGGCGGCGAGCAGCGAGCGCGTCGGGCCCGCGGCGACGAGCACCGGCCCGCGTTCGCGCCAGATTCCCTCATCCACGTCCCACGCGACGCTCACGCCCGGATCGACGGCGGCGAACACCGCCTCGGCCGCGGCCCGCCCGGCGATCACCCCGGGGGCCTTCTGGGTGACCCGCGCGGTCGCACGGGAATCCGGGGCGACGGTGGCCTCGGCCGTCGCGTCGCCACCGCCGAGGTCCTCCTCGAGCGCCCGTTTGACCAGGGATTCCAGGCGCTCCATCGCCGGGAGGATAGGTCGTCATCCCTCGGGATGATCTTGGTGTGAATGCTTGCTCATGAACATCCCGCGCGGATAGGTTCGCGCCGAACCCGGCCCCCTCGAGGGCTCGGGCAAGGTCCAACGACTTCCCGCATCAACACCCTCCGATACGGGCGCCTCCTCGGGGGCGGAAAGGAGTTCGCATGAAGCGAAGCAGAGTGATTGTGGCCGTGGCGGTGAGCGCAGTCGCCGTCGGCGGTGCCGGCCAGGCCCTCGCGGCCAAGACGAAGCCCGCGCCGACCAAGACGACGATCCGCGCGATCACCAAGGGCACGAGCTACAAGATCAACCGCGGTGCAACGGACACGTTGCGCTGGAACCACGACGTCTACAGGATCAAGTCGGGCGGGACGCTCACGCTGACCTCCTCGGCCAACGACGAGGGCCCGCACACCTTCACGTTCGTCAAGAGCAAGAAGGACCTGCCCCGCACCGCGAAGAAGATCGACGCCACAGGGCAGTGCGCGACGAAGCTGTGCCAGACGATGGTGGCGGCCCACCAGGCCGACCCGTCCTCGCAGGCCCCGCCGAAGCAAGCTCGTCGTCGACGTGAACAAGACCGGCGTCGACACCGGCTACCGGTCCGGCAAGGCCGGCGACTCCTGGTTCCTCAACGAGCCGGGCGGCAAGCCCTACCACGTCAAGGTCAGCGCGAAGAAGGGCACGACGCTCTACTTCCTCTGCCTGATCCACCCCTGGATGCAGGCCAAGCTCCAGGTCAAGTAGGTCGATGGCCACGAGCCGGATCCCGAGGGCCGCGGCGATCGCCGCGGCCCTCGCGCTGTTCGCGGGGGCCGCCATGGCCCCCGCGTCGGCGTCCGCCAAGACGCGGAACTACTGGATCGCCGCCGTCCCGGTGACCTGGAACATGATCCCCAACGGCCGCGACGCGATCATGGGGATGACCTACTCGGCCGCCGAGACCGTGTCCCGACGACGATCTACCGCCGCTACACGACGGGCTGGAAGAAGGCGCTCCCCGGCCGCGGGATCCCCGGCCCCCTGCTCCGCGCGCGCGTCGGCGACCGCATCCTCGTGCACTTCAAGAACAAGGACCGAAGTACCGGCGGCTCGCACTCGATGCACTTCCACGGGGTCTCCTACGCCCCGTCCTCCGATGGCGCCTACCTGCCCGGCTTCTCGGGCAAGGACGCCGACGTCAAGCACGGCCAGAGCTGGACCTACCACCTGCGGGCGGGGAAGGACTCCGCCGGCGTCTGGCCCTACCACGACCACGCCCCTCGATGGACGTCTCGCTGCTCGGCGGGATGTACGGCGCGCTGTCGATCTACGGCAGGCACGAGAAGCTGCCCGACCGCGAGAACGTCGTCTTCTTCGCCCCGATGGGCGACTTCCAGACGATCGACGGCCGCGCCTTCGTCGGCAACACCCCGGTCTTCCACGCGAAGCTCGGCGACCGCGTGCAGTGGGACGTGCTCGCGATCGGCTCCGAGCACCACACCTTCCACGTACACGGCCACCGCTGGCGCGACCACGGGACGCCGGAGGACACCAAGACCGTCGGCCCGGCCGAGTCGTTCCGCATCCGCTGGACCGAGCACGCCCCCGGGACGTGGATGTACCACTGCCACGTCGAGAGCCACATGATGGCCGGGATGATCGGGATCTACCGGGTGAGCCGGCGGTGAGGCGCCGCGCGCTTCTCGCGGTCGCGGTCGCCGCGCTCGCGGCACCGGCGGCCCGCGCCGCGATGGACATGCCGGGCGGAGACATGGGCACCGCGGTCGCGATCACGTACTCGTCCTTCGACCCGGCCCAGGCCGATGTCGTCGCCGGGGACACGGTCAGGTGGAACAACAGCAGCGCGCGCGAGCACACGGTGACCGCGGACGACGGCACGTTCGACTCCGGCCGCCTGACGAGCCACCGCGGCTTCGCGCACACCTTCACGCACGCCGGCACCGTCCAGTACCACTGCACCATCCACGCCTTCATGCGGGGCACCGTGACGGTGCACGACATCCTGCTCGACGGCGCGCCCGCGGCCGTCGCGCCGAAGAGCCGGGTCGTCCTCACCGGCCGCGAGGCCATGGGGCTCGGCCGGGTCGCCGTGCTCGACGCCCAAGGCCACGCGGTCGCGCAGGCCACGCCCGACGCGATGGGTCACTTCGCGGCGAGCTTCGTCCCGGCCTCGAGCGGGAGCTATCGCGCCTCGGCCGGCGGCCACACGAGCCCGGCGGTCACCGTCATCGTCCGCGACCGGCATCTGATCACCGCCGTGGCCGGGCGGACCGTGCGGGTGCGCCTCGACCCCGCCGTCAAGGGCGCGCGGATCATGCTCCAGGAGCGGTCGCGCGAGCACTTCGGCTGGTGGCCGATCGGCCGCCGGCGCACCGACAAGACCGGCCGGGTGCGCTTCCGCCTGGGCGGGACCGCGGCGCGGCGCGTGCGCGCCGTCCTCGTGTCCGGCGACGGCTGGACGCCGCTGGCCCGGGGCGCCTCGGTGCGCGTCGCCAAGAAATCCCACCGCCGCTGAGCGCCCCGTTACGTTTGGGCGCATGCGCGCTCTTCGCTTCGTCCTCGCCGCCGGTGCGGCCGGTGCTCTCGCCCTTCCCGCCGCCGCCTCCGCGGCCACGAAGACCGTCTACCTCGGGCCGCCGCCCGGCAAGACGACGGCCAAGCTCCAGAAGCTCGGCGACGACCCGACCGCGTTCTTCAGCCGCACGACGACGATCCACCGCGGCGACAAGGTGAAGTTCGTCAACGAGTCCTTCCACAACGTCGACCTCCCGAAGAAGGGCACCGCGCCGCTGCCCCTGGTCGGCCCGGCGGGCACCGCGTCGGGCTACAAGGACGAGGCCGGCGTGCCGTTCTGGTTCAACGGCCAGCCGGTGTTCGGCTTCAACCCCACGCTGCTCGCCGACTCCACGTCGACGACGTTCGACGGCACCGCGCGCGTGCACTCCGCGCTGCCGCCGGTGCGCAAGACCAACAAGTTCACGGTCAAGTTCGCCAAGGCCGGCTCATGGACGTTCTACTGCGACATCCACCCCGGGATGAAGGGGCGGGTCGTCGTCCGCAAGGCGAGCAAGAAGATCCCGGGCAAGAAGGCCGACGCCAAGACGCTGCACCGCCAGCTCGTCCGGACGCTGGCCTCGACGAAGAAGGCGATCAAGAAGCCCTCGCCCAAGAACACGTTCACGCTGGGCCGCGCCTCGTCGTACGGCTCCGAGGTCCTCGCGATCTTCCCCAAGAGCCGCACCGTCAAGGTCGGCACCGTCGTGAAGTTCGAGATGCCCGCCACGTCGCGCGAGATCCACACGGCGAGCTTCGGCACCGACCCGACGGTCAAGGGCAACTACCTGCAGCCGCTGGCCGACTCCTTCGGCGCGGCGCCGTTCATCGACCCGCGGGCGTCCTACCCGAGCGACACGGGCCTGGTCTCCTTCACCTCGGCCACGCACGGCAACACGTTCTGGAACTCGGGGATCCTCGACTCCAACAAGAAGTCGCCGTTCCCGCGCTCCAACCGGATCCGGTTCGACGAGAAGGGCACCTTCGTGTTCTGGTGCCTGATCCACACCAACATGACGGCGAAGGTCGTCGTCAAGTAGGCGACGGCCCGCCGGCTCGGCGAGCACGTTGATCGTGGCGAAGTTCGGGTCGCTCGCGCCGTGCAGGCGGGCGCCCGAGGCCACGAGCTCGCGCAGGTAGTCGACGACTTCGCGGGTGATCCGCTCGCCGGGCAGCAGCGCCGGGATGCCCGGCGGGTAGCCGGCGATCGCCTCCGAGGAGACGCGGCCGACCGCCTCGTCGACGGCGACGACGTCGGTGTCGCCGAGGAAGGCGTCGCGGGGCGCGACGGCCATCTCGTTGGAGAACGCCGCCAGCGGCCGCGCCACCGCCTCGGCCGTGCCGGGGCCGCGCAGGCGCGCGATCGTCTCGGGCAGGTCGTGGGCGACGCGCTCCATCGCGTCGAGCGGCTGGCCGACCCCGAGCACGAGCACGAGCGTCGCGTGGGTGGCGAGCTCGACGTGGATGTCGTAGGTCGCGCGCAGCGCGGCGGCCACGGCGTAGCCCGAGCGCCCGGTCTCGCGCACGTCGAGCACGATGCGCAGCGGGTCCCAGCCGGCGACGCCGGGGCGCCCGACGAACTCCGGCCCGATCACGTCGACGTCGTCGAGCGCGTCGATCGCCTCGCGCACCCGCTCGGCGCCCGCAAGCGTGCGATGGACGAGCGAGTGCCCGTGCATCGCGAGCTGGCGCCGGGCCGCGTCGAGCGAGGCCATCAGCAGCGAGCTCGGGCTCGTCGAGCGCACGAGCCGGACCGTGCGGGCGATGCGGTCGGGATCGATCCGGCCGGTGTCGGCGACGTGGAGCATCGCCGACTGGGTCAGCGAGCCGACGATCTTGTGGGTCGAGGTCAGCACCGCATCGGCGCCCTGGGCCAGCGCCGACGGCGGCAGCGCGTGGTGGAAGCCGAAGTGCGGGCCCCAGGCCTGGTCGACGACGAGCGCGGCGCCGGCCGCGTGGGCGACCTCGGCGCAGCCGGCCACGTCGGCGGCCATCCCGTAGTAGGTGGGAGAGACGATGAACGCGGTCCGCGCGTCCGGCGTGGCCGCGAGCGCGGCGGCCAGCGCGTCCGGCGTGACGCCGTGGGCCATGCCGAGCTCCTCGTCGTACTCGGGCGCGACGAAGCCCGGCACGCCGCCGGAGAGGACGAGGCCGTCGATCACCGAGGCGTGGCTGTTGCGCTGCATCACGATCCGCTGCCCGGGCCGGGCCAGCGCGAGGCAGAGCGCGTGGTTGCCCTGCGTGGCGCCGTTGGTCAGGAAGAACGTCCGCCGCGCCCCGTGGGCCTCGGCGGCCAGGCGCTCGGCGTCGTCGTAGGGCGTCGGCGCGGGGCCGAGGTCGATCCCCTCGATGTCCTGCGGGACGTCGAAGGCCAGCGCCCGGTCGCCGATCGCCGAGCGCAGGCCCGGGTCGGCGCCCTCGCCGCCCTTGTGCCCGGGGACGTGGAACCGCGTCGGGCCGCGGACGGCGTAGGCGGTCAGCGCGTCGAGGTACGGCGCGGTCGGCTGCTCCGGGGAGCCGTCGCTCACTTGGCCGCCTGCAGGAGGTAGGCGCGCACGAAGGGATCGAGGTCGCCGTCGAGCACGCGCTGCGCGTCGCCCATCTCCTCGCCCGTGCGCAGGTCCTTGACCATCGTGTACGGGTGCAGGACGTAGGAGCGGATCTGCGAGCCGAAGTTCACGTCGAGCGCCTCGCCGCGCTCCTTGGCGATCTCCTCGCGGCGCTTGCGCTCCTCGAGCTCGGCGAGCTTCGAGCGCAGCATGCTCATCGCGGTCTGGCGGTTGGCGCCCTGCGAGCGCTCGTTCTGGCACTGCACGACGATCCCCGTCGGGACGTGCGTGATGCGGATCGCCGAGTCGGTCTTGTTGACGTGCTGGCCGCCCGCGCCCGAGGAGCGGTAGGTGTCGACCCGCAGGTCGTCGTCGGCGATCTCGAGGTCGCCGCTCTCCTCGACCACGGGCGCGACCTCGACGCCGGCGAAGCTCGTCTGGCGGCGGTTGGCCGAGTCGAAGGGCGACAGGCGCACGAGCCGGTGGACGCCCTTCTCGGCGCTGAACAGGCCGTAGGCGTTCTCCCCGTCGGCGCGGAACGTGGCCGACTTGATCCCCGCCTCCTCCCCGGCCGAGACCTCGAGCAGCTCGGTCTTGAAGCCGCGCTTCTCGGCCCAGCGCAGGAGCATGCGGAGCACCATCTCGGCCCAGTCCTGGGCGTCGGTGCCGCCGGCGCCCGCGTTGACGGTGACGAGCGCGTCGCCCTGGTCGTAGCGGCCGGAGAACAGCCGCTGCTCCTCGAGCTGGTCGAGGCGCGCCTGCACCGAGGCGATCTGCTCCTCGAGCTCGCTGGCCATCTCCGGGTCCTCCTCGGCCATCTCGGCCAGGGGCTCGAGATCGTCGACGTCGGAGGACAGCCCGCGGTAGGTCTCCAGGCGCCGGGTCAGCCGGGAGTGCTCGGCCGACGTCGACGTCGCGCGCTCCTGGTCGTCCCAGAAGCCGGGCGCGCCCATCTCGGATTCGAGCTCGGCCACGCGGCCTTCGAGCGCGGCGGGGTCAAAGGTAGTCCGCGAGCAGCGTGAGCTGGTCGCGGATGGCCGCGAGCCGTTGTGGCGTGGGCTCGGACGAGGCGGCCGTCGACATGCCGGGCAGGCTACTCGACGCGTGCGTCGTCGAGCCCGGGGCCGACGGTCCCGGGCGTCTCGCGACGCAGGTCGCCGGGCTCGGGGCCTCCGGGGCGGCCGAGGTCGAGCTGGCGGTCCATCAGCTGGCGGGCGCGGTCGAGCGTGCGCGCCACCGCGTCGGAGCCCTCGCCGTCGCGGCCCGACTCGAGCGCGTACTTGGCCACGACGAGGCCCTGCACGATCGTGTCGTTGATCTCCAGCGCGCGGCGCTCGCGCTCGCCGGAGAGCCGCTGCTCGCGCTCGAGCGCGACGGTCGCCTCGGCGGCGAACAGGGAGACGGCGTCGGCCGCGCGGTCGCCGATCAGCCGCCGCGGCGCGCGCCAGCCGACGGCCAGCGCCCCGATCGGGCGGCCGTCGAGGAGCACCGGGTGGCAGAGGCCTTCGACGTGCGCCTCGAGCGGGCCGGTCGTCGCCCGGGCGAGCACCGCCGACTCGCCGGCCTCGACCGCGACGGCGACCTCGGGCCGCTCGGCCAGCGCGGCGCCGAGCGCGTCGTCGCCGGCCACGGTCACCCGGTCACCGCCCTCGAGGAGCACGGCGGCGTCGGCGCGGCAGGCCTCGCGCGCGGCGTCGCAGATCTTGCTGCGAGCCCACGAGACGTCGGTCTCGGCCGACATCGCGTTGGCCAGGCTCGTCGCCGCGTCGAGATCGGCGGCGCGGCCGCGAACCTGGCCGACGAGGCGGGCGATCAGCGTGCCCGCGACGAGGCTCGTGCCGAAGACCATCGTCCCGTCGACCCACGGCACCGGCGAGACGTCGCGGGCGTCGAGCACGATCGCGTGGAGCACGAGCGACCAGACGGCGAGCAGCAGCGCGAGCCGGAGGTCGAAGAAGTAGAAGGCGTAGAGCGCCACCCACACGTACAGCGCCGCGTAGGCGCGGCCGCTCGGGCCGCCCCACCACAGGCACAGCGTGATCATCGCCGCGCCGAGGGCGAGCGTCCACGCGTAGACCGACGCGGGCAGGCCCCGCCCGCCGGCGATCAGCGCCGCCGCCACGACCAGCGCCGCGCCCGCCACGGCGGCGATCGCGCCCTCGTCGGCCGCCCCGTTGTGCGGGAGCAGCAGGGTGAGCAGGACGAGCAGCGCGCCGGTGCCGAACAGGTAGGCCAGGCCGACCGCCATCTCGTCGCGGCGCCCGCCCGGCCCGGGTCCTCCTGCGCCTTCGGCGGCCGTCATCGGGCGCAGCCTATCTGGGCCCGCGGAGGGGCTCAGCGCGCCCTAGGCGCCGTGGCACTTCTTGTACTTCTTGCCCGAGCCGCACCAGCACGGGTCGTTGCGCCCGATCTGCTCGGACTCCTCGACCCGCCGCTGCACGACCGGCGGCGGCTCCTCGAGCTCGCCGTCCGTCGGCGCCTTCGAGCGCCATCTCCTCCGGCGCGCCGGCCGCGGCCATGGCCATGGCCGCCCGCGGGTCGATCGCCTCGCCGCCGGAGTAGGTGACCGAGCCCGAGCGGGTCGACGACCCGGAGCCCGGGCGGCGTGGCCGGGCGGCGGGACGGCGCCCGCCGGGTCCTCGGCGTCGGTGATCTCGACCTCGACGTGGTAGACCATCCGCGCGAAGTCCGACCAGATGGTGTGCATCAGGTCGGTGAAGAGCGAGTAGGCCTCGTTCTTGTAGGCGACGATCGGCTCGATCTGGGCGAACCCGCGCAGGTGGATGCCCTCGCGCAGGTAGTCCATGTCGTAGAGGTGCTCGCGCCAGCGCCCGTCGATCGTGTCGAGCAGGATGTAGCGCTCGAGCGCGCGCATGATCTCCTCGCCGAGCTCCTCCTCGCGCTCGTCGTAGAGGTCGTGGGCGTCCTCGGTGAAGAGCCGCACGAGCTCGTCGCGGGAGACCGAGCCGCGCTCGATGTCCTCGGGCCCGAACGACGACGGGGAACATCTCGTCCATGCGGACGAACAGCCCGTCGAGGTCCCAGTCCTCGAGGAAGTCGCCGGGCGTGTACTCGGCGACGAGGCGCTCGATCGCGCCGGCGATCTCCTCGCGGGCGGTCGCGCTCATGTCGCGGCCCTCGAGGATCTCGTCGCGGTAGCGGTAGACGACCTCGCGCTGCTGGTTCATCACGTCGTCGTACTCGAGGACGTTCTTGCGCTGCAGGAAGTTCTGCTCCTCGACCTTCCGCTGGGCCTTCTCGATCTGCTTGGTGAGCATCTTGGCCTCGATCGGCTCCTCGTTGCCCTCCTCGTCGGTCGTGCCCAGGCGGTCGAGGATGCGGTAGATCCGGTCGCCGGCGAAGAGCCGGACGAGGTCGTCCTCGGCCGAGAGGAAGAAGCGCGTCTCGCCCGGGTCGCCCTGGCGGCCGGAGCGGCCGCGCAGCTGGTTGTCGATCCGGCGCGACTCGTGGCGCTCGGTGCCGCAGATGAACAGCCCGCCGGCCTCCATGACGAGCTCCCGGTCCTGCCTCGACCTGGGCCTCGATCTTCGGCAGCACCGTCTTGGACGTGCTCGTCGTAGTCCGGGTCGTCGGGCGCGATGCCGAGCGTGCGCTGGAGCTCGAGCTTGGTCAGGTGCTCCTCGTTGCCGCCGAGCTTGATGTCGACGCCGCGGCCGGCCATGTTGGTGGCGATCGTGACTCGCGCCGGGCTGGCCGGCCTCGGCGACGATCTCGCCCTCGCGCTCGGCGTGCTCGGGCTTGGCGTTGAGCACGGTGTGCTTGATGCCGCGCTCGCTCGAGCTGGCTCGGACAGCAGCTCGGAGACCTCGACGGAGATCGTGCCCGACGAGCACCGGCTGCTTGCGCTCGTGGCGCGCGGCGATCTCGTTGACGACCGCCGCCCACTTGCCGTCGCGGGTCTTGTAGACCTGATCGTTGCTCGTCGGCGCGGACCATCGGGCGGTTGGTCGGCACCTCGACGACCGGCAGCTTGTAGATCTTCATGAACTCGGTCGCCTCGGTCAGCGCCGTGCCCGTCATGCCCGACAGCTTCCGGTACTGGCGGAAGTAGTTCTGCAGGGTGATCGTCGCCAGGGTCTGGTTCTCCTCCTGGACGGCGACGCCCTCCTTGGCCTCGACGGCCTGGTGCAGGCCCTCGCTCCAGCGCCGCCCCTCGAGGATGCGGCCGGTGAACTCGTCGATGATCTTGACCTCGCCGTCGACCACCGCGTAGTCGACGTCGCGCTTGTAGAGCGCCTCGGCCTTGAGCGCCTGCTGGAGGTGGTTGACGAGGTGGCCGTTCTCGGCCCTGTAGAGGTGGTCGATGCCGAGGAAGCGCTCGGCCTTGGCCACGCCGCGCTCGGTCACCGAGACGGTCTTGTGCTTCTCCTCGAACTCGAAGTCGAAGTCGGCGACGAAGTCCTTCTTCGCGCGCGGATCCATGCCGTCGGGGCGCTTGCCCGGGACCATCTGCTTGGCCATGCGCGCGAAGCGGACGTAGAAGTCGGCGGCCTGCTCGGGCGCGCCGGAGATGATCAGCGGCGTGCGCGCCTCGTCGATGAGGATGTTGTCGACCTCGTCGACGATCGCGAAGTTGTGCATCCACGACTTCAGCCGGCCCTCGTCGTCGCGCGGCACGAAGTCCTCGGGCTTCTCGCGCCCGCCGTGCTGGGTCTTCTCCTCCATCGACTGCGCCATGTTGTCGCGGAGGTAGTCGAAGCCGAACTCGGAGTTCGTCCCGTAGGTGACGTCGGACTGGTAGGCGACCTGCTTGTCCTCGTAGGTCTGCATGTTCTGCAGCACGCCGACGCGACAGGCCGAGGGCCTCGTAGATCGGCGCCATCCACTCGGCGTCGCGGCGCGCGAGGTAGTCGTTGACCGTGACGACGTGGACGCCGCGGCCCGACAGCGCGTTGAGCACGACGGGCAGCGTCGCGGTCAGGGTCTTGCCCTCGCCGGTGCGCATCTCGGCGATCGAGCCCGCGTGCAGGATCATCCCGCCGACGAGCTGCACGTCGAAGTGGCGCATGCCCATCGTGCGCTTGCCCGCCTCGCGGGTCAGCGCGAACGCCTCGGGGAGGAGCTCGTCGAGGTCCTCGCCCTCGTCGGCGCGCTCGCGCAACTCGGCGTAGCGCACCTTGCAGCTCCTCGTCGTCGAGCAGCTCGAGCTCGGGCTCGAATCCGTTGATCCGCTCCACCCGCTTCTCGAACTGGCGGTACTGCTTGGCCTCGCCCATGCGAAGCGCGCGTTCGAATAGGGCCATACGAGAAAGGCTACCGCCGCGGACCCGGGTTGGCGGGGCCGAAAAGGGCGTCTACGCGGCCGGAGCGCCGAGGTCCGGGGCGCCGCCCGCGCGCGGTCCGCTTGGCCCGCCGCGCGCGCCGCTTGTCGCGGTGGCGTTTGACCTGCCGCGAAAGCTCGTCGGCGATCAGGTTGACCGAGTGGTCGAGGTCGCGGCGAGGCCTCCCGCGCGCGCAGCGTGCAGCCCTTGAGGTAGAGCGTCCCCTCGGCCACCCACGGCTCGGGATTGGCCGGGTTGCGCTCCTCCGTGATCTCGATCTCGAGCACCGCGAGCTCGGACACCTGCTCGCCCGATCTTGCGAAAGCGCTTGATGACGTGGTCGTTCAGGTCCTCCGTGACCGGGGTGTGTCGCCCCTTGACCTCGATCCGCATGTTCCAAGACCCCCTTGGGTGGGTTGCGCTGAGGTTGACCGAAGCCGGATCGTAAACGGTCACGCGGTCCGTGAATAGGTGACGACGCGTACGTCATTCGTCCCCGCGCACCGCAGCGCCCGCGCGCACTCGGCCAGCGTCGCGCCGGTGGTGTGGACGTCGTCGACGAGCAGCGCCACGGGCGGCGCGGCCGGCGCGCAGCGAGACCGTCCCGCGGACCATCCGCCGGCGATCGGCGCCGCGCGGCGCCGACCTGCTCGGGCGCGCGCTCGCGGCGGAGGCAAGGGACGAGCTCGCAGCCCGGTCCGCCGGCGCGAGCGCGAGGCCGAGCAGACCGGCGTGGTCGAAGCCCTTGGCCGCGCGCCGGACCGGGTCGGCGGGAACCGGGACGATCGCCGCGCCCGCGCGCAGGCCCGGCGGCCCGCCGGTGGCCAGGGCGGCGGCGAGCTCGTCGGCCACCGGCAGCGCGCCGCGGAACTTCAGCGCGTGGACGAGCGCCCGGGCCGGGCCGGCGAAGGCCAGCGGCGCCCAGGCCGCCGACCACGGCGCCCGGGCGGCGGGGCAGGCCGCGCGTGCCGTGGCGGGCCAGCGCGCAGCGCGGGCACGTCCGCGCCGGCAGCCACGGCAGCCGCGCGCGGCAGGCCGAGCACAGCGCGCCGAGCCGCGCCGGCAGCGGCGCGCGGCACGCCGCGCAGGCCGGCGGGGCGAGCAGCGCGCCGAGCTCGCGCAGCGCCGAGGAGATCGCCAGGCCGGGCATCGCACCGGATCGTCGCGCGCGCGGGCGCGCGAAACGGGCGCCGATCGCACCGGCTCGGTGCCGATTCGCGCCACACTTCGTCGCGATGCCCGCTCGCCGCCGCCAGCTGGTCCTTCGCCCCGGGCGCGATCGTCACGCTCGCCTTCGCTCGAGGTCGTCTACGTGCGGCGCTGGCGCCAGGCGCGCAGCGACCGCGAGCCCCACCCGCCCGTCCGTCGGCCGGCTGCTGCTCTTCAGCGCCGGGATCCTCACGCGTCTTCGCCGCGCTGGTCTCCCCCATCGACACGCTGGCCGACGACCTGCTGGTCATGCACATGGTCCAGCACCTCCTGCTGCTCGACATCGCGCCGATCCTCTGCATCCTCGGGCTGACCAAGGTGCTGCTGCGCCCGGTCACCCGGCGCGTCCAGGTCGTCGAGCGCAAGCTCGGGCCGCTGGCCACCCCGGCCGCGGCGCTGATCCTCTACGTCGGCGGTGATGTGGGTCTGGCACATCCCCGCCCTCTACGACACCGCCACCGAGCACTCCGGGGTCCACGTGCTCGAGCACGTCAGCTTCGCGCTGGCCGGCGGCCTGTACTGGTGGCACCTGATCGCGCCGATCCGGACCCGCCACCGCCTGCTCGGGGATGGGGCCCGTCGTCTACATGCTCGCCTCGAAGCTCGGCGTCGGGCTGCTGGCGATCGGGCTGACGTTCGCGCCCAACCCGATCTACCCCCACTACGAGGACGTGCCCCAGATGTGGGGGCTGACGCCGTCGACCGATCAGGCGCTGGCCGGCGTCGTGATGGGCGTCGAGCAGTCGATCCTGATGGGGATCGTGCTCGCCTGGCTGTTCACGCGGATGCTCGGCGAGTCCGAGGACGAGGCCAAGCGCCAGGAGCGCTTCGAGACCGCATAGGCGCGCGGCCATGGCCGTGTAGCCATGGCCGAGGCTCGTCCTTCATCCCTTCCTGGCCCCGCGACGTCCAGCTGACTAGGCGAACGCCCGGCGGTACGCGATCTGCTCGTCGGTGAGCGTGTCGATCTCCACCCCGAGCGCGGCGAGCTTGAGCCGGGCGACCTCGTCGTCGATGGCCGGCGGCACGGGATGGACCCCGGGCCCGAGCGCGGCGCCGGAGCGGACGAGCTCCTCGACGCACAGCGCCTGCAGCGCGAACGAGACGTCCATGACCGCGGCGGGATGCCCCTCGGCGGCGGCGAGGTTGACCACGCGCCCGCGTGCGATCAGGTTCAGGCGGCGGCCGTCGAGGTCGTACTCCTCGACGAGCGGGAGCACGTCGCGCGGCGGGGCGCCGGCGGCGGCGCGCAGCGCCTCGAGGTCGATCTCGACGTCGAAGTGGCCGGCGTTGGCGAGCACCGCCCCGTCCTTCATGCGCTCGAAGTGCTCGCGGCGCAGGACCTTCGGCGCGCCGGTGACGGTGACGAACACGTCGCCGCGAGCGGACGCCTCCAGAGCGGTCATCACCTCGAAGCCCTCCATCCGCGCCTCGAGCGCGCGCAGCGGATCGACCTCGCAGACGACCACCCCGGCGCCGGCGCCGCGGGCGCGGTCGGCGATGCCCTTGCCCGTCCAGCCGAAGCCGAAGACGACGAGCGTCTGCCCGGCGAGCAGCAGGTTCGTGGCCCGCAGGATGCCGTCGAGCGCCGACTGCCCGGTGCCGTGGCGGTCGTTGAAGGCGCGCTCGGTCTGGGCGTCGTTGACGGCGAGGATCGGGCAGCCGAGAGTCATCCGGCGCAGGTGGAGCAACCCTGTGGTGGTCTCCTCCAGGCCGCCGATCACGCCGTCGGCGTCGTGGGCGATCGCGATCAGGTCGGCGCCGTCGTCGACGAGCACGTTGACGCCGGAGGCGGCGACCGTCTCGATGCCCTTCCGGTAGGCGGCGACGTCCTGGCCGCGGGCGGCGAGGACCTCGATCCCCTCGGCCCGCAGCGCGCGGGCGACGTCGTCCTGCGTCGAGAGGGGGTTGGCCGCGCACAGCGCGACCTCGGCGCCGGCGGCCCGGAGCGTGCGCACGAGCGCGCCGGTCTCGGCGGTCACGTGCAGGCAGGCCCCGACGCGAACGCCGCCGAGCGGCTGCTCGGCGGCGACGCGCTCGCGGATCGAGCGGAGGACCGGCATCCGCCGCTCCGCCCACTCGATCCGGGCTGTTCCGTCAGCGGGCATGGCGCCCGCGGATGTCCTTCCGCCTAGTAGCGGTAGTGATTGCTCTTGTACGGGCCGTCGACCGGGATGCCGAGGTAGGCGGCCTGGTCGTCGGTGAGCTTGGTCAGGCGCACGCCGAGCGCGTCGAGGTGCAGGCGCGCGACCTTCTCGTCGAGCTCCTTGGAGAGCACGTAGACCTGCTTGTCGTACTCGTCCTGCTTGGTGAACAGCTCGATCTGCGCCATCACCTGGTTGGTGAACGAGTTGGACATCACGAAGGACGGGTGGCCCGTCGCGTTGCCCAGGTTCAGCAGCCGGCCCTCGGAGAGGATGATCACCGAGTGGCCGTCGGAGAAGAGCCACTCGTCGACCTGCGGCTTGATGTTCTTGCGCTCGATGCCCGGGGTCTTCGTCAGCCCGGCCATGTCGATCTCGTTGTCGAAGTGGCCGATGTTGCCGACGATCGCCTGGTGCTTCATCCGCGCCATGTGCTCGGCGGTGATGATGTCCTTGTTGCCCGTGGTCGTGATGAACACGTCCGCGGTGTCGACGACGTCCTCGAGCGTGGCGACCTGGTAGCCCTGCATCGCGGCCTGGAGCGCGCAGATCGGGTCGATCTCGGTGACGATCACGCGAGCGCCCTGACCCCGGAGGGACTCGGCGCAGCCCTTGCCGACGTCGCCGAAGCCGCAGATGACCGCGACCTTGCCGGCGAGCATGACGTCGACCGCGCGGTTGATGCCGTCGACCAGCGAGTGACGGCAGCCGTAGAGGTTGTCGAACTTCGACTTGGTGACCGAATCGTTGACGTTGATGGCGGGGAACAGCAGGTCGCCGGTCTCCATCATCTGGTAGAGGCGGTTGACGCCGGTCGTCGTCTCCTCGGTGACGCCGAGGATGTTGTCGGCGATCTTCGTCCACTTCTGATCGTCCTCGCCGAGCGTGCGCCCGATGAGCTCGAGGACGACCTTGAACTCCTCGTTGTCGGTGGAGTCGGGCGACGGCGCGGCGCCGGCGGCCTCGAACTCCTTGCCCTTGTGGACGAGCAGGGTGGCGTCGCCACCGTCGTCGAGGATCATGTTCGGACCCTCGCCGTCAGGCCACGTCAGGGCCTGCTCCGTGCACCACCAGTACTCCTCGAGCGTCTCGCCCTTCCAGGCGTAGACGGGGACGCCGGCCTTGGCGATGGCCGCCGCGGCGTGGTCCTGGGTCGAGAAGATGTTGCAGGACGCCCAGCGGACCTCGGCGCCGAGCGCGGTCAGCGTCTCGATCAGCACGGCCGT
The DNA here is from genome assembly GCA_963737395.1 of uncultured Solirubrobacterales bacterium. Lineage (GTDB taxonomy): Bacteria > Actinomycetota > Thermoleophilia > Solirubrobacterales > Solirubrobacteraceae > JBBQAA01. The sequence goes on along the minus strand of CAVTSQ010000012.1, from coordinate 281,906 downwards.
CTGGATCGTCATGTGCAGCGAGCCCGTGATGCGCGCGCCCTTCAGCGGCTGCGTAGAAGCGAACTCCTCGCGGGTCTGCATCAGGCCGGGCATCTCGTGCTCGGCGAGCGTGATCTCGTGACGGCCGTAGTCGGCCAGCTCGATGTCGGCGACCTTGTAGTCCTGCGCGGTGGTGGTGCTCATGCGATCTCCATCAACAGTCGGGAATGCTTGTCCTGCTCCCAGCGCAGCCAGTCGTCGGCGTCCACGTGCTCGGGACGTGCGGGCTGCGCTTCGATCCATTCGGCAACGGCGCCACGGAGGTCCTTCTCGCGCTCGAGGCGCAGGGCGAAGCCCAGGTCCCCGAGTCCGAGGTCGTAGCGGGTCAGCAGCTCGCGCAGGGTGCGCAGCCGCTGGAGCTCGGCCGGCCCGTAGAGCCGGTAGCCCTTCTCCGAGCGCTCCGGGGCGACGAGCCCGGCGCGCTCCACGTAACGGAGCATCCGCGCAGACCAGCCCGTGACCTCCGACGCCTCGTGGATCGTGAGAGCGTCCATTGGTTCCCTAACCCTAACACGGATGTGTCAAGGTTCGGGCGCCCAGAACATGTGCGGACCGCCACTTGCTTCGCCGCTCCTCCCCGGTCTAGGGTCGGCCGACCGGTCCAGAAGAGTCCACCTCGGGAGGAAGCACCACATGTCCAGGCTCCGGCGGCGCATCTCGTCCGCCCACGTGATCGCCTTGGCTGCGCTGTTCGTGTCGCTCGGCGGCACGTCGTACGCCGCGATCACGATCACCGGCAAGAACGTCAAGAACTCTCGCTGACGGGCAAGGACGTCAAGAACTCGTCCGCTGACGCGGCTCCGACGTCAAGAACAACTCGCTGACCGGCGCCGACGTCAAGAACCTCAAGGGCGGCGACGTCAGCAACGGAACGCTCACCGGCGCCGACCTCGAGACCGACCTCGGTCGGCGGGCGTGAGGTCCTCGAGGGGACGCCTCGGCAAGGTCCCGACGCGCGGCCAACGCGGACACAGGCGACGAACGCGACCAGCGCGACGAACGCGACCAACGCCACGAACGCGACGAACGCGACCCACGCCACCAGCGCGGACAACGCGACGAACGCGGACAACGCCGACGCCGTCGACGGCGCGAGCGTGACCAGGATCAATTACCAGAGCACGAGCGCCACGTCGTCGACGATCCTCGACCTCGAGGGTCTTCAGCTCAAGGCGACCTGCACCGCCGGCAACCTCGACCTCAAGGCCAACACCACGACCGCGAACGCGTTCTTCACCGCGAACGCGAACGAGCTCACGAGCGCCAACGAGGTCGACACGATCCGCCAGGCCTGGGCGACGGGCGATGCACCGTCGATCATCGGGACCGGCGACTACCACGGTGACCTTTCCTACAAGGTGGTGACGGGCACCGGGTTCTTGTCGCGGACCCACATCGTCGAGGCCCAGTTCTCCGCCATCGACGAGGGGACGACCTGCCGGGTCTTCGGGCACGCCACGTCGACCAACAGCGGCATCAACCTGATCCTGCTCAAGAAGCAGCAGGCCGCCGCGCGGGCGAAGGCCAAGAAGTAGGAAGTTCGGCGCGATCGGGCGGGCTGCGGCCCGCCCCGATCCAGCCGCTCACGCGTTGCTCATGGGCCTCGCCGCGGTTTAGGTTCGACCCTCGGCTATCCATCGGGAGGACCTCATGTCCAGGCTCCGGCGGCGCGTCTCGTCCGCCCATCTGATCGCGCTCGTCGCGCTGTTCGTGTCGCTCGGCGGCACGTCCTTCGCGGCGCTCACGATCACCGGCAAGAACATCAAGAACGGCTCGCTGTCCGGCGCCGACGTCAAGAACAACTCGCTGACCGGCGCTGACGTCAAGAACCTCAAGGGCGCCGACGTCAAGAACAACTCGCTGACCGGCGCCGACGTCAAGAACCTCAAGGGCGGCGACATCACCAACGGCACCCTCACCGGACGCCGACGTCGCCGCCGACGCGCTCACCGGCCGCGTGATCAAGGAGTCGACGCTCGGCAAGGTCCCGAGCGCGGCCAACGCCGACCACGCGACGAACGCCGACAACGCGACGAACGGCGACCAACGCCACCAACGCGACGCACGCGACCAGCGCCGACAACGCGACCAACGCGACGACCGCGGCGAACGCCAACACCGTCGACGGGGCAAGCGTGTGCAGCCTCAACTACACGGGATCGAACACGCACCGGCACGACCAGGTCCTCAACGTCGAGGGGCTCCAGCTCAAGGCGTCGTGCACCGGCGGCGACCTCGCCCTCACGGCAAACACGACGACGCGCGGGCGCGTTCCTGACTGCGAACGCGAACGCAGCTCGACGACCACGAACGAAGTCGACACCATTCGGCAGAACTGGGCGGCCAACACCCCGGCGTCGATCATCGGGACCGGCGACTACCAGGTCAACCTCTCGTATCAGGCTCGACCACGGGAACCAACATCCTCACCGACGGACCCACATCGTCGACGGCGCAGTTCGCTGCCATCGACGACGCGAGCGAACTGCCGCGTGTTCGGCCACGCCACGTCGACCAACACGGGCATCACCTCATCGCCCTCAGAAGAAGTAGCCACGAAGCAGGCGCAGGGTCCGGCTCCGGCGCGGCGCTCCGAGCCCGCCCCGGCGCCGCCGCGGCATCGACCGGGAGGAACCCCATGTCCAGGCCCCGGCGGCGCCCGTCCGCCCACGTGATCTCGCTCGTCGCGCTGTTCGTCGCCCTCGGCGGCACCTCCTACGCCGCGCTCACGATCACCGGCAAGAACGTCAAGAACGGCTCGCTGACGGGCAAGGACGTCAAGAACTCGTCCCTGACCGGCGGCGACGTCAAGAACAACTCGCTGACCGGCGCCGACGTCAAGAACGTCAAGGGCGGCGACGTGAGCAACGGAGCGCTGACCGGACCCGACCTCAAGGCCGACTCGGTCGGCGGCCGCGAGGTCCTGGAAGGCACGCTCGGCAAGGTCCCGAGCGCGGCGAACGCCGACCACGCCACGGCCGCCGACCGGGCGGCCAAGGCCACCGATTCCGACGCGCTCGGCGGCATCGCGGCCGGCGCCTACGCCTCCGGCGTCCATCAGGTGGAGGCGGACAGCGCGAACGACGCGACCGACACAAGACCGCCAGCGCGAGGTGCGCGCTGGGCGAGGTGGCCATCGGCGGCGGCGCCCTGATCAACGGCGGGACGACCGGGAAGCGCAAGGCGCTGCGCCAGTCGTATCCGTTCCAGGGGTTCCGGATCCTGGGCAACCGCTTCCCCGCCGGCTACGCCGCCGACGCGGCGGAGATCGACGCCGACGCGACGAGCTGGAGCCTCAGCGCCCGGGTGATCTGCGCGAAGGGATGACGGCGCGCGCGGCCTAGCCGCGCGCGAGCTCGCCCTTGAGGCGCTCGATGATCTGCACGGGCTCGGGATCGACCCCGCGCAGGACGGCGAGGTAGAGCGAGACGAGGTCGCCGAGCAGGACGAGCGAGAACAGCCGCTCGACGCGGTTCTCCCCGCGCGACTCGATGCGGAAGGTCGTCGTCGCCTCCGAGGCGATCAGGCCGCGGGTCAGCTCGATGCGCTGGCGCTCGCGCGGATGCAGGTCGGAGTCGTCGAGGAAGACGGCGGAGAACGAGCCGAGCTCGGCGGCGCCCTCCCAGCCGACGATCTCGTTGTGGTCGAGCTCGGGCAGCTCGTTGGCGAAGGCCGGGGACTTCGCGTTCTCGTTGATCTGGGTCTTCCAGCGGTAGGCGATCGGGATCGTCAGGCCGGCGCCGGCGATCACCGGGATCGTCCGGTGCAGGCCCTGGGCGACCTCGACCGCGAGGTTGTCCTCGGTCGCGTCGGGCGCCCACTCGGCGGCGAGGCGCTCGACGCCCCCGGCGGCGACGTCGATCTCGGTGTGGACGCGGTCGGCGGCGCCCGACAGCGCGGCGACCTCGAGCGCGGCCACGGTCATGTAGGCGACGGCGGCGCGGGGCTGCAGCGCGGCGGGCATCGGGATCACGGGGACGCGGTCGGCCCGGGCGGCCTCGGCGAGCTTGCCGCCCGTGGTGGCGACGATGCGCCGGGCGCCGAGGTGGCCGGCCGCCTCGTAGGCGGCGAGCGTCTCCTCGGTGTTGCCCGAGTAGCTCGAGCACAGGACGGTGGTGTCGGGCGTGGCCCACGACGGCAGCCCGTAGGTCCGGGCCGCGCCGAGCGGGCGCGAGAGCCGGTCGCCGAGCGCGGCGACGGCCAGCGCGCCGCCGACGGCCGAGCCGCCCATGCCCGCGACGACGAGCCCGCCGGGCGCGTCGTGGGGCTCGAGGTCGGCCGACTCGACGCGCCACAGCGCGTCGCGGAGGTGATCGCCCAGGGCCTGGACGTCGGCGAGCTGGCCGGTCGACGTCGACCTCGGCCACGCGGGCGGCGGAGACGGCGGCGCTCAAAACCGGATCGCCCCCTCGGGCAGCTCGACGCCGGGGAAGATCCGCGCGCCGGCCGACGAGCATGTTGCCCGGGCCGATCGTCACGCCCTCGCCGAGGACGGCCTCGCCCTCGACGCCGCGACCCGTCGCCGATCCGCGCGCCGGCGCAGATGATCGCGTCGCGGACCACGCAGTCCTCGCCGATCTCCGGCGCCGGCGAGCACGACCGCCTGCTCGACGACCGAGCCGCGGCCCGACGGACACGCCGGGGCCGAGCACGACCCGGGGGCCGACGCTGGCGAAGGCGTCCACGCGGCAGCGCGAGCCGACGAGCGCCGGCGGGATGACGCGGCCGCGGCTCTCGACGCCGTCGGCCACGTGGAGGTAGTTCGTCGCCGACGAGCTCGAGCACGCCGGTCTTGACCGCGGCCCTCGAGGATGTCGAAGGTCGCCTGCAGGTAGCGCTCGGGCGTGCCGATGTCGAGCCAGTAGCCCTCGCCGGCGTGGCCGAAGAGGCCATGGCCGACGAGCTGGGGGAAGATCTCGCGCTCGATCGAGCAGCTCTCACCGGCCGGCATGAGGTCGAGGACCGAGCGCTCGAGCACGTAGGCGCCCGCCGAGATCAGGTGGGTGTCGATCTGGTCGGGCGCGGGCTTCTCGACGAACTCCCGGACCGCGTCGTCGGCCTCGAGGCGCACGAGCCCGTAGGCCGACGGGTCGGGGACCTCGATCAGGGCCAGCGTCGCCGCGCGCGCCGCGCTCCTCGTGGAGGGCGATCTGGGCGGTCAGGTCCAGATCGGTCAGCACGTCGCCGTTGAGGACGAGGAAGCGCTCGTCGAGCAGCGACTCCGCGTGCTTGATGGCGCCGCCGGTGCCCAGCGGCTCCTCCTCCTCCATGTAGCGCAGGCGGATGCCGAAGGCGCGCGCCGTCCCCGAGCACGTTGCGCACGCCGGCGGCCATGTGGCCGACCGAGAGCACGACGTCGTCGACGCCGTGGCCGCGCAGCCACTCGAGCATGTAGGCGATGAAGGGCCGGTCGACGAGCGGGACGACCGGCTTGGGGACCGTCGAGGTCAGCGGCCGCAGGCGCGTGCCCTCGCCCCCGGCGAGGATCAGCGCCTGCATCTCGGACCCCTGACTTGCACGGCGGCGGAGACTACGCGACGGCTTGGGATCGGGCCGCGGCGCTGCGGCCGATGCCCTCGAACGTCAGCCCGGCCCCGCCGACCACGCCGGATCGAGGACGTTGCGGCCGTCGACGACGAGGTCGCCGCGCAGCCGCGAGGCCACCTCGCCCCAGTCGAGATCCTTGAACTCCGGCCATTCGGTGACGAGCACGACGGCGTCGGCGTCCTCGACCGCCTCGAGCGCCGTGGGCGCGAAGTCGATGCCCGGCATCAGCTTGCGGGCCTCCTGCTCGGCCACGGGGTCGTAGGCCGTCACGCGGGCGCCGTCGGCCTGCAGGCGCGCGGCGAGCACGAGCGAGGAGGCCTCGCGCATGTCGTCGGTGTCGGGCTTGAAGGCCAGGCCGAGCAGCGCGATGCGCTTCCTCACGAGCGAGCCGAGGTGCTTCTGGAGCTTGCTCATCACGCGGCGCTTCTGGAGCTCGTTGACCTCGATGACGGCGTTGAGCAGCTGGAAGTGGTAGCCCGAGTTGCCGGCGAGCTGCTTGAGCGCGGAGACGTCCTTGGGGAAGCACGAGCCGCCGAAGCCGATCCCGGCCCGCAGGAAGGCGGGGCCGATCCGGCTGTCGAGGCCCATGCCGCGGGCGACCTCCATCACGTCGGCGCCGGTCTCCTCGCAGACGTTGGCGATCTCGTTGATGAAGGAGATCTTCGTGGCCAGGAAGGCGTTGGAGGCGAGCTTGACCATCTCGGCCGAGGCGACGTCGGTGCGCACGAGCGGGGCCTCGAGCGGCGAGTAGAGGTCGACGACGGCGTCGCCGGCCCAGTCGCCGTCGTCGCCGACGACGACGCGGTCGGGAGCGAGGAAGTCGGCGATCGCCGAGCCCTCCTTGAGGAACTCGGGGCAGGAGACGTAGGAGAAGCCCGAGCGGCCGGCCTCGCGGAAGCGGCGCCGGATCGTCGCCCCGGTGCCCACGGGCACGGTCGACTTCATGACCAGCGCGTGGCGTCGCTGGGCGGCATCGCGTCGACCACGGCGTTGACGGCCGACAGGTCGGCGTCGCCGGAGTAGGTCGGCGGCGTCCCGACGGCCACGAACAGCAGCCGGGCGCGCTCGAGGGCCGGCGCCAGATCGGTCGAGAAGCGCAGGCGGCCCTCGTGCTTGGCGAGCAGCTCGGCCAGGCCGGGCTCGTAGATCGGCACCTCGCCCTTGTTCAGGCGGGCGACCTTGTCGGCGTCGATGTCGACGCAGTCGACGTCGTTGCCGAGCTCGGCGAACCCGGCCGCGGTGACCAGGCCGACGTACCCGGTGCCGATGACGGCGATCGGCTCTCTTTCTGGCTCTTCCATGAGCGGGTGGAGGCTAGCGATCTAGCGGTGCGACCCGATCCGGGTCAGCGAGCCGGCCATCGCGAGCATCTGCCGGTTGCCGATGCTCTCGAGCAGCGTGTTCGAGATCCAGTAGGACCCGCCGCGGGGTGTGCCAGGCGACCAGGCGCAGGCGGTCCCCGTCGAAGAAGAGCGCCAGGCGCTTGCCGTTGATGCGGCGGAACTCGCTGGGCGAGTCGAGGATCGGCGGGCTCTTCCACGTCGTGCCCTGCGACGCCGTAGAACTCGCCGACCGAGCCGGCGTCGAGGGTGAGCCGGTAGGCCTTGTACCGGCGCCCCTTGCTCTTGAGCGTGTAGCGGCGCGGGTAGATCTTGCCGGCGTTCAGCGGGCCCATGTAGTGGCCCTCGGCGGTGATCAGCTTCGGGTAGTAGACCGGCAGCCCGACGCCGGCGCCGAGCAGCGTGCCCTGCTGCTCGCCCGTGACCGACCCGTTGACCATGCCGGGCACCGGGCCGGCCTTGCGCCGCTTCTTGCCGGCCTTCTTCTTGCGGCTCTGCGGGCGCGGCGCGGGACCGTTGTTCGGCCGCAGGAAGAGGTCGACCGCGCGATGGAGCTTGTTCGGGTCGACCGTGACGAACGGGTCGGTGGCGTCGCCGAGCTGGGCGGGGAAGTGGACCTCGTGGACCGGGCGGCGCCCGGAGAAGAGCACGAGGTTGAGGATCTTCAAGAGGCCGCTCGAGTGATGCAGCGCCTTGTCGGTCTGCGTGTACTTGCCGACGATCTTGACGAGCTTGCGCCGGTCGCCGAAGAGCTGGCTGGTCGTGTACTGCTGCTTCATCGCCTTGAGGAAGTCCTGCTGGCGGGCGGCGCGCACGATGTCGGTGTCGAGGTGGCGGAAGCGCACGAAGTCGAGCGCGTCGCCGCCGCACAGGCGCTGGTAGCCCGGGCGGATGTCGATCGTCGCGTAGTCGTCGGACCCGCCGCCGGCCGGCGGGTTGTTGTCGTTGAAGTAGTTGCGGTCGACGTCGGTGAACACGCAGCCCAACGCGGTTGACGACCGCCGTGAAGCCGGAGAAGTTCACGTTGACGATGTGGTTGATCTCGAACGGCTGACCGGGGCGCGAGAGCAGGCGCTTGACGACCTTGGCGGTCATCGCCGGGCCGCCGATCGAGAAGGCGGCGTTGATCTTGTCCGGCGCCGCCCCGGGACGCAGGGTGACCTTCAGGTCGCGCGGGATCGACATCACGCTCGAGGCGCTCGCCTTCGGGTTCAGGCGCACGAGGATGATCGTGTCCGAGCGGGCGTTCTTCTTGTCCTTGCGGTCCTTGAAGCGCCGGTCGGAGCCGATGATCAGGACGTTCTGGGGCTTGCCCGTGGCGACCTCGGCCAGGACGTTGGACGAGACCTTGATCGACGGGGCGCCCTCGTCGAGCGAGTGGGCGACGTCGGCGACCTCGAGCAGGATCGCCGTGGCCGTCGGCGCCGCCGGCGAAGAGCGACGACGATCAGCGCGGCCAGCGCGGCGCGGGCGACCATGCCGCGGCCGCGGCGCCGCGGCGGCAGGCCGCCGGGGATCGGCGTGGCGCTCACGCCAGGCCGCCCTCGATCGCGCGCAGCCCGGCGGCCGACGGGTCCTGGTCGCGCTCGAGCCAGGCCGGCAGCCCGCGGATGAAGTCCACCGAGCGGCGGTGCGGTAGGCGGCCAGCGAGGCGAGCGACACCCACTCCTCGGGGCCGTGGTGGCCGGCGCCGCGCGGGCCGAACTCGACGGCGGGGACGCCCGCCTCGAGGAACGAGATCGCGTCGGAGGCGCCGTCGCGGCCGACGCTCATGGCCTCGCCGTCGACCGAGCGCGCCGACGGCGTCGCGCAGCGCGCGGACGTACGGGTTCGAGCGCGAGACGATGGCCGGCGGGCGGATGAACGTGCGGCGTGACCTCGACGCCGGGCATCGCGCGCACCTGCTCGAGGATCTCCCCGGGCTCCTGGCCCGGGCAGGTAGCGGACGTCGACGGCCATCTCGCAGCGGTCGGGGACCTTGTTGACGGCGTCGCCGCCGGAGATGCGCCCGAGGTTGATCGACGGCCGGTCGAACAGCTCGGAGGACTCGCGGGCGAAGGGCATCGACTCGATGCGGCGGAAGACGTCGATCGCCTTGAGCACGGCGTTGTCGCCCAGCCACGGCGTCGAGCCGTGGGCGGCGCGGCCGGAGACCTCGACGCGCATCATCAGCACGCCCTTGGCCTGGACGCCGATGTGGAGGTCGGTCGGCTCGCCCGTGATCGCGAAGTCGCCGCGCAGCTCGCCGGAGGCGACGAGCTCGTCGGTCGAGCGGACGTCGACCTCCTCGGACTCCTCGTCGGGCACGATCACGAGCTGTCACGCGCGCGCCGCGGAGCTCGTGCAGGTCGTGCAGCGCGCAGAGCATCGCCGACAGGCCGCCCTTCATGTCGTAGGCGCCGCGGCCGATCAGCCGGTCGCCCTCGACGCGCGGCTGGAACTGCTCCGCGCGCCCGGGCACGACGTCGAGGTGCCCGTGCAGGACGATCAGCGGGCCGGGGCCGGCGCCGACCTCGGCCGACGATGACGGGCAGCCCCTGATGGCCGTGGTCGCGGACGGCGATCTCCCGCGCCTCGAGCCAGCCCTTGACGAAGCCGGCGGCGGACGGAGATCCTCCTCGCGGGAGGTGTCGTAGGTGATGAGGCGCTCGGCGAGCGCACGCTCGTCGGCCATGCGACCCGACAGGATAGGCGGCGGCGCGGATCGCGCCGCCGCTACCGACTACGAGCCGGCGTCGCCCCCGGCGATCTCGCAGGAAGGCCTCCCAGCGGCGCTTGTCGCGCTCGGCGCGACGCTGCTCCTCGGAGTCGTCCTCGGCCTGCTCGAGCGCCTGCTCGGCGTTCTTGAGCCGGTTCTCGATGTCGCTGCGATCGAGGTCGTCGGGCGCGATCGCCTCCTCGACGAGGATCAGCGCGTGGTTGCCCGTCATCTGCAGGTAGCCCTCGCCCTGGGCGAACGACGTCACGTCGGACTCCGACGTGTAGCAGCCGCAGCTCGGTCGGGTTGAGCATCGCGAGGATCGGCGGTGGTGGGCGAGGATGCCGATCGAGCCCGTGCCCGTCCGCGTCGAGATCATCTCGACCTCGTCGTTGAACACCTCACCCTCCGGGGTGAGGACCTCGACAGGGAACGTGTCGTGGGCCACTACGAGTCGTCCCCGTCGTCGTCGGAGTCCTTCGACTCGTCGGAGCTCCTCGGACTGTCTCCTCGGACTTCGTCGTCCTCGTCCTCGCTCGTCGCTCGTCCTCCTCGTCGTCGCCCTCGTCGTCGTCGGACTTGCCGACGTCGTCGATGCCAGCCCTTCATGAAGAAGGCCGACTCGGGCTTCTCGTCGTGCTTGCCCTCGAGGATCTCCTTGAAGCCGCGCACGGTCTCGGCGATCGGCACGTACTCGCCCGGCGTGCCCGTGAACTGCTCGGCCACGTAGAACGGCTGGGACAGGAAGCGCTCGATCTTGCGCGCGCGCTGGACGGTCTGGCGGTCCTCGTCGGAGAGCTCGTCGATGCCGAGGATCGCGATGATGTCCTGCAGCTCGCGGTAGCGCTGCAGCACCTTCTTGACCTCGTTGGCGACCTCGAAGTGCTCCTCGCCCACGATCTCGGGCTTGAGGATCGTCGAGGTCGAGTCGAGCGGGTCGACGGCCGGGTAGATCCCCTTCTCGGAGATCGACCGCGACAGCGACGTCGTCGCGTTGAGGTGGGCGAACACCGACGCCGGGGCCGGGTCGGTGAGGTCGTCGGCCGGGACGTAGATGGCCTGGATCGACGTGACCGAGCCCTTGCGGGTCGAGGTGATCCGCTCCTGGAGCTGGCCCATCTCCGACTCGAGCGTCGGCTGGTAGCCGACCTGGGAGGGCATGCGGCCGAGCAGCGCCGAGACCTCCGAGCCCGCCTGCACGAAGCGGAAGATGTTGTCGATGAAGAGGAGGACGTCCTGGCCCTCCTCGTCGCGGAAGTACTCGGCCATCGTCAGGCCCGACAGCGCGACGCGCATGCGGGCGCCGGGCGGCTCGTTCATCTGGCCGAAGACGAGCATGGTCTTGTCGATGACGCCCGACTCCTTCATCTCGAGCCAGAGGTCGTTGCCCTCGCGGGAGCGCTCGCCCACGCCGCACGAAGGCCGACAGGCCGCCGTGCTCCTGGGCGAGGTTGTGGATCAGCTCCTGGATGATCACCGTCTTGCCGACGCCGGCGCCGCCGAACAGGCCGACCTTGCCGCCCTTGGCGTAGGGCGCGAGCAGGTCGATGACCTTGATGCCGGTCTCGAACATCTCGGTGGTCGGGATCAGGTTCTCGACGGTCGGCGCGGCGCGGTGGATCGGCCAGCGCTCGATCTCCTTGTCGCCGTCCTGCTTGAGGTCGCCCGCCGCGTCGATCGTCTCGCCGAGCAGGTTGAAGATCCGGCCGAGCGTGGCCTTGCCGACGGGCACGGTGATCGGGCCGCCGGTGTCGACGACCTCCATGCCGCGGGCCAGGCCGTCGGTGCGTGTCCATGGCGACCGCGCGGACGCGGTCGTCGCCGAGGTGCTGCTGCACCTCGAAGACCAGCACGGCGGCGTTGCCGCCGGAGACCTTGTCCTGCTCCTTCTCGTCGTCGGTCTCCTCGCGCGGTCGACCGTCAGCGCGGTGTTGATCTCGGGGCAGCTTGTCGGGGAAGACGGCCTCGATGACGACGCCCTGGATCTCCTCGATCCGGCCGACGTTGTCGCTCGCCGCCGGAGTCCTGCTCCTCGGTGCGCTCTTCGGTGGCACTCATGTCAAATGGCTCCTGGGCTCCTTAGCTCAGCGCCTCGGCGCCGGCGACGACTTCCATGATCTCCTGGGTGATCTCGGCCTGGCGCGCCCGGTTCATCTCGAGCGTGAGGTCGTCGATGATCTCCGCCGCGTTCTCCGAGGCGCTGCGCATCGCGGTCATGCGGGCGCCGTGCTCGGAGGCGGTCGACTCGAGCAGGGCGCGGTAGACGGAGATCTCCACGTAGTCGGGGATGAGCCGCTGGAGGATCTCCTCCGGGCTCGGGCTCGTACTCGACCAGCGCGCGCTCGTCGCGCTCCTCGTCCTCGTCTCCTCGTCGCTCCTCCTCGGCGTCCTCGCCCATGACGGACGGCCTGCTGGAGCGGGAGCAGGGTCTCGCGCGCGACCTCCTGCGTGAGCGCCGAGACGTAGTGGTTGTAGAAGATCTCCACGCGGTCGACCTCGCCGTCGACGTAGGCGGCGATGAGCTTCTCGGCGATGTGCCGGGCGTCGGCGTAGGACGGGCCGGTCGGAGAAGCCGACGAAGCCCTCGCGCGGCTCCTCGCCGCGGAAGGTCAGCGACGACACGCCGCGGCGCCCGGAGGCGAAGTAGACGACGTCGCGGCCCTCGGAGCGGTGCTCGGCGGCGGCGCGCCCGCCGGCGCGGATGATCTGCGAGTTGAAGGCGCCCGCGAGGCCGCGGTCGCCGGTGATGAGCAGGATCGCGACCTTGTTCTCGGAGTCGTGCTCCTTGAGGATCGGCAGGCCCGAGACGTTGCCGCCGGCGGCCTCGGCCGCCTGGCGGGTCATCCGCCGCATCGCCGAGGCGTACGGCCGCAGCGCGCGAGATGCGCTGCTCGGCCCGGCGCAGGCGCGCCGACGGCGACCATCTCCATCGCCCGCGTGATCTTGCGGATGTTCTGGATCGAGCCGATCCGGTTCTTGACGTCCCGCTGGCTCATGCGGTGGCGCCGGCCTCCTCGCGCTCCTCGTCGGAGTCGGAGTCGGACTCGTCGTCGCGTCGGACTCGTCGCCGTCGGAGGCGTCGGAGTCGCTCGAGGACGAGCGCGACTCGCGGACGGTCTCGTCGCCCTCCTCGAGCGGGTTGCCCTCCTCGTCGAGGTCGTAGCCGAAGTCGTCGCCGAAGGACTTGATGGCCTCCTCGAGCTTCTCCTGGGTCTCGTCGGACCAGTCGCCCGTCGGCGATCTTGCCCAGCAGGTCCCCGTGCTCGGACCGGACGGAGTCCTGGAGCTTGCCGAGGAAGTCCTCGACCTTGCCCACGTCGATGCGGTCGAGGTAGCCGTTGGTCGCGGCGAAGATCTGCACGACCTGGTCCTCGATCGGCATCGGCCGAGCGCTCGTCCTGGTTGAGCGTCTTGACCAGGCGCTCGCCGCGGGCCAGCGTCTGCTGGGTGTCGGCGTCGAGGTCGGAGCCGAACTGCGCGAAGGCCTCGAGGTCGCGGTACTGCGACAGCGAGAGCTTCAGGCGCCCGGCGACCTTGCGCATCGGCGCCGATCTGGGCCGAGCCGCCCACGCGGGAGACCGAGATGCCGACGTTGATCGCCGGCCGCACGCCCGAGTAGAAGAGCTTGGGCTCGAGGAAGATCTGCCCGTCGGTGATCGAGATGACGTTCGTCGGGATGAAGGCCGACACGTCGCCGGCCTGCGTCTCGATGATCGGCAGCGCCGTCAGCGAGCCGCCGCCGAGGTCGTCGTTGAGCTTGACCGCGCGCTCGAGCAGGCGGGAGTGCAGGTAGAAGACGTCGCCGGGGTACGCCTCGCGACCCGGCGGGCGGCGCAGCAGCAGCGACATCTGGCGGTAGGCGTAGGCGTGCTTGGTCAGGTCGTCGTAGATCGCCAGCGCGGCCTGGCCCTCGTAGAGGAAGTGCTCGGCCATCGCGCAGCCCGCGTAGGGCGCGAGGAACTTGATCGGCGCGGCCTCGTCGGCCGCGGCCATGACGATGATCGTGTTGTCCAGCGCGCCGTGCTCGTCGAGCGTCTCGGCGAGCTCGACGACCGTCGCCTTGCGCTGGCCGATCGCCACGTAGACGCAGACGAGGTCCTTGTCCTTGTTGTTGATGATCGTGTCGATCGCGATCGCCGTCTTGCCGGTCTGGCGGTCGCCGATGATCAGCTCGCGCTGGCCGCGGCCGATCGGGATCATCGAGTCGATCGCCTTCAGGCCGGTCTGCATCGGCTCCTTGACCGGCTGGCGCTGGACGACGCCGGGGGCCTTGAACTCGGCCGGGCGGGTGCCGTCGGTCTCGATGTCGCCCTTGCCGTCGAGCGGGTTGCCCAGCGGGTCGACGATGCGGCCGAGCAGGCCCTTGCCGACGGGGATGTCGAGCAGGCGGCCGGTGCGCTTGACCGTGTCGCCCTCGACGATCTGCTCCCAGTCGCCGAAGAGCACGGCGCCGACGTTGTCGGACTCGAGGTTGAGCGCGAGGCCGGTGACGTCGTTGGGCAGCTCGAGCATCTCGAAGGACATGCAGTTCTCGAGGCCGTGGATGCGCGCGATGCCGTCGGCGACCGAGAGGACGGTGCCGACCTCGGCGAGGTCGGCCTCGTCGACGTCGAGGCCTTCGATGCGGCTCTTGAGGATCGAGGTGATCTCGTCGGGCTTGATCTGCATGGGTCTGTGTCTCCTTGTTGCGGGCCTAGGCCCGCGCGACCTGTCGGCGAAGTTGGTTGAGGCGGTTGCGGATCGAGGCGTCGAGGATCGAGTTGCCCACGCGCAGCACGATGCCGCCGAGGATCTCGGGGTCGACGGTGGAGCGCAGCTCGACCTTGCGGCCGGTCTGCTCCCCGATCTTGTCCCCGATCTTGGACTTGACGGAGTCGTCGAGCTCGATGGCGGTCGTCACCTGCGACGGGCAGGAGCTTGTTCTCCTCGGCCCACAGGCGGTCGAGCTCGCGCCGGATGCGGTAGATGGCCGGCATCCGGTGGCTCTTCGAGCAGGAGGTCGAGGAAGTTGACGACGAGCTCGTCGGCGCCCTCGACGCCCTTCTCGAGACCCTCCTTCTTCTCCTTGGTCGAGAAGTAGGGCGAGAAGAAGAACAGCGAGAGGTCCTTGCTCCCTCGAGCGCGTCGGCGAACTCGCCGAGCTGCTCGCGCACCTCGTCGAGCTTGTCCTGCTCCTGCGCGGCCTCGAAGAGAGAGCGCGCGTAGACCTGGGCGATCTCCTCCACTAGTTCGTTGTCGCTCCTCGCCCGCGAGCTGGGCGAAGTCGAGCTCGCCGATGGCCTCCTCGACGAGGCGCTTCTGGTCGTCGGCGGTGAGCGTCTTGCGGGTGACCTTCTCGGTCGGCCAGGATCGTCAGGTCGGCGACCTCGCTGCGGATCTCCTGGATCGCGCGGCGGGTCTCCTGCTCGATGTCGCGGCGAGCCTGCTCCATCAGCTCCTCGCGCCGGCGCTTGCCCTCGGCGACCGCCTCGGCCTCCTCGTGCTCGGCCGACTTGTTGGCGCGGGCGACGATGTCGTCGGCCTGCATGCGGGCCTCACGCAGCCGCTCCCGGTACTCCTGGAGCAGCTCGTCGGCCTCGCGCCGCGTGGCTCGGCCGCGTCGATCGAGTCCTCGATCGCGTGCTGGCGCTTGTCGAGCGCCTCCTGGATGCGCGGGAACGCCAGGCGACGAAGCAGGTACAGCGTCACGAAGAAGGCGATCAGGGTCCAGATCATCAACCCGATGCCGGGCTTGACGAGGAAGGTCCCCGAGTCCGAGGCGGCCAGAAGGGCGGGCATCGTCTAGGAGAGGAAGAAGGCGATCAGGCCGAAGATGAACGCGTAGAACACGATCGCCTCGGTCAGGGCGAAGCCCAGCCACTGGATCGACGTGATCTCGTCGCGCATCTCGGGCTGGCGGGTCACCGACTCGATGACCTTGCCGAAGATGTAGCCGACGCCGATGCCGGGGCCGATGGTGCCGAGGCCGGCACCGACGCCGAGCGCGATGGCCTTGCCCGCCTTACGGCCGGCGCCCTCGAGCTGGGCGCTACCGCCCTGCGGCGATGAGGTCGTTGACGAAGTGCAGGTCCACGAGTACGGCTCCTTTAGTGCGCTTCGGCGACGGATTCGCCGAGGTAGATGGATGTCAGAGTGGCGAAGATGAACGCCTGGAGCGTCGCTACCAGGCCCACCTCGAAGATGAAGAAGGCGATCGCGATCGGCACCGTGATGACGCCGAGGGCCGGCGAGCCCGAGCAGGACGACCAGGCCGCCGCCCATGAACAGGATGAGCAGGTGGCCGGCCAGGATGTTGGCGAAGAGTCGGACGGAGAGCGACACGCAGCCGGACGAAGTGCGAGATGACCTCGATGATGAAGATCGGGATCGCCGCCGGGCCCTCGACGCCGGCGGGGACCCACGACTTCAGGTAGCCGATCGGGCCCTTGGCCCGGACGCCCTCGACGTGGTAGGAGACCCAGACGACGAGGGTCAGCACGAGCGGCACCGAGATGTTCGCCGTGGCGGCGTAGAGCGCGAAGGCCGGGATCTGCAGGCCGAAGAGGTCGAGATCTTCTCGTGCGAGTTGTCGGCAGCGGGATGTAGCCGATGATGTTCGAGAACCAGATGAACAGGAACAGCGCGCCGATGAAGGGGAACCACTTGGCGGCGAGCTTCGGTGTCCATGTTGCCCCGCGCGATGTTGTCGCGCATGAGGATGTAGGCCGACTCGACCGCGGTCTGCACGCGGTTGGGCGCGCTCGGTCATGCGCTTGGCGATGTAGACCATCGAGATCACCGTCAGCGACGAGGCGAGCACGAGGTAGAGCACGGCCTTGTTGATCGACAGGTCGAGCGGGCCGGCCTTGATCGAGATCCAGGTGTCGAGCTTGAACTCCTCCTGGGGCTTGTAGGCCGAGTTCATGCCGCTCGAGCCGAACAGCAGGCCGAGGATGGCGATCAGCACCCCGGCGATGAGGAAGGCGACGAGGACTTTGCGGCCGGTGGTCATGAGGTCGGGATCTTCGAGACTGAGCGGACGATCATCTGCACCGTGAAGTAGGCCGTGAACAGGAGGACGACGAGCACCGCGGCGGCGAGGCCGGCCTTGTCGTCGCCCAGCCCTACCCCGAAGATGGTCAGCGCCACCAACCAACCGCGGCCGATCATCGAGCCGGTGAGCAGGCCGACCACGGTGCGGGGGTCGGTCGCGGCCTCGGCGCGGCGCTCGAGGTAGACCTGCAGGCCGCGCTGGACGAGCCACACGCCGGCCCCGGCGACCCAGCCCATGATCGGGAAGCCGGCGAGCAGGAAGACGGGCAGCGCGACGACGAGCAGGACGAGGTCGAGGTAGCGCACCCAGAGCGGCGCCTGCCACGGGGGCAGCGAGCGGTCGGGGACGTTCAGGGCGTGCGTCGCAGGCATGGTCGGCTGCCGCCCGAACGTCCTGCTCTCGCGGACGCGAGAGGCGTGACGACCGGGCGGGGAGGCGGAGTTTAGCCGTCACCTCTCATGTGGAAGCCATTACCCCCGACGTAGCTCGAACCACACCGTCGTGGGGTCCGCGTCGCCGGACACGCCCCAGGCGTCGGCCACCTGCGTGACGAGGAACAGGCCGAACCCGCCGGGCTCGTCCGCGCCCGGCGTGGTCGTGTCGGCTGGCGAAGCCCGGACCGGGGTCGGTGACCTCGACGCGCACCCGCTCGCCCGAGACCTCGATCGACAGCGAGACGTGGCGCTCCTGGCCGATGTGACCGTGGACGACCGAGTTCGTGACGAGCTCGGAGACGAGCAGCCCGCAGTCCTCGAGGACCCGGTCGGTGACCTGCCCGTCAGGCGACTCCGCGACGATGCGCCGCGCCTCTGACGGCGCGTCGCGTCCACCTCCGACGTGTACCGAGCTCGGCGACACCCAACGATGGGTACCGGATCGGGGCCCACCCGTGTCGTG
Organism: uncultured Solirubrobacterales bacterium; assembly: GCA_963737395.1. Taxonomy (GTDB): domain Bacteria; phylum Actinomycetota; class Thermoleophilia; order Solirubrobacterales; family Solirubrobacteraceae; genus JBBQAA01. The sequence goes on along the minus strand of CAVTSQ010000012.1, from coordinate 264,352 downwards.
TCCCCTCGTCCGCGAACCCGCTCGGCGCGACGCGCGCGGGCGCCGCGCGGTGTCAGGCCGCGGACTTGTGCGCGGCGACGGTGCCGAGGCGCTGGAGGCCCGAGCGGAGCAGCCGCGAGACCTGCATCTGCGAGCACCCGAGCCGGGTGGCGATCTCGCTCTGCTTGAGGTCCTCGACGAAGCGCAGGCGCAGCACGTCGCGCTGGAGCTCGGACAGCGTGGTCAGGCCCGACGCGATCGCGGCGCGGTCGATCACGCGCTCGTAGCCCGAGTCGCGGTCGCCGAGCCGGTCGATCAGCGCGAGGTCCTCGTCCTCGTCGGACGTGCGCCCACGCGAGGCGTCGAGCGAGACCGGCGAGAGCGTCTCGGCGGCCGACATGGCGTCGACGACGAGCTCCTCGTCGCAGCCGAGCTCGGCGGCGAGCTCGGCGACGGTCGGCGCGCGGCCGTGGCGGGTCGAGAACGCCTCCGTGGCCTTGCGCATCTCGGCCACGCGCTCCTGCACCGAGCGGGGCACGTGCGCCGACCAGGCGGTGTCGCGGATCGAGCGCTTGATCTCCCCGAGGATCGTCGGCACCGCGAACGAGGTGAAGGCGAAGCCGCGGTCGGGGTCGAAGCGCTCGATCGCCTTGACGAGGCCGAGCGAGCCGACCTGCTCGAGATCCTCGAGCGGCTCGCCGGCGCGGACGTAGCGCAGCGCGAGCTTGCGGACGAGCGGCTGGAACTGCCGGACGAGCGCCTCGAGGTCGGCCGGATCGTGCGCGGTGCGGTAGCGCCGCAGGGTGCGCACGGTCTGCTCTTTCGAGGGCCGGCCGGCCGGCCGGGAATATCTGGACAGTGTCTGGACGACGTGTAGAAGGCTACTCGTCGTCCGCGGCCCGATCCGCGCCCTGGCGCGGCGCCGCGGGCGCCTTCGCGTCCGCCTCGGCACGGAAGACGCGGCCGCGCTCCTCCCAGTCCTTGAGCAGCCGCCCGAGCCGCTCGGTGGCGGCGACGCCGCGGCGCCACTGCGCGGCGGGCACGAAGTACTTCGCGCGCCATCAGTAGCGGTCCCGGGTGCCGCCGCGGGGTCCGCGGTCGTTGGCCATCGCCATGAAGACGAAGGAGGCGACCAGCCCGATCACGCCGGCGACCATCAGGATCAGCCCGACGGTCTGGATGTCGACGCCGGAGACGCTCGCGGTCACCGCGTAGCGCAGGATCGCGCCGGCGGCGATGAGGAAGATGCTGGCTCCGATGCTCACGTCTGACCGACTCCTTGTCGAGGACCGCCGCGGGCTCCCTACCCCGGTTCGTCCTCCGACATGCTGACACGCAGGCGGCCGTCGGGGTCCACCGAGATCTCCGCGGCGGCCCGCGAGCAGCGCGAGCAGATCCTCGCCGGCGACCTCGCGCCGCCAGCCGCGCAGCACGCGAACGTCGGGCTCGGGGTCGCCGCGGCGCGCGGCGGCGACGACGCGGTTGAGCTCGGCGCGCGTGGCGAGCACCTCGTAGGCCAGGCCCTCGGCCAGGGCGCGCCCGCGCAGCAGCGACTCGGCCAGCGCGATCACCGGCCCGTCGCCGGGCTCGAGGCCGATCCCGCCCTCGCTCTCGCGGGCCTGCGGCGGCTCCTCGCGGCCCGCGCGCCACGGCGTCGAGGACGCCGGGCCCGCGCTTGCGGACGATGCCCTGGTGCACGCCGCGGATCTGCGACAGCGCGCGCTCGTCCTCCGGCTGGCGGCGGGCGATCTCGACGAGCGCGGGATCGCCGAGCACCGAGCCGACCGGCCGGTCCTCCTCGGCCGCGGTGCGCTCGCGCCAGGCGGCGAGCACGCGGGCCACGGCCCGCCCGCGGCCCGAGAGCTGGTTGATCTTCGGCAGCCGGCGCCAGACCTCCTCGGGGTCGCGGACGTCGGTCGAGGACTCGAGCGGCCGGCACTCGTCGCGGACCCAGTCCGAGGCGCCCGCGCGCCTCGAGGCGCTCGCGCAGGTCGGCGGCCAGCGCCAGCAGGTGCTCGACGTCGGCGCGGGCGTAGTCGAGCTGCTCCTCGGTCAGCGGCCGCGCGTCCCAGCGCGTGAACCCGGCCGACTTCGGCAGGCGGATCTTGAGCGTCTCGCCGAGCAGGTTGACGTAGCCGGGCTGGGCCCAGAAGCCGGCGAAGCCGGCCGCGACCTGGGTGTCGAAGACCGAGGTGACCTCGGTCTGCCACACGCGGCGCAGCAGCGCGACGTCCTGGCGCGCGGCGTGGAGGACGACGGCGACGTCGGGATCGGCCAGCACCGCGGCCAGCGGGCCGGGGTCGTCGCCGGCGTGCTCGATCGGGTCGACGAGCTCGACGCGGACGCCGTCGGGCGCCTCCGGCGTCGGCGACCGAGACCTGCACGAGGCAGAGCAGCGGGTGGTAGCGCCCCTCGGTCATGAACTCCGTGTCGATGCCGAGCTCGCCGGCGGCGCGGGCGTCGGCGGCGAGGCGCTCGTAGTCCACCGTCGGAAGCGTCGCGGACATCGCCGTCACTCTTTCACGGACGCCGCCGCACGGGCGGCACGGCCCACCACGAGCGAGCGTGACCGACCGGGCCGAGGCCGCGCGACAGCTCGCGGCGCAGCGCGCGGCGCTGGCTCGGCGACGGCGGCGCGGCGGCCGCGTCGTAGCGCAGGTCGCTGACCGCCCGCACGTAGCCCGCCGCCTCGGGCGAGGACTTGGCGAAGCGGTGCTCGACCTCCCGAGCGTCGTCGCCGGCTCGAGCTTGCGGCCCGTGCGGCGCAGCGCGCGCTCGAGCTCCTCGACCACCCGGTCGGTCTCGCGACCGCCCGCGCCGGCGGGCGCGGTCGCGCCGGGCGAGCACCAGGCCGCCGGCGACGATCACCAGCGAGAGCGCGCCGACGACGATCCAGCCGGCGCCCAGGCCGCCGCCGCTCTGCGCCGCGCGCGCGACCGGGTCGCGGCCTGGCGTTCGTCGCCCGCCTTGGGCTGCGGGATGCGCAGGTCCTTGTTGAGGTTGCCGAAGCGCGGGCGGCCGGCCGGCGTGGTCGGCCACGGTGTTCGGCGTCACCTGGCCGCGGGCCGGCGAGCCGGCGGGCGTGGGATCGAAGGTGACCCAGCCGATGCCCGAGAACCAGACCTCGACCCACGAGTGGGCGTCGAGGTCGCGCACGACCCACTCGCCGGTCTTCGGGTCCTTCGTGCCCGGCGAGAACCCGCTGGCCACCCGGGCCGGGATGCCCCCGAGCCGCAGCAGCAGCGCCATCGCGCCCGAGAACTGCTGGCAGTAGCCCTGCTTGTCCTTGAGCAGGAACGCGGCGAGCGGGACGGTGGCGGGCGGCGGCGACTCCGAGTAGGAGAAGCCGCGGCCGCCGAGGTAGAGCTCGACCTTCTCCACGAACTCGTAGGGGCTGCTCGTCGTCGCCTTGATGCGCGCGGCCAGGCGCGCGACCCCGGCGTAGGCCGAGCCGGCCAGCGCGGCGTCGGCCGGGCCGCGACCGGTTGTCCGGGCGTCGTGACGACGGCCGACCCGCCCGAGCCGTAGGCCGGCGCGTAGTAGGTCGGCAGGTCCCCGCGCTGCACGCGGGCGCGCGCGGCGCGGCCGATCCCGCCCTTCTGCGCCGCCGCCGCGGGCGGCAGCACGACGGCGCGCTCGTCGAAGCGCTCGGTGTCGGTCGGCGGCGCGGCGGCCGCGAGCACCGCTCGCGAGGGCCGCGGCGCGTAGGAGCGGATCTCGTAGGCGTCGCCGTCGCGCAGCTCCGAGCCGCCGTGACCCAGGTCCCCGGGCGTCACGCCCGGCGAGACCTCGCGGGGCACGCGGCGCACCGCGACGGTCTCCCCCGTCCCGATCAGGTCGGTCGTGTTCAGCCCGCGGATCGTCACCGTCGCCGAGCGCAGCCAGTCGGGGTGCTGCGACGGCCAGCCCGCGCAGGTCGTCGGAGCGGTCGCGGTAGGTCGTGCCGGGGCCGGTCGGGCTCGCGCCAGGCCAGGCCGTCGAACTCGTCGAGGTTCTCCGCCTTCCAGTAGGCCGGCCGGGCCGAGCGCACGCGCAGGAGCTCGCGACCGTTGCGCGGCCAGTTCAGCGCGCCGTAGGTGTGGTTCCAGGAGAAGGTCACCGGCGACTTGACGAGGTCCTGGGCCGCGGCCTCGTAGTCGAACCACGGCCCGTTGCGGTCGAGGGTCGGGAAGGCGAGCGCGGCGCCCAGCGCGACGACGGCGACGAGCGAGGTGGCGACCGGGGCGTCGGGCAGCCGGACGCGGTCGGCGGCCAGGAGCGCGAGCAGGCCGGCGAACAGCAGCGCGCCCTCGACGATCGCGTGGGGCGTGACGAGCACGACGCCCGGCACCGCGCTCAGGACGCCGAGCAGGACGGCGGCGACCCACGGGCCGCCCGCCGCCGTCGCGCGGCCAGAAGGCCGAGAGCGCGGCGGCGACGACGAGCAGCGACCCGCCGCAGAGCACGACGAGCGCCGGCCACCCGTCGCCCGGGCCGTTGTAGGGCACGGTCATGCCGGGCAGCGCCTGCGAGGCCCTGGCCGATCCCGCTGACGAGCTCGTCCCAGCGCGCCGGCTTGAAGAGCTGCGCGGGCAGGCCCGCCGCGAGCAGGGCGAGGAAGATCGCGCCGACGGCGATGACCGCGCCGGCGGGCGCGCGGCGGCGGGCGGGCAGCAGCGCGAGCAGCGTCAGCGCGGCGCCGGCCCCGACGCCGATCCCGAACCACGCCCAGGCGCGGCCCGTCGGCGCGGGATCGAGCATCCGCGTCCAGCGCGCCCCGCCGAGGCCGGCGAGCAGCGCGAACGGGATCGAGCCGGATCGCCGAGGCCCTCATGCGGCGTAGAGCTCCGTGGAGGTGTTGACGAGATGGCCGCGGCAGCCCGCGACCTCGAGCACGAGCGCGCCCGGGCTGCCGAACGGGCCGACGACGATGCGGGTGTTCGCCAGGCCGGGCAGCCGCCGTCCGGGCGCGGCCGCGCACGTGCACGACGAGGCGGTGGCGCTGCCCGCGCCCCTGCAGCCGCGGCGGCGGGCCGGGGCCGACCAGCGCCAGGCGGGCGTGGATGAGCTCCCAGGCGCCGAGCGCCTCCTCGACGACGACGGGCCGGCGGTCGCCGGGCAGCAGCACGGCGCAGCCGCCGCTCCGCGCGTAGGCGCGGATCAGCGAGGCCGCCGCGCGCACGGCGGCGTCGAGCGCGGCCTCGTCGGCCGGCCCGCTGGGGTCGAGCAGCAGCAGCGGCAGCCGGTCGGCGTCGGGCAGGAGCCGGCGCTCCATCAGGCCGGCCCCGCGGGCGAGCGCGGGCCAGTGGATCCGGCTGGCCGAGGCGCCCGACCGGTAGGGCCGCAGGCCGTCGAGCTCGCCGGCGCCGCCGGAGATGCCGCCGCGGCCGTCGCCCCCGGCGCCGAGCCCGGTGCCGGACCCGTGGACGTCGATGGGCTCGAGGCGCGGCAGGATCGAGCAGCTCGTCCTCCTCGTCGCCCGTCACGCGGCGCAGGCCGAGCCCGAGCGGGTCGCGCAGCTCGAGCACCGGCGGCGGCAGCGTGAGCCGGCCGCGCCGCGGGAACGTCAGCACCCGCTCGCCCTCGGCCCAGCGCCGGTCCGCGCGCAGCCGCACGTCGACCGGGCCGCCCTCGACGCCGCGCAGGTCGCCGGCCACGAGCGCGCCGCGGCCGGCCCGCGCGCGCACGCGCAGGTGCAGCGGCTCGCCCTCCTGGACGCGGACGCGGTCGAGCCGGCGCTCGATCGACGGCCCCGCGCGTGGCCAGCAGCAGCGAGGTCGCGAGCAGCACCGCGAGGGCGAGCATCGCCACGCCCGGGACCCACAGCACCTCGGCGTCGAACAGCCCCGCCGCCAGCGTGAGCGCGACGCCCAGCGCGCCGATGCCGATGATCCGTCGCATCCCTCCCATGAGAGGAAAGCACGGATCGCTGAACACCCCCTGCGACCGGGCGCCCCTCCGCCAGTTACCCTCTTTTCGGTGAGCGTGCCCGATACCAAGACCCCGAGGCGCGCCGCGATCGAGGCCGCCGTCCTGCGCGCCACCGAGGAGCTGCTGCGCGAGGGTGGGTCGTTCGCCGACCTCGGCGTGGAGAAGATCGCCACCCGCGCGGGCATCTCCCGCACCGCCTTCTACTTCTACTTCCGCGACAAGCGCGAGCTGTTGATGCGCGTGACCGGCGGCGTCTCCGACGCGCTGTTCGACGCCGCCGAGCGCTGGTGGACCGGCGCCGGCTCGGGCGAGGACGAGCTGCGCGACGGCGCTCGCGTCGATCCTCGAGCTCTACGACGAGCACGCGCCGCTGCTCTCGCGCCGTCGTCGAGGCCTCGACCTACGACGAGGACATCGCGACCTTCTGGCGCGAGCTGATCGGCCGCTTCGTCGCCGCCACCCGCGCGCGGATCGAAGCCGAGCAGGCGCGGGCCACGTCGACCCGGCCGTGCCCGCCGAGGGCGTCGCCTTCGCGCTGTGCTGGATGACCGAGCGCACCGCCTACGAGCACGTCGTGCAGCGCGGCGGCGTCGCGTCGGAGACCCTCGTCGCATCGTTGACCGCCATCTGGGTCCGCTCCGTGTACGGGGCGCGCTGACCCGTGCCCCTGCGCCCACGGACGGGCCTCATCGCGATCGCCGTCACCGCCCTGGCCGCGCTGGCCGCGGCGCCGGCCGCCCGCGCCACGAGCGAGATCGGGATGAACGTCAACACGGTCATGCTCTCCCCGCGCCTCGAGTCGCGCGAGAACGCGCTGCTCGACCGCCTCAGGTCCACGGGGATCCGGCAGGTCCGGATGGACGCCTTCTGGCACTGGAACGAGCCCGCCGGGCCGCGCACGGTGACCAAGACCGATCCGGGCTTCCCGCCGCTGATCCCGGCCAAGACCACGAAGACGGTCGTCCACGACTTCTCGTGGAAGATCACCGACCGCATGTCGGACCAGTTCGCCGCCCGCGGGCTGCAGTGGGAGCCGATCCTCACCTACACGCCGACCTGGGCGCAGTCCGTGCTCGGCGAGGCGACCTCGCGGCCCCGCAACGTCGCCGACTTCGCGCGCTGGGCCGGGCAGTTCGCCGCGCGCTACGGCTCGCGCGGCACCCGGCGCGGCCCCTACGCGATCCACCGCTACGAGATCTGGAACGAGCCGAACATCTCCTCGTTCTTCAAGCCCAAGCCCGATCCCGCCTACTACGGCCGCCTCTACCTCGCCGCCGCCCAGGCCATCCGCGCCGCCGACCCGTCCGCGGTCATCATCACCGGCGGCGTGGCGATGTACGGCTACCGGACGTTCCTGCAGCAAGACCGTCGCGGCCAACCCGGGCATGCGCTCGAAGATCGTCTCCGAGGTCGCGCTGCATCCCTACGGCCGCAGCGCGGTCTCGATCGTCGACCACACCCGCAGCCTGCGCAAGGCGCTGACCGGGATCGGCCTGCCCGGCCGCCCGATCGCGCTCAACGAGATCGGCTGGCGCGCGCTGGACAAGCGCAAGGACAAGAACGCGCTGCCCGACCGCACCCGCGCCGGCAACCTCGCGCTGCTCACCGACGCGCTCTCGCAGTCCGACTGCCGCGTCTCGACGATCGACGCCTACACCTGGGCGACCGACGAGCACAACACGAAGGACCCGCACGACTGGTGGGGCATGGTCCATCCCAACGGCACGTTCCGCCCGCCGGCGACCGCCTACGTCGCGGCGCTGCGCCGCGGCCGCAAGATCCGCGCCGTCCCGCTGCCGGCCTGCTCGGGCAAGGCGACGTCGCAGCCGCTGGTCCTGAAGCTCAGGACGGTCGGGCGCAGCGCGCGCTGTCGCCGCTACTCGGTCGCCTACGCCGGCTACCCGGTCAACGGGGTGACGGTGGCCGGCACGGCCGCGCGCCGCCGGCGCGTCGCGGGCACGACCGACAGCGCCGGCCGCGCGAAGCTCTGCACGAAGCGGAAGGGCGCCTTCCGCGTGCGGGCCACCGCGGAGAACTGGGCCCGCTCGGCTGGCTGCGCGCGCTAGGCGCGACGCCTAGCGCCCGACCTGCTCCCACTCGCCGGTCCCGATCTCGCGCTCGACCTCGTCGTCGATCTCCCACTCGGTCGTGTCCGGCTCGGCCGAGCGCAGCGCGGCGATCCGCCAGCGGCGGAACTTGACGATCTCGAGGACGTAGACGAGGTAGACGCTGACGCCGATCACGGCGAGGAACGAGCAGCCCCATCACGGCCAGCCAGACCGGGTCGTAGGCGCCGTCGTGGTAGTAGGGCACGAAGCGCAGCGCGACGGCCAGGCCGGAGAGCATCGTCGTCCACGCGTAGAGGTAGAGCAGCGTGCGGCGCGGCGAGAACCCGATCCGCGCCATGCGGTGGTGGAAGTGGTTGGCGTCGGCGCGTCCCACGGCCGGCGGCGGTACTTCAGGCGCTTGAGCACGACGAAGCCGGTGTCGAGGAACGGCACGGCCATGATCGCCAGCGGGCCGACGAGCGCGATCAACGCGTTGGTCTTCAGGGTGCCCTGCGACCGCGGTGCAGCCGAGCAGGAGCCCGAGCAGGTTCGAGCCGGCAGTCGCCCATGAAGGCCTTGGCCGGCGGGAAGTTGTGGACGAGGAAGCCGGCGCGCGCCGCCGGCCATCAGCGCGGCGAGGATCCCGCGCGCTGTCCCGTCGAGAGTCGAAGGCGATGAAGGCGAAGGCGATTCCGCGCGATCGCGCAGACGCCCGGCGCACAGCCCGTCGAGCGCCGTCGGAGAAGTTCACGACGTTCATCAGCAGGACGAGGCCGATCAGCGTCAGCGGATCGCCCGAGCGATCCGATCTCGTCGTGCCGACGAACGGGATCAGCGACGCTCGCCACGGTGACGCCCGCACAGCACGGGGATCAGCGCCGCCCCGGTCTGGCCGAGCAGCTTGAGGCTCGGCGGCAGCGCGCGCCAGTCGTCGATGGCGCCGACGATCGCGATCACGACGGCGCCGGCCAGGATGCCCGCGCAGCTCCTGGGTCATGTCCAGGAAGATCAGCGCCGAGACGAGCGTCGCCGGCGAGGATCGCCAGGCCGCCCCAGCAGCGGGATCGGCGCGGCCGAGAGCCCGCGGTCGCTCGGCCGGTTGACCGCGCCGACGCGGCGGGCGAGCATCGACGTCAGCGGCGTGAGCAGCGCGGCGACCACCGCGGCGACGGCGAAGGCGAGGACGGCGTCGGAGGAACCCACCCCGTCCCCGGATCTCCTGGGGCCTAGACCCCGACGCGTGGGTGCTCGTAGAGCGGGAAGCGGCCGGCGATCGCCGTCGACCCGCTCGGCGAGGTCCGCGCGGCGGCTCTCGAAGTCGGGCTGGAGCGCGCCGGCGATGATGCTCGCCGACCTCGACGAAGTCCTCGACCGCGAGCCCGCGGGTGGCCAGCGCCGGCGTGCCGACGCGCAGGCCCGACGAGACCATCGGCGGCCGCGGGTCGAACGGGCACGGCGTTGCGGTTGACCGTGATCCCGATGTCGTGCAGGCGGTCCTCGGCCTGCTGGCCGTCGAGCTCGGAGTCGCGCAGGTCGACGAGGACGAGGTGCACGTCGGTGCCGCCGGTCAGGACGTTGACGCCGTTGCCGGCCCCGAGCAGCGCGTCGGCGACGGCGCGGGCGCCGTCGATCGTGCGCTGCTGGCGCTCGCGGAAGGCCTCGGTCATGCGCGATCCGGAACGCGACCGCCTTGGCCGCCGATGACGTGCATCGAGCGGGCCGCCCTGCTGGCCGGGGAAGACGGCGGAGTTGATCTTCTTGGCGTACTCCTCGCGGCAGAGGATCATCCCGCCGCGCGCGCCGCCGAGGGTCTTGTGGACGGTGGTGGTGACGACGTCGGCGTGGGGCACCGGGCTCGGGTGCAGGCCGGCGGCGACGAGGCCGGCGAAGTGGGCCATGTCGACCATCAGGTAGGCGCCGACCGTCCTTGGCGATCGCCGCGAAGCGCTCGAAGTCGAGCTGGCGGGGATAGGCCGACCAGCCGGCGACGATCAGCGCCGGCCGGTGCTGCTTGGCGAGCTGCTCGACCTCGTCCATGTCGACGAGGTGGCTCTCGCGGTCGACGTGGTAGGGCGACGATGTTGTAGAGGCGCCCCGACACGTTGAGCTTCATCCCGTGCGAGAGGTGGCCGCCGTGGGAGAGCTCGAGGCCCATGATCGTGTCGCCCGGCTGCAGCAGCGCGTGGTAGACGGCGGTGTTGGCCTGCGCGCCGGCGTGGGGCTGGACGTTGGCGTGCTCGGCGCCGAAGAGCTCCTTGGCGCGGTCGATCGCGAGCTGCTCGGCCACGTCGACGTACTCGCAGCCGCCGTAGTAGCGGCGGCCCGGGTAGCCCTCGGCGTACTTGTTGGTGAGCACCGAGCCCTGGGTCTCGAGCACCGCGCGCGGGACGAAGTTCTCCGAGGCGATCATCTCCAGCGTGCGCTGCTGGCGATGGAGCTCGTTCTCGAGCACCTCGGCGATCTCGGGATCGACGTCGGCGAGGGGTCGGTCGAAGAAGTCGGAGGGAAGCTCGGTCATGTCAGGGACTCCAGGTCGCGTATCTGGTCCACCCGGCGCGCATGGCGTCCGCCGTCGAAGCCGGTGGAGAGGAAGGTCTCGAGTATGCGTTCCGCGTCGTCGGGCGCCACCCGGCTGCCGGCCAGGGTCAGCACGTTGGCGTCGTTGTGGCGCCGGGCCATCGTGGCCTCGTCCACGTCGTGGGCGTTGACCGCCCGCACCCCGTCGAGCTTGTTGGCGACGATCGCGACGCCCACGCCCGAGCCGCACACGAGCACGCCGCGCTCGGCCTCGCCGCCGGCCACCATCCGGGCCGCCGGGGCGGTCACGACGGGGTAGTCGACCGACTCCGGGGAGTCGGTCCCGAGGTCGACGACGTCGTGCCCGGCGCGCGCCAGCTCGTCGCGCACGTGCTCCTTGAGCGCGAAGCCGGCGTGGTCGGACGCGAGCGCGATCCGCATCGGGGCGAGGCTACCAGCGGGGTCGGCGCCGATCGGGCTACAGCAGCGCCGCGATGGCCGCCGTCGGCAGCGCTCCCTCGCGGGCGACCGACCAGGCGCCGCCGTCCTCGTAGGCCCGCAGGTCGACGACCGTCGAGGGCGTCCCGGGGAGCTCGCCCGCGTCGAGCACGAGGTCGACCCCGGCGCGGATCGGCTCGGGGACGTCGGCGACCTGCCGCGCGTCGGCGCGCGCCGGAGCGGTTGGCCGAGGACTGCAGCACCGGCCACCGGACCGAGGCCAGGCCGGCCAGGGGCCCGGTGAGCGCCGGGACCCGGAGCCCGAGCGTGTCGGGGTCGGGCCCGCAGGCCAGCGGGAAGCGGTGCTCGGGGTTGGGCAGCAGCACGGTCACGGGCCCGGGCAGCAGGCGCGCCAGCGCGGCCCGGGTCCGCGGCCCGGTCTCGGGGACCGCGGCCAGGGCGAGCTCGAGGTCGAAGAGCATCACCGCGGCGGGGCGGTCGGGCCGGCGGCGCTTGAGCGCGTAGAGCCGCCGCACCGCCTCCTTGGCGTCGGCGTCGCAGGCCAGGCCGTAGACCGTGTCGGCCGGGAACAGGGCGACGCCGCCGACCGCCATGCAGCGCTCGAAGGTCGCGCCGTCCTCGGCCGGTCAGCTCCACGCGACCACCACGCGCTCGATCCCGGCGAGGTCGCGGACGCGCTCGCCGTGCGCCCAGCCGCGCTCGGCCAGCAGCGCGGCCACGGCCGGCGCCTGGCCGGCGCCGACCTCGAGCGCGATCCACCCCACCCGCGCTCCGCCGCCTCGGCGACAAGCGCGCGCACGACGTCGAGGCCGTCCGGACCGCCGCGCAGCGCGAGCGCGGGCTCGTGCTCGGCCACGTCGGCCATCAACGGCTCGGCGTCGGGGACGTAGGGCAGGTTGGCGACGACCGCGTCGAGGCGGCCGGTCACGGCGGCGAGCAGGTCCGAGCGCGCGAAGGCCACGGCGAGGCCGAGCCGCGCCGCGTTGGCGCGGGCGACGGCCAGGGCGTCCTCGCTGACGTCGACGCCGAGCAGCTCGAGGTCCGGACGCTCGTCGGCCAGCGCGAGCGCGACGGCGCCGCTGCCCGTCCCGACGTCGACCACGCGCGCGCCCGCGGCAGCGCCAGGGCGGCCTCGACGAGGTGCTCGGTCTCGGGCCGCGGGATCAGCACGCGGGGATCGACCTCGAGCTCGAGCCGGCGAAAGCCGCGGCGCCCGATCAGGTAGGCGACGGGCTCGCCGCCGCGCGGCGGCGCGCGGCGAGCGCCGCGAAGGCGGACGCCGCGTCCGCGGGGACGGTCAGCTCGGGCTCGCGGTGCAGCGCGGCGCGGTCGACCCCCAGGACGTGCGCGAGCAGCAGCTCGGCGTCGAGCCGGTCGATCCCCGCGCCGCGGACGAGTTCAGCCCGCGGCCTGCTCGGCGAGGCGGGTGTGCTTCTCATCGTCCTGGAGCGCGGCGGTGAGCTCGTCGAGCTCGCCCTGCAGCACGCCGTCGAGGTTGTGCACGGTCACCTTGACCCGGTGGTCGGTGACCCGTCTTTCCGGGAAATTGTAAGTGCGGATCTTCTCGGAGCGCTCGCCGGTCCCGACCTGGGCCGAGCGCGTCGCCGCGAGCTCGGCCTGCTGCTCGGCCTGGGCGCGCTCGAACAGCCGCGCGCGCAGCACGCGCATGGCCTTCTCGCGGTTCTGGAGCTGGCTCTTCTCGTCCTGCATCGAGACGACGACCCCCGTCGGCCCGTGGGTGATCCGCACCGCCGAGTCGGTCGTGTTGACCGACTGGCCGCCGGGGCCCGACGAGCGGTAGACGTCGATCTGCAGGTCGCTCGGGTCGATCTGGACGTCGACGTCCTCGGCCTCGGGCAGCACCGCGACCGTCGCGGTCGAGGTGTGGATGCGGCCCTGGGACTCCGTCTCGGGCACGCGCTGGACCCGGTGGGTCCCGCCCTCCCACTTGAAGACCGAGTAGGCGCCCTTGCCCTTGATCGCGAAGGTGAAGTGCCCGTCGCCGACCTCGAGCGGCTCGGTCTTGAAGCCGCGCGTCTCGGCGTAGCGGGACAACATGCGGTAGAGGTCGCCGGCCCACAGCCCGGCCTCCTCCCCGCCGGCGCCCGGCCGGATCTCGACGATCACGTCCTTGTCGTCGTTGGGGTCGGTCTCGACCATCGCCAGGCGCAGGTCCTCCTCCAGGCGGGCGAGCGTCGCCTCGGCGTCGGCGAGCATCTGGCGCACCTCGGGGTCCTCGTCCTCGCCCAGCAGCTCGCGCGCGCCGGCGGCGTCGTCCTGCGCGCGCCGCCACTGCGTGGCGAGCTTGGCCGCCGACTCGAGCTCGGAGTAGGCCCGCCCCGCCTCGGCGAAGCGCTGGCGATCGCCGATCACCGCGGGATCGGACATGAGGCCCTGGAGCTCGTCCCAGCGGCTCTCGATCTGCTCGACGAGCTGTTCGATCACGACGGCCGAGTCTACGTCGGCCGGCGCGCGCGGAGCCGGGCCTCAGGCGGCCGTCGGCACCGGCCCGAGCTCGGCCAGCAGCCGCTCGGTCGCGGGCACGACCTCGCGGGCCGTGCGCGCGACCTTCATGCCGGCGACCGGGGCGAAGCCCGCGGCGGCGGCGCCGCCGAGCAGGATCCCGACCTCCGGCATCTCGGCGCGGAGGGTCTTGACCGCGTCGCGCAACGCGCCGCGATCGACCGCGAAGGTGGCCGAGAGCCCGACGATCCGCGGCCGGTGGCGATCGATCGCCTGGAGCAGCGCGTGCAGCGGCAGCGCCCCGCCCGCGAACTGCACGTCGAAGCCGGCGCCCTCGAGGACGTCGGCCGCCATGCGCAGCCCGAGCACGTGCTCCTCGCCCTCGGCGCCGGCCATCAGCACCCGCTCGCGGGTGCGCGGATCGGCCTCGACGAGCACCGGATAGACGGCGACGAGCACCCGGTGGGCGATCGCCGTGGCCAGGTGCTCGTCGGCGATCGAGACCTCGCCGAGCTCCCAGCGCCGGCCGACCTCGTACAGGGAGGGCGCGAGCACGTCGTCGAGCACCCCGTAGCCGTCCATCCCACTTGCGAGCGCCTCGCGCACGACCTCGCCGGCGGCGACGGCGTCGGCGGCGAGCAGCGCGGCCAGGAACCGTTCGTGGATATCCGCCACAGGCATCGGGATATGGTGGCACGGATGTACGTCTCGGTCTCACGCTTGCGCGTCTCCGAGGGGCGCGAAGCCGAGCTCGTGGGGGCGTTTCGCGACCGGCTCGGACTCGTCGACGACTTCGACGGATTCGTCGATCTGCAGGTCTGGCAGTCCGACCGCGACGCCGGGGAGATGCTGATGGTCTCGCGCTGGCGCGACCGCGAGTGCTTCTCGGCCTACATGAAGAGCACGGCGCACCGCCGCTCGCACGATCGCGTGCCGGACGACCTCGACGCCGCGATCACGCTCGAGCGCCTCGAGCACCTGCGCACCTACGAGGTCGTCGCGGAGTGAGGGAGACCAACCCGCCGCCCAAGGGCGCCGAGCCGCCGGCCACCGCCACGCTGGGCGACGGCACCGAGATCGACCTGCCGCCGATCGCCCGCGAGATCTGCCGCCGCCACTTCGAGGGCCACCCCGAGGAGCTCGAGCGCTACGGGGACAACGGGCGGCTGTGGTGCGAGCACGACAACCGCTGGATCCTCGCCTGGGCGGTCCGCGACGACGCGGGGCACGCCGACCTCGAGTCGCAGATCTCCTGGCTGGCCCGCGTCCTCGAGTCCCGCGGCTTCCCGCTGGCGTGGCTGGCCTCGAACCTGCAGCTCGCGGCCGAGGAGCTCGCGACGGCCGGCCCGGCCGCAACGGGCGCCGCTCATCGCCTGCGCGAGGAGGGCGGCCGCGTCCGCGCGACGCCGACGTTCCTCGAGACGGCGGACTAGGCGCCCGCGCCCGGGGCGGGCGAGAGCACGAGCAGGACGTGGTCGTCGATCAGGCCGCGGCTCGTGACCAGCGCCGGCCGGGGGTCGCCGGCCCGCGGCCGGACCTCGAGGCGCTCGGTCCGCGGCTCGGCCGCGAGGCGCTCGAGCGCCGCGTCGTCGAGGAACGGGCAGCGCAGACCACGGGCCTCGGCCGCGCTCCAGCCGAGCAGGTCCTGCGCGCTCGCGCTCCAGCGCACCACGCGCCGGCGCGCGTCGAGCTCCACGACCGCGTCGGGGATCGTCGCGAGCACGGCGTCGAGCGCCTCGCCGGTCAACCGCAGCTCGGCCTCCTGGCGGCGGCGCTCGGTCACGTCGCGCAACAGGCACAGGACGGTCGGCTGCCCGTCCCAGGTGATGTTGACCGTGCGCAGCTCGGCCACGAGCGGCTCGCCGGCGACCAGCAGATCGACGTCCTGGACCCCGGTGGCCCCGAGCGGCAGGCCGAAGTCGGTGCCCTCGAGCGTCCCCTCGCTCTCGCCGAGCAGGACCCGGGCGGCCGGGTTGGCGAAGTGGATCACGCCGTCGTGGTCGACGACGAGCATGCCGTCGGCGTGGGCGTCGACGAGCGCGCGCAGGCTCGCGTCGGTCGCCGCCGCCGCGTCCTGGTTGGCGGCCAGCGCCGCGATCAGCTCGCTGCGCTCGAGCTCGCGGGACGCGAGCGCGCGGCGGACCACGCCCCCGAGCCGCCCGAGCGTCGGCACGCCGGCGGGAAAGACGCCGTCGTAGCCGAGCCGGTGGACCCGATGGGCCGCGTCGGAGGCGACGCCGACGGCGACCACCGGGGCGTCGCGATGGCCCTCGCGCAGGCGCCGCAGCGCGGCGTCCAGGTCCAGCCGGGCGTCGACGAGGACGGCCTCGGCCCCGTCGGCGAGCGTCTCGGGCCGCGCCGCGACCTCGACGACCTCGAAGTCGGCGTCGGCCCGCAGCTCGTCGGCGAGCGCGTCGCGGGTCGTGACGAGCGGCGACCCGAAGCCGGAAGTCGGGAAGGCTCACTGGGTCGGCGGGGCGAAGCGGGGCTGCTTGGGTTCGGTCGAGGGCGTCCCGTGCCCGGTGGCGGGCCCGAGGAAGTCGGTGCCCCCGCTGTAGGGCTCGCCGATGCTCATCCCGTCGCCGGTGATGGTGTACTCGCGCACGGAGAGATCGTGACGGGAGCCGCGCATCTTCAGCACGGCGACGGCGCGGCGGATCTCCCGGTCCTGCTCGACGTAGCGCAGCAGGAAGATCCCGTCGCTCATCGTCGAGATGTAGGCCTCGGTCACCGAGTCGCCGCCGAGCAGCGACGACGCCGTGTAGGTGAGCAGGGCGAAGGTCTCGGACTCCTTGAGCAGCGTGACCAGGCCGACGATGAACTCGCGGTAGGCGCGCGGGGTCGAGATGCGCTCCAGCGCGGTCAGCGAGTCGATCGAGACGCGCGTCGGGCGCAACCGGTCCATCGTGCGCTTGAGCGCGATCAGCAGGTCCTCGAGGCCCATGCGCTCCGGGTACACGGAGAGCACCTCGAGGCGGCCCGCGGCCTCGGCCGCGGCCAGGTCGACGTTCCAGCCCGAGGCGTTGCGCAGGATCTGGTCGTGCGACTCCTCGAAGGTCATCAGCAGGCCGCGCTCCTCCTGCTCGACGACCGGGCGCATGAACTCGGAGACCATGCAGGTCTTGCCCGTCCCGGTCGCGCCGGAGACGAGCAGAATCGAGTCGGAGAAGATGCCGCCGCCGAGCATCGCGTCCAGGCCGGTGTTGCCCAGGTGACGCGGGCTTGCGCGACGCCGGCTTCTCGAGCTCGACGGCCGAGAGCGGGATCACCTCGATGCCGCCGCTGCCCTGGATCGTGAACGGGAACTCGCCCTTGCGGTGGTTGCCGCCGCGGAGCTTGAGGATCTCGATCGTCCGGCGCCGGCGCTGGCCGTCGAACGGGTTGCGCAGGATCACGGCGCAGTCGACGACGAACTCCTCGACCTCGTAGCGGCCGATCGGCCCGTACTCCTCGGTGCGCTCGGTGGTGACGACCGTCGTCAGCCCGAGCCGCTTGGACCACGCGAGCACGCGCTGCAGCTCGCGGCGCACCGCGCTCGGCGAGCGGAACTGGCCGAACAGCGCGTTGACCGAGTCGAGCACGAGGCGCTGGGCGCCGACGCGCCGGACCTCGGCCTCGATCCGCGCCAGCAGCGCGGAGAAGTCGAAGTCGCCGACCTCCTCGTCGAAGCTCTCGGGCTGGGGCGAGGCGTCCACGATCGCCAGCCGGCCCCCGGCGACGAGCTCGTCGAGCGACCAGCCGAACGAGTCCACGTTGCTCTGGATGTCCTCCGGCGGCTCCTCGCACGTCACGAGCACGCCGTTCTGGCCCTCCTCCCACACGCCGCCGAGGAGGAACTGGATCGCGAAGGTCGTCTTGCCCGCGCCCGCCGAGCCCGAGACGAGCGTCGTGCGGGTGGCCGGGATGCCGCCGAACGAGAGCAGGTCGAAGCCCGAGACGCCGCTCGGGATGCGGGGAACGCCCGGGCGGGCCTCGTCGAGTCTCATGCGTGCTCCAGGAAGTCCGAGGGGAGGTCGAGCCGGGCGAGCAGCAGCTGGACGTCGCTGACGTCCCCGACGATGCGCCGCGGTGGCTCGGGACGGCGGCGCACGAGGGTCGGGGTGGCGAGGATCCGGTCGGCCTCGGCGAGCTCCGGCCGTTCGGTCAC
This sequence comes from uncultured Solirubrobacterales bacterium, assembly GCA_963737395.1. GTDB lineage: Bacteria > Actinomycetota > Thermoleophilia > Solirubrobacterales > Solirubrobacteraceae > JBBQAA01. The sequence goes on along the minus strand of CAVTSQ010000012.1, from coordinate 246,829 downwards.
GTCGACGACCTCGACCGTGCCTCCGGCCTCGTCGATCGGGCCGCGGAGCGTCTCGAGCATGGCGATCGCACCGCGGGAGCGCACGGACTGGCGCGAGACGTAGAGGCGCAGCTCGATGCTCACGGGCGGCGGCGATGCTAGCCGACGGAACCGACGTCCGCGAGCAGTGCGAGGAGGCGGTCGAGATCCTCCGTGCTCGTCAGCGGGTGGATCGTCACGAGCCGGTAGACCGTGCGGCCGCCGAGCGTCGTCGGGCTGACCGCGGCCCAGCCGTCGGCGGTGATCTCCGCGGCGCGGAGGCGATGCGCCTCGTCGTCGGCGCCCCGGCGCCGGAAGGTGACGATCGCGAGCTGGGCCGGGGTGACGAGCTCCCACTCCGGGTCGGCCTCGATGCGCGCCTGCACGTGCTCGGCGAGCTCGATGCCGCGCGCGACGGCGTCGCGCAGGGCCGCGGCCCCGTGCACGCGCAGGGTCAGCCACAGCTTGGCCGCGCGCGCCCGGCGCGAGAGCTCGAGCGTGCGGTCGCGCAGGTCGATCTCGCCACTCTGGGCGACGACGTCGGCGAGGTACTCGGGGTGCATGGCGAAGGCGCGGACCAGGACGCCCGGCTCGCGGACGAGCAGCACGCCGGCGTCGTAGGGCTGGAAGAGCCACTTGTGCGGGTCCAGGACCACGGAGTCGCCGCGCTCCAGGCCGGCCAGCGCGGCGCGCCCGGCCGGGCACAGCGCGGCGGCGGCGCCGTGGGCGCCGTCGATGTGGAGCCACAGCCCCTCCGTCGCGGCGAGGTCGGCCAGGGCGGGCAGCGGATCGACCGCGCCGGTGTTCGTCGTGCCCGCGGTCGCGATCAGGATCCCCGGCCGCACCCCCGCGGCGCGGTCGCGCGCGATCGCCGCCTCGACGGTCGCCACCGCGAGCCGGCCCTCGTCGTCGCTGGGCAGCACGCGTACGTCGTCGAAGGCCAGCGCCCGCAGCGCGCGCGGGATCGACGAGTGCGCCTGGTCGGAGAGGTAGACCGCGCCGGGGCCGCGCTCGAGCCGGGCGGCGGCCAGCCCGGTCAGCGAGGCCAGCGAGCCGCCGGACAGGAAGATCCCCTCGGTGCCGGCCGGCAGGCCGAGCTCGGAGCGCAGCCACTCGAGCACCGCGAGCTCGAGCGTCGTCGGTCCCGAGCCGCCGGCCCAGGAGGCGCCGATCGCGTTGAAGCCGGTGCTCATCCAGTCGCCGAGGATCCCCGCGAAGGCGGCCGGGCTCGGGATCCGCGCGAGGAAGCGCGGATGGGTCATCTGCTGCATGTGCGCGAAGGCGACGGTGGCGAGCTCGTCGAGCGCGGCGTCGGGATCGCCGGGCGCCTCGGCGAACGGCCGGGCGAGGACGGCGGTCAGCGCCTCCGGATCCCCGGTGCGGATCGGCGGCCCGTCGGCGACGCCCTCGGCGTGGTCGAGCACGAGGTCGACGACGCGGTGCGCCAGCCGGCGCATCTGCGCCGGCTCGAGCCCGAGCGGATCAGGCGACGACCTCGACCCCCACGAGATCCTCGGCGGAGGCCTCCCCCGGCGTCTCGACGGCGAGCACTGCCTCGAGCGCGGCGATCGCCACGGCGAGCTCCTCGTGGTCGGGCGGGCGGGTCGTCAGCCGCTGGAGCTGGAGCCCGGGCCACATGACCACGCGCACCCACGCCTTGCCGCGGTTGCGCCCGGCCCACTTGATGATCTCGAAGGAGATCCCGGCGATGACCGGCACGCCGACGATCCGCGTCAGCACGAGGATCCACCAGGAGGGCAGCCCGATCGGCGCGAAGACGAAGATCGCCACGATCATGACGATCAGCAGGAAGCTCGTGCCGCAGCGCGGGTGCAGGCGGCTGAAGCGGTCGGCGTTCGGCGGCGTGAGCGGCTCGCCCGCCTCGTAGCAGGCGATCGTCTTGTGCTCGGCGCCGTGGTACTCGAACACGCGGCGTAGATCCCGGAGACGGGACAGGGCCACCAGGTAGCCGAGGAAGATCGCCGTGCGGACGAGGCCCTCGACCAGCCAGAAGAGGATCGAGGAGTCGAGCTGGTCCTTGATCAGGCTCGTCAGCCCGACGGGGACGACGAAGAACAGGCCGACGGCCAGCGCGAGCGCCAGCACCATCGTGCCGATCCACGCGCCCTTGCCGATCTCCTGGGGCTCCTCGCCCTCGGCCTCGAGCTGCTTGTTGGCCGAGATCTGCAGCGCCGAGAAGCCGATCTTCAGCGACTCGGCCAGCGCGACGACGCCGCGCACGAGCGGCAGGCGCAGCACGCGGTGCTTCTTCAGCCACGAGACGAGCGGGAACGCCTCGACGGAGATCTGCCCGTCGGGCGTGCGGACGGCGACGGCCCACGTGGAGACGCCGCGCATCATCACGCCCTCGAGCACGGCCTGCCCGCCCACCGGTGCGTCCTTGGTCGCCATCAGGCGTCCGTCCGGTAGGCGGGTGGCGCTCAAGGCGAGGCCCTGGTGCTGGTGCTAGGCGGCGGAGCCGCTGCGGGGGCGGCTCTTGGCCACGCGCCGCTGGAAGCGCTCGACGCGACCGCCGGTGTCGACCAGCTTCTGCCGGCCCGTGTAGAACGGATGGCAGTTGGAGCAGATCTCGACGTGGATGTCGCCCTGGGTCGAGCGCGTGGTGAACTCGTTGCCGCACGTGCAGCGAACGTTCACCTCGGAGTAGGTCGGATGGATGTCGCGCTTCATGAATTGAAGTGTAGCCCTGAGCCCAAGCGCCCCGGCGCCCTCGGAACGGCCCGGAGGCCTAGGGGCAGGTGAAGGTGAAGCGGTTGTTCGCCTCGCGCGCCTCGGACACCGAATCCTGGGTGTCGAGGACCACCGTGGGCGGGCCCGCGGTGGCGCACTTGGCCCCGCTGAACTGCATGCGGACGCTCTGGCCCGGCGCCAGGTTCCGGGTCACCGTGCGCGTGGGCCGCGCGACCCCGTTGCCGAGCGTGAACGAGACGTCGAACGGCGTCGTGATCGTGTCGTGGCCGCGGTTGGCCACGCGGAACGCGTAGACGTCGGTCGTGGCGCTGCGGCGGTCACCGTGGGCTTGCGCACCACGAGATCGGCGCGCAGGTCGGGCTGGTGGCAGGACGCGGTGTTGCGGTGGGCGGTCCGGAGCGTCTTGCCGCCGACGCCGTACCAGCGGAAGCCGACCCGCATGCGGTAGTAGGCGGGGACCGTCGTCAGGCCGTTCGTCGTACGCGAGTAGCGGTAGAGGCCGACGCCCTTCTTGCTCTTGAAGAAGACGCCGAACCCGGCGCCGCCGTTGAACGTGTGGTAGCGCTTCTGGCCGGGCTTGCGCCGCTGGATGGTGAAGGAGATCCCCATCCGCTTCGTGCCCTTGATCCGCCGCATCGCCGCGTCCGTGTCGAACGAGCGGTTGATCGGATCCAGCGACGGCTGGCACGCGCTGAGCTTGGCCTTGACGGGCAGGCCGGCGGCCCGGGCCGAGCCGGACAGGCCCGCGGCGAGCAGGCCGGCGGTGACGAGGAAGATGGCCAGGATGCGCATGACGTGTCAAAGAACAGCGTAGGCGGGCAAAGGTTGCGCCCCCACGCTGAACTTTTCCCCGCTCAGCGCCTAGGTGACCTGGTAGAGCGGCCCGTCGCCGCCCTCGGGGACCGTCAGGCGGCCGCCCTTGGCGGTGATCGCGCCGCACTGCACGCAGTTCGTGTAGTTCACGACGACGTCGACCGGACCGGTCTCGGGCGCGTCGTCCGGGATCTCGTAGACCCCGGCCGGGCACATCCACGCCCACGTCTCGGCCACTTCCCGCGGCACGTGCTTCTGCACGCGGATGTGGTTGGGCGCGTCGTCGCGGGTCGCGTTGCCCGAGATGAAGACGCTCGAGAGCTTGTCGAAGGTGTACTTCCCGTCCGGCTTGGGATAGCGGTCCTTCGTGTTGCCCACGAACATCGGCTTGTCGTCGTTGCGATGCCACGACAGGCGGCCGGGCAGCTTGCCCTTGGTCGCGATCTGCAGGTTGACGAGCGGGCCGCCCTTGATGAAGCCCTTCTGGAACGGCTGGCGCGTGTTGCGCACCGCGTAGAGCTCCTTGCCCACCGAGGACTGCTCGATCGCGTCCTCGTAGGCGGGGAAGCTCGTCTGGCCGCGCTTGAGCCCCTCGTAGATCGTCTCGGCGGCGATGATGCCCGACTTGATGCAGTGGTGGACGCCCTTGAGCGCCACCGTGTCGACCATGCCGCCGGCGTCGCCGACGAGCAGGGCGCCGGGCATCGTCAGCTTGGGCATCGACCAGTAGCCGCCGCCCGGCAGCGCCTTGGCGCCCCAGCCGACGCGCTCGCCGCCCTCGAGGATCTTGCGCACCAGCTTGTGCGTGCTTGAAGAGCTGGAGCAGGTCGTGCGCCGAGGTGGTGGCGTCGGCGTACTCGAGGTCGACGACGAAGCCGATCGAGACGAGGTCGTCGCCGGTCTTCTCGTCCTTCATCGGGTAGATCCAGGTGCCGCCGATCTGGCCGTACTTGGCCGAGAGCTTGAGCGGCCACGGGCCGATCGTGTGGATCACGCGGTCCAGCGGCTTGGGGACCTTCCAGATCTCCTTGACGCCGAGCTCCCAGACCTGCGGCTCGCGGTTCTCGCCGAGGTCGAACTCGCGGATCGCGGCGCCGGTCAGGTGGCCCCAGCAGCCCTCGGCGAGGACCGTGGCCTTGGCCGTGACGTCGGCGCCGGGCTCGAAGTTGCCCAGCGGCTGGCCGTCCTTGCCGCGGCCCTTGTCGCCCGAGCGGACGCCGCGGACGTGGCCGTCCTCGACGAGCAGGTGGCTGGCGGCGGTCTCCGTGAGGATGTACGCGCCGCCCTCCTCGGCCTGCTGCTGCTGGAAGCGGGCCAGCGCCGAGACGGAGATGACCTCGTTGCCGTGGTTCTTGAACGGCGGCGGGGTCGGGATGCGCAGCGCCGTCTTGGCGCTCGGGAGCATGTAGACCCCCTCCTTCTCCACCTCGCCGTAGGCGAAGCCCTGCTTGCGCCAGTCCTCGCGCGTCATGTCGGGGAACAGCTCGAGCAGCGGGTCGGGCCGCATGACGGCGCCGGACAGGTTGTGCCCGCCGCACGTCTTGGCCTTCTCGATCACCGCGACCGGGACCTCGCCGAGCTTCTCCATCGTCTCGGGGTCGTCGCCGAGGAGCTGGAGCAGCCGGTTGGCCGTGGCCAGCCCGGCCGTCCCGCCGCCGACGATGGCGACGCCCACCTCGATCCGCTCGTCCTCGGCGTCGAGCTCGCGCTTGACGAACTCGTCCGGGGAGTCGACGGGCGGCGGGAACTCGCTCGGCGCGTGGGGCCGGTTCCCGTTTCCGTTGTGAGACGTCGCCATGTGGTTCAGCCGCCCTTCTTGGCCTTGAGGGCCTCGTTGAGCTTGGGGACGATCTTGTTCAGGTCGCCCACGATGCCGAGGTCGGAGAACTCGAAGATCGGGGCGTTCGAGTCCTTGTTGATCGCCACGATGTTCTCCGAGGACTGCATGCCGACCTTGTGCTGGATCGCGCCGGAGATCCCCGCCGCGAGGTACAGCTTCGGCGCGACGGTCTTGCCCGTCTGGCCGATCTGCGCCGCGTAGGGGTACCAGCCGGCGTCGACCACCGCGCGGGTGGCGGCGACGGCGCCGCCGAGCGTGCCGGCGAGCTCCTCGAGCGTCTCGAAGCCCTCGGCCTTGCCCAGGCCGCGGCCGCCGGCGACGAGGATGTCGGCGCCCTCGATGTCCACGTCGGCGCCGCGCTGCTCGCCGCGCTGGACCATCGTGCACTGGTTGGAGAAGTCGGAGAGCTCGACGTCGACGTCCACGACCTCCGCGGCTCCGGAGCCGGACTCCTCCACCTCGAAGGCGTTGATCCGGCCGATGATGATCCCGAGGTCCCCGCGGTACTTCGAGCGGGAGATCTTCGAGTCCTGGAGGATCGGGCGCTCGGCGACGAGCTTGCCGTCCTCGGCCTTGATGCCGGTGACCTCCATGGTCACGCCGGCCTGCTTGCGCGCGGCCAGGCCGGCGCCGATCTCGAAGCCGAGCAGGCCGCCGCCGAACAGCGCGTAGCCGTGGCCGCCGTCGTCGATGACCTTGGCCATCACGTCGACGACGGGCTGCGCGAGGCCCTCGGGGCCCTTGCCGCGGAAGACCTTGGTCGCCCCGTAGGTGCCGAGCGTGCCGCACAGGTCGTCGGTCAGAGTCGTCGCCGCCGACGACGACCGCGTGGGCCTCGCCGCCGATCTCCTTGGCCAGCTTCGCGGCCTCGGACACGGCGCCGAGCGAGTTCTTGTTGAAGGCGCCCTCGAAGTGGAGGACGTAGGTGAGGATGTCGGCCATCTAGATCAGCTTCCTCTCGTCGAGCCAGGCGACGATCTGCTCGACCGTCTCGGCGGTGTCCTCGTCCTCGATGATGCGACCGGCCTCCTTGGAGGGCGGCTCGGTGAAGTCGCCGCAGTCGACGCGGGAGCCTTCGCCGCCGACGAGGCCGGTGTCGATCCCGGCGTCGCCGGTGCCGAGCTTCTCGAGCGGCTTCTTCTTGGCGCCCATGATCGCCTTGAGCGACGGGTAGCGCGGCTCGTTGATCGCGTCGCCGACGGAGATGACCGCGGGAAGCGCGACGTCGACGGTGTCGTAGCCGTACTCGGCCTGGCGCTCGCAGCGCAGCTTGCCCTCGGCGACGTCCATCTGGATGACCTGCGTCAGCGAGGGCATCTTCAGGTGATCGGCCACGACGGCGCCGATCGTGTAGCACTCGCCGTCGTCGGACTGCTGGCCGAGCAGCACGAGGTCGGGGGACTCCTTCTCGAGCACCGTGGCCAGCGCGTAGCCGGTCGCGGCGACGTCGGAGCCGGCCAGGGCCTCGTCGGCCAGGTGGACCGAGCGGTCCGCGCCGAGCGAGACGGCCTTGTGGAGCGCGCGCTGGGCCGAATCCGGACCCATCGTCACCGCCACCACCTCGTCGACCTCGATCTCGCCGCCTTCCTTGATCTGCATGGCGGCCTCGATCGCGTGCGTGTCGTACGGGTTGAGGTTCTTCTCACCCGAACGGTCCATTCGCCCCGTCGACGCATCGATGCGCTTCTCGACGGCGGCGTCCGGGACCTCTTTCACCAGGACGCAGATCTTCACGTGTTCGTTCCTCCTAGGAGCTTCGGAGCGGGCGGCAGTCTACCGCGTTGACTGACGAGTCAATCGGGGTACGGACGCCGTGCGCTGAGGGAGCGTGCGCGGGGTCACACGACATCGTGTGGTCCCGGTTACGCCGAGGCGCCGACGGCGCCCTGGATGTAGTCGATGATCTCCTGCGTGGTCGCGCCGGGCGTGAACACCTCGGCCACGCCCTTGCCCTTGAGCTCGTCGATGTCGTCGGCGGGAATCGTCCCGCCGACGGTCACGACGACATCGCCGGCGCCCTCGGCCTCGAGCAGCTCGATCACCTTGGGGACGAGCGTCATGTGCGCGCCCGAGAGGATGGAGAGGCCGACCGCGTCGGCGTCCTCCTGGATCACCGTGGCCACGATCTGCTCCGGCGTCTGATGCAAGCCGGTGTAGATCACCTCCATGCCCGCGTCGCGCAGGGCGCGCGCGATGATCTTGGCGCCGCGGTCGTGCCCATCCAGCCCGGGCTTGGCGACGACGACGCGGATCTTGGAACCGGAGGAGGCCATTGCGGCGGCGAGTCTAGAGCCGTTAGAAGACCGGGGCCTCGGTGTAGGTGCCCCAGACCTCCTGCAGCGCGCGGACGATCTCGCCCTCGGTGCAGTGCGCGCGGGCGCAGTCGAGCAGGAGCGGCATGAGGTTGACCTCGTCCCTGGCGGCCTGCTGCAGGCGCGCTCAGCGCCGCGCCCACCGGCGCGTCGTCGCGGCGCGCCTTGGAGCGCTCGAGGCGCTCGAGCTGCTTGGTCTCCAGCGCGGGATCGATGCGCAGCAGCGGCAGGTCGTCGTTCTCGGAGCCCTCGCGGTAGGAGTTGACGCCCGACGAGCAGCCGCTTCTCGTCCTCGACCTCGGTCTGGTACCGGAAGGCGGCGTCGGCGATCTCGCGCTGCGGGAAGCCCTGCTTGACGGCCTCGACCATGCCGCCGAGCTCGTCGATCTTGGCGAAGTACTCGTAGGCCTGGCGCTCCATCTCGTCGGTCAGCGACTCGACGAAGTAGGAGCCGCCGAGCGGGTCGATCGTCGTCGTGGCGCCCGTCTCGTGGGCGATGATCTGCTGGGTGCGCAGGGCGACGCGCACGGCCTCCTCGGTCGGCAGCGCGAGCGCCTCGTCGAACGAGTTGGTGTGCAGCGACTGGGTGCCGCCGAGCACGCCGGCCAGCGCCTCGATCGCCGTGCGGACGATGTTGTTGAGCGGCTGCTGGGCGGTCAGCGAGACCCCGGCCGTCTGCGTGTGGAAGCGCATCAGCCAGCTCTTGGGGTTCTTGGCGCCGAACGTACCTTTCAGCTCGCGGGCCCAGATGCGGCGGGCCGCGCGGTACTTGGCGATCTCCTCGAAGAAGTCGATGTGCGCGTTGAAGAAGAACGACAGGCGCGGCGCGAAGTCGTCCACGTCCATCCCGCGCGCGACCGCCTGCTCGACGTAGGTCAGGCCGTCCTTGAGCGTGAAGGCGAGCTCCTGCGCGGCCGTCGAGCCGGCCTCGCGGATGTGGTAGCCCGAGATCGAGACCGGGTGCCAGCGCGGCATCTCGGCGGCGCACCACTCGATCATGTCCCCGACCAGGCGCATCGCCGGGTCGACCGGGAAGCACCACTCCTTCTGGGCGATGTACTCCTTGAGGATGTCGGTCTGGATCGTCCCGGCGAGCTTCTCGGGGCCGATGCCCTTGTCCTCGGCGGCGACGACGTAGAAGGCGAGCATGATCGCCGCGGGCGCGTTGATCGTCATCGAGACCGAGACCTTGGCCAGGTCGATCCCCTCGAACAGGCGCTCCATGTCGTCGAGCGTGTCGAGCGCGACGCCCTCGCGGCCCACCTCGCCCAGCGAGCGGTCCGAGTCGGAGTCGTGGCCCATCAGCGACGGCATGTCGAAGGCGGTCGACAGGCCGGTCTGCCCGTGGGCGAGCAGGTAGTGGAAGCGCTCGTTGGTCTCCTCGGCCGTGCCGAAGCCGCTGAACTGGCGCATCGTCCACAGCCGGCCGCGGTACATCGACGGGTAGACGCCGCGGGTGAAGGGCGCGGCGCCCGGATAGCCGATGCGCTCGTCGAAGTCGCCGACGTCGTCGGGCGTGTAGAGCGGCTTGATCGGGACGCCCGACATCGTCGAGAACTCGGCGTCGCGCTCGGGCGTGGAGGCGTAGGCCTCCTCCCAGCCCTCGAGCGGCGTCTGCCGTGTGGCGGCCATGGCCGGAGTTTAGGCGGCGGACAGCGTGTCCGGCGCTACCGGCTGCGTGCCACCAGGCCGCCCGCGACCCCGGCGGCGACGAGCGCCACCCCCACGCCGAGCTTGTGCCCGAGGCGCTCGAAGCGCATCACGCGCCAGCCCTCCTGCTTGGCCACCCGGCCGAGCTCGCGGTCGGGGTTGACGACCACCGCGTTGCCGACGACGCGGAGCATCGGCAGGTCGGACTCGGAGTCCGAGTAGGCCCACGAGCCCGCGAGGTCGATGTCCTCGCGCGGCGGCCAGCTCGCGGATCGCCACGGCCTTGCCCTCGCGGTAGGTGAACGGGCCGTCGGGCCGGCCGGTGTAGACGCCGTCGACGACCTCGGAGCGAAAGCCGATCCCGCCGTCGAGCTGGAGCACGATGGCCATGAGCTCGGCGAGGTCGTGCGAGCCCGCCGTGACGATGTAGACGAGCCGGCCCTCGTCCTGGTGGCGCCAGGCCTCCTCGAGCACGGGCCGGTAGAGCAGCGGCAGCACGCCGGCGAGCACGTCGGGCGCCAGGCGGGCCAGATCGCGCCGCGCGCACGCCGCCGATCGACTCGGCCAGGCGCTCCTTGAGCTGGTCGGTCGAGGCGTCGGTCGAGCCGTTGAGCCGGAACTTGATGTTGGCCCAGGCGTCGGCGGCGAGCCGCCGGCGGGTGATCATCCCGGCGCGACGGGCCGCCCGCCCGAAGTGGTAGGCCGACGACCCCGCGATCAGGGTGCGGTCGAGATCGAAGAAGGCGGCCTGGCGGCTCACCCCTCCGACGGTACGAGGTGGCGACGGACTGAGGTGCCTGTCACCTCGGTCCCGCGCGTCAGGAGGCGACCTCCACGATCACCGCGTCGCCCTGGCCGCCGCCCGAGCAGATCGCCGCGCAGCCGAGGCCGCCGCCGCGGCGGCGCAGCTCGAGCACGAGCGAGCCGAGGATGCGGGCGCCCGAGGCGCCGATCGGGTGGCCGAGCGCGACGGCGCCGCCGTTGACGTTGACCTTGTCCTCGTCGATGCCGAGCACGCGGATCGAGTTCAGCGTCACCGAGGCGAAGGCCTCGTTGATCTCCCAGACGTCGATGTCGTCGGCCGTCAGGCCGGCCTTCTCGAGCGCGACCTTGGCCGCGGCGCCCGGCGTGCGCGCCAGGTAGGCGAAGTCGTCGGCGACCTGCGCCTGGGCGACGATCGTCGCCAGCGGCGTGCGGTCGTTGGCCGCGGCCCACTCGTCGGAGGCGAGCACGAGCGCGCCGCCGCCGTCGTTGACGCCCGGGGCGTTGCCGGCCGTGTGGGTGCCGTCCTCCTTGAAGATCGGCTTGAGCTTCGCGAGCGCCTCGAGCGAGGCGTCGCGGCGCGGGGCCTCGTCGACCTCGACGGTCGTGTCGCCCTTCTTGCCCTTGACCGTCACGGTGACGATCTCCTCGGGCAGGCGGCCCTCGTCGGTGGCCTTGACGGCGAGCTCGTGCGAGCGCAGCGACCACTTGTCCATGTCGGCGCGGGTCATCTCGAGCTCCTCGGCGACCTCCGAGGCCTCCTCGGCCATGTGCTTGCCGCTGAAGGGGTTCGTGAGGCCGTCGTTGATCATCGCGTCGATGGCCTTGCCGTCGCCCATGCGGAAGCCGAAGCGGGCCTGCTTGAGCAGGTAGGGCGCGTTGCTCATCGACTCCATGCCGCCGGCCACGGCGACGTTGAGGTCGCCGGCGCGGATGGCCGAGTCGAGGATGCCGGCGGCGCGGATGCCCGAGGCGCAGACCTTGTTGATCGTCTCGGAGGAGACGTCCTTCGGGATCCCGGCCTTGATCTGCGCCTGGCGCGAGGGGATCTGGCCCTGGCCGGCCTGGATCACCTGGCCCATCACGACGTGCTCGACCTGGTCGGGGGCGACCTCGGCGCGCTCCAGCGCGGCCTCGATCGCGCGGCCCCCGAGCTCGGTGGCGTCGAGCGAGGACAGGCCCCCGCCGAGCTTGCCGATGGGGGTGCGTGCGGCAGAGAGGATGACGGTCTTGGGCATGGCCCCAATCTACGCACAGCGGCCGAATTCGCCAGACCCCTCCGGCAATCTTGACAAACCCGGTCATCTATACCGATATAGTCGCCGCCCATGACCCTTCGACTCTCCTCCCTCGCCGTCCTCGCCGTCGCCGTCCTCGGCGTCGCCGGTTGCGGCAACGACTCCCGCGGGGGTGGCTCGTCCTCCTCCGGCTCCTCCGGCGGCTCGGCCGGGCGCATCTCCCTCGTCGCCTACTCGACGCCGCAGGACGCCTACAAGTCCGTGATCGGCGCCTTCCAGAAGACCTCGGCCGGCAAGGGCGCGACGTTCTCGCAGTCCTACGGCCCCTCGGGCGACCAGGCCCGCGCCGTGATCGCCGGCCTGCCCGCCGACTACGTGGCCTTCTCCCTGGCCCCGGACATGGACAAGCTCGTCGACGAGGGCCTCGTCGACAAGGACTGGACCACCACCCCGACCAAGGGCTTCGTCACCAACTCCGTCGTCACGCTCGTCGTCCGCAAGGGCAACCCGAAGCACATCACGCGGCTGGAACGACCTGCTCAAGCCGGGCGTCCAGGTCATCACGCCGAACGTCTTCTCCTCGGGCTCGGCCAAGTGGAACGTCATGGCCGCCTACGGGGCGGCCGTCAAGGCCGGCAACTCGCCCGCCCAGGCCAAGCAGTACCTGACCAAGCTCTCTCAAGCACGTCCCGGTCCAGCCCAAGTCGGGCCGCGACGCGCTGCAGACCTTCATCGGCGGCAAGGGCGACGTCCTGATCTCCTACGAGAACGAGGCCATCGCCGCGCAGCAGAAGGGCGAGAAGGTCGACTACGTCACGCCCGGACGACACGATCCTGATCGAGAACCCGGCCGCGGCCGTGACCAAGGGCGCGAAGAACCCGAAGGGCGCCAAGGCGTTCCTCGACTTCGTCACCACGCCCACGGCGCAGAAGCTGTTCGCCGCCAAGGGCTACCGCCCGGTGATCGCCTCGCTGGTCGACAAGAAGCGCTTCCCGACCCCGAAGGGCCTGTTCACGATCGACGACCTCGGCGGCTGGACGAAGGTCAACAAGGACGTTCTTCGACCCGGACAACTCCGTGCTGGCCACGATCGAGAAGAACCTCGGCGTCTCGACGCAGTGGCTGAGACCGCCGTCCGTCCCCGCTCCCGCGACCTCCCGCGCCGGTGCCCTGGCGCCGGGCGGCGGGCCGCTGGCCGCGGGGGTCGCGATCACCTGGCTGTCGGTCATCGTGCTGCTGCCGCTCGCGGCGCTGGTGTCCTCGGCCTTCGACGACGGCCTGAGCACGTTCTGGACACGCGGCGACCGGGCGCCGGAGGCGAAGCTCGGCGCTCCAGCTCACGCTCGGCGCCTCCGTCCTCGCCGCGGCGTTCAACGCCGTCGTCGGGACCGCCGTCGCCTGGGTCCTCGTGCGCGACCGCTTCCGCGGCAAGCGCGCCGTCGAGGCCTCGATCGACCTGCCCGTTCGCGCTGCCGACGATCGTCGCCGGCCTGACGCTGCTCGCGCTCTACGGCTCGCGCGCCCGTTCGGCATCGACATCGCCTACAGCCGCCTGGGCATCTTCGTCGCGCTGCTCTTCGTCACGCTGCCCTTCGGCGTGCGCGCGGTGCAGCCGGTGCTGCATGGAGCTCGACCCCGACGTCGAGGCCGCCGCGGCGTCGCTCGGCGCCACGGCCCGCCGCACGATCGTGCGCCGGATCGTCCTGCCCTCGCTGCGCCCCGCGATCCTCTCCGGCGATCGCGCTGGCCTTCGCCCGCGCCCTGGGCGAGTTCGGCGCGATCACGCTGATCGCCGGGCAACCATCCCGTTCAAGACCGAGTACGCCTCGGTGTTCATCTTCGAGCCAGATCGAGAGCGGCGCCCAGTCCGCCGCGGCCGCCGTCTCCGTCGTCCTGCTCGTCCTGTCCCTGATCGCGCTGCTCGCGCTCGAGGCCTTCGAGCGGAGGGCCGCCCGCCATGTCGGCTGAGACCGGCGCCCGATCCTCGCTGCGCATCGGCGTGCTCGCTCTACCTGGCGGCGCTGCTCGTCCTCGGGCCGGTGGGCATGGTCTTCGGCCGCGCCTTCGAGCACGGGTTCAGCGCCGCGTGGACGGCGTCACCTCGACCGACGCGCTGCACGCGCTGCAGACTGACCCTGCTCATGGCGGCGATCGCCGTGCCCGCTCAACGCGGTGCTTCGGGATCGGCCTCGCCGGCTGCTGCTCGTGCGCGGCCCGCGCTGGCTGCGCGCCCCGCTCGGCGCCGTGACGTCCCTCCCCTTCGCCGTCCCGCCCGTCGTGATCGGCCTGGCCCTCCTGCTCGCTCTACGGCCGCACGGGCTGGTTCGGGCCCGTGGCTGGGCGACCACGGCATCAGATCCTCTTCTCCTGGCCGGGCATGGCGCTGGCGACGATCTTCGTCTCCCTGCCCTTCGTGGCGCGCGAGACCGTGCCCGTGCTGCGCGAGGTCGGCGAGGAGCAGGAGGAGGCCGCGCAGCACCCTCGGCGCCGGCCCGTGGCAGACGTTCCGCCGCGTCACGCTGCCGGCGATCCTCCCCGCCATCGCCTACGGCGTCGTGCTCACGACGGCCCGCGCGATCGGCGAGTTCGGCGCCGTCTCGGTCGTGTCGGGCCGCATCCTCGGCGAGACCCAGACCCTCCCGCTCTTCGTCGAGGACCGCTTCTCCGAGTTCGACCTCATCGCCGCCTACGCGGCCTCGGTGACGCTGGTCGTCATCGGCCTGATCGTCCTTGCCCTGATGGTTCGACTGCAGCAGCGAAAGGAGGTCACATGGCCATCCACGCCAGCGGTGTGACCAAGACCTTCGGGTCCTTCTCCGCCCTCGAGGACGTGTCCGTCGACGTGCCCGACGGCTCGCTGACCGCGCTGCTCGGCCCGAGCGGCTGCGGCAAGTCGACCCTGCTGCGCGTCATCGCCGGGCTCGAGCGGCCCGACTCGGGCACGGTCGTGCTCGACGGCAACGACGTGACCAACCAGCCGGCGCGCGACCGCGGCGTCGGGTTCGTCTTCCAGCACTACGCCGCCTTCCGCCACATGAACGTGCGCGACAACGTCGCCTTCGGTCTCGCGATCCGCAAGCTCAAGCGGCCGGAGATCAAGGCCAAGGTCGACGAGCTGCTCGAGCTCGTGCAGCTGTCGGGCTGGGCCGACCGCTACCCGCACCAGCTCTCGGGCGGCCAGCGCCAGCGCATGGCCCTGGCCCGCGCGCTGGCCGTCGACCCGCGCGTGCTGCTGCTCGACGAGCCGTTCGGCGCGCTCGACGCGAAGGTCCGCCGCGACCTGCGCGAGTGGCTGCGCCGCCTGCACGACGAGATGCAGGTCACCACCGTCTTCGTCACGCACGACCGCGAGGAGGCGCATGGAGGTCGCCGACCGGATCGTCGTCATGAACGTCGGGACCGTCGAGCAGGCCGGCGCGCCCGGCCGAGCTCTACGACCGGCCGGCCAGCGACTTCGTCATGGGCTTCGTCGGCCCGATGACCCGTTTCCGCGGGATCGCCACCCGCCCGCACGACCTCGAGCTGCTCGACGAGGCGACCGACGGCGCCGATCAGGTCATGGTCGACCGGGTCGCCTGGGTCGGCTTCGAGGTGCGCGCGACGGTCTCCACGGGGGACGGCGAGGAGGTCGAGGTGCAGCTCTCGCGCTCCGAGGCCGACGAGCTCGGGATCGAACCGGGCGACATCTTGTGGCTCCGGCACGGCACACTGCCCCGGTGCGCATCACCGCCCGCGTCGACTACGCAGTCCGCGCTGCCGTAGAGCTGGCGGCCGCCGAGCCCGGCAAGCCGGTCAAGGCGGACACCATCGCGCGGGCGCAGGACATCCCTCCGCGCTTCCTCGATCACATCCTCGCGTCGTTGCGCCACGGCGGCCTCGTGCAGAGCCGGCGCGGCGCCGAGGGCGGGCACATGCTCGCCCGGCCCCCGCGGGAGATAAGCATCGCCGACGTGATCCGCGCCGTCGACGGCCCGCTGGCCTCGGTGGGCGGCCTACGGCCCGACCAGCTCGAGCCGCAGGGCACGGCGGTGCCGCTCCAGCGCGTGTGGGTCGCGGTGCGCTCGAGCCTGCGCGAGGTGCTCGAGGACACGACGCTGGCCGACGTGGCCGCCGGCAAGCTCCCCAAGCAGGTCGAGGCGCGCGCCGACGGCGACGACGCCTGGGCCCCGCATTGAGCATGGACGTCGACGCCGCCGCCACCCCGGCCGCGCAGACCGCCGCCGACACCCTCGTCGAGGGCGTCTGGGAGGGCGAGCAGAGCGCGCGGCCCGACGCCCGCGGGGGCCTGGGCAAGCTCGCCTCCGGCCGCGACGGCGAGCGCCGCTGGATCGCCGTCGGCCTCGGCAAGCCGGCCGACTGGGACGCCGAGCGCGCCCGCGAGGCCGCGGCCGCGGCGCACGGGCGGGCGCAGGAGATGGGCGCGGTCCACCTGGCCTGGGACCTGCCCGACGCCGCCGACGCCGGCCCGGTCGTCGAGGGCACCGTGCTCGCCGCCTACCGCTTCCGGGCCTACAAGCGGCCCAGCGAAGACGACCGCGGCGTCGAGCGGCTCACGGTCTGCACGGATGGGACTGAGGGGACTGTCACCTCAGTCCCGCGTGCCGTCGTGCTGGCCGAGGCCCAGAACGCCTGCCGCGACCTGCAGAACACGCCCGCCAACGACATGACGCCGCAGGCGCTCGCCGCCTACGCGCGCGAGCTCGCGGCCCGGCACGGCCTCGGCGTCGAGGTCCTCGGCCCGGCCCAGATCGAGGCCGCCGGGATGGGCGCCTTCGCCTCGGTCGCCCACGGCAGCGTCAACGAGCCGCGCCTGATCGCCCTGACCTACGAGCACCCGGAAGCCACCGGCCCGCTCGTCGGCCTCGTCGGCAAGGCCGTGACCTTCGACTCCGGCGGCTACTCGCTCAAGGGCGCGGCGAAGATGCACGAGATGAAGTTCGACATGTCGGGCGGCGCCGCCGTGCTCGAGGCGATGGGCGCGCTGGCCCGGCTCGGCGCCCCGCGTCCGGGTGCTCGCCGTCGTCGGCGCGACGGAGAACCTCGTCTCGGGCTCGGCCACGCGCCCAGGCGACATCGTCCGCTCGCTCGAGGGCCTGACGATCGAGGTCGACAACACCGACGCGGAGGGCCGGCTCGTGCTCGCCGACTGCCTGACGTGGGCGCGCCGCCGCGGCGTCGAGCGGATCGTCGACATCGCCACGCTGACCGGCGGGATCGTCACCGCGCTCGGCTCGGTCCACGCCGGGTTGATGGCCAACGACGACGGCTGGGCGGCCGAGGTCGAGGCCGCCGCCGCGGCGGCCGGCGAGCTCGTCTGGCGCATGCCGCTGCACCAGCGCTACGCCAAGGCGATGGAGGGCCGCTACGCCGACCTGCGCAACGCCGCGGTCAAGCGCGGCGAGGCCTCGCCGCTGACCGCCGCCGCCTTCTTGTCGCGCTTCACGGACGGCGTCCCCTGGGCGCACCTCGACATCGCCGGCACCGCCTGGGACGCCGGCCTGCCCTACCTGGGCAGCGGCGGCTCGGGCTGGGGCGTGCGCACGCTGGTCGCCGTGGCCGAGCGCGCCGGCCGCTAGCTACCGGCCCGAGTCGACCTCGACGCTCAGCAGGGTCAGCAGGCGCCGGGCGAGCGCCCTGGAGCCCTCGATCCGCACCTCGTTGCGCGCGATCGCGCCCAGCGCGGCCCGCCCGCGGCCCTTGCGCGGATCGGGGAAGCCCTTGACGTGCGGGGCGGCGGCCAGCGCGACGAGCTGCGGCAGCGAGGCCGATGATCGCCGTCTCCGGATCCTCCGCCGTCGCCGTCGGCGACGACGATCCCCTCGGGGGAGAACGCGACCCGCACGGGCGGCCAGCCCTCGGTGAAGCGCAGCTCGAGCTCGGAGTCGAGGCCGTCGACGAGGTCGGGACGGCGGACGGCGCCGCGCTCGATCAGCGCGTAGAGCGCCGGGGCGATGCCGCCTGCTCTCGAGGTCCCCCAGTCGTACGCCGGGCACCCGTTCCAGGCTACGGCCGCGCGGCGACCACCGCGCACCAGGCGTCGAGCAGCGCCCGGGCCGGCGCCCGGTGGCGCGCCGCGGGCTCGACGAGCTCGGCCGTGGTGACCCCGCCGGCGGCGAGCTCGGCCTCGGCGCTGTCCATCGCGCACCAGCCGGCGATCACCTCGGCGTCGACCTCGGGGTGGGCCTGCACCGCCCAGACCGACCCCAGGCGGAAGCCCTGGGATCCGTAGGACCCGCCGGTCGAGCAGCGGCACGCTGCCCGGCGGCGGGTCGAACGTGTCCTGGTGCCACTGGAACAGCGGCGCGCCGGCGCCGAGCGCCGCCGCCACGGGGTCGTCGCCGGCGGGCGCGAGCCGCGCCCAGCCGATCTCCCAGCCGGCCTCGCCGCGCCGGACCTCGCCGCCGAGCGCCATCGCCGCGAGCTGGGCGCCGAGGCAGAGCCCGAGCACGGGCAGCTCGCGCCGCGCGGCGTCGCGGATGAGCAGCGCGGGTCGCCGCGAGGTGCGGATAGGCCGCGTCCTCGTCGGCGCTCATCGCCCCGCCGAGGACCGCCAGCCCCGCGAGCCCCGCGGTGTCGGCCGGCAGCGCGGCGCCGGCGCGCGGCTCGCGGACGTCGGCGTCCAGCCCGGCCGCCGCCAGCGCGCGGCCGAGCTCGGCGGGCGGCGCCTCGGGCTCGTGCTGGACGACGAGCACGCGCGATCCCGGGATGGCGCGGGCCGTCGCCGATCACTAAAGTCGCCTCTCATGGTCCGGAAAACACTTGTCATCTTCGCGTGCCTCGCCGTGCTGGCGCCGGCCGCGCTCGCCGCCATCGCCCTCGATCGGCCGCTTCAGCGGCAAGACCTCGCAGGGCTTCAACGTCGCCGTCCGCACGAAGGAGCCCAAGCACGCGCGCTTCTTCGCGATCCGCTGGTCGGCCGGGTGCGGCGAGCAGGGCACCTACAAGGCCCCCGCCGACGCTCGAGAGCTGAAGCTCGGCCCCAAGGGCGGCTTCACCGGGCACGTCTTCTACACCGACACGCTCAAGAAGGGCACGAGCACGCGGGTCTACGTCAAGCTCGCCGGCCGCTTCACGTCGAGCAAGACCGCGAGCGGCAAGTGGCGCGGCGCCGTCCGGCTGCTCCAGGGCTCGAAGCAGCTGGCCTACTGCAAGTCCGGCCTCGTGTCCTGGTCGGCCAAGCTCGAGCAGGGCTAGCCCCCTAGGCGCTTCCGTCCGGGACGCCGATGTCCGGCGTCCCGGTCCTCGCCTCGAGCACCTTCGCCGCCGCCGACGCCGGGTCGATCCGTCGCGCGACGACCGCCGTCGAGCAACTCCTGGACGGTCGGATCCTCGTCGAGCGCGGCCACGAGGTCGCGGCGCATGCGGTTGGCCGCGATCGCGATCACCTCGTTCATGAGGTTGCGCCGGCGGCGCTCCTCGAGCGTCCCCGCCTCCTTGAGATGCTCGCGGTGGGCGTCGAGGCGCTCCATCAGCTCGTCGATCCCCTTGCCGTGGACGGCCTCGGTCTTGACGATCGGGATCCGCCAGTCGGCCTTGGGGCCCAGTGACAGCACGCCGCGGATCTCGCGGACCATCGTGTCGGTCAGCGGGTGGTCGGCCTTGTTGACGACGATGATGTCCGGGATCTCCATCACCCCGGCCTTGAGCGCCTGGATCGAGTCGCCCGACCCCGGCATCAGCACGAGCACGACCGTGTCGGCGTGGTCGATCACGTCGACCTCGGCCTGACCGACGCCGACCGTCTCGAGGAAGACGACGTCGCAGCCCGAGGCGTCCATCAGCAGCGCGCCCTGCAGCGCGGCCTCCGACAGGCCGCCCAGCGCGCCGCGGTTGGCCATCGAGCGGATGAAGACGCCCGGGTCGAGGAAGTGCTCGGTCAGGCGGATGCGGTCGCCGAGCAGCGCGCCGTGCGTGAAGGGCGAGGACGGGTCGATCGAGAGCACCCCGACGCGGCGGTCGCGGGCGCGCTCGTGCTTGGCCAGCGCCGACAGCAGCGTGGACTTGCCGGCGCCCGGCGCGCCGGTGAAGCCGATCACGTCGGCCTTCCCGGTCTGACGCGAAGACCTCGGAGACGAGCTCCCAGCCGGCGGGGTCGTCGTCCTCGACGAGGGAGATGCCGCGCGCCAGCGCCCGCTTGTCGCCGGCGACGAGGCGCTCGGCCAGGGAGTCCGGTTCGGTCGGCCATGGAGCCGGCGAGTATTACCATCGCGGCGCCGTGGAGCCGGTCGTGCCACCCACCGTGGAGCTCGCCGGCAGCGAGCTCGTCGCGCTCCCGCCGCCACCGGCGAGCCCGGATCTGCTGCGCGCCGAGCCGCCGCCGCTATCGGGCGGGCCGCTCGCCTTGCTGCGCTTCGCGCGCCGCAACCGCCTGCTCTCGCTGGACTACGCCCGGCTGACGGTCAAGTGGCTCTACCTCAAGGTCGCGCTTCCGCGGCCGCCTCGTCACCGACGGCCTGTGCTTCGTCTGCCCCGGCGTCAAGCTCGAGATCGGCAAGGGCGCCAAGCTCCACCTCGGGCGCTGGTCGTGGATCGGCCACGACTCGAAGATCCGCGTGCACGAGGGCGAGGTCTTCCTCGGCGCGAAGTCGGTGATGGGCCAGGAGTGCACGATCTCCGCCTTCCAGCACGTCTCGATCGGCCGCGAGTGCATCCTCGCCGACCGCGTGATGCTGATCGACTTCGACCACGGCGTCGTCGAGGTCGAGCGCCCGATCCGCCTGCAGGGGATCTACAAGCGCGACGTGCGGGTCGGCAACAACTGCTGGATCGGGTACGGCGTGTGCGTCCTGCGCGGAGTGCAGGTGGGCGACAACGCCGTCCTGGGTACCAGTGCAGTGGTGACGAAGGACGTACCTGACAACGCGGTGGCGGCAGGGGTGCCGGCTCGGGTGATCCGGATGCGCAAGAAGCCGCGGAGCTTGCGCTGGCGCTAGGGCGCCGACGAACGAGGAGAGCGCGGTCAGCACATACTCGATTCGTGAGGTCGCGGCCTTGGCGGGCCTCGACGCCGGCACGCTGCGCAAGTGGGAGGAGCGCTACGCCTTCCCCTCCCCCGCGCGCACGACGGGCGGGCAGCGCCGCTACTCCGAGGAGGAGCTGGCCGACGTGCGCGCCGTCGTGCGCGCCCGCAACGAGGGCCAGAGCGTCAGCTCGGCGGTCTCGCGCGTGCGCGGCGCCCGCGTGGTCACCGGCCGCACGCTGTTCGCCGCCATGCGCGGCCAGCCGGGGATGGGCGCGGTCAGATGCGCCGCCGCGTGCTGCTGCAGCTCTCCCGCGCCTTCGAGGACGAGACGATGTCCCGGGCCGAGGGCGCGTTCGTCTTCGGCTCCTTCCAGGACGAGGCGACCTACCGCGAGGCCGAGCATCGCTGGCACGCGCTCGCCGCGCTGACCGACGCGGCCGTCGTCGTCGCCTCCTTCGAGGAGATCCGCGAGGCGGGCGGGGTGATCGAGGTCCCCGGTCTCCGCGCTCGAGCCCGGCGCGCGCGAGTGGGCGTTCCTGTGCGAGGCGCCGACGTGCTCGATCTGCATCGCCGGGTGGGAGATCCCGTCCGACGAGCAGACGAGGATCCCGACGACAACTGCTTCGAGGTCATGTGGTCCGCCGACCCCGCGGTGGTGCGCCGCGCCACGCTCGTCGCCCTGCGCCGCCTGGGCGACGTGACCTACCGCCTGCCCGACCACGTCCGCGAGATCGCCGCCGCGCCGGCGCCGGCGCTGCCGGCCGAGGCCCGGGCGGCGATCGAGCTCACCCACCGGGTCGTGCGCTACTTCACCGAGCTCGACGGGCTCTAGGGCGCGCCCGCGCGCTACTTCCCGAGCTCGACGAACTCCTCCCAGGTCCCGCGGTCGAAGAACGGGAGGTCCGGGGTGTCGGCCGCGCCCTGCGCGGTCAGCGGGTACATGCGGCGCGGCTCGCCCCAGCGCGTCGGCGTCGGCGGTCCCGAAGCGCGTGGTCAGCGCGGCGGCGGTGGCGGCCGCCACGCGCCGCAGCGAGGCGTCCGAGAGCGTGCGCAGCGCGAACGCCTCGGCGTAGCTCGTGTCGAACATGTGCGAGCTCCGACGGCTGCGCCGCGAGCGTGCCGCCCTTGTCGCCGAGCCGGGCCAGCGCGAGCTCGCTGGGCCTGGTTCTTGAACTCCTCCCAGATCGCCACGCCCGGGTCGACGACGTTGCCGGCGCCGACGCGCGTGAACGAGCCGTCCCAGGCCAGCAGGCGGTTGAAGCACCGTGCGCGCGGCGCCCTTCGAGCCCTTGCGCGCGGCTTTGAGGCGCGCGGTGGCCACGGGCCGCGCCTGCGCGGTCGTGCCGGTGATCTGGATCACGCGCTTGGCGCCGGCGTAGCTCGGCTTCTTCGCGAGCTTGGCGACCCGGAGCTGCAGCAGGTGGACGCGGTGGTAGCCGCCGTCGAGGCGCTCGGGCGACTCGGCGTCGCCCGTCGTCCGCCCGGCGGCCGGGACGTTGTTCCAGTTGGCCAGCCAGCCCTGCTTGGGATCGATCACGTGCGGGTCCTTGCGGCGGTCGAGCAGGCCGCGCCACTCCGCCTCGCCCGTGCCCGGATAGGGCAGGCGCTCGTCCCAGCCCTTCGGGCGCAGCTGGAAGAGCCCGGGGTGCCAGTAGCCGATGTGGCCGCCGGAGTCGGCGGCCATGATGTTCTCGTTCCAGGTCAGCTTGAGCGTGTCCTTGCCCACGGCCTTGACCGACTTCGCCTCGTTGATCGCCGCCAGGCCCTGGAGCGTCTCGATCTCCCGCCCCCAGATCGCGTAGCGGCGCGCGTAGGCGACGCCGCCGGCCCGCGCCTGGACCGGCCCGTGGAGCGTGCGGCACAGGCGCACGCGTCTCCGAGCCCGTGTCGGCGACCGCGAGGCCGAGCAGCCCGGTCGGCGGCGAGCGGTAGTCGAAGCGCTCGTCGCGGCAGCTCATCGCGCGCAGCTTGCCCTTGAAGCGGTAGCTGTCGCCGTTGGCCCGCTCGGCGTAGAGGTCGTCCTCGTCGGACAGCCCGGAGGTGAGCCCCCAGGCGACGTCGGCGTTGTGGCCGATCCCGATCACCGGGACGCCGGGAGCGGTGACGCCGCGCACGTCGAGGCCGGGACGGTGGACCTCGAGCTCGACGAACAGCTCGGGCACCGAGAAGCCGAGCTGCGGGCCCGTTGAAGAGCAGCGCGCGCTTGTGCTTCTTGTCGCGCACGGTGAACATCGACGAGCCGCCGACGTGGCCCGGGCAGCCCGGCGGCGATCGCCGCCTTGGCCGCGGCGCCGGTCGAGCCCGCCGGCCGGCAGCGGGAAGTTCTTGACGCGCTGGCGCGCGAGCGCGCGAAGGCCTGGTCGAGCTGCTTGCGCGTGCGCTCCGGGCCCCTGCGGGAAGCGCAGCCGCGGGATCGTCACCCGCTGGCGGGGCACGACGAGCGGGATCAGCTTGCGGAAGTTCTTGGCGCCCGACCGTGCGCAGGCGCTTGAGGTTGTCGAGCTCGCCGCCGTCGCCGCTGGGCACGGTGCGGGCGAGCAGGACGCCGATCGCGGCGGAGTCCTCGAGCGTCCAGTCGCGGATCGGCAGGTCGCCGACGGCGGCGAACTCCCCGGGCATGTCGCCCGGCGACGTGCGCACGTGGGCGATCCACGCGTTGATCCCGTCGCGGTAGGCGGCGAAGCGGGCCCGCAGCGGCGCCGGGAGCTTGGCGAGCTGCTGGTCGAGCTCGGCCGGCGTGTAGTAGTCGCGGCGGGCGATGATGTCGTCGTCGACGTAGTCCTTGCCGAGGATCTCGGCCAGGTGGCCCTCGGCGGCGCGGCGGAAGAGCTCGAGCTGGAAGAGCCGGTCCTGGGCCACCGCGTAGCCGGCGCCGTACCAGGCGTTCTCGTCGGTGGTGCCGTGGATCGTCGGCACGCCGTAGGCGTCGCGGGTGATCCGCACGCCGGCCCGCGGCGCGCTGCCGCCGGCCGGCTCCTGGAAGCCGTAGGCCTTGTAGCGGAAGGCCGTGAACAGCGGCAGCTGGTCGAACAGGTGCGGCGAGCCCGTGCCCGAGGCGACCCCGGCCGTCGAGACGAAGCCGCTCTGGCCCGTCGGCAGCACGTCCTCGGCGCTGATGACCCGGGCCGCGGCGGGCGTCGCGGCGATGAGCAGGGCGACGAGCGCGACGAGGGCGGGGCGGATCACCGCCCGGAATCTAGACGAGCGCGGCGCCCTCGCGGCGCCGGTTCGCCGCGCCCTACGACTCGATGGTGACCAGGGTGCCGATCGGCGTGTAGGGGAAGATCTTCGCCGCGGAGGCGAGCGGGAGCTCGACGCAGCCGACGCTCTGGGGCGAGCCGAAGGACGCGCGGTCGAAGGCGTGCAGCGCGTCGCCGCCGTTGAAGTAGGAGACCCACTTGATGCCGGGGTCGGAGTAGTGCGAGCCGTCGGGGTTCGTGCCGGTCATCGTCGTCTCGGAGAGGTGCTCGAAGACCGGGAACGTCCCGAGGTCGGTCGGGGCGGCGGCCACGCCGGTGTTGCCGGGCGACGTCAGCACCGTCTTGCCGTTGTGCCACAAGGTCATCGTCTGCGGCGAGTGGTCGCGGTGGACGTAGACGTAGGAGTAGCCGCCCGTCGCCTCCTTCTTGCCGGCGATCGCGTCCTTCATCAGCGCGCGCCAGACGGCCGGGCCGGCCACGGCGTCGACGTCGAGGCCGTGGGCGTTCTGGAACTTCATGATCGCCCCGCGCGTGATCTCGCTGCGCTTGTCGGGCGCCCACATGGCCTTCAGCTCTCCCGGCGTGTTCGCGTAGCGCCAGGCGAAGCGGCCCTGGGGCGGCGCGACGGCGGCCTTGACCTGACCGGCCTCGGTCCGCGGGACGTTGGCGCCGGCCGCGGTCCACGTGACGGGCAGGTAGCCGGCCTCGGCCAGGAGCTCGTGCAGGCGCCGCGTCGAGCCGGGCGGAACGGTCCACGTGATCTCGTTGGTGCGGTGTGCCTGGGCGCCCGTCGGGCCGGTGACCGCGACGGCGCGGGGCAGACGGGCGTGGATCTTCGTGTCGAAGCCCGCGCCGAAGCCCTTGGGCGTGAAGACGAGCGTGTGCGAGTCGGTGGTCTTCCAGCTGCCCGGGATCGCCGGGTCGAGCTTGGGCCGGGCCGAGCCGATCGCGCTCGAGACCGTGTCGGAGAAGGTCAGGCGCAGCTGGCCGGCCGGCGAGACGTTGCCGCCGGGCGCGGGGCTCGTGACCGCGACGGCGCCGGCCGTCCGCGGGAACCAGGTGACCGGCTGGGCGGCGCCGAGCGTCTCCCACGGCCGCGCGGCGGCGCGCACGCGGGTCTCGCCGGCCGCGCCGCGCCTGCCCAGCGAGACGACGGAGCTCGGCCGGGCCAGCGTCTGGCGCTTGCCGCCGGAGCTGAAGCCGACGACGGGCTTGTCGAACCGGACCTGCACCGGCGAGCCGGCGGCGACCTTGAGGTAGCGGGCGTCGACCTTGGCCACCGGGGCCGTCGTGGTCAGCTGCTCGCGGCGCTCGTCGCCGAGCGCCCAGCGCAGGAGCTTGGGCCGCCGCACGACGACGGTCGACCGTGACCTGCTCGCCGGGGACGAGCTTGACCTTCGGGGTCAGGCGGCCGTTGTCGATCGCGATGGGGATCGGCCTGCCGCCGCCCCCGTCCGCGGTCGTGCTCTGGACGGTGCCGCCGAAGGTCTCGACCTCGACGCGGGCCAGCGCCGACGAGTCGCCCTGCAGGCTTGCGCCCGACCAGTGGTAGATCGCTGCCGCGGCGGCGCCGAGGACGACGAGCAGGAAGATGAAGAAGCCGAGCAGCCCGCGGCCGCGCCGCCGCTGGGGCGGGGCCGATCGGGGTGCAAGAGGTCGCGGACGCGCCCGCGCGGGAGCCTGTCGGGTCGCCGCCACCCCACAAGACTAGATCGGTCGGGCCTCCACGTCGAGGTTTGCAGGCGCTCTGCCCGCGCGCCGGGCGCGTCGACAGCCCGTCGTAGAGCCGCGCGGTCTCCTCGGCGATCTCCGTCCAGTCGAAGCGCAGGACGTGCTCGGAGGCCTCGGCGACGAGCCGGTCGCGCAGCGTCGGCGTCGGTCAGCATCTGCCCGATCAGCCGCCCCAGCGCCGCGCGCGTCCTGCGAGCGGAAGCGCAGCCCGACGTCGGGCACGACCTCGCGCAGGCCGCCGGTGTCGGCCACGATGCACGGGCAGCCCGAGGCCATCGCCTCGAGCGCGACGAACCCGAACGGCTCGTAGAGCGAGGGGACGACCGTCAGGTCGGCGATCGAGTAGAGCGAGTGCAGGACGTCGTCGCCGATCCAGCCCAGGAACGTGCCGGCGTCGTCGAGGCCGAGCTTCGTGGCCTGGGCGCGCAGGTCGGCCTCGGCCGTGCCCGAGCCGGCGACGACGAAGCGCACGTCGCCGCGGCGGCGCACGAGCGGCGCGAGCGCCTCGAGCGCCACGTGGAAGCCCTTCTCGTAGACGAGGCGGCCGACGAGCAGGACGAGCTGCTCGTCCGGCTCGGCGAAGCGAGCGCGCAGCGCGGCGAGGTCGTCCATCGGGCGCAGGTCGCCCGGGTCGATCCCGTTGGGGATCACCGTCACGCGGCCCTCGGGGACGCCGAAGACGTCGACGACGTGGTCGCGCATGTAGCTCGAGCAGGTGATCACCCGGTCGGCGGCGCGCACGAAGCGGCCCTCGGCGGCGTGGATGTAGCGCTGGGGGTGCTTGTCGACCCAGCCCTGGTGGCGCCCGTACTCCGTGGCGTGCACCGTCACCGCGAGCGGCAGGCCGGCCTCGCGGGCCAGCGCCTCGCCGGCGCGGCCCGACCAGCCAGTCGTGGCCGTGGATCAGGTCGAAGGGCTCGGCGGCGACCAGCGCGCGGCCGGCGACGAGCATGTCGCGGTTCATCCGCGCCACCCAGGCCAGGAACTCGTCGAGGTCGGTCGGATGGCGGCCCTCGTCGACGCGGTGGACGACGACGCCCTCGCGCACCTCGCGGCCCGCTTCGCCGCGCGTCAACACGGTCACCTCGTGGCCCTGGGCGACGAGCGCCTCCGAGAGCTTGGCGACGTGCCGCGCCAGGCCGCCCTCGACGATCGGGGGGTACTCCCACGAGAGGAGGAGGACGCGGGCCATCGTCGCAGACCCTAGTGAACGCGCCGGTTCATTCGAGAACGGTCCCGTCGTCGATCTGGCCGCCGTCCCCCTCGACGCGCACGCGCCCGCGCACGACTACGTCGGCGCCGAATCTCCAGTCGCCGTCGACCTCGAGGCGCTCGGCCTCGCGCAGCGACGGCGCGCCCTCCGGGAAGCGGGCGTCGAAGTCGTCCACGAGCTTGTAGTGGGCGGAGTCGAGGTCGACGTAGGGCGCGTCGGTCGTCGCGCAGACGTGGAAGCGGTCGTCGAGCTCGTAGACGTCCGAGCGCAGCACGAGCAGGTCGTTGGTCGTCTTGACCGGCACGAAGCGGTCGCGCCCGACGAGCAGCGCGCGGGCGCCGTCGAACACGGCGATCGCCGCGCCCATCGCGCTCTCGATCTGCACGACCGGCGTCGAGTCCGAGTCGCTCGGGTCGACGGTCTTCTCGTTGCGGATCAGCGGCAGGCCGAGGACGCCGTCGCGCTCGGCGAGCACGTCGCGCAGGGCGCGCAGGTCGACCCAGAGGTTGTTGGCGTTGAAGTAGCGATGGCGCGTGACGTCCTGCATCGCGTCCTCGTCCTCGGGCCGCGTCTGGGCGGTCTCGCGCAGGACGAGGCGCCCGTCGGACTTGCGGATGGCCAGGTGCCCGCCCTTGCGGTCGGCCTGCGTGCGCGGGCAGGACTCCGAGAGGAAGGGGATCTCCTCGGCGGCCAGCCAGGCGAGGATCCGGCCGTCGAGCGTGGCGCCCAGGTTGTCGGCGTTGGAGACGAAGGCCCAGCGCTTGCCGGCGTCGAGCAGCCGCTCGAGCATCCCCGAGGACAGCAGCGAGGCGTAGACGTCGCCGTGGCCGGGCGGGCACCACTCGAGCGAGGGGTCGGCCGGCCACTCGACGGGATCGAGCGAGTCGCGCTCGAGCTTGGGCTCCTGGCTCTGGACGAAGTCGAGCGGGAGGCCGACGTCGAGCTCGGGATGGTCGGCCAGCGCGGCCAGGGAGTCCTCGCTCGTGCGGAAGGAGTCCATCAGCACGAGCGGGATCTCGGCATCGTGCTCCTCGCGCAGGGCGAGGATCTGGCCGGCGATCACGTCGAGGAAGCGCTTGCCGTCCTTGACCGGGAGCAGGGACTTGGCCTGCTGCATGCCCATCGAGGTGCCCAGGCCGCCGTTGACCTTGATCACGACGGCCTCGTCCCACGGCGCGTCGTCGGCCGAGGGCAGGTCCTCGAGCTCCGGCAGCTCGTCGATCGGCTCGAGCTCGTCCTCGGCCAGCATGCCGGTCTCGCCGCTCTCGAGCTGGCGGTAGAAGCGGGCGAACGTGGCGATCGCGACGTCGGCCACGCCGGCGTCGCGCATCTTGTCCTCGGCGGCCCGGAGCCCTTCGTCGCTCATCGACCGGGGAGCGTAGTGACGCGCTCCCCGAGCGAGTGCAGCGACTGGATCGCCGCGATCTCGTGTGCCCGCGGCCCGAGCACGGACTTGAGCTTGCCCTCCCACTGCTCGCGCCAGGCGTTGGCGTCGCGCGCCTCGGCCGAGCGCTCGAGCCCGACCCAGCCGCCGCCCGTGGCGGCGTCGCGCTCCCACATCAGCGGCTCGCCGCACTCGCGCTCGATCTGCACCCGCTCCTCGAGCAGGCGGTCGAGCGCGGTCTCGTTCGCGCGCCGGTCGCCGAGCTGGATCTCCAGGCCGACGCGGATCGTGCGCTCGCCGCGCTGGCTGCGCTCGCTGGAGCCGACGTTGAGGATCGTGCCGCGGGCGGGCTCGGGCGTGAGCGGGACCTCGGCGCGCGGGCGCGGTCGGCGAGCGCCAGCCGGAGCGGCGCGACGACGACGTCGAGGCCGACGGCCGGGCGGGAGTCGTCGATCGCGACCAGGGCGAGCTCGACCCCGAACCAGGCGACACGAGATGTCTGGCCGAGCCAGCGGATCAGCTCGCGCAGCTCGTGGGGCAGCGCCGTCGCCAGCCAGACGACGACGCCGGCCTCGAGCCGAGCCGCGGCCGAGACGACGGCGGCCAGGTCGCCGGGCTGGGCCGTGCGCAGCTCGGCGAGCAGGACGAGCGGCGCCGCGGGCGGCCGCTCGGGCAGCGTGGCCTCCCCCGTCAGGACGCCGTGGGGCAGGAGATCGTCGAGCCGGAGGCGCGCGCGGCCGCCCAGCGCGTCGCCGAGCAGGGTCGGGCGCTGCTCGAGCCAGCTCAGGAAGTCGGGCACGCCGCCGGGCCACAGCTCGTGGGCCTCGACGCGTCGCAGGATGCCGGGTTCATCACCGGGAGAGGGCAAGGGGACGCTTCGCTCCATCAATTGGTCTGTCCGAACACTAGACCGTCGTGCGGGCGCACGTGCGCAGTTATGGAGACCCGCGGCCTCGGGCTGCGTAGACTCGCCCGCCGTGACCGCGCCATCTTCTCCGGAGGCCATACGCGACGTCAACGTCCGCTACCACGACGTGGCGGCCGGCGAATACGACGCAAAGTGGGGCATCGACTTCGGCGACATCGGCCTGGCGCAGGTGCTCGGGAAGCTGCGCAAGGTCCTCGGCCGCGACGTCGGGCCCTTCTCCTCGTCGCTCGAGATCGGCGCCGGGACGGGCTACTTCTCGCTCAACCTGCTGCGCGCCGGCGTCGTGCGCGAGGCGACCTGCACGGACATCTCCCCGGGGATGCTCGACACGCTGGAGGGCAACGCCGCCGGCCTGGGCGTGCCCGTCACGACCGAGGTCGCCGACGCCGAGCACCTCCCCTTCCCCGACGCGTCCTTCGACCTCGTGCTCGGCCACGCGGTGCTCCATCACATCCCCGACCTCGAGCGGGCCTTCGACGAGTTCGCCCGCGTGCTGCGCCCGGGCGGGACCCTGTTCTTCGCCGGCGAGCCGTCGCGCCACGGCGACCGCATCGCCGCCGTGCCCAAGCAGGCCGCGCTGCGCGCCGCGCCGCTGTGGCGCCGCGCCCTCGGCGCCGGCCCGGCCCTCGAGCATCACGACGGCCCGGCGGGCGAGCCCGACGACCATCACCTCGAGTACCAGGTCGACGTCCACGCCTTCGACCCCGGCCAGCTGTCGCGCTACGCCGCCGGCGCCGGCTTCGTCGACGCGAAGGTCCGCGGCGAGGAGCTGCTGGCCAACTGGTTCGGCTGGACGAGCCGCACGCTCGAGGCCTCGGCCGACCCGATGGAGGTCCCGTGGGGCTGGAAGCTCTTCGCCTACCGCGGCTACATCACGCTGCAGAAGGTCGATCGCGCCCTGCTCGAGCCCTACCTGCCGCCGACGATCTTCTACAACCTGATCGTCGCCGCGCGGAAGGCCGGGTGACGGGCGCCCCGGCGCCCGCCGCCGCCACCTTCCCCTGGCGGCGCCCTCTCGGAGCCCGTCCCGTCGCGGGCGGCGTGGAGTTCCGCGTCTGGGCGCCGCGGGCCGAGTCCGTCGCGGTCCGCATCGACGGCGCGACCATGCGCTGGCCGACGAGGGCCACGGCGTGCGCGCCGCGCGTCGTCGGCGCCGCCGCCGGCGCCGACTACGCGTTCGTCCTCGACGGCGGCGAGCCGCTGCCCGACCCGTGCACGCGCTGGCAGCCCGACGGCCTGCGCGGCCCGAGCCGCGTGCTCGACACCGGGCGCCTTCGCCTGGACCGACGGCGAGTGGCACGGCCACCGCCCGGAGGACCTCGTCCTCTACGAGCTCCACGTCGGGACCTTCAGCGCCGAGGGGACGTTCGACGGCGTCGTCCCCCACCTGCCGGCGCTGCGCGAGCTCGGCGTCACGGCGATCGAGCTGATGCCCGTGGCCGACTTCCCCGGCGACCGCGGCTGGGGCTACGACGGCGTCTACATCTCCGCGGCGCACCGCGCCTACGGCGGGCCGGCCGGCCTGCAGCGCCTCGTCGACGCCGCCCACGCCGCGGGGCTCGGGGTCGTGCTCGACGTCGTCTACAACCACGTCGGCGCCTCGGGGCAGAAGGCGCTCGAGGCCTTCGGGCCCTACTTCACCGAGAAGTACTCGACGTTCTGGGGCGACGCGATCAACTACGACGACGCCGAGTGCGACCCCGTCCGCGAGTGGGTCCTGCAGTCGGCCGAGGGCTGGGTGCGCGACTTCCACGTCGACGGCCTGCGCCTCGACGCCTGCCACGCGATCTTCGACATGGGAGCCCACCACCTGCTCGCCGAGCTGCGCGAGCGCACCCACCCCGCGCTCGCTGATCGCCGAGTCCGGGATGAACGACCCCAAGGTCACCCGCCCCGCGGAGATCGGCGGCTGGGGCCACGACGGGCAGTGGGCCGACGACTTCCACCACGCGCTGCGCACGCTGCTGACCGGCGAGCGCGAGGGCTACTACGCGGAGTTCGGCTCGCTGGCCGACCTGGCCAAGGCGCTGCGGCGGCCCTTCGTGCACGACGGGACGTGGTCGGAGTTCCGCCGCCGGCGCTTCGGAGCGCCCGCGTTCGACCGCCCGCCCGACCAGTTCGTCGTCTTCGCGCAGAACCACGACCAGGTCGGCAACCGCGCCTTCGGCGACCGCCCGCGCGAAGAGGTCCGCCCGCTGCTCGCGCTCGTGACGCTCTTCTCCCCCTTCACGCCGATGCTGTTCATGGGCGAGGAGTACGGCGAGGACGCGCCGTTCCAGTTCTTCACCGACCACATCGACCCGGAGATCGCCACGGCCACCCGCGAGGGCCGCCGCCGGGAGTTCGCCGCCTTCGCCGCCTTCGCCGGCGAGGAGGTCCCCGACCCGCAGGACCCGGCGACGTTCGAGCGCTCGAAGTTGTCCCGCGAGCCCGACCCCGAGCTCGCCGAGCTCTACCGCGCCGCGCTGGCGCTGCGCCGCGAGCTGCCGCCCGGGGACGTCGGCGACGTGGCCTACGACGAGGACGCCGGCTGGCTCGAGGCCACGCGCGGGCCCTACCGGCTCGTGCTCAACGTCGGCGAAGCGCCGCGGCCGCTCGACGGCGACGTCGTGCTCGCGGCCGGGCCGGTCGGCCCCGACGGCGTCGGGCGCCTGGGCGGGGCGGTGGTCCGGTGAGCGCGGACGCCGGCGCCACCGTCGAGGTCTGGCCCGGCCGCCCCTTCCCGCTCGGCGCCGACTGGGACGGCGCCGGCGTGAACTTCTCGCTGTTCTCCGAGCACGCCGAGGCCGTCGACCTCTGCCTGTTCGACGCCGACGGCCGCGAGACGCGCGTGCCGCTGCCCGAGTGCACGGCGCAGACCTGGCACGGCTACCTGCCCGGCTGCGCGCCGGGCCAGCGCTACGGCTACCGCGTCCACGGGCCCTACGCCCCGCAGGAGGGCCAGCGCTTCAACCCGCACAAGCTCGTGCTCGACCCCTACGCCAAGGCGATCGAGGGCGACGTCGACTGGGAGGGGCCGGTGCTGCCCTACGTGGCCGACGGCACCCCGGACGCCGACCTCGAGCTCGACGAGGAGGACTCGGCGTCGTCGATGCCCAAGTGCGTGGTCGTCGACACGGACTTCGACTGGGAGCAGGACCGCCCGCCGCGCCGCGCCTGGCAGGACACGGTGATCTACGAGACCCACGTGCGCGGCTACACCAAGCGCCACGCGGGCGTGCGCGAGGACCTGCGCGGGACCTACGCCGGCCTGGCCTCGGACGCCGCGATCGCCCACCTCGTCGAGCTCGGGATCACCGCCGTCGAGCTGCTGCCCGTCCACCGCGGCGTCGACGAGTCGTTCCTGCACGACCGCGGGCTGACGAACTACTGGAACTACGCCCCGATCGCGTATGTGGCCCCCGAGGCCCGCTACGCCGCCGACCCCGAGGCCCACGGCGCGCTGCGGGAGTTCAAGGGGATGGTCAAGGCCCTGCACGCGCGCGGGGATCGAGGTGGTCCTCGACGTGGTCTACAACCACACCGCCGAGGGCAACCACCTCGGCCCGATGCTCTGCTACCGCGGGGTCGACAACGTCACCTACTACCGGCTGTCGCCCGAGGACCCGCGCTTCTACATGGACTTCACGGGGACGGGCAACTCGCTCGACTCCCGCCACCCGGCCACGCTGCGGATGATCATGGACTCGCTGCGCTACTGGGTGACCGAGTGCCACGTCGACGGCTTCCGCTTCGACCTGGCCTCGACGCTGGCCCGCGAGCTCTACGACGTCGACCGCCTGCACGCGTTCTTCGACGTCGATCCACCAGGACCCGGTGCTGTCGCAGGTCAAGCTGATCGCCGAGCCGTGGGACGTCGGCCCCGGCGGCTACCAGGTCGGCAACTTCCCCGTCCTGTGGTCGGAGTGGAACGGGATCTACCGCGACACGATCCGCGACTTCTGGCGCGGGGAGGCGAGCGTCGCCGCCTTCGCCGAGCGCTTCACCGGGTCGAGCGACCTGTACGCCTCCGACGGCCGCAAGCCGTTCGCCTCGATCAACTTCGTCACCGCCCACGACGGCTTCACGCTGGCCGACCTCGTCTCCTACAACGAGAAGCACAACGACGCCAACGGCGAGGGCGGCCAGGACGGCACCGACGACAACCGCGCGTGGAACTGCGGCGCCGAGGGGCCGACCGACGATGGGGCGATCGCCGCGCTGCGCCGCCGCCAGCAGCGCAACTTCATCGCCACGCTGATGCTCTCCCAGGGCGTCCCGATGCTGCTCGGCGGCGACGAGATGGGCCGCACCCAGCAGGGCAACAACAACGCCTGGTGCCAGGACAACGAGCTGTCGTGGTTCGACTGGGAGCTCGGCGAGTCGCACGCCGACCTGCTCGACTTCACGCGGCGCTGCATCGAGCTGCGCCACACCCACCCGGTCTTCCGCCGCACGCAGTTCTTCGACGGCGAGGGCCGCGGCTCGGGGCTGCCCGACGTGTGGTGGTTCGGCCCCGAGGGCCGCAAGATGACCCAGCGCGACTGGGACAACCCCGACGGCCGGCTGCTCGGCGCCTTCCTCAACGGCGAGGAGGTCCACGGGCACACGGTGCGCGGGCGAGCCGATCGAGGACGCCTCGTTCCTCGTCCTCTTCAACGCCTTCCACGAGGACGTCGAGTTCACGCTGCCGCCGGCCCGCTTCGGCGCGCGCTGGGAGGTCGTGCTCGACACGGCCGCCGAGGCCTTCGCCGCGGTCGGGGAGTCGGTCGCCGCGCAGGGCGAGATCGACGTCGCCGCCCGCTCGATCGTGCTGCTGCGGCGGGCGTCGACCGGGCCGGCCGCGTCGTGAGGGCGACGTACCGCCTGCAGCTCGGGCCGGGCCTCGACTTCGCCAAGGCGCAGGCGCTCGTGCCCTACCTGGCCGACCTCGGGGTCTCGCACCTCTACCTCTCCCCCTCGCTGCAGGCCCGCAAGGGCTCGACCCACGGCTACGACGTCTGCGACCCGACCTCGCTGTCGAACGAGCTCGGCGGCGAGGACGCGTTCCGCTCGCTGGCCGCCACGGCCCGCGCCGCCGGCCTCGGGATCGTCATGGACATCGTCCCCAACCACATGTACGCGGGCGACGAGAACCCGTGGTGGGCCGACGAGAAGCTCCGCGCTCAAGTTCTTCGACGTCGACCCCGAGACCGGCTTCTACCGGCGCTTCTTCGACATCGACGATCTCGCCGCGCTGCGCCAGGAGGACCCGGAGGTCTTCGAGGCCACCCACGCCAAGGTGCTCGCGCTCGTCGGCGAGGGCCTCGTCGACGGGCTGCGGGTCGACCACCCCGACGGCCTGGCCGACCCGGCCGGGTATCTCAGGCAACTGCGCGACCGCGGCGCCGCGCACGTGTGGGTCGAGAAGATCCTCGAGGCCGACGAGACGCTGCGCGACTGGCCGGTCGAGGGCACGGTCGGCTACGAGTTCTGCAACGACGTCGCAGCGCTGTGGGTCGATCCCGCCGGCGAGGAGGCGCTGACCGAGCTGTGGTCGTCGCTCGACCCGACGCCGTGGGACGAGCACGTCACCCGGGCCAAGCGCGAGCAGGCGTCGACGACGTTTACTCGAGAAGTCGCCCGCCTCGGCGAGCCGGCGACGGCCGAGACCGTGGCCGCGCTGCCGATCTACCGCACCTACGTCGAGCCGTGGAGCGGCAAGGTGGAGGCGGCCGACCGCGCGGCGATCGACGCGGCCGGCCTGCCCGACGTCCTTGCCGGGCGCCTCCTGTTGGAAGAGCCCGGGCACGAGGCGTTCGTCACGCGCTTTCAGCAGACGACGCCGCCGGTGATGGCCAAGGGCGTCGAGGACACGGCCTTCTACCGCTACCTGCGGCTCGTCGCGCTCAACGAGGTCGGCGGCGACCCCGGCCGCTTCGGGCTCTCGCTCGAGGCCTTCCACGAGCGCCAGGCCGAGCGCGCGCGGCGCTTCCCGAACGGGCTGCTCGTCACCCAGACCCACGACACCAAGCGCTCGGGCGACGCGCGGGCGCGCATCGGGGCGCTGGCCGGGATGGCCGAGGAGTGGACCGCGGCGGTCGCGGACTGGCGGCGCCTCAACGCGCCGCTGCACGACGGCGAGGCGCCCGATGGGGTCGAGGAGTACCTGATCTACCAGACCCTCGTCGGCGTCTGGCCGATCACCCCCGAGCGCCTGGAGGAGTACCTCGTCAAGGCGCTGCGCGAGGGCAAGCGCAACACGAGCTGGGTCGAGCAGGACCACGCCTGGGAGGACCGCGTCACGACGTTCGCCACGAGCCTGCTGCGCTACCCCCCGTTCCGCCAGTCCTTCGAGCCGTTCGTCGCCCGCGTCGCCGCGGCCGGGCGCGAGGCGCTGCTCGGCCAGCTGCTGCTCAAGCTGACCTCGCCCGGGCTGCCCGACGTCTACCAGGGCGACGAGCTGCTCTCGCTCTCCCTCGTCGACCCCGACAACCGCCGGCCGGTCGACTGGGAGCGCCGCCGCGCGCTGCTCGACGAGGTGCGCGCGGGCGCCGATCCGACCCCGGAGACCGAGAAGCTCTGGCTGATCCACACCGCGCTCGCCCTGCGCGCGCGCTCACCCGAGCCGTTCGCGGGCGGCTACGCGGCGCTCGACGCCGGTCCCGACGCCGTCGCCTACACCCGCGGCTCGGGGGCGATCCTCGTGATGGCCCGCCTGCGCGGCGAGGCCGCGCTCGTCCCGCCCGGCCGGGGCGGCTGGCGCGACGTGTTGGGCGGAAAGCTCGGCGACGGGCTCGTGCTCGCCGAGCGCGCCTAGCCCGATCCCTCGGGGTCCTCGAGGTAGTTGAGCTTGATCAGGAACTGCTCGACCTTGTCGCCGAAGGCCTTGCCGCCGCGCTTGAGCGAGCGGATCTTCGCGAGGCCGGCGTCGCCCTGGTCGAGCAGCGCCTTGTCGGCCGCGTAGGCGGCGAGGTAGCCGCGGACGGGCTCCTTGGCGCTGGCGCCGTCGGCCTTGTCGTACCAGAACTTCGCGTTGCGCTTGACCGTGGCGGGATAGGACTTCGTGACCGCCTTGAAGTGCCCGCCGGTGAAGTGGAAGATCCGCGTCGGGAAGCCGGAGTAGGCGTAGGGCGCGAACTCGTAGGCGAACCGCGCGTCGGCCGAGACGAACTCGAGCGGCTTGACGCCGTCGAGGTCGCGCAGGTTGTAGCCGGCGTCGCGCCAGTTGATCGTGGCGCGGCGGTACTTCTTCGCGCTGACGTAGTCGTAGACGTCGGTCTTGAAGCAGCAGTGCGCGCCGCCGGTGAACGTGTCGAGCAGGACCTCGGGACGCGAGTCGCCGTCGACGTTCCGCAGCGCCAGCGACTTCTTCTTGGGCAGGTCGCGGGCGGGCACGGTGCCGTAGGGGATGTCGCGGTCGACGATGACCTTGCCGGAGCGGCGGATGCGGATGTGCAGGCCCGTGGCCGAGGGGTTGCCCTTCTGCGGGTCGTAGGACAGCGAGGCCGAGAGGTGGCCCTGGAAGACCGTCTCGACGACGCGCTTGGCCGAGGCGACCGGGGCGAGCACGAGCGAGCGCGAGGGCGGACAGGAGGACCGTCTGAAGGGCCCGGCGGCGGGCCTGCGGGGTCTGCGACATGCATCGCACCGTAGCCGCCGGAGCGGCCGTTTCCCGGCTAGTGCAGGGGGACCAGCGAGTTGGCCGGCGGCCGGTCCGGCGCGTCGACGTCGCGCTTGGACAGGCCGGCCGGGCCGGGCAGCAGCAGGCGATCGTCGGGTGTCGCGAGCAGCCGGCCCTCGGCCTGCATCCGCGACGCGACGGCGGCCACGATCTCGGCCGCCATGACGGTCAGCTCGGCCAGCGGGCGATGGCGGTTCTGGCGCGAGTCGAGATCGACCTGGGCCAGCCCGCCGAGGCCGACCTCGCGCCAGGCGTCGATCAGCAGGCCGACGTCGACGCCGTAGCCGGTGGTGAAGGGCAGGCGCTCGAGCAGCGTGCGGCGCGCGGCGACTTCTCCGGCCAGCGGCTGCTCGAAGCCGGCGAGCTCGGGATAGAAGGCGTTGAGCAGCGGGCGCGCGGTGAGCTCGGTGACGCGGCCGCCGCCCTCGGGCATCCGGGCGTCGCCGACGCGGAAGGGCCGGCGGTAGAAGCCCTTGACGAGGTCGAGGCCCGGATCGCAGACGAGCGGCCCGAGCAGGCCGCAGGCGAAGTGCGCGCCGAGGTCCTCGGAGTCGGCGTCGAGGAAGCAGACGAGGTCGCCGGTCGCGGCCGAGAGCGCCCGCCACATCGCGTCGCCCTTGCCGAGCACCGGCCCCCACTCCTCGCGCAGCGCCGACTGGGTCTCGACGTCGGCGCCGCGGGCGCGGGCGATGTCCCCGGTCCCGTCGGTCGACTCGTCGACGACGAGGACCTGGTCGACGGCGTCGGCCTCGATCAGCGGCAGCAGCGCGTCGAGGCAGGCGCCGATCGTCGCCGCCTCGTTGCGGGCGGGCAGGCAGACGGTGATCGTGGACTCGCGCTCGGCGGCGATCCGCGCCGCCGGATAGTCACCGTGGCGCAGGGTGCGCAGCTCGTGCCACGTGCGGACCTTGCGGACGCTCATGCATCAGTCATCCTGCCACGGTCGGGCACCCGGCCCCACCGGTGGGCGTCACCGCCCGCTCAGTGCCCGTTCACGAGCACCCGGTCGACGAGCCCGTACTCCTTGGCCTCCTCGGCGCTGAAGTAGCGATCGCGCTCCATGTCGTCGCGGATCGTCTCCTCGCTCTGCCCGGTGTGGTGGGCGTAGAGGGCGTCGAGGCGCTGGCGCAACGCGAGCGTCTCGCGGGCGTGGATCTCGATGTCGCTGCTCTGGCCCTGGAAGCCGCCCGAGGGCTGGTGGGTGAGGATCCGCGAGTTGGGCAGCGCCGAGCGCTTGCCCGGCGTGCCGCCGCAGAGCAGCAGCGCGCCCATCGACATCCCGATCCCCACGCAGGTCGTGGCGACGTCGGGCTTGATGAACTGCATCGTGTCGTAGATCGCCAGCCCCGCGTAGACCTGGCCGCCCGGGGAGTTGATGTAGAGGTTGATCTCCTTGTCCGGGTCGTCGGACTCGAGGTGCAGCAGCTGGGCGACGACGAGGTTCGCGACCTGGTCGTCGATCTCGGTGCCGAGGAAGATCACCCGCTCGCGCAGCAGGCGCGAGTAGATGTCGAAGGAGCGCTCGCCGCGCCCGTTCTGCTCGACGACCATGGGAACGAGGGGCATGTCAGGTACCTCCGGCCAGCCAGGCCAGGATCGCGGTGCGGGCGAAGCGCCACTCGTCGCCGATCTGCCGGGCGGGGAGCTCCCCGGACTCGGCCAGCCCGCGCACGGCGTCGGGGGCGACCTGCAGGAGCTCGGCGGCCTGCTCGACCGACAGCACGTCGGGCCCGTCGGCGGGGCGGAAGCCGGCGCGCCCGACCGCGACCCGGTCGGGCTCGGTCTCGATCGTCACGCGACGCGTGGCGGCGCCGAAGCCGAAGGGCTCGCGCTTCTCCTCGCGGCCCTCCTGGGCCAGCGCGAGGAGCTCGGCCAGGGTCTCGGGGGCCGACAGGTCGACGTAGCGGGTGATGAGTCCCGCGACGAGGGCCTGCTTGCTCGTCTTGAGCTCGAAGGACGCGCGGTCCAGCGCGTCGGCCTGGGCGCGCGGGAGGCGGACGAAGAGGGGTGAGACGCTCATGGTGATATCAAGATATCAATCGTGATATCGAAGCGCGAGCCGGCGCGATCGGGGCGTCCCGGGCGGGTACCTCGGCGCTCCATGACCCAGATCTGGATGAACGCGAGCTCCGAGCAGTTCCCCTCCTCCGACAACCTGCGCCAGGCGGTGGAGGCCGAGCGGGCGGGCTTCGACGCCGTCGGCACCTCCGATCACCTCCAGCCCTGGTGGCCCGACGGCCAGTCGGGCAACGCCTGGGTCTGGCTCGGCGCCGCGCTGCAGGCCACCGGCAAGGTGCCGATGGGCACGGGCGTCACCCCGCCGATCTTCCGCTACCACCCGGTGCTCGTGGCCCACGCGTTCATGACGCTCGAGGAGATGTTCCCCGGGCGGGTCTTCCTCGGCGCGGGCTCGGGCGAGGCGCTCAACGAGGTGCCCTTCGGCGTCGAGTGGCCCGTCCCCCGCCGAGCAGATCGCCCGCCTCGACGAGGCGCTCGAGATCATCACGCGGCTGTGGGCCGGCGAGACGCTCGACTACGACGGCGAGCACTACACCGTGCGCGGCGCGCACCTCTACACCCGCGGGGCGGGCCGGCCGAAGCTCTACGTCTCGGCCTTCGGCCCGCAGGCGGCGCAGGTCGCCGGACGCTGGGGCGACGGCGTCTGGACCCTCGGCGACCCCGACAGCGTGCCGGAGATCCTCGAGGCCTACCGCGACGCCTCGGCGCAGGCCGGCTCCGAGGTCGGCGAGATCATCCTGCAGTCCGGCTTCTCCTGGGCGCGGAGCGACGAGGAGGCGATGGAGCAGGCGCGCGTGTGGAAGGCAACGGCGCCCCCCGAGTACTACACCGAGGACTGGCACGACCCGCAGGCGATGCAGGACCACGCGAACGAGACGATCAGCGACGACGAGTTCACCACCGCCAACGCGATCTCGGCCGATCCCGCCCGGCACGTGGAGAAGATCGTCGAGCTCGGCGGCCTCGGCGCGACCGT
Organism: uncultured Solirubrobacterales bacterium; assembly: GCA_963737395.1. GTDB lineage: Bacteria > Actinomycetota > Thermoleophilia > Solirubrobacterales > Solirubrobacteraceae > JBBQAA01. The sequence continues at coordinate 207,428 of CAVTSQ010000012.1, read as the reverse complement.
GGTCTGCCTGCAGAACTTCTCGGGCGCCGACCCGCACGGCGCGATCGCCACCTACGGCAGCGACGTCCTGCCCGCGGCGCGCGAGCGGCTCGGGAGCTGACGGCCGGGGCCTACGGTGGAAGCGTGGGCCCCTATCGCCGCATCCTCGCCTTCCCGACCGTCACGCCACTGCTCGCGGCGACGGTCCTCGGGCGCCTGCCGCTCGGCATCAACGGCCTGGCCGTCGTCCTCTTCCTGCGCCAGGAGACCGGCTCGTTCGCCGTGGCCGGTGCCGTGGCCGGGGCGCTCGCGCTCGGCAGCGGGCTCTCGGCGCCGCTGCAGGGCCGCTGGATCGACCGGCGCGGCGAGCGCGTCCTGTTCCTGCTCGCGATCGGCCACGCCGTCGCGCTCACCGGGCTGATCGTGCTCGGCCGCGCCGACGCGCCCACATCGGCGCTGGTCGCCTGCGGCTTCGCCGCCGGCGTCGGCGTGCCGCCGCTGTCGACCGTCCTGCGCCCGCGCTGGCCGTCCCTGGTCGGCGGCGACGTGACGCTGCTGCCGACGGCGTTCGCGCTCGACTCGGTCCTGACCGAGATCCTCTTCGTCTCCGGACCGCTGCTCACCGGGCTGCTCGTGGCCCTCGCCGACCCGGCGGCGGCGCTCGCGCTCTCGGCCGCGGCCGCGCTGGCCGGCACCGCGCTGTTCCTCGCCGCGCTGCCCGCGCGGGCCGTGCCCGTGGTCGAGCCCCCGGCGCCGACGCGCGCCGGCGCGCTGGCCTCGCCCGGGATCCGCACGCTCGTGCTCGCGATGCTGCCGGTCGGCTTCGCCTTCGGCGCGGTCGAGGTCGCGCTGCCCGCGTTCGCCGACGCCGAGGGCCGGCGCGAGCTCGCCGCCGTCCTGATCGCCATCTGGTCGGCGGGCAGCGCCGCCGGCGGCCTGCTCTACGGCCTGCGGCCGCGGCGCACGACGCTCGCCCGCGTCCATCTGATCTTCGCGCTGGCGCTGCCGCTCGGCTTCCTGCCGCTGCTCGTCGCGCCGTCGATCGCCGTGATGGCGGTGCTCGTCGTCCCCGCCGGGCTGTCGATCGCGCCGCTGATCGCCACGCGCAACGAGCTCGCGGGCGCCGCCGCGCCGGCCGGCACGGAGACCGAGGCCTTCTCGTGGCCGCTGACCTCGCTGGTCAGCGGGATCTCCGTCGGCGCGGCCGTGGCCGGCGTGCTCGCCGACGGCCCGGGCTGGCACGCGGCCGTCGCCGCCGCCGTGGTCGCCGCGGCGATCGGGGCCGCGGTCACGGCGACGCGGCAGCGGACGCTGCCGGCCGTGGCCTAGGCGGGACTGAGGGGACTGTCACCTCAGTCTCGGCGCGCGGCTTCGGTCCACCGCCGCAGGTCGCGCGCGAGCGCGTCGGTCATCTCCCCGGGCTCGAGCTCCCAGGCCCAGTTCGTGCCGCCCTCGGTGCCCGGGCGGTTCATGCGCGCCTCGGTCCCGAGGCCGAGCAGGTCCTGGGCCTGCAGGATCGCCACGCGGGCCCGGGAGGACAGCGCGAGCTGGACGAGCGCGCGGGCCGGGTCGTCGCCGACGGCGATCCCCGCGCCCTCCAGGGCGCGCGAGGCGACTCGCGCTCGGCCGGCGACGCCGTCGTCCACCAGCCGGCGGCGGTGTCGTTGTCGTGGCTGCCGACGTAGGCGACGCGGTGCTCGGCGTGGTTCTCGATCCGGTGCGGGTCGTGCGGGTCGTCGCCGGAGAAGCCGAACTGCAGGACGACCATCCCCGGCAACCCGAGCTCGTCGCGCAGGCGGCGCACCGGCGCCGTCACGTCGCCGAGGTCCTCGGCCACGAGCGCGAGCGGGCCGAGCTCGCGCTCGAGCGCGGCGAACAGCGCGCGGCCCGGGCCGCGGCGCCACGTGCCCTCGCGCGGCGGGCGGCCGTGCGGGATCGCCCAGCAGGCGACGAACCCGCGGAAGTGGTCCATCCGGGTCATGTCGAAGAAGTCGCGGGTGCGGCGCATCCGCTCGATCCACCAGCGGTAGCCGCGGCGCTGCAGCGCCGGCCAGTCGTAGAGCGGGTTGCCCCAGTGCTGGCCGTCCTCGGTGAAGAAGTCGGGCGGCACGCCGGCCTCGAAGGCGTCGAGGAACAGCTCGGGATGGGCGGCCTGGTCGGCCGAGCCCGGGGCGACGTAGATCGGCACGTCGCCGAGGATCCGCACGCCGCGCTGCGCGGCGTAGGCGCGCAGGTCGCCCCACTCGCGGTCGAAGCGGACCTGGTCGGCCAGCGCGCCGGGGCCCGCGAAGGCCGCCCAGTCGTCGATCCACGCCGCGTGGCGCTCGCGGAAGGCGCGCTCCTCCTCGGCGCGAGACCCGCGCGCCGGGCGCGGCGAGCAGCGTCCGCGAGCCGGCGAAGGCCGAGGCCGACTTGTAGGGCGAGCGGTGCTCGTCGGGCGGGGTCAGCGGGAGCACCTGCCACCACGACTGCCCGGCCGCCGCCAGCCAGTCGACCCACGCCCGCGCCGGAGGGCCGAAGCGCCCGCCGGGCAGCGAGGTCGGATGCAGGAGAACGCCGGAGGAGCGGGGCAGCGAGGGCACGGGCGGACGTAGACAAGCAACTCGCGGCAAGCTCGCCGTTCGTATTCGGCCCGGCCGGGATACCTTCGACCGAATGCCCGCCGTTGCGCCACCCCCGCCGCGGATCCTGATCGAGGACCCGCAGCCGAGCGTCGACGCCGGTCGCTATCGCCGCCAAGCGCGTGGCCGGCGACGACGTGACGGTCTCCGCGCGGATCTTCCGCGACGGCCACGACCTGCTGCGCGCGGTCGCCCGCGTGCCGCCCGCAAGGACGCCTCCGCGGACTGGCTCGAGGTCCCGATGCGCCTGGATCGACAGCGACGTCGACGGCGACCGCTGGGCCGGGACGCTTCCCCGTCGGCGCCGAGGGCCCCTGGGAATGGACGATCGCCGCCTGGACCGACGTCTGGGGCACCTGGCGCGACGAGCTCGAGCGCAAGGTCGCTCGCCGGCCAGCCCGACCTCGCCGGCGAGCTCTCCGAGGGCGCCGTCCTGCTCGCCGACGCCCGCGCCCGGGCCGCCGACGAGGACGCCGACCTCGTCGCCCACGCCCTCGGCGTGCTCGAGGACGCCAAGGCGCCCGCAGTCCGCCCGGGTCGACGCGGTGCTCGGCCCCGAGCTCGACGCGGCGATGGAGCGCATCCAGGAGCGCCACGGCGAGGTCGCCGCTTCCCGCCCCGCTCCCGCTCTGGGTCGACCGCCCGCTGGCCCGCTTCGGCGCCTGGTACGAGCTCTTCCCGCGCTCGTGGGGCGGCTTCGCGCGGCGTGGCCGAGGCGCTGCCCGAGCTCGCCGACCTCGGCTTCGACGTCCTCTACCTCCCGCCCGTCCACCCGATCGGCCTCAAGAACCGCAAGGGCCCGAACAACACGCTGACCGCCGGCCCCGACGACCCGGGCTCGCCGTGGGCGATCGGCGCGCCTGGGCGAGGGCGGGCACGAGACGATCCACCCCGACCTCGGCACGTGGGACGACTTCGACGCGCATGGTCGCCGCCGGCCGCGCGGCGGGGATCGAGATCTGCCTCGACCTCGCGCTCAACTGCTCGGCCGACCACCCGTGGCTGACCGAGCACCCCGAGTGGTTCTTCCAGCGCCCCGACGGGACGCTCAAGTACGCCGAGAACCCGCCCAAGCGCTACCAGGACATCTACAACCTCAACTGGGAGACGCCGGACTGGCGCGCGCTGTGGGACGCGGTGCTCGAGATCGTCGCCGGCTGGGTGCGGCGCGGCGTGCGGATCTTCCGCGTCGACAACCCGCACACGAAGCCCTTCGGCTTCTGGGAGTGGCTGATCGGCGAGATCCACGCGCGCGACCCCGGCGTGATCTTCCTGGCCGAGGCCTTCACCCGCGAGGCGAAGATGACCGCGCTGGCCAAGCTCGGCTTCACGCAGTCCTACACGTACTTCACGTGGAAGAACGGCGGCTGGGAGCTGCGCGAGTACCTCGAGCACCTGTCGACGCCCCCGATGGTCGAGGTCTTCCGCCCGAACTTCTTCGCCAACACGCCGGACATCCTCCACGCCTACCTCCAGCACGGCGGCCCGGGCGCGTTCCACGCGCGGCTGATCCTCGCCGCCACGCTGTCGCCGACCTACGGCCTCTACTCGGGCTACGAGCACTTCGAGAACGTGCCCGCGCACGAGGGCTCGGAGGAGTACCTGGACTCGGAGAAGTACGAGCTCAAGCAGCGCGCGCTCGACGGCCCGCTGCTGCCGACGATCGCCAAGGTCAACGACGTCCGCCGCCGCCATCCCGCGCTGCAGCGCCTCGACACGGTCGAGTTCCTGCCGATCGAGAACGAGGGCCTGCTCGCCTACGCCAAGACGCTCGGCGAGGACCGCGTGCTCGTCGTCGTCAACCTCGACCCGCAGCACGACCAGGAGGGCATCGTGATCGTCCCCGCCCACCTCGGCCTGCCGCCCGTCTTCGGCGTCGTCGACGAGCTCACCGGAGCCGAGTTCGAGTGGCGGATCGGCCGCAACTACGTGCGCCTGGGCGGCGGCGGCGCGCACGTGCTGGCGGTCGCATGAGCGCCACGTCGTCCACGCACACCCACTGGTTCGAGGCCGACCCGCTGTGGTTCAAGCGCGCGGTCTTCTACGAGATCCACATCCGCGGGTTCTTCGACGGCGACGGCGACGGCTCCGGCGACTTCCGCGGGCTGATCGACAAGCTCGACTACCTGCAGTGGCTCGGGATCGACTGCCTCTGGCTGCTGCCGATGTACGACTCGCCGCTGCGCGACGGCGGCTACGACATCGCCGACTACCGCGCGATCCACCCCGACTACGGGACGGTCGAGGACTTCCGCGCGTTCGTCGAGGCCGCCCACCAGCGCGGGATGCGGGTGATCGCCGACCTCGTCCTCAACCACACCTCGTCCGAGCACCCGTGGTTCCAGGAGTCGCGCTCCTCGCCGGACAACCCCAAGCGCGACTGGTACGTGTGGTCGGACACCTACGAGCGCTACGAGGACGCCCGGATCATCTTCACCGACACCGAGCCGTCGAACTGGACCTGGGACGAGCAGGCGCAGGCCTACTACTGGCACCGCTTCTTCGCCCACCAGCCCGACCTGAACTTCGAGAACCCCGAGGTCCAGGCCGAGATGCTCGACATCCTGCGCTTCTGGCTCGACCTCGGGATCGACGGGTTCCGCCTCGACGCCGTCCCCTACCTGTTCGAGGAGCAGGGGACGATCTGCGAGAACCTGCCGGCCACCCACGAGTACCTCAAGCGCGTCCGGCGCGAGGTCGACGAGGCCTACCCCGACCGCGTCCTGCTCGCCGAGGCCAACCAGTGGCCGGCCGACGTCGTCGAGTACTTCGGCGACGGGCGACGAGTGCCACATGGCCTTCCACTTCCCGGTCATGCCGCGCATGTTCATGTCCGTGCGCCGCGAGGACGCGACGCCGATCTACGAGATCCTCGAGCAGACGCCGGCGATCCCCGAGGCCTGCCAGTGGGGCCTGTTCCTGCGCAACCACGACGAGCTGACGCTCGAGATGGTCACCGACGAGGAGCGCGACTACATGTACGCGGAGTACGCCAAGGACCCGCGCATGAAGATCAACGTCGGCATCCGGCGCCGGCTCGCGCCGCTGCTCGACGGCGGCCGCGACGAGGCCGAGCTCATGCACGCGATCCTCTTCTCGCTGCCGGGCTCGCCGGTCCTCTACTACGGCGACGAGATCGGGATGGGCGACAACGTCTACCTCGGCGACCGCGACGGCGTCCGCACGCCGATGCAGTGGACCGGCGACCGCAACGCGCGGCTTCTCCCGCGCGGACTTCGCCCAGCTCTACCTGCCGCCGCTGATGGACCCGGTCTACGGCTACCAGGCGCTCAACGTCGAGGCCGAGCTGCGCCAGCCGACGTCGTTCCTGCGCTGGATCCGCCGCTTCGTCGCGCTGCGCAAGGAGCACCCCGTCTTCGGCCTGGGGACCTACGAGCCGCTGTCGACGAGCAACAACCGCGTGTTCGCGCACGTGCGCACCTACGAGGACGAGGTCGTGCTGTGCGCGCACAACCTCGCCCGCTCGGCGCAGGCCGTCGAGCTCGACCTCGGGCGCTGGGCCGGCCGCCGGCCCGTCGAGCTGCTCGGCTCCTCGACGTTCCCGCGGATCGGCGAGTTGCCCTACCTGCTGACCTTCGCCCCGCGCGGCTTCTACTGGTTCGCGCTCGTGGCCGACGACGAGGAGGCGGAGGCGTCATGAGCGAGACGAACGACGAGCTCGACCTCTCCCTGCTCTCCGACGAGGCGCTGCGCGACCACGTCACGACCCAGCGCTGGTTCGGCGCGAAGTCCCGCGAGGTCTCGCACTTCGGCGTGCTCGAGACGATGGTGCTCAAGGACGACGCGCCGCCGATGCTCGTCAACGCGCTGCTCGAGGTCCGCTTCGGCGCCGGGACGCACGAGGTCTACCAGCTGCCGCTCGGCTTCCGGCCCGAGCCGTGGGAGCAGGGCGTCGTCGGTGCGCGGCGGCGGCTGGGCCGCCTACGACGCGCTGCAGGACCCCGAGCTCGCGCTCGACATCTACGCGCGGATGCGCGCCGACGCCGCCGACGAGGGCTTCCACGCCGCCCGCGACCTGCCCGCGGCGAGCGAGGCCCGGAGCGTCGGCGTCGAGCAGTCGAACACGTCGGTGGTCTTCGACGACGCGACGGTGCTCAAGCTCTACCGCCGCGTCGAGCCCGGCGAGAACCCCGAGCTCGAGCTGCTGCGCTTCCTCTCGCAGCGCGGCTTCGCCCACATCGCCCCGCTGGCCGGCTGGTGGGAGATGGCCGACACCCGCACGATGGACGCCACGCTGGGGATCCTCCAGGACTTCGTGGCCGACGGCCGCGACGGGTGGGAGACGGTCCTCGCCTCGCTGGAGGCCGGCGACGAGCGCCTGGCCGACATCCAGGCCCTCGGCGTCGCCGTCGGCGAGCTGCACGCCGTGCTGGGCTCCGACGCCTCCGACCCGGACTTCGCGCCGGAGGAGCCGAGCGTGGAGAACCTCGCGCTGCTGACCGCGACGATCGACGAGGAGATCGAGCGGGTCTTCCGCGACCTGCCCGAGAACCCCGAGCTCGAGCCGATCTCCTACCGCGGCGAGGAGGTGCGCGAGAAGCTGCGCGGCCTCTCGACGCTCGGCGCCGGCGGGCAAGGTCATCCGCCACCACGGCGACCTCCACCTGGGCCAGGTGCTGCTGCTCGGCCCGGCGCGGCTGGGTGATCCTCGACTTCGAGGGCGAGCCCGCCCGCTCGCTGCCCGAGCGCCGGCGCAAGCGCTCGCCGCTGCGCGACGTGGCCGGCATGCTGCGCTCCTTCGCCTACGCGGCGGCGGCCGTCGAGCGCCAGCGCGGGACCGCGGCGCCCGAGGGCTGGGAGGCGCGCGCCCGCGAGGCCGTTCCTCGTCGGCTACCGCGAGACCGCCGACCCCGTCGCTGCTGCCGCCGAGCGACGGCGCCACCCAGCAGCTGCTCGTCGGTCTTCGAGCTCGAGAAGGCCGTCTACGAGCTGCGCTACGAGCTCGACAACCGGCCCGACTGGGTCGGCATCCCCGTGGCGGCCATCGTCCGCCTGCTCGAGGAGGACGAGGCATGAGCGCCTTCGACGACATCGTCGCCCGCGAGCACCGCTCGCCCCACGACGTGCTCGGCGCCCACCCGGCGCCGAAGGGCGGCGGCGCGGTCGATCCGCGCCTTCCGGCCCGCGGCCGAGTCGGTGACGCGTCGTCCACGACGGCGGCCGCGTCGAGCTCGCGAGCGTCCATCCCGGCGGGATCTTCGAGGGCCGCGTGCCCGGCGTCGAGCTCCCGCTGGCCTACACGCTCGAGGTCGCCTACCCCGACGGCAACACGTACGCGATCGAGGACCCCTACCGCTTCGAGCCCACGCTCGGCCCGATGGACCTCCACCTGATCGGCGAGGGCCGCCACGAGGCGCTCTACGAGGCGCCTCGGCGCGCACGTGCGCGAACGATCGGACGGCGTGGCCGGCGTGGCGTTCGCCGTCTGGGCGCCGGCCGCGCGCGCGGTCAGCGTGATCGGGAGCTTCAACTCGTGGGACGGGCGCCTGCACCCGATGCGCTCGCTCGGCTCCTCCGGCGTCTGGGAGCTGTTCCTCCCCGGCGTCGAGCCGGGCGCCCGCTACAAGTACGAGATCCTCACCGCCGAGGGCGAGCTGCGGCTCAAGGCCGACCCGCTGGCCGAGGAGGCCGAGGACCCGCCCGGGACCGACTCGATCGTCTCCCACTCCGACCCACGCGTGGGACGACGGCGGCGTGGGTCAAGCGCCGCGGCGAGACCGAGCCGCTCGGCGAGCCGATGTCGATCTACGAGGTCCACCTCGGCTCCTGGCGCCAGCGAGGCGGGCAACTACCGCGAGCTGGCCGACGAGCTCGTCGCCTACGTCACCGACCTCGGCTTCACCCACGTCGAGCTGCTGCCGGTCATGCAGCACCCGTTCTCGGGCTCGTGGGGCTACCAGGTCACCGGCTACTACGCCCCCTACGCGCGCTGGGGCACCCCGGACGACCTCAAGTTCCTGATCGAGAAGCTCCACGCGGCGGGCGTCGGCGTGATCCTCGACTGGGTCCCCGCGCACTTCCCGCGCGACGACTGGGCGCTGGCCCGCTTCGACGGCATCCGCGCTCTACGAGCACGCCGACCCGCGCCGCGGCGCGCACCCCGACTGGGGCACGCTGGTCTTCAACTTCGGGCGCCACGAGGTGCGGAACTTCCTCATGGCCTCGGCGCTGTACTGGTGCCGGGAGTTCCACGTCGACGGGATCCGCGTCGACGCCGTGGCCTCGATGCTCTACCTCGACTACTCCCGCGAGGCGGGCCAGTGGGTGCCCAACGAGTTCGGCGGGCGCGAGGACCTCGAGGCCGTCGCGTTCCTCAAGGAGCTCAACGAGGTCCTGCACCAGGAGATCCCCGGCGTCGTCTCGGCGGCCGAGGAGTCGACGGCGTGGCCGGGCGTCTCGCGGCCCACCTACCTCGGCGGCCTGGGCTTCGGCTTCAAGTGGAACATGGGCTGGATGCACGACACGCTGGGCTACTTCCAGCAGGACCCGCTCTACCGCAAGTTCCACCACCACCAGCTGACGTTCTCGCTGATGTACGCCTTCAGCGAGAACTTCATCCTCCCGCTCTCCCACGACGAGGTCGTGCACGGCAAGGGCTCGCTGATCGACAAGATGCCGGGCGACGCGTGGCAGAAGCAGGCCAACCTGCGCTCGCTCTACGCCTACATGTGGGCGCACCCCGGCAAGCAGCTGTTGTTCATGGGCTGCGAGCTCGGCCAGGAGCGCGAGTGGAGCCACGAGCGCTCGCTCGACTGGCACCTGCTCGAGGACCCCGGCCACGCCGGCATCCAGTCGCTCGTGCGCGACCTCAACCACGCCTACCGCGACGAGCCCGCGCTGTGGGCGCTCGACACCGACCCGGCCGGGTTCTGGTGGCTCGAGGCCAACGACTCGGACCGCAACGTGGTCGCGTTCTGCCGCGCGAACGCGGACGGCGAGCGCGTCGTCGCGGTCGTGTGCAATCTCGTCGCCGGTGATGCAGGAGGACTACCGCGTCGGCCTGCCGCGGTCGGGCCGCTGGCGCGAGGCGGTCAACACCGACGCGGCCGACTACGGCGGCTCGGGCGTCGGCAACCTCGGGCCGGTCGAGGCCGAGGCGATGCCGTGGCACGAGCAGCCCTTCTCGGCCGAAGTCGCGCTGCCGCCGCTGGGCACGTTGTGGCTCGTGCCCGAGGGACAGGGCGAATGAGGGCCGCGGTGCTCCACGAGGTCGGCGCCACGCCGGTGCTCGAGGACTTCCGCGAGCCCGAGCTGCGCGAAGGCCTCGAGGTCGTCGAGGTGATCGCCGCCGGCCTGAACCCGGTCGACGTGACGATCGCCTCGGGCCGCATGCCCGCCCGCCAGCCCGACCCGCCGGCCGTCTGCGGCCTGGAGGGCATCGCCCGGCTGCCCGGCGGCGGGCGCGCCTACTTCGGGACGGCGACCGCGCCCTTCGGCTCGTTCGCGCCGCAGGCGCTCGTCGACCCCGACGGGCTGTTCCCGCTCCCGGCCGGCCTCGACGAGGCGACGGCGATCTGCCTGGGCATCTCCGGGCTCGCCGCCTGGCTGCCGCTCGAATGGCGCGCGCAGCTGCGCGAGGGCGAGACCGTGCTCGTGCTCGGCGCCACCGGCACCGGCGGGCTGATCGCCGTGCAGGCGGCCAAGCTGCTCGGCGCCGGCCGCGTCGTCGCCGCCGGGCGCAACCCGGAGCTGCTCGACCGCGCGCGCGAGCTCGGCGCCGACGAGATCGTCCGCCTCGACGGCGACGGCGACCTCGTCGAGAAGATCCGCGCCGCGGCCGGCGGCCCCGTCGACGTGACGATCGACTACCTCTGGGGCGAGCCGGGCGCCGCCGCGACGCTCGCCGCGGGCCGCCACGCGCGCCACGTCCAGATCGGGAACTCCGCCGGGCAGGAGTCGACGCTGCGCAGTGCCCCGTGGCGCGTGCAGCAGCTCGACATCCAGGGCTACTCGACCTTCACCGTCCCGCGGGAAGACCAGCGCGGCGCCTACGCGGTGATGGCCGACCACGCCGCCGCCGGCCGCCTCGTCACCCGCGCCGAGGAGCTCCCGCTGAACGCCTTCAGCTCGGCCTGGGAGCGCCAGGCCGGCGGCCCGGGCGCGAAGCTCGTGCTACGTCCCTAGTACGTAGGCGATGCGCTGGATCGCGGTGCGACGGCCTGGTAGACAGCGCTGGTGCTCCATCGACCGCTGATCCTCCTCGTCGCCGCGCTCACCCTGGTCCCCGCCGCGTCGGCGTCGGCCCGCACCCGGACGCTCCACGGCGCCGGCGGGCTTCACCGTCCGCGCGCCCAAGGGCTACGCGCTGAAGGGCGCGAAGGGCCTCTACAAGATCAGCGGCCACGGCGGGACGCTGCGCTACGCGCGCGTCGCGGCGGCCGGCCGCACCCCGGCCAAGGCGGGAGCCGAGCTCGCCCGCGCGCTCAAGGCCAAGCCCAAGCACGTCGCCAAGCGCGCGAGCCGCTGGCGCGCGACGGTCGGCAAGCGGTCGCTCGACGTGCGCCGCCGGCCCGGCAAGCAGCTCGCGGTGCGCACGTTCTCGGGCGGCGACCGCGCGGCGCTGCGCCGGATCGGCGACACGATCCGCGGTGGCAAGGCCGCCGCGCTGCCGAAGTCGATCACCATGCGGAAGTTCACCGCGCCCGACGGCGGCTCGTCCGCGCTGGTGCCGGTCCTGAAGGGCTGGAGCTACACGGGCGGCGGCGGGATCGTCGAAGGAAGCGGGCCGCAGGGGGCGTTCGTCTTCGGCTATCCGTTCGCCGCCGCCGTGCCCGGGACCTACGCGGCGAGCTACCAGCGCCTCGTCGCCGCCTATCCGAGCAGCGCGGCCGACGGGCTCTCGCGGGTTCTCCCGGCCGAGTTGCGCCGGCTCAACCTGGCCCTGAGCGCCGTCAGCGCGCTCAAGCCGTTCCCGGGAGCGGGCGAGATCCTCAGCGCTCCGTTCACCGGCACGTTCGCCTCGGCCAACTTCGCCGGGACGGGTGGCCGGCCCGGGAAGGGCGTGTTCCTGTACGGCTACGCGCCGCCGGACGAGAACGGCACCTACCTCAACTACACCTCGTTCGTCGTCGTCACGAAGGGCACCGATCCGCGCATCGCCGCCGCGCTGCTGCGCGCCTGGGGCTCGTGGGATCCGTCGGCCGACCAGCAGCGCCGCATCGCCTCGACGACCAACACGATCCTCACGACGCAGGTCGCCGGCGGCGGGATCGACCCGAAGGTCTTCGACGAGGCCGCGGCCAAGTGGGACGCCTACATCCGCGGGCCGGTGAAGGACAACACGACAACAACAAGTAGCTAGCCGGCCTCGCGCGTGTCGTCGAGCGCGGCGACGAGGCCCTTGGGCGCCACGCCGCGCCACGCCTCCTCGATCAGCTCGGCGAGCTCGGCCGCCTCGGCGCCCGGCAGCTCGACGAGCGTCGAGCCGCGCTCGCCCCAGGTGCCCGGCACCGGCGCGTAGACGTCGGGCCGGGCCTCGGCCAGCGCGAGCTGCTCGGCGCGCGGGAGCTTGAGCATCGCGCGCTCGTGCGGCACGTGCAGCGTGGCGAAGATCTTGCCGCGCACGCGGAACGACGGCCGCCCGTGATGGTCCTGCTCGGTCGTCTCGGGCAGGTCGAGCGCGACGCGGCGGACGAACTCGAGGTCGGGCGGCATGCTCCGAGGATGCCACCGGCGCACGTCCTCGACGCGCGCGATGGCCACCGCGTCGCGCAGGCGCGCGTCGTGGGTGGCGACGACCAGGCCGCCCGTCCAGCCGCGCAAGGCGGCCTCGAGCACCTCGAGCGCATCGAGATCGAGGTGGTTCGTCGGCTCGTCGAGCAGCAGGCAGGCCGCGCCCCGGTGCGCGAGCAGCGCGAGCTCGGCCCGGGTGCGCTCACCGGGCGAGAGCATCTCGGTCGGCCGCGCCGCGACCTCGGGCCCGAGACGGACCGCGGCCAGGGCGGCCCGCGCCTCGGTCTCCCCCAGCCCGGCCGCGGCACGCAGCGAGGCGACGACCGGGCGGCCGGGTGCGAGCGCGCCGCGGTACTGCCCGAGCTCGGCCACGCGGCCGCCCGCGCGCCGGCCGCCCGCGAGGGGCGTCCGCCCGGCGAGGGCGCCGAGCACGGTGGACTTCCCCGATCCGTTCGGCCCGGCGAGCAGCACGCGCTCGCCGGGCGCGACGGCGAGGTCGAGCGGCCCGATCGCGAAGGAGCCGGCTCGCACGGTGGCGCTGACGAGCGCGACGCCGTCCCCGCCGTGCGCGGCCCGGAGCAGGAGCTTCGAGGCGGCCTCCTCCCACGGCTTCTCGGGGACCTCGACCTGCTCCGAGCGCCGGGAGAACGCGCCCATGCCGTTCTGGGCCGACTCGATGTTCAGGCGGCGGATGTTCTTGTCGGCCTCGTCGGTGCGCGTCCGGGCCCGCCGAACGCCGCGCGCGGCCTCGGCCTGGCGGCGCGCCTCCACCGCGCGCAGGCGCTCGCGCTCGGCCACCGCGCCGCCGTAGGTCTCGCGGGCGAGCCGGCGCGCGGCGTCGCGCTCGTGCTCGTAGACGGCCCAGCCGCCGGCGTAGGCGGTCAGCTCGCCGCGCTCGAGGTGGAGCACGCGCCGGGCCATTCCGGCCAGGAAGGCCCGGTCGTGCGAGACGACGACGACCGCGCCGGGCGCCTCGCCGAGGATCGCGCGCAGCGTCGCCAGGCCGTCGGCGTCGAGGTGGTTCGTCGGCTCGTCGAGCAGCAGCACGTCGTGGCGCGCGAGCGCGAGCGCCGCCAGGCCGGCCCGCGCGCGCTGTCCGCCGGACAGGCTCCGGGTCGCGCGGTCGAGCAGCTCCGGCGCGAGCCCGACGCGGGCGACCGCGCCCGGCAGCCGCGCCGCCAGGTCGTCGCCGCCGAGCGCGAGCCAGCGCTCGAGCGCGGCGCCGTGCGGCTCGACGGCCTCGAGGTCACCGTCGGTCAGGCGCGCGGCGAGCCCGTCCATCGCGGCCTCCGCCTCCGCTACGCCGGTCCGCGCGCGCAGCAGCGCGCGCACCGAGGGCGCGTCCTCGGTGACCTGCGGGAGATAGGCGACCTGCGCCCCCGGCGCGCGGCGCACGCGAGCGCCGGGCGGCGCGGGGTCGGCGCCGGCGAGGATCCGCAGGAGCGTCGTCTTGCCCGACCCGTTGGGGCCGACGAGCGCGACGCGATCGCCCGCGGCGAGCTGGACGCGCACGTCGTGGAGCAGCGTGCGGGGACCGAAGGAGAGGCTGACGCCGGCGGCGTCGAGAGGGAACGGCATGCGGGACCTCCGAAGCGAGACGTGGGCGCGGATCGCGGATCGCGCCATCGCGTGCCGTCCCGTCGTGGCGGGCGGCCGGTCGTGGCGATGGCGATCAGGCGGTGCGCATACGTCGGGCGCGGAGGCCCGCCGTCATCCAAGCACGGCCCCGGGCGGGCTGTCAACCGTGCCACCCTGAGCGGCATGCACGACTCCCGCGAGCTCTTCCACGCGCAGGCCGAGACCTACGACGAGGACCGGCGCCGGCTGATCCCGGAGTACGACCGCTTCTACGGCGCGGCGGTCGACGCGCTCGCGCTGCTCGGCCGCCCGCCCGAGCGCGTGCTCGACCTCGGCGCCGGCACCGGCGCGCTGTCGGTCGAGGTGGCCGACCGCTACCCCGACGCCGAGCTCGTGCTGCTCGACGGCGCGCAGGGGATGCTCGACCGCGCCCGCGACCGGCTCGGCGACCGCGCCACGTACCTCCACGGCGACATGGCTCGAGGAGCTGCCCGACGGCCCGTGGGACGCGATCGTCTCCGCGCTGGCGATCCACCACCTGACCGACGCGGCCAAGGAGGACCTCTACGGCCGCGCGCGGGCGGCGCTGGCGCTCGACGGCGTGCTGGTCAACGCCGAGCAGGTCGCCGGGCCCGACCCGACGTGGACCGCGCTCTACCGCACGCGCCACGGCGAGCGCGCGCACGAGCTCGGGGCCAGCCACGAGGAGTGGCACAAGGCCGTGGAGCGGATGGAGCTCGACGTGCTGGCGCCGGTCGAGACCCAGCTCGGGTGGATGCGCGAGGCCGGCTTCGAGCACGCCGACTGCGTCTGGAAGGACCTCGGCCTGGCCGTGCTCGTCGGTCGCCGCGGCGGGCAATAACGTCGAGGGCGTGTCCACCCCGGCGATCGCCCTCAACGGCGTCAAGAAGCGGTTCGGGTCGATCACGGCCGTGGCCGGGATCGACGTCGAGGTCCCCTCCGGCGTGTGCTTCGGCCTGCTCGGGCCCAACGGCGCCGGCAAGTCGACGACGATGCGGATGCTGACCGCGCAGTCCCGCCCCGACGAGGGCACGATCGACGTGCTCGGCCTGCGGCTGCCCGAGCACTCCCGGGAGACGAGGGCGCGCTGCGGCGTCGTCCCCCAGCTCGACAACCTCGACGTCGAGCTCACCACCCGCGGCGTGCTGCGCGTGTTCGCCCACCTCTACCGCGTGCCGCGCGGCGAGCGCGCCGCGGCGATCGACCGCGCGCTGCAGATCGCCAACCTGACCGACCGCGCCGACGCGAAGGTCTCCGAGCTGTCGGGCGGCATGCGCCGCCGCCTGCTGATCGCGCGCGGGCTCGTGCACCGGCCCGAGCTGATCCTGCTCGACGAGCCGACGGTCGGCCTCGACCCGCAGGTGCGCCAGGAGCTGTGGGCGCTGATCGACCGCCTGCGCGGCGAGGGCACGACGATCCTCATGTCGACCCACTACATCGAGGAGGCCGAGCGCCTGGCCGACACCGTCGCCGTCATGGCCGCCGGCCGGATCGTCGCGCGCGGGCGGCCGCACGAGCTCGTCTCCGAGCACGCCGGACGCGAAGTCGTCGAGGTCTACGGCCCGGCCGCCGAGCTGCGCGAGCTCGAGGCCGCGGCCAAGCGCGACGGCGTGCTGACCCGGCGCACCGGCACGTCGCTGGCCTACCTGCGCGCCGAGGATCTCGACGGCGCCGCGCCCGACGGCCGGCGCCGCGAGGCGACGCTCGAGGACGCCTTCGTCGTGCTCACCGGCGAGGAGGTCGCCTGATGCGGCGCCCGCAGCGCGAGGCGGTGGTCGGCGTGCTCGTGCGCGAGTCGTCGGTCTTCAAGGACTTCTGGCGGGCGACGACGTTCAGCTCGATCGTCGAGCCGACGATCTACCTGCTCGCCTTCGGCTTCGGGATCGGCGCACTGGTCTCCCAGGTCCAGGGCCTCGACTACATCGAGTTCGTCGGCACCGGCACCGTGGCCACGGCGACGCTCTTCGCCTCGGTCTTCCCGGCGATGTTCGGGACGTTCGTCAAGCGGGAATTCCAGCGCACCTACGACGCGATGCTCGCCGCGCCCGTCGACGTCGAGGAGGTCGTGACCGGCGAGGCGCTGTGGCTGGCGATCCGCGCGTCGGTCTACGGCAACGCGCCGTTGCTCGTGGCGATCGTCTTCGGCCTGTCGCCCAAGCCGACGGCGGTGCTCGTGCCGTTCATCTGCTTCATCACCGGGTTCGGCTTCGCGCTGCTCGGCGTGGCGATCTCCGGCGTCGCGAAATCGATCAACAACTTCTCCTACGTGACGAGCGCGGTGATCACGCCGCTCTTCCTGCTCGCCGGCACCTACTTCCCGCTGTCGGCGCTGCCCCGCGGCGTCGAGATCCTGTGTTGGTTCAACCCGCTGTTCCACACGGTGCAGCTCGTGCGCAACGCGGTGCTCGGGCTCGAGCCCGCCCGCGACCTGATCCACCTGGGCTGCCTGCTGCGTCTTCGCCGCCATCATGTGGGTGCTCGCCGTCCACTTCCTCGAGGACAAGCTGATCGACTGATGCCCCATCCCTTCCGCGACGCCGTCGAAGCCCGCGATCACGACGCGATGGTCGCGTGCCTGGCCGACGACGTCGTCTTCCATTCGCCCGTCACCTTCAAGCCCTTCGAGGGCAAGGCCGCCGTCGGCCACGTCCTCGGCGCCGTGCTGCGCGTGTTCGAGGACTTCCGCTACACCGACGAGCTCGCCGGGCCGGAGCTCGTCGCGCTGGTCTTCCAGGCCCGGGTCGGCGACCGCGATGTCGAGGGGATCGACCTGATCCGCCCCGACGCCGACGGGCAGATCGCCGACTTGACCGTGATGCTGCGCCCGCTGTCGGCCACGCAGGCCATGGCCGCGGCGATGGCCGAGCAGCTCGGGGCCTCCCCGCCGCCGGCGTGATCCTGCTCGTCTCCGGCTCGCTGCGCGACGGGTCGGTCAACACGGCGGTCGTGCGCACGCTCGCCGCGATCGGCGCGGAGATCGGCGTCGAGACCGCGAGCTACGAGGGCATGGGCGCGCTGCCCTGGTTCGACCCCGACCTCGACCGCGATCCGCTCCCGCCCGGCGTCGGCGAGCTGCGCGCCGCGGTCGGCGCCGCGCACGCCGTCCTCTTCTGCACCCCGGAGTACGCGGGCGCGCTGCCCGGCTCGTTCAAGAACCTGCTCGACTGGCTCGTCGGCAGCGCCGAGGGCTACCGCCGTCCGGTCGCCTGGATCAACGCGTCGAGCGCGCCGACCGGCGCCCGCGACGCCCACGCCTCGCTGCGCACGGTCCTCTCCTACCTGCACACCGACATCGTCGAGGAGGCGGTGGCGGAGATCCCGGTGCCGCGCACGGCGATCGGCGCGGACGGCCTCGTCGCCGACACCGCGGTGCGCGACGCGATGGCCGCGGTGCTCCGCGCGCTCGTCGCACACGAAGCGGCGCTCGAGGGCTGACGTCTTTGCGCCGCGCCCGGCCGGGCATCAGCCACGGCCATGCCCGAACCCCAGCAGCAGCAGCCGCCCGGCCAGACCTCCGAGATGCAGCCCCGTCCCGACCACGGCGAGCAGAGCTACCGCGGCTCGGGACGCCTCGAGGGCAAGAAGGCGATCGTCACGGGCGCGGACAGCGGCATCGGCAAGGCCGTCGCGATCGCGTTCGCGCGCGAGGGCGCCGACGTGCTCGTCTCCTACCTCGACGAGCACGAGGACGCGCAGGACACCAAGCGCTGGGGTCGAGGAGGCCGGCCGGCAGGCGGTGCTCGTCGCGGGTGACCTGACCGACGCCGGGCACTGCCGCGCCGTCGTCGACCAGGCGGTCGAGGCCTTCGGTCGCGTGGACGTGCTCGTCGCCAACGCCGCCTTCCAGATGTCCCACGAGTCGATCGAGGAGATCTCCGACGAGGAGTGGGAGCACACGCTGGCCACGAACCTCTCCGCGCTCTTCTACCTCGTCAAGGCGACGCTGCCGCACATGGGCGCGGGCGGGGCGATCATCGGCTCGTCGTCGGTGAACTCCGACAACCCGGTCCCCACGCTGCTGCCCTATGACGTGACCAAGGCGGGGATCGCGAACTTCATGGCCGCGCTGGCGCAGCTCGTCGGCGACCGCGGGATCCGGGCCAACAGCGTCGCGCCCGGTCCGATCTGGACTCCGCTGATCCCCTCGACCATGCCGCCCGAGCAGGTCGAGAGCTTCGGGACGGACACGCCGCTCGGTCGGCCCGGGCAGCCGGCCGAGGTCGCTCCGGTGTACGTGATGCTCGCCTCCGACGAGGCGAGCTACGTCTCCGGTGCCAGAGTCGCCGTCACCGGCGGCAAGCCGATCCTCTAGGAAATCCCCGCAACCGCGGTGATCGCACGCTGACAGTCCGCGCGCGGCTCCACTTCTCCGGTTGCTAAGCCACTGACACCGCGATATACCTGCCTGCGGGACGAGAAGGGAGGCCCCGCCGTGTGCTTGGCAATCCCGGGGCAGGTCTTGGAGATCATCGACGACGAGCGCCGACTGGCCAAGGTCGACGTCGCCGGTGTGCGCCGGACCGTGAACGTCGGTCTCCTGGACGAGGGCGGAACCAGCGCCGAGGTCGGCGACTGGGTCCTGATCCACGTCGGCTTCGCGCTCTCCAAGGTCGACGAGGACGAGGCCAGGGCCACCCTCAAGATGCTGCAGGGGATGGGCCGCGGACTACGAGCAGGAGCTCGAAGAGCTCAAGGCGAGCGTGATCGAGTGAGGACCGCGCTCGAATGACCCACCGGGTCGAGATGGGCACGGATGCCGCCGCTTCCGCCGAGTGCTCGCTCGACCACTGCATCACGTGCAGCGACGAGGGCGTCCCGATGCGGGTCGTCGCGATCGACGACGACCGCGCGCTCGCGCTCTGCCAGCACGAGGGCGGACGGCGCGAGAGCGTGGAGATCGCGCTCGTCGACGCCGCCGTCGGCGACGACCTGCTCGTGCACGCCGGCGTCGCCCTCCAACGCCTCGGGGCGGCGGCATGAAGTACGTCGACGAGTACCGCGACGCCGAGCTCGGCCGCGCGCTGGCCGGGGAGATCCTCTCGATCGTCGAGCCCGGCCGCCACTACAAGGTCATGGAGGTGTGCGGCGGGCACACGCACTCGATCTACAAGTACGGCGTCGACGACCTGCTGCCGGCCAACGTCGAGCTCGTGCACGGGCCGGGCTGCCCGGTCTGCGTGATCCCGATGGGCCGCGTCGACGACGCGATCGCCCTGGCCCATCAGCCCGGCGTGATCTTCACCTGCTTCGGCGACATGATGCGCGTCCCCGGCTCGGAGAAGACGCTGCTCGACGCCAAGGCCGAGGGCGCCGACATCCGGATGGTCTACTCGCCGCTCGACGCGCTGCGGATCGCCAAGGCCAACCCCGAGCGCGACGTGATCTTCTACGCGATCGGCTTCGAGACGACGGCGCCGTCGACGGCGCTGACGCTCAAGCGGGCGCGCGCGGAGAACGTGCAGAACTTCCTCTGCATGTGCAACCACGTGACGATCGTCCCGCCGCTGCGCGCGCTGCTCGAGTCGCCCGACCTGCGCCTCGACGGCTTCGTCGGCCCCGGCCACGTGTGCACCGTCGTCGGCGCGCGCCCGCTCGAGTTCATCCCCGCGCAGTACGGCCGCCCGGTCGTCGTCTCGGGCTTCGAGCCGCTCGACATCCTGCAGTCGATCAAGATGATCCTGCAGCAGCTCGCCGAGGGCCGCTGCGAGGTCGAGAACCAGTACACGCGCGTCGTGCCCTACGAGGGCAACACGCGCGCGCTCGAGGTCATGGCCGAGGTCTTCGAGGTCCGCCCGCACTTCGAGTGGCGCGGCCTCGGGTTCATCTCGCAGAGCGCGCTGAAGCTCTCGGCGGCCTACGCCGACTTCGACGCCGAGCTGAAGTACGCCGTTCCCGGCGTCCGCGTCGCCGACCCGAAGGCGTGCCAGTGCGGCGAGGTGCTCAAGGGCGTCATCAAGCCGTGGGAGTGCAAGGTCTTCGGGACCGCCTGCACGCCCGAGCACGCGATCGGGACCTGCATGGTCTCCCCCGAGGGCGCCTGCGCCGCCTACTACAACTACGGCCGCTTCGCGCGTGAGCGGGAGGTCGTGTGACCCGAGGCCACGCCGGTCGCGATCGCGAGCAGAAGATCCTCGGGATCATCGAGACGGCGCGCGCCAAGCGCGGGCGCTTCCGCGACACGCAGATCACGATGGCCCACGGCGCCGGCGGCAAGGCGACGCAGACGCTGATCGAGGGCCTGCTCGTCCCGGCGCTCGGCGGCGCGACGCTGGCCGAGATGGGCGACGCCGGCGCCGTCGAGGCCGACGGCGCGTCGCTGGCGATGACGACCGACTCGTTCGTCGTCAAGCCGCTGCGCTTCCCCGGCGGGTCGATCGGCGAGCTCGCCGTCAACGGCACCGTCAACGACCTCGGCGTCTCCGGCGCCCGGCCGGTCGCGCTCACCCTCTCGCTGATCCTCGAGGAGGGCCTGCCCGCCGACATCCTCAAGGCCGAGGTCGAGGCGATCGCCGCCGCGGCGGCCGCGGCCGGCGTCGAGATCGTCGGCGGCGACACCAAGGTCGTCGAGCGCGGCGCACTGCGACGGGATGTACGTCTGCACGGCCGGGGTCGGCATCCGCGACCCGCGCGCCCGCATGGCTCCCTCCGCGCCTGACGCCGGGCGACAAGCTCCTCGTCTCCGGCCCGATCGGCGACCACGGCACCGCGATCATGCTCGCCCGCGGCGAGCTCGGCCTCGAGTCCGACGTCGAGTCCGACACCCGCCCGCTGTGGGACGCCGTCGACGCGCTGCTCGGCGCGGCCGGCGAGCACGTGCACTGCCTGCGCGACGCCACCCGCGGCGGCGTGGCCTCGGTGCTCAACGAGCTGGGACGCGCGTCCGAGGTGGCGATCGTCGTCCGCGAGGGCGACGTGCCCGTGCGGCCGGCGGTGATGGGCGCGTCGGAGATCCTCGGGATCGACCCCATGTACGTGGCCAACGAGGGCCAGCTCGTGGCCGCGGTCGCGCCCGAGGCGGCGGGCGACGCGCTGGCCGCGTTGCGCGCCCTGCCCGGTTTCGAGGAGGCGACGGAGTTCGGAGAGGTCAAGCGCGAGCCACCCGGGATGGTGCTCGTGGAGACGGCGTTCGGCGGCCGGCGGGTCATGGACCAGCTCGTAGGCGACCCGCTGCCGCGCATCTGTTAGGAGAGTCGATGTCAGCGACGGAGTTCGTACCCAATCAGGCACAGACCGAAGGGATCACGGCTCATGTGATCTGGATGACCACGGGGCTCTCCTGCGACGGGGACTCGGTCGCCATGACCTCGGCCACGAACCCCTCGCTCGAGGACATCATCACCGGCGCGATCCCGGGCATGCCGAGGGTCGTCGTGCACAACCCCGTCCTGGCCTACGAGCAGGGCGAGGAGTTCATGAAGGCCTGGTGGGCCGCCGAGGCCGGCGAGCTCGACCCGTTCGTCCTGATCCTCGAGGGCTCGCTGCCCAACGAGCAGATCAACGGCGACGGGCACTTCGCCGCGATGGGCAACAACCCGGAGACGGGCCAGCCGATCACGACCAACGAGTGGATCGACCGCCTGGCGCCGAAGGCCGCCGCGGTCGTCGCCATCGGGACGTGCGCCACCTACGGCGGCATCCCGGCGATGGCCAACAACCCGACGGGCGCGATGGGCCTGCGCGACTACCTCGGCCACAACTGGAAGTCGCAAGGCCGGCATCCCGATCGTGAACATCCCGGGCTGCCCGGCGCAGCCCGACAACATGACCGAGACGCTGATGTACCTCGTGTTCGCGCTGGCCGGCATGGCGCCGGTACCCGAGCTCGACGCGGCCGGCCGCCCGAAGTGGCTGTTCGAGCGCACCGCGCACGAGAGCTGCAACCGCGCGGCGTTCTACGAGTCGGGCAACTTCGCCACGGAGTACGGCTCCGACCACCGCTGCCTGGTCAAGCTCGGCTGCAAGGGACCGGTGGTGCACTGCAACGTCCCGCTGCGCGGCTGGGTCAACGGGATCGGCGGCTGCCCCAACGTGGGCGGCATCTGCATGGCCTGCACGATGCCGGGCTTCCCCGACAAGTACATGCCGTTCATGGACGAGGACCCCAACGCGAAGATCTCGTCCACCGATCGCGAAGTTCACCTACGGCCCGATCCTCCGCTGGGGCCGCAAGCAGTCGGTCAGGCGGAAGTTCGACAAGGAACCCGAGTGGCGTCACAACCGGCGCGAGATCACCACGGGCTACGTCAAGCACTGGTAGCCCCGTCCCGCGTCCCGACGATCGCAACCTGAGGAGCACGAGCACATGAGCGTCACCGAGCGGCCCCCGAGCGACCAGAAGGTCACCGTCAAGGAGATGTCGTGGGATCCGATCACCCGGATCGTCGGCAGCCTGGGCATCCACACGGAGATCGACTTCACCAACCAGCAGGTCCTGAAGTGCTACTCGACGTCGATGATCTTCCGCGGCTTCGACATCTTCATGAAGGGGATCGACCCGCGCGACGCCCACTTCATCACGAGCCGGATCTGCGGCATCTGCGGTGACAACCACTGCACGTGCTCGTGCCTGAACCAGAACATGGCCTACGGGGTCAAGCCGCCGCCGCTCGGCGACTACGCGTTCAACCTGGCCGAGTCGGCGGACTTCATGTTCGACCACGCGATCTACAACGACTGCATGGCCAACGTGGACTACTCCGAGCAGATGGTCGCCGAGACCAACCCGGCGCTGCTCAAGAAGGCCGAGGAGACCGCGGCGCCGCACTCGGACATCCACGGCTACAAGACGATCGCCGACATCATGCGCGCGCTCAACGCGTTCACCGGCGACTTCTACCTGGAGACCCTCCAGGTCGCCCGCTACACCCGCGAGATGTACTGCCTGTTCGGCGGGCGCCACACGCACCCGTCGACGATCATGCCGGGCGGCTGCAGCGCGGACATCACGCACCAGACGTGCACCGACTACTACGTGCGGCTGATGCGCTACATCGACTACTGCAAGCGCACCGTGCCGATGCACGACGACCTGTACGACTTCTTCCTGACCGAGCTGCCGGGCTACGACATGGTCGGCTACCGGGACACGGACCTCGTCTGCTGGGGCTGCTTCGACGACCCGACGTACGTCGACTACTCCTACAAGAACATGAACGAGTGGGGCAACAAGCGGTTCGTCACGCCCGGCCTCGTGTTCAAGGGCGAGCTGATCACGACCGACCTCGTCGAGATCAACCTCGCGATGCGGATCATGCTCGGCTCGTCGTACTTCGACGACTGGACCAACGAGTCGACGTTCGTGACCAAGGACCCGCTGGGCAACGACGTCGACAAGCGCCACCCGTGGAACAAGGTGACGCTGCCCAAGCCGCAGGCGCGCGACTTCACCGACAAGTACTCGTGGGTCGCCTCGCCGCGCATGTACGACAAGCGCAACGACACGTTCGTGGCCAACGACACCGGCGGCGGCCCGTTCGCCCGCCAGTGGGTCACGGCGAAGGCCGGCCAGGTCGACCTCGGCTACCTCAAGGCCACCGGCCACTCGATCAAGATGGCGCTGCCGAAGACCGGCTTCATGCCCGAGATGGAGCTCGAGTGGCACGTGCCCGAGAAGTCCAACGCGATCGAGCGCCAGCGGGCCCGGACCTACCACCAGGCCTACTCGGCGCTGGTCGGGCTCTACTGCCTCGAGAAGGCGCTCGTCGAGGTCCGCGCCGGCCGCACGAAGTCGTGGAACGACTTCACCGTGCCCGAGGAGGCCGTCAGCGTCGGCTTCCACGAGGCCGCCCGCGGCGTGCTGTCGCACCACATGGTCATCCGCGACGGCAAGATCGCCAACTACCAGCCCTACCCGCCGACGCCGTGGAACGCCAACCCGCGCGACTCCTACGGGACGCCGGGGCCCTACGAGGACGCGGTGCAGAACACGCCGATCTTCGAGGAGAACGGCCCCGACAACTTCAAGGGCGTCGACATCATGCGGGCCGTCCACTCGTTCGACCCGTGCCTGCCGTGCGGCGTGCACATGTACAACGGGAAGGGCAAGGTCCGCAAGGTGGTCCACACCCCGACGGCCTTCTGCTGACGTGGGAGCCACCGAGGAGCACAGCGCGGACGGTCCCGAAGCGCTGGCCGCCCGCGTCCAGGACCTGACCGCGAGCCTCGAGACGATCGAGGACCCGTTCGCCCAGACGATCGCCGAGGACCTCGTCGGCGCGCTGATCGACCTGTACGGCGAGGGCCTGGAGCGGATCGTCGCCACGCTGGCGGCGGCGGGCGAGCCGGGCGCGAACCTGCGTCCGGGCGCTCGAGGCCGACGGCGTCGTGGCCAGCCTGCTGCTCATGCACGGGCTCTACTCGGTGCCGCTGTCCGATCGCGTGCAGGAGGGCCTCGATGCGGTGCGGCCCTACATGGAGACCCACGGCGGCGACGTCGAGCTCGTCGGCGTGCGCGACGGCGTCGCGCACCTGCGCCTGGCGGGAAGCTGCCACGGCTGCTCGGCCTCGCAGGCGACGCTCGAGCACGCGATCGAGGAGGCGCTCGAGGCCACCGCGCCCGACCTGATCGGCCTCGAGGTCGAGGGCGTGGTCTCGCCCGAGCAGGGGACGCCGCCGCCGGTGACCACGACCGGGCCCGAGCTGCCCCTGTGCCCCGCCCCCGCGCCGGCCGCCGCGCCGCAGCTCCACGTCGAGCCGTCGGCGCCCGCCGCCCGCGAGGGCGGCTGCGAGCTGTGCCCGTCCGGGCTGGCCGACACCCACCGCCACCTGCTCCACCTCGGCGAGCGGCGGATCGTCTGCGTGTGCGAGACGTGCTGGTCGCTGCGCTCCGGCGAGGCCGAGTACGTCCCGACGGGCAACCGCACGCTCTGGCTCGAGGACCTGCGCCTCGACGACGACGTGTGGGCGAGCTTCGACATCCCGATCGGCCTGGCGTTCTTCCTGCGCTCGAGCGAATCGGGCGGGATCGTCGCGCTCTACCCCAGCCCGGTCGGCGCGACCGAGTCGGAGATCGACGACGCCGCGTGGATCCGCCTCGTCGCCGTCAACCCCGAGCTCGTCGACCTGCAGCCCGACGCCGAGGCGCTGATCGTCAACCGGATGGCCGAGCCGCACCGCTTCGCGATCGCCCCGATCGACCGCTGCTACGAGCTCGTCGGCCTGGTCAAGTCGAGCTGGGAGGGGATCTCGGGCGGCGGCGGGCTCGAGCCCGCGATCGCCGGCTTCTTCGACGACCTGCACGCCAACGCGGGGATCACCGCGTGAGCGCGACGCCCGAGCCGGTCGTCGCCGGGCCGCCGGCGCCGACCTTCACCGTCCTCGACGTCGCGCCGGTCCCCCACGCGGCGGGCCCGACGCTGCGCTTCGAGCTGACGGTGACCGAGCCGTCGGGGCGCGACGTCCACGCGATCGTGCTGTCCGCGCAGGTGATGATCCAGCCCGCGCGGCGGCCCTACGACGACGCGACCCGCGAGCGGCTGGCCGAGCTGTTCGGCGCGCCCGAGCGGTGGGCCGCGACCACGCACCCGTTCCTGCTCGCGCAGGTCTCGGCGATGGTCTCGAGCTTCACGGGGATGACGACGTTCCCGATCACGCTGCCCTGCACCTACGACATGGACGTCGCGGCGACGAAGTACTTCCACGGCGCTGCAGGACGGCGAGGTGCCCCTCTCCTTCCAGTTCACCGGGACGGTGCTCTACGCCGGCGAGCACGACCGGCTGCAGATCGCGCGCGTGCCGTGGAGCTGCGTCTCGAACTGGAACATGCCGATCGAGCGCTGGAAGGAGATGATGGCCGAGCACTACCCGGGCGGCGGCTGGGTCCGCCTCGACGCCGCCACGCTCGACCGGCTCAACCGCCGGCGCGGCGAGCTGCACCTCCCGACGATGGACGCGGCCGTCGACCACCTGCTCGGCGAGGACGACGCATGAGCGACGAGCTCGAGCGCCTCGTCGAGACCCTGCTGTGGGAGGGCTACGCGCTCTACCCCTACACGCCGGGCGCGATCAAGAACTCCACGCCGACGCCGTTCGGGATCGTCTACCCGCCCGAGTACGCCGCCGACTCCGGCGCCACGCACGACATCGCGCGGCTGGAGTGCGTGGCCGAGGCCGGTCCCGAGGCGGCGATCTCCGCCTCGGTGCGCTTTCTCGAAGGCTCCGGAGAGACGCACCAGGCGCAGGCGCGGCGCATCGACCTCGACGCGCCGGGCGAGGCCGTGCCCTTCGCCTTCGACGGGCTCGAGGGCCGCGTGCGCCTGCGCGTCGAGCCCGCGGACGAGCCCGGCCGCGTGCGCGTCGCCGTGTGCGTGCACAACACGACCGACGTCGCGCGCGGGCTGTCCGCGCTCGGAGGCGCTGCGCCACAGCCTCATGTCCTGCCACGTGATCGCCTCGATCGCGGGCGGGCGGTTCGTCTCGCCGCTGCGAGACCGACGCCGCGTCGGTCAACACCTATCCCGTGCTCGTGGGCGACGCCGACGAGCACGTGCTCGGCGCGGCGATCGTGCTGCCCGACCATCCGCAGCTCGCGCCCGAGAGCAAGACGAGCATGTTCGACGGCACGGAGATCGAGGAGGCGCTGATGCTGCACGTGCTCGCGCTCTCCGACGACGAGCGCGAGCAGATCGCCCAGGCCGACCCCGCCGTCCAGGCGATGCTCGAGCGCGTGGCGGCGACGGCCAGCGCCGAGGAGCTCCAGCGCCTGCACGGGCGCGTCGAGCTGCGCGACCCGCAGCCGCCGACGTTCTCCGAGGCGGGCCGGGCCGCGGCGCCGCCCGACGAGCCCGGCGAGCCGTCGGCGCTGATCGCCGGGGTCACCGTGCGCAAGGGCTCGAAGGTCGTGCTGCGGCCGGGCCGGAGCATGACCGGCCAGGACGTCCTGCTCGACGGCAGGGCGGCCACGGTCGAGCGGATCTACCGCGCCTACGACGACCAGGTCCACCTCGGCGTCACCGTCGACGACGACCCGGGCCAGGACATCATGCGCGACATCGGCCGCTTCCTGTTCTTCAGTCCCACCGAGGTAGAGGTGATCGCTCCGTGACCGTCGAGCCCGACCCCGCCTACGAGAAGCAGATCCTGGTCGCCGGCGTCGGCAACGCCTGGCTGTCCGACGACGGGTTCGGGGGCGAGGTGGCCCGCCGCCTCGAGGCCCGCGAGACGCCCGACGGCGTGACGATCTTCGACGCCGGCAGCGGTGGGCTCGAGCTCGCCTACGAGGTCATGCGCGGCTACCACGCGCTCGTGCTGATCGACGTCTCGGCGCAGGGCGGCGAGCCCGGGACGCTCTACGTGATGGAGCCCGAGCCCGACGACATCGACGGCCCCGTCGAGGACGGCGACCGCATCGACCTGCACGGCATGGACCCGCGGACGATGCTGCGCTTCGTGAAGATGGTCGGCGGCTGGCCGGGCAAGGTGGTGGTGATCGCCTGCGAGCCAGCAGAAGTCGAGGCCATCGGCCTCGGGTTGTCCCCCGCCGTCGAGCGCGCCGTCGAGAACGCGATCGAGCTCGTGATGAAGACCGTCGGCGAGCTGCGGACGGACGCCGCCTACTCCTGATGCACGAGCTCTCGATCGCCAGCGCCATGGTCAACACCGCCTCGCGGCACGCCGCCGGGCGCACCGTGACGCTCGTGACCGTGAACACCGGCGCGCTGCGCCAGGTCGTCCCCGAGTCGCTGGACTTCTACTGGGAGATCGTCACGCGCGGCACGCCGTGCGAGGGCGCGCGACTGGAGCAGGTGCTGATCCCGGCGCGCGTGGCGTGCCGGGCGCTGCGCGCACGAGTGGGAGCTGACCGAGCCGGTCTTCCGCTGCCCGGCGTGCGCGGGCACCGACGTCGCCGTGCAGGCGGGCGACGAGCTCGAGGTGGAGTCGATCGAGGTCACGAGCGAGGAGACGACATGCATCGGGTGAAGGTCAAGGTGCACGAGGACGCGCTGGACGCGAACACGACGATCGCGCACGCCAACCGCCACGACTTCGACCACGCCGGGCGTGACCGTCGTCAACGTCATGAGCGCCCCGGGCGCGGGCAAGACGACGCTGCTCGAGCGCGTGCTGCCGACCCTGGACGGCGTGCGCCCCGGCGTGCTCGAGGGCGACGTGCAGGGCTCGATGGACGCCGACCGCCTGGCCGCGGTGCACGTCCCGGTCGTCCAGCTCAACACCGACAACGGCTTCGGCGGCGAGTGCCACCTCGACGCGAACATGGTCCGCTCGGTGCTGCCCGACCTGCCGCTCGACGAGATCGACCTGCTGATCGTCGAGAACGTCGGCAACCTCGTCTGCCCCGCGGAGTTCCGCATCGGCGAGGACCACCGGATCATGGTCTCCTCGGTCACCGAGGGCGAGGACAAGCCGGCCAAGTACCCGCTGATGTTCCGCGCCTGCGAGCTCGTGGTCATCAACAAGGCCGACCTGCTCGAGCACCTCGACTACGACCTCGACAAGTTCCTCTACCACCTCGAGGCGGTCCACCCCGGGGTCGAGCACCTCGTCGTGAGCGCGAAGACCGGCGAGGGCTGCGACGAGCTCGCCGCCTGGCTCGACCGCGCGGCGAGCCGGGCCGAGGCGGCGGTGTGACCGCTGCCGGCGGTCGCGCAGACGCGGCTGCCGGAGCTGCTCGCCCAGCGGCTCGAGGCGGGCGAGCGCTTCTTCGGCGCCCAGGCCGTGCCGCTCGCGCGGCTGTGCCACCGCATGGCCGAGCGCTTCGCGCGCGGTGGACGGCTCGTCGCCTTCGGCGCGGCGCCCGTCGACCGCTCCGACGCCCGCCACGTCGCGGTCGAGTTCGTCCACCCGGTGATCGTCGGCAAGCGCGCGCTGCCGGCGATCGGCCTGGCCGGCGAGGGCGGCCCGATCGCGCCGCCAGCTCGACCTCGTGGCCGAGCCCGACGACATCGTCATCGCCTTCGGCCCCGATCCCGACGACGCGCTGGCGCTCGCCGCCGCGCGGGGCGCGCTGACCGTCGGCTTCGTGCCCGGGCGCGGCGAGTGGACGTTCGTGCCCGACGGCGGCGACCCGTTCGTCGACCAGGAGCTCGTCGAGACGACCTACCACCTGCTGTGGGAGCACGTGCACGTGTTCTTCGAGCACAAGGGCCTGCTCGAGGGGCGCACGGCCGGCCAGCACCACGACGCCGGCGCGTCGAGCTTCCTCTACCCGTTCCTGGCCGAGGCGGAGACCAACCTCGACGCCGTGCTCGCCGACGTCGAGGCGTCGATCGGGATGAAGGCCGCGGAGGTCGGCGCGCTGCGCGCGCAGACGCTGACCGAGGGCGCGGCGGCGCTGAGCGCCGCGGCGACCGAGCTGCGCGCCCGCCTGGACGCCGGCGGCGCGGTGCTCGCGCTCGGCAACGGCGGCTCGGCCACCGACGCGATGGACGCCGCCGCCGACCTGCGCTGGCCGCCGGAGGCGACCGGGTGGCCGGCCCGGCGCGTCCTCGACCTGACCGAGGACGCGGCGATCCTGACCGCGATCGCCAACGACGTCGGCCACGAGGCGGTCTTCCTGCGCCAGGTGATCGCCCACGGCCGCGAGGGCGACGCGCTGATCGCCTTCTCGACGAGCGGCAACTCGGGCAACGTGATCGCCGCGCTGGCCGAGGCGCGCAAGCGCGGCCTGGCCACCGTCGCCCTCGTCGGCTACGACGGCGGCGCGATCGCCGCCGACGGCCTCGCCGACCACGTGATCGTCAGCCGCTCGCAGCACATCCCGCGCATCCAGGAGGCGCAGGCCAGCGCCTGGCACGCGCTGCGCGAGCTGATCGAGGTCGCCGCCTGACGTCCGTGGCCGCGCGCCGCGTGCGGGTCCGGGTCGACGGGACCGTCCAGGGCGTCGGCTTCCGTCCCTACGTGCACCGGCTGGCCGGCGAGCTCGGCCTCGCGGGCTGGGTGGGCAACGACGAGCGCGGGGTGATCCTCGAGACCGAGGGGACAGTCACCTCAGTCCCGCGCTTCCTCGAGCGGCTGGTCGCCGAGGCGCCGCCGCTGGCGAGGATCGAGGCGCATCGAGGTCGAGGACCTGCCGATCACCGGCGAGACCGGCTTCGCGATCGCGCCGAGCCGCGCCGGGCGGCGACGCCGACGCGCCGGTCGCCCCCGACGCCGCGACGTGCGCCGACTGCCTGGCCGAGCTGCTGGGACCCGGCCGACCGCCGCCACCGCTACCCGTTCGTCAACTGCACGAACTGCGGCCCGCGCTTCACGATCGTGCGCGGGGTCCCGTACGACCGGCCGCTGACGACGATGGCCGGCTTCGCGATGTGCGCCGCCTGCCAGGCGGAGTACGACGACCCGGCGCGACCGCCGCTTCCACGCCCAGCCCAACGCCTGCCCGGTCTGCGGGCCGCGGGCGGTCCTCGTCGGCGACGAGGACGCCGAGGACGCCGTGGCCGCCGCCGCGGCCCGGCTGCGCGCCGGCGCGATCCTCGCCGTCAAGGGGATCGGCGGCTACCACCTCGCCTGCCGGGCCGACGACGAGGCCGCCGTGGCCGCGCTGCGCGCCCGCAAGCACCGCGAGGACAAGCCGTTCGCGCTGCTCGTCGCCGACCTCGAGACGGCGCGGGCGCTCGTCGAGCTCGGGCCCGACGACGAGGCGCTGCTC
The DNA here is from genome assembly GCA_963737395.1 of uncultured Solirubrobacterales bacterium. Lineage (GTDB taxonomy): Bacteria > Actinomycetota > Thermoleophilia > Solirubrobacterales > Solirubrobacteraceae > JBBQAA01. The sequence goes on along the minus strand of CAVTSQ010000012.1, from coordinate 176,930 downwards.
GCCGGCCGCGAGCGCCCGATCGTGCTCGCCCGCCGGCGGCCGGCGCGCGCCGTCGCGCCGTCGGTGGCGCCGGGCTTCGCCGACCTCGGCGTGATGCTCCCCTACGCCCCGCTGCACCACCTGCTCGTCGCGCGACGCCGGCGTGACGCTCGTGCTCACGAGCGGCAACGTCTCCGACGAGCCGATCGCCTTCGCGCGACGAGGACGCGCTGGCGCGGCTGGCGGGCATCGCCGACGCCTTCCTCGTCCACGACCGGCCGATCCAGACGCGGACCGACGACTCGGTCGTCCGCTCGGTCGCCACCGGGCCGCCGCTGCTGCTGCGCCGCTCGCGCGGCTACGTCCCCGACGCGCTCGCGCTCCCGCTCGACGCGCCGCCCGCTGCTCGCCGTGCGGCGCCGAGCTGAAGTCCACGTTCTGCGTGGCGCGCGGGCGCCGCGCCTGGGTCTCCCACCACATCGGCGACCTCGAGAACGCCGAGACGCTCGCGCTCCTTCACGGACCGGGATCGCGCACTTCGAGCGGCTGTTCGCGGTCGCGCCCGGAGGTCGTCGCCCACGACCGGCACCCGCAGTACCTGTCGACGGCCTACGCCCGCGAGCGCGAGGGCGTCGACGCTCGTCGCCGTCCAGCACCACCACGCCCACCTCGCCGCGACGCTCGCCGAGCACGGGCGAGACCGGACGCCGCGGTCGGCGCGATCTACGACGGCGCGGGCTACGGCACCGACGGCACGGTCTGGGGCGGCGAGCTGCTCGTCGGCGACCTCGCGGCCTTCGAGCGCGCCGGGCACCTGTGGCCGGTCGCGCTGCCCGGCGGCGACCGCGCCGCGCGCGAGCCGTGGCGGATGGCCTGCGCCTGGCTGGCCGCGGCGCTCGGCACCGACGCGCCCGCCATCCCGGCGGCGCTGGCCGGCGCGGTCGACGCCGACCGGCGTGGCGGACGGTCGGCCGCATGGCCGCGACGGGCACCCACGCCCCGGTCACGACGAGCATGGGCCGGCTGTTCGACGCCGTCGCCGCGCTGTGCGGCCTGCGCGCCGTGGCGACCTACGAGGGCCAGGCGGCGGTCGAGCTCGAGGCCGTCTGGGACCCGGGCGCGGCCGGGCGCCTACCCGCTCGAGGTCACGGCCGACGCGATCCTCGACGCGCGCCCGACCGTCCTCGCGGTGGCCGACGACGTGCGCGACGGCGCGACGCCGGGCGCGTCTCGGCCCGCTTCCACCGCGCGCTGGCCGAGGCGACCGCCACGGCCTGCGCGCAGGTCGCCGGCGCGCGCGGCCTCGAGACCGTCGTCCTCTCCGGCGGCGTCTTCCAGAACCGCGTGCTGCTCGAGCTGGTCACCGCCGCGCTGACCGCGCGCGGCGCTGCGCCGTGCTGCGGCCGGAGCGGCTGCCGCCCAACGACGGCGGGATCGCCTTCGGCCAGGCGGCCGTGGCCGCCGCGACGCTCGCCTAGGTCGTCCAGCTCGAGCGCCTCGGCGCAGCTCGCGCAGTACCCGTGCAGCGGGAAGTGGCTGAAGCGCACGCGGTAGCCGAAGCGTCCTCGGATCTGCTCGCGCACGCCGTCCAGCCGCGCGGCCTCGACCGCCGTCACCCGGCTGCAGCGCTCGCACACGAGGTACTCGCGCGGGCCGTCGCCGGCCAGCGCCCACAGCCCGGCGCCGTGGCCGATGTGCACGTGGCCGACGAGGCCGAGGTCCTGGAAGCGCACGAGGTTGCGGTAGACCGACGTCGCCTCGAGACCGGCCGTCGGCGGCGATCCGCTCGGCGGAGACGGGGCCGTCGGCCGCGAACAGCGCCTCGAGCACGGTGCGCGCCGGGGCCGAGACGCGATGACCGGCCGCGCGCAGCGCGTCGAGCGCCCCGGCGACGTCGCCGGGGGCGCGCAGTGGCCGGGGCGGGGCGTCGGTCACGACGCCTCCTCCAGCCGCGCCGACCACCGCTCCTCGATGCGCCCGAAGTGCCACACGGCCAGCGCGAGCGCCCACGTGAGCACGAACAGGGCGACGATCGCGTAGCCGACGACGTTGAGGTCGAGGCCGCCGACGGCGTCCCACAGCCCGCCCGTCAGGCCGAGCCTGTCGGCCAGCACCGAGAGCAGCTCGAACGACCCGACGACCAGCGCCACGGCGACCGACAGGCCCGTGATCGTGATGTTGTAGAAGATCTTGCGCACCGGCCGGGAGAACGCCCAGCCGTAGGCGAAGTTCATGAACGCGCCGTCGATCGTGTCGAGCAGCGACATCCCCGCGGCGAACAGGACCGGCAGGCAGAGGATCGCGTAGAACGGCAGCCCGCCCGCGGCCGCCGCGCCGGCGGCGGCGAGCAGCGCCGACCTCCGTCGCCGTGTCGAAGCCCAGCCCGAACAGCAGCCCGACCGGGTACATGTGCCACGGCTTGCTCACCCTCCGCGTCGCCCGCGCGGAGAAGCGGTTCATGAACCCGCGCCGGTTCAGCTCGGCCTCGAGCTCGGCCTCGTCGAAGGATCCCGAGCGCATCCGCCGCGAGATCCCGAGGATGCTCACCAGGACGGTCAGGTTGACCACCCCGATGGCCACGAGGAAGACGCCGGAGATCGCCGGGCCGAGGATCCCCGTGCTCGTGTGCACCGAGGCGGCGCCGAGGGCGAACAGCGCGGCCAGGCCGAAGACGATCGTCGAGTGGCCGAGCGAGAAGAAGAAGCCGACGCTCACGGGACGCTGGCCCTCGGCCATGAGCTTGCGGGTGGTGTTGTCGATCGCCGCGATGTGGTCGGCGTCGAAGGCGTGGCGCAGCCCGAGCGTGTAGGCGGTGATGCCGACGCCGAGGCCGAACATGCCGCCGGGCACGACGACGCCGAGCAGGACGCCGAAGCCGATCAGCGTGCAGCGCGAGGATCACGAGCGCGAGGATCCCCACCCGCCGCCATTCGGCCGCGGTGAGGCCGTCCCGGATCTGCGCCATGCGCGCGCTCATCGGCTCGAGCTCGACTCCCTGGCCCGAGCCTAACGCCAACCGCTGGCATTAGGAAGCGCGGCCTCAGGCCAAGAGCAGGCCGGGATCGGCCCCGGGCGCGATGTTGCGCAGCGCCGCCTCGTCGCCGCCGCCGTCGAGCCAGCTCGTCGAGCCGCTCGAGGTGGCCGGCGGCGCGCTCGCGCGGGTAGGGCCCGGCCGTGTCCGCGGTGGCCAGGAACGCCCAGTCGGAGGCCTGCAGCGCGAGCAGCTCGCGCGCCGCGCCGGCGCCCAGGTCGCGCGCCCGCGCGACCGTCCGCAGCTCGGCCGCGCGCGCGGCCCAGGCCAGGTCGGCGACCTGCGGGCCGCTCCACGTCCACAGCGTGCGCGGCTTGCCCCACGTGGTCACCGGCAGGTCGGCGGGCGCCGGGTCGACCGTCGGCCTGCTCGATCGCCTCGTCGAGGCGGAGGATCGGCAGCCCGGCCGCGTCGGCCTCGCCGAGCACGGCGGCCAGCCACGCCGGCCCCTCGTGCCACCAGTGGCCGAGCAGCTCGGTGTCGACGGCGAACACGCACAGGCCGCCGCCGGCCACCCGCTCGGCCGACGCGGGCGACGAAGTCGCCGGCGTGCTCGCGCACGACCGCGGCCGCCCGGCTCGCGTCGTAGTGCGCTGCCGTCGTTGGCCCAGGCCCGGTGGCGATGCTCGGTGAGCCCGCCGTAGGCGCGGTAGGCCGGGTGGCACGGGTAGCCGTCCTCGCTCCACACGAGGTCGATCACGGCCCGGTCGATCGGCACGAGCGTCAGCCCGGCGTCGGTGCGCAGCGGGCCGGCGGGGATCGAGCCCGAGGTCGGTGTGCTCGACGCAGACCGCGCGCACCCCCTCGGCCTCGAGCAGCGGCTCGAGCCACGGCGCGTGCGCGCACTCGGGCAGCCAGAAGCCGCCGTCCCAGTGCTCGACGCGCCGGCGGTGGGCCTCGATCCCCGTGCGCACCTGCAGCCGCACGCCGGCGCCGGTGGCCACGAGCGGCAGCACCGCGTGCGTGGCCGACGAGGTCCAGCTCGTGCGCGCCGCGCAGCTCGGCGACGCAGGTCGATCGACTCGCCAGCCGCTCGGCCGCGCGGCGTAGAGCCGCGGCGCCGCGCTCGAGCTCGGCGGCGACGCCGGGATCCTCGGCCGAGGCGATGTCGCGGCGGTGCGTCTCGGGCCGCACGTCGCGCAGGAAGGCCAGGCAGCGCTCGAGCGCGCCCGGGGCGGCGAGCTGGTCGGCGAGCACCGGCGTGGTCGAGACCGTGACCGGCGTGTCCTCGTCGAGCACGTCGAGCAGCGGGACGTAGGAGCCGGCGATCGCCTCCCACAGCCACTCCTCGCCGAACGGCCAGGTCCCGAAGCCCTCGACGTAGGGCATGTGGGAGTGCAGGACGAGGGCGAGCGCGCCGCTCACGGGGAGAGGACCGCGACGAAGTCCAGCGCGCGGTCGAGGTCGGCCTCGTCCTCGCGCTTGAGCGCGAAGTCGCTGGCCGCGATCGCCGGGGTGAAGCGGTCGTAGAAGGGCTTGGTGAACCGCAGGGCCTTGTGGACCGTGTCCCAGCCGGCCCGCGGATCGCGAGCTCGTGGACGCGCAGCTTGCGAGCGTGGAACAGGCCGTAGAGCTCGACCGAGCCGAAGCTCCGCTCGCACAGCGCCTTGAACTCGTGGGCGCGGTACTCCTTGATGTGCCACGGGTTGTCGGACTTCTCGGCGCCCTCGGGCGCGAGCGTCAGCAGGTTGGGCGTCGAGACGTAGGCGGCGCCGCCGGGCGCGAGCATGTCGCGGAAGTGGCGCAGCACCGCGTCGGGGTCCTGCACGTGCTCGATCGTCTGCAGGAACACCAGCGCGTCGCACTCGCGCTCCCACAGCTCGACCATCCCGCGCTCGAAGCTCAGGTTGTCGCGCACGTAGCGCAGCTTGGCGTGCTCGTGCGCCTCGGGGTTGGCGTCGACGCCGACGACCGAGGCGGCCCCGCGGGACAAGCACCTCCGAGCCGTAGCCCTCGCCGCAGGCCATGTCGACGACCCGCTGGCCGATCGTCGCGCGCGGCGATCCACTCGTAGACGACGAGGTGGCGGCGGAACCAGTAGTTCTCCTCGGGGACGTCGGGCAGCGTGCGCTCGCCCGTGAGGCTGAGCGGCGGGACGCCCGCGGGCTGGTCGCGCTGGAGGTAGAGCTTGGTCACGGCGGCGCCGAGCGTACTGCCGGCGCCGCGGCGGCTCAATCCTCGGCGGGCGCGAGCGTGGCGTAGGTCGCGGCCATGTCCTCGTCGCCGTGGCCGGCCTCGATCGCCTCGTCGAAGGCGGCGGCCGTGGCGCGGATCGCCGGCAGGTCGATCCCCGCCGCCTGCGCCGCGGCCAGCGCGAGGCCGGCGTCCTTGCGGGCGAGCTTGAGCGCGAAGCTCGGGTCGAAGTCGCCGGAGATCATGACCTTGCCCTTCATCTGCGCGTACGGCGTGTCGAGCGGGCCGCCCGAGATCGTCTCGAGGAACTGCTCCTGCTCGACGCCCGAGGCGCCTTGGCCAGCGCCATCGTCTCGCCGAGCGCCTCGACGAGCCCGACGATCCACGAGTTCAGGACGACCTTCAGCCGCTGCGCCGGCGACCGGGTCGTCGCCGAGGTCGACCGTCTTGGCCGCGACGGCGTCGAAGACCGGCGCGCAGCGCTCGCGGCCGTCCGCGTCGCCCGCGGCGAGCACGATCAGCTTGCCCTGCTCGGCCGGGGCCTTGGTCCCGAGGACCGGCGCGTCGACGAACGTCACGCCGCGCTCGCGGGCCAGGCGCGGCGAGGCGCTCGCCCGCCGTCGAGCCCGACGGTCGACATCTGCGCCCAGATCGCGTCGCCGTCGATCGCCTCGCCGCGCGACCTCCTGGCCACGGCCTCGCCGGCCGCGAGCATCGTCACGACGACGTCGGCGCCGTCGACCGCTTCGCGCGCGCTGCCCGCGACGGTCGCCCCGTCGCCGGCCAGCGGCTCGGCCTTGTCGGCCGAGCGGTTCCAGACGCGGACCGTCATGGCCGGCCTTCAGGAGGTTGCGCGCCATCGGCGCGCCCATGGTTCCCGTCCCGAGGACGGCGACGGTCGCAAGCTCGCTCATGGCCCGAGCGTACGCGCCAAGGCCGGGGCGGAAACGGCGTCCGCGCTTAGACTCCGCGGGACATGGCGACTGCGCCACAGCGCGACTTCCCGCTCTTCCCCCTGGGGATGGTCGCCCTCCCCACCGAGGTCGTGCCGCTCCACATCTTCGAGGAGCGGTACAAGACGATGATCGATCTCTGCCTCGACGAGGAGAAGGAGTTCGGGATCGTCTGGCTGTCCGACGACGGCCTGAAGACCGTCGGCTGCGCCTGCGAGGTCGTCGAGGTGATCGAGCGCCTCGAGGACGGGCGCCTGAACATCGTCACGCGCGGGACGCGCCCGGTGCAGATCGAGGAGCGCCAGGACGACCTGCCCTTCCCGGCCGGCCTGGTCACGTTCCCCGAGGACAAGGAGGAGCTGGCCGACCTCCCGACCGTGCCAGACCGCGCAGGAGGTCTACGCCGACCTCGTCGAGCAGGTCACCGACCGGCGGCCGACCGACGAGGAGCTCGACGAGATGACCGCCTACGGGATGGCGGCGACGGTCGACTTCGGCCCCGACGCCAAGCAGGGCCTGCTCGACCTGCGCTCCGAGAACGCCCGCTACCGCCTGCTGACCCGCCTGCTGCGCGCCGCGCGCCGCCGCCTCGACGCCGCCGACAAGGCCCAGGCGCGGGCGCGGACCAACGGCAAGGTCCGCTTCTCCTAGCGCGACAACCCGCAGATGCCCGTCGACACGCGGCGGGCGAAGAACGCGAGCTGGAGGTAGCGCTCGGGCAGCGGCCGGCTCGTGTCCGCCCAGGCGACCGTGCCGTCCTGGGTCCTGATCCGGTAGCGCAGGATCGAGCCCTTGCGGGCCGGGTAGCGCTTGTGGGCCGTGGCGTCGTCGGACACCTCGCGGGTGAAGGCGCGCGCGTCGAGCAGCCGCGCCGAGGGCAGCTCGCGGCTCTTGCCTCCGTTGCAGCGCACCGTCCCCGAGTCGCCGACGACGAGCGAGAGCCGCGCGCCCGGCCCCTGGCCGAAGCGCTGGAGCAGGAAGTCGTCGCCCGTGCTGCCGCCGCAGCCGGCCAGGAGCACGGCGGCGGCCACGGAGGCGACAGGACGAGCGGTCGGGAGCGCGACATAGCCTGCAGAGCATGGCGCAGCGCACCCTGAGACTCGGTCGGGGCGTCGAGATCCGCTCGACGAGGTCGTCGTGCGCGCGTCGCGCTCGAGCGGCCCGGGCGGTCAGCACGCGAACGTCGACCGCCTCGCGGATCGAGGCGGTCTTCGACGTCGCCGCCTCGACCACCCTCGACGAGACCCAGAAGGCGCGCATCGTCTCCGCGGCTCGGGCCGCGGGTCGTCGGCGTCGCCCAGGACGCGCGCTCGCAGTCGCGCAACCGCGAGCTCGCGCTCGAGCGCCTGCGCGAGCGGCTGATGCGCGCGCTCGCCGTGCCGCGCACGCGCCATCCCACCCGCCCGACGAAGGCCTCCAAGCGCCGCCGCGTCGACGCCAAGAAGCGGCGTGGCGAGATCAAGCAGAACCGTCAGCGGCCGGCCGGCGGCGAGTAGGAGTTCGGTAGGTGTCCCCGACTCGCTCAGCCTCGCCTGCTACTGATAGGCCCCAGTGATCAGGGAACTGGTCGAGATCTTCGTCGCCGCGGTGCTCGTCCTGGCCGCCGGCCTCAAGCTCGCCCGCCCCGCCGATTCGGTCGCCGCGCTGGGGACCTTCGGCCTGGGCAGCGAGGCCGTGCGCCGGGCCGCGCTCGCCGCGCTGGTCGTGGCCGAGCTCGCCCTCGCCGGGCTGCTCGTCGCCGGCGTGGCCGCCGCCGCCTGGCTGGCCGCCGGGCTCTTCCTCGTCTTCGCCGCCGCGCTCGGCCCTCGCGCTGCGGGCCGGCCGGGCCGGCGCGCCCTGCGCCTGCCTCGGCCCGCGCTCGACGGTCTCGAGCGCCGCGGTCTCCGGGCGCTGGCGCTGGCCGCGGTCGCGATCGCGATCCCCTTCCTGCCCGACGGCGCCGCCTCGACCGACACCTGGCTCGGCGCCGGCCTCGCCGTCGCCGGCCTGGCCATCCTCGCCCTCGGCGTCGCCGTGGCCGCCCTGGCCCGCGAGATCGGCCGCCTGCGGCTCGCGCTCGGCCCCGTCAGCGCGCTCGAGATCCCGCACGAGGGCCCGGCGCTCGGCACCGTCGTGCCCGAGCTCGGCGACCGCTTCTCCCCCGGCCCGCAGGCGATCCTCGCCCTGGCCGTCTTCGAGTCCGACGGCTGCCGGATGTGCCAGCAGCTCGCGCCGTCGATCGACGCCTTCGCCCGCGAGCCCGTGCTCGCCGTCGCCCGCTTCGACGAGGTCCGCGACGCCGACGTGTGGGAGGCGCTCGACGTCCCCGGCAGCCCCTTCGCCGTCGTGCTCTCGCTCGAGGCCGTCGTCCTGGCCAAGGGGACCTTCAACAGCCCGGGCCAGCTCGAGGGCCTGCTCGCCACCGCCGAGCGCCGCGCCCGCGAGGACGCCGAGGAGCTCCACCATGTCGGATGACCGCATGAAGGTCACCGAGGCGCTCGCGGCCAGGACGTCGCGCCGCGGGTTCCTCGACCGCGTCAGCCGCGGCCTGCTCGTCGCGACCGGGCGGCGCCGCCGTGGCCACCGTCGTCCAGGACCCGCCCGACGCCGACGCCTACCACTTCTGCGGGCACACCTACACGACCGCGTCGTGCCCGCACCCGACCGGCCTGCCGCGGGTCGACCGCAAGGGCTACCCGCTGCGCTCGCGCGACGGCAAGCCCGTCGACGACCTCGGCCGGCGGATCGACGCCAAGGGCCGCCCGCTCGACAAGCACGGCAAGCTCAAGCGCGACCCCGACGGCCGCCCGCTGCCGCCCGCGCCGCGCTCCCGGGTCTGCATCGACGCGATCCCGCGCGACTACGGCTTCAAGACGCAGATCGACGGCTCCTGGCACCGCTGCTGCGGCGGCCAGGTCCGCAAGCTCATGGACTGCTGCGCCTATCGCAAGAAGCGCATCAACGGCGACGCCGCGCTGACCGGCTACTGCTACGAGGGCCGCAAGGTCTTCTGCGTCATCTACTACGACACGAAGATCCCGTGCTGATCGCGCTGAGCATCGCCGCGCTGGTCGCCGGGTTCACGGGCTCGTGGTCGCCCTGCGGCTTCTCGATGATCGACACGCTCGGCGCCGCAGCGGCTTCGGCGGCCGGCGCTCGACCCGCGTGGCCGCGAGCGCGGCCTTCGTCCCCGGCACGATGCTCGGCGGCGTGATCACCTTCGGCGGCCTGGCGCTGCTCGGCTCGGCTGACCCACGCCGGGCAGTGGCCGGCGCTCGCGCTCGGCGTGCTCGCGCTGGCCGCGCTGCTCGAGGCCGGCAACGCCCGGGTGCGCCCGCAGGTGCGCCGCCAGGTGCCCGAGTCGTGGCGCCGCGTGCTGCCGCTGCCGATCGCCTCGTTCGGCTACGGGATCCTGCTCGGCCTCGGCTGGACGACCTACGTCCTGACGCTCGCCGTGTGGGCGCTGTTCGCGCTCTCCTTCGCGCTCGGCGATCCGACCCTCGGCCTCGTCGCCGGCCTGGCCTTCGGGATCGGCCGCGCCGTCCCGATCGTGCTGCTCGCCTGGACGATCGACACCGAGCGCGGCGACGCGGTCGCCTGCGCGATGGCCGAGCGCCCCGCGCCTGCTGCGCGGCGTGCGCGTCGCCGACGCGCTCGCGCTGGCCGCCGTCGCGGTCGTGCTCGCGCCCTCGACGGCGCTCGCCGCCTCGACGACGATCTCCAGGTCGCGCCCGTGACCCGAGCGCCGCGGGCGCGCGACCTCGTCTACGAGGTCGGCACGCAGGGCTACCTGCGCCGCGGCAGGCCGACGCGCACGCTGCCCGGCCGCGCGCCGGCGGTAGGCGACGACCGGATCGCCTGGCGCAACGGCGACGTCGTGACGGTCGCCGAACGCCTGACGGCTCGTTCAGCGCAGCCGGCTCACCGCTCCGCGGCGCCGGCAAGCTCGCCGATCTCCCATGGCTGGCTGGCCTACCGCGTCGTCTCCGGCTCGGGCGACCGCATCTACGCGCGCCGCCTCGACGCCGCGCCGTCCGCGCCCGAGCCGGCTCGTCGCCTCGGTCAGCGCCCCGGCCCAGCTCGGCCGCCCCACGCTGTCGGGCTCCCGCATCGCCTACCACGCGACGTCGACCAAGCGCTCGTTCATCCGCATCGTCGACCTCGCGACCGGCAAGCGCCGCGTGTTCGCCCGCGGCGTGCGCGGCCAGGTCCTGAACCCCGCGATCGGGCCGAGGAGCGTCCTCTACGAGCGCCTGACCTACTGCAAGCAGACGCTCGTGCTGCGCCGGGCGGCCGCGAGCAGGTGCTCGCCACGCTCGGCCAGCTCGCCACGCGCGACGAGGGCTTCGGGCACGGACACACCCATCAGGGCTCCGAGCCCTCGCAGTGCCACCCCGAGCGCAAGCCGACGAGCACGAGCTCTGGACGACGGCGCTGACCTCGCGCTCGGCCTACCTGACGCTGACGCGCGACGCCGCCACGCGGCTCGTGCGGATCGCCCGCTAGCCGCGCAGGCCACCGCGACCGACCCGCCGCGCCGCGGGTCGCCGCCGCCGGTCAGCGCGCCCGTCGCCGGGTCGCGCTCGACGGCCTGCACGCCGCCGAAGAACACGTTGGGCGCGCGGAAGGTCTGCACCGTGTGGCCCGACGCCTCCAGCGCGGCGACGTCGACCCCGGGCTCGGCGTAGACCGTCCCGTCCTCGAAGTGGACCCGCGCCGCCTCGACGGCCTCCTGGACCGGCAGCCCGCGCTCGACGACGCCGAGCAGCGTCTGGATGATCGCCGAGCGGATCCGGTTCGAGCCCGCCGAGCCGAGCGCGAGCTCGACCTCGTCGTCGCGCTGGACGATCGTCGGCGACATCATGCTCGGCATCCGCCGCCCGGCCGGGAACTGGTGGAAGCCCAGCGGGTTGAGGTCCTGCTCGCCCATCATGTTGTTCAGGTGCAGGCCGGTGCCGGGGACGATCAGCCCCGAGCCGACGCCGTTGGAGCAGGTCACCGCGCACGCGCGCCCGGCGTCGTCGATCGCGGAGAGATGGGTGGTCGACCCCAGCCGCGAGGCGGCGAAGTTGACCGCGAAGCCCGGGCCGGGCCAGGCCGGAGAGGAAGTCCGGGGTGCGCTCGGCCTGGGCGCGCTCCATCGCCTCGACGATCGCCGGCGTGTCCGACGGGCGGCTCGTCGCGGTCGAGCAGCGCCAGGGCGTAGGCGATCAGCAGGCCGCCGGCCGAGGGCGGCGGGTTGGTCAGCACGTCCCGGCCGCGGAAGCGCACGCGGACCGGCTCGCGCTCGACCGGCGCGTAGGCAGCGGAGGTCGTCGCGGGTCAGCGTGCCGCCGCGCTCGGCGACGTAGTCGACGGCCGCGGCGGCGATGTCGCCGGTGTAGAACGGCGCGGCGCCCTCGGCGCCGAGGCGCTCGAGGGCGGTCGCCGACGTCGTCCTCGCCCCAGCGGTCGCCGGCCGTCTTGACGACGCCGCCGGGCGCCCAGCGCGCCGCGCAGTCCGCGTCGTGGACGAGCACGCCCTGGAGGATCTCGACGATGTAGGCCTGGGTCTCGTTGATCGGCACGCCCTCGCGCGCCAGCGCCGCCCCGGGCGCGAGCAGCGTCGCCAGCGGGACGGTCCCCCAGCGCGCGGCGGCGTGGGCCATTCCCGGCGGGCACGCCGTAGGCGCCGACCGACGCGGCGCCGACGTGGAAGACCTGGACGGCGTCGCCGAACGAGACGTCGACCGGGATCAGCTCCGAGCGGCGCTGCGGCGCCGCCGTAGCCGGGCGCGGCGACGAAGAAGTCGAGCAGGACGGGATTCGGCGCCCGGCTCGGCGACGAGCATGTAGCCGCCGGCGCCCAGGCCGGTCAGCAGCGGCTCGCACGTGAACGCCGCGCCCATGGCGGCGAGCGCGGCGTCGACGGCGTTGCCACCGGCGCGCAGGACCTGCGCGCCGGTCTCGGCGGTCAGCGGGTGGCCGGCGGCGACGACGCCGGGCACGGCGGGTCTCCTCCGTGACCGGCGGGTCGGTCAGACCCGCGGGATGAACTCGGGAACCTCGAGCTCGGTCGTCGGCGGGCGGCTGGTGCGGCGCACGCGCGGCTCGCCGGCCGGCTCGCGCAACGGGGTCCGCTCCTGCGGGGCCTCGCGACGCTGCTCGCGGCGCACCGGAGCGTCGCCCGCGCCGGTGGCCACGACCGTGATCCAGACCTGGTCGGTCAGCTTCTCGTCGACCATCGCCCCGAAGATGATGTTCGCGTCGGGGTGGGCCGCCTCGGCGATCGTCCGCGCGGCCTCGTTGACCTCCCACAGCGAGAGGTCGGCCGGCGCCGTGATCGACAGCAGGATCTTCCGCGACCCCTCCATGCTCGTGTCGAGCAACGGGGAGGCGACGGCCGCCTCGGCGGCGTCGACGGCGCGGCGCTCGCCGCTGCCCATGCCGATCCCGAGCAGCGCCGATCCCGCGTCGGACATGATCGTCCGCACGTCGGCGAAGTCGAGGTTGATCAGCCCGGGCAGGGTGACGAGGTCCGAGATGCCCTGGACGCCCTGGCGCAGCACGTCGTCGGCCACGCGGAACGCGTCCATCATCGAGACGTTGCGGTCGAGCACCGACAGCAGCCGGTTGTTCGGGACGACGATCAGCGTGTCGACCTCCTCGGCGAGCGCCTGCACGCCGAGCTCGGCCTGCTCCTGGCGCCGCGAGCCCTCGAAGGCGAACGGCTTGGTGACGATGCCGACGGTCAGGGCGCCGACGTCGCGGGCGATGCGCGCCACGATCGGCGCCGCGCCCGTGCCGGTGCCACCGCCGGAGCCGGCGGTCACGAAGACCATGTCCGAGCCCTTGAGCAGCGCCTTGATGCGGTCGTAGTCCTCCATCGCCGCCGTGCGGCCGATGTCGGGCACGGAGCCCGCGCCGAGGCCGCGCGTCAGCGTCTCCCCGATGTGGAGGGTCACGTGCGCGTCGGACTGCTGCAGCGACTGCAGGTCGGTGTTGACGGCGATGAACTCGACGCCCTCGACCTCGGCCTCGACCATGCGGTCGAGCGCGTTGACGCCGGCACCGCCGACGCCCACGACGCGCAGGATCGGCTGCCCCGGGCGTGGTCTGGTGCGGGGCCTCGGCGCTGCGCGCGTACGGATCGGCGGCGTCGCGCGCCGGCCGCGCCGGCGGCGCGAGGATGTCGTCGGGGATCTCCGAGGAGAACGCCGCGCGCAGCCGCTGCTGCGGCGAGGGCACGGGCGTCCGCGGCTCGTCGGGGGCGGCCGGGACGGCCTGCGAGAGCGAGGGGTGGGGCGCGGAGCGCTCGGCCTCGTCCGCCGCGGGCTCGGGCGTCGCCGCCTCGGGCTCGGGGTCGGGCTTGGCCTGCTCGGGCGGCTTCTCGTCGCGCACCTCGCGCTCCTCGACGCCGTCCTCCTCCGTCTTCCGGAAGAGCGCCGCGAGCGGGCCCTCCCGCATGCTGGCGCGCTTACCGCTTGCCATTCCCCAGGACCTCCTTGGCGAGCTGCCGATATGAGTGCGCGGCGACTCCGTCGGGCTCGTACTTGAGCACCGACATGCCCTGAACGGGCGCCTCCGCGAAGCGGATCGTCTTCTTGATGCGTGAGGCGAACACCTGGTCGCCGAAGTTCTCCTCGAGGAGCTCGATCGCCTCCTTGGCGTGGAGCGTGCGCGAGTCCACCAGCGTCGGGAGGATGCCCTCGATGTCGACGTCGGGATTGAGGTTCTCGCGGATCATGGAGAGCGTGTTCTGCAGCTGCAGAAGCCCACGCATGGAGAGATACTCGCACTGAACGGGGACGATCACCTTGTCGGCGGCCGTCAGGGCGTTGATCGTGAGCAGTCCGAGCGACGGCGGCGTGTCGATGAAGACGAAGTCGTAGTCGTCGTCGAGCGCGCGCAGCGCCTTCTCCAGCGAGCGCTCGCGACCGATCTGCGTGGACATCGCGATCTCGGCGCCGGCGAGGTCGATCGACGAGCAGGCGACGTCGATCTCCCGGCGGCGGATGATCTCCCGCAGCGGCGTGTGGTGCACGAGGACGTCGTACATCGACTTGTCGACGGTGTCCGGGTCGATGCCCTGGGACATCGTCAGGTTGCCCTGCGGATCCATGTCGACGCAGAGCACGCGGTGGCCCTCCTCGGCAAAGGCCACGGCGAGATTCAGTGTGGTCGTGGTCTTCGCGACGCCGCCCTTCTGATTGGCGAACGCGATGACCTTGGCCTTGGACGAGGGGGTCATGGCGAGCGTATTCGCGCACGGGCGGGCGTTTCCTCCCGGCTTATCGGAGTCTGATACAGCAGGGCCCGGACGGCGCCGGTCACTCCGTCGGGGTCGAGGGCGATCTGCGCGTCCGTGAACCGCAGCGTCGCGACGCCGGCGCGAGCCAGCGCGGCGTCGGTCTCCGGGTCGCTCTTCCGCGCGCGTGTCGTGCCGTGCGCGCGGCCGCCGTCGGTCTGGACGACGAGCCCCTGCTGGGGCCAAGAAGAAGTCCGCTTCGACGAGGCGCAGGTCCGTCGGGATGAACGCGTTGACGCGCGGCCTCGGGATGCCGGCTCGGTCGAGGAGATCGAGGAAGGTGGCCTCGAGGTCGGAGCGGGTGGGGTTGTCGGCGGCGTGGCGGTGGAGGGCTCTGATGAGGTTGGTCGTCCCTCGGCGTCCATCGGATCGGCGTCGGCACTCCGGGCAGGCGGAGGTACTCGGCTTCGTCGAGGGCGCGGCGGAGAGCCGGCTGGGTGAGCACGTCGGCGAGGTCAGTGAGGGTTCTCGCCGCGGTGGTGACCGGGATTCCTTCGTGCGTGGTGGTGTCCGCGCTCGGGAGGCGACGTGTGCGGTGGAGGTCGATGTGCGGCGGCGGGGTTCGACCGGCGCGGGAGGGGTGGTGACGTCGATCTTCGAACGTCTCGTGCCGCGCATGCCCCAGAGCGCGGCGGCGCTGCGATGGCTGAGGACGGCTTGGGGGCCGGTGGACCAGACCGCCGCGAGCCACCGGCCACGCTGGGTCAGGGGGGCGTGACCAACGGCGTAGACGCCCCGGCCGACGCGAAGCAGCCGGCCCGTCGCCACGGCCCGGGCCACGGCGTCCTTGCCGATCCCGGCCGCGAAGAGCTGCGCCAACGTCACGAGGCCGTGTCTGCATCGCGGCCAGCCGCGCCACCACCACCCACGGGGTGGGTCGCCTGAGTCGCGGTATGCGCGAGTGGATCGACCCACCCCCGGAGCCTCACCGGCAATTCGCGACCCGTGGCGCGTGCTCCGTGCCAAGAGTGCGCGGAAGCCGTGCCTCCGTTGCGACACTTCCCGCCATGAACGTCGCCGATCTCCTCGAGGACAAGCGCGTCTGCGTGTGCGCCGGCTCGGGCGGCGTGGGCAAGACGACGACGTCGGCGACGATCGCGCTGGGGATGGCCGCGCGCGGCCACAAGGTCTGCGTGGTCACGATCGACCCGGCGCGGCGGCTGGCCAACTCGCTCGGCCTCGACGAGCTCGACAACCAGCCGCGCCGCGTCACGACGCCCGGCCTGGACGGCGAGCTGTGGGCGATGATGCTCGACGCCAAGCGCACGTTCGACGAGGTCATCGAGCAGCTCGCCAAGGACGCACGGACGCGCGACCAGATCCTCGAGAACCGGATCTACCAGCAGCTCTCGGGCGCCGTCGCGGGCACGCAGGAGTTCACGGCGATGGCCAAGCTCTTCGAGCTGCACGACTCGGGCGACTGGGACCTGCTCGTCCTCGACACCCCGCCCTCGCGCAACGCGCTGGACTTCCTCGACGCGCCCGATCGCCTGACCGACTTCCTCGAGGGCCGCGCGCTGCAGGTCTTCCTCCGGCCGGCCGGCTTCGCCTCGCGGATCGTCGGCAAGGGCACCGGCCTGGTCTTCTCGGTGCTCGGGCGGGTCACCGGGACCGACCTGCTCTCCGACCTCTCGACCTTCTTCCAGGCGCTCGGCGGGGTGCTCGACGGCTTCCGCGAGCGCGCCGGCCTGGTCAAGCAGCTGCTCTCCGATCCCGACACGACGTTCGTGCTCGTCTCGTCACCCGAGCGCGAGCCGGTCGAGGAGGCGATCTACTTCGGCAAGAAGCTCGCCGAGGCGCGGATGCCGCTCGGCGGCGTCGTGGTCAACCGCGTCCACCACGACGTGCTCGGCGACAGCGACGTCGATGACGTCGAGGACGTGCTGAGCGACGAGGTCGACCCGGCGCTGGCCCACCGCGCCGCGGAGAACCTGCGCGACTTCCACGTGCTGGCCCAGCGCGACGCGGCCGGCATCGAGCGCCTGCGCAAGGCGCTCGGCAAGCGCACGCCGCTCGTCGCGGTCCCCCACTTCGACGACGACGTCCACGACCTCGCCGGCCTCGGGCGCATGCGCGACTGGCTCTTCGCCGACGACGACGACCGCGCCGCGATGCTCGCGGCGACGACCGCCTAGGCCGGAGCCGGCGCGGCGGCCGGCGCGGGCGCGGCCTCGCCCGGCATGACCAGCGACTCGGCGAGCAGCTCGTCGGCCAGCAGACGCAGGGACCCGTCGAGGTGGCCGCAGACGACGTCGCGCAGCAGCGCGCGCAGGTGGCCCGCGATCTCGGCGGCGAGCGCCTCGGGGTCGACCGGCGGCGCCGGGTCGCCGAAGGCCACGGCGCGCTCGAGCAGCTCGGCCTGGCGCACGCGCTCGGTCAGCGCCTCGCGCTCGTCGGCCTGGGAGCACAGCGCGCCGAGGCGCCGCGCGAGCATCCCGCGCTCGGAGCCCTCGGGTTCGAGCAGCGCGCGCAGCGCGAGCAGGTGGTCGGTCAGGCCGTCGAGCGACGAGCGCCGCTCGAGGCCCATCTCGTAGCGCCCGAGCGCCCACGCGACCGGGCCGGTGGCCGGCGTGCGCCGCGTCAGCAGCGAGCAGAACGCGCGCAGCTCGTCCTCGTGCGCGCGCGGCGACGAGGATCCCGTCGCCGGGCTGGCCCGCGGTGGCCAGCGGAACGGGATGCCAGCGGCCCTCGTCCTTGCGCGCCCACGCGATCGGCGACAGCGCGGCCGGCTCGACGTCGTAGAGCCGCAGCGCGGTGAGCAGGCGGCGCAGCTTCTGGCGGGCCGCGGTGACGGCGCCGCTCTCCCCCGGCCCCTCGGCGCGCTGGAAGCGGGCGAGCACGCCCTCGCTCGCGCGGCGCGGCGCGTCCTCGAGCGCCTGGGCGCGCATCAGCGCGAGGCCGTCGCCGAGCTCGACGACGTCGGACTCGAGCTCGAGCCCGAGCACGCGGACGACCACGGTGGTCAGCGCCGTGCCGGCGTAGACCGCGGCCTCGAGCTCGTTGTAGGCCCGCGCGAAGCGCTCCTCGGAGAACGCGAAGTCGGTCGTGTCGTCGTAGGTCGCCTCGATCAGCGAGCGCAGGACCAGGCGCGGGCGGTCGACCCCGTCGGGATCCTCGTCGCGCCGGCGCAGGTAGGCCTCGAGCCCGTCGACGCGCTCGAGCGCGTGCAGCGCGGCGACGCGCGAGGGCAGGCCGTCGAGCACCTCGCGGCGCTCGTCGATGAAGCGGCCGGTCAGCGGCCGGTAGCAGTAGAGGGCGGCGCCGCCGCCTCCGGGGGCCTCCTGCACCTCGAAGGGGACCTCGGCCCCGCGTTCGGTCTCGAAGCGCAGGGCCGTGCCCACCTCCTCGGCGTGGGCGCGCAGGACGGCGTAGAGCGACGAGTTCCGCATCGGTCCGGGTTCGCCCCGGACCGGCGGGATCCTCCCCGCGAAGCTAGGCGGCGCCGCCGTACGGCGGCGCGAGCTGCTGCGTCAGCGTGCGCGGGTCGGACTCGGCCGGGGTGGCCGGAGCGACGCGCGTCTCGGGGACGAGCTTCTGCTTCTTGGCGTTGACGTCGTGCAGATGGGGGCGGCCCGCAGCATCGCGGACCAGTCGGAACCGTCGGAGCTCGCTCATACGGTCACCACCTCTCGGTCGTCGATCTCGTCGGTGGCGCACTCGCCGCCGAGCCAGGCGGTCCCGTAGGTCCGCATCTGCTCGACGATCGGCACCAGGGCGCGTCCCTTCTCCGTCAGCGCGTACTCGACGCGCGGCGGAACCTCGGGGAAGGTGTGGCGCTCGACCACGCCCTCCTCCTCGAGCGCGCGCAGGCGCAGGGACAGCGTGCGGGGTGAGATGCCCTTCAGGGAACGCTCGAGCTCGCAGAACCGCGAGCGGTCCTCGGCGAGGTCGCGGATGATCAGAAGCGTCCACTTGCCGCAGACGATCTCAGCGGTCCGGCACACGGGGCACGTCGAATCCATGGCTGTTCAGTATAGCTATACGGAATGAAGCATTGGAGCGGCCGGCGGACCGAAGCCCGCCGGATCGTCAACCGCCCAGGAGGTTTCCGAGCCCGCCGCCCGAGCTGCCGCCGCTCGAGGGCGTGGCCGCGACCTGGCCCTCGGAGGGCTGCACGAGCACCCACCCCTCGCCCGCGAACGCGAGCTGGATCGTCTCCCCCGAGCCCTTGCCGATCAGCGTCTTGAGGTTCACGTCGGACTTGACGCTCTGGGTCACGCCGGACGACCACGTGATCGCCGCCTGCGCGTCGGCGAACGTCGGCGCCGACGCCACGTTGAGCAGCACCGGAGGTCCGTCGGAGAGGATCGCCACCCACCCCGTCCCGCTCAGCGCCATGTTGTAGAGGCCGCCGCCGGCCATCGCGCCCGAGGCGCCCGAGACGCGCTCGATGTCCCAGTCGATCCCGGCGTCGAAGGCCAGGACGTTGCGCCCGTTGCAGGTGATCTTGTCGTTCTCGAGGTAGATCAGGTGGACGTCCTGGGCCTGGTCGGCGAGGAACACCTCGCCGGAGCCGGACACCTTCATCAGGCTCGTGCCCTCGCCCGTCAGCGCCTTCTTGACGAAGCGCCCCATCCCGCCCGACCCGGCGTGCTCGAAGGACACCTGGCCCTGGTAGGCGACCATCGAGCCGAGCTTGGCCTGGATCGTGACGTCGGCGAGCTCGACCTTCAGCAGCTTCGAGTTCTGCAGGCTGAAGGGATCCTTGGTCTCGGTCTCGCGGAAGCCGGCGAGCGTGGTCTGCACGGGAAGGGGTCCTTTCGGGTCGACGGTGGTCCGCCGACGATCCCCGAGCGGGTCGCGCGCGTCAAGCGCGCGGGCGTCAGTCGCCGCCCTTGCGGTGCTTGGCCTTCTTGACCTCGATCACGTACTTCTGGGGACCGAGGCGGAGCTTCGGGTTCTGGATCTCGTTGAGGCGGTTGACGAGGTCGAGCCACTGGCCGGGCTTGAGGATCGCGTCGACCTGCTTGCCGAGCTTGGTCGACTGCCCGACGCCCGGGCGGAAGCCGACGTGGATGTGGTTGTAGTGGTCGGGCAGCGCCAGCGTGTTGTCGGTCCCGGGATAGGACATCAGCGTGATGATCTGGTGGGGCTTCATCGTGCCCTGGAGCGTGAGCAGGCGCCGCACGACGATGTCGGTGATCGAGCCCTTGCCCTGGTGGCCGATGATGTTGATCCCGTTGATCGCGCCGATGTCGACCGCGCTGCCCGAGGAGTGCTCGGAGACGTTGCCCGACGCGGTCAGGTAGCCGTGGCCGCACTTGAGCGCGGTGACCGTCGGCTTGAAGCCGCTGGCGGCGAGGAACTCGAGCGTGGCGAGCACGCGGCGGTCGATCGCGCCGGTGCGGATGTCCTGGCGCCCGCACGGGTAGATCGAGACCCGCGAGTCGCCGAGCACGCGGCGCTGCAGGTCCTCCTTGCTCATCAGCAGGATCTGGCCGATCGAGGCGCCGCCGCCGGTCAGCGGGTTCTTGCCGGCGGCGCGGTAGATCGCGGTCTGCTCGAGCAGCTTCCAGCCGTCGAGGATCGGCTTGGGGTCGATCCGCGGCGCGCCGCGCCCGGCGGGGCGGATGCGGAAGAGCAGGTGCGAGGCCTCGGTGCCCGGGCCGGGCCCGACGCGGCCGAGCACGGTGCCCGCGACGACCTTCGAGCCCTTCTTCATGGGCCGCAGGACGATGTCCTTCCGGTGCAGGCCGAGCAGCGCGAGCATGCTCTTGCCGAACGTCGGCCCGGTGGCGGCCGGCGTGGCCTGGCCGCCGTGGTTGGTCCGCGACGGGTTGGCGAACAGCCGCTCCTTGGTGAGCGCGGGCTCGGCGGCGGGGTGCGCGCGCAGGCGGCGCTTCGCGGTCCGCGGCGAGGCGGGCGCGGCGGTCTGGTGGCCGGCGGTCGCGGCCTGCGTGGGCTTCGGGTCCTTCTTCGGGCGCTCGCTCTCGGCCGTGCTCTTCTTGGCGCTCGTGGACGGGCGCGGGACGGCGTGGTACTTCGCGATCGAGGCGAGGTTCCCGTACGTGTAGCGGTTGCCGTACACGTCCTCGATCACCACGTACTTGCCCAGGCCCTTCTCGGTGCCGAGCTTGACGACCTTCGCGTCCTGGGTGGCGATCGCCGGCGAGCCCTTCTTGGCGAAGATGCGGATCTGCTTGCGCGCCTTGGAGGCCTCGACGAGGTTCGCCGGGTTGCCGGCCTTGCCGCGCCGCGGGTCCTTCTTGAGCGAGATCTCCGAGGCGTAGGTCGACTTCGCGGCGACCGGGAAGCGGCCCTGCGTCAGCCCGGTCAGCGAGCTCACGAGGTCAGCGGGGAGGCCGCCGATCAGCTTCGCGCGCAGCAGCACCGAGTTGACGTACCAGTCGGCGTGGTTGTAGGCGAAGATGCCCCGCTTGATGTCCTTGTCGCCGCCGGCGGCCTTGAGGTAGCGCGCGGCGGTGAAGATCGCGTCGACCGGGTTGAAGGGATCCTTCTTGCCGTCGCCGTTGGCGTCGACGGCCCACTGCTTGAAGGTCGAGGGCAGGAACTGCATCCAGCCGACCGCGCCGGCCGAGGAGATGTTCAGGTTGCGGCCGTAGTCGGTCTCGATCTCGTTGATGCCGGCGAGCACCTGCCAGGGGATGCCGTACTCCGTGCCCGCGGCCTGGTAGATCGGCAGCAGGAAGGGCGGGATCCGGAAGCGGTCGATGAAGACGTTGGGGACGCCGAGCCCGAGCGGGGACGACGGCGTGAAGGTGAAGCCGGGCGCCGACGGCGTCGGCGTGCCGTTGGGCCGGCGGACGATCTGGTTCGTGTAGGGCAGCCGCACCGGGGCGCTGCGCGGGTGGCCGCGGATGCGCGCTTCTTGCCGCGCGCCGGGGCTGACCCCGCCGCGTCCGGAGCCGCTGGGGCTCGAGGACGTCGTCGTCGAGCCCGAGGACGGGCGCGTGGAGCCGCCCGAGGAGCCGCCGGACCCGCCGGAGCCCGAGCCGCCGGAGCCCGGAGCCCGATCCGCCTGAGCCCGAGCCGCCGCCGTTGCCGCCACCTCCGCCGCCGCCGGAGCCCGAGCCGGGCAGCGGGACGGGCGACTTCGGGACGGTGACCGTGGGCGTGGAGACCGTGGGCAGCGGAACGGGGAGCTTCGGCACGGTGACCGAGGGCACGGTGACGCCCGGAAGCTGGCCGGGAGCAGCTCCCGGCCACGGCCAGCGCGGCGCCCGCGCCAAGCGCGACGGCAGTGCCGACGACCCTCTTCAGCTGTGTGCGCCGACCACGTCGGCGCTCTCCCCCTCCATTGGGCACGGGCTTTCCAGGCCCTCCTTTCCCGGCGGCTCTTACCCGCCACTCGGCCATCCAACGCCTGAGCGGGGCAATTCTGTCGCGGGGGGCCAGGCGATGCGCCGGTAGGCGACCGGCGAGACGCCGGGCTAGACGCCGACCTGGGTCGGGCGGTGCCCGTTGCCGGCGGCGTCGCCGACGTCGTCCATCGAGGTCGACGTGCGCCCCTCGGAGGCGACCAGCAGCTTGAAGTCGTGCGGGCGAGGAGGCGACGCGCAGCGCGTCCTCCATCGCGACCTTGCCCGCCTGGACGTGCCGCAGCAGCGCCTGGTCGAAGGTCTGCATGCCGTAGTACTCGCCCTCCATGATCACCTCGCGCAGGCGGCCCGTCTGCTCGGGGTCCATGATCATGTCCTTGGCCCGGCCGGTCGAGACGAGGACCTCGACGGCGGCCACGCGGCCCTTGCCGTCAGGCGTCGGGACCAGGCGCTGGGAGATGATCCCCTTGAGCACGCCGGCGATCATCGCCCGCACCTGCTGCTGCTGGTGGGGCGGGAAGAAGTCGATGATGCGGTTGATCGACTCGGCCGCGTCCATCGTGTGCAGCGTGGAGAGCACGAGGTGGCCGGTCTCGGCCGCCGACAGGGCGGTGTGGACCGTCTCCTCGTCGCGCATCTCGCCGATCAGGATCACGTCCGGGTCCTGACGCAGGACGCGGCGCAGCGCGCGCTTGAAGGACTCCGTGTCGGCCCCGACCTCGCGCTGGTTGATGATCGACTGCTTGTCCGAGTGGAGGAACTCGATCGGGTCCTCGATCGTGACGATGTGCTTCGGGTTCGTGCGGTTGATCTGGTCGATCATCGCCGCGAGCGTCGTCGACTTGCCCGAGCCGGTGGTGCCGGTGACGAGGATGATCCCCCGCTCCTCCTGGGCGAGCTTGGCGATGACCGGGGGCAGGCCGAGGTCGTCGGACGACTTGATCGTCGAACGGGATCGCCCGCATGACCAGGGAGATCGAGCCGCGCTGGCGGAAGGCGTTGACGCGGAAGCGGGCGAGGCTGGGGACGGCGTAGGCGAAGTCCACCTCGTTGTCGCGGGCGAACTCGGCGAGCTTGGTCTCCTCGTGGAGCATCGAGCGCAGCACGGCCTCGGTGTCCTCGGGGCGCAGGCGCTCGGAGTCGGGCAGCGGGGTCAGCGCGCCGTGGGCGCGGATCAGCGGCTGGGCGGGGACCTTGAGGTGCAGGTCGGAGCCGCCGTGGCTGACCATGTAGTGAAGAGCGGCGTGGAGGTCGAACATCTCCTGCGGGCATCGGATGCGACAGCCCTCCGGCTTGAATCGTGATGGACACCCTAAGGCTCGACTCGACGGTTTGGGTTGCGGGTTGGGCGCGTCGCCACCGGGACGAGTCGTTCGCTTTGCAACCATCATGGGGTGACCGACGCCCGCCGCAAGACCCTGACGCTCGTCCTCTGCTGCCTCGGGCAGTTCATGGTCATCCTCGACGTCTCGATCGTGAACGTCGCGCTGCCGTCGATCCGCACCGACCTCGGCTTCTCCGCCACCGGGCTGCAGTGGATCGTCTCGGGCTACACGCTGGCCTTCGCCGGCTTCCTGCTGCTCGGCGGGCGCGCGGCCGACATCATCGGGCGTCGCACCGTGTTCGTGGCCGGCCTGTCGCTGTTCGGCGTCGCCTCGCTCGTCGGCGGCCTGGCCCAGAGCGAGGGCATGATGATCGCCGCCCGCGCCGTGCAGGGCCTCGGCGGCGCGATCACCGCGCCCGCCACCCTGTCGATCCTCACCACGACCTTCACCGAGGGCGGCGAGCGCAACCGCGCGCTCGGCCTGTGGGGCGCGATGGGCGGCGTCGGCGGCGCGACGGGCGCGCTGCTCGGCGGCGTGCTGACCCAGCTGCTGTCCTGGCGCTGGATCTTCCTGATCAACGTGCCCGTGGCGATCGTCGTCGCGATCGGCGCGCTGCGCGTGATCCAGATCAGCGAGCGCGACGAGAACGCCCGGCGCCACTTCGACGTCGCCGGCGCGCTCAGCGTCACCGCCGGCCTCGTCGCGGTGACCTACGGGATCGTCTCGACCGAGCAGTACGGCTGGGGCAGCCTCCACGTGATCGTCCCGTTCGTCCTCGGCGTGATCCTGCTCGGCGCGTTCTGGGTGATCGAGTCGCGGCTGGCCGCCGTGCCGCTCGTCCCCTTCCGCATCTTCGCCTCGCGCTCGCTGACCGCCGCCAACATCGTGATCTTCCTGATGGGCTGCGCGGCCTTCGCCATGTGGTACTTCGTCTCGCTCTACCTCCAGCAGGTGCTGGGGCTCGACGCGCTGGAGGCCGGGCTCTCGTTCATCCCCATGACGGCGATGATCATCATCTTCTCCCAGATCGCCTCGCGGGTGACCAGCCGGATCGGCCCCGGCCCGGTGCTCGCCTTCGGCATGGCCTCGCTCGGCGTCGGGATGCTCCTGCTCTCGGGCGTCTCGGCCGACGGCTCGTGGCTGTCCGACGTGCTCGGCCCGTCGCTGCTGACCGCGGCCGGGATCGGTTGCTCCTTCGTGCCCGTGACGATCGCCGCGACGTCCGGCGTCCGCGGCCAGGAGGCCGGCCTGGCCTCGGGCCTGGTCAACACGTCGCGCCAGGTCGGCGGCTCGCTCGGGCTCGCCCTGCTCGCGACGCTCGCCACCCAGCGCACGGCCGACGCCGTCGGCGTCGGCGTCGACCACGCCACGGCCCTGACCGAGGGCTTCGACCGCGCCTTCCTCGTCGGCGGGTTCTTCGCGCTGGCCGGCTGCGTGGTCGCGCTGGCGCTGCTCGTGCGCCGCCCGGCCCGGGCGCAGCCGCAGACCGCCGAGTCGGCGGCGGCGTAGCGACGCGCCTCAGCGGGCGGCGCGCACGCAGTCGCGGCCGGCGTCCTTCGCCGCGTAGAGCGCGCCGTCGGCGCGTGAGACGAGCTCGCCGGCGCTCTCCCCCGCGCGCCAGACGGCGTACCCGGCCGAGACGCACTGGCCCGCGCCGACGCGAGACCGCAGGCGCTCGAGGACGGCTCGCGCCGCCTCGGCCGGGCAGTCCGGCAGCACGAGGGCGAACTCCTCGCCGCCGTAGCGGGCCAGCGTGTCGATCGCTCGCAGCTCGCCTCGCCATGCGGCCACCGACTCGCTCAGGAGCCGGTCGCCCGCGGGATGACCGAAGCGGTCGTTGAAGGCCTTGAAGTGGTCGAAGTCGAACAGCGCGAACGTCAGCGGCCGGCCGTCGCGCGCGGCGCGGTCGAGCTCGCGGGCGAGCACCGCGTCGAGCTCGCGCCGGTTCCCCGCGCCCGTCAACGGGTCGGTGCGGTTGAGCGCGTCCAGGCGGGCGACGAGTTCCGCGCGCTCGACGGCCACGGCGGCCTCGTCGGCGAGCAGGCTCAGGACGTGGCCGGCTCGCCGCGGGAGCTCGCGCTCCTCGGGGCCGGACACCACGAGAACCCCGTGATCGCCGACGGGGCGAGCCACGCTCGAGCCGGTTCGGACGGGGAGCGGCTCGGTGCCCGCCGAGCCCGACGCCGCCACGCAGACGAGCTCGCCGGCGCCGACCTCGAGCAGGAGCTGCGCGCCGTCGGCGCCCGTGAGCGCGACGGCGGTCTCGCAGACCTTGCGCTGCACCGCCTCGATGCTCGTCGTCCGCGCGAGCACGCGCGTGACCTCGGCCAGGGCGCGCAGCTCGCCCGTGCGCTCGAGCTCCTCGCCGACGACCGCCGCCAGCTCCTGGAGGATCGCCGTGTCCGCCGGCGAGACCTCGCGCCCGTGGCCGTCGGTCACGCACAGGGCGCCCACCGGCTGGCCGGCGGAGGTGACGATCGGCGCCCCGGCGTAGCAGCGCAGCCCGTCGGCCACCGGGGCCGTGTCGGCGAAGCGCGGATCGGCCTCGGCGTCGGGCACGACGAGGACGTCGTCCGGCGTCCGGATCGCCACCGAGCAGAACGAGTCCTTGCGCGCGATCGTCCGGTCCCCCCACGGACCGACGCTGACCGCCGTCCACTGGGTCGTGTCGGCGACGAGGTTGATGGCCGCCGACTCGAACCCGAGCAGACGCGCGGCGAGCGCCACGAGCCGCTCGAGCCCGCTGGTCGGCTCGGCGTCGAGCGCATCGAGCTGCCGCAGCGCCGCGAGCCGCTCGGCCTCGCCCTCCGGCGCGGCGGGAACCGTCACGGTCGTCTCACCCTTCGGGTCCGCCGCTACGCGACGTCGCGGAGCTTCTGGGCCTCCGCGAGGGACTGCAGCTTCTTCAGCGACTGGTTCTCGATCTGGCGGATCCGCTCGCGCGTGACGTTGAACGTGCGGCCGACCTCGTCGAGCGTCCGGGGGTGCTCGCCGCCGAGGCCGTAGCGCAGCTCGAGCACGCGGCGCTCGCGGTAGGAGAGGTTCTCGAGCGCCTCGCGCAGCGCTTCCTTGGTGAGGATCTCCGCGGCGCGCTCGTACGGGGACTCCGCGCGCTCGTCGGCGATGAACTGGCCGAACTCGGACTCCTCCTCGTCGCCGACCGGCTTCTCGAGCGAGACCGGCGCCTGGGCCGAGCGCTTGATCGAGTCGACCTCGTCGGGCTCGATGCCGGTGGCGTCGGCGATCTCCTCGACGGTGGGCTCGCGGCCGAGCTCGGTGACGAGCTTGCGCTCGGCGCGGCCGATCTTGTTGAGCTTCTCGACGACGTGGACCGGGATGCGGATCGTGCGGGCCTTGTCGGCCAGCGCACGCGCGATCGCCTGGCGGATCCACCAGGTCGCGTAGGTCGAGAACTTGAAGCCCTTGCGGTAGTCGAACTTCTCGGCCGCGCGCACGAGGCCGAGCGTCCCCTCCTGGATCAGGTCGAGGAACGGCAGGCCCTGGTTGCGGTAGTTCTTCGCGATCGAGACGACCAGGCGCAGGTTGGACTCGACCATCTTCTGCTTGGCGTCGAGGTCGCCGCGCTCGATGCGCTTGGCGAGATCGACCTCCTCCTGCGCGGTGAGCAGGCGGACCTTGCCGATGTCCTTGAGGAAGAGCTGCAGCGAGTCCGTCGTCATGTCCGGACGCATGTGGTCCAGCGGCGACTTCGCGCGGCGGCCGCGGCGCTTGTCGGGCGCGCGCTCCACCTCGGTGCCGGCGACGCTCGCGGGATCGACCTCCTCGAGGATCTCGATCTCGCTGCCCTCGAGGTAGGAGCGCAGCTCGTCGTGATCGTTCTCGTCGAGGTCGAGCTCCTTGGTGGCGGTCGCGATGTCGGCGTGCGTCAGCACACCGGCCGACTGCCCCCTCGCGAGGAGAGCCTTGACCTCTTCAAGCTCCTGAAGCTCAGCTACGGACACAAACCCATCCCTCTTGGTTCCACCCTCCCTCGGGTGGTCGTTGCGGCCGCATGGTATTCACACATAGGGTCGGTCGGTAGAAATCGGTGCGACTTTCGCAACCGTTCGCCCAGGACCGCCCGTGTTGGAATGATGTGCGCCATGAGCGACGACGAGAAGCGGGACGGCGGAGTCCTCTCGGGCCTGCCGCGCACGCGTCCGCAGCGACGCAGCGGGCGCCGGGCCGCGAGCGCGCCCGCCGGCGCGGAGAAGCCGAAGAAGCCGGCCACGTCCGACGCGCGCAAGTCCGCGACGACGAAGGCCACGGCCAAGCGCGCGACGGCGGCGAGCAAGAAGAAGCCGGCGGCGCGCAAGGCCGCCGCGAAGAAGCCCGCCGCGGCCAAGCCGCCGGCGGCCAAGCGCACGCCGGCCGTCGAAGGCCGCGCCGAAGCCGCCGCCGACCCGCGCTCGCCGCCGCCCGGCGCAGCTCGACCAGCCCCGGCAGCCGCCCGGCTCGCCGCCGCCGCCGAGTCCCGCCAGCGAGGAGCGCCGCCGCGAGCGCGGTCACGCGGGCGTCCTCGGGACCGCCGCGCAGGCCGCGGGCGAGCTCGGCTCGATCGGCGTCACGATCGGCCGCCAGCTCGTCAAGGGCGCGATCGACCGACTGCCGAAGCCCTAGCGCAAGGCGCGGGGCGCGCCGCATGCTGCTGTCGATCGACGACGCCCGCGCCGCGGTGCTCGCGGCCGTGCCCGCGCCGCTCGGCCGTCGAGGAGATCGCGATCGAGGACGCGCGCGACCGCGTGCTCGCCGCCCCGGTCACGGCGGCCGGCGCGGTGCCGCCGTTCGCCTCCTCGGCGATGGACGGCTACGCGGTCGTCTCCGGCCCCGCGGGCCGGACGCTCCCGGTCGCGCAGGAGTCGCGCGCCGGCCATCCCGCGCCGGGGCCGCTCGACGCCGCCACCGCGGCGCGGATCTCCACCGGCGCCGCGCTCCCGTCGGGCGCCGACGCGGTCGTGCGCCAGGAGGACGCCGAGGAGCGCGACGGCGCGGTCACGCTGCACGTCGAGGCCAGGCCGGGCGCGAACGTGCGCGGCCCCGGCGAGGACCTCGTGGCCGGCGCGGAGGTCGTGGCCGCGGGCACGCGGCTGGGCCCGGCCGAGCTCGCGGCCGCGGTCGCGGCCGGGCGCGCGACCGTGCCGGTGGCGGCGCGGCCGACGGTGGCGATCCTCTGCACGGGCGACGAGCTGCGCCCGCCCGGCGCGCCGCTCGGCCCCGGGGAGATCCACAACTCGAACCTCGTCGGCCTCGCCGCGCACGCGAGCCGGCTCGGCGGCGTCGTGACCCAGACGGCGATCGTGCCCGACGACCGCGTCGCGAGCGAGCGGATCCTCGCCGGCGCGCTCGAGGCGGCGCGCGTCGTGGTGATCTCGGGCGGCGTCTCGGTCGGCCCGCACGACCACGTCAAGCCCGCGCTCGAGACGCTCGGCGTGACCGAGACGTTCTGGCGCGTGGCGCTGCAGCCCGGCAAGCCGACGTGGTTCGGCACGCGCGAGGACTCGCTCGTCTTCGGCCTGCCCGGCAACCCCGTCTCGGCGCTCGTCACCTTCCTGCTCTTCGTCCGCCCCGCGCTGCTCGCGCTGCAGGGCGCCGCCGAGCCGCCGCGCGGCCGCGCGCAGCTCGAGGCGCCGGCGCGCCGCAACGCCGACCGCGACCAGGCGATCCGCGTCGAGCTCGCGACGCGAGCGGACGGCACGCTCCTCGCGCGCTCGACCGGGCGCCAGGAGTCGCACATGATCTCCTCGCTCGTGGCCGCCGACGCGCTGGCCCTGATCCCGCAGGGCGAGGGCGAGCTCGCGCGCCGGGACCGCGGTCGAGCTGATCGCGATCTAGCTCGCGGGCGAGACGGCCGACTCGTCGAGGTAGGACACGACGCGGTTGGTCAGCGCCGTCAGCGCCACCGGCGGGCGCTCGAAGGCGAGCGGGCGCTCGGCCAGCAGCGACTCGATGCGGTCGCCGAGCTCCTCGTCGGCGTCGCGCGCCAAGGCGGCGCCCACGCGCGCGGAGGCGCGGACCTCGACCGGGTCGAGCGTCCAGTAGGTCTCGAAGCAGCGGTCGAGGTCGGCCTCGTCCTCCTCGTCGGCGCCCTGGTCGTGCTGCTCCCAGGCCACGAGCATGGCCGAGAACCCCGGCGAGTCGATCACGACCGACCACTCGTTGCCGAGCGGCGAGGCGGGCACGATCGGCAGCTCGGCCGGCGCGTTGGGCCTCGCGGCGCGCCTGCGGGAAGTCCGCGAACACGGCGGCGGCGTCGGCCACGGCGCCGAGGCGGCGCCAGCGCGGCTCGACGCGGCGGTAGAAGCGCTCCTGCTGGAAGGCGCCGAAGCAGATCGGCGCGGCGCCGTGGGACAGCGCCTCGTCCTCGATCGCGCGCGAGACCTCGATCAGCGTGCGCTTGCGCAGCCGCCGGCCACGGGATCGACGCCGCCGTTGCGCTGGACGATCGCGCCGTAGAGCGAGGGCAGCTGCTGGCGCTGCACCTCGGAGCGGGCGCGCTCGAGCGCGGCGGGGACCGTCAGGCCCTCGCGCTTGAGCGCGAGCGCGGAGCGCAGGACCTCCACGTCCTCGGCCGCGTAGCGGCGATGACCGGACGCCGTCCGTCGCGGCACGGGGAAGCCGTGGCGCTGCTCCCACATGCGCAGTGTGCCGATGCCGATCCCGGTCAGCTCGGCGACCTCTCCGATCCCGAGGTGCTCCATCCGGCGATGTATACGGATCGGGGCGGTCTGAGGCTCATGTTGGTACGTATCAGACGCAATGACACGCATTCTCCTCACCGGCGCGACGGGCTACGTGGGCGGCCGGCTGCTCCCGTTGCTGCTCGAACGGCGGCCATGACGTCCGCTGCCTCGTGCGCGATCCGGACCGCAAGCCGCTGCCCGACGGCGCCGAGCCCGTCAAGGGCGACGCCGTCTCCGGCGAAGGCCTCGACGCGGCGGCCGAGGGCGCCGAGGTCGCCTACTACCTGATCCACTCGATGGAGGGCAAGGGCGGCGGCTTCGCCGACCGCGACGAGCAGGCGGCCGCGAACTTCGCCCGCGCCTGCGCGGGCGCCGGCGTGCGGCGGATCGTCTACCTCGGCGGCCTGCCGTCGAACAACGGCCTCGATTCCGAGCACCTGCGCTCGCGCGAGGCGACGGCCAAGGCGCTGGCCACCGAGGGCACGCCGGTCACGCACGCCCGCGCGGCGATGGTGCTCGGCCGCGGCTCCTCGTCCTTCCAGATGCTCCAGGCGCTCGTGCACCGCCTGCCGCTGATGATCACCCCGAAGTGGGTCGAGACCCGCTCGCAGCCGATCGCGATCGCCGACGTCGTCGCCGCGCTGGCCGCGCTCGGCGAGCGCGACGACGTCTCCGGCGACGTCCATCTCGGCGGCGCCGACGTCCTCACCTACCGCGAGATGATGCAGCGGCTGGCCGAGGTCGAGGGCCGGCGGCGCCCGCGGACGGTCGGCGTGCCGGTGCTCACCCCGCGCCTGTCCTCCTACTGGGTGTCGCTGTTCACGCCGGTCGACGGCGCGCTCGTCCGCCCCCTCGTCGATGGCCTACGCTCCGAGATGATCGTGCAGCAGCCTCCGCCGTCCGGCATCAACGACGACCCGATGGGCTTCGACGCCGCCGTCCAGGAGGCGCTGGAGGAGTGATCGGACCCGGCCTGGCCGCCCTCGCGGCCCTGATCGCCGCGCATCGCGGGCCTCGTCCGCTGGCGGCGCAACGCCAACGCGCCGGCGCGCATCGTCGGCGACCTCACCGACGAGACGGGAACCGACGACGAGGGCGCCGTCCGCTCGGTCCAGGGCGGCACGCTGATCCTCCGCAAGGAGGCATCTCGACGAGATCTGGAACCCGCACCACCTCGAGCGCCTGGCCCGCACCTACTGGCGCTTCCTGACCCGGGCGACGCTCGGGATCGTGCGCGTCAAGTACACCGAGACCGAGCGCACGGTGGTCATCCTCTTCAAGCCGTTCTGCCTGCTGCGCTTCCAGGCGCCCGAGTACGAGATGGACGACCGGCGCGGCATCGTGCGCTGGCGCATCGAGGACGGCGTGCTCGTGGCCAGCCGCGGGCGCGGCGGCGACGGCTACCTCGAGATCGACATCCGCCGCGAGGACCCGCTCGACGAGGACGCCGAGGGCTGCGAGCGCCTGCGCGTGGACATCGAGGTCGCGAACTTCTACCCGGCGATCGCCTCGCGGCTGTCGCGCTGGGTCTACGCCAACACGCAGTCGCGGATCCACGTGATCGTCACGTGGGGCTTCCTGCGCTCGCTGGCGCGCCTCGACCTCGCCGAGTCGCGCGTGGGCCGCTTCGCCACGCTCGACGAGGTCCCGGACCCGCCGGCGCCCGGCGACGACGCGCGCCGCGCCGGCGACCGCTCGCCGCAGCCGGTTCAGCCGTAGCGCGTGCCGGTGATGGCGCGCAGCTTCGTGCGGTCGTGCGTGGCCGCCACGCGGCGCACGGTCCCCGAGCGCGAGCGCATGACGATCGACTCGGTCGTCGCCCCGCGCACGCCCTGGTAGCGGACGCCCTGCAGGACGTCGCCGTCGGTCACGCCGGTGGCCGAGAAGAACACGTCGTCGCCTGAGACCAGGTCGTCCTGGTCGAGCACGCGGTCGAGGTCGTAGCCCGCGTCGATCGCCGCCTGGCGCTCGTCGTCGTCGCGCGGCCAGAGCTTGCCGAGCAGGCGCCCGCCGATGCACTTGATCGCCGCGGCGGAGATGACGCCCTCGGGCGTGCCGCCGATCCCCCACAGCAGGTCGACCGGCGAGTCGGGCGAGACGGCGAGCAGCGCGGCCGAGACGTCGCCGTCCTTGATGAAGCGGATGCGGGCGCCGCAGGCGCGGATCTCCTCGACCTTCTCGGCGTGCCGCTCGCGATCGAGCATCACGACCATGATCTGGCCGATGTCCACGCCCTTCTTCTCGGCGACCGCCTGGAGCACCTCGGGCAGCGGGCGGTCGAGCGAGAGGCAGTCGGCGACGTCCTCGGCGGCGGCGATCTTCTCCATGTAGACGCACGGGCCCGGGATCGAACATCGTCCCGCGCTCGGCCAGGGCGATCACGGCCAGCGCGCTCGGCTCCCCGAGCGCGGTCAGGCGGGTGCCCTCGAGCGGGTCGACGGCGATGTCGACGCGGGGCGGCGAGCCGTCGCCGATCTCCTCGCCGTTGAAGAGCATCGGCGCCTCGTCCTTCTCGCCCTCGCCGATCACGACGATGCCGTCCATCGGGACCGAGTCGAGCACGTAGCGCATGGCGTCGACCGCGGCCTGGTCGGCCGCCTCCTTGTCGCCGGCGCCGACGAGGGTCGCGGCGGCCAGCGCGGCCGCCTCGGTGACGCGCACGAGCTCGAGCGCGAGGTTGCGGTCGGGGCGCGTGGGCGCCTCGCGGCCGTCGGCCGCGGGGGTGTCGGGGCTGTCTGGGCTCAAAAGACTCCGGGCGGCTTGCGGGCGGTGTCGTCGGCCTTCGCGCGGTGGAAGGCCGAGGAGATGAGCATGACAAACGCGCCGATCAAGGAGACGAGATAGCCGATGCCCAGCGAGATCTCGCCGCTCGGCTCACCCGGCTTGATGATGATCCCCCGCACGATCACGAGCGTCAGCGCGGTCACGGCGACGACGGTGGTGACCTCGCCGCGGGGCCACGAGAGCTTGTGCCCGCGCAGCACGATGTAGGTGAGGATGATCGGCGCCGCCGCGGCCGCGAGCAGGAAGTAGCGGATGATCTTCAGCGCCTGCCAGCCCGTGATCTTCAGCCCCGGGTGGTCCTTGAACTGGTTGAGCTCGGCGTGGTTGTTGCCGAGCTTGTACCAGGTGAGGAACAGGCCGGCGCGCGAGGATCAGGCCGCCGACCACCGCGATCACCTCGTCGCGCTCGATCCGGGATGGGTGCATGCGGCCGGACCCTATCTGACGGCTCGCGACCGCGGCGACGGTCCGGCTAGGGTCGGGCGATGCGGTACCGGCGGCTGCTCCCGGATCCGGCCGAGGTCGAGGCCGACGACCAGCTCACCGGCCTGCGCCTGGCCGAGCTGGCGCCCGGAGGACCGGCCCTGGGTCGTGGCGAACTTCGTCGTCTCGCTCGACGGCCGCGCCGCCTTCCACGGCCGCTCGCGCCCGCTGGGCAGCGACGGCGACCTCGAGATGTTCCACCGCCTGCGCACGCAGGTCGACGCCGTGCTCGCGGGAACGGTCACGGTCGCCACCGAGACCTACGGGCGCCTGGCCAAGCAGCCCGAGCGCCGCGCCCAGCGCGAGGCCGACGGCCTGGCCGCCGATCCGGCGCTGCTCCTCGTCTCGCGCACCGGTCGCCTGCCGATGGCCGCGCCGCTGTTCGACGAGCCCGCCCAGCGGGTGATCGCCTACGTCGGCGACGAGATCGCGATCCCCGACGTGGCCGCCGATCTCGCCGTCCACGTGCTCGACGGCCTCGACCTCCGCGGCGCGCTGACCCACGCCCGCGCCGAGCACGGGATCCGCTCGGTGCTCTGCGAGGGCGGGCCGACCGTGTTCTCCGCGCTCGTGCGCGAGCGCGTCGTCGACGAGCTCTTCCTCACCGTGGCCCCGGTCATCGCCGGCGGCGGCGACGAGCCCGCGATCACGCGAGGCCCCGAACTGCCCGAGCTCGCCGGCCTCGCGCCGGTCTGGGTCCTCGAGCGCGAAGGAGCCCTCTTCCTGCGCTACCGGTTTGCCGAGCGGTGAGCGTGTCAAGATGGACGCAGTGACCTCGGGTCTCGCCGAGCACCCCGAGCTCCTCGCCGAGCTCACCGACACGCGGACCCGCACGCTGGAGCTGGTCGCCGGGATTCCCGCGGCCGTGCTCGAGGAGGTCCACTCCACGCTGATGAGCCCGCTGGTCTGGGATCTCGGCCACATCGCCGCCTTCGAGGACCTCTGGCTCGTGCACCGCGCGACCGGCGCGCCGATGCTCCGCCCGCAGCTCGCGCAGGTCTACGACGCCTTCGAGACGCCGCGCGCCGACCGCGGCGACCTGCCCTTCCTCGACACCGCCGGCGCCCGCGCGTACCTCGACGAGGTGCGCGCCGCGGTCGACGAGCGCTCCGCGGCCGGCGACCCGCCGCCGCGCGGCCTGCTCGAGCTCGTGCTGCGCCACGAGCAGCAGCACACCGAGACGATGCTCCAGACGATCGAGCTCGCCCACCTCGACCCCGCGCTGCTGCCGCCGCGCGACGCCCCGCCGGTCGAGCCCGCGCCGACCCGCATGGACTGGGTCGAGATCGAGGGCGGCCCGGCGACGATCGGCGCCGGCCCCGACGGCTTCGCCTACGACAACGAGCGCGGCCGCCACACGGTGGAGCTCGCGCCCTACGCGATCGGCCGCCGGCCGGTGACCAACGCGACGTTCCTCTCGTTCGCCGAGGGCGGCGGCTACGTCCGCCGCGAGTGGTGGTCGGACGAGGGCTGGGCCTGGAAGGAGGACTGGGACATCACACACCCGCGGGAGTGGACGGGCGACGGGCGGGAGTGGCGAGCCGGCGAAGGCCTCGTCCCCCTCGACCCGGAGCGGCCGGTCTCCCACGTCTCGTGGTACGAGGCCGACGCCTTCGCCCGCGCTCACGGCGCGCGGCTCCCGACCGAGCAGGAGTGGGAGCACGCCGCGCAGGGATCGGTCCCCGAGCTCGCGAACCTCGACCAACGAGCGCTCGGAACCGCCCGCTCGACCCTCGCCTCCGCCTCGCCGGCCGGCGCCCTCTCGATGCTGGGGGACGTCTGGGAGTGGACCTCCTCCCCGCTGCTCGGTTACCCCGGCTTCCGCCCCGATCCGTACCCCGAGTACTCCGAGGTCTTCTTCGGCGGCCCGTACCGCGTCCTGCGCGGCGGCTCCTGGGCCACGCGGCGCCGCGTGGCCACCACCACCTTCCGCAACTGGGATCTGCCCGAGCGCCGGCAGATCTTCTCCGGATTCCGACTCGCGAGGAGCACATGACCCGAACCCCCGAGCTGCCCATCGAACGCTGCCTCGAGGACGAGGACTCGCTCGAGCACGACGTCCTCGACGGGCTGACCCGTCCCTTCAAGGAGCTTCCGCCCAAGCACTTCTACGACGCCCGCGGCTCCGAGTTGTTCGAGCAGATCTGCGAGCTCCAGAGCTACTACCCGACCCGCTGCGAGATGGAGATCCTCGCCGACGCGGGCCTCCGAGATCGTCGAGCGCACCGGGGCGACCGAGCTCGTCGAGCTCGGGTCGGGCGCGGCGGAGAAGGCGCGGGTCCTGCTCACGCCCGGCGCCTACGAGCGCTACCTGCCCTTCGACGTCTCCGAGTCGGCGCTCGTCGCCGCCGCCGAAGAGCTCGCGATCGAGCACCCGGACCTGCGCGTCCACGGCGTGGTCGGCGACTTCGAGCGCCACCTCGACGCGATCCCCGAGCGCGAGGGCCCGCGCGTCGTCGCCCTGCTCGGCGGCACGATCGGGAACTTCCCGCCCGGCTCGCGGCGGCGGATGCTCGAGGGGGTCGCCGGCCTCCTCGAGCCGGGCGACGCGCTCGTGCTCGGCACCGACCTCGTCAAGGACCCGAAGGTCCTCGAGGCCGCCTACGACGACCCCGAGGGCGTGACGGCCGAGTTCAACCGCAACGTGCTGCGCGTGCTCAACGAGCGCCTCGACGGCGACGCCGTGCCCGAGGCGTTCGACCACGTCGCCTTCTTCGACCCCGAGCACGAGTGGATCGAGATGCGCCTGCGCTCCCAGCGCCCGCAGCGCTTCACGCTCCGCGCGCTCGATCTGCGCGTCACCTTCGCCGCCTCCGAGGAGCTGCGCACGGAGATCTCGTGCAAGTTCACGCCGGAGCGGATCGAGGCCGACCTCGCCTCGGTCGGCCTGCGCCGCGCCGCGACGTGGACCGACGCCGACGGCCTCTACGCCGTGCAGTTCGCCGTGCCCGACGCCTAGTAGCTCAGGGCCTTGATCTTCCGCCCGGCCCGGGAGTCGGCGATCAGCTCGGCCAGTCGCTTCTCCCGGGTCGCCTCGCGCTTGGCCGTCACGACGCGGTGGATCGCCGTGCGCCGATAGGACGGCGCCTGGGCCGAGAAGAACGCCCAGGCCGCTTCGTCGGCGCGGATCGCCGCCTCGACGCGCTCGACGTCCTCCGGGGGCGTCTCGGTCTCGAAGGAGTAGATGCCCGTGCGGTCCTCGCGCCGCGCCTCCCAGGCGGCGATCCCGGCCGGGCGCATCAGTCCCGCCTTGGTCAGCGCGGCGATCTTCGCCACGTTGACCTTGCTCCAGTTCGAGCCGCGCTTGCGCGGCGTGAAGCGCTGCTGGTGGCGCTCGTCGTCGATGCGGCGCACCTGGGTGTCGATCCAGCCGAAGCACAGCGCCTGGTCGACGGCCTGCGACCAGGTCAGCGTCGCCTTGCCCGTGTGCTTCTTGTAGTAGCCGATCCAGCACCTCGGTTTCCGACTCGTGATTCTCCTCGAGCCAGGCGCGCCACTCCTCGGGCGACGCGAAGAAGAGCGGCTCGCTCACCGCGCCGCCACGCCGAGGCTCCAGACCGCCGAGAAGGGAGACGCCGGGCCGCGCCCAGCGCAGGTCCTCGCCGGTCACGAGCGCGTCGAGCGTGGCCGTCATCGGCTCGAAGCAGATGAAGTCCGTGCCGGGCGGGGCGAACACCTGGCCGACGGTGAAGCCCTCGCCGAGCACGACCGACAGGCGCTCGTGCTCGCCGTCGGCCACGAACGGCCGGCCGGCCTCGAGCCGGTCGAAGCAGTCGTCGAAGGTGCGCTCGCCGAGCGGGCCGCGCTCGGGGTCGGCGCGCTGATGGCCGCCCGTCGGCAGCCCGAGGTCGTCGACGAGCACGCGCCGGCGGACGGGCAGCGCGATCCGCGCCGCCGCGCGGTCGGCGGCGAGGTTGAGGTAGGGGTGGAAGCCGAAGGCGACCGGCACGGCGACGTCGCCGTGGGCGTGACCGTCGTCGTCACCGTCAGCCCCGCCTCGCCGAGCGCGACGGACAGCTCGACCTCGTGCGGGAACGGGAACTGCTCCAGGCGCGCCTCGTCGCTCCACGCGTGGCGGGCGACGAGCGTGGTCTCGCTCGGCCTCGTGCACGGTCCAGTCGGGCGAGGCGGCGAGCAGCCCGTGGATCGGGATGCCGTTCTCGTCGCCGCGGCCGTCCTGCAGGTCGAGCGTGCGCCCGCCGAGCTCGAACCGGCGCTGCGAGAGGCGGTTGGCCCACGGGTACAGGAACGGGATCCCGAAGGTCGTGCCCCGCTCGACGTAGGCCTCGAGGCCGCCCTTCTGGCCGAGCAGCTCCCGGCCCTCGCGGTCAGCGACGAGCAGACCATTCCCGCGCCGGGGACGTATGTCGCGGCCAGCTCCCCGGCCCGCATGACGTGCGGCTCCACCGCCCCATCATGCCGACCGCTCGCTCGCTAGCGGCCGCTCGTTCCCCGCCCATGAACATCGACGGAGCAGGAGCCATCGTGTCGGGCGGGGCCTCGGGCCTCGGCGCCGCCACCGCCCGCGCGCTGCACGCCCGCGGAGCCGACGTCACCATCGCCGACGTCAACGAGGAGAAGGGCAACGCGCTGGCCGCCGAGCTCGGGGAGCGCGCCCGGTTCGTCGCGACCGACGTGACCGACGAGGCGTCGGTCCAGGCCGCGGTCGACGCGGCGCCCGAACCTGCGCATCTCCTTCGCCTGCGCCGGCATCGGCTGGGCGCAGCGCACGGTCCACCCCAAGCACGGCGCGCACACGCTGCAGCCCTTCGAGACCGTGATCAAGGTCAACCTGATCGGCACCTTCAACCTGCTGCGCCTGGCGGGCACGAAGATCGCCGAGGCCGAGCCGCTCGAGGACGGCGAGCGCGGCGTCCACGTGCAGACCGCCTCGGTGGCCGCCTTCGAGGGCCAGATCGGCCAGATCTCCTACTCGGCCTCCAAGGGCGGCGTGGTCGGCATGACCGTCCCGGCCGCGCGCGACCTCGCCCAGCTCGGGATCCGCGTCAACACGATCGCCCCGGGCCTGTTCGACACGCCGCTGCTCGCCGCCCTGCCCGAGCCCCAGCGCAAGGCGCTCGGCGACACCGTCCCGTTCCCGCAGCGCCTCGGCACGCCCGAGGAGTACGCGTTCCTCGGCTGCCACATCGTCGAGAACCGGATGCTCAACGGCGAGACGATCCGGCTCGACGGCGCGCTGCGGATGGCGCCGAAGTAGTCGGCGCCACCCCGACCCGGCGAGGATGCCGGATCGTGGAGTCCCTCTCGGCCGCTGACCGGTCCTCCCTCGCCGCCGAGCAGGGCCCGGTCTCGATGGCCGTCGGCGGCCTGATGGTCGCCGACGCCGGGCCGGGGACGACCTACGAGGCGGTCCTCGAGCGCGTCGGGCGAGCGCATCCACCTCGTCCCGCGCTTCCGCCAGATCGCGCGGGCCGGGCTGCTGGGCTTCGCGCCCGAGGCCTGGGCCGACGACCGGCACTTCGACCTGCGCTGGCACGTGCGGCGCGTCGCGCTGCCGGGCGACGCCGGGCCGGCCGAGCTCGACGCGTTCGTCGGCCAGGAGATGTCCCGGCGGCTGGACCGCGACCGCCCGCTGTGGGAGCTGTCGGTGATCGAGGGCATCGCCGGCGGCCGCGTCGGCCTGCTGGCCAAGCTCCATCACGCGGTGGCCGACGGCATGGCCGCGATCGCCGCCAGCGTCCTCCTGCTCGATCCCGGCCCCGAACCGCTGGAGATCCCGCCGCCCGACGCGGACTGGTCGCCGCGGCGCTACGACGCCCGGCGCCATCTGCTGGCGATGGCCTCCGGGCCGGTCACCCGCGCCACGAAGATGGGCCTGGAGGGCGCGGCGCGCGCCCGGGACTCCTCCCCCACCGGCGCGGTGCGCGACGCCCGCCGCGCCACCGAGCTCGTGACCGAGCTCGCGCGCACGCGCCCGCAGGCGCCCATGACGCCGCTCAACGAGCCGCTCGGCCCCTCGCGCGCCTTCCGCTCGCTCTCCGGCGACCTCGCCGCGCTGAAGGCCGCGGGCAAGGCGGCCGGCGGCACGGTCAACGACGCGGTGCTCGCCGCCGTGGCCGGGATGCTGCGCTCCTACCTCGACGCAGGCGGGCACCGACCTCGGCGGCAAGCGCCCCGTCGCGCTCGTCCCGATCTCCCTGCGCCCGCGCGAGGCAGGACGGCGAGCTCGGCAACCGGATCTCGACGGTGTTCGTCGACCTGCCCGTCGAGGTGGACGACCCCGCCGAGCGGATCGCCGCGGTCGCGGAGATCACCCGCGCGGTCAAGGACTCGGCCGCCGTGCGCGCGGGCGCGCTGCTCGCCGGCGCGGCCGGGATCACGCCGCCGCTGCTCGCCGGCACCGTGGCCCGGGCGATGGGCTCGGTGCGCGCCTGCAACCTCGTCGTCTCGAACCTGCCGGGCCCGCAGCAGCCCTTCTACGTCTCCGGCCAGCAGCTGCGCGGGCTGTTCCCCGTGATCCCCCTCAATCCGGCCAATCAGCGCCTGTCGGTGGGGATCCTCTCCTACGACGGCGCGGTCTGCTTCGGGCTGCTCGCCGACGCCGGGCTGAATCCCGGGATCGACGTGGCCGCCGCCGCTCTGGGCGCCGCGCTGTCCGAGCACAGCGCCCTGCGCTAGTCAAGAGCGTCCAGAAAAGCCTGGACGCTTTCGTCCAACAGACGTCCACGATCGGTGGACGATTCGATCAGCGACCCCTAGGGAGGACCGACCAATGGAACATGCCCATTCGTCGTCTGATCATCGCCCTCGCCGCCCTGGCCGTGCTCGCCATCGCGGGCAACGCGCCTGCCCAGGCCCACGCGTCGACCTGCGCCCGCGCCTCCGCCGCCGCCGGTCAGACGAGCATGGCTTCGATCCGTCGCTCGACCCTCTGCCTGCTCAACGTCCAGCGCGCCAAGCACGGCCTGCCGCCGCTCAAGCCGAGCATGAAGCTGCGCCACGCCTCCGAGCGCCACTCGCGCGACATGGTCGCCAAGCACTACTTCGCGCATGGGAACTTCTTCGGCCGCATCGAGGGCTCCGGCTACCTCCGCGGCGTGCACGCCTACACCGTGGGCGAGAACATCGCCTGGGGCGGCGGCCCGACCTCCTCCCCGGCGCAGATCGTCCGCATGTGGATGAACTCGCCGCCGCACCGCGCGAACATCCTCGACCGCCGCTACAAGCACATCGGGATCGGCGTCGCCCTGGGCACCCCCGCGGGGATGTCGGGCGGCACCTACACCACCGACTTCGGCTACCGCCGCTAGGCCGGTCACCGGCGGCCCGCGCGGCCGCCGGTTCGTCCGGCTCGCGAACTCGCAGGTTTCACGAACGGTCATGCGGGGGATTCTCTCCGTTGCCGCGCCAAGGACAGGAGGTCCGAAGGCCCGGCGAGATAGGGGAAATCTCGATCCCGTGGGACCGGAAAAGCCGCACACGCGGCCGGTCACTCCTGCCACGAGGACCGGACGGCCCCTGCCCGCCGGGGCGGGGACCAGGAGGAGAAGGATCCCATGCCGCATCGCTCGCTGCTCGCTCTCATCGCCGTCATCGCCGGTCTGACCGTCGCCCTGAGCTCGGTCGCCACCGCCGACGCCGCCTCCTGCGCCCGCGCTACCGCCTCGGTCTCGCGTGCTCGGGTCGCCAGCGCCCGCACGACGACGCTCTGCCTGCTCAACCGGATCCGCCGCGCGCACCAGCTGCGGCCGTTCGCGTCGAGCACGAAGCTGCGCCGGGCCGCGACCGGCCACTCGGTGAGCATGGTCCGCGCGCGCTACTTCAGCCACGGCAACTACATCGGCCGCATCCTCCAGAGCGGCTACGCCGCCGGCGCGCTGGGCTGGGCCTTCGGCGAGAACATCGCCTGGGGACCCGGTAGCCGCTCCTCGCCCGCGCGGATCGTGCGCGCGTGGATGCACTCGCCGCCGCACAAGCACAACATCCTCACCGCCCGCTTCCACCACATCGGGATCGGCATCGCCAACGGCACGCCGCGCGGCGGCCGCGGCGGCACCTACACGACGGACTTCGGCGCCCGCAGCTAGCGCTTCGCGAGACGGACGGGGCCGGCACGGACGCCGGCCCCGTTTCGTCGCGTCTCTACTTGAGGCGCTCCACGAGCATCGCCTCGCCCTGGCCGCCGGCGACGCACATCGTCTCCAGGCCGATCGTGCCGTCGAGCACGTCGAGGTCGTTGAGCAGCGTGGTCATGATCCGCGCGCCGGTCATCCCGAAGGGGTGGCCGAGGGCGATCGCCCCGCCGCGCGGGTTGAGCTTGTCCATGTCGATCCCGCACTCGTCGGCGATCGGGATGACCTGGGCCGCGAAGGCCTCGTTGAGCTCGGTCACGTCGACGTCGCCGATCGACATGCCGGCGCGGTCGAGGACCTTCTTGATCGCCCCGATGGGCGCGACGCCCATGAGCTCGGGCTCGTTGCCGTAGGTCGCGGCGCTGATGATCCGCGCCCGCGGCTCCAGGCCGAGCTCCTTGGCCTTCTCGTCGCTCATGATCAGCACCGCGGCGGCGCCGTCGTTGAGCGGACAGGAGTTGCCGGCCGTGACGACGCCGTTCTCCTTGTCGAAGGCCGGGTCGAGCGAGGCGAGCTTCTCGTAGGTCGACGAGGCGCGCGGCCCGTCGTCCTTGGAGACCTCGTTGCCGTCGACGGTGACCGGGACGATCTCCTTGTCGAACGTGCCGTCCTCCTGCGAGGCGACGGCGCGCTCCTGCGAGCGCTGGGCGTAGTGGTCCATGTCCTCACGCGAGACGCCGTACTTCTTGGCGACGTTCTCGGCCGTGAAGCCCATCTGGATGTAGGCGTCGGGCTCGTCGCCCTGGCCCTTGAGGTGATCGTTCTGGTCGTCGCCGCCCGCGGCCTCGGAGCGCTCGTTGTAGCGCGAGACCCACTCGACGCCGGCGGCGACGTAGGTGTCGCCCTGGCCGGCGCGCACCGCGTTGGCGGCGTGGCGGATGGCGTCGAGGCTCGAGGCGCAGTAGCGCGAGACGGTCACGCCGGTGGTCTCCTGCGGGAGCTTCTCGGAGAGCAGGACCATGATCCGGGCGAGGTTGAACGCCTGGAGGCCCTGGGGCATGCCGACGCCCGTGAAGACCTCCTCGACGGACTTCGGATCGACGCCCGGGTTGCGCTCGAGCAGCTGGTCGATGACGTAGGCCCCGGTCTCGTCGGGGCGAAGGCTCGCGAGCGAGCCCTTGAACGCCCGCCCGATCGGGGAGCGGACGGCGTCGACGATGACGGCTTCAGGCATGACGGAAGGGTTCTCCTTGATCGTTGCGCCCGGCGCATCCCGCGCGGACGGACGGGGATTCTGGCAAGACGGCGGCCGATTCCCTGTGCCAATTGTCCGCAGGCGTTCAATTGCGCTCAGGCGCCGGTCTCGCCGGGGCGCACGAGCCCTGCCTCGTAGGCCAGCACCACGGCCTGGACGCGGTCGCGCAGCCCGAGCTTGCCGAGCAGGTGGGCGACGTGGGACTTGACCGTGTGGGTCGACACGACGAGGGCGTCGGCGATCTCGGCGTTCGAGAGCCCGCGCGCGACCAGCCGGAGGATCTCCGCCTCGCGCGGGGTGAGCTCGTCGAGCTCGGCCGGGCCGTCGCGTCGGGCCCGGCGCCGCCGGCGAAGCGCTCGATCAGCCGCCGCGTGACGGCCGGGGCGAACAGCGAGCCGCCGTCGGCGACGATGCGGATGCCCGCCACGAGCTGGTCCTCGGGCGCGTCCTTGAGCAGGAAGCCGCTCGCCCCCGCGCGCAGCGCCTCGTAGACGTAGGCGTCGAGGTCGAACGTCGTCAGCACGAGCACGGCGGGGGCGCCGGCGTGGCCATCAGCCGGCGCGTGGCCTCGATCCCGTCGACCTCGGGCATGCGGACGTCCATCAGCACGACGTCGGGAGAGAGCTCGGCGGCTCAGCGCGATCGCCTCGGCCCCGTCGCCGGCCTCGCCGACGACCTCGAGCCCGGGCTCCTCGCGCAGGATCATCCGAAAGCCCGTGCGCACGAGCGACTGGTCGTCCGCGAGCAGGACGCGGATCATCGCTGCGCCGCGTAGGGCAGCCGCGCCGAGACGGCGTAGCCCCCGCCGGCCGCGGCCCGGCCCGGACCTCGCCGCCGACGACGGCGACGCGCTCGCGGATGCCGACGAGGCCGTGCCCGCCACCGGCGTTGCGACCGGCTCGACGCCGCCGCGGCCGTCGTCGCTGACCTCGATCTCGACCCCGTCCGCGGCGTAGGCGACGCGCACGCGCGCCCGCGCCGGACCGGCGTGCTTGAGCGCGTTCGTCAGCGCCTCCTGGACGATCCGGTAGGCCGAGACGTCGACGCCGGGCGGCAGCGCGCGCCGGCGCGCCCTCGACCGTCAGCTCGACCGGCAGCCCGGACCGGCCCGGACCTCCTCGACCAGCCCCTCGAGCCGGTCGAGCGTCGGGAGCGCGAGCAGCGGGTGCTCCTCCTCGCCGCGCAGCAGGCCGAGCAGCCGGCGCATCTCGTTCAGCGCCTGCCGCTCGTGCGCTCGATCGCGTCGAAGGCGGCCAGCGCGTCCTCGGGCTCGGACGCGACCGATCGGCCGCCGCACCGCGCGCCTGCAGCAGGACGACGGAGATCGCGTGGGCGACGACGTCGTGGAGCTCGCGGGCGATCCGCTGGCGCTCCTCGGCCACGGCGGCGCGGGCCGCTCGTCGCGCTGGAGCTCGAGCAGCCGCGCGCGATCCTCGAGCAGCTCCTGGCGCTGGCCGCTGAAGCGCAGCGCGCGGCCGATCACCCACGGCGTGGCGAAGAGGATCGCGTAGAAGATCGCCCCCGAGAGGTCGCCGCCGTCGACGATCGCCATGACCACGGCCATGGCCACGGTGAGGACGCCGCCGACCAGCAGCGCACGGCCCTCGAGGTGGCGCGCGCAGGTGTAGGCGGCCAGCAGCGCCGGGACGCCGTAGGCCACGCCGTCGCCGGCCGCCGGCACCAGCGGCCGCAACGCGACCGACACGAGGAACGCGCAGCGGCAGCAGGAGCGGCATCGGCCCGGCGCTGCCACAGCGCGGCGGCCACGCCCGCGGCGATCGCCGCCGCCCCGACGGCCTGACCGGCCGAGAGCGAGGCGTCGGTGGCGATCTGCACCCGGCGAGCAGCGCGAAGGCCAGCGCGAGGCCGGGATCCCCCCAGCGGCGCAACCGGGCTCTGGACATGGCGCGAACCTAGACGACCGGCGCGGCCCGCGCATCACTCGCGAGGAGTGAGAGCGCAACCGCTCGCGCGAGCGATGCGATTCGCTCCGCGGCGGCGATGACGGCGCGGGCCGCAGCCCGGTGGGATGACGGCACCCCGACCACAGGAGGCCCCATGCCCCGTTCGCTCGACATCCGTCCCGCCGCCGCGCTCGCCGCCGGT
Source organism: uncultured Solirubrobacterales bacterium (assembly GCA_963737395.1). GTDB lineage: Bacteria > Actinomycetota > Thermoleophilia > Solirubrobacterales > Solirubrobacteraceae > JBBQAA01. The sequence continues at coordinate 132,622 of CAVTSQ010000012.1, read as the reverse complement.
CTCGCCGTCGCCCTCCTGGGCCTCGAGTACGTGCTCAACACGCCCGACGAGGACGCGCTGCGCCAGTTCCTCGTCGTCCTCGGCATCATCGCCGTCGGCACGGCGGTCGTCTTCGGCCTCGTCGTCCCGCGCACCTCGGCCGACTCCGCCCGGGCCGCGATCGTCCTCGCCGTCCTCGCGCTGCTCGCCGCCGGCGTGTTCTGGGCCGGCCTGTCGCCGATCCTGGCCGTCGGCGCGATCGTGCTCGCCCGCCGCGCCGAGGGCGCGTCCGGCTCGCGTGCCGCGATCGTCGTCGCCGCTCCTCGCGCTCGTCGCCGACCTCGCCGCGATCGGAGCGGACGCGATCGTGAACGGCTAGGCCAGCGTCTTGCCGAGCAGCGCGGCGTGGGCGGCCACGTCGCGCACGTAGTCGGCGAAGTCCGCCGCGTACAGCGCCTGCGGCCCGTCGCAGACGGCGTGCTCGGGATCCTCGTGGACCTCGACGATGATCCCGTCGGCGCCGACCGCGGCGGCGGCGCGCGAGAGCGGCTCGACGAGCGCGCGGTCGCCCGCGGCGTGCGAGGGGTCGACGATCACCGGCAGGTGCGTGTGCTGCTTGAGCCACGGCACGGCGGAGAGGTCGAGCGTGAAGCGCGTGGCGGTCTCGAACGTGCGGATGCCGCGCTCGCACAGGATCACGCGCTCGTTGCCCTCCTTGAGCACGTAGTCGGCGGCCTGGAGCAGCTCCTCGACGGTGCTCGACAGCCCGCGCTTGAGCAGCACCGGCTTGCCGAGCTTGCCCGCGACCTCGAGCAGCGCGTAGTTCTGCATGTTGCGCGCGCCGATCTGCACGACGTCGGCGTAGCCGGCGATCAGGTCGGCGTGGCTCGGAGTCGAGCAGCTCGGTGACGACCGGCAGGCCGGTCTCCTCGCGCGCCTCGGCGAGGATCTTCAGCCCCGCCTCGCCCAGGCCCTTGAAGGCGAACGGGCTGGTGCGCGGCTTGAAGGCGCCGCCGCGCAGCAGCGAGGCGCCGGCCTTCTCGACGGTCCGGGCCACGCCGAGCGTCTGCTCGCGGGACTCGACCGTGCACGGCCCGGCGATCAGCGCGAACGTCGTCGCCGCCGCCGATCGTGCGGCCGGCGATCTCGAACGATCGTCGGCTCGTGGTGGGCGAGCTCGGAGGACGCGAGCTTGTAGGGCCGGCTGATCGGGACGACGCGGTCGACGCCGGGCATCCCCTCGAGGCCGAGCTCGCCGACGCGCTCGGGATCGCCGATCGCCCCGATCGCGGTGGTCAGCTCGCCCGGCATGACGAGCACGTGCACGCCGGTCTCGGCCACGCGCGCCCGGACCGCCTCGACCTCCTCGGGCGAGGCCTGCGGGGACATGACGATCATCATGGTCGTCGCAGCGTAGAGGGTGTGCCGGGTCCGGCGTGGTCTGGCCAGGAAGGGGCGCGGGACTGTTGCGGTTCTGCGCTTCTCGGGGGCCTTGGCCGTGTCGCGCGGCGTCCACGCTTCGCGGTGCGCCCCGATTTCGTTACACGGCCTCCCTGATTTCGGCTGTGGACAGAAACCACCATGGGGTGGGTGTTTCTGTCCATGACGGCCGATCAAGCGTCGGCGTGGACAGAAATCGGGGCGCGGGCCGCACGGCAGCGAGGGCTCATCACCCGCGGCCAGGCCTGGCCGCCGGGCTGTCGGCGAACGCGATCGGCCATGCGATCCGCACCGGCCGCCTCCATCGCGTCTTTCGCGGCGTCTACCTCGTGGGCCACCCAGTCCCGCCACCACTCGCGCTCGAACTCGCCGCGCTCCTGACCGTCGCGCCCGGCGGCGTGCTGAGCCACCACACCGCCGCGCACCTCCACGCCCTCCTCCCCAGACCCAACACCGTCCACGTCACCAACCCGCACCGGCGCTGCCGCCCCCAAACCGGGCTCCAGCCGCACGCCGGCCACCTCGAACCCCGCGAGATCCGCGACCACCACGGCCTCCGCCTCACGAGCCCACAGCGAACGCTCCGACGACCTCTCCTCCCTCCTCGACCCGGCCACGCTCGAGCGCGCCACCAACGAAGCGGAGGTCCGCAACCTGATCCCACGCACGACCCGCCGCCACTCCCACGCGATCCCACGCCGAACGCAAGCTCCTCGCGCTCCTCCGTCGAGCCGGCCTTCCGCCCACCGCCACGAACGCCAGGGTCGCCGGCTTCGAGGTCGACGTGCTCTACGCGCGACAGAGAGTCGTCGTCGAGTTCGACTCCTCGACGTTCCACGCGACGCGGTCCGCCGTCGAGCGCGACCGCCGCAAGGACGCCGCCCTCCGGCTCGCCGGCTACGACGTCCTCCGCTTCACCTGGCGGCAGGTCATCGACCGGCCCGAGTCCGTCGCCGCCGCGGTCGCCGTCGCGCTCAGCGGGTAGTCCCGAGACATGCCCCTCGTCCACACCTGCATCCGCGTCCTCGATCCCGACCGCTCGGTGGCCTTCTACGAGGCGCTCGGCTTCGAGCCCCGCGGCCGGCTCCAGTTCGAGTCGGCCTACAACCTCTACATGGGCCTGCCCGGCGACGGCGACACGCTCGAGCTGACCGTCAACGTCGGGCGCACCGAGCCCTACGACCTCGGCGACGGCTACAACCACGTCGCGATCACCGTCGACGATCTCGACGCGCTGCTGGCCAAGCTCGCCGAGCAGGGAATCGAGCCCGAGAAGCCGCCCTACGCCCCGGGCGGGCGCGAGGAGTACCGGATCACGTTCGTCGCCGACCCCGACGGCTACCGGATCGAGCTGATCGACGGCGGGGCGTTCCCGACGCCGCAGGACGCCGGCGCCGGAGGGCTAGAGCCCCAGCCCCCGCACGCCGTTCTCGTCCCACCCGAGGTGGTGGGCGAGCTCGTGCTGCACGGTGCGGGTGACCTGGCGGCGCAGCTCGGCCGGGTCGTCGCCCGAAGTCGCGCACGAGCGTGTCGCGGTAGATCACGATCCGGTCGGGGAAGTCGTCGCGGGCGACCGTGTCGCCCTGGTAGAGCCCGTAGGCGCGGCGGCGGCGGCCGCCGTCGGAGACGACGACGGCGACGTGCTCGAGCGCGCGCACGAACTCGAGCGGCAGGTCGTCGAGCGCGCCGCGCACGAGCGTCTGGAAGTCCTCCTCGTTGCGCGGGTCGAAGAGGTCGTCGGTCTCCCAGTCGTCCTCGTCGGGCTCGTCGATCAGGTCCTCGTCGTCGGTCCGCGCCAGGCGCTCGGCGCGCTCGACGACGCGGTCGAACTCCGCCTCGCGACGCCGGCTCGTGCCAGCCCGCGAGCCCGGTGGTCAGCGCGGCGATCGCGAGGGCGATCACGACGCCGACCGCGATCACGGAGATCATCGTCGGCACGGGCGTGACGAAGGAGATCGCGCACCAGCCCGAGGCTCGAGGGCGATGACGGCGGCGGTGACGGTGCGGCGGACCATCGGATCGGCTCAGAGCGTTCGGGCGATCACCATGCGCTGGATCTCGTTCGTGCCCTCGTAGATCTGGGTGATCTTCGCGTCGCGCATCATCCGCTCGACCGGGTACTCGGTCACGTAGCCGTAGCCGCCGAGCACCTGGACGGCCTCGACGGTCACCCACATCGCCGCGTCGGAGGCGAACAGCTTGGCCATCGACGAGTACTTGCCGAGCTGCCGGTCGCCCCGGTCGGCCAGCGCGCAGGCCTTGTAGAGGAGCTCACGGGCGGCGGCGGTCCGCGTCTCCATGTCGGCGAGCTTGAAGGCGATCGCCTGGTGGTCGAAGATCGGCTGGCCGAAGGTCGTGCGCTCCTTGGCGTACTTCGTCGCGTAGTCGGTCGCGCCCTGGGCGATGCCGACGGCCTGCGCGGCGGCGCCCAGGCGCGTGCGCTCGAGCGTGGTCAGCGCGACGCGCATGCCCCGCCCGACCTCGCCGAGCCGGTTGGCGTCCGGCACGCGGACGTCCTCGAAGACCGGCTGGCCGGTCGGCGAGCCGTGGATGCCGAGCTTGTGCTCGAACTTGGGGACCGAGAAGCCGTCGCGGTCCTTCTCGACGACGAAGGCGGTCACGCGGCGCGACTCGCGGTCGGTGAGCGCGAAGACGACGTAGAGGTCGGCGACCCCCGCGTTGGTGATCCAGTTCTTCGTGCCGTTGATGACCCACTCGTCGCCGTCGCGCACGGCGGTGGTGCGCGTGGCGCCGGCGTCGGAGCCCGCCTCGGGCTCGGACAGGCAGAAGGCGGGCGACTGCTCGCCGCTGGCCAGCGCCGGCAGCCAGCGCTCCTTCTGCTCGTCGGTGCCGAACAGCGTGATCGGCAGCGAGCCGAGCTCCTGGACCATCAGGATCAGCGCGCAGGCGGCCGAGGCCTTGGCCACCTCCTCGACGGCGATCTGCAGCATCAGCGTGCCGGTGCCGGTGCCGCCGTGCTCCTCGCCGAAGGGCAGGCCGAGCAGGTCGTGGGAGGCGAACAGCTCGCGGATGTCCCACGGGTACTCGTCGGTGGCGTCGATCTCCGCCGCCCGCGGCGCGACGCGCTCGACGACCATCTGCCGGATCGTGTCGCGGAAGTCGACGAAGTCCTGCGGGATCTCGTAGACGCCGGATGCGGTCGCGCTCATGTGGCCGAGTCTAGGTGGGGCTGCCGCGGGGCGGCGCGTGGTCGAGCCCTTCTCGCCCGGCAACAGCACGCGGCGCCACTCGACGATGTGGCCCTTGGCGATCTTGAACGCCGTCGCCGCCTTGTTGCCCTTGCCCGGGCAGGACTTGACCGCGCCCGGGCCGGTGCGATCCGTCAGCCGGAACTCGGCGATCAGGTAGCCGTGGTGCGCCGCGACGCTCAGGACCGTGGCCCCGCACGGCAGCGCGGTGTTGAAGACGCGGACCTGGTGGCGCGTCTTCAGCGTCAGCAACGGGGTGCCGTTGGCCACCTTGGAGGGCAGCGCGAACAGGTTCGTCGCCGCGGCCACGTCGCCGCGGCGCAGGGAGTCCGCCCACTGGCGCACGACCTCGACCTGGCCGTTGTCCGGCGCGCCCTGGATCTGCACCGTCCGCGTCGTCGCGGTCTTGCCGGCGGACGTGTCGCCGCCGCCCCCACCGCAGCCGGCGAGGACGATCAGCGCGCAGAGCGTGAGGAGGGCGCGCGATCGCACCCTCCACATGGTGACGGGTCTAGAGCCCGCTGACGTGCCGGATCACGTACGAGCTGGCCGAGCGGTTGGTGGCGTGCCACCGGCTGCCGTCGGCGGACTGCCCGCTCGTGTCGAAGCGCAGGCCGGCCACGCGCATCCAGGCGTGCCCGGAGTTCGCGTAGATCGAGACCCACTTGCCGCGCCCGGACCGGCCGTAGCTCTCGAAGCCGGTCGAGTCGCGCGAGGTCTTCAGCAGGCCCGCGGCGTGCAGGACGTAGGAGACCGAGCCCGAGCAGTCGTAGCCGCGGTCGTTCCACTTCCCGTGGCCGCCGCCGTAGACGTAGGGCTTGTTGTAGATCTCGTTGCCCGCGGCGATGATGTCCTTCACGGCCTGCGGGGCGTCGGCCGGCGCGGTGGCCGTGCCGTCGGCGTTGAGCGTGGCCTTGGAGCCGGGGACCGTGCCGGTGGTCGGCGCGGGGTCCGGCGAGGCGGCGTCGGTGCTCGTCCCGAGCGCCTTCTGCTTGAGGACGCGCTGCTCCTTCTTGGAGAGCACGCCGTTGACCGTCTGGTGGTAGCGCCGCTCGAAGGTCTTGGCCTTCTTCTTGGTGCCGGGGCCGAACTCGCCGTCGGCGGTGGTCTGGATGCCCGACCTTCGTCAGGTACTTCTGCATCGTCTTGACGTCCTTGCCCTGCGTCCCCATGCGGAGGGTGCGGGTGCCCATAGCGCTTGGTGGCGGCCATGGCGGGAACGGCGGTCAGGGCGGCGACGACGACCATCATGGCCATCACACCCCGGGCGAAATTACGACGCAAAACGACTCCTTGGTTCTCTTTTCGAGCGCCTACGGGGTTAGCTGACGGGCTCGCGCCAAAAGAGCAGCGCTACGTCCTGCACGCAGGACGATTCGCCCCAGGACCGGTTCCCCCCTGGGTTCCGGTCCATCTGGTTCCCCCGCCTCCGGGCCGCATGGCGACCTGAAGCTCGGCTGAACAAGCGACTCGCGCAAGGTAGCACTCCAGGTCGACATATTCTCCCCGCCATGGCCTGGGAGACGGAGCTCACAGAACTGGAGCGCCGGCGCGCGCTGGCGGCGCAGATGGGCGGCGAGGAGCGGGTCGCCCGCCAGCACGCGACGGGCCGCATGGCCGTGCGCGAGCGGATCGCCGCGCTCGTCGACGAGGGCTCGTTCCGCGAGGTCGGCGGCCTGGCCGGCGTCGGCGACTACGACGCCGACGGCGAGCTGACCGGCTTCCTCCCCGCGAACATGGTCGTGGGCGAGGCGCGCCTCGACGGCCGGCGCACGGCGATCCAGGGCGACGACTTCACCGTCCGCGGCGGGGCCGCCGACGCCGCCATCTGGCAGAAGATGGTCTGGGCCGAGCGCTACGCCCACGACGCCCGCGTGCCGCTCGTGCGCCTGGTCGACGGCACCGGCGGCGGCGGGAGCGTCAAGTCGCTGGAGACGATGGGCTTCACCTACGTGCCGTTCGTCCCCGGCTGGGAGCTCGCCGTCGAGAACCTCTCGCTGGTCCCGGTGGCCGCCGCCGCGCTCGGGCCCGTGGCCGGCCTGGGCTTCGCGCGCGTCGTCCAGTCGCACTTCTCGGTCGGCGGTCAAGGAGATCGCCCAGCTCTTCGTCGCCGGGCCGCCCGTCGTCAAGGCGGCGATGCCCGAGTCGCCCGACAAGGAGGAGCTCGGCGGCTCGCGCGTGCAGGCGCGCGCGGGCGCCATCGACAACGAGGCGGCCTCCGAGGAGGACGCCTTCGCCCAGATCCGGACGTTCCTCTCCTACCTGCCGGGATCGGCCTGGGAGGCGCCGCCGATCGTCGCGGGCACCGATCCGGCCGACCGCCGCGAGCAGGAGCTGCGCGGCCTCGTCCCCGAGGACCCGCGCCGGCCCTTCGCGATCCGCTCGGGGCTCGAGCACGATCTTCGACCGCGGGCTCGGTCTTCGAGCTCGGCGCCCGCCACGGCCGCTCGCTCGTCGACCTCGCTCGCGCGCCTCGACGGCCGGCCGGTCGGCGTCCTGGCCTCCGATCCCAAGCACTGGGGCGGCGGGCTGACCGGGCGACGCCGCCGACAAGCTCGTGCGCTTCGTCGACCTCTGCGACACCGTTCCGCCTGCCCGTCGTCAACCTCGTCGACCAGCCCGGCTTCGTGATCGGCACCGGCGCCGAGCAGGCCAACACGATGCGCCGCGGCGCCCGCGCGCTGGCCGCGATCTACCAGTCCTCCGTCCCGTGGGCCGCCGTCCTGCTGCGCAAGGTCTACGGGATCGCGGGCGCCTCGCACGCGCCGCACCACCGCCTCGCGCTGCGCGTCGCCTGGCCCTCGGGCGACTGGGGCTCGCTGCCGATCGCCGGCGGCCTCGAGGCCGCCTACCGCCGCGAGCTCGAGGCGTCCGAGGACCCCGTCGCGCTGCGCCAGGAGATCCAGGACCGCCTCGACGCCGTCCGCTCCCCGTTTCGCACCGCCGAGAAGTTCGGGATCGAGGACGTCATCGATCCCGCCGACACCCGGCCGATCCTGTGCGACTGGGCCAAGCGCGCCCACGAGCTCGTCGCGCTGGACGCCCACCACGGTCCCGTCACGAGAGGCATGCGCCCATGAGCAACCCGTTCTCCCGGCCCGAGCAGGACTGGACGCCCGCAGGAGGTCGCCGAGAAGCTCGAGCGGAAGGAGATCGAACTCATCGATGTCCGAGAGCCATACGAGCGCGAGGCCGGCCACATCGCGGGCTCGCGCCACGTCGAGCTCGAGCGCCTGGCCTCGCGAGGCGGACTCGATCCCGCGCGACAAGCCCGTGGTCTTCCAGTGCCGCCTCGGGCGCGCGGTCGGGCATGGCCACGCGCGCCTTCCGCGAGGCGGGCTGGGACGCCCACAACATGGAGGGCGGGATCCAGGCCTGGGCCGACGCCGGGCTACCGCTGGCGCCCGACGGCGGGTACGTCGCCGACCACTGAGCGGCGCGAGCGTCGGGCCCGTCCCCGGCGTCCAGTTCGGCAGCACGAAGGCGACGCGCGCGCCGCCGGCCGGCGCGACCCCCGCGGTGATCGTCCCGCCGTGGGCGCCGACGATCGCCCTGGCGATCGCGAGCCCGAGGCCGGCGCCGCCGCTGTCGCGCGTGCGGCCGGCGTCGGTGCGGTGGAAGCGGTCGAAGATCCGCTCGCGCTGCTCGGCCGGGATGCCCGGGCCGTCGTCCTCGACGGCGATCTCCAGGCCGCCCGCGCGGCCGCGCGCGACGAGCCGCACGAGCCCGCCGTCGCCGCGTGTGCGCGACGGCGTTGCGCACGAGGTTCGTGATCACCTGGGCGATGCGGTCGGGGTCGGCCACGACCGTGCCGCCGGGCAGCCGGTCGAAGCGGAAGTCGCGCTCGGCCGTGACCGACAGCGGATCCCACACGTCGATGAGGAACGTGTCCGCGTCGAGCGGCTGCGCGCGCACGAGCTGGCCCTCGTCGGCGCGGGCGAGCAGCAGCAGGTCCTCGACGAGGCGCTGCATCCGCAGCAGCTCGTGGCGCACGACGCCCTCGACGCGGCGGACGTCCTCCACGCCGGGCGTTCTCCTGGCGGGCGAGCACCTCGAGCTGACCGCGGACGACGGTCAGCGGCGTGCGCAGCTCGTGCGAGGCGTCGGAGACGAACCCGCGTTGTCGGTCGAAGGCGTCCTGGAGGCGGTCGAGCATGCGGTCGATCGCGTCGGCGAGGAAGCGCACCTCGTCGTTGGGTCCCTTGGCGTGGATGCGCAGCCCGAGCCGGCCGCCGTCGATCTCGGCCGCGGTGCGGGCGATGCGGCGCAGCGGCCGCGAGGTGCGCGAGGCGACGATCCAGCCGCCGATCCCCGCGATCACGAGGGCGACCGCGCCGGTGAGCAGGAAGGTCCGCGCCACGCCCGCCTTGGCGCGCGTCGACCGCGGCCAGCGGCTCGCCGATCGCCACCGTGGCGACGGTCTTGTTGTCGCGCTGCAGGCGCGACGACGAGCAGGCGGATCGAGCCCGCCTCGCGGGTGGCGTGGGTGGAGTAGCCGCGGGGCGCGTGGAGCAGCCCCTGCGCGTCGCGATGCATGCGACGCGCCTGGCTCTTGGTCAAGCGGCCCTCGAGCGGCTTGGCCAGGCCGACGAGCTCGGGCTCGTTGGTGATCACCGGGCCGCGGTGGACCTTGATGATGTAGAGGCGGGCGAGATTGCCGAACGACGGCTGGGCGTCGACGTAGTTGCGCACGGCCTGCTCGACCTCGCGCGGCGTGTTGACGTCGATCGAGATCCCCTGGGCGTCGAGCGAGCTCGAGTCCTGGCGCAGGTCCTGGTCGATCTGGCGCAGCACGTCGTTGCCGGTGCCGCGGTAGGTGAGCACGAAGACCGCCCCGAGCGCCGCCGCGAGCGTCGCGGTCAGCAGCAGCGTGAGGCGGATCCGCAGGCTCATTGCGTCACGAGGCGGTAGCCCACCGAGCGGATCGTGTCGATCGGGGCCGGGCCGGTCGGGCGAGCGCGAGCTTGCGCCGCAGGTAGCGGACGTAGACCTCGACGACGTTGGTCCCCGGGTCGAAGTCGTAGCCCCACACCGCGCCGAGGATCTGCTGGCGCGAGAGCGCGCGGTTGGGGTGGCGCAGGAAGTAGGCCAGCAGCTCGAACTCCTTGGCCGAGAGGTGGACCTGCGTCCCCTCGCGCTCGACCGGCGCGCGACAGCAGGTCGAGGCGGATGCCGGCCGCCTCGAGCACGGTGGCGTCGGTCTGCTGGGGCGCGCGCAGGTGCGCGCGCACGCGGGCGGCGAGCTCCTCGAAGGAGAACGGCTTGGTCACGTAGTCGGTCGCGCCGCCGTCGAGGCCGGCGACCCGGTCCTCGATCTCGGCCCGGGCGGACAGGACGATCACCGGCAGCGTCGGGCGGCGCTGGCGCACGGCCTGGAGGACGTCGAGGCCGCTCTTGCGCGGGAGCATCACGTCGAGGATCACGAGGTCGACGTCCTCGCCGAGCGCCCGGCGCTCGCCCTCGTCGCCGTCGAAGCGCGGTCGTGACGGCGTGGCCCTCGGCCTTGAGCCCGCGCTGCAGGAAGTCCGCGATCGCGGCCTCGTCTTCGACGACCAGGATGTGCATCTCAGGCCGCCGGGGGCAGCGTGCCCTCCCGCCACTTCACCGAGCAGCCGACGGGCTCGGTGGCCTCGGGGTCGGCGGGGCGGCCGGCCAGCGCGGCGTCGAGCGCGCCGCGCAGCCAGTCGGCGCCGCGGTCGGGGTCGCCGTAGTCGGCGTCGGGCGCGCCGCGGTAGACCGGGGCGCCGTCGGGGGCGAAGACGAAGCAGTCGGGCGTGGTCCGCGCGCCCAGCGCGCCGGCCACCTCCTGCTCCTCGTCGCGCAGGTACGGCGCCGGCCACGGGCCCTCGCGCTCGACCCGCGCGCGCATCGCGTCGAACGAGTCGCGCGGGTAGCGCTCGGCGTCGTTGGGATTGACCCACACGACCTGGACGCGGTCGGCGTAGTCGGCGGCGACGGCGAGCAGGCGGTCGTGCCAGGCCAGCGCGTAGGGGCAGTGGTTGCAGGTGAAGACCACGCAGACGGGGCGCTCGCCGGGCACCGACGTCGTGCTCGGCGCCGTCGGTGGCGGGCAGGACGAACGGGCTCAGGCGGCGCACCGCAGCGCCTCCGCCAGGTCGGCCGGGTCGGGCGTCGGCGAGATGCGCCCGTCGCGCAGCCGGTAGACGCGGCACGTCAGCCCGGCGGGCTCCTCGCCCGGCGGCTGGACGTCGCGGCCGTCGACGCGGACGGTGGGCGAGCCGACGAAGCCGAGCGCCCCGGCGCGTCGTCGTCGTCGGGACCTCGGTCTCCTCCAGGTCGGCCGGGTCGAGGCCGGCGCGCTCCATGGCCTGCACGAGCTCGGCGCGAGCGCGCCCGGTCGACGGACACCCCCGCCACCACAGCAGCTCGACCCTGGCCACGCCGCCGAGGCTACAAGAAGCTGATGCTCCGGTTGCAGGGTCATCGGCGCCGGGTCGGTACTCATTGCGCATGCGCTCGCTCCCCGTCGCCGTGACCACGGCCCTGACGACCCTCCTCGTCGCCGCCTCGGCCCACGCCGCCGTCCCCCACACCGTCGCCCCCGGCGAGACCCTCTGGTCGATCGCCGCGGCCAACAACTTCACCACCCGCTCGCTGGCCGCCTTCAACGGCCTGAGCGAGAACGCGAGCGTCGCGCTCGGCTCGACCGTGATGATCCCGGCCGAGGGCGAGGCGGCCTACGCGCTGCAGAGCTCCGGTGCCGCGGCCGCGCCGGCGACCACCGCGACGACGACGCGACGACGACCGCGAGCGCGCCCGCGCCGATGGGCGGCTACACCGTCCAGCCCGGCGACACGCTCTCGGGCCTGGCCGCCCGGGCCGGAGTGCCCGCGCGCCAGATCGCCTGGATGAACGGCCTCTCCTCCGACGCCCAGCTCGTGGCCGGCACGTCGCTCAAGCTGCCGACCGGCGCGCCGGGCTCGGCGGGCACGACCGCCACCGCGCCGGCCACCCCGGCCCAGCCGACGCCCGCCGCGCCGCAGGCCGCGCCCTACGCGACGTCGGGCCGCATGAGCTCCTCGCAGGTCGGGTCGATCGCGGCGGCCAACGGCGTCCCCTCCGACCTGGCCAGCGCCGTGGCCTACCAGGAGTCGGGCTTCAACAACGACATGGTCTCCCCCACCAGCGCCCGCGGGATCATGCAGATCATGCCCGGCACCTGGGAGTACGTGCAGCGCAACCTCTCCTCCGCCGCGCTCGACCCGAGCTCGGCCAGCGACAACGTGCGGGCGGGCTCGCTCTACCTCGCCTCGCTGCTGCGCGACACCGGCGGCGACGTCCCCACCGCCATCGCCGGCTACTACCAGGGCCTCGGCTCGGTGCGCCAGCGCGGCCTCTACGACGACACGAAGCAGTACGTGGACAACGTGCTCGCGCTGCGGGGCCGTTTCGGGGGCTAGGCGCTCGCGTAGGCTGCGGGTCATGGAACGAAACGACCCCTTTGAGAACGAAGAGACCGACGAGGCCGCCGCCGAGGCGGGGGCGATCGGCGGCGTGGCCGGCGACGAGGATCTCGACCCGGCCGACCGCCCGCTGATCGAGTCCGGCGAGGGCGAGGCCGAGGGCTTCGAGCTGGCCGAGGAGGACCTCATCGAGCACGCCAGCCACGGCGACCAGCACTCCGGCCTGCGTCCCCTCCTGGACGAGGGCGACGCCGAGGAGTCCGGGGCCGGCGTGGCCTACGGCGAGGGCGACGACGCCCGCCCGGGCGACGACCGCGCCGACGATCCGCCCGAGGCGACCGAGGGCGACTGACTGAGAAGCGCCGGCCCGGGTACGCCTCGGCCCGATGGCCGACGAGGAGGACACCGGGCGGCTGCGCGCCGAGACGCTGCAGCGCGAGCTCCGCGGCGCGGACCGCGGCCGACAAGGCCGACGAGCCCGGCGAGGAGCAGCAGCACGAGCGGCGCGCCGACAAGGCCGCCTACCTCGAAGAGAAGCTGGCCGAACGAGAGCGATCGGAGCGCGACGGATGACCGAGAAGCACGAGGACCTACACCGTGAGCTCGAGCGCGAGGCCGACGACCTCGAGCGGGCCGAGGGCGAGCTGGGCGACAAGATCGACCAGACCCGCGCGACCTGGGAGCAGAACAAGGGCTCGCAGGGCGTACCCGGAGCCGAGGACACGCCGGGCGGCCTCGAGGGGCTGGCCGAGCGCGAAGACGAGTCCTCGGACGACGACGAGTCCGGCTCGGACTAGCCCTTAACGCCGACGGGCCGCCCGGAGGCGGCCCGTCGAGGTTCGCCTGAGCGGAGCGACTCAGATCTTGAAGACGTTGATCGCCTTGGGGCCCTTCGGGCTCCCCTCTTCCTCGTACTCCACCTTCGTGCCCTCGGCGAGGGAGCGATAGCCGTCCGCCTGGATGGCCGAATGGTGAACGAACAGGTCGCGGCTGCCCTCATCAGGAGTGATGAAGCCGAAGCCCTTCTCATCGCTGAACCACTTCACGGTTCCGGTTGCCACTGTGCGTAGTCCTCCACGCCTAGCTTGCTGCGCCGACCCCTAGCCGGCCCGACGAAAGCGGAAGCTAGCAAGCGCCGAACACGGCTTGTGCCGGTCCTCGCGGAGGTGAATTTCAGCGCGCCACGTGCAGCCGGATCGACACCCGGCCGGTGATCAGATCGTGCGAATCGCGGTAGGCGCGGAAGGCCTTGCGGTTCCCCACGCGGGCCCGGATCCCGTCGAAGCGGGCCAGCCCGTGGACGGCCGTCGGCGAGCTCGGAGAAGGAGTCGGCGACGACCGGCGCGCCCGACCCGCCGCCGCTGAGCTCGTCGACCAGGGCGTCGCCGTAGTCGGCGGTCGGCCGGCCCCGCCGCCCCGGCCAGCACGAGCCGCCGCGTCCCCGGCTTCAGGTTGCGCGGGCAGGCGGACCGAGAACGTGCGCGTGACCGCCGCGCCGTGGGCGCGGCGCAGCCGGGCGCGCACCCGGATCCGCTGGCCGGCCGCGACCGTCCGCGGCACCGCGGCCGAGACGAGCCGCAGCAGCCGCAGCCCGCGCTCGACCGAGAGCTCGACCCGCACCCCGCGCACGCGCAGCGCGGCGTAGCCGGCGCCCTCGACGAGCCGACGGCCGACGTGATGTCGTCGGCGGCGGCCAGCGGGACGGCGCCGTCGCTGTCGGCGCCGCCGATCCCGCGCGCCGCGTAGCGGTCGCAGAAGCGCAGCGAGCGGTCGCCGGACACGAGCGTGATCCGCGCGCACATCCGGCCCGACTGCTCGGCCGGCGAGCCGCCGAGGATGCGCGTCCCGGCCGCCGCGGCGCCGAGGCCGGCGACCGTGGAGAGCGGCGAGCCGCCGTCGGGGTGCCCGAGCGCGGTCTCGTCGGCGACCAGCGAGCGCAGCGTCAGGACCTTGCCCGTGTCGACGTCGCGCGCGCGGTGGATCACCTCGGTGCTCGCGGGCTCGGCGGCCCCGACGGTCCCGGCCACGGCGTTGGGCCCGTCGCCGGACAGCGTGCCGCGCACGCGGCCGACCGCGGCGAGCTTGTAGGTGGACAGGTCCCCGATCCCCACCGGGTTGCCGATCACGGCGTAGACGTAGGCGTCCTGGAGGAACAGCGAGCGCAGGCCGGCGTCGTCGAGCGCGTGGCCGAAGGCCCACAGCCGGTTGCCGTCGCGGTAGGTCACGGCGCCGACGGCGCCGAGGGAGAGATAGCCGGTCGAGATCCCGGCCGCGACCGAGGCGCCGGGCACGAGCGGCGGCGGCGCGAAGCGGGCCGTCGCGGGCCCGCCGGGCGTCGACGAGGACCGTGCGGTCCGCGCGCCGGGCGGCGCCGCGCACGAGGCCGTAGAGCGAGCGCGGCAGGCCGGAGATCGGTCAGCGCGGTCAGCGGCCGACCGCGACAGTCGCCGTGCGCTGGCGCACGCCGCTCGCCGGCGAGACGGGCTGGGCGAGCACCTGCTCGATCGGCGTCACGAGGCCGACGTCGTTGCCGTAGTCCCCGATCCCCTCGGAGATCGCGCCCATCACCCGCGGCGCGCCGCCGGGGCCGGGGCAGGACACCGGCGAGCCGGAGAAGCCCGGGCCGATCCCGCCGTCGGCGACGGCCGGGCCCGAGACGCGCACGAGCACGCGCGCGTCCTCGCCGGCCGGGTCGGCGTCGACGACGTCGATGACCGTGGCGTCGAAGGTGGAGATCGTCGTGCCGTGGATGACCGAGCGCGCGGTGCAGCGCATGCCGGCCCGCACGTCCTTCAGCGGCATGATCGGCTCGCCGGCGGCGCGGGCCGCGGCCGCCGTGCAGGCGAGGACCAGGACGGCGAGCACGGCGGGGCGGCGCATCGGCCGCGGACTCTATGTCCCGGAGTGGTCGAGCGTGGGAGAGTTCCCGTCGATGACCGGCACGCCCCCGCTCCCGCTCGCCTGGCACGGCGACGCGCTCGAGCTGCTCGACCAGACGCGGCTGCCCGCCGAGGAGATCGTGCGTGACCTGCCGCAGCGGCGCCGACGTCGCCGCGGCGATCGTGCGCCTGGCCGTCCGCGGCGCGCCGCTCATCGGCGTGGCGGCGGCCTACGGACTGGCGCTCGACGCGCGCGCCGACCCCGGCGCCGCGGCGATCCGGGCCGCGGCCGCCCGGCTGCGCGACGCGCGGCCGACCGCGGCCAACCTCGCCTGGGCCGTCGATCGGGTCGCGGCCGCCGCCCTGGCCGCGGGCGAGGACGAGCGCGCCGCGGCCGCCGAGCGGGAGGCGCGGGCGATCGAGGCCGAGGACGTCGCCGCCAGCCGGGCGCTGGCCGCCCGTGGCGCCGAGCTGCTCGCCGGGCTCGGTGTGCGCCGGGTGTACACGCACTGCAACACCGGCGCGCTGGCCGCCTCGGGCCACGGCACCGCGCTGGCCGTGATCCGGGCGCTGGCGGCGCTCGGGCCGGTCGAGGTGCTGGCCGGCGAGACCCGGCCGCTGCTGCAGGGCGCGCGGCTGACCGCCTGGGAGCTCGACCGCGCGGGGCTGCCCTTCGCGCTCGTGGCCGACGCCGCGGCGGCCGGGCTGATCGCCCGCGGCGAGGCCGACGCGGTCGTGGTCGGCTTCGACCGCGTGGCGGCCGACGGCGTCGGTGGCCAACAAGGTCGGGACCTACGGCCTGGCGCTCGCCGCACGGGCGGCCGGGATCCCCTTCGTCGCGGCGGGGCCCGATCTCGTCGGTCGACCTCGCCACGCCCGGACGGCGCCGCGATCCCGATCGAGGAGCGCGACGCGGACGAGGTCCGCCACGCGGGCGGCGCGCTGGTCACGGTGCCGGGCGTCGCGGTGCGCAACCCGGCCTTCGACGTCACGCCGCCCGAGCTCGTCACGGCGATCGTGACCGAGCGGGGCGTGGCGCGGCCCCCGCTCGGTCCCGCGCTCGCGGCGATGGCCGGCTAGGCGGTCTCGCTCGGCTTCTTCGTGGTCGCCGGGCCGACGCCCTTGTCGAGCTCGGCCACGGCCTTCTCGCCCGGCGTCGAGGCGGCGTCGGGGTCGGTCGAGCCCAGCGGCGCCGGCGCGCGGCCGGCGGGCTTGGCCGCGGCGGCCGCGGGCCCGCTCGTGGCCGGCTTCTTCGCGGCCGGCTTGCGGCGCGGGGCGACGCGCAGCTGGTTGTCGACCTCGGCGACCTCGGGGACGGCCAGCACGCGGCGCTCGAGCGCGTTCGCGTCGGCGCCCTTCTTGACGGTCCCGCGCAGCGTCACGCGGCCGTCGACGGCGGAGACCTTGATCGTGCTCTTGCTGACGCCGGCGCCGCGGAAGGCCTCGGACTCCACCTTCCTGGCGAGCGTCACGTCGTCCAGGTCCTTGGGGGCCGGGTTGGCGTGGCGCAGCTGCAGAGCGCGGTTGGTCGTCTCGGAGATGACGCGACCGCCGAGGCCGGTGGCCTGCTTGACGGTGCCGCGGCCGACGGCGATCGCGCGGTCGGTCAGGTCCTTGGGAGTGATCATGGTGTCGGGGTTCGACTCCTCGGTCGTTGGTCGATCTCCTTGGGTCTGCCACGTGTTCGGAGTCGATACACCTGCATGTGGCCGCGGACGACGTTGCGCCGTGTAGCTGACCAGGGCCCGGGCGTGGCTGGCAAGGACGCAGGGAGGGTGTCATGGCGGAGCCATGGCCCCGACCGAGGACGCAGCCAGGCGCGCTCGGGCTCGGTCAGATGCGCGACGCAACGTCGGCCGTGACCACTAGGTTGCGCGCCATGCCGTCCACCGCGGTGGTGACCGACACCTGTCACTACCTTCCCTCCGACCTCGTCGAGCGCCACGGAATCGAGCAGGTTTCCCTGCACGTGCAGCGCAACGGAGAGGACCTGCTCGAGCGCGACGTCGTCGATCTCGACGCCTACTACGCCGGCCTGCGTGACATGCGCACACTGCCGACGACGAGCCAGCCCTCGATCGGCGAGTTCCTCGCCGTCTGGGAGCCGCTCGCTCGACGCGGGCCGCGACATCGTCTCGATCCACCTGGCCGGCGGGATCTCGGGCACGGTCGAGTCCGCGCGCCAGGCGCGCGAGCAGCTCGGCGATCGCACCGAGCGGGTCGACCGTGCTCGACTCGAAGAGCGGCGTGCGGCGGCGAGGGGCTGATCGTCCTGGCCGCGGCGGTGGCCGCGAGCGCGGGCGGCGACCCGAGCGCCGTCCTGGCCCGCGCCGAGCAGGCCTCGCGACGCGCTGGAGATGTGGTTCGCCGTCGACACGCTCGAGTACCTGCGCCGCGGCGGCCGGATCGGCGGCGCGCAGGCCTACCTCGGCTCGGCGCTGAAGATCAAGCCGATCCTGACCCTGGGCGAGGAGATCGAGCCGATCGAGCGCGTGCGCACGTCCAAGCGCGCCTTCGAGCGCATGGTCGACTACGGGCGCAAGCGCTACGAGGCAGGCGCCGACGGCTGGGTCGTCCAGCACGTCCAGGCACCCGAGGAGGCGGCCGAGCTCGTCTCGCGCTGCCGCGTGATCTTCGGCTGCGAGCCGCGCCTTCGTCTCGGAGATCGGGCCGGTCATCGGGACCCACGTGGGGCCCGGCCTGCTCGGCGTCGGCGGCGTGCCGCGCGCGCTGCTCGGGCTCGGCTAGACGGCTAGCGGCGGCGGAACAGCCCGACGACGCCGGCCACGCCGCCGCCGATCACGAACCCGGCCACGGCCGCGCCGATCACGACGTTGCGCTGGTTGTTGCGGATGTGCCGGCGCCAGTCGGTGGCGACCGCGACCTCGGAGCGCAGGCGCTCGAGCGACGTGCCGAGCTCGGCGCGGTTGGACTCGATCGAGGCCTTGATCTCCTCGGGCGCACGAGTCGCCATGCGCTACTTCCTCCCCGACTGGACGGTCTCGCGGATCAGCTTGGCCTCGTCGATCGCCATGTTCGGCGTCGGCGGCGCGCCCTTCTTGAAGAGCTTCGAGGCTCCCCACCCGGCCAGACGCGGCGAGCAGGAGCAGCAGCAGCGTCGTGATCATGAAGCCCCAGACCAGAGTGGTCGAAGACGTAGTCGTACCAGGCGAACGCGATCCCGAAGAGGAAGATGAACAGCGCGGTGACGACGAACACGCCGGCGGCCGCGCCGATCGCGGCGCCGCGGGCCAGCGACTTGGCCTTGACCTCGATCTCGGCCTTGGCGAGCTCGATCTCCTCGCGGAAGAGCACCGAGAGGCGCTCGGTGATCTCCTGCACGGATCTCCCCGAACTTGTGGTCGGGGTCGTTGGTGTAGGGGTCAGGAGCCAAGGCGCTTGAGGATCGTGGCGAGGACGAAGCCGCCGGCGAAGGCGCCGAGCACGACGAGCTCGGGCTTGTCGTCGGGGTCGGGGCTGGGCGGCGGGCCCGGCGACCGGCGGCTGCTCGGGCTCGGCCGCGTACGGGCCCTCGCCCGCCGCGCCGGCGTCGCCGGGCTGCGGCGCCGCGTAGGTCGGCGACGGGTCGGGGCTGGCGACGGCGTCGGTCGCGGTCGCGGCCTCCGCTGTCTCCAGCGGCTTGGTGTCGTCGGTCTCCGGGGTCACGTCAGTCGATCGGTGGCTCTTCGCCGAAGGCGCGCAGCCAGATCAGGGTGGCCAGCGCGCGTCGTCGCGATGCTCGCGAGCGCGCCGATCCCGGCCAGCAGGCCGGACCACATGAGTCGCTTCACCAGGTCGCTCTCCATCATGCCTCCTGATTGTTCCGCAATCCGCCGCAGATCGTCTCCACGACCAATCCCTTTGATGCCTCGAGTTGGGCATCCCCAACCGGGAGAAGGTCGAAGATCCAGCCCGTGAGCACCTGTTCGATGGCACCGTAGAAGGCCATCGCCGCGAACTGGGGATCGATGTCGCTGCGGAACTCCCCGGAGCGCTGGGCCTTGGCGACGATCTCGGCGATCCCCGTGTAGGCCTCGCGGATCTTGCCGATGTGGGTGCGCCCGAACGTCGAGGCGGCACGGGTGACCTCGACGATGATCACCTGCATCAGCTCGGGGTCGTGGCTGTAGGAGTCGACGATGAAGCTCGGCGATCGCGCCGGAGCTTCTCCTCGGCCGTGCCCTCGCCGGCGTCGACCTCGGCGATGGCGCGCAGCAGCACGTCCCAGCGCTCGAGGAAGAGCGTGTCGAGGATCTCGTCCTTGGACCCGAAGTAGTGGTAGACGAGGCCGTAGGCGACGCCCGCCTCGTCGGCGATGTCGGCCACGCGGCAGGTGTGGAAGCCCTGGCGGGCGAAGACGCGCACCGCCGCGTCGAGGATGATCCGCCGCTTCTCGGCCGCTCCCGCGCGGCGCACGGGCGAGGCGCTCACGCGTAGACCTCGGGCCGGCGCTGGGCCAGCGCGGGGATCTGCGCGCGCACGGCGTCGACGCGGTCGAGGTCGAGCTCGGCGATGACGTAGCCGGGCGTGTCGGGCGCCTGGGCGAGGACGACGCCCCAGGGATCGACGATCATCGAGCGCCCGCCGGTGGAGAAGCCGCCGGGGTGCGTGCCGATCTGGTTGGCGGCCACGACGAAGCAGGCGTCCTCGATCGCGCGGGCGCGCACGAGCACCTCCCAGTGGTCGCGGGTCGTGGTCAGCGTGAACGCGCTCGGGACCGACGAGGACGCGCGCGCCGCCGATCGGCGAGGGCGCGGAAGAGCTCGGGGAAGCGCAGGTCGTAGCAGACGCTCATGCCCAGGCCGGTGCCGTCGGCGAGCTCGGAGACGACGAGCTCGTCGCCGGGCTCCTCGGCGTCGGACTCGCGGTAGGTGCGGCCGCCGACCTCGACGTCGAAGAGGTGCAGCTTGCGGTAGACGCCGGCGAGCTCGCCGTCGGGCGCGACGTGGCACCGAGGTGTTGGCGTGCTTCGTCGTGGCCCTCGCGGGCCTCGGTGATCGAGCCGGCGACGAGGTCGATCCCGAGCTCCTGCGCGATCGCGCGCGCCCAGGTGACCGACGGGCCGTCGAGCGGCTCGGCCCCGGCGGCCAGCAGCTCGGGCGGGCCGAGGCGGTTCCACTTCTCGGGCAGGACGACGAGCTCGGCGCCGGCGGACGCGGCGGCCCGCACGAATCGCTCCGCCTCGCGGCGGTTGCGATCCTTATCCTCGCCTGCGGTGAGCTGCACGACAGCGGCTCGCACGGACGCCCCCCTCGGACCCCGATTGACTGGTCGGTCAATACCCTACCGCGGCTCTGCGGGCGCACGACGCCCCGCGGAGCTCGGCTCGCTGCCTCTCCCGCCGGCCCCGATGCCGGGCCGGCGCGGCACCCGTCCGCTGAAGGCGTGGACCTACGTCGGGGTGTTCGGCCCCGAGCTGATGGCATGCGCGGCGCAGGTGCGGATCGGCCCGCTGCGCCAGGCGTTCTGGGCCGTCTGGGACCGCGAATCGCGCCGTCTGAGCGACGGCACGCTGTTCGTGCGCCGCGGCCGCGTCGAGGTGTCGCCGGCACGGATGCGCGTCGACGCCGGCGGCGCCGGCCTCGACCTCGCCTCTGACCGGCGGCGACGCGATCGAGGCCGTCTGCCCGTCGGGCGACGAGTACGCCTGGACGCGCAAGACGGCCGGGGTCCGGGCCGTCGGGACGTACGCCGGGCGCGCCGTCGACCTCGTCGGCGTCGTCGACGAGTCGGCCGGCTACCACGCCCGCCACGTCGACTGGCGCTGGTCGGCCGGCGTCGGGCGCCTGACCGACGGCCGCGCGGTCGCGTGGAACCTCGTCACCGGGATCAACGACCCGCCGGCGAGCTCGGAGCGGGCGATCTGGATCGACGGCGTCCCGAGCGAGCCCGGTCCCGTCGTCTTCTCCGCCGGGCCTCGACGCGATCGCCTTTCCGGGCGGCGAACAGCTGCGCTTCGCGCTCGAGGCGCGGCGCGCGCGCCACGACGAGCTCGGGCTCTTCGCCTCGGACTACGAGCAGCCGTTCGGGACGTTCTCGGGCACGCTGCCCGGCGGGCTGGCGCTCGCCGAGGGCTTCGGCGTGATGGAGCGCCACCGCGTCCGCTGGTGACCGTCAGCCGCGCTCGTCGCGCTGGCGGCCGAGCTCGGCGAGCAGGAGCTTGGCGTGCATCGCGCCGATCAGGTCGCGCAGCGGCTCGGCGCCCGAGCCGATGATGTCGGCGGCGCGGTCGACCTCGACCTCGCCGGCCAGGCGGTCGAGCAGCACCCGGACCTCGAGCTCGGCCAGCGGCTGCAGCGCCTCGCGGTAGCGCAGCGTGTCGTAGACCGTGAAGCCGAGCGACTCCTCGTAGCCGCCGGCGCGGAAGCGCACCATCGCCTCGACGATCTTCAGGTCCTCGGCGTCGAAGCCCTCGGCCGACGGCGTGAGCACGCCGAGCGAGACGAGGCGGTCGAGCACGGCGACGGGGATGTCGTAGCGCTCGAGCAGCTCCTCGCGGGTGGCCTGCGCGCGCCGGCGCGCCGGCGATCGCGCGCTCGATGATCCGGTCCTCGAGATCGACGAGCGCCGCGGCGCGCTCGGGATCCTCCTCGAGCACCTTGCGGATCGCGCCGAGCGGCATGAAGCGCTCCTCCTGCAGGCGCTTGATCAGCCGGATGCGCTCGACGAAGTCGGGCGGGTAGTAGGCCATGTTCCGGCTCGTGCGCACGACGCGGTCGGAGCCGTCGAGCAGCCCCTCGCGCAGGTAGTGCTTGATCGTCCCGGCCGAGACCCCGGAGGCCTCGGCGAGCTCGCGCATCTTCAGCAGGCCGTCGACGCCCGTGTCGCTCGCGCTCATGCCAGGAACGATGCCCGCGCGCTCGGTCGGCGGGCCGGCCACGGCGCCCTGCTCGCGCAGCGCGGCGATCTCGTCGGCGCCGTAGCCCAGGCCGGCCAGCACCTCGTCGGTGTGCTCGCCGAGCGCCGGGCCGGGCAGCCGGTTGGGGTCGCCCGGGGTGCGGGAGAGCTTGATCGGGACGCCGAGCAGGCGGACGGGCTCGGTCGCGCCGGGCTGGTCGAGCTCGACGACCATCTCCCGCGCCTTGACGAGCTCGGAGTCGAGCGCCTCGTCGAGCTCGAGGATCGGCTCGAGGCAGCACGGGTGCTCGGTCGCGAACGCCGCCCACTCCTCGCGGGTGCGGGCGGCGATCACCGCCTCGACCTCCTCGTGGGCGTCGCTGCCGGGCTTCTCGAACTGCTTCTCGATCAGGTCCTCGCGCCCGACGCCGTGGCAGAACGTGGCCCAGAACTTCGGCTCCAGGGCGCCCATCGAGACCCAGCCGTCGGCGCAGCGGTAGGGCCGGTAGCAGATCAGCGAGCCGGCGAGCTCGGGCTCGCCGCGGCGCTGGGCGTGGCCCTCGGCCAGCGCGCGGGCGGCGACCATCGCCAGCCAGGCCAGCGAGCCGTCGAACATCGAGGCGTCGACGAGCTGCCCCTCCCCCGAGACGTCGCGCTCGCGCAGCGCGGCGAGGATCCCCACCGCGGCCATCAGCGCGCCGCCGCCGAGGTCGGCGATCTGCCCGGCGGCCTGGACGGGCGGGCCGTCGGCGTCGCCGGTCAGCGCGAGCAGGCCGTTGAGCCCGAGGTAGTTCTGGTCGTGGCCGGGGCGCGTGACGTTCGGCCCGGTCAGCCCGTAGCCGGTGATCGCGCAGTAGACGAGGCGCGGGTTGACTCGCTTCAGCGCCTCGTAGCCCACGCCGAGGCGGTCGAGCACGCCGGGCCGGAAGGACTCGAGCAGCACGTCGGACTCCGCCACGAGGCGGCGCAGGACCTCCTTGCCCTCGTCGGTCTTGAGGTCGATGCGCACCGAGCGCTTGTTGCGGTTGAGCGAGAGGAAGAGCGCGGACGACGCCGAGGCCTCGGCGCCCTCGTAGTGCGGCGGCGACCAGCGGACGTAGTCGCCCATGCCGGTGTCCTCGACCTTGAGCACGTCGGCGCCGAGGTCGGCGAGCAGCATCGAGCAGAACCCGCCGGGCAAGCAGGCGGGACAAGTCGAGGACCTTGAGGCCGGCGAGCGCCGTCATGCCGCGGCCCCGGCGCGGGCGGGCACGCCGATGAGCCGGCGCGCCTCCTCGACCGTGGCCGGGCGGCGGCCGGCGTCCTCGACCATCTGCCGCGCCTTGGCGATCAGGTCGCCGTTCGAGCTCGCCATGCGACCGTCGGGCAGGTAGAGGTTGTCCTCGAGGCCGACGCGGATCGAGCCGCCGAGGGTCAGCGCGGCGGCGACGAGCATCCACTGCTGACGGGAGATCCCGATCACGCCCCAGTGGCTGTTCGGCGGCAGGTTGTCGGCCATCGCCTGCAGGTTGCGCGCGCTGGCGGGCACGCCGCCGACGACGCCCATGACGAAGTCGACGTGCAGCGGCGGCTTGAGCACGCCCATGTCGACGAGCGGGGCGAGCGAGCCGACGTGGCCGAGGTCGAAGCACTCGTGCTCGGGCTTGATCCCGAGCTCGTTCATCGCCTCGAGCAGCTCGATGATCTCCTCGAACGGGTTGGCGAAGACGAGCTTGAAGACGAAGTCCTTGCGGCTCTTGGAGTACTTCGCGTAGTTCATCGAGCCCATGTTCAGCGCGGCGACCTCGGGCCGGACCGCCTCGAGGTAGGCGATCCGCTTCTCGACCGACACCCCGACGCGTCCCGGTGGAGAAGTTCACGATCGCCGCGTCGCCCACTTCGCCGCGGATGGCGTCGGAGATCGCCTGGAAGTCCTCGATCTCGTAGCTCGGCGTGCCGTCGGGCCTGCGCGCGTGGATGTGGATGTGCACGCCGCCCTCGTCGACGATCCGCCGCGCCTCGGCGGCGTACTCCTCCGGCGTGTAGGGAATCGCGGGGCACTGCTCGCGGTTGGCCAGCGCGCCCGAGATGGCGCAGGTGATGACGACGGGATCGTCGAGGCTCATGGTCTCCGGTGACGTCGTGGAAAGTGGGGCGTGCTACTTCCCACTCTGACGGATTGCGCCCGGAGCGTCAACAACCGTGCGCGCAACGCTTGGCGAAGCGCACGTAGGCCTTGTAGGCCGGCTTGGCGGTGACCGCCCCGCTCGCGCTCACGTGGAGCAGGCCCGGAGAAGTCGAACGGGTTGCCGCGGTTGGCGTCGCGCGTGGCCCAGGACTCCCAGTAGATGCGCTCGAGCTTCTGCGAGCGCCGCAGCTTGGCCAGCGCGGGCAGCGCCGCGGCCAGCCGCCGGGCCTGGTCGCTCGCGGTCGTCTCGAAGCCGAGCGGATGGGCCACCTTGCCCTGGCCCGAGGACCAGGTGACCTCGGTGGCCCACAGCGGGCGGCCGGGATCGCCGGCCTTCCGCAGCGCGGCGCGCACGAGGGTCACGATCTTGACCACGTTGGCGACCTTGAACGTGTACGGGTGGATCGCGACGACGTCGAAGATCCCCTTGCCGCCGGCGCGGTAGACCTGCGGGATGAGCTCCCACGAGCGGTCGGCGAACCCGGCCATGACCACCGTGGCCGACGGGTCGGCGCCCTTGATCGCGGCGCGCGCGGCCCGGGCGAGCTTCACGTAGCCGGGCGCGAAGGGCTGCGTGCGCCAGTAGAAGGTGTGGTTGGGCTCGTTCCAGATCTGCCAGGCGCGGACCGGGAGCTTGGGGACGTTCGGGTGGGCGCGCCAGTAGGACCCGTTCGATCCGTAGCGCTTGACCGCGGCGGCGGCGAACGCGGCGAAGTCGGCCGGGCGCCGGGGCGGCGACGCGGTCCCGCCCGGGCCCGAGGCGGCCCAGCCGCGGCGTGCCGAGCAGGACGGGCAGGAAGGCGAGGTGCGCCCGGGCCGCGGCGGCGACGACGAAGTCGAACCCGCCCCAGTCGAAGCGCCCGCGCGCGGGCTCGACGCCGCTCCAGTAGACCGGCGCGCGCAGCGACGTGACGTGGACGCGGGCCATGCGCCTGGTCTCGGCCGTGAGCAGCGCCGGGCTGCCCAGCAGCGCGGCGCCGGCGGTCGTCCCGAGGTAGGGCGGCTTGGCCGCGGGGGTCTTCGACGAGGTGTCCGAGCCCGACCCACCGCCGCCGCAGGCGGTGAGGGTCAGGGAGAGGACGGCGAGAACGAGAAGGGCCCGGCGCACGGGGTGGGACCCTACGAACCCGTGACCCTCGCCACCTCCGCCAGCGTCGTCATCCCGGCGCGGACCTTCTCGAAGCCGTCGTCGCGCAGGCGGCGCATCCCCTGCTCGATCGCGACCCGGCCGATCGTCGCGGCCGTCTCGCGGGCGAGCGCCAGCGCGCGGATCTCCTCGGAGACGGTCATCACCTCGTAGAGCCCGACGCGGCCGCGGTAGCCGGTGTTCGCGCAGCGCCCGCAGCCATGGGCCTCGTAGCCGACGACGTCGCCGTCGACCGCGAACCCGGAGGCGCGCAGCGTCTCGGCCGGGTAGGTCTGCTCGACGCGGCAGTGCATGCACACCTGGCGGGCCAGGCGCTGGGCCACGACGCAGTCGATCGCCGAGGCCACGAGGAAGGGCTCGACGCCCATCTCGATCAGGCGGCTGACCGCGGTGGCGGCGTCGTTGGTGTGCAGCGTGGAGAGCACGAGGTGGCCGGTCAGCGCGGCCTCGATCGCGATCTGCGCGGTCTCGCGGTCGCGGATCTCGCCGACCATCACCACGTCGGGGTCGGCGCGCATCATCGAGCGCAGGCCCTTGGCGAACGTGACGCCCGCCTTGGTGTTGATCTGCATCTGGCGCAGGCCGTCGAGGCGGTACTCGACCGGGTCCTCGATGGTCACGATCGAGCGCTCGTCGTTGTTGAGCTCGTGCATCGCGGCGTAGAGCGACGTCGTCTTGCCCGAGCCGGTCGGGCCGGTCACGAGCACGGCGCCGTGGGACTGGGTGAACGCGCGCTTGAAGCGCTCGAGCTCGTCGCCGCCCATCCCGAGCTCGAGCAGCCCGATCTGCGTGGCGTCGCGCTCGAGGATGCGCATGACGATCGACTCGCCGTCGACGAGCGGCAGGGTGACGACGCGCACGTCGATCGAGCGGCCCTCGAGCCGGAGGCCGATCCGGCCGTCCTGCGGGACGCGCCGCTCGGCGATGTCGAGCTCGGCCATGATCTTCACGCGCGTGACCACGCCCTGGCGCAGGCGGCGCGGGACCGAGACTCCCTGGCCGAGGACGCCGTCGACGCGGTACTGCACGCGCATCTCGCCCTCGTGCGGGGTGAAGTGGATGTCCGACGCGCCCTGCTCGACGGCCTGGCCGATGATCGAGTTGACGAGCTTGACGACCGGGGCGTCCTCCTCGTTGGCGACCGCCATCTCGGCGGCGACCTCGGCCAGCGCGGCCGCCTCCTCCTCGGCGTCCTGGACGCCGGCGTCGGCGACCGCGTCACCCAGGCGGTCGAGGCGCCCGACGAGCAGCTCGATGTCCTGCGGCGCGGCGATGGCGGGCCGGATGTCCTGCCCCGTGAGCATGCCGATGTCGTCGAGCGCGACGATGTTGGCGGGATCGGACATGGCCACGAGCAGGCGCCCGTCCTCCCCGCGGCCGATCGGCAGCGCGCCGTAGCGCTTGGCCACCTGTGGCGCGAGCAGCGCGGTCGCGTTGGGATCGATCGGGAACTCCGAGAGGTTCACGTGGTCGAGGCCGAAGCGCTCGGCGATCGCGCGGGCGAGCTGGTCGGGCGTGACGACGCCGTCCTCGACGAGCGCGAGGCCGACGAGCTTGCGCTCGGCGCGGGCGCGGCCCAGCGCGTGCTCGACCTGCTCGTGCGAGGCGAAGCCGAGGTCGACGACGACCTGGCCGAGCAGGCGGTCGGAGCGGCCGCGCCGGGCGGGCGGCGTGAGGCCCTGCAGGGCCGAGGACGTGCTCATGGGTCCTTCTTCGGCATTCCGCGCGGCTCGCTGTAGCGGCGAATCCCGCCGGATTCATTTGCGCGCCGCCGACGTCCCGGATTAGGGTCGGAGCATGCTCCTGCGTCACCTGCGCCGGAACGCCGTCGCCTACCTCGCCCTCTTCGTCGCGCTCGGCGGGACCTCCTACGCCGCGACCAGGATCACCTCCGCCCAGATCAAGAACAACACGATCCAGGGCAAGGACATCAAGAACGGCTCGATCAAGAGCGCCGACGTCGGCAACGGCTCGCTCCTCAGGAAGGACTTCAAGAAGGGCCAGCTTCCGGCCGGCAAGACCGGGCCACGCGGCCAGGACGGGACGAACGGCAAGGACGGCGCCCCGGGCGGCGCCGTGGCCTACGCGCACGTGCTCGGCGACGGCGGCCTCGACGCCGCCAACTCGAAGAACGTCGACCCCTATTTCCGCACCGGCATCTACTGCTTCAAGGTGAGCGTGCCGTGGCACGTCGCGACCGCCAGCATCGACACCGGCGGCGCCGACACCCGCGACCAGATCGCCGTCTACCGGACGGTCGCGGGCGTCAAGAACCTGTGCAGCAGCGACGTCACCGGCGACCTTCAGGTCACGACCCGCACCTGGAACGGCGGCTTCGCCAACAAGTCGTTCTACGTGGTCCTGTACTGAGGCCGGTTCACACCGGCACGACGCCGTGGCGCTTCCACGGCCGCTCGACGCGCTTGCCCTCGGCCATCTCGAGCGCCCGGCAGATCGTCGGCCGCGTCTCGCGGGGATCGATCACGTCGTCGATCATGTCGTTCTTGGCCGCGACGTAGACGTCGATCAGCTTGCGGTAGGCGGCGATCAGCTCGGCCTTCTTGGCCGCGGGATCCTCGGCCTCCTCGACCTGCTTGCGGAAGACGATCTCGACGGCGCCCTCGGCGCCCATCACGGAGATCTCCGCCGTCGGCCAGGCGACGATCAGGTCGGGCTCGTAGGCGCGCCCGTTCATCACGTAGTAGCCGGCGCCGTAGGCCTTGCGCAGCACCACGGTGACCTTCGGGACCGTCGCGTTGGCCACCGCGTGGAGCATCTTCGCCCCGTGGCGGATGATCCCGGCCTGCTCGACCTTGGTGCCGACCATGAAGCCCGGCACGTCCTGCAGGAACACGAGCGGGATCCCGTAGGCGTTGCAGAGGTTGACGAACCGCGCGGCCTTGTCGGCCGAGTCGTTGTCGAGGATCCCGCCGAGCTGCTTGGGCTGGGAGGCGACGATCCCCGCCGGCCGCCCGCCGAAGCGCGCGAAGCAGGTGATCAGCGTCTTGGCCCACTGCGGCTTCATGTCGAAGTACTCGCCGTCGTCGACGATGCGGCGGATGACCTCGTACATGTCGTAGGGCTTGCGGTTGGACTCGGGGATGACGTCGAGCAGCTCCTCGTCCATGCGGTCGATCGGATCGCCGGCCGGGCGCGCGGGCGGCGCCTCGGTGTTGCTCGAGGGGAAGTACGAGAGGTACCGCTTGATCTGCGCTCGATGCACTCCGGGTCGTCGGCCACCTCGAGGTCGCCGACGCCCGACTTGCGGCAGTGCACGCGCGAGCCGCCGAGCTCCTCCTGGGTGACGTCCTCCCCCACCGCGGCGCGGACGAGGTGCGGGCCGGCCAGGGCCATCGAGCCGCGGCCCTTGACCATCGGCACGAAGTCGGCGAGGCCGGGGATGTACGCCGTGCCCGCGGCGCACGGGCCCATCAGCGCGGCGACGAGCGGGACGACGCCGCTCATCACGACCTCCTCGCGGAACAGGTGGCCCGAGCCCGCGAACAGCGAGCCCACCGCCTCCTGGATCCGCGCGCCGGCGGAGTCGAGCAGCCAGACGAGCGGCATCCGCTTGGAGAGCGCGAGATCGCGCAGCCGGGCCATCTTGGTCTCGCCGGTCATCCCCATCGAGCCGGCCATCACCGTGAAGTCGTAGGCGGCGATCGCGACCATGCGCCCGTCGACCTTCCCGTAGCCGGTGATCGACGCCGTCGGCCGGCGCCTCCTTGCCCTCCAGCCCGCGCACGGAGAAGTGGATCCCCGCGTGGAGCCCGAGCTCGGAGAACGAGCCCTCGTCGACGAGCAGGTCGATCCGCTCGCGCGCCGTGAGCTTCTCGGCGGCGTGCTGGCGCTCGATCTTCTCCGGGCCGCCGCCGAGCTTGGCCTGCGCGCGGCGCGCGGCCAGGTCCTCGACGAGCGGGCGGAGGATCGAGGGAGGCGTCGTCGCGGTCACCCGATCAGTCCGGGACGGGCGGGGTCGGGGCCTTGTAGGCGTAGACGCCCTGGACGGTGCCGCCGACGATGAAGCCGAAGCGGCTGCCCTGGCCCATCGCCGCCACGCTCGTCACGGTGCCGCCCGTCGGGTAGAGGCAGACGACGCCGGCGGGCGCGGTCGGGAGGCGGGCCGTGCCGGTGCAGGCGCCGCCGGGGCCGACGCGGATGTTCGCCGGGGTCAGGTCGACCGTGGCCTGGCCGGGCAACTGGGCGACGCAGTTGGCCGTGCCGCCGCAGCCGAACGCGCCGGTCGCGGTCACGCCGGGCGTGATCGTCGAGCCGTAGCGGTAGTAGCCGCCGGGCGGCAGGCCGCCGAGCTTGCCCGAGTCGGTCGCCGCGCCGGCGGTGATCGACGACGGCACGCGCCCGAGCTTGGACTCGGCGATCTGCTTGCCGGTCAGGGTGTTGGACTTGAGGTCGGGGCCGGTGAGCCCGCCGTTCTTGACCCGGTCGCCCTTGACCGTGTTCTTGGCCAGGCGATCGCCGGGGATCGACCCCTTCTTGATGTTCTTGCCGCTGATGATCGAGGCCGCGACCGCCGTCGAGCTCAGCGAGATGACCAGCGCCGCGAACGCGACCCAGAACGTGGGGGACTTCAACGACCGGACCATCGGGCCTCCCGTTTCTCGAAGAACGCCTGCACGCCTTCCTGGATGTCTTCCGTGGTGAAGGCGAGCGACAACTGCGCACGAAGGTAGTCCAGCGCGTCGGCGAAGGCGAGATCCTGCGAGCGGAACATCGCGTCCTTGCCCATCCGCATGAGCACGGGCGACTTCTTGGCCAGGGCCCCGGCCCACTCGGCCACGGCCTCGTCGAAGGCCTCGGGTGCCACGACCTTGTTGACGATCCCGATCCGCTCGGCCTCGTGCGCGTCGATCCGCTCCCCGAGCAGCAGCAGCTCGTTGGTCTTCTTGCGCCGCACGTTGCGGTAGATCAGCGCCATGATCATGAACGGGAAGACCCCGACGTTGATCTCGGGGGTCCCGAAGGTGGCGGTCTCCGAGGCGACGATCAGGTCGCAGGCCAGCGCCAGGCCGAGCGCGCCGGCGAGCACGTGGCCGCCGGCGGCGCAGATCGACGGCTTGCCGAGCTGGCCGAGCGCCGTGAAGGCGCGCGGGAACTTGTCGGTGCCGAAGTGCTTGTGGATCAGCGGCACGTCGGCGGCGAACCCGGCGAGGTTGCCGCCCGAGGAGAAGACCTTCGGGTGGGTCGAGCCGAGCACGACGCAGCGCACGTCGTCGTCGGCCTTGGCGCGCGCGAGCGCGTCGAGCAGGTCCTCGAGCAGCTCGTCGGACAGCGCGTTGCGCGTGTCGGGCTGGTCGAGGGCGATCGTGGCGACGTTCTCGGCGACGTTGTAGGTGACGGTCCCGGGCATGGCTCCGCATGGTGACGGACGGCGCCGATCGGCGCGTTGCGACTGAGAAGTAGGAAGTCCTACTGTTCACTTTCGCGCCCGTTTCGGTTACCGTCGAGGCATGTCCTCCTCCGTCTCCCCTGCCGTCGACGCCGCCGCGCCCGCCGACGTCGTCAAGCCCGACTTCTCGGCCCGCTTCCGGCACTTCCTCTTCAACGACGAGCACGACCAGCTGCGCGAGACCGTGCGCGCGTTCGTGACCAAGGAGGTGCTCCCCCACGCCGAGGAATGGGAGGAGACGACCTTCCCCGACTCGATCATCCGGCGCATGGGCGAGCTCGGGTTCCTCGGGCTCGACAAGCCCGAGGAGTACGGCGGCCAGGGCGGCGACTACGCCTCCGCGATCGTCTTCGGCGAGGAGATGGTCTACGGCGGGTCGGGCGGCCTGACGATGGGCGTCGCGGTGCAGACCGACATGGCGCTGCCGCCGATCCTCAAGTTCGGCACCGAGGAGCAGAAGCAGGAGTGGGCCGTGCCGGCGATCGCCGGCACGAAGATCCTCTCGCTCGGCATCACCGAGCCCGACGCGGGCTCCGACGTGGCCGGCATCAAGACCCGCGCCGTGCGCGACGGCGACGACTTCGTGATCAACGGGAGCAAGACGTACATCACCAACGGGCACCGCTCCGACGTGATCGTGCTCGTGACCAAGACCGACGTCGACGCGGGCTACGACGGCTTCACGCTGTTCCTCGTGCCGATGGACGCGCCGGGCGTGATCCGCGAGAAGCGCCTGCAGAAGCTCGGCATGCACGCCTCCGACACGGCGCTGCTGGCCTTCCAGGACGTCCGCGTGCCGGCCAGCGCGATGCTCGGCACCGAGGGCAAGGGCTTCTACCACATCATGTGGGAGCTCCAGGGCGAGCGCCTGATCGGCGCGGCGGGCTGCGTCTCCGGGTGCCCAGCGGGTCTTCGACCAGACGCTCGGCTACGCCAAGGAGCGCACGGCGTTCGGGCGCGAGATCGGCCGCTTCCAGGTCATCCGCCACAAGTTCGCCGAGATGGCGACGAAGATCGAGACGGCGCGGCAGATGGTCCACAACACCGCCTGGCGCGTGCAGAACGGCGAGTACCCGGTGCGCGAGATCTCGATGGCCAAGCTCTACGCGGCGCGGATCGCCTGCGAGGTCGCCGACGAGTGCATCCAGATCCACGGCGGCGCGGGCTACATGAAGGAGTACGGCGTCGAGCGCGCCTGGCGCGACATGCGCCTGAACCGCATCGGCGCGGGCACGGACGAGATCATGCTCGACGTGATCGGCCGGAGCTACGGGCTGTGAGCCTCGTCGAGGGCGAGGGCTACGCCGTCGGCGCGCTCGACGACCTCGGCGAGGGCTACGGCTTTCGCAAGGTCCGCAAGGGCCTCGGCGTCACGGCCTTCGGCGTCAACGCGATCGTCATGCCGCCCGGCTACGACAGCGGGCGGCACTTCCACGACGAGCAGGAGGAGCTCTACTTCGTGCACGCGGGCGAGGCCGAGATGACCTTCGGCGACGGCTCGAGCCACCGGCTCGGGCCGGGATCGTTCGCGCGCGTCGACCCGGCGACGGTCCGCGGCGTGCGCTCGGTCGGCGACGGCGACCTCGTCTACGTCTGCGTCGGCGCCAAGGACGGCTACGTCGGGCGCGACGGCCACGTGCCCGAGGAATGACCGCCGACTGGCGGGCCGGGACGCGCCGCCCGATCCCGCCGTTCACCGAGGAGCTCGAGGAGTTCCGCGCGGTCTGCCGGCGCTTCGTCGAGACCGAGCTGCGCCCCCACGCCCAGGAGTGGGAGGACGCGAAGTGGTTCCCGAACGAGGTGTTCGGGACGCTCGCCGAGCACGGCTTCCTCGGGCTGAAGTACGAGGAGGAATGGGGCGGCCAGGGCGGCGGGTACCTCGCCGACGCGGTCTGGACCGAGGAGCTCTCGCGCTGCGGCTCGGGCGGGCTGGCGTCCGGGATCGGCGCCCACACCGGGATCGCCACGCCGCCGATCTGGAAGTTCGGCACCGAGGACCAGAAGCGCCGCTACCTCGTCCCCGCGATCAAGGGCGAGACGATCTGCGCGCTGGCCATCACCGAGCCCGACGCGGGCTCCGACGTCGCCTCGATCCGCACGCGGGCCGAGAAGGTCGACGGCGGCTGGGTCGTCAACGGCGCCAAGACGTTCATCACCAACGGCGTGCGCGCCGACCTCTACGTGACCGCGGTGAAGACCAGCCAGGAGGGCGGCCACCACGGGCTGTCGTTCCTGCTGATCGACAAGCAGGACGGCATCGTCGACGAGCAAGCTCGACAAGCTCGGCTGGGACGCCTCGGACACCGGCGAGCTGGCCTTCGCCGACGTGTGGGTGCCCGAGGAGAACCTGCTCGGGCGCGCTGAACGAGGGCTTCTACCTGATCATGGCCAACTTCCAGTGGGAGCGGCTGCTGATGTCGCTGGGCGCGATCGGGGCGATGGGCGCCGAGCTCGAGGCGACGCGGGAGTACACCGACCAGCGCCAGGCCTTCGGCCGCTCGGTCTCGTCCTTCCAGGTCTCCCGCCACGCCTTCGCCGAGATGTACATGCGGATGGAGGCCGCGCGGGCGCTCACCTACCACGCGCTGCGCCTCTTCGTGGAGGGCCACGACGCCGTCCGGGAGGTCACCGAGGCCAAGCTCGCCACCCAGCGCCTGGCCTTCGAGGTCGCCGACCGCTGCCTGCAGCTCCACGGCGGCGCCGGCTACATGCGCGAATACGGGATCGAGCGCGCCGCCCGCGACACCCGCCTGGGCCCGATCGGCGGCGGCACCGACGAGATCATGAAGGAGATCCTGGGCAAGACGATGGGGCTCTAGTTCCTCGGCCGTGCGGATCCTCTTCGTGTGCATGGGGAACATCTGCCGCTCGCCGACGGCCGAGGCGGTCTTCGCCTCCCTTCTGCGGGAGGAGGGGCTCGACGGCGACATCGAGATCGACTCCGCCGGCACGGGCGGCTGGCACGCCGGCGACCCGCCCGACGCGCGGGCCACGCGCGCGGCAGCCGCGCGCGGGATCGAGCTGACGGGCGCCGCGCGCCAGGTGACGCTCGCGGACTTCGAGGACTTCGACCTGCTCGTGGCCATGGACGCTGACAACGCCGCCGACCTGCGCGCACTGGCGCCCGACGGCGAGGCGGCGGGCAAGGTCGTGCTCCTGCGCGAGTACGACCCGACGGCGGTCGCGGCCGGCGACCTCGACGTGCCCGACCCGTACTACGGCGGCCCGGACGGCTTCGAGCAGGTGCTCGACGACGTCGAGCGCGCCGCCCGCGGACTGCTCGACGACGTGCGATGAGCCTGCCCGCGGGCGTCGAGGACGCGCTCGGCCCCCTGGCGCGCGTCGAGCCGATCGGGGGCGGCTGCCTGGCCGACGCGCGCCGGCTCGAGCTCGCCGACGGGACGCCGGTCTTCCTCAAGAGCGGCGGCGAGGCGGCGCCGGGGGCGTTCGCCGCCGAGGCGGCGGGGCTGCATTGGCTGGCCGAGCCCGGCGCGCTGACGGTGCCCGAGGTGCTCGGCGCGGGCGAAGACCCGGGCTGGCTCGCGCTCGCTTGGGTCGAGGTCGGCGGCGGACTCGACGAGGCGGCGCTCGGCGCGGGTCTCGCGCGCCTGCACGCCGCCGGCGCCGCGCGCTTCGGCACCTTGCCACCCGGCACCCCGGGCGGCGACGGCGCGCCGCTGCGGGTCGGGCCGCTCGAGGTCCCGAATGCGCCGGGCGACGACTGGGCCGACTTCTACGCGTCGGAGCGGATCCGCCCGCTGGCCGAGCGAGCCGAGCGGCAGGGCGCCCTCCCGGCCGGCGGCCGCGCGGCGATCGAGGCCGTGTGCGAGCGAATGGCCGACCTCGCCGGGCCGCCCGAGCCGCCCGCGCGGCTGCACGGCGATCTCTGGAGCGGCAACGTGCTGGCCGGCCCGGGCGGCGTGCCGGTCCTGATCGACCCCGCCGCCCACGGCGGCCACCGCGAGATCGACCTGGCCATGCTCCGGCTCTTCGGCTCGCCCGGGGACCGCTTCCTCGCCGCCTACGAGGAGGTCGCACCGCTGGTCGCAGGTCACGAGGATCGCGTCGCGCTCTACCAGCTCTTCCCGCTGCTCGTGCACGCCGTGCTCTTCGGCGGCGCGTACGGAAGCCAGGCCGTCTCCGCCGCGCGGCGGTATCACTGAGGGCCATGGACCGGGTCGCCACCGTCGCGAAGCTCTGGCGCTACCCCGTCAAGTCGATGGCGGGGCAGGCGCTCGAGGAGGTCGAGATCGGCTTCCAGGGCCCGGTCGGCGACCGGCGCTGGGCGTTCCTGTTCGTGGACGACCTCTCGCGCTTCCCCTGGGCTACCGGGCGGCGCGCCTCGGAGATGGTGCTGTGGCGGGCGACCTTCGACGACCCGTCCGACCCCGACCGCTCGCCGGTGACGGTGCACACGCCGGACGGGCAGGTCCGGGCGCTCGACGACCCGGCGCTGGCCGCCGAGCTGGCCGAGCGGACCGGTCAGCCGGTGCGGCTCGTGCGCTCGGGCCGCGGGATCCCCGACGCCTTCCCGGTCTCGGTCCTCGGCACGGGCTCGGCCCGCTTCGTCGGCGACCACCGCCGCCTGCGACCGAACGTGCTGATCGACGCCGAGCCGTGGGCCGAGGAGGGCTGGATCGGCCGCACGCTGCAGCTCGGCGACCGGGACGACGCGCCCCGGGTCCACCTCGCCGAGCGCGACGAGCGCTGCGCGATGATCACGATCGACCCCGACACCGCCAAGCGCGACCCCGGCGTCCAGCGCCGGGTCGTCCAGGAGCGCGAGAACTGCCTCGGCGTCTACGGGAGCGTCACCCGCACGGGCCTCGTGCGCGTCGGCGATCCGGTGCTGCTCGTCCCCTAGGGCACGAGCTTCGCCGCGAACGGCGACCCCGCCTGGGTCCAGTAGACGGTCGTCCCGGCGACGGCGAGCGAGGACGGATCCACCGCTCCGCTGGAGACGGCACGGTCGCCCTTCGAATCGAGGAGGTGCACGCTCGGCGCGAGCACCGGCTCACCCGCGTCGGCCAGCGGCGCCCCGATCCAGGCGAGCGATCCCCGGCTGCCGATCCTCATTGCCGCGGCGTCGACGTCGGTGAGGGAGTGCAGGCGCTTGTGGCCGCGCAGGCTCCAGACGCGCAGGTAGCCCGAGGCGACGTCGGCCGGATCTGACGTCGTGTAGTTCAGGGCGACGTACCGGCCCTCGAGCGTGACCCGGTAGGAGTCGGGGGCGTAGTAATCGGCGGTGGCGAGGCGGATCCTCCGCTTCGTCTTCAGGTCGCAGCCGTAGACGACCGTGCCGATCAGCCCGCCACCCACGGACTGACGCCGCTTGAACACGCGCGAGACCTCGTTGACGCGGACGGTCTTCGCGCCCTTCGGGTAGCACGTCGGCTTCGGCTTCTTCGCCGCCTCCGCGGCGCCGGGCACCAGGAGCGGCAGGGCGAGCAGGCATGGCAGAGCGCGACGGGCACGGGCGAGCATGGGCGAGGACCTTCCGTCGAGGGGACCGGGCGGGCCTAGGATCCCGCCTTCGCCTGCGCACGCTACCCGAGGAGCACTGACACGCATGGGAGTCCTGGACGACAAGGTCGCGATCGTCACCGGCTCGGCCCGCGGCATCGGCCGCGCCACCGCCGAGCTGCTCGCCGAGCACGGCGCCAAGGTGCTCGTCAACGACCTCGACACCGACGTCGCCGAGCAGACGGCCAAGGAGATCGCCGGCGACACGGTGGCCTTCGCGGGCGACCTGACCAAGGACGGGGTTCCCGACAAGCTCGTCGAGACCGCGATCGAGGCCTGGGGCCGCCTCGACATCGTCGTCAACAACGCCGGCTACACGCGCGACGGGCCGATCCACAAGATGGGCGACGCGCAGTTCCAGGCCATGCTCGACATCCACAACGTCGTGCCCTTCCGCGTCCTGCGCGCGGCGGCGCCGCATCTCCGCGAGCCGGCCAAGAAGGAGCGCGAGGAGGGCGTCGAGGTCTTCCGCAAGGTCGTCAACATCTCCTCGACCTCGGGGACGATGGGCAACGCGGGCCAGGCCAACTACGCCTCGGGCAAGGCCGGCGTGGTCGGGCTGACCAAGACGCTGGCCAAGGAGTGGGGCCAGTTCAAGATCAACGTCAACGCCGTGGCCTTCGGCTACATCGAGACGCGCCTGACCGCGACCAAGGACGGCGAGAACACGATCGAGATCGGCGGCGAGGAGGTCCAGCTCGGGCATCCCCGACCAGCTGCGCTCGATGGCCTCGATGCTGATCCCGATCGGGCGCCCGGGCACGCCGGCCGAGGCCGCGGGCGGGGTCTTCTTCCTCTGCTCGCCGTGGTCGAACTTCGTCCACGGCCAGGTGCTGAACGTGACCGGCGGCCAGTTCGGCGGGATGGACTCCTAGCCGCCGAGCGCGGCCTTCTGCGCGCTGCTCTTCCCGAGCGCTTGCGCGAGTCCTCGAGGACCTTCATCGCGGCCTCGCGCTCGTACCAGCCGTCGACCTTGACGACCTTGCCCTCGGGCGTCTTGTAGACCGAGAAGAAGTGGGAGATCTCGTCGCGCAGGTTCTGCGGGATGTCGTCGAGGACGTCCATCGTGTTCCAGTTGGGGTCCTCGAGCGGGACGCAGACGAGCTTGTCGTCCTGGCCCTTGTCGTCGCGCATGCGGAAGAGCGCGATGACCTTGACCGGGATCACGCAGCCGGGGAACGTCGGCTCGGAGACGCAGACCATGACGTCGAGCGGGTCGCCGTCCTCGGCCATGGTGTTCGGGATCATCCCGTAGTCGGTGGGATAGACCAGCGAGGAGAACAGGAAGCGATCGAGCTTGATCGCCTGCAGGTCCTCGTCCCACTCGTACTTGTTGCGCGATCCCTTGGGGATCTCGACGAGGCAATGGAGGTTGTACTGGGCCACGGGCGCCCACTGTAGTTGAGGTCCGCCATACTGCGGCGCGGTGCCCGGCCCGCGTTCGCTCTCCGCCGTGATCGTCGGCGCCGGCTTCGGCGGCGTCGCGGCGACGATCGAGCTCAAGCGCCAGGGCGTCGAGGACATCGTCGTGCTCGAGCGCGGCGACCGGATCGGCGGCGTGTGGCGCGCGAACACCTACCCGGGCGCGGCCTGCGACGTCCCCTCCCACCTCTACTCGCTGTCCTACGCGCCCAACCCCGGCTGGTCGCGGCGCTTCGCCCCGGGCGACGAGATCCAGGCCTACCTGGAGCGCGTGGCCGACGAGCACGACGTCACCCGCCACGTGCGCTTCGGCGTCGAGGCGCGCAGCGCCGACTGGGACGCGGACGCGCGGCGCTGGCGGATCGGCCTCGACGACGGCGGCGAGCTCGAGGCCGACGTCCTGCTCGTGGCCGTCGGCCAGCTGACCCGGCCCGTGATCCCCGCGCTG
This sequence comes from uncultured Solirubrobacterales bacterium, assembly GCA_963737395.1. Lineage (GTDB taxonomy): Bacteria > Actinomycetota > Thermoleophilia > Solirubrobacterales > Solirubrobacteraceae > JBBQAA01. The sequence continues at coordinate 94,740 of CAVTSQ010000012.1, read as the reverse complement.
CCGGGGATCGAGACCTTCGCCGGCCCGGCCTTCCACTCGGCCGAGTGGGACCACTCGGTGTCGGTGGAGGGCAAGCGCGTGGCCGTCGTCGGCACGGGCGCGAGCGCGATCCAGTTCGGCCCGGCGATCGCGCCCGAGGCCGGGCACGTGACGGTCTTCCAGCGCTCGGCGCCGTGGACGCTGCCCAAGCAGAACGGGGCCTATCCGGGCTGGCGCAAGGCGCTCTACCGGCGCTTCCCCGCGCTGCAGGGCGTGGCCCGCGCCGGCCACAAGGCGTCGCTCGAGGCGCTCGTCGCGCCGCTCGTCGGGCACCCGGAGACCACCGCGAAGGTCGGCGCGCGGCTCGTGCGCGCGCTCTCGAACGTCCAGCGCCGTCTGGCGCTGCGCGGCGACCGCGAGCTGCTGGCCAAGGCCACCCCGGACTACGACCCGGGCTGCAAGCGGATCCTGCTGACGTCGGAGTGGCTGCCGATGCTGCGCCGCGAGAACGTCTCGCTCGTCACCCAGCCGATCAGCGAGGTGGTGCCCGAGGGCGTCGTCACCCCCGACGGCACGACGCACCCCGCCGACGTGATCCTCTACGGCACGGGCTTCGCCTCGACCGGCTTCGTCGCCCCGATGGAGATCACCGGGCGCGACGGGGTCACGCTCGACGAGGCGTGGCGCGACGGGGCCGAGGCCTACCTCGGCGTCGCGGTCCCGCGCTTTCCCAACCTCTTCCTGCTCTACGGCCCGAACACGAACCACGGGACCGGCTCGATCATCACGGTGCTCGAGGCGGCCGCGGGCTGGATCGGGCAGGCCGTCGGCCTGCTGCGCGACGGCACGCTCGAGACCGTCGAGGTGCGCGAGGACACCCACGCGGCCTTCCAGCGCGAGCTCGCCGACCGGCTGCGGCGCACCGTCTGGGTGACCGGCGGCTGCACGTCGACCTACCACGTCGCCAGCGGCCGGATCGTGAGCAACTGGCCGGGCTCGCACGCCGAGTTCGAGGCGCGCACGCGCCGCGTCGCGCTGGGCGATCTCGTCCCCGCCCAGCCGGCCCCCGAGCCCGCCGCCGCGGTCTAAGCTTCACGCCATAGCCCACCACCACGATCACGCGCACGACGTCTCGGACGCGAGCGCCGGCCGGCTGGCCACGGCGCTGGCGCTGATCGTCGGCTTCCTGCTCGCCGAGGTCGTCGCGGGCATCCTCGCCTCCTCGCTGGCGCTGCTCTCCGACGCGGCGCACATGCTCACCGACGCGGCCGCGCTCGCGCTCGCGCTCGTCGCCTCCAAGCTCGCCAAGCGCCCGGCCCAGGGCAAGCTGACCTTCGGCCTGGGCCGCGCCGAGGTGCTCTCGGCCCAGGTCAACGGCGTCACCCTGCTCGTGCTCGCCGGGCTGATCGTGGCCGAGGCGATCCGCCGCCTGATCGACCCGCCCGACGTGCTCGGCGGCATCGTGCTGGCCACGGCCGTCGTCGGGATCGGCGTCAACCTGATCGCCACGCGCGTGCTCGCGGGCTCGCGCGAGGCGGGGATGCACGTCGAGGGCGCCTACCAGCACGTGCTCACCGACCTCTACGCCTTCCTCGCCACGGCGCTGGCCGGCGCGATCGTCCTGCTCACCGGCTTCCAGACCGCCGACCCGCTGGCCTCGCTCGTCGTCGCCGGGCTGATGCTGCTGTCGGGCTGGGGCCTGCTGCGCGACTCCGGGCGCGTGCTGATCGAGGCCGCGCCCGAGGGGATCGACCCCGACGCGGTCGGCCGGGCGATGGCCGCGCGCCCCGGCGTGCTCGAGGTCCACGACCTGCACGTCTGGGAGGTGAACCCGGGCTTCCCCGCCGTCTCGGCCCACGTGATCGTCTCCCCCGGCGCCGACTGCCACGCGCTGCGCCGCGAGCTGTCGACGCTGCTGCGCACCGCGTACGGGCTCGACCACTCGACCCTGCAGGTCGAGCACGCCGTCCGCGACGAGCTCGTGTCGATCGAGAGCACGCCGTGAGCGACATGCGGCGCACGATGGAGCGCTCGCCCGACGACCTGCGGGCGATCCTCGCCGACCCCGAGCCGGCCGAGCGCGCGGCGGCGAAGATCGCCGGCCGGCGGCTGTTGCTCGTCGGCACCGGCACGAGCTTCCACGCCGCCAACCACGGCGCCTGGCTGCTGCGCGACGCGGGCGTCGAGGCCTGGGCGGTCTCGTCGATCGACGCCGCCCTGCACCGGCCGCGGCCGGGCGCGGGCGACGCGCTCGTGCTGCTGTCCCACACGCTGTCGAAGAAGTACTCGCGCGACGTGCTCGCCGAGGCGCGGGCCGGGCTCGTGCCCACCGTCGTGATCGCGGCCAGCGGCCACGAGGCCGACCTGCCCACCGTCGAGGAGGAGACCTCGTCGGCCTACACGGCCAGCCACCTCGGCGCGCTGGCCCGGCTGGCCCAGCTCACGGTCGCGCTCGGCGGCGCGCCCGGCATCCTCGACGCGATCCCCGGCGCGGTCGAGGACGTCCTGAGCGGCCCCTCCCCCGGCGTCGAGCCGCCCGCGCGGCTGCTCGAGTACGTCGGCGCCGGGCCGAACGCGTGGACCGCGGCCGAAGGCGCGCTCAAGGTGCGCGAGACGGCGCGGATCGCGGCGGAGGGCCTCGGCGTCGAGCAGTTGCACCACGGCCCGGCCGTCGCGCTCGACGAGCGCGACACGCTCGTCTGCCTCGACGGCGGCGGCCCGGCGGCGGTGCGCCTGGCCCAGGTCGCCGCCGCGGCCGAGCAGGTCGGCGTCACCGTGCGCCGGCTCGCCGCGCCGGTCGCGCTCGGCGAGCCGCTGTCGATCTTCCCGCTGACCGCCGCGGTCCAGCGGATCGCGCTCGAGTGCGCCGAGGCGCTCGGCACCGACCCGGACGCGTTCGGCTACGACGTGCCGGGCCGCGAGGCGGCATGGGAGCCGCTCGGGTTCTAGATGAGGAGGGTTCGATGAAGGTGATCAAGCCCGGCGACGACCGCCCCGTGCCGCGCGGCGTGGTCGGCGGCGCCGAGATCTCGCAGGCCACGGCGGGCGCCGCGCACCTGTACATGGGCGTCTTCCGCGTCCCGCCCGGCGCGAGCTCGCGCCCGCACTACCACGAGGCGTGCGAGAGCGCGGTCTACATGCTCGGCGGCTCGCTGAAGGTGCGCTGGGGCGACCGGCTCGAGCAGGAGGTCGTGCTCGAGCCCGGCGACCTCGTCTACGTCCCCCCGCGCGAGACCCACGTGCTCGAGAACCTCTCCGAGGCCGACGCCGCGGAGTACGTCGTCGCCCGCGACACGCCGCACGAGGACTCGGTCGAGGTCCCCTGGGCCGGCTGACGCAACCGGCTAGTGCCCGCAGCGCTTGAAGTGGAAGCCGCGCAGCGCGGCGCGGGACTTCGCGCGCGCGGCCTTGCGGCGCTGGGCGAAGAAGCGCTTGGCCGAGGCGGGCAGGCCCGGCGGGGTGATCGAGGCCGAGCGCTGGGCCTCGGCGTTGAGGAACGCGATCCACCGGCCCAGGTGCCGCGGCGGGACCGAGACGCGGGCCAGCTGGCCGAAGTACTGGGCGGCCGAGCGTCCGGTCGCCCTTGGCCCGCGCCCGGTTCAGGCGCCGGCAGATCGGGTCGGCGGCGCGGCGCCACTGCCGGACGGTCGGGCCGCTGGGGACGCTCGGCGCCGTCGGCGCGCTCGGCGCGGTCGGCAGGGCGATGTTCGTGCCCGGCGACGACGAGCCTCCGACCGGGGCCAGCGAGCCCGGCGCGTCGCGGGCGTCGGTGACGATTCGCGCCAGGCCGTCGTCGGGGCGCTGCTCGCCGGGCGACGACGTGGCGGCACACCCGCCGAGGGCGAGCGCGGAGAGCAGCAGGCAGAGGACCGCGGCCCGGGTCATGCCGTGGCCAGCACCGTGCCCGAGACGTAGGCGGCGGCCGGCGCGGCGAGGAACGCGACGAGCGCCTCGGCCTCGGCCTCGCTCGTCTCGTCGCCGGGGGCGACGGCGCACGTCCGCACGCCGTAGCGGGCCCACTCGACCGAGAGGGTGCGGGCCATGTTCTCCAGGCCGGCGCGGGTCGCCTCGGCGCCCGGCCCTGCTCCCGGCCGCGGCGCGAGCAGCAGCACGGCGCCGTCGCGCTCGGCGTCGATCCAGTGGGCCAGGGCGACGGCGCGCACGGCGTTCCAGCCGTGGTCGAGCGCGGCGCGCAGGCCGGCCGTCGCCGCCGCCGGCCGCGCGGAAGAGCTCGTCGCCGCGGACGAGGAGCACGTCGGCGGCCGGCGCGCCGGCGACCGCGGCGGCGACGGTTCCCTCGTCGGCGAGATCGGCGTCGAGGACGGTCACGCCGGCCGCGTGCGCGGCCAGCGAGCCGGGCGCCGGACCGCCGGCGACGAGCACCGCGCGCCCCGCGAGGAGATCCTCGCGCAGGCGCGCCGCGTCCGCGCTCACGTGGTCGGGACCTCGTCGGCGCGGTGCTGCTCCTGCTGCAGCTTCGGCCTTCGAGGGGGGCGGGAAGCCCGCCGCCTCGTAGGCGTCGCGCTCGTCGAGCGTCTCGCGCTCGAGCAGCGCCTGGGCCAGCGCCTCGAGGCGCTCGCGGTTCTCCCGCAGCAGCCGCACGGCGGTCCCGTAGGCGTCGTCGATGATGTGGCGCACCTCGGCGTCGACGAGCTCGAGCGTCTGCGGCGAGACCGAGCCCGGCTGGCCGGGGAAGAGCGGCCCCTCGTTGGGGCCGGGCAGCACCGAGACCGGGCCGATCTTCTCCGACATGCCCCAGCGCCCGACCATCTGGCGCGCGATGTTCGTGACCTGCTCGAGGTCGGACTCGGCGCCGGTGGTGACGTCGCCGTAGACGATCTGCTCGGCCGCGCGGCCGCCGAGCGCGCCGACGATGCGGCCGCAGAGGTAGTCGCGCCCGTAGCCGTAGCGGTCGGTCGACGGGCTCTGGAAGGTCACGCCGAGCGCGTGCCCGCGCGGGACGATCGAGACCTTGCGCACCGGGTCGGCGCCGGGCTCGAGCATGCCGAGCACGGCGTGGCCGGACTCGTGGTAGGCGGTGCGCTCGCGCTCCTCGCGGGAGAGCGTGATCTTGCGCTCGGTGCCGAGGATGACCTTCTCCATCGCGTCGGTGAAGTCCTGGTTGAGCACCTGGTCGTGGCCGCGGCGGGCCGCGGTCAGCGCCGCCTCGTTGACGAGGTTGCGCAGGTCGGCGCCGACCATCCCCGGGGTGCTCGAGGCGAGTCCGTCGAGGTCGACGTCGGCGCCGAGCGGCACCGAGCGCGTGTGGACCTCGAGGATCTTGCGCCGGCCGATCTGGTCGGGCGGGTTGACGGTCACGCGGCGGTCGAAGCGGCCGGGCCGCAGCAGCGCCGGGTCGAGGATCTCGGGGCGGTTGGTCGCGGCGAGCACGATCACGCCCTCCGAGCCGGTGAAGCCGTCCATCTCGGTGAGGATCTGGTTGAGCGTCTGCTCGCGCTCGTCGTGGCCGCCCAGCGAGCCGCCCGAGCCGCTGCGGTTGCGGCCGATGGCGTCGAGCTCGTCGATGAAGATGATCGCCGGCGCGGTCTTCTTGGCCTGGTCGAACAGGTCGCGCACGCGGCGAGGCGCCGACGCCGACGACCATCTCGATGAACTCCGACGCCGACAGCGAGAAGTACGGCACGTCGGCCTCGCCGGCCACCGCGCGCGCCAGCAGGGTCTTGCCGGTGCCCGGCGGCCCGGAGAGCAGCACGCCCTTGGGGATCATCCCGCCCAGCCGGCTGTACTTGGACGGGTGCTTGAGGAAGTCGACGATCTCGACGAGCTCGTCCTCGGCCTCGTCGATGCCCGCCACGTCGGCGAACGTCGTGCGCTGCTCGGAGGCGTCGTAGCGCTTGGCCTTCGAGCGGCCCAGGCCGCCGATGCCGCCGGCGCCCGCCGCCGCCCGGCGGAAGGCGAAGAACAGCAGCGCGACGATCAGGATCGTCGGCCCGAAGCCGACGAGCAGCTGCACGAGGAACGAGGGCTTCTCGTCGACCGGCTTGGCGTTGACCTCGACGTGCTGCTTGAGCAGCAGCTGCAACAGCGCGTCGTCGGAGGAGAAGGCGGGCTGGACGGTGTCGAAGCGCGTGTTGCTCTTGCCGTCGAAGGTGACCTTGGTCTTGAAGTTGCCCTGGATCACGTCGCCGCGGGACGAGACCTCCTTGACGTTGTCCTTCTGGACCTGGGCCCGGAACGTCGAGTAGGGCACGTCGAGGCGCGGCTTGGGCTTGCCGATCTGCGAGCCGATCGCCCAGTTGATCGCCAGCAGCGCGACGACGAACAGGCCGATGCGCATCGCGCTCGGCGGGCGGCGGCCGGCGGGCTTCTTGTTCTCGCCCGAGCCCTCCACCTTCCACGGCGGAGGGTTGTCCGGGGTCCGCCGCGGGGTGGGGACGCGGGGCACGGCGGCTCAGCCCGTCGCGGGCTTGGCGGCGCGGCGGGCCGCGCGGCGCTCGCTCCGGACGCGCTGGGCGACGGACTTGCGACCGTGGCTCTCGAGCCCTGTGTAGAGCGTGCGGATCCGGTTGAAGATGTCGTCGGCCACGGCCTGGTGGTGGTCGCGATCGGCGTCGGGGACCCGGTCGAAGACCACGGGCTCGCCGTACTGGACGGTCACCTTGGGGAACTGGCCGCGCTTCCAGTTGCGCACCTTCTGGGAGCCGATGATCGCCACGGGGACGACGGGCGCGCCGGTCTCGGCGGCCAGGCGCCCGATGCCGGGCTTGGCCTGACGCTGCAGGTCGCCATGGCGCGAGCGGCCGCCCTCGCAGTACATCGCCAGGCAGCCCTCCTTGCCGAGGATCGTCTCGGCCGTCAGGAACGCCTCCTCGTCGCGATGCCCGCGGCGCACCGGGAAGACGCCGCCGTGGGTGTAGATCCACTGGAGCGGCGGCTTGAACATCTGCGACTTAGCCATGAACCTGACCTTGCGGCGCACGAAGGCGCCAAGGAAGAAGTGATCCATGAACGAGAAGTGGTTGGGCGCGAGGATCACGGGCCCGGCGGCCGGGACGTTGTCCGAGCCGATGCAGCGAGCCCGGAAGAACGTCCATGCGTAGAGCGACGTCGCGGCCCGGACGAGCTCGTAGACCGGGTCCGGCTCACGCGTGCGGGCGCGCTCATGAAACCGCGTGAAGTACTCCTCAGGGCGAGGGTCCTTGTAGACCTGCGGCTTGAGCTGCGCGAGCTCCTCGGCCATCCAGAACAGATGCTACCTACCGACGAGCGTGTCGGCGGGGGTCCGTCATCGGTCCAGGTCGCGTTTGACGACGGCGCTCAGAGGCACACTTCATCGGCCGTGCTTCGTTCTCGGTCACTCACGCGACCCCGAATCCGGGGACTGCTCGCCGCCGCGCTGGCCGCGGCGCTGCTCGCTCCTCGTCTTCGCGACCCCTGTCCTGGCCGCCGCGCAGGACCCCAACCCCGACAACCAGGGCGTGGTCATCCACGTCGTCGAGCAGGTGCCGCAGTGGGTCTGGTACGTGCTGGCCGGCTTCGGCGGCATCGCGCTCGGCGGGATCATGCTCGCCGGCGTCACGGCCCGGCGCGCGCGCCAGACCGAGGCCGACGCCGCCGCCCTGCTGCGCCGGGCGCTGACCGACCCGCTGACCGGGGCGCTCAACCGCCGCGGCTTCGACGAGCGCATGACGGCCGAGCTCGCCCGCGCCAAGCGGACCGGACGCCCGCTGGCCGTGGCCTACCTCGACGTCGTCGGGCTCAAGGCGGTCAACGACGGCTACGGCCACGCCACGGGCGACCGCCTGCTCCAGGCGACCGGGCAGCTCCTGGCGGCGAATTCCCGGGCCGAGGACGCCTTCGCCCGGATCGGCGGCGACGAGTGGGCGGTGATCCTGCCCGACCAGGACGCCGAGGGCGCCCAGACCTACGCCCGGCGCCTGCTCGCCCGCCTGCCCGAGGCGCGGCGCGAGCTCAGCGTCGAGATCCCCTGGTCGCTGACCGTCGGCTGGGCCGTGCACCCCGAGGACGGCGAGGACGGCCAGGAGCTGCTGGCCGCCGCCGACAAGCGGCTGTACGCCCGCCGCGGGATCCATCTGGCCTAGATCTTCTCGGCCAGCTCGACGATGATCCCCGCCGGGCCGCGGAGGTAGCAGAGCCGGTAGATGTCCTCGTAGTTCACGAGCTCGCCGACGAGCTCGGCGCCATGCGCCTGGAGGGCGGCCAGGGACGCCTCGATGTCGTCGACGGCGAACAGGATGTGGCGGATGCCCGGGGCGTTGGGCGGTGCCGGCCCGTCGCCGCCCTCGTAGGAGGGAGAGCGGTACTTGGCCAGCTCGAGCTTGCTGCTGCCGTCCGGGGTCTGGAGGATCACGATGTCCGCGCGCACGCCGTCGAGCCCGTTGATGCGGTCCACGAGGCGGCCCTCGACGGACGTCTCCCCCTCCACCTCCAGCCCGAGCGCGACGAAGAACGCCGTCGCCGCCGCGAGGTCGTCGACGACCACGCCGATGTGCTCCAGGCGCTGGACGGTCATACCGAAGCCGCTAGGCCGCCGCGGCGACCCGCTCGGTCGCCTCGTCCCAGCGCCAGGCCGGCTCGTGGCCCTCGAGGTGCACGCCGCCGATCCAGCGGTCCAGGCCGGCGAGCTCGGCGTAGTCCAGGTCGCCGGCGAGCACCAGCTCGCCCTCGGCGGTCAGCGAGAGGCAGGTGTCCCACTCGGTCCGCGGGGTGCTGCGCTCGATCAGCGGCCGGGCGCCGGCGGCCAGGCGGTCGGCGACGTGGAAGCACGCGAGGTCGCCGAGGAACGGCCGGCCCTCGTGGGCGCTGACGTGGACGAACACGTCGTCGGCGGTGTCCGGCCCGGCGGCCAGCGCGGCGAGCACCCGCCGCTCGGTCAGCCCGAGGCCGTCCCGCGTGGACGGGTACTCGCGCCCGACGCGGTCGAAGGCCTCGCCGACGAAGTGCAGCGACGGGGAGATCGCCGCCGCCAGGGCGGGCAACCGGCGTCGGCGCCGGCGCGCGGAACGCGTCCCAGGCGGTGGCGGCCAGCGCCAGAGCCTCGTCGCCGACCGGCTGGCGCTCGTCGATCAGGTCCTCGAGCTGATCGCCGTCGAGCTGGCCGAGGCCGATGAAGCGCGGCACTTCGGGATGCTCGCCGATGCAGACGAGCTCGGTGTCCGGCGCGCGCTCGCCCCGGGCGGCGACGGCGGCGAGGATCTGCACGAGCTGGAGCTGGTCGTAGAGGTCGGCCTCGAACCAGAGCAGGAGCGGGCCGTCGTGGGTGGCCAGCGTGGCGTCGCGGTCGGCCTGGTCACGGACGACCGCGTCCTCGTCGGCCCACCCCGCCGCGGCGATGAACGCGGCGCGGACCCGGCGCAGGCGCGCCTCGTCGACGTCGGGCACCGGCCCGTCGTGCAGGACGTCGCGCCAGGGCAGGACCGGACCCTCGATCCCCGCCGCCCGCAGACCCGGGACCGTCGCGTCGCCGTTGGTGACGTGCAGGGTGCCCGGCTCGATCGTGGTGGAGCGCGGAGGCATCGGAGGCCACGGTTATGGTCCCACCCCGCATCCAAGACGGCAAGAGGAGGACGGGCGGACGTGAGCGACGTCGAGGCGCACATCACCGGCACGGTCTGGAAGATCGAGGTCCAGGTGGGCGACAGCATCGCCGAGGGCGACACCGTCGTCATCCTCGAGTCGATGAAGATGGAGATGCCCGTCGAGGCCGAGGACGGCGGCACCGTCAAGGCCGTCCTCTGCGAGGAGGGTCAGTCCGTCTCCGAGGGCGACACCCTCGTCACGCTCGAGTGAGCGGCGAGCTGCGGCTCGACGAGCCGATCCCGCACGTCGCCCGGCTGACGATCTCCAACCCGGCCAAGCGCAACGCGCTCGACCACTCGATCCTCGACGCCTTCGCCGAGCTCCTCCCCGACCTCGACGCGCGCTGCGTGATCGTCACGGGCGAGGACGGGATGTTCTCGGCCGGCTACGACATCGGCAACATCCCCGACGACGTCTTCGCCGAGCAGGCCGAGAAGCTCGTCGCCCACCCCTTCACGCAGGCCCTCTCCGCGCTCGAGGCCTACCCGTACCCGATCGTCGGCGCGCTCTCGGGCCACACGATCGGCGGCGGCCTCGAGGTCGCGCTGTCCTGCGACCTGCGCATCGCGGCCGAGGGGATCCTGCTCGGGATGCCGCCGGCCAAGCTCGGGCTCGTCTACTCCCACACCGGGCTGGAGAAGTTCATCGACACCGTCGGCGTCGCGCGCACGCGGGAGCTCTTCCTCGTCGGGCGCAACATCCCGGTCGAGCAGGCCGAGGCCTGGGGCCTGGTCAACGACGTGGTCGCCGCCGACCGGCTCGAGGCCGCCTCGCTCGAGCTGGCCGAGGAGATCGTCGGCAACGCCCCGCTCTCGCTGACGGGCAACAAGCGCGTGATCGGCGCCCTGATGGCCGAGCGCTGGCGCATCGACCCCGAGCTGCAGCGCGAGCTCGTCGCCCTGCGCGAGGCGTGCTTCCACTCCGAGGACTTCAAGGAGGGCGTGCGCGCCTTCGGGGAGAAGCGCAAGCCCGACTGGCAGGGCCGCTAGCGCGACCCGCCGGGCGAGCGGGAGCGCGATCCACGTCGCGAGGAACAGCCCGACGACGAGGGCCATCACGACGATCACCGCCGTCGTCCCGAACAGGAAGTTGACGACGAAGAAGACGGCCGCGACCATCGCGCCCGCCAGGCAGGTCAGGCCGAGGATCGCCATGCGGTGCGCGTCCCAGACGATGTGGGTCTTGAGGTCGCGGCGGAAGTTGATGCGGTGCTGGATCACCGGCGCGATCAGGAAGATCGAGGCGGCGGCGGCGAGCACGAGCGTGACGAGGTAGACGTTGCGCTCGAAGCTCGAGATCGTCGCGAAGCGCTGCGTGAAGGGCAGCGTGAGCAGGAAGGCGAAGAGGATCTGGACGCCGGCCTGGGCCACGCGTACCTCCTGCAGGAGCTCGCTGAAGTTGCGGTTGAGCCGCTGGTGCTCGAGCCCGGGGTCCTCCTCGACATGGGCGTCGTGGTCGTCCACGACGCGGAGCCTAAACCGTGGTCACACCGTCCGCGACGGCGCCTAGGGTCCCGCCCATGCCGCCCCTGATCACTCCCGAGGAAGCCCGTCAGCTGGGCGAGATCGAGGACCACGCCGAAATCGAGGCCCTCGTCGAGCGCGCCTGGGCCGCGCGCCAGGAGAACTTCGGCGACTCGACCGACCTGTGCTCGCTGGTCAACGCCAAGTCCGGCGGCTGCGCCGAGGACTGCGGCTTCTGCGCGCAGTCGCGCTTCGCCGAGGCCGACACGCCGATGCACGCGATGATGGAGCCCGACCAGATGCTCGAGCACGCGCGCGCGGCCGAGGCGGCCGGCGCGCACCGCTTCTGCATGGTCACCCAGGGCCAGGGGCTGTCCAAGCGCGACTTCGAGAAGGTGCTGGCCGGCGCGCGGCTCGTCGCCGAGCACACGAACCTCAAGCGCTGCGCGTCGATCGGGCACATGAGCGCGCCGCGGGCCAAGGCGCTGCGCGAGGCCGGGATCCAGCGCGTCCACCACAACGTCGAGACGGCCGAGTCCTACTACCCGGAGGTCTCGACGCACGGTCCGCTACGAGGGCCGCCTGCGCACGATCGACGCCGTCCGCGAGGCCGGCCTGGAGACCTGCGTCGGCGGGATCCTCAACCTCGGCGAGTCGCGCGAGCAGCGCGTCGAGATGGCCTTCCAGCTCGCCTCGATCGACCCCACCTCGGTGCCGATCAACCTGCTCAACCCGCGACCGGGCACGAAGTTCGGCGACCGCGACTACATGGACCCGTGGGAGGCGGTCAAGTGGATCGCGATCTTCCGCCTGATCATCCCCGGCGCGCTCTTCCGCCTGTGCGGCGGCCGGGTCGAGAACCTCGGCGAGCTCCAGGGCCTGGCCGTCAAGGCCGGGCTGAACGGCGTGATGATGGGCAACTTCCTGACCACGCTGGGCTCGACGCCCGAGGAGGACCGCGAGCTGTTCACCGAGCTCGGGCTCAACGTCGCCCCGCAGGCCGACAACGGCGCCAACCCGCGGCCGGACAACCGCTCGGGCTGGCTCGAGGGCGAGACGCCCGACGTCGTCGCCGACCACCTCGAGGCGATCGAGGAGGAGCCGGCGCGAGGAGCTCGGCGCGCTCGACATCAAGCTGTGGGACCCGTCGACGCAGCTGCGCTTCCGCCGCAAGACGCACGCGCCGCCGCGTCCCGACGGCGCGCCGAACCGGTTCCCCTCGGCCGCGGCATGAGCCGCGTCGAGGAGCGGCTCGCCGAGCTCTCCTCCCGCGGCCTGCGGCGCCGCACGCGGCTGATCGAGGGGCCGCAGGGCCCGCGGGTCACGGTCGACGGCCGCGAGGCGCTGCTGCTGTGCTCGAACAACTACCTCGGCCTGGCCGAGCACCCGCGGGTGCGCGAGGCGGCGGCCGAGGCGGCGCTGCGCTGGGGCGCCGGGGCGGGCGCGTCGCGGCTGGTCTCGGGCTCGATGGAGGTCCACGAGGACCTCGAGCGGCGCCTGGCCGACTTCGAGGGCGCCGAGCGCGCGCTGCTCTTCGGCTCGGGCTACCTGGCCAACGCCGGCGTCGTCTCCGCCCTGGCCGGCCGCGGCGACGTCGTCTGCTCCGACGAGCTCAACCACGCCTCGATCGTCGACGGCTGCCGCCTGTCGCGCGCCGAGGTGTTCGTCTACCGCCACAACGACGTCGAGCACCTCGCCTGGGGCCTCGAGCGGGCGGCCGGCCGCGCCGCGCTCGTGGTCACCGACTCGGTCTTCTCGATGGACGGCGACGTCGCGCCGCTGGCCGAGCTCGTCGAGGCCGCCCACGCGCACGGCGCGCGGCTCGTGGTCGACGAGGCGCACGGCACCGGCGCGCTGGGCCCGGGCGGCCGCGGCGCCGTGGCCGAGGCCGGCCTCGACGGACGAGGTCGACGTCGTCGTCGGCACGCTCGGCAAGGCGCTCGGCGCCTACGGGGCGTACGCCTGCGCCGACGCCGCGACGATCGAGCTGCTGGTCAACGCCGCGCGGCCGTTCATCTTCTCCACCGCGCCGCCGCCGCCGTCGGTGGCCGCGGCGCGGGCCGCGCTCGAGGTCCTGGTCGCCGACCCCGGCCGGCCGCTGCGCCTGCAGGCCGGCGCCGCCGCGCTGCGCGGCGCGCTCGCGGCCGAGGGCTGGCCCGACAGCGGCTCGCGCACCCAGATCGTCCCGCTCGTCGTCGGCGACGCCGGCGACGCGATGCGGCTGTGCGAGGCCGCGCTCGAGCGCGGCGTGTTCGCCCAGGCGATCCGCCCGCCGACCGTCCCCGAGGGGACCTCGCGGCTGCGCCTGGCCGTGATGGCCACGCAGCGCGACGCCGAGCTCGTCGCCGCGGCGCGGGCGATCACCGCCGCCGCGCACGACCTCGGGCTGGCCCCGCAGGCCGCCCTGGCCGCGTGAGCGGGCTCTTCGTCACGGGCACCGACACCGGCGCCGGCAAGAGCGTCGTCACCGCCGCGCTGGCCGCCGCCCTCGGCGCCCGCGGGCTGCGCGTGGCCGCGCGCAAGCCGGTCCTGACCGGCGTCGACGAGCCGCCGGCCGGGCCGTGGCCGATGGACGACCGCGTGCTCGCGCTGGCCACCGGCGAGGACCCGCGCGCCGTCGCGCCCCTGCGCTTCGGGCCGCCCGTCTCCCCCCACCTCGCCGCCGAGCTGAGCGGCACCACGCTCACGGCCGCCGGGCTCGCGGCGCACTGCGCGGCCGGCGACGCCGACGCGGTCGTCGTCGAGGGCGTCGGCGGCCTGCTCGTCCCGCTCGGCCCCGACGAGACCGTCCGCGACCTGGCGCTCGCGCTCGGCCTGCCCGTCGTGATCGCCGCCCGGCCCGGCCTGGGGACGATCAACCACACCCTCTTGACGCTCGAGGCCGCGCGGGCCGCCGGCCTGACCGTGGCCGCCGTCGTGCTGACGCCGTGGCCCGAGGAGCCGGACACGATCGAGGCATCCAACCGGGCGACGCTCGCGGCCCGCGCCGGGGTCGGGGTCCACGTGCTCCCCCGCGTCGCGCCCGTCTCCCGCGAGGCGCTGGCCGCCGCGGCGGCCGACCTGCCGGTCGAGGACTGGCTCTCCGCGGCCTAGGCCGCGGCCGGCATCGGGAAGAGCCGCAGGAACGCCCGGGCCGCGCGCCGGCTGCCCGCGATCTCCACGTCGCCGCGCGCCTCGGCCGCGGCGAGGTCGGCGCCGTGCCAGAGCACCGCGGCCAATGCGCCCGGGTCGCCGGCGATCGTGGCGTCGGCCCCGTCGGCCTCGCCGCGGCGCACGTCGAACCGGCCGCCGGCGACGTCGGCGCGGTAGCTCTGGCCGTCGAGGCGCAGCCCGTAGCGGCCCTCCCCGTGCGCCGCGGCCGCGGGCGCGAACCAGCTCTTGAGCGCGACCACGAAGGCGTCGGGCCCGAGCGGGGCCGCGCCGGGGGCGAACGGCTCGACGCTGCCCCAGCGGCCGAGGGCGAGCACGACCTCCTCGAGCCCGCGACCGCGGGCGGTCAGCTCGTAGACCCGCGCCGCGGCCGGCGGCTCGAGCGTCCGGCGGGCCACGAGCCCACCCGCCTCGAGGTCGCGCAGGCGCTGGGTCAGGATGTCGGCGCTCAGGCCCGGGCAGAGCGGCGCGCAGGTCGGCGAAGCGCTTGGGCCCGAGCAGGAGCTCGCGCACGACGAGCAGCGCCCAGCGCTCCCCCACGACGTCGAGGGCGCGCGCGACGCCGCACCGCTCCGCGTAGCTGCGCTTGCCGGGCATGGCCGGCATCCTACCCGCTTGGTCGGACTTTCCAATCTGATGGTTGTGTTTTCCAACTGTCTTGGATAGAGTCGGGACGACCACGGACCAACGAGCGGACGGAGGAGCAGATGAGCCAGCGCGACGGATTCGAACACGGCGTCCCGAGCTGGGTGGGCGTCATGCAGCCCGAGCCCGAGCAGGCGGCCGGCTTCTACGGCGCGCTGTTCGACTGGGAGATGGTCCCGCAGGATCAGTACGTCCTGGCCCGCCGCGAGCGGCCGCGACGTCGCCGCCGTCACCCCGCTGCCGCCGATGATGGACGACCCGCCGCCCGCCGGCTGGGTCACGCACATCGAGGTCGACAGCGCGAGCGAGGCGGCCGAGCGCGCCCGCGCGGCCGGCGGGCAGGTCGTCCTGGAGGGCATGGACTCGCCGATGGGCCGGATCAGCGTGCTCGTCGACCCCACGGGCGCGACGGTCGTGGCCAAGGAGCCCGACCGGCACGGCGGCGCGCAGCTCGTCAACGAGCCCGGCGCGTGGGCCATGAGCCGGCTCGACACCCCCGATCCCGAACGGGCGGCGGCGTTCTACGGCGCGGTGTTCGGCTGGACGACCGAGGCGTTCGACCTTGGCGAGGCCGGGTCGTTCACCCTCTTCCGCCTTCCGGGCTACGTCGGCGGCGAGCCGCAGCAGCCGGTCTCCCGCGAGGTCGTCGCGGTGATGGCGCCGGCGCCGGCCGGGTCGCCGGCGCGGTGGACGCCCGACTTCTGGGTCGACGACGTCGACGCCACCGTGGCCACGGCCGTCGAGCGCGGCGGCCGCGCCGTGGCCGAGGCGGCGGACTCCCCCGTCGGGCGCACGGCGATGCTCGCCGATCCCGCCGGCGCGCAGTTCTCGGTCAGCCGCGTCTCCGCCGCCGGCTAGCCGCGGCGGCGGCGCACCGTGGGGCGATGGCGCGGCGGGCCGGCCGGCGCCGTCGCCGGCGCGGGCGCCGGGGCCTCGGCCGCGTCGAGCGCCTCGCGGACCCAGGCCTCGCGGTTGGCCAGGCGCTCGAGCAGCGCGCCGAGCATGTAGCCGACGATCCGGCCCTGGTGCAGCTCGATGCGCGACCACGAGCGGTCGGCGCGGCGAAAGCCCTCGAGCAGGCCGAGCGGGCGGCCGCCGGCGGCCACGGGGACCATCAGCAGCGACCCGAGGTTCTGCTGGCGCAGCAGCTCGACCTCGGAGCGGTCGGCGTCGGGGTCGCCGACGCGGATCTGCAGCGCCTCGCCCGTGGCCAGCACGCGGCGGGTGGCCGGGTAGCGGGACAGCGCGAAGCGCTCGCCCACCTTCGCGTCGACGATCACGCCGGGACCGCCGTCGGGGTCGGGCTCCTGGCCGCAGAGCGTGACGATCTCCTCCTGGCGCGGGTCGAAGCGCGAGAACGAGACCGCGTCGGCGCCGAGCTGCAGCGCGATGATCTCCATCACGGAGTCGAGCTCGTCGGCGTGGCCGATGCGCGACAGGCGCGCGGTGAGGATCTCGAGGCGGCGGTCGCCGCTGGCCGCGGCGGCGCCCGCCTCGGCGCCGTCGCGCAGCAGCCGGCGCAGCGAGCGGCGGCAGACCTCCGCCGCGGCGAGGTCGACGTCGGGCCAGCCGCGGGCCGGCCGCGCGATCGCGTAGCCCTGGCCGTGGGAGACGCCGAGGTCGGCCAGCGCGGCGAGGTCGTCGAGCTCCTCGATCCCCTCCGCGCAGACGTCGGCGCCGATGCCGTCGGCGAAGTGCACGAGCGAGTCGATCAGCGCGGTCTTGGCCGTGTCGCCGCTGACGCCGTCGACGAGCGTGCGGTCGAGCTTGATCAGGTCGGGCTGGAGCTGGGTCAGATGCCGCAGGCCGGCGTAGCCGGCGCCCGCGTCATCGACGGCGAGCAGGACGCCGCGCTCGCGGACCGCGCGCAGGGCCTCCTCGACCTCCTCCCCGCTGGCCACGAGCTCGTGCTCGGTGATCTCGAGGATGATCCGGTCCAGCGGCGCGTCGCCGAGCGCCCGCAGCGCCTCGCCGGAGACGAGCAGGCTCGGCGAGACGTTGAGCGCCAGGCGGGCCGGCGCGGCGGGCAGCGCCTGGGCCAGCGCGGCGCGCAGCGCGGCGATCTCGAGCTCGGCGCCGAGCCCGCAGCGGCGGGCCTCGGCGAACCAGGCGGCCGGGGAGCGATCCGAGCCCGGGAAGCGCGACAGCGCCTCCCAGCCGGCCACGGTGCCCGAGCGGAGGTCGAGGATCGGCTGGGTGTGGATGACGATGCCGCCGACCCGCTCGACGCGCGCGAGGATCTCCTGGCGGCGCTCCTCGGCGTCGTCGGCCCAGGCGCGCAGCCGCGCGGTGTCGGTGCGGTCGCGCACGGCGTCCTGGGCCAGGCGCTCGAGGCGGCGGTCCCACAGCATGTAGCGCCCGCCGCCGCGCTGCTTGGCCGCGTACATCGCGAGGTCGGCGTCGCGCAGCAGCGCGTCGGACGCGACTTCCCGCGCGTCGCCGACGGCCACGCCGATGCTCGGCCGCACGACGATGTCCACGCCGGACAGCCGGATCGGCTGCTCGAAGGCCTCGAGGATCTGCGAAGCCACGCGCACCGGCTCGGCCGGGCTCGAGACCGTCTCGATCAGCACGGCGAACTCGTCGCCGCCCAGGCGGGCGACGGTGTCCCCCTGGCGCAGCGATTCGCGCAGGCGCTCGCCGACGTGGCGCAGGAGCTCGTCGCCGGCGGCGTGGCCGAAGCGGTCGTTGACGGCCTTGAAGTCGTCGAGGTCGAGGAAGAGCACCGAGACCAGCGCGTCGAGCCGGCGGCCGCGGACGAGGGCGTGCTGCAGGCGCTCGACGAGCAGCGCGCGGTTGGGCAGGTCGGTGACGTGGTCGTGGAAGGCCTGGCGGCGCAGCTCGTCCTCGCGCCGGCGCCGCTCGGTGGCGTCGCGCAGCGCGACGGCGAGCTCGGGCTCGCCGCCCATGTTCGGCAGCGTGTGCACGACGGCCTCGACCGGGCGCCACTGCTCCCCGGCCACGATGCGGATCTCGAGCGGCGCGACCCGACCGGCCGGCGCGGCGAGCGCCGCCTCGACGCGCTCGCGATCGGCCGGATGGACGTGGGCGACCAGCGAGGAGCCGACGATCCGGCCGCCGCTCTCGGAGAGCACCTCGCGCCAGGGCCCGAGGGTCTCGGTCACGACCCCGTCGCGATCGAGCACGATCAGCGCGTCGGACGTGGTGGCCAGCAGCGAGCGGTAGCGGGCGTCGCTGGCCTCGCGGCCCTCCTGCTCGGCGCGCCGCGCCGAGTCGGACAGCCACTCCTGCTCCAGGCGCCGTCGCGAGCGCTCGAAGCGCACGAGGCCGAGCAGCAGCACGAGCACCGCGGCCACGAGCAGGATCGCCGAGTCGCGGCGCGCGCTGGCGCTGGCGTCGAGCGCCTCGGACCGCTCACGAGGACGGGCGATCGCGAACAGGTCGTGCAGGACGCCGAACGCCGGCTCGGCCCGGTCGCGCTCGGCCCGGGCGGCCGCGGGCCAGCGCCCGGCCGTGGCCGCCGCCAGCGTGCGGTCGACGGCGCGGTCGAAGGCGAGCATCGCCGGCCGGACGGGCGCGATGTCCCCGTCGCCGTCGAGGCGCTCGGCCGCGCGCCGCGCGGCGTTGGCGCGCCGGCGCAGTCCGTGGATCTGGGCGATCGCCCCCGGGCGCAGCCGCCGGCCCGCGACGGAACGGCCGAGGACCGCCGTCTGGAGGTTGACGTCGGCCTCGGCCTGGGCCATCAGGCGCACCGAGTCGAGCCGTTGGGTGGCCCGTTCGTGGACGTGCTCGATCACCAGCGCGGTGAGCACGACCACGATGAGGCAGCCGACGAGGGCCAGCGGGGCGCGCCAGCCGGTCGTCGCGGTGCGCCGGGCGGAGGGAGGGACGGGTGGTTGCACGTCGAGGTCAGGCTCTCAGAGCCCGCAAGGACCTCATCGACCATTCGCGCCCGTGCCTTTATGGCCGGTGGCGCCGGCCCGGCACGCGCTCGGCGCTATTCCGCGAGCGGCTCGAAGTCGCGCTTCCGCGCCCCGCACACGGGACAGAACCACGAGTCGGGGATGTCCGCGAAGGCCGTGCCGGCGGGGATCCCGCCGTCGGGGTCGCCGTCGGCGGGGTCGTAGACGTATCCGCAGGACTCGCACATGTACTTCTGGGTCGCGTCGGCCTCGCTCGTGGTCATGCGGCAGCAGGGTACGCTGCCGCGATGGAGGTGGACCGCCCCGGGCCGGGGGAGGAGCTGAACCCCGGCGCGCCGACGCGCCCGCGGGAAGCCGCGTCCGTGCTCGTCCTGCGCGGCGGCGGCGACGGGCTCGAGGTCCTGCTCGTCCAGCGCAACCCCGCGCAGCGCTTCATGGGCGGCGCCTGGGTCTTCCCCGGCGGCGCCCTGGACCCGGACGACGGCGCCGGCGAGCACGGCCTGCGCGCGACCGCCGTGCGCGAGTGCCTGGAGGAGGCGAGCGTCGCGGTCGGCGACGCCGGCGCGCTGGTCTCCTACTCGCGCTGGATCACCCCGGCGCAGGTGAAGATCCGCTTCGACACGTGGTTCTTCCTCGCCTCCGCGCCCGACGACGCCGAGCCGGTCGTCGACGGCGCCGAGTGCGTCGACTGGCGCTGGGCGACCCCGCGCGCCGCGCTCGACGCCTACGAGGCGGGCGAGCTGACGATGGTCTTCCCCACGATCAAGCACCTCGAGCAGATCGCCGCCTTCGACACCGCCGAGGCGCTGCTCGCCTTCGCCCGCGAGCAGGAGGTCCGCCCGATCGAGCCGCGCGTGATCGTCGAGGGCGAGGTCGCGCGCATCCTCCTGCCCGGCGAGGCGGGCTACGACGAAGCAGGAGGCGACGCACCGGAGTAGGGTCGGGCCCGTCATGGGCCTGACCGTGGCCGTCACCGGGCCGACCGGTGAGATCGGACGCTCCGTCGTCGCCGCGCTCGAGCGCCACCGCGACGTCGAGCGCGTGCTCGGCATGGCGCGCCGCCCGTTCGACCCCGCCTCGCGCGGCTGGACCAAGACCGAGTACCGCCAGGGCGACGTGCTCGAGCGCGAGTCGGTCGAGGGCCTCGTGGCCGACGCCGACGTCGTCCTGCACCTCGCGTTCATCATCATGGGCTCGCACGAGGAGACCCGCGAGATCAACCTCACGGGCTCGCGCAACGTGTTCGAGGCCACGGTCGCGGCGAAGCGGCCCACGCGCCTGGTCTACGCCTCGTCGGTCGCCGCCTACGGCTTCCACGACGACAACCCGGTGCCGCTGACCGAGGACGTCCCGGCGCGCGGCACCGTCGGCCACTACTACTCGCGCCAGAAGGCCGACGTCGAGAAGGCCCTCTTCGACGTGACGAAGGGCGCCGACCTCGAGGTCTACGTCTTCCGCCCCTGCATCGTGGCCGGGCCCGACGCGCCGCTGCTCTACGACAACATCCCCTACGTCCAGCTCTCGGGGAAGCTGCCCGGCGCCGTGCGCCGGCTGTTCGACGTGATGCCGATCCTCAAGCCGGTGATCCCCGACCCCGGCGTCCCGTTCCAGCTCGTCCACCACGACGACGTGGCCGACGCGCTGCGCGCCGGCGTGCTCGGGCGCGGCGAGCCGGGGATCTACAACCTCGCCGCCTCCGGGGAGATCACGATGGCCGACCTCGCCGACGCGCTGGGCTGGTACTCGGTCCCGGTCCCCGACCTGCTCGTCGACGGCACGGCCGAGATCGTCTCGCGGATGCCCTTCGTGCCGGCCGAGGCGCAGTGGATCAACGTCGGCCGGGTCTCGGTCGTGATGGACACGAGCAAGGCGCGGCGGGTGCTGCGCTGGCGCCCGAAGCACGACGCGCGCGAGACGCTCGCCGAGCTCGTCTCGACGGCGCGCGGGCGCGAGCCCGCGAGCTAGGTGGAGGTCAGCCCGCCTGGTCGAGGCGGGTGACGGGGACGCCGAAGCGCTCCTCGACGTCGAGCGGGTCGAGGTCCTCGTGCACGCTGCGCTCGTCGTCCTCGGGGCGCACGAAGATCACGATGCGGTCGGCCGGGAACGTGGCCAGGGCGTCCTCGAGCGCCTGGACCGGGTCGGCGTCGCCGACCTCGCCCGAGGCCGACAGCTCGGCGTCGCGCAGGGCGTCGGTGGACTCGGTCTCGATGTCCTCGGCCGCCGCCGCGGGTCTCGTCGCGGTCGTCCATCACCTTCGCCAGCCACGAGCCGTCGAGCTGGGGCGTCACGAGCCGGATCTCGGCGTCGTCGGCCTCGTCGCCGAGGGCGTCGTGGACGTCATTGGGATCGATCGTGTCGGTAGCCAGGACGAGAACGCGCATGCCAACTCGCGTACCCACCGGGCGGGTCCCGAACCCTGCCGTCGGATTCAGGCGGCGAGCAGGTCCGCGCGGCCGGCCCGCTCGAGCCGGTCGCGGTACCCGGTCCGGGCCGGCCGCAGCCCGGGCAGGAGCCGCAGGAGCTTGCGCACGGGGCCCGCGGCGCGCATCTGCCCGCGGGCGAGCGCGATCGTCAGGTTCAGCTCGCCGAGCCAGAAGCGGTGGGCGACGTCGGCCGAGGCGTCGAGCCAGACGTCGGGCTCGAGCGCGGTGGGGCCGAAGTCGATCCGGAACGGGTGGTCGCGACGCAAGATCGATCGAGATCACCGCGTCGGGCTGGCGGTAGCGCAGCTGGAGCACGCCGTCGAGCTCGCGGAAGCGGCGCATCATCCGCTCGTCTCCGGCGAGCTCGCGCAGGGTCTCTCCGATCAGGGCGTAGAGCTCGGAGGCATCGGCGAAGCAGGACACCGCAGAAGTGCCTACCCAGCCCCGCCGCGACTCAGACCCGCGACGTACCGTCGCCGAGCTCAACAGACCACCGTCACGTCGAGGCCGATGTCGTGCAGCAACGTCTGCGAGCTGGCGTTGAGGCGTGTGAAGCCACCCGTCCAGAGTAGGACCCCCATCACGATGAGCAGGATCCCGCCGGCGACGACGATCAGGCGGTAGTGGCGCTTGACGCGGTCGAAGGCCGTCGTCGCGTAGCCGAAGAACAGCGCCGCGGCGATGAACGGGATCGCCAGGCCGAGGGAGTAGACGCCGAGCAGCAGACCCCCGCGCGCGGTCGACGAGGCGTTGGCGGCGAGGATCAGGATCGCGCCGAGCGTGGGCCCGATGCACGGCGTCCACGCCACGGCGAAGGCGGCGCCCGCGAGCAGCGGACCGCCGCGGCCGGCGCGCTTCATCAGCCCGTCGACGTGCCACTCGCGGTTGAGGCCGAGGACGTAGGGCGTCATCAGGAAGAAGACCCCGAGGGCGAAGATGATCCCGGCCGACAGCTTCTCGAGCAGCACCCGGTGCTCGGTCAGCGTCGAGCCGATCGCGGTCGCCGACAGCCCGAGCAGGATGAAGATCGTCGAGAAGGACGCGACGAAGAGCAGGCTGGGCGCGAGCACGCGCTTGGCGCCGGCGTGGTCGAGCTCGCGCGGCGAGACGCCCGCGACGGCCGACAGGTAGCCCGGGACGAGCGGGAGCACGCACGGGGAGAGGAAGGAGATGACCCCTGCGAACGCCGCCGTGAGGATGCCGACGCTGCCGCCGCTGCCACAGAGCATCCTCCTGACGCTAGCCCTGCCCCGGCAGGCTCCCGGTATGAGCCGCCGTACATTCCCGGGGTGTCCGTCTCGGTGCAGATCGGCCTGCTCTTCGCGCTCGGGACCTCGCTGGCCTCGATCGTCGGCTTCCTGCTCAAGGCGCGGGGCGCGGTGGCCGCACCCGAAGTCCAGTGGTCGCGTCCGGTGCACTCGACGTTCGCCCTCTTCGCCTCGGGCTGGTACACGCTCGGCGTGCTGGTCGCGCTCGGCGGCTGGGGCCTGCACGTCACCGCGCTCGCGCTCGCGCCGATCTCGCTCGTGCAGACGACGATCGCCGGCGGCCTCGTGCTGCTGACCGTGGTCGCCGACCGCGTCTTCGGCCAGCCCGTCACGCGACGCGAGTGGATCGGCGTCGCGCTGACCGCGGCCGGCCTCGCCGTGCTCGCCGGCACGCTGGGCAGCGGCGGCGACGACAAGCACGCCGACTACGAGACGCTCACGCTGGTGCTCTACGTCGGCGCGCTCACGGCCGCCGCGGTCGTGGCCTGGGCCGTCGCGCGACCCGGCGCCGTCGGGGCGCCGGTGCTCGCGCTCTCGGCCGGCCTCATGTGGGCCGCCTCGGACACGACGATCAAGGCGCTCTCCAACCGCACCGGCGACGGGCTCGTGTCGATCCTCGTCAACCCGCTGGCCCTGACGATCCTCGTGCTGTCGCTCGTCGGGCTGCTCGTCTCGGCCGGCTCGCTGCAGCGCGGCAAGGCGGTGCCGGTGATCGCGATCACGAGCGCCGCGGCGAACATCACGACGATCGCCGCCGGGCCGATCGTCTTCGGCGAGCCGCTGCCCGACGACGAGCTCGGGATCGTCCTGCGGCTGCTGGCCTTCGCGCTGGTGATCGGCGCCGCGGCGCTGACGCCCCCGCCCCTGGCCGAAGCCGAGGCGGAGGCGCCGCAGCCGGTGTAGGGCGCCACCGAGGGGACAGTCCCCTCGCGGGGACAGTCCCCTAGGCTACTCGCGCCCCAGCAGCATCGCGATCCCCTGGCCGCCGCCGATGCACAGGGTCACGAGGCCGAGCTCGTGGTCGCCGCGCTCCATCTCGCCGAGCGCCTTGGCGGTGATCGCCGAGCCGGTCGCGGCGATCGGGTGGCCGAGCGCGATCGCGCCGCCGTTGGGGTTGACCTTCTCCGGATCCATCCCCAGGCCGTCGATCACGGCCAGCGCCTGGGCGGCGAAGGCCTCGTTGAGCTCGATCACGCCGATGTCGTCGAGGGCGACGCCCGCGCGGTCGAGGACCTTCTTCACGGCCGGCACCGGGCCGATGCCCATGACCTGCGGGTCGACGCCGCAGCTCGCGTACGCGAGCACGCGCGCGCGCACGGGCACGCCGAGCTCCTTGGCCTTCTCCTGCGAGAGCAGGACGACGGCGGCGCCGGCGTCGTTCATGCCCGACGCGTTGCCGGCCGTGACCGTGCCGTCCTTCTTGAAGAACGCCTTGAGCTTGCCCATCGCCCTCGACCGAGGCGTCCTCGCGGATGTGCTCGTCGCGGGTGAACTCCTTGGTCTCCTTCTTGACCCGGATCTCGACCGGGACGATCTCGTCGTCGAAGCGCCCGGCCTCGCGCGCCGCGGCGGCGCGGCGGTGGGACTCGACGGCGAACTCGTCCTGGCGCTCACGCGAGATGCCGTCGCGCTCGGCCAGGTTCTCGGCCGTGACGCCCATGAGGATCGAGTGGAAGGGATCGGTCAGCGCGCCCTGGACCGGGTCGACGACCGTCGCCTCCCCCATGCGCGCGCCCCAGCGCGCGCTCGGCATCCAGTAGGGCCCGCGGCTCATCGACTCGCAGCCGCCGGCCAGCGCCGTGTCGGCCTCGCCGGTCTGGATCGCCTGGCAGGCCGAGACGATCGACTGCACGCCGGTGCCGCACAGGCGGTTGACGGTGTAGGCCGGCGTCTCCTTCGGGATCCCCGCCTTCATGCCGACGACGCGGGCCATGTAGGCGTCGCCCGGCTCGGTGTGGATCACGTTGCCGAACACGACGTGCTCGATCTGCTCGGGGGCGACGCCGGAGCGCTCGAGCGCCGCGGACGCGGCGGTGGCGCCGAGGTCGCTGGGCGGCACGTCGCGCAGGCTCTTGCCGTAGGAGCCGATCGCCGTCCGTGCGGCGCCGGCGATGACCACGTTCGTCATTGCTGCCTCTCTGTCGAATCGCCCCGGGCGGGCCTAGCCGCGCCGGATGAGCCGCCGAGCCTACGCGGTGGTACGTTCGCGCCATGGCTTCCACCGCGACCACCCCGGTCAACAACTTCATCGACGGCGAGTCCGTCGAGCCGGCCGACGGGCGCCGCACCGACGTGCTCAACCCGGCCACCGCGGAGACGATCGCGGCCGGCCGCCGACTCCACCGAGGAGGACGTCGACCGCGCGGTCACGGCCGCCCGCGCCGCGTTCGAGGGCTGGTCGACGCACGACGCCGGGCGAGCGCTCGCTGATGCTGCTCAAGCTCGCCGACGCGATCGAGGAGCACGGCGACGAGCTCGCCGAGCTCGAGGCGCGCAACGCCGGCAAGCCGCTGTCAGGCCATGCGCGACGACGAGATCCCGGCGATGGCCGACAACCTGCGCTTCTTCGCGGGCGCCGCGCGCAACCTCGAGGGCAAGGCCGCGGGCGAGTACCTCGAGGGCTACACGTCGATCATCCGCCGCGAGCCGGTCGGCGTCGTCGGCCAGATCGCGCCGTGGAACTACCCGCTGATGATGGCGTCTGGAAGATCGGCCCGGCGCTCGCGGCCGGCAACACGATCGTCCTCAAGCCGGCGCCGACGACGCCGGTCGACCACGCGTGCGCCTGGCCGAGATCGCCGCCGAGTTCTTCCCCAAGGGCGTCCTCAACGTCGTCGCCGGCGGCAACGAGGCCGGCGCAGGCGCTCGTCGACCCACCCCGACGTCGACATGGTCTCGCTGACCGGCTCGGTCGAGACCGGCAAGTGGATCGCCGAGCGCGGCCGCGGACACGCTCAAGCGCGTCCACCTCGAGCTCGGCGGCAAGGCCCCGGTCGATCGTCTTCGACGACGCCGACCTGGAGACCGCGCTCGAGACGATCGCCGGCACCGGCTACTACAACGCCGGCCAGGACTGCACGGCGGCGACCCGCGTGCTCGCGGCCAAGGGTCCTACGACGACGTCGTCTCGGGCCTCGCCGACCAGGCCCAGGGCCTCGTCGTCGGCGACACGTTCGCGCCCGACACGACGCTCGGCCCGCTCAACTCGCGCCCGCCAGCGCGAGCGCGTCGAGGGCTTCCTCGAGCGCAAGCCCGACAACGCGGAGATCGTCACCGGCGGCACCGAGCCCGACCTGCCCGGCTTCTTCCTCGAGCCGACCGTCGTCGCCGACCTGCGAGCAGGACGACGAGATGATCCAGCGCGAGATCTTCGGGCCGGTCATCACCGTCCAGCCGTTCACCGACGAGGCCGAGGCGATCGCCTGGGCCAACGGCACGCCGTACGGCCTGGCCTCCTCGGTGTGGACCGCGCGACGTCGGCCGCGCCCTGCGCTGTCGCCAACGCGCTGCGCTTCGGCTGCGTGTGGATCAACGACCACATCCCGCTCGCCTCGGAGATGCCGCACGGCGGCTTCAAGCAGTCGGGCTACGGCAAGGACCTCTCGATGTACTCGCTCGAGGACTACACCGAGGTCAAGCACGTCATGGCCAAGCTCGACTCCTAGGTCGGGACTGAGGGGACTGTCACCTCAGTCCCACTCAGCAACCTCTTAGGGACAGCTCACCGCCGGCTCAGTGCCGACGGTGATGCTGGTCCCATGCCGTTCCGCAGCACCGTCGTCACGATCCTCGCCGTCTCGGGCGGGTTGCTCACCCCGGGCGCCGCACGAGCCGCGACGATCCCCGCGCTGCATGCGCCCGAGGTGCAGGAGCGGCTGGCGCGGCTCGGCCTGCTGGAGGACGAGGCTCGTACGGGCCGCTACGACCGCGCCACGAGCGACGCGGTCGCCCGATTCCAGGCGCGCGCCGGTCTCCCCGTCGATGGGGTGCCGGCCCAGCCCACAGCGGACCGGCTGCTGGCGGCGACGTAGCGAGGCGGCTCGATCGTCGTCGCCGGCCAGCCGGGCCGGGCGCGCGGACGCGCCCCGGTGGTCCGCGCGTCCACATGGACTGGTCAGACGCCGCCGAATCCGCAACAATTGCCGATCGTGGAGGCATCGGCGGTTCCCGCAGCAGAAATCGCCCGGTCCAGGCCCCGCCTGCGACTGAGTGGTCCGCTGCTGCGCCTGCGCTCCGACGAGCAGCTCGTCGCCCTGTTCCGGGCCGGCGACGAGGACGCCTTCGGCGTCGATCCACGACCGCTACCGCGCGCGGCTGTTCGCCTACACGCGCCAGATGCTGCCCGGCTCGCGCGCCGACGCCGAGGACGCCCTGCAGGACGTCTTCATCCGCGCCTACCGCCACCTGCGCGCCTCCGACCGCGAGGTGCTGCTGCGCCCGTGGCTCTACCGCGTGGCCCACAACCGCTGCATCGACGTGCTGCGCCGCCCGACCACCGCGCCCGAGGAGGCCGTCGACGACGCCGTCCTCGCCGCCCACGACGACGATCCCGTTCGTCGCGCTCGAGGCCCGCGAGGACCTCAAGCGCATCGTCCGCGACGTCGCGCCGGCTGCCCGAGGCGCAGCGCTCCGCGCTGCTCATGCGCGAGATGGACGGCATGCCCTACGTGGAGATCGCCGGCGCGCTCGAGGTCACGATCCCCGCCGTCAAGTCGCTGCTCGTCCGGGCGCGCATGGGCCTCGCGCAGGCCGAGGAGGCGCGCCAGACCGCGTGCACGCGAGGTCCGCGAGCACCTGGCGCTGGCCCACGACCGCGGCGTGCGCGCCGGCGGCCTGGCCCGCCGGCACCTGCAGGAGTGCGACGGCTGCCGCGCCTTCCGCGGCGACCTGCGCGCTCGTCGACCAGCGCCTGGCGATGCTCGCGCCCCCCGTGCTCGGCCCGCTCGCGATCGTGGCCAAGCTGCTCGGCCTCGGCACCGCCTCGGGCGGTGGCGCGGCGTCCGGCGGCACCGCCGTCGGCGGCGCGTGGGCCGGCGGCGCCTCGGCCGGCTCGGCCGCCGCCGCCGCCGCCGCCGGGCGCCTCGGTGGCCGGGCAGCGCCGCCGTCGCCGCCGGCGGAGCCGTCGTGGCCGCGACCGCGACCAAGGTCGTCGCCGTCGCCGCCGTCGCCGCGGTCGCCGCGGGCGGCCACGCGAAGTCCCACCACCACGCCTCGGTCGCGCCCACCCAGGCGCCGGTCGTCCGCTCCGCCCCGCTGCCGCTCCGCGCCACCGGCACGCCGCTCGCGCCTGCCGGCCTCCGCCGACGCCGACCAAGTCCGTGACCGCCGCCAAGCCCGCCGCGGTGACGCCGAGCGACACGCCGGCCACCAACCCGCGCCGCCGGCGGCCACCGATCCGAACGCCGCACCGACCGACCCGACGCGACCGGCAGCGCCCAGGCCCGCCGCGACGACCGACCCGGCCGCGACCGATCCGAGCTCCGGCACCGACGGCACGACCGGCACGCCAGGCGCGACGGTCACGCCCGAGTCCTCGTCCTCGTCGTCTTCGCCCTCGACGTCCTCGTCGGCGCCGGCGACGCTCGACCCCGCCCGCGAGCTCCTCCTCGACGGGCACCGCGCCGACGGCCTCGAGCTCGTCGGCCTCGACGACGCCGACCGGCTGACCGCCCGGCGGTGACCCGCCGGCCCGCCATCGAGCACCTCGCGACGCTCGACCATGAAGAGCTCGTCGTGCGCCGCGGCGCGCGGTCCGGGCTCTACACGATCGTCGCGGTGCACTCGACGGCGCTCGGCCCGTCGCTCGGCGGCTGCCGGATGTGGCACTACGACGACGCGCGCGCCGGCGTGCGCGACGCGCTGCGGCTCTCGCGGGCGATGACCTTCAAGTCGGCCGTGGCCGGCCTGCCGCTCGGCGGCGGCAAGGGCGTCGTGATGCTCCAGGGCGAGCACCGCCCCTCCCCCCGCCGGCGCCGCGACGCGCTGCGCGACTTCGGCGAGACCGTCGCGTCGCTCGGCGGCCGCTACGTGACCGCCGAGGACGTCGGGACCTCGAGCCGCGACATGACGGTGATCGCCGAGCACACCGACCACGTCGCCGGGCTCTCGCGGCGGCGCGGCGGCTCCGGCGATCCCAGCCCGTTCACCGCGCTCGGCGTCGAGGCCGCGGTGCGCGCCGCGCTCGAGCGCGCGACGGGCAGCGGGGCCCTGGAGGGCCGCAGCGTCGCGGTCATCGGGCTCGGCCACGTCGGCGGGCGGCTCGCGCGCCGGCTGGCCGCCGGCGGCGCGCGCCTGTCGTCGCCGACGTCGACCCCGGCAAGCGCGCCCTGGCCGACGAGCTCGGCGCCGAGTGGGTGCCCGGCGACGTCGCGCTGCGCGCGCCGGTCGACGTGCTCGCCCCGTGCGCGCTCGGCGGCGTGCTCGACGAGGAGACCGTGCCCGAGCTGCAGGCGCCCGTCGTGGCCGGCGCGGCCAACAACCAGCTCGCCGACGACGCGATCGCCGAGGCGCTGGCCGCGCGCGGCGTGCTGTGGGCGCCCGACTTCGTGGCCAACGCCGGCGGGATCATCAACATCGCCGTCGAGCTCGAGGGCTACGACCCGGCCGTCGCGCGCCGCCGCGTCCGCGGGATCGCCGAGACGCTCGGCCTGATCTTCGACGAGGCCGACCGGCAGTCCACGACGCCGCTGGCCGCGGCGATGGCGCTCGCGCGCCGGCGGCTGGCCGCGGCCGCCGCGTCCTAGTGGAGCCGGGGCGCGTAGGAGATCCCGACGACGAGGCCCTCGGCCGACTGCAGGCGCGCGACGGTCTGGCCCCAGGGCTCCTCGCGCGCGTCGTGGAGCAGCGCGAAGCCGCGCTCGCGCAGCTCGGCCGCGGCCGACGCGACGGCCTCGACGTCGGCGACCTCGAACTCGACGCTGGCCTGCGGCACGGGCCGGTCGGCCGGCCACTCGGGGCGGCCGAAGCACGCCTGCGCGGCCTGGGCCAGCGGCCAGACGCCGAAGTGCCGGCTGCCGCCGACGTGCTCGCTGTGGACGTAGTCGTCTCCCTCCGCGGCCTCGAGCGGAAGGCCGAGAGCGTCGACGTAGAGCTGCCGGCTCGTGGCCGGGTCGGGTGCGATCGGGGCGAAGCTGGCGATGAATTCGATCTTCATGGCACGACCGTAGGCGCGGGGCGCCGGCCCCGCCTAGGAGAAAACGGTCACGGTCGGCCGAGCAGCGCGTGCGGCGTCGCGCCGGCGAGCTCGCGCACGTCGCCGGCCATGTGCGCCTCGTCGTAGAAGCCGTGCTCGACGGCCGTCCGCGCCCAGCTCTCGCCGCGCCCGCCGCGCAGCAGCCGCTGCATGCGGGCGATCCGCATGAGCCGCTTGGGGCCGTGGCCGGTGGCCGCGAGCACGCGCCGGCGCAGCTGGCGCTCGCCGTAGCCGCTCTCGCGCCGCAGCGCCCGCAGGTCGCGCGCCGCGTGGGTCGCCCGGGCCAGCGGGTCGGGCGGCGGCGCCGCGTCGGCGAGCCGGCGCAGCGAGCAGAAGCCCGGCACGAGGTCGGCGATCGGGACCCGCAGACCCACCAGCTCATCCGCGGGGACGCCGAACAGCGCCGGGAAGCCGCCCGGATGGAAGCGCAAACCCTCCGAGACCTCGCCCGGCGCGAGCATCGCCGTCCCGGCCGCGGCGAAGGAGCCGATCACGTCGTCGCCGATCAGGTCCATGCAGCCGTCGGGCAGGATCCGCAGCGCGAACGGCCGGTGGGCGCGCAGGCGCCAGCCCACCGCGACCCAGGGCGCGAGCTCGGGCGGCGGGGCGTACTCCTCGTACTCGACCCCCGGCCCGCCGAGGAAGATGACGTGGTGCGGACGCGCGGCCACCACTGCGTTCTAGCAGCGGTGCGCTAGGCGGCGGCGACCATCGGCCCGGCGTCGCGCTCGACGAGCGCCCGGCGCAGGGCGCGGCGCCCGCGGTGATGCAGGCCGTGCACGGAGTCCTCGGTGCGGTCGAGCCGGTCGGCGATCTCGCCCGGCGGTCATGCCGCCCACGTGGCGCATCACGATCACCGAGCGCTGCACGGGCGGGAGCTCCTCGAGCGCGTCGCGCAGGGCGGCGGCGAGCTCGCGGCTGCGGCGCTCGTCGGGCGCCTCGATGCGCTCGGGGAGGTCGTCGGCGCTGATCGTGCGCCGGCGGATGTGGTCGATCGCCTGGTTGTGGGCGATCCGCAGCAGCCACGAGGAGAACGGCGCGCCGCGGTCCTCGTAGCCGGCCAGCGCCGTCATCAGCCGCGCGAACACCTGCTGGGTGACGTCCTCGGCCTCGTGCTCGTCGCGCAGCATGCCGCGGGCGAACCCGTAGACGTTGGGCGCGAAGCGCAGGTAGAGGTAGCGCAGGGCCTCCTCGTCGCCGTCCTTGGCGCGGGCGATCGCGCCCGACAGCTCGCCGGGCCGGCGGTCGCGGTCGAGGGTGGCGCGGCGGTGGAAGCGTCCCTCGGGAAGCCCGGAATACCGCGTGGCGATGGCGTGCATGGCGATCCTTCGTCTGCGTGGGGTGGTGGTGGAGGCGCGTACGGCGCCTCGCAGAACCGGATGCCCGGCGCACACCGTGTGGAGATTTGCTTGCGCATTAGTCGGCGATTTGTTCACATTTCGGGATGCCCACGCCCGTGCCCGCGCCCGAGCAGGTCCCGTCCTCCCCCGCCCAGGACGTCCTCGACCGGCTCCCGTACGGGGTCGTCGTCGTCCACGCCGGGAAGGTCAAGAGCGCGAACACGGCCGCCGCGCGGCTGCTCTGGAGCCTCGAGGCGGGCGGCCCGCCGGCCCACTGCCACGAGCTGTTCGCCTGCCGCGCCCCCGGCGGCCCCTGCGAGGACGGCTGCCTGGCCGAGCGCGCCGCGCTGTCGGATTCGGCGCTGCCCGGAGATCAGGATCGACACCGCGCCGAGCGCGTCGGCGACCGCGCTGTGGGTCACCGCCGCGCCGCTCGACGGCCGCCGACACGGTCGTCCTGCATCTCCGCCCCGGCGACGCCCGCGACCGGCGGCGGCGCTCGGATCCCCACTGGCTCTCCGGCCCCGAGCTGCGGATCTCCGCGCTCGGACGCACCTGGGTCGACTCCCGCGAGGGGCCGATCGGCGGCCAGTGGCTCCACCAGCGGCCCGGGCTGCTGCTCAAGTACCTCGTCACCCAGCGCAACCGCGTCGTGCACGCGGAGGAGATCGCCGAGGCGCTGTGGCCGGCGACCGGCCGCGCAGGCCATCAACAACGTGCGCCACTTCATGCACGGGCTGCGCTCCAAGCTCGAGCCCGAGCGCGTCAAGGGCGAGCCCTCGTCCTTCGTGGTCACGGTGCAGGGCGGCTACGCGCTCGAGCGCCGCCACGTGCGCATCGACGCCGACCTGTTCGAGGCCGCGATCCGCGACGGCACGACCGCGGCCGGGCGCGGCGACCGCGACACGGCCGCGCGAGCGCCTCGAGCACGGCCTGGCGCTCTACCGCGGCGACCTCGTGGCCGACGAGCCCTTCGCCGAGTGGGCCTACGACGAGCGCGACCGGCTGCGCCACCTCGCGGCCGGCGGCCTGCGCGAGATGGTCCGCATCGATCTCGCCACGGGCGACCACGCCGGCGCCGCGTCGTCGCTCGACCGGCTCTCCGAGCTCGAGCCCTACGACGTCGACACCTACAAGACGCTGCTCGCGGTCTACGTCGCCCAGGGCCGGCGCAGCGAGGCCGCGCGGCGCTACCAGGCGTTCAAGATGCGCCTGGCCCGCGAGTTCGGCGAGGAGCCGGGCTTCGAGCTGGCCGAAGTGCGCCTGGAGGGCGCGACCTGATCTTCTAGATCGAGAGCCCCTCGGGGACCTCGGGACGTTCGACGCCCTCGGGCAGCCGGCCCTCCTCGGCGAGCTTGTCGAGGTGCGCGGCCAGCGTGATCGCCGCCGCCGGCCGCAGGCCCTCGGGCGCGTCCGACCAGGCGGCGTCGAGCAGCTCGTCGACGCTGCGCCCGCCCTCGCGCAGCGCGGCGAGCAGGCGCGCCTCGCGCTCGAGCCGGTGGGCGACGTACTCGTCGAGCTTGGCGTCCGCGTCCGCGATCCCCGGCCCGTGGCCGGGATGCAGCCGCCGCAGGCCCATCGCGCGCAGCCGCCGCAGGCCGTCGAGGTAGCCGCTCAGCGCCCCGGGGCCGGGCGCGACGAAGACCGAGCCCTCGCCGAGCACCGCGTCGCCGGTGAACGCGTCCGCCTCGCCGAGCACGAAGGCCGTGTGCCCGGGCGCGTGGCCCGGCGTGGGCACCGCCCGCAGCGGGCCGAACTCCGGGGTGGCGACGAGGTCGACGTCGCGCTCGCCGTGCGCGGCGGCCACGGGCGCGGCGCGGGTGGCGGCGAGCAGGGCGCCGACCGCCTCGTCGTGGTCGGCGTGGCGGTGGGTCAGGGCGACCCCGCCGAGGCCGCCGCGCTCGAAGACGGCGGCGGCGACCGCGGCCACGTGCGCGTCCAGCGCGGGGCCGGGGTCGATCACCCAGGCCGGGTCGCGCCCGACGACCCAGGTGTTCGTGCCCGACAGCGACAGCAGGCCGGGGTTGTCGGCCCGGACGAGGAGGATCTCGTCGCCGGCGCCGCTCACGCGGTCCGCACGCCGGCGTCGGCCTGGAGGCCGAGCTCCTCGATCGCGCGGTCGCGCAGGACGTACTTCTGGACCTTGCCGGTGACGGTCATCGGGAACTCGTCGGTCAGCGCGATGTAGCGCGGGACCTTGAAGTGGGCGATCTGGCCGCGGCAGTGCTCGCGCAGCTCGTCCTCGGTCACGCTCGCCCCCTCGCGCAGCTGCACCCAGGCCATGATCTCCTCGCCGTAGCGCTCGTCGGGCACGCCGACGACCTGGACGTCGGCGACGTCGGGGTGGCCGTAGAGGAACTCCTCGATCTCGCGGGGATAGACGTTCTCGCCGCCGCGGATGATCATGTCCTTGATCCGCCCGACGATCTTCACGTAGCCCTCGTCGTCCATCTCGGCCAGGTCGCCCGTGTGCATCCAGCGGGCGGCGTCGATCGCCTCGGCCGTGCGCTCGGGCTCGTTCCAGTAGCCGAGCATCACCGAGTAGCCCGCGCGTCTGGAACTCGCCGGGCTCGCCGCGCGGCAGCGTGCGGCCGGTGTCGGGGTCGGCGACGCGGATCTCCAGGTGCGGGCCGACGCGGCCGACCGTCCCGACGCGGCGCTCGAGCTCGTCGTCGGCGCCGGTCTGCGTCGAGACCGGCGAGGTCTCCGTCATGCCGTAGCAGATGGTCACGTCCTCCATGTGCATCCGGTCGATCACGCGGCGCATGACCTCCTCGGGGCACGGCGAGCCGGCCATGATCCCGGTGCGCAGCGAGCGACAGGTCGTGGTCGCTCGAAGTCCGGGTCGGCGAGCTCGGCGATGAACATCGTCGGCACGCCGTAGAGCGCCGTGCAGCGCTCGTCCGCGACCGCCTCGAGCACCGGGCCGGGCTCGAAGGCCTCGCCGGGCAGCACGATGCACGCGCCGTGCGTGGTCGCGGCGAGGTTGCCCATGACCATCCCGAAGCAGTGGTAGTAGGGCACGGGCACGCAGATCGAGTCCTGCTCGGTGATCGCGCAGCCCTCCCCCACGAAGAAGCCGTTGTTGAGGATGTTGTGGTGCGAGAGCGTCGCGCCCTTGGGAAAGCCGGTGGTGCCGCTCGTGTACTGGATGTTGATCGGGTCGCTGGGGTCGAGCTCGGCCTCGCGCTCGGCCAGCGCGTCGTCGCCGACGTCGTCGCCGCCGGCCAGCAGCTCGGTCCAGGCGTCGGTGTCGAAGAAGACGGCCCGCTCGAGCGTCTCGACCGGCCGGCGCCACGCTCGTCGACCATCGCCTCGTAGTCCGAGGTCTTGAACGAGCGGGCGGCGATCAGCATCCGCGCGCCGGACTGCGTCAGCGCGTACTCGAGCTCCGAGGAGCGGTAGGCCGGGTTGAGGTTGACGAGGATCACGCCGGCGCGCGCGGTCGCGTACTGGACGACGCCCACTCGGCGCGGTTCGGGCTCCACAGCCCGACGCGGTCGCCGCGCTCGTAGGCCGGCGGCGATGCAGCGCCTTGGCGACGCGGTCGACCTGCGCGTCGTACTCGGCGTAGGTCAGCCGGATGTCCTGGTGGCGGCTGACGAGCGCCGGCCGGTCGGGGACGCGCCGCGCCGTGGCGCGCAGGTCGGCGCCGATCGTCGTCCCGAGCAGCGAGACGTCGCTGGCGCCGTGCGCGTAGGACGGCTGGGCCGCGGCTCCCTCCACGTCCTCGAGGATGCCAGACCCTTGGTCAACCGACCAGTGCGACGGCGCTGCCGTCGAGGCAGACGCGGTCGCGCCCGGCCCCCTTGGCGGCGTAGAGCGCGTCGTCGGCCTCGACCATCACGGCGGCGAAGTCGAAGGCCCCGCCCCGCCGCGACGCGCTGACGCCGAAGGACATCGTCACGTCCAGCTCGCCGCCACGGCGGCGGCGATCCCGGCGCGCAGGTGCTCGGCGAGCTCGGCCGCGCCGGCGGCGTCCGAGCCGGGCACGAGCGACGACGAACTCCTCGCCGCCGAGGCGATAGACGAGGTCGAAGGAGCGCAGGTGCTTGCGGATCAGGTAGGCGACGTCCTTGAGCACGCCGTCGCCGGCCGCGTGGCCGTGCTCGTCGTTGACGCGCTTGAAGTGGTCGATGTCGCCGACGATCACGCCGACGACGTCGCCGGTGATCAGCGACTGCTGGTGGAGCTCCTCGACGCGGCGCGAGAGCGCCTTGCGGTTGAGCATGCCGGTGAGCTGGTCGATGACGGCCTCCGAGCGATGCTCGACGTCGGACTTCATCAGCGCCGTGGAGAGCAGCGCGACGGCGAGGATCAGGGCGAAGGCGCCGGCCGTGCGCGTCGGGTCGTCCCATACCGCGGCGGCGTCGACGCCGAGGCTGACGGCGAGCAGGCAGGCGACGGCCCAGGCCACGCCGGCGATCACGCCGCGGTCGGAGAAGCGGGCGCTGAGGGTGACGACGGGCAGCGCGAGCCACCCGAGCGTCGGGGCGTGCGGGCCTCCCGGTCAGCGCGACCGAGACGGCGATGATCGCCTCGGACATCGCCCAGGCGCCGAAGAGGACGTACTCGGGGCGCTCGACGCGGTCGACGAGCGCGTCGGCGACGCGAAAGCGCGACGCCCGCGACGGCGAGCGGGATCAGCGTCCAGAAGCCCAGCCAGGGACCGGCCGCGACGAGCACGACGGCGAGCACGGCGAAGGCGTTGCGCCGCGGGACCTCGAGGCGGCGCTCCATGTCGAGCATGCGCTCGCGATCGCCGCCGTCGGGCAGCAGCCAGGACCGTCCGCTCTCCACGCGCTCCGTATCGACACAATCCGCACGACCCTTTACCGGTTCATCGGCCTGCGCGCCGAGCGGCGTCATGATGCCCGCCATGTCGCTCTCCTCCAAGACGCTCTTCATCTCCGGCGCCAGCCGGGGGATCGGACTCGCCATCGCCCTGCGCGCCGCCCGCGACGGCGCGAACGTCGCGCTCGTCGCCAAGACGGCCGAGCCGCACCCGAAGCTCGAGGGGACCGTCTACACGGCGGCCGAGCAGATCGAGGCGGCGGGCGGCAAGGCGCTGCCGATCGTCGGCGACATCCGCCAGGAGGACCAGGTCGCGGCCGCCGTCGAGCAGGCGGTCTCGACCTTCGGCGGGATCGACATCTGCGTCAACAACGCCTCGGCGATCAACCTCGCGCCGACCGAGCAGCTCGAGCTCAAGCGCTACGACCTGATGCAGGACATCAACGTGCGCGGGACCTTCGCGGTCGGGCGGGCGTGCATCCCCCACCTCAAGCAGGCCGACAACCCGCACATCCTCACGCTGTCGCCGCCGATCTCGCTGGAGCCGAAGTGGCTGGGCCCGCACATCGGCTACACGCTGGCCAAGTACGGCATGAGCCTCGTCGCGCTCGGCTGGGCGGCCGAGTTCGCCGAGGCGGGGATCGCCTCGAACACGCTGTGGCCGCGCACGCTCGTGGCCACCGCCGCGGTCCAGAACCTGCTGGGCGGCGACGAGGCGATGGCCAAGGCCCGCAAGCCCGAGATCTACGCCGACTCGGCCTACGCCGTGCTCAACCGCGACAGCCGGCGAGTGCACCGGCAACAGCTTCCTGTGCGAGGACGTGCTGCGCGAGGAGGGCGTCGAGGACCTCTCGGACTACGCCTACGTCGACGGCGCGGACCTGCAGGTCGACCTGTTCGTCGACCACGTCTAGGCCGGACTGCGATGCGATGGATCGCGCTCGCGGCGCTGGCCGCCGCGCTGACCGGCTGCGGCGGCGAGGGACGTCGTCCGGCGCGCTGACCGACTACCTGCCCAAGGACACGCATCTGGTCGTGGCCATCGACGTCAAGCTCGCCCGCGAGGAGGCGCAGCTGGACCCGCACGCCGACGTGCTCGACGTCGGCAGCCAAGTCGTCGCAGCCGCACGACGACGGCGACCGGACGCGCACCGTCGCGGCCGCGCTGGCCCCCGCGTTCGCCCCGCTCCAGGACGTGCTGCGGACCTTCAAGTTCGACGACCCGGTCCTGGCGGCCTTCGACGGGACGAAGATCACCGCCGCGGCCGCCAACGGCGGCCTGATCGACGGCGGCCTGCGGGACGCGATCCGGACCACGCAGCCGTTCGAGGCAGATCGCCGGCGGCCTGGAGAAGGCCGGCTGGAAGCGGGACGGCGACTCCGTCGTCAACCCGAAGCCGGGGCAGCTCGGCCGCGTGACCGACGCCGGCGGCGGGGTCGTCCTGCTCACCGTCCCGCGACGTCGACGCCGGCGCCATGAGGGACTCGCCGCCGGGCGGTCCCGCCGACCTCGAAGCGATGACCGGGAACGCCGACGGCTCCGTGCGGATCGCCTATCTCAAGCCCGCGGCCGGGCGGCTGCATCACGGCGTTCGGCGGCTGGGAGACGTCGCTCGGGCGCGCCGCGGAGCTGCGCCTGCGCGTCGCCGGTACCCCCGACCCCGGCGCGTTCCGGGACGGGTCGTTCGGCGGCATGGACGTCGGCGAGGCCGCGCGCGACGGCCACGTGCTCTCACGCGACCCTGTACGCGCCCAGGAGCAGCGGCACGACGCAGCCGCTGCTGTCGATCATCGAGACGCAGGGCTACCGCGCGGCTCTATCGCTGCCCGCGCTGAGAACGACGAAACCCCCGCCGGGGCGAGGGCTTCGTTACATCGGGGCGCCGAGATTTGAACTCGGGACCTCACCGACCCGAACGGTGCGCGCTACCAGGCTGCGCCACGCCCCGAGGCGGGTCGAGTCTAGCTGCCGTCGATCGGTGCCCGAGGCCTGCGCCGCCGCGGCGTCCGCCGTGGAGAGGACGCGGCCCGACCGGCGCCCGTGGCGGCGCCGCTGACCTTGGCGTCGGCTCGCGTCGGGCAGACCTCTGAGCACGTGCCCGACCTGGTCGGCGACGGGGCGGACGGGCCGGGCGCGCTCGGGGCGCCCGGAGCGCGGGACGGCGCCGGTCGGCGCGCGGCGACGGCGTCCGGCGTGGCCGGGACGCGCGAGCCGGCGGTCGGACGCGCCGGCAGCGGGATCGACGGTGGGACGGCTCGCCGCGCCGCGCGAGGGCACGAGCCCGGGGCGGGGCCCGGCGACCAGGCCGCTGGGCGCCGGTGTCGGCTCCGCGCGCGGGCGGCGGGCCCACGGCGTCGGACCGCCGGCAGCGGCCGCGGGCGGCGAGCGCTCCGCCGCGCGGCTCCGCGCGCGCGGGCGCGGAGCGCGTGGCCGATCGACGCGTCCTGCGCGGCGTGGCGCCGGGACGGCGATGTGCGGCGCGAGCGGCTTGTGGAGGGGCTTGTCGGGCACGGCGTAGACGGCGAGGCTCGCGCCGGTGCTCGCCGCGGCCAAGCCGAGCGCGACCGCCGTGGCCTTGAACCAGCTCGCGGCCGGGTCGAAGACGATCGAGGGGAGCGCGGGCAGCGGCAGCAGCGCGGCGGCGCGGGAGCCGACGCCCTCGGGCACGAGGACCTCGCCGTTCTCGAGGCCGGCGCGGCGCGCCGCGCTGCGGCAGGACGAGCACCAGGCGAGGTGACGCTGGACGCGGCGGCGCTCGCGGGCACCGGCGATGCCGCCGGCCACCGGGCCGAGCGCCTCGCGTACGTCGTCGCAGCGACGGCCGGTCTGGACGTCCGCGTACTCCTCGCCCAGGCGGCGCCGGGCGCGGAACAGGGTGGACTCGACCGACGGCCGGGTCAGGCCCATCCGCTCGCCGATCTCGTGGTAGGACAGGCCCTCGAACTCGCGCAGCACGAGGATGCGGTGATGGTTGTCGGACAGCCCGCCGAAGGCGCCGCGGAGGTGGTCCATCTGCTCCCCGACCTCGGCCGCGCGCTCGGGCACGGCGCGGCGGTCGGCGAGCTCGGCCCGCTCGCGCGGGCGCAGCGCGTCGCCGTCGATCGGGAGCTCCTCGCCGCGCTTGGCGCGGCGGAACTGGTCGATGCAGGCGTTGCGGGCGATCTCGTAGATCCAGGGGCGGAAGTCGATGGCGACGGTCGGTCTCGCGCATGCGGCGCAGCGCCGAGATGAAGACGTCCTGGGAGACGTCCTCGGCCCGGGCCCAGTCGCGCATCATCCCGTGGGCGAAGCGGACGATCGCGGCGTGATAGCGCGAGTAGAGCGCGGCGAACGCGGCGTCGTCGCCTGCGCGCACGGCGGCGACGAGATCGGTGTCCGACTGGTCTTCGTGGGCGCGCTCGGGCGTGAGCGTTGCGGCCATCGTCCTCGTGTCCCCTGTCTCGTGTCCGGGCGCGTTCCGTGCGCCCCTGGACCTTCATACGAACTTTACCGTTCAGACGGCGTTTCCGAAACCGGAGGCGGGCACACACTGTTCTCCCCGCGTACGCGGGCGAACCAGCCGGCGTGGCGCGATCTGGCGCGCCGGCATTTGTCGCGCGGAGCGGTGAGAAAACCCACATGACCGATTGAGCGCGTCCGCGCGAGCCGGTATAAACGGGTTTCGATCGGTAGCAGCTACCCAGGGGGTCCCCACGCCGATGGCCATTCACCTCACGCCCACCGAGCTCGCCCGCGAGTCCGGACTCGACCGCCGAGAAGTGATCGAGAAGTGCATGGAGCACGGGGTGCCCATCTTCCAGGGACGAATCGACAAGACGCTCTTCCAGACGAGCCTCTCCGTCCAGACGGCGGAGCCGGAGCCTGCCCGCGCCTAGCGCGCCGACCACGTTCCGGGCGTTCCTGGCCCCGCCATCGGCGGGGCCGCGTCGTTAACGGGCCCGTAGGATTCGGCCGCCGGACCAGTGAGACCCGAGGGAGGACGCCGCCAGATGGAAGCCAGCGACCGCGAGCTCGACCGGCTCGAAGACGATCGCCGACCTCGCCGCGGGCCGCGGCCGAGAAGTACGGCGACGCAGCCGGCGATCCGCTCCAAGCGCGACGGGAGCTGGCGCACCCTGTCCTTCGCCGACGTGTGGGAGCGCGTGTCCGCGCTCGGCCGCGGCCTGGTCGACCTCGGGCTCGAGCCCGGCGAGCGCGTCTGCATCCTCGCCAACACCCGCGAGGAGTGGACGTTCGCCGACTTCGCGATCTCGGCCGCCGGCGGCGTCGTCGTCCCGATCTACCCGACGAACTCCCCGGAGGAGTGCGAGTGGGTCGCCGGCAACTCCGGCGCGGTCGGCGTGGTCTGCGAGGACGCGGCCCAGGTCGACGAAGATCTTCGCGGTCCGCGAGCGGCCTGCCCGAGCTGCGCTGGATCGCCGTGATCGACCCGACCGGCGTGGCCGCCGACGAGGTCATCGCGCTCGACGACCTCGCCGCGCGCGGCGCGGCGCGCGACGAGGCGACGCTGCGCGAGCGCTCGGACGCGGTCGGCCCCGACGACCCCTTCACCTTCATCTACACGTCGGGCACGACCGGCCCGCCGAAGGGCTGCGTGCTCACGCACGGCAACTACCGCTCGCGTGCTCGACATGTGCCTGCGCGCCGGCGTCATCCACGGCGGCGAGACGACCTACCTCTTCCTCCCGCTGGCCCACTCGTTCGCGCTGCTCATCCAGCTCGGCTCGTTCGACGCCGGCGGCGAGCTCGCCTACTTCGGCGGCGACACGCAGCAGATCATCCCCGAGCTCTCCGAGGTCAAGCCCTCCTACTTCCCGTCGGTCCCGCGGATCTTCGAGAAGCTCTACACGCTGGTCACGAACATGGCCGACGACCCCGAGCGGATCAAGGCCGCGGTCGAGGTCGGCATGGCCTACCGCCTCAAGGAGGTCGCCGGCGAGGAGATCCCCGACGAGCTCGCGCGCGGGCTTCGCCCAGGCCGACGAGGCGCTGTTCTCCAAGGTGCGCGCCGCGTTCGGCGGCAACGTGCGCCAGGCGACCTCCGGCGCGGCGCCGATCGCGCGCGAGATCCTCGAGTTCTTCTACGCCGCCGGCGTGCCCGTGCTCGAGGGCTACGGGATGACCGAGACCTCGACCGTGGCGACCTACTCGACGGTCGAGAACCACCGCTTCGGCACCGTCGGCCGCGCGATCCCCGGCTGCGAGGTCAAGATCGCCGACGACGGCGAGGTCCTGATCCGCGGCCCGCACATCTTCGAGGGCTACTACAAGGACGCCGAGAAGTCCTTCGGCGCGATCGCGGACGGCTGGCTGCACACGGGCGACCTCGGCTCGCTCGACGAGGACGGCTTCCTCTCGATCACCGGCCGCAAGAAGGACATCATCATCACCGCGGGCGGCAAGAACATCACGCCGGCGAACCTCGAGAACGACCTCAAGCAGTCGCGCTGGATCTCCCAGGCCGTGATGCACGGCGACCGCCGGCCCTACCCCGTCGCGCTGATCACGCTCGACGAGGAGGAGATCGTCCCGTGGGCCCGCGAGCGCGGCCTTTCCGAGGACGTCGCCGACGCTGGCCGAGGACGACGACGTCCACGCGCTGATCCAGGCCGAGCTCGATCGCGTCAACGCGAAGTACGCCCAGGTCGAGCAGATCAAGAAGTTCACGATCCTCGACCACGACCTCTCCCAGGAGACCGGCGAGCTGACGCCGACGCTCAAGGTCAAGCGCAACGTCGTCAACGACGTCTACGCCGCCCGGTTCGACGCGCTCTACTGAGCGGTACCGTTCAGTAGGTGCGGACGGACCCCACAGACAACGGCGGCCTCTTCATCGGCCGCCGCCCGGGCACCAAGCCCGTCCGCTACCGCGACACCCCTGAGCGCGGGCAGCTCGCGCCGCCAGCACGTCGACGGGCTGATCGCCGGCCTGCTCCTGCTGCTCATGGGGCTGATCTGCCTGTCGTTCTGGGGCCCGCTCCCCGCCGGCTGGCTGTGGATCGGCGGCCGCGTCCAGTACTGGACGAACTCGGTCTCGGCCGGGATCCTCGTCGCCTTCGCCGGGCTGATGGCCTGCCTGATGCTCGGCCTCGTGATCTGCAAGCGGCTCGACTCCGTCTGGATCCTCGCGCGCCGCGCCGCCGGGCACGACCAGCGCGAGGGCGTCGGTCGCGAAGGTCTTCGGGATCACCTGCGCGATCGGCGCGGCGATCTTCACCGGCTGGCTGCTGCTCTTCTCCGGCGCCAACCTCTCCGGCGGCGGCGATCTCGCTCTAGCCCCGGGGCCTCGCGATGGGCCTGCGCGACTACTACCGGCAGTTCTCCGGCATGACCGGCGAGGAGGAGAGCGAGCTCTACCGGCAGGTCGCCGACGAGCGCCGCGCCAAGGCGCTCGCGATCGTCGACACGCTCGACCTCTCGGGCGTGCACTGGCACGAGTTCCCCCACCCCGACGTCGTCGCCGCGATCACCTACGCCGCGCGGCGCGCGCTCAACCGCCCGCCCGATCCGCACGCGATCGAGCTGCGGCGCGAGATCGCCCGGCGCTCCGGCGTCGAGCCCGAGCGCGTCGTCGCCGGCCACGGCGCCGCCCAGCTGCTCCAGAGCGCCCTGCGGACGCTGGCCGCCGAGGGCGACGAGGTGGTCATGCCCTGGCCGACCTACCGCTTCCTGCCCGCCATGGTCCGCACGGCGGGCGCCAGGCCCGTCCCCGTGACCGGGCCGCTCGACGCCGAGCGCCTGCTCGCGGCGGTGACCGAGCGCACCCGCGCCGTCGTGCTCGGCAACCCCAACGACCCGACCGGCGAGGCGCTCTCGCCGGAGGGGATGCGCGCCCTGGCCAACGGCCTGCCCGAGGCGGCGTGGCTGCTGATCGACGAGGCGCTCGTCGACTTCCTGCCCGACGACCGGCGCAACGACGCGATCGCGCTGACCGACGAGCACCCGCGCACGCTGGTCGTGCGCACGCTCTCCAAGGCCTACGGGCTCGCCGGGCTGCGCTGCGGCTGGGCGATCGGCCCGGCCGACGCGGCCGAGGAGCTGACGGGCGTGGCGCCCGCCGGCGCGCTCGCCACCCCGGTCCAGGCCGGCGCGCTCGAGGCGCTCGTCGACTGCGGCCCGCTCGTCGCCCGCCGCCGCGAGCTCGTGTGGCGCGAGCGCGAGCGGATCCTCGGCGAGCTGCGCGAGAGCCCCTACGAGTCACACCCGGGGAGTCCAACGCGCTGTGGATCGCCCTGCCCGGCACCGGCGGCGAGAAGCTCGCCGCCCGCCTGGACCGCGGCGCGGTCCGGGTGGCCGGCGGCGCGGCCTGGAACGACCTCGACCACGTGCGCGCCCAGGTCCAGTCGCCCGGCGCCAGCGACCGCCTGCTGACCGCGCTGGCCGGCGCGGCCGAGGACTAGGAGCTAGGAGCCGTCCTGCGCCGACTGGCGCAGGAGCGTGGAGGTCGTCTGCTCGAGGATCTTGCGCCACGCGCGGGTCTTCTCGCGCTCGGCGGAGAAGTGCCCGACGACCTTCTTGACGCGCGTGGCGGAGATCTCGATGCCGTGGCGGCCGCAGACCTCCTTGAACGAGTCGTAGTCCTCGGCGAGCTTGAGCGTGACCGACTCGAAGCCGTGCTTGGCCACCTCGATGCGCGAGGAGAAGTTCATGATGCTCGTGCGGAACATCAGCTCGTCGGTCGGGCCCGGCTCGATCAGGACGATGTCCACGCCCGGGTAGCGATCCTCCCACCCGCGCGCGATCTCGTGCAGGCGCTGGTAGGCCAGCAGCTTGAACGTCTGGTAGCCGATCTGCGGGAAGCCCATGTCGGAGATCCGCCGCGGGCGCGAGCCGGTCAGCGTGGGGATCGTCTGCTCGAAGTCGTTGACGTAGGGCACGAGCGGGTTGACGACGACGATCAGCTTCGCCCCGGCCTCGACGGCGATGTCGACGTTGGTCGTCGAGACGATGCCGCCGTCGATCAGCTCGCGGTCCTTGACCTCGACGGGCTTGTAGACCATCGGCAGCGCGGTCGAGGCGCGCACGGCGGTGGAGATCGGCACGTCGTCCCAGCCCTCGGCGCCGAAGACGATGCGCTCGCACGTGTCGAGGTCGGTCGCGGCCAGGTAGAGCTCGGGATCGAGCAGGCGGAAGTCGTCGGTGCGGTCGGGGTCGGAGAGCACCTGGCGCAGGTAGGACTCGACGCCCGCGCCCGAGTACATGCCCGACGGCAGCGCCTCGGCGAGGCCGAGGACGAGGTCGACCGCGGTGATCTGGTGGAGCTTGCCGACCTGGCCGGCGAGGTTGCGCGCGACGCCGGCGAGCTTGAAGGGCAGCAGTGCGGCGCGCTTGGCCGCCTCGGAGAGGTTGGGCCGCAGGAGGCTGCCGACGTCGATGTCCTTGAACGGCGTCGGGACCTGACCGGAGACGACGCGCATCATCTCCTCCGGCGTGACGCCGTTGGCCGTCAGCGCGGCGACGAACGAGCCGGCGCTCGTCCCGACGTAG
Organism: uncultured Solirubrobacterales bacterium; assembly: GCA_963737395.1. Lineage (GTDB taxonomy): Bacteria > Actinomycetota > Thermoleophilia > Solirubrobacterales > Solirubrobacteraceae > JBBQAA01. The sequence goes on along the minus strand of CAVTSQ010000012.1, from coordinate 50,553 downwards.
ACGTCGAAGTCGTTGATGCTCGCGTTGACCGAGAGCAGATCCAGCGCGCGCAGCGCGCCGATCTCGTAGACGCCGCCGGTGAAGCCGCCGCCGCCGAGCACGAGCGCGGTCTTCGAGCGGCGCGGGCGTCGCGAGGGCGTCCGCCGGCCCTTGCCTCGGCCGCCGGGAAGCTCGTGCACCGTGCCCACAGGGCAAGTGTACGTCTGCGTTCGGACCGGCGCGCATCTTTATGGTGCGGCCCGTCGGGCCTTGCCATAGTGGTCCGCTTGCGACGAGGAGTCCTGCTCATCGCGACCATCGCCCTCGGTCTGGTGCTCGCCGCTCCGGCCGCAGCGGCGACCCTCGCCGGCTCGCTCGGAGCGCAGATGAAGAAGACCAGCCGCACGTCCGGCGCGCTCGTCGTCGACGCCGCCACGGGCGACACGGTCTACTCGCTGCGCGAGCGCACGCGCCGGATGCCGGCGTCGGTCGAGAAGCTGTGGACGACGAGCACGGCGCTCAAGCGCCTGGGCCCGGGCTTCCACTTCAAGACCAAGGCGCTGGCCCGCGGCACGCTGGACGAGGCCGGCGTCCTGCACGGCAACCTCTACCTCAAGGGCGGCGGCGACCCGACGCTCGGCGCCTACGGCGTCGGCGTGCTCGCGAGCAACCTCTACGGCGAGGGCCTGCGGAAGGTCTCGGGCTCGGTGGCCGGTGACGAGAGCTACCTCGACTCGCGCCGCGGCGTGCCCTCGTCCTCTTACAACTGGTCCCCCGACGTGGAGCCGCTCTCGGGGCTGACCTACAAGCGCAACGTCTTCCACGGCTACGTGTCCAACCCGCCGCTCAACGCGGCCCAGGGCTTCGCGACGGGCGCTCAAGGCGCGCGGGATCAAGATCACGGGCGCGTCCAAGGCGATGACGACGCCCAAGGGCTCGCGCCAGCTCGCCGTGCTCAACTCGATCCCGCTCAAGACGCTCGTGCTGCGCACCAACACGCCGTCCGACAACTTCTACGCCGAGACGCTCGTCAAGGACCTCGGGCGGCAGCTCGGCACCTCGGGCAGCACGGCGGCGGGCGCGAGGATCGTCCGCGCCCAGGCGGCCAAGCTCGGCGTCGGGCCGACGATGGTCGACGGCTCGGGCCTCTCGCGCCGCGACCGCTCCTCCCCGCGCCAGGTCGTCACCCTGCTGCGCGCGATGCGCGGCAGCGCCGCCTTCCGCTCCTCGCTGGCGATCGCCGGCAAGACGGGGACGCTGGCCGATCGCATGCGCGGGACGGCGGCGCAGAGCAGCTGCCGCGCCAAGACCGGCACGCTCAACGACGTCTCCGCCCTGGCCGGGTACTGCTTCACGAAGTCCGGCCGCACGCTGGCCTTCGCGATCATGATGAACCGCGTCTACCCGGACTCCGCCCGGCGCCTGCAGAACGCCATGGCCGTGGCCATGGTCAAGCAGGGCTAGGCGCGGCGAGCAGCTCCTCGAGGCCGTCCTCGTCGAGGACCTCGACGCCGAGGCGCTCGGCCTTCTCGAGCTTGGTGCCCGGCGACTCGCCGGCCACGACGTAGTCGGTCTTCTTCGACACCGAGCTCGTGACGCGCCCGCCCGCGCCCTGGATCTTCAGCGTCGCCTCCTCACGGGTCAGGGTGGGCAGGCTGCCGGTGAGCACGAGCGTCTTGCCCGACAGCGGCCCCTCGCCGGGCGGCGCGCCCTCCTCCTCCATCTTCACGCCCTGCGCCTGGAGGTCGGCGATCAGCTCGCGGAAGTCCTCGCGTTGGAGCTGGCCGTGGATCAGCTCGGCGTTCTTGGGCCCGACGCCCGGGGTCTCGGCGATCTCCTCGGCGCTCGCGGCGAGCAGGTTCTCGATCGTGCGAAAGCGCATGGCCAGGTTGCCGCCGGTGACGAAGCCGACGCCCTCGAGGCCGATCCCGAACAGCACGCGGCCGAAGGGCCGCTCGCGGGTGGCGGCGATCGCCTCGACCAGGCGCGTCGCGCTCGTCTCCCCGTAGCCCTCGAGCGCCGCGAGCTGCTCCACCGTGATCCGGTAGAGGTCGGGCGGCAGCGTGGCCAGGCCCGCCTTCATGATCTGCGAGACGCGCTCCTCGCCCAGGCCGTCGATGTCCATCGCGCCGCGCGAGGCGTAGTGCTTGAGCCGCTGCCACTGCTGGTCGGGGCAGGCCGTGCGGTTCGGGCAGTGGGTGAAGACCGAGTCGTCGGGCTTGACCGTCGGCGTGCCGCAGCTCGGGCATTTCTCCGGCGGCCGGGGCGGCGGCTGGCGGTCCTTCTTCTCGGCCGCGTGGGGCGCCGGGCTCAGGACCTGGGGGATCACGTCGCCGGCGCGCAGCACGATCACCTCGTCGCCGGGACGGATGTCCTTGCGCTCGAGGTCCTCCTCGTTGTGCAGCGTGGCGAGCTTGACCGTCACGCCGGCGATCCCGACGGGCTCGAGCACGGCGAACGGGTGCAGGTCGCCGTACTTGCCGACGTTCCACATCACCGACGTCAGGGTCGTGACCTTGGTCGTCGGCGGGAACTTCCAGGCGATCGCCCAGCGCGGGTCGCGCCCGACGACGCCGAGGCGGCGCTGCAGGTTGCCGTCGTCGACCTTGACGACCACCCCGTCGATCTCGAACTCGAGCCCGGCGCGACGCTCCTGCCAGGCCAGGCACTGCTGCGACGACCTCCTCCTCGGAGGTCAGGCGCACGACGTCGGGGTTGACGCGGAAGCCGTGCTCGCGCAGCCACTCGAGCGACTCCCAGTGGGAGGACAGCGAGAGGCCCTCGCGAGCGCCGATGCCGTAGCACCACATCGACAGCGGGCGCTCGGCGGCAAGCTTGGGGTCGAGCTGGCGGATCGTCCCCGCGGCGGAGTTGCGCGGGTTCATGAACGTCGACAGCCCGGCCGCGGCGCGGCGGTCGTTGAGCGCGGCGAAGTCGGCCAGCGACATGTAGACCTCGCCGCGGACCTCGAGCAGCGGCGGGGCGTCCTCGATCCGCAGCGGGATCGCCGGGATCGTGCGCATGTTGTGCGTGACGTCCTCGCCGATCGTCCCGTCGCCGCGCGTGGCGCCGCGGACGAACACGCCGTCCTCGTAGAGCAGCGACATCGCGAGGCCGTCGATCTTCGGCTCGCAGACGTAGGCGAAGTCCGGGTCCTCGATGCCTTCCCGCGCTAGATGGGAACGCATGCGCTGCACCCAGGCGCGGATCTCCTCCTCGGTGCGCGCGTTGGCCAGCGAGAGCATCGGCTGGAGGTGCTCGACCTTCTCCAGCGACGAGATCGGCTCGCCGGTGATGCGCTGGGTCGGCGAGTCGGGCGTGACGAGGTCGGGGTGCTCGGCCTCGATCGCGCGCAGCTCGTCGATCAGCGCGTCGTAGTCGTCGTCGGCGATCTCCGGGTCGTCGAGGACGTAGTAGCGGTGGTCGTGCCCGGCGATGATCTTGCGCAGCTCCGCCGCGCGGGCCTTGGGCGCCTTCGTCCTCGGGCTCACGTGCGCTCCCCGGCCTGTCCGGCGAGCCGTTCGAGATCGAGTCCGGCGAGGACGTCGATCCCCTCGCGGTCGGCCAGGTCGAAGTGCAGCGGCGTCACTGCGATGCGTCCCTCCGCAACGGCGTTCGTGTCGGTCCCGGGCTCCTCCTCGGAGCCGGGCTCGACGCCGTAGATGCGGTACGTGCGGCGGCCGTCCTGCCCGTCGAGCAGCTCGAGCGCGTCGTCGTAGATCCGCTTGCCGATCGCGGCGACCTCGACGCCGCGCGGCTCGCCGGCCGGGACGTTGACGTTGAGCAGGGTCCCGCGGCGGATGGGCACCGCGTCGAGCTCGTCGACGAGGTTGGCGACGAAGCGCGCGGCGGCGGTGAAGTCGAAGTCGCCCTCGCGGCCCTGCTGGGAGACCGCGATCGCCGGCAGGCCGAGCACGACGCCCTCGAAGGCGGCGGCGACCGTGCCCGAGTAGGCGATGTCGTCGGCCAGGTTCGCGCCGTGGTTGATGCCGGAGACGACGAGCTGCGGCGTGAAGCCGTCGATCAGCCCCAGCGAGGCCAGCCGGACGCAGTCGGTCGGCGTCCCGTCGGTCTGGAAGCCGTGGGTGCCGTCGTCGAAGTCGACGCGCTCGACCGTGAGCGGGCGCCGCGTCGTGATCCCGCGGGCGATCGCCGACCGGTTGCCGTCCGGGGCGATCGTCGCGAGCTCGACGTCGGCCAGGCCGGCCAGCGCGCGGCGGAGGGTCTGCAGGCCCTCGGCGGCGATCCCGTCGTCGTTGGTGAGCAGGACCTGCATCGTCCCCTCCAGGGTATGGGTCGGAGGGGCGGCGAAGGTGTCCGGCGGCCGCCCGCCGCGGAGTCCGGCTAAGCTGCACCGATCGGTGCACTAACGCTTGAGGAGGAGAACCCGTGGCACGCGTGATCTGCGACATGTCGATGTCGCTCGACGGGTACGTCACCGGACCGAACGACAGCCGCGAGAACCCGTTCGGCGACGGCGCGGGAATGCTGCACGACTGGCTGTCCGTGGCGGCGACGGACGAGGACCGGGCCATGCTGCAGGAGATGATCGACGGCGTCGGCGCCGTCGTGATGGGGCGCACGTCGTTCGAGAAGAACGAGGGCGACGGCGGCTGGGGCGAGGGCGGCCCGGTCGGCGACACCCCCTGCTTCGTGGTCACCCACCACGCGCCGACGAGCTCGCATTCGCCGGTCTTCACGTTCGTCACCGACGGCGTGGCCAGCGCGATCGAGCAGGCCAAGGAGACGGCGGGCGACAAGGTCGTCGGCCTGCACGGGGCGACCGTCATGCAGCAGGGGCTCCCGCTCGGCCTCGTCGACGAGATCCGCGTGCACGTCGTCCCCGTCCTGCTCGGTGGCGGCACGCCGCTGTTCGCGCACCTCGACGCGGCGATCGGCCTCGAGCCGACCCAGGTGCTGGCGACCCCCGCCGCGACGCACCTGGGCTTCCGGGTGGTGCGCTAGTACCCGAGCCGCCCGCGGAAGCCGCCCGCGCCCTCGACCTCGCCGCCGGCCGCCCGCACCCGAGCGGCGAGGCCGGCGTCGGAGGTGACGACGAGCAGCGACGACGGGTCGGCGTCGGCCTCGACCCGCGCGGCGATCGTGTCGTCGGCCGCGTCGCGGCCCGCGCGCTCGGCCCACGCCACGTCGACCAGCGACGCCTCGACGGCGAAGGGCCGGCCGTCGAAGACGACCGCCACCTCCTCCCCCGTCTCCCGCGCCCAGGCCTCCAGCGCGGCGACCAGCCGGCGGCCCGCGCCGTCGCGGTCGCGCCACCAACCGTCAGGACGCGAACCGATCACGTTCATGGCGTCGACGAGCCTGCGCACACACGCAACCTTGACGGATCCGGTGGGTTCTACCCACGACCAGCGACCGTCGGGAGACGCCCTTGTCCTTGCTCAGCCGCCCGGCCCGGACCCATGTCCGGGGGACCCTGCTCTGCCTCTGTCTGATCTTCGCCGTGGCGCCTGCCGCCGCGCACGCCGCCGCCGGCGGCCTGACCCCGCTCGCCTCGCCGACCGGCTGCCTGAGCCAGACCGGCACCGCCGGCGCCTGCGGCGACGGCCGCGCGCTCTCCGCGCCCGTCGACGTCGCCGCGAGCTCCGACGGCAAGCAGGTCTACTCCGCCTCGACCGAGGGCGTCGCCGTCGCCACGCGCGACCCGCGCTCCGGCGCGCTGGCCCAGGCCGGCGGCACGGCAGGCTGCATCACCGAGAACGGGACCGGCGGGCAGTGCGGCAACGGCACGGCGCTCTCGGGCGCGAACGACCTCGCGCTCTCGCCCGACGGCAAGAACCTCTACGTGGCCGCGCAGACCTCCAACGCGGTCGTCGTGCTCGCCCGCAACGCCACCAGCGGCGCGCTGACCCAGCTCGCCGGCACGGCCGGCTGCGTCAGCCAGGGCGGGACCGGCGGCGCCTGCGCCGACGGCCGCGCCCTGACGAGCGCCCGCTCCGTCGCGGTCAGCCCGGACGGCCGGTTCGTCTACGTCGGCTCGCGCGACGGCAGCACCAACTCGATCGCGGTCTTCGCGCGCAACACCTCGACCGGCGCGTTGCTCCAGCTCGGCGCCACGGCCGGCTGCCTCTCTGAGGCCGCGAGCGCCGACGGCTGCGCCGTCGCGCCGCACCTCGGCGCCGCCGACCTGGCGATCGCCCCCAACGGCGGCGCGCTCTACGCGGCCGCCGGCGCCGACGACACCGTCGCCACGCTGACCCGCAACGTCTCGACCGGCGCGCTCACCGTGCCGGCCGGCGTCGCGGCCTGCATCAGCGAGACGGGGACGGGCGGCGACTGCCGCGACGGCCGGGCGCTCGACGCGCCGGTGGGCCTCGCCGTCTCCCCCGACTCAAGGACCGTGTACGCCGCCTCGCGGAACTCGGATGCGCTGGCGGTGCTGCCGACCGATCCGTCGGGCGGCCTCGGCCAGTCGGCCGCCACGACCGGCTGCGTCAGCGAGACCGGGGCCGGCCCGTGCGTGGACGGCAGCGGCCTCAACGGGGCCTCGTCGGTCGCGCTGACCCGCGCCGGGGACTTCGCCTACGTGGCGAGCAGCGTCAGCGACGCCGTCTCGGCCCTGGCGCTCTCCGGCGGCGCGGCGCTGCCCGTCGGCTGCATCAGCCAGACCGGCTCGAGCGGCGCCTGCGCCACCGGCCCGGCGCTCAACGGCGCCAACGGCGTCGCGGTCACCTCCGACAGCCGTTCGGTCTACGCCGCGGCCTCGGTCTCGCAGGCGATCTCGGGCGCGGCGCGCACGGTCGCCTCGCCCCCCGCCGGCCAGGCGGCCGGCGACTTCAACGGCGACGGGCGCACCGACCTCGCGCTCGGCGTGCCGGGTGAGGCGATCGGCTCGACCCGCGCCGGCGGCGTCTCCGTGCTCATGGCGAGCGCCAGCGGCTTCGGCGCCAAGGGCCAGGAGCGCCTGATCCACCAGAACACCCCGGGCATCCCGGGCGTCAACGAGCGGGGCGACGAGTTCGGCGGCGCGGTCGCGGCCGGCGACTTCAACGGCGACGGCTTCGACGACCTCGCGATCGGCGCCCCGGGCGAGAACACCGGCCGCGGCGTCGACGCCGGCGCGATCGTCGTGATCCCCGGCTCCCCGACCGGGCTCAACACCGCCAAGGCGCGCCTGATCGGCGTCTCGGGCGGCGGCTCGCACGCCCGGCTCGGCGGCGCGCTGGCCGTCGGCGACGTCGACGGCGACCACCGGGCCGACCTGGCCGCGGGCGCGGCCGGCTTCTCGGACGGCCGCGGCCGCGTGCTGCTGTTCCGCGGCACCTCGACCGCCCTGGCCGACGGCGGCCAGGAGATCACCCAGGACACGCCCGGCATCCAGGGCGCGGCCGAGAAGGGCGACGAGTTCGGCGCCGCCGTGGCGCTGGCCGACGAGACCGGCGACGGCCTCGCCGACCTGATCGTCGGCGTGCCCGGCGAGGACACCGCCGGCATCAAGGACGCGGGCGGCGTGCAGCTCATCCGCGGCTCGGCCGCCGGCATCTCGGCGATCGACCGCTTCGTCACGCAGGGCTCGGCCGGCGTCGGCGCCCGCTCCGAGCGCGGCGACGCGATGGGCGCGAGCCTCGCCGCCGGCAACCTCTTCGGCACCCCGGCGGCGGAGATCGCCATCGGCGTCCCGGGCGAGGACATCGGCAGGCACACCGACGCCGGCGCCGCGATCGTCCTGGCGGCCTCCGGCCAGAAGGGGTCGAAGCTCGTCACGCAGGACACCCCGGGCGTCCCCGGCGTGCCCGAGAAGGGCGACGCGTTCGGCCGCGCCCTGGCCGTCGCCGACATGACCGGCGACGGCTACCGCGAGCTCGCGATCGGCGCGCCGGGCGAGGGCGTCGGCAAGGCGTTCGGCGCCGGCGAGATCCACGTGATCCGCGGCGGCGCGAGCGGCCTGGCGTTCTCGGGCTCGAAGGGCTGGACCCAGAACACGCCGGGGATCCCGGGCGTGGCCGAGAAGGGCGACGCGTTCGGCCAGGCGATCGGCACGGCCGACGGCAACGGCGACGGCCTGGTCGACCTCGCCGTCGGCTCGCCCGGCGAGAAGATCGGCTCGCACGCGACGGCCGGCAGCGTGACCGTCGTCCCCGGCTCGTCGACCCTGTCGACGTCGGGCAGCACGCTGATCTACCAGGGCCACGGGGCCTCGGGCGCGCCCGAGAAGGGCGACGAGTACGCCGACAGCGCCTCGCAGAACGGCTAGACGAGACCCTCTCCCAGGGGCGACCGGAGGACCGGGGCGCCGCCGTACCCCACGCCCACCAGGGCGAGGGCGTGCGGCGGCGCGGTCGCTCCCGCCTCGGCGCGCGGCCGCCCCTCGAGCAGCGCCCCGAACTCGTCGGCGGTGCGCCGCCCGATGGCGGCCTCGAGCATCGTCCCCACGAGCACGCGGTTCATGTGGCGCAGAAAGGCGTCGGCCTCGATCCAGAACTCGAGCACGTCGCCGTCGCGCCGCCACCCGGCCCGCAGCACGCGGCGCGTGAAGTGCCGGTGGCCGCCCTCGCTCGGGGTGAAGGCGGTGAAGTCGCGCTCGCCGGCCAGGTGGACCGCGCAGGCGTCGAGCACGTCGGGGTCGAGCGGGCGCGGGTACCAGAAGGCCCGCCGGCGCTCCCACACGCTCGGCTCCGAGCGCGTGAAGACCCGGTAGCGGTAGGCCCGCGACGTCGCGTCGCCGCGGGCGTCGAAGTCGTCCGGCGCGGCCTCGGAGGACAGCACGGAGACGTCGTCGGGCAAGACGCCGTTGAGCGCTCGCAGCGCGAACGGCTCACCGGGATGCGAGGCGACCTGCGCCCAGGCGTGCACGCCGGCGTCGGTGCGCCCGGCGACGGTCAGCGGGACCCCGCGCCCGGAGGCCAGGCGGGCCAGGCCCGCCTCGACGACCTCCTGCACGGTGCGCTTGCCGGGCTGGATCGCCCAGCCGGCGAAGCCGGCGCCGTCGTACTCCAGCGTCAGCCGGGCAGTCAGACCAGCTCGAGGTACGCCATCTCGGTGGCGTCCGAACGACGCGGCCCGAGCTTGAGGATCCGCGTGTAGCCGCCGGAACGGCCGCCGTAGCGCGGGGCGATCTCCTCGAAGAGCTTGTGCGTCAGGTACTTGTCGTGCCCGAGCACCGACAGCGCCTGACGGCGCGCGTGCAGATCGCCGCGCTTGGCCAGCGTGATCAGCTTCTCGATCTCCGGCCGCGTCGCCTTGGCCTTCGTGTGCGTGGTCTTGATGCGCTCGTGCTCGATCACCTCTCGGCAGAGGTTCTGCAGCAACGCCTTGCGGTGCGAGGCGCTGCGCGAGAGCTGGTAGCGCTGACGCTGGTGGCGCATGGCCCCTAGTCCTCCCGCAGCCCGAGGCCGCGGGCCTCGAGCGTCTCCACGACCTCGTCGATCGACTTCTTGCCGAAGTTCGGGATCGCGTTGAGCTCGGCCTCGCTCTTGGAGACGAGGTCGCCGACCGTCTGGATGCCGGCGCGCTTGAGGCAGTTGTAGGACCGGACGCCGAGCTCGAGCTCCTCGATGAGGATGTCGTCCATGGCGTTGCCCGGACGGCCGCCGGCGGCGGCGGCCGCGCCGGCCGTGCCGGCACCGGCCTCGATGACGCTCGGGACCGCGTCGCGCAGCTCGGCGATGCGGTCGGCGTCGGAGAAGATCGCCAGCTGGCTGATCAGGAGCTCGGAGGCCTCGCGCAGCGCGGCCTGCGGCTCGATCGCGCCGTTGGTCTCGATGTCGAGGACGAGCTTGTCGTAGTCGGTGCGCTGCCCGACGCGGGCGGGCTCGACCGTGTAGGCCACGCGGCGGACCGGCGAGAAGATCGAGTCGATCGGGATCACGCCGATCGGCTGGTCGTCGGACTTGTTGTCCTCGGCCGGGCGGTAGCCGCGGCCACGGCCGATCGTGATGTACATCTCGAGCTTGGTGTCCTGCTCGAGGGTGGCGATGTGGATGTCCGGGTTGAGGATCTCGACGCCCGAGGGCAGGTCGATGTCCTTCGCGGTGATCTCACCGGGACCGGAGGCGATCAGCGGGGCCTCGACCTCGTCGGCCTGGTCGTGCATGCGGCAGACGACGCCCTTGAGGTTGAGGATGATGTCCGTGACGTCCTCGGAGACGCCCTTGACGGTCGAGAACTCGTGGGCCACGCCCTCCACGCGAACGGAGGTCACCGCGGCGCCCGTCAGCGAGGACAGCAGCACGCGGCGCAGCGAGTTGCCGTAGGTGTAGCCGAAGCCGCGCTCGAGCGGCTCGATGACCACCTCGTCGCGGTTGCTCGCGACGTTCTCGATCTTCATGTTGGGTGTCTGGAGGTCGAGCATGAGTTCCTTCTGGCGGGGGGTTCGGCACGCGGCGACGGGGGCCGCGCGATCAGTGCGTGGTGCGGCTACTTCGAGTAGAGCTCGACGATGAGCTGCTCCTGCACGGGCGCGGCGATCTCTCGCCGGTCCGGCTTGCGCAGCACCTTCGCGGAAAGCCCTTCGAGGTCGGCCTGCAGCCAGGCCGGCACCTGGCCGGTCAGTTCGGTCGCGTCGGAGATGATCTGCTTGGCCGAGGAGCTTCCCTTGACGGCGATCACGTCGTTCTCGCGGACCTGGTAGGAGGGGATGTCCACCCGGCGGCCGTTGATGGTCCAGTGGCCGTGGCGGATGAGCTGGCGGGCCTGGCGCCGCGAGGCGGCGAAGCCGAGGCGGACGAGGACGTTGTCGAACCGCGTCTCCAGCATGCGCAGGAGGTTCTCGCCGGTGATCCCGGGCTGGCGGCTGGCCTTGTCGTAGTAGTTGCGGAACTGCTTCTCGAGGACGCCGTAGTAGCGGCGGGCCTTCTGCTTCTCACGCAGCTGCACGCGGTACTCGCTCTGCTTCTGACGGCCGCGGCCGTGCTCTCCGGGCGGGTAGCCGCGGCGCTCGACGCCGCACTTGTCGGTCAGGCAGCGCTCGCCCTTGAGGAAGAGCTTCTGCCCTTCGCGGCGGCACTGCTTGCACTGCGGACTCGTATCACGCGCCATGACTTAGACCCTCCGCCGCTTTCTCGGGCGGCAACCGTTGTGCGCCTGCGGCGTGACGTCGCGGACGCTCAAGACCTCGAGCCCCGCGGCCTGGAGCGAGCGGATTGCCGTCTCGCGGCCGGAGCCGGGGCCCTTGACGAAGACTTCGACCTTCTGGAGGCCGTGTTCGATGCCCTTGCGCGCCGCGGCGTCGGCCGTGACCTGCGCGGCGAAGGGCGTCGACTTGCGAGAGCCCTTGAAGCCGGCGCCGCCGGCGGACTCCCACGCGATGACATTTCCTTCTCGGTCGGTCAGCGACACGATCGTGTTGTTGAACGACGTCTTGATGTGGGCCTGGCCCACGGGGATGTTCTTGCGGACGCGGCGACGGCCACGCTGGGGGCGGCGAGGAGCGGGCATCTACTTCTTGACCGCCTTCTTCTTGCCCGCGATCGACATGCGCTTGGGGCCCTTCCGCGTGCGCGCGTTGGTCTTGGTGTTCTGACCGCGCACGGGCAGGCCGCGGCGATGGCGGATCCCGCGGTAGCAGCCGATCTCCATCAGCCGCTTGATGTTCTGGGAGCGCTCGCGGCGCAGGTCGCCCTCGACCATCAGGTCGCGGTCGACGGCGTCGCGGAGGCGGGCCACTTCGTCTTCCGTCAAGTCGCGGACGTAGGTGTCCGGCGAGATCTTGAGGTCGGACAGCAGGTGGCGGCTCGTGGAGTCGCCGATGCCGTAGATGTACGTGAGGCCGACCTCGACGCGCTTGTTCAGGGGGATGTTGATCCCGGCGATGCGTGCCATGTCAGCCCCTAGCCCTGCCGCTGCTTGTGGCGCGGGTTCGAGCAGATGACGAGGACGGCGCCGTGGCGCCGGATGATCTTGCACTTCTCGCACATCGGCTTGACCGACGGTCGTACCTTCAAGGGATCCCTTTCAATCTGATTCCGACGACTGAGCTCTGGCTGCCGTTCCGGCCGCCGCTACCACAGTCGAGGAGCTGAGGCGCACGGGTACGGAAGGCCCCTGAGCGCGACCGTCGATGGTAGCAGTGTGACGTGGCCGTCCGGGCGCCGCGCTACGGCGATTCAGGCCGCCGCGGCCTTGGCCGCGTGGTCGTGCCAGGGGGTGAGGATCCGGGGCCCGTCGGCCGTGATCGCGATCGTGAACTCGAAGTGCGCGGCCAGCGACCCGTCCTGGGCGTAGATCGCCCATTGATCGTCCCCGACGCGCACCGCGTGGCGCCCGGCGGTGACCATCGGCTCGACGGCGAACACCATGCCCTCCTCGAGCTCGATCCCCGAGCCGGGGCGCCCGTAGTTGGGGATCTGCGGGTCCTCGTGCATGTCGCGCCCGATCCCGTGGCCGACCAGCGAGCGGACGACCGACAGGCCGGCGGCCTCGACCACGGCCTGGGTGGCGTGCGAGACGTCGCCGAGGCGGTTGCCGACGCGGCACTGCTCCGTGGCGGCGAAGAGCGCCTCCTCGGTGGTCTTGAGCAGCTGGCGGGCGACGGGCGAGATCGAGCCGACCGGGAAGGTGCGGGCGGCGTCGGCGACCCAGCCGTCGAGGATCACGCCGACGTCGACGGAGATGATGTCGCCGCGCTGGAGCTCGTAGCGGCCGGGGATCCCGTGCACGACCATCGAGTTCGGCGAGGTGCAGATCGAGCCCGGGAAGCCGCGGTAGCCCTTGAAGGCGGGCTCGGCGCCCTGGGAGCGGATGAACTTCTCCGCCGCCGTGTCGAGCTCCTTGGTCGTCACGCCCGGGCGGATCTTGCTCTCGAGCAGCGCGAGCGTCCGCACGAGCACGTCCCCGGCCGCCGCCATCTTGGCGATCTGCTCCGGGGACTTCTTGATGATCACAAGGTCTCCTCGAGCTTCAGCGTCGCGATCGTCGCCCGGATGCGGTCGTGGACCTCGCTCGGCGAGCGGGTCCCGTCGAAGCGGCGCAGCAGGTCGCGCTCCTCGTAGTACTCGACCAGCGGCTCGGTGTGCTCGTGGTAGGTCCCCAGGCGCTCGCGCACGGTCTCGGGCTTGTCGTCGTCGCGCTGGATCAGCCGCGAGCCGTCCTGGTCGCAGACGCCCTCGTGCTTGGGCGGGTCGGACTCCACGTGGTAGGTGTGGCCGGCCTTGACGCAGACGCGGCGCCCGGAGATCCGCTTGACGAGCGTGTCGTCGGGGACCTCGATGAGCAGGGCGGCGGTCAGCGAGCGGCCGCGGTCGTCCATCGCCTCGGCCAGCGCGTCGGCCTGGGTGGTGTTGCGCGGGAAGCCGTCGAGGATGAAACCGTCCTCGGTCTCGGGCTTCTCCATCTCCTCGGCGATCATGGCGATGATCAGATCATCGGGCACGAGGCGCCCCGCGTCCATGTGCTCCTTGGCCTTGGCGCCGAGCTCCGTCCCCTCCTTGACCGCCGCGCGCAGCATGTCGCCCGTGGCGACGTAGGGCAGGCGGAAGTCCTTGGCGAGGCGCTGGGCCTGGGTGCCCTTCCCGGCTCCGGGAGGGCCGAGGAAGATGAGGTTCAGCTCGGACATGAAGGTGAGGAGCATAACCGGGCGCGCGCGAGGCGACAGGGTCTACGGTGCGGCCATGTCGCAATCGCTCTACCCCACTCTGATCTACGACGACGCGCACGCGGGGATCGCCTGGCTCGAGGCCGCGCTCGGCGGGGAGCGCAAGGACGTCTACGAGGACGACGGCGTGGTCGAGCACGCCGAGATCCGCATCGGCGGCGGCCTGCTCATGCTCGGCCAGGTGCGCCCGGGCGGTGGCGGCGGTCGCCGGCCCGGCACGGGATCGCTCTACCTGGCCGTGGACGACATCGAGGCCTACTGGGAGCGCGCGCAGGCCGCCGGCGCCGAGGTGACCCGGGCGCTCCACGACACCGACTACGGCTCCCGCGACTTCGCGCTGCGCGATCCCGAGGGCAACGTGTTCTCGCTCGGGACCTACCGGCCGGAGTAGTGGCTTTCGCCCTCGTCCTCTTCGACGTCAACGAGACGCTCGCCGACCTGACGGCGCTCGGGCGCCGGTTCGCGGCGGTGGGCGGGCGCGAGGAGCTCGTCGCTCCCTGGCTGACCGCGACGCTGCGCGACGGGATCGCGCTGACCGCCGCGGGGGCCGCGGCGCCGTTCGCCGAGCTCGGCCACGCCGCCGCGCGGGAGGTGCTGGCCCGCGAGCCCGAGCCTCCCGCCGACCTCGCCGCGGCGGCCGACCACGTCCTCGCCGGGATGGGCGAGCTCACGCTGCAGCCCGGCGCGGCCGAGGCGCTGCGCCTGCTGCGCGACGCCGGCGTGCGGGTGGCGACGCTGACCAACGGCGCCGCGACGACCGCGACCGGCCTGTTCGAGCGGGCCGGCGTCGCCGACCTCGCCGAGGCCCATCTCGCGGCGATCGACTTCGGGGCCTGGAAGCCCGCGCCCGTGCCCTACCGCCGCGCCTGCGCGCAGCTCGGCGTCGATCCGGCGGACGCCGCGCTGGTCGCCGTGCACCCGTGGGACGTCGACGGCGCCCAGCGGGCGGGGCTGACCGGCGCCTGGGTGGACGCCGGCGGGCGGCCCTATCCGGAGGCGATGCTGACGCCGCGGTGAGCGGAGGGTCGCTTGTCGCAGTGGCGGCGGAGCTGATCGCGCGCTAGGGCGCCGGCGGCGCTAGGTCTGGGGAAGGAGGCAGGGGGCCGTCGCGGCCCCGATTTCTGTCCACGACCGTGCGGATCAGAGGCTCATGGACAGAAACCCTCACCCCATGGTTGTTTCTGTCCATGGCGCCGGAATCGACGCGCGCGTGGACAGAAATCAGGGCGATGACGTCCCTCATCCCTTCCTGGCCAGACCGGACCCCGCCAGGCCCGCCATGCAGCGCCCGAACGGAGCGCCACCGCGTGGCGCCACTCGTCAGCGTTTGAGGAAGCCTTCGTAGTTGCGCATCATCAGCTGCGCCTCGAGCTGCTTCATCGTGTCGAGCGCGACGCCGATGACGATCAGGATCGAGGTGCCGCCGAAGAAGAAGTTCGCCGACGTCTGGTTGATCAGGATCGTCGGGAGCGCGGCCACGAGCGCCAGGAAGATGGCTCCGGGGAACGTCAGCCGGGCGAGGATGCGATCGAGGAACTCGGCCGTCGGCCGGCCCGGTCTCACCCCGGGGATGAACCCGCCGTGCTTCTTGAGGTTGTCGGCCTGGTCGACGGGGTTGAACGTGACCGCCGTGTAGAAGTACGTGAAGAGGATGATGAAGATCGTCTCGCCCAGGACGTAGTGCCAGCCCTGGGGGTTGAAGAACGTCGAGATCGACTTCGCCCACGGCTGGTTGATCAGCTCGCCGATCGTCGGCGGCAGGGCCATGATCGAGGCGGCGAAGATCACCGGGATCACGCCGGCCATGTTCACGCGCAGCGGCAGGTAGGTCTGGCCGCCCTGGGTCATGCGCCGGCCGATCACGCGCTTGGCGTACTGGACCGGGATGCGCCGCTGGCCCTCCTGGACGAACACGATCGCCGCGATCACCGCCAGCGCGATGAACGGCATCATCACCTTGAAGACGGCGTCCGGGTTGGTCCACCAGGCCTGCAGGCCGTTCGGGAGCCGGGCGACGATCGAGGCGAAGATCATCAGCGAGATCCCGTTGCCGATGCCGCGCTGGGTGATCAGCTCGCCCAGCCACATCACGAGGATGCAGCCCGCGGTCAGGCTCATCACGATCAGGAAGACGCGAGCCAGGTTGAAGTTCGTGATCACGTCGGTGCCCGCCTGCTTGGACAGCGAGCGGAAGAGGAACACGTAGCCGATCGACTGGGCGAAGGCCAGGCCGACGGTCAGGTAGCGCGTGTACTGCGTGATCTTGGCGGTGCCGACCTCGCCCTCCTTCTGCAGCTTCTCCAGCGACGGCACGACGACCGTCAGCAGCTGCAGGATGATCGAGGCCGTGATGTAGGGCATGATCCCGAGCGCGAAGATCGCGATCCGGGACAGGCCGCCGCCCGAGAAGAGGTTGAGCAGGCCGAGGACGGAGTTGCCCGACAGCCGCGACTGCAGCTGGTCGGCCGCGGCGGAGTTGATCCCCGGGGCCGGGATGTGCGAGCCCAGCGCGTAGAGCGCGAGCAGCGCGGCCGTGAACCCGATCTTCTTCCGGATCTCCGGGACGCGGGTGGCCGAGAGGATGGTGTTGATCATTCGATGATCTGGCAGGTCCCGCCCGCGGCCTCGATCTTCTCGCGCGCGGAGGCGGAGAAGCCGTGGGCGTGGACGGTCAGCGGCTTGGAGATCTCGCCTCGGGCGAGGATCTTCACGGGGACCCCGGCCTTCTTGGCCAGGTTCTTCTCCCGCAGCGCCTCGGGCGTGACCTCGGCGCCCTTGTCGAACCGCTCCTCGAGCGTCTCCACGTTGACCGGCTGGGTCTCCGTGCGGAACTGCTCGAACGGCATCGACTTCTTCATGTGCGGGCCGCGCAGCTTGCGCATCCGCATGTGGATCGGGTTCTGGCCGCCCTCGAACCGCGTGCGGTCCTTGGCGCCCGAGCGCGAGCCGTAGCCCTTCTGGCCGCGACCCGACGTCTTGCCCGTGCCGGAGCCCTCGCCGCGGCCCACGCGCTTGCGCGGACGGCGCGACCCGGGGGCCGGCTTGAGGTTGTGGAGACCGATCTCCTCAGCCATGGCTAGTCCTCCACCGTGACGAGATGGGCGACGACGGCGAGGTTGCCCTTGAGCTGCGGGGACTCCTCGCGCTCGACGGACTGGCCGATCTTGCGCAGGCCGAGCGTCCGCAGGGCGGCGAGCTGACGCGCGTCGCAGCCGTTCTTGGACTTGACCTGGGTGATCGTGACGCTCATGCGGGCGTCTCCGTGGCGCTCCCCGGCCGTGGTCGGGGCCGGTCTCGCCGGCCGGAGCCTCGCCCTCCGCCTCGGCGGCGGGCTCGGGCGTCTCGGTCGGCGTCGCCGTTCTCGGCGGACACGGCCTCGCGGCGGTTGTCGAGGCCGAGCACCTTGTCGACCGACAGGCCGCGGAGCTCGCCGACCTCCTCGGGGGTGCGCAGCGACTCGAGGCCGGCCATCGTGGCCTTGACGAGGTTGATCGGGTTCTGCGACCCGAGCGACTTCGAGAGGATGTCGTGGATCCCGGCGAGCTCGAGCACCGCGCGCACGCCGCCGCCGGCGATCACGCCGGTACCGGGCGAGGCCGGCTTGAGGAAGACGCGGCCGGAGTTGAAGACGCCGGTCACCGTGTGGGTGATCGTCGAGCCGTGGCGCGGGACGCGGTAGAGGTTCTTCTTCGCGTTCTCCACGCCCTTCTGGATCGCCACGGGGACCTCGTTGGCCTTGCCGTAGCCGACGCCGACGACCTCCTTCTCGTCACCCACCACGACGAGCGCGGTGAACGAGAAGCGGCGGCCGCCCTTGACGACCTTGGCGACGCGGTTGATCTCGACGACTCGCTCTTGGAGATCGAGGCCGGCTTGGGAGACGCTGCGGGTGCGAGTACGGGGCATGAGGGTCAGTCGAGGGTAGCCGGACCTAGAAGGCCAGACCGCCCTCCCGTGCGCCCTCGGCGAAGGCGCGGACGTGGCCGTGGTAGCTGGTAGCCGCCGCGATCGAAGACCGCAGCCTCGGCGCCGGCCTTCTTCGCGCGCTCGGCGAGCAGCTCGCCGGCCTTGCGCGAGCGGTCGATCCCGGCCTCCTTGGCCAGGGCCGAGTCGTGCCAGAGGATCGACGCGACGGTCGTGCCGGAGACGTCGTCGATGAGCTGCGCGGAGATGCCGCGGTTGGACCGGAAGACGGAGATGCGCGGACGCTCGGCCGTGCCGCGCACCTTGGCGCGGACGCGGCGGCGGCGCTTGAGGCGCGCGGCGGGCTTGGTCTTGACGCTCATGCGCTGCGCCTTGACCGACCTTCCGCTGGACGTACTCGCCCTCGTAGCGGATGCCCTTGCCCTTGTAGGGCTCCGGCGGACGCTGCTTGCGGATGTTGGCGGCGATCTCGCCGACGACCTGCTTGTCGATGCCCTTGATCACGACGCGCGTGGGCAGCGGCACCTCGAACTCGATGCCGGCCGGGGCCTTGATCGGGACGGGATGCGAGTAGCCGAGCGCGAGCTCGAGGTCGGTGCCGCGCAGCTGCGCGCGGTAGCCGACGCCCTGGATCTCCAGGCGCTTCTCGAAGCCGTCGGTGACGCCGATGACCATGTTGGCCACCAGCGAGCGGGTCAGGCCGTGGAGCGCGCGGTGCTCGGCGCGGTCGGTCGGCCGGCGCACGAGGATCTGGTCGTCCTCGTGGACGATCTCCATCGCGTTGGGCACGACCTGCGTGAGCTCGCCCTTGGGGCCGTTCACGCGCACCTGGCCGGGCTCGAGAGAGATCTCGACGCCGGCGGGCACGGGAATGGGCTGCTTGCCGATGCGGCTCATGACCGATTCACCATACGAAGGCGACGACTTCGCCGCCCACGCCTTCCCGGCGGGCCTCATGGCCCGTCAGGACGCCCTTCGAAGTGGACATGATCGCGGTCCCCATGCCGCCCTGGACGCGGGGGATCTGCGTGTGCGTCACGTAGTGCCGGCGACCCGGGCGCGAGGCGCGCTGCAGGCCCTGGATGACGGCCGAGCGGTCCGCGGCGTACTTGAGCGTGACGGTGAGCTTCTCGCCCGGGCTGTCCGGGGTCGGGTCCTGGGTCGAGTAGCCCTCGATGTAGCCCTGCTCGGTGAGGATGCGGGCCATCTCCTTCTTCAGGCCCGAGGAGGGGATCTCGACGACCTCCTTCTGGGCCTGCGCGCCGTTGCGCAGGCGGGTCAGGAAGTCCGCGACGGGGTCGGTCATGGACAGGTACCTCCGCGGGTCGTCCCGACCCGCGTCCCGAGAACGCTCTTCGGCATCACGCCTCTGTTAACCGTGCTCGCGCTACCAGCTCGACTTCGTCATCCCGGGGATGTAGCCGTCGTGCGCGAGCTCGCGCAGGCAGATCCGGCACAGGCCGAACTTGCGATAGACGGAGCGCGCGCGGCCGCAGCGGCGGCAACGGGTGTACTCCCGGGTCTTGTACTTGGAAGGGCGCAGCTGGCGCACCCACTGTGATGTCTTGGCCAAGTTCGTTCAGCTCCCTAGGCGGCGGCCGCGGCGACGGGCCGGCCTTCCTTCGAGAACGGCATCCCGAACGCCTCGAGGAGGGCAAAGGCCTCCTCGTCGTTCTGTGCCGTCGTCGTGATCGTGATGTCGAGGCCCCGGACCTGATCGACCGCGTCGTAGTCGATCTCGGGGAAGATGATCTGCTCGCGAACGCCGAGCGAGTAGTTGCCACGGCCGTCGAACGACCGCGCGGACAGGCCGCGGAAGTCGCGGATCCGCGGGATCGCGACCGACATGAGCCGGTCGAGGAACTCGTAGGCGCGCGCGCCGCGCAGCGTCGTGGCGACGCCGACGGGCATGCCCTCGCGGACCTTGAACTGGGCGATGGACTTGCGCGCCCGGCGGATGTTCGGCTTCTGCCCGGTGATGATCCCGAGCTGCTCCTGGGCGGCGTCGAGCATGTTCGAGTCCTGCTTGGCGTCGCCGACGCCCATGTTCACGGTGATCTTGATGAGCTTCGGCGCCTGCATGGCCGAGGAGTAGCCGAAGCGCTCGATCAGCGCCGGACGGATCTCCTGCTCGTAGCGGTCCTTGAGTCGTGCCATGCCTACTCGAACCTCTCTCCGCTGCGCTTGGACACGCGGTAGCGCTTGCCGTTCTCGCGCACGATGCCCACGCGCGTTGGCTTGTTGTCCTTGGGGTCGAGCAACGCGACGTTCGAGACGTGGATCGGGCCCTCGAACTCGATGACACCGACCTGCTGGTTGGTGACGCCGGGCGTCGCGCGCTGATGGCGCTTGACGATGTTCAGGCCCTCGACCCAGACGCGGGACTTCGCGGGGTCGACGCGCAGGATCTTGCCCGTCTTGCCCTTGTCCTTGCCGGCGATGACGATGACCTCGTCGTCGGTGCGCACCTTGAGCGAATGCGCCATGGCTAGAGCACCTCCGGGGCGAGCGAGACGATGCGCATGAAGTTGCGCTCGCGCAGCTCGCGGGCGACGGGGCCGAAGATCCGGGTGCCGCGCGGGGCGCCCTGGGCGTCGATGATCACCGCGGCGTTCTCGTCGAAGCCGATGTAGGTGCCGTCGTCGCGGCCGTAGGGCTTCTTGGTGCGCACGACGACCGCCGTGACGACCTCGCCCTTCTTGACCGACCCCTGCGGGGTGGCCTGCTTGACGGTGGCGACGATCGTGTCGCCGACGCCGGCGTAGCGCTGGCGCGAGCCGCCGCGCACGCGGATGCAGAGGATCTCGCGGGCGCCGGTGTTGTCGGCCACCTTGAGTCGGGTCTCGTTCTGGATCACGGCTCAGATCCCCTACTTGGCCCGCTCGACGACGTCCACGAGGCGCCAGCGCTTGAGGCGCGACAGCGGCCGGGACTCCGTGATGCGCACGATGTCGCCCGCGTTGGCGTCGTTGGCCTCGTCGTGCGCGTGCAGCGTCGAGGACGAGCGCACGATCTTCTCGTAGCGCTTGTGACGGCGGGCGGTGTCGATGCGGACGGTGATGGTCTTGTCGGCCTTGGCCGAGGTGACGATGCCCTGGCGCACCTTCTGGCGACCCGTCGACGGCGCGGCCGTCAGCGGCGGCGTCGTCTCGCGGGGGTTCGCGGCGCGCTTCTCCTTGGCCCGGGCGCGACGGCGCGTGCGCGCGGCGGCCTTCTGGGCCCGCGCGGCGGTGCGCTCGGCCTGGCGCTCCTCGGCGGAGCGGGGCGGCTTGGGCGGAGGACCGGGCTCCTTCTTGGGCTCGGGCTCGGGCTCCGGGGCGGCTTCCGCCTCGGGCTCGTCCTCGCCGGCGGTGTCCTCGGCGGCGGCCTCCTCGGCCTCGTCGGCCGTGGCCTGTTCCGTCTCCGCCTCGGGAGCAGGGGTCGACTCCTCGGCGGCCGCTTCGGGCGCCGGAGTCTCCTCGGTGGTCTCTTCGATGTTCTCGTTCTCTGGGGTTTCAGCCATCTCGGCTCAGTTCTCGGTTGACGTCGATCCCGCGCTCGCGGGCGACGGTCAGGGCGCGGGCGATGTCCCGCTTTGCGTGCTTCAGGGACGCGCTGCTGGCGAGCTCCCCGGTCGTGTGCTGGAACCGGAGGCCGAGCAGCTCTCGGCGGGCGTTGCGCAGAGCGTCGACCAATCCTGCGTCGTCGAGCTCACGCAGCTCTGTTGCCTTGACGGCCATCTTAGAAACCGTCCTCTCGACTCACGAACTTCGTGCGGACGGGCAGCTTGTGACCGGCCAGGCGCATCGCCTCGCGGGCGAGGTCCTCGGGGACCCCGGCCAGCTCGAACATGACGCGGCCCGGCTTGACCACGGCGACCCAGCCCTCGGGCGAGCCCTTGCCGGAGCCCATGCGGGTCTCGGCCGGCTTCTTCGTGTAGGGCTTGTCCGGATACAGGTTGATCCAGACCTTGCCGCCGCGCTTGATCTTGCGCGTCATCGCGATTCGGGCGGCCTCGATCTGGCGGTTGGTGATCCACGCCGCCTCGAGGCTCTTGAGCCCGTACTCGCCGAACTGCACGTTGGTCTGGCCGCGCGACAGCCCGGCCCGACGGCCGCGGTGCTGCTTGCGGAACTTGACTCGCTTGGGGGACAGCATCAGCGAATGCCTCCGGGGCCTCCGGGTCCGCGACGGATGCCACCGCCGCCGCCACCCTGCTGACCGCCGCCGCTGCGACCGCCGCCGCCTCCGCGACCGCCGCCGTAGCCACCGCCGCCACGGCCACCCTGGCCGCCGCGACCGCCGCCACCCTGGCCACCGCGACCGCCGCCGCCCTGGCCGCCACGGCCGCCGGGACCGCCGCCGCGTCCACCGGGACCGCCACCCTGGCCGCCACGGCCTCCGCCGCCGCGCCCACCGGGACCGCCGCCCTGGCCACCGGGGCCACGGCCGCGACCGCGCCCGTCGCGGCGGTTGCCGCGGTCGGGCTGCTGGGGTCCGGGGTCGTCCATGCTCGTCAGGTCGGCGCCGGCGTAGCCCTCGGGCATGATCTCGCCCTTGTTGACCCAGCACTTGACGCCGATGCGACCGAAGGTCGTGCGCGCCTCGTAGAAGCCGTAGTCGATGTCCGCGCGCAGCGTGTGCAGCGGGACGCGACCGTCGGCGTAGGACTCGGTGCGGGCCATCTCCCCGCCGCCGAGGCGGCCGGAGCACTGGATCCGCACGCCCTTGGCGCCGGAGCGCATCGCGCTCGTGAGCGCGCGCTTCATCGCGCGGCGGAAGGCGACGCGGTTCTGGAGCTGCTCGGCGATCGACTGGGCCACGAGCTTGGCGTCGAGCTCGGGGCGCTTGATCTCGAGGATGTTGACCTTGACCTGCTTGCCGGTGATGGCGTGCAGGTCACGGCGCAGCGCGTCGACCTCGGAGCCGGACTTGCCGATCACGATGCCGGGGCGCGCCGTGTGGATGTTGACCTCGATCTCGCCGGCGCTCTTGCGGATCGTGATGTCGGACAGGCCCGCGTGGGAGAGCTTGCCGACGATGTGGTCGCGGATGTGGACGTCCTCGATCAGGAAGTCGGAGAAGTTCCGCTCGTTGAACCAGTTCGACTTCCAGTCGTGGATGTAGCCCACGCGCAGCGACTCGGGATGAACTTTCTGTCCCATCGTTACTCCTTCGGCGTGAGCATGATCGTGAGGTGGGAGGTGCGCTTGCGGATGCGCGTGGCACGGCCCATGGCGCGGGGCCGGAAGCGCTTGAGCGTCGGCCCCTCGTCGGCGTGCACGGCGAAGATGCGCAGCTCGTCACCGTCGAGTTCGTGGTTGTTCTCCGCGTTGGCGACGGCCGACTCGAGCACCTTGCTCCAGTCGCGGGCCACCGAGCGCGGGGTGGTCGAAAGAATGGCGCGGGCGTCGTCGACCGTCTTGCCGCGGATGAGGTCGCAGACCAGGCGGGCCTTGCGGGCGGACGAGCGCACGTACTTGGCCTGGGCGCGCACCGTCACGCGCTCGGGCGTGACCTGCTTGACCTTCTCCTTGGGCTTCGGGGTCTCCTCGGCCTTCGGCTCCTCGGCCTTCTTCTTGGCCGCGGGCTTGCGCTTGGGCTTGGGCTTCTCCTCGGCGGCCTCGGCCGCTTCGGTCAGACTCGTCGCCCTGGGCGTCCTTGGCGGGCTCCTCGGCGGCCTCGGCCTTCGGCTCGGCCTTGGCGGCAGCCGGCTTCTTCTTGGCCGCGGGCTTGCGCTTGGGCTTGGGCTTCTCCTCGGCCGCGGCCTCAGGGGTCGCGTCGGCGGCCGGGGTCTCCTCGACCTCGTCGGCGGGCTTCTTGGGCGCGGGGCTCATCGCCGCTTCCCGGTCTGGGTGTGACCGCGGTAGGTGCGCGTCGGCGCGAACTCGCCGAGCTTGTGGCCGACCATCGACTCGGAGACGAACACGGGCACGTGCTTGCGGCCGTCGTGGACGGCGATCGTGTGCCCGACCATCTCCGGGAAGATCGTCGAGGTCCGCGACCAGGTCTTGACCATCTGCTTGCTGCCGGCCTGGTTCATGGCCTCGATCCGCCCGATCAGGCGGTCCTCCACGAACGGGCCCTTCTTGCTGGAGCGGCTCATCGCTTCTTCCCTCTCCGCCTGGCGCGGACGATGTAGCGGTCGGAGGCCTTGTTCTTCTTCCGCGTGCGGTAGCCCAGCGTCGGAACGCCCCACGGGGTCACCGGGTGGCGACCCGCCGTGGTCGAGCCCTCGCCGCCGCCGTGCGGGTGGTCGACGGGGTTCATCGCGGTGCCGCGCGTCTGGGGACGCACGCCGAGGTGGCGCTTGCGGCCGGCCTTGCCGATCTTGATGTTCTGGTGGTCGGCGTTCCCGATGGTCCCGACCGTGGCGCGGCACTCGCCGCGCACCATGCGCATCTCCCCGGAGGGCAGGCGCAGCGTGACCATGCCGGCGTCCTTGGCGAGCACCTGCACGCCGACGCCGGCCGAGCGGGCGAGCTGGCCGCCGCGGCCCGGGGTGAGCTCGACGTTGTGGACGATCGTGCCCGACGGGATCCCGGCCAGCGGCAGCGCGTTGCCGATCTGGATGTCCGACCCGGGGCCGGACTCGACCGTCGCGCCCACCCGCAGCCGGTTGGGCGCGAGGATGTAGCGCTTCTCGCCGTCGGCGTAGTGCAGCAGCGCGATGTAGGCCGACCGGTTCGGGTCGTACTCGATGTGCGCGACCTTGGCCGGCACGCCGTCCTTGGTGCGCTTGAAGTCGATGCGCCGGTACAGGCGCTTGGCGCCGCCGCCGCGATGGCGCGAGGTCTTGCGCCCGCGGGCGTTGCGGCCGCCGGACTTCGTGAGCCCCTCGACGAGGCTCTTCTCGGGCTCGGAGCGCGTCAGCTCCGCGAAGTCCGCGTAGGAGACGAAGCGCCGGCCGGGCGATGTGGGCTTGGGCTTGCGAGTCGGCATGGGTTACTCCTCGCCGCCGGCGAGGTCGGAGAAGATCGGGATGGACTGGCCGGGCGCGACCTGCACGATGGCCTTCTTCCACTGCCGCGAGCGGCCGGACGTGTAGCCGCGGCGCTTGGGCTTGGACTTGACCGAGGAGGTGCGGACCTCGACGACGTCGACGTCGAAGAGCTCCTGCACGGCCTGGCGGATCTGCGTCTTGTGCGCCCGCTCGTTGACCCGGAAGGTGTACTTGCCGACCTCGGTCAGCACGTAGGCCTTCTCGGAGATGATCGGACGGATGATGACCTGACTGGCGTCCATGGCTTCTAGGCCTCCTGCGTGCCGACGGCACGCGCGGTCAGGGACTCCAGGGCGCTCTCGGAGACGATCAGCGAGGCGGCCCCGACGATGTCGGCGATGCCCGCCTCGGAGGCCGGGATGACCCGCGCCGTCGAGAGGTTGCGGAAGGACTTGTGGGCCAGCGCCTCGTCCTCGCCGAGCACGATGAGCCGGCGGCCCGGGCGCTCCCACTTGGCGAGCAGCGCGACGGCCGCCTTGGTCGAGGGGGCGTCGAAGCCGGCGCCGTCGAAGACGGCCAGCGACTCGCGGCCCGCGTGCAGCGAGAGCACGGAGCGCAGCGCGGCGCGGCGCGCCTTGCGGTTGACCTTGGCCGTGTAGTGGCGCGGCGAGGGGCCGAACACGACGCCGCCGCCCGCGAAGTGCGGGGAGCGCGTCGAGCCCTGGCGGGCGCGGCCGGTGCCCTTCTGGCGCCACGGCTTGGCCGAGCCGCCGCGGACGTTGCCGCGGGTCTTGGTCGCCGCCGTGCCGCGGCGGCGCGCGTTCTGCTCCGCGCGCACGCACTCGTGCACGAGCGCCTCGTTGAAGCGGGCCTCGAAGGCGACGGCGTCGAGCTCGACCGTGCCGGTGCCGCCGAGCTTGGGAGCGCTAGCCATCGGTGCGCACCTCCACGGTGCCGCCGCGCGGGCCGGGGACGGCGCCGCGGACGAGGATGAGGTTGTCACCGGCGCGGACCTCGACGACGGTCAGACCCTTCTGGGTGACGCGCTTGTTGCCCATCTGGCCGGGGCCCTTGATGCCCTTGAACACGCGCGCGGGCCAGGCCGAGGCGCCGATCGAGCCCGGGGCGCGCACGTTGTGCGAGCCGTGGCTCTTGGGGCCGGCGGAGAAGTTGTGGCGCTTGATCGTGCCCTGGAACCCCTTGCCCTTGGAGGTGCCGGAGATCTTGATCTTGTCGCCGGGCTCGAAGGCGTCGGCGGTGACGGTCTCGCCGACCTGGAGCTCGCCCGCCTCGTTGCGGAACTCGCGCACGGTGCGCGACGGCGGGGCGTCGACCTTCTTGAGGTGGCCGAGCTCGGGCTTGGTGAGCGCCTTCTCGCGGACGGCGCCGAAGGCGAGCTGCACGGCCTCGTAGCCGTCGACGTCGTGCGTGCGGATCGCGGTGACGTGACAGGGGCCGGCCTCGAGCACGGTGACGCGCTCGACGGTGCCGTCGTCGAGGAAGAGCTGGGTCATCCCGAGCTTCTTGGCGAGGATCGCGGCCATCGTCCTAGCCGGCGAGCTTGATCTCGATGTCCACGCCCGCCGGAAGATCGACGCGCTGGAGCGAGTCGACGGTCTTCGGCGTCGGCTGATGGATGTCGATCAGCCGCTTGTGCGTGCGGATCTCGAAGTGCTCGCGCGAGTCCTTGTCCTTGAACGGCGAGCGGATCACGCAGTAGACGTTCTTCTCGGTGGGCAGGGGGATCGGGCCCGCGACGGTCGAGCCGTTGCGGGTGGCGGTCTCCACGATCTCCTTGGCCGCGCTCTCGAGCGCGGAGTGATCGTAGGACTTGAGCCTGATCCGGATCTTGTTCTGAGGGAGGGCCATGACGGGGTACCTGAGTCGAGTCCTGGGCGAGCCCGGGGGCGCCGATCGGCGCCCCCGGTCGCTTCAGGTCTCGTGTAGCTCCGAGGAGCTACTTCGCGATCTCGGTGACCACCCCCGAGCCGACGGTGCGGCCGCCCTCGCGAATCGCGAAGCGCAGGCCCTGGTCCATGGCGATCGGCTGGATGAGGTCGATCTCCATGGTGATGTTGTCGCCCGGCATGACCATCTCGGTGCCCTCGGGGAGCTTCGCCGTGCCGGTCACGTCGGTGGTGCGGAAGTAGAACTGCGGCCGGTAGCCGGTGAAGAACGGCGTGTGACGGCCACCCTCCTCCTTCTTGAGCACGTAGACCTCGGCCTTGAACTCGGTGTGCGGCGTGATCGAGCCCGGCTTGCACAGCACCTGGCCGCGCTGGATGTCCTCGCGCTTGGTGCCGCGGAGCAGACAGCCGACGTTGTCGCCCGCCTGACCCTCGTCGAGGATCTTGCGGAACATCTCGACGCCGGTGACGACGGTCTTCGAGGAGTCGGTGATGCCGACGATCTCGACCTCGTCGCCCGTGTGGACGATGCCCTGCTCGATGCGCCCGGTGGCGACGGTGCCACGGCCGGTGATCGAGAAGACGTCCTCGACCGGCATCAGGAACGGACGGTCCAGCGGACGCTCGGGCTCCGGGATGTAGGAGTCCAGCGCGTCGGCGAGCTCGACGATCTTCTCGACGTAGTCGCCGTCGCCGTCGAGCGCCTTGAGCGCCGAGCCGGAGATCACGGGGACGTCGTCGCCCGGGAAGTCGTACTCGGAGAGCAGCTCGCGGACCTCGACCTCGACGAGCTCGAGGAGCTCCTCGTCGTCGACCATGTCGACCTTGTTGAGGAAGACCACGATGTACGGCACGCCGACCTGGCGGGCGAGCAGGATGTGCTCGCGCGTCTGGGGCATCGGGCCGTCGGCCGCGGATACGACGAGGATCGCCCCGTCCATCTGCGCAGCACCGGTGATCATGTTCTTGACGTAGTCGGCGTGCCCGGGGCAGTCGACGTGCGCGTAATGGCGGTTCGGAGTCTCGTACTCGACGTGCGAGGTCGCGATCGTGATGCCGCGCTCACGCTCCTCGGGAGCGTTGTCGATGTCCGCGAAGGAACGCGCCTGGCCGCCGTACTTCTCGGACAGGACCTTCGTGATTGCCGCGGTCAAGGTCGTCTTGCCGTGGTCGATGTGACCGATGGTGCCGACGTTGACGTGCGGCTTGTCGCGCTCGAACTTCTCCTTTGCCACTGAACTGTGCTCCTTAAGAATTTCGTTGATGGCCGGCCTTAGGCCAACCCAGGAAACTTAGCGTTCTCCGGCCTACGCGGGCTGGAGCTCGCCCCGTCGCTCGCCGATGACCTTCTCGGCGATGTTGGGGGGGACTTCCTCGTAGGACTCGAACTGCATCGTGTAGGTCGCGCGCCCCTGGGTGTTCGACCGCACGTCGGTCGCGTAGCCGAACATCTCCGAGAGCGGGACGCTGGCCGTGACGACCTGCGCGTTGCCCCGCGGCTCCATGCCGTGCACGCGGCCGCGGCGACGGTTGAGGTCGCCGATGACGTCGCCCATGAACTCCTCGGGGGTGACGACCTCGACGGCGAACACCGGCTCGAGCAGGACGGGCTTGGCGCGGCGCGCGGCCTCCTTGCAGGCCAGCGAGCCGGCGACCTTGAAGGCGATCTCCGACGAGTCGGTGTCGTGGTACTTGCCGTCGGTCAGCGTCACGCGGACGTCGACCATCGGGTACCCGGCCGAGACGCCGTTCTCGAGCGCCTCTTCGACGCCCTTCTCGACGGCGGGGATGAACTCGGAGGGAACCGAGCCGCCCTTGATCTTGTTGACGAAGTCGAAGCCCTCGCCGGGTGCCGGCTCCATGTCGATGTAGACGACGCCGTACTGGCCCGAGCCGCCGGTCTGGCGGATGAACTTGCCCTCGATCTTCGTGGCCGTGCCGCGCACGGTCTCGCGGTAGGAGACCTGCGGGCGGCCGACGTTGGCCTCGACCTTGAACTCGCGCATCATGCGGTCGACGAGGACCTCGAGGTGCAGCTCGCCCATGCCGGAGATCTCGGTCTGGCCGGTCTCCTCGTTGGTCTGGACCTGGAAGGTGGGGTCCTCCTCGGCCAGGCGCTGCAGGGCGATGCCCATCTTCTCCTGGTCGGCCTTCGTCTTCGGCTCGATCGCGACCTTGATGACCGGATCGGGGAAGTCGATGGCCTCGAGCTTGATCGGCGCGTCGGGGGCGGCGAGCGTGTCGCCGGTGACGACCTGCTTCATGCCCACGCCGGCGGCGATGTCGCCCGCGAAGACCTCGTCGCGCTCGACCCGCTCGTTGGCGTGCATCTCGAGGATGCGGCCGATGCGCTCGGTCTTGCCCGAGTTGGCGTTGAGGATGCGCGAGCCGGCCGACAGGGAGCCGGAGTACACGCGGAAGTAGGTGAGCTTGCCGACGTAGGGGTCGGCCATGATCTTGAAGGCCAGCGCCGCGAACGGCTCGCGGTCGTCGGCGCGGCGGGTGGCCTCGCGGTCGCCCTCCTCGCCCTTGGGCGCGGGCTCGAGGCCCATGACCGGCGGAACCTCGATCGGGCTCGGCAGGTAGGCGACGATCGCGTCGAGCAGCGGCTGCACGCCCTTGTTCTTGAAGGACGAGCCGCAGAGGACCGGCGTGAGCTGGACCGACAGCGTCGCCTTGCGGATCGCGTTCTGGATGTGGTCGACGGGGATGTCGCCGTCCTCGAGGACGAGCTCCATGAGCTCGTCGTCGTACTTGGTGACCTCGTCGAGCATGAACTCGCGGGCCGCGGCGGCCTCCTCGGCGAGCTCCTCGGGGATCGCGGCGATCTCCCAGTCCTGGCCGAGCTCGTCGTTGTAGATGATCGCCTCGTTCTTGACGAGGTCGATGATCCCGCGGAAGTCGCCCTCGGCGCCGATCGGCAGCTGGATCGGCACGGCGTGGGCGCCGAGCCGGTCGCGCATGGTCTGGACGCCGGCGTCGAAGTCCGCGCCGGTGCGGTCCATCTTGTTGATGTAGGCGATGCGCGGGACGTGGTACTTGTCGGCCTGCCGCCACACGGTCTCGGACTGCGGCTCGACGCCGGCCACCGAGTCGAAGAGGGCGACGGCGCCGTCGAGCACGCGCAGGGAGCGCTCGACCTCGACGGTGAAGTCGACGTGGCCCGGCGTGTCGATGATGTTGATGCGGTGGTTGTCCCAGTGACAGGTCGTCGCGGCGGACGTGATCGTGATGCCGCGCTCCTGCTCCTGCTCCATCCAGTCCATGACGGCGGCGCCCTCGTGGACCTCGCCGATCTTGTACGTGCGTCCCGTGTAGAAGAGGATGCGCTCGGTCGTCGTCGTCTTGCCGGCGTCGATGTGCGCCATGATCCCGATGTTCCGGGTCTTCTCGAGCGTGAATTCGCGTGGCATGGGAGTGAAGGCTCTGGGCTGTGAAAGGACGGTGGATCGCGGGCGCAAAAAACGGGCCACATCGGGCCCGCGGCGCCTCGCGGCGAGGGGGTGGTTGCGACAGGAGCGTCGCTCACCCGGCCGACCGTCGATGGTAGCAGGGAGATGGCCCGCGCCAAGGGCGTCCGCGCGGCCTGCTAGCGGGCCTCGCGACGCTGGCACGGCGACGGTCGCGCACGGCACCCGGCGCGTACGCCATGATGCCGTTCCGTGTCCCGCCTCCCCCTCTCTCCCGTGCGCCTCGCCGTGCTCGTGCTCGCGGTCATCGGCGCGGTCCTGCTCGTCGTCGCCGAGTTCAGCCCGCTGCTCGAGGTGCAGACCCTCCAGGTCGTCGTCAAGACCGTCGACACGGGCTCGCACCACGCCTACGCGCAGGTCCTGATCGCGGTCGTGGCGGTCGTCTTCGCCTGGGGCGCGGCCAAGGGCGGCAGCCGCCCCGCGCTGCTCGGCCTGGCGGGCCTGGCCGCGGTGTCGCTGGCGATCTCGCTGATCCACGACCTGCCCGACACGTCGAAGACCGGCAACCTCGCCGACCGCTTCGAGTCGGCCAAGGCCTCGCCGAAGTCGGGGATGTACCTCGAGTCGCTCGGCGGCCTGTTCCTGCTGCTCTCGGCCACGCACGGGGCTCTTCCTCGGCGCAGGCGCCCGAGCCGCGGCGGCGGCCGCGCCCCGAGCGCGACGAGGCCGGGCCTAGCCCGGCCGCCTGACCGACGCCACCTCGCCGATCCCGTTCTGCTCGCGCAGGAAGCGCTGCGGGTAGGCGGCCGGCGGCGCCGTGAACGCGCCGAGGCGCTCGAGCTGCTCGGCCGTCAGCACGAGGTCGGTGGCGCCGAGCAGCCCCTCCAGGTGGTCGAGGGTGCGCGGGCCGACGATCGGCGCGCTGACCCCGGGCTGGTGCAGCAGCCAGGCCAGGGCGACGGCCGGCACGGTCGCGCCGGTCTCGGCGGCCACCGCCTCGACGGCGTCGAGCGCCTGCCAGTTGCGCTCGATCGCGCGCCGGTGCGGAGCCTCCTCGAGCGTCGCGTCGGCGTCGGCGAGCCGTGAGCCCGCGGCCGGCGCCTCCTCGCGCCGGTAGCGCCCGGACAGGAAGCCGGCGCCGAGCGGGCCCCACGGCAGCACGCCGAGCCCGGCGGCGCGGCAGAACGGGAGGATCTCCGTCTCGATCGAGCGCTCGACCAGCGAGTACTGGGGCTGGAGGGAGACGAACGGCGCCCACCCTTCGCGGTCCTGCAGGGCGACGGCCCAGGCCAGCAGCCAGGCCGGGAAGTTCGAGGCGCCCAGCGCCCGGACCTTCCCCGCGCGCACGAGCGCGTCGAGCGCCTCGAGGGTCTCCTCGAGCGGCACGTCGGGGTCGGGGGCGTGGACCTGGTAGAGGTCGATGACGTCGACGCCGAGCCGGCGCAGGGACGCGTCGCAGGCCGCGGCGACCCGCGCGGGCGCGAGGCCCGCGCCGCCCGGGTCGGAGACCGGGAAGCGCAGCTTGGTCGCGAGCACGACCTCGTCGCGGTGGGCGGCCAGCCAGGGCCGCAGCACCTCCTCGCTCGTGCCGTCGCCGTAGACGTCGGCGGTGTCGACGAGCGTGCCGCCGGCGGCGAGGAAGCGGTCGGCGATCGCGTGGGACTCGTCCACCGGCGTCTTGCCGCCGAAGAGCATCGTCCCGAGCGCGAGCCGGGAGACGGCCAGATCACCGAGCTGAGTGGTCTCCATCCCTCGCCTAGGGTGCCCCGCCCGCCGCCCTAGGGAACTCCGAGGGCCGAAGACTGGGCGGACCCCCGATGTGCAGGCGCGTCCGCTCGCCCAGGATGCGATCCATGCTCATGGAACTGCTCATCCTCGCCGGCCCCGCTCTCGCCGCCGTCGCCGCCGTCGTCATGGCGGACTCCCCGGTCGACGCCGCCTCCGCCCGTTACCGCGAACGCCTCGCCTAGCCGCGAGGCGCCGCGGGAACGACCCTGCGATCCGCAGCACCGCCAACCCGGACACACATTGCGATCCGCACTATTGGCAATGGCGATGCGACGGATCGCAGGGTCGGTCTGGACCCTTCAGGCGAGGACCGGCGCGCTCGCGCGCACCGCGCGCCCGACCTCGTCGATGCGCTCCGGCGTCAGCGTCTCCGGGGTCACCGGGCAGAAGGCGCTCAGG
Organism: uncultured Solirubrobacterales bacterium; assembly: GCA_963737395.1. Lineage (GTDB taxonomy): Bacteria > Actinomycetota > Thermoleophilia > Solirubrobacterales > Solirubrobacteraceae > JBBQAA01. The sequence continues at coordinate 18,672 of CAVTSQ010000012.1, read as the reverse complement.
CCGTCGGCCGTGCGGGCGTAGATCCCGTAGGCCGGCTCGGCGGCCAGGTCGGTCTTGTCGAGCCACAGCGCGACCCAGCCGCGCGCGCCGGAGGCGAGCCGGCCCTCGAGCACCCGGAGCGGCATCCCCGCCGGGGCATCCGGCAGGCGGCGGCGGAACTCGTCGCGGTCGACCTCGGCCAGCCCGCGCGACCTCGCGTACTCGGCCGTGAAGGCGCTGAGCGCCCAGAGGTTGCCGCGGGAGCGGTCGCGCGCCGCGACCGACGGCCCGCCGGGTCCGTCGATCGCCAGCGGCGTCACCCAGGTGGCCGCGGCGACGAGCTTGCCGAGGCCGCGGCCGACCTTGCGCGCCGTGCGCGTGGCGGTCGCGGCGTAGGCCTCGCGCGCGGCGGCGAGGCTCGCCGGCGGGCCGTCCCAGGAGATCCGGGCCGCGCCCTCGGCGGCGGCGATCAGCGTCGCGTCGAGCTCCGGCTCCCACCGGTCGCCGGGCCGGAGCTCGGGCTGCTCGGCGGCGACGGCGCGCAGGCCGGCGGCGAGCAGCGAGGCGGTGCGGGCCATCGCGTCGAGCGCCCCGGCGTCGGTGATCGCCGGCCGCGCGACGACGGCGACGGTGCCCTCGCGGACCTCGATCCGGGCGTGCTCGGGCAGGCCGGCCAGCACGCCGGCGGCGGGGACGAGCGCCGCCTCGAGCACGCGCAGGTCCTCGGCCGGGCTGGGGACCCAGCTCCAGCCGAACGCGCGCAGCACGCCGGGGGCGGACTCGGGCGGCGTCGGGGCCTTGCCGAAGGAGATGAGCGCCTTGACCTCGGCGGGGCCGCCGGCGCGGGCGTCGAGGTTGCGCACGACGCGCATCGCCTCGGGCACGCGGACCGCGGCGACGGTGCGGGTGACGCAGCCCCACGCGTCGGCGTCGGAGCCCATGTCGATCATCTCCATCGAGACGACGTTGGCGAGCACGCCCTCCTCCCCACCGGGCAGGACGCCCGAGCAGAGGTTGGCGAACGAGCGCTCCGGGCGCTTGGTCCAGCCGCCGTGCGCCTCGCGGCGCCCGCCCCCGCGCGCGTTGAACGTCTCGTGCGTGACGACCGACGCGCGGTGCGTGCCGACGCCGTGGCCGGCGGCGAGCGCCGGGGTCAGGCCGGGCAGCATCCCGAGCGGGGCGTACTCGAGGCCGTGGGACTCGGCCCACGCACGGACGGCGTCGGCCGCCCACTCGACGGCGACGGGCTTGACCTTGTCGTCGAGCGGCGGGAGATCGGAGACGGCGAGAGGCGGGAGATCGGAGTCCATGCCCCGCAGCCTCGCGGAGCACGACGGTCCCGTCGCACGGGTGAGCCTCAGACCTGAGCGGGGGAAATCCCCCGGATCAGCGATCTACCAGCGGTAGTGGGCGAAGGCCTTGTTGGCCTGCGCCATGCGGTAGATGTCGTCCTTGCGCTTGAACGCGCCGCCCTGCTGGGACTGCGCGTCGAGCAGCTCGTTGGCCAACCGCTGGGCCATGGTCTTCTCGCGACGGCCGCGGGCGAAGCCGACGAGCCAGCGCACGGCGAGCGTGCGGGCGCGCGGCCCGGGGACCTCGACGGGCACCTGGTAGGTGGCGCCGCCGACGCGGCGGGAGCGGACCTCGAGCTGAGGGGTGAGCGCCTTGATCGACGTCTCGAGCGCCTCGACCGGGTCCTTGCCCGTGCGCTCGGCGAGGATCGCCAGCGCGTCGTACGTGATCCGCTCGGCCGTCGACTTCTTGCCGTCGAGCATGACCTTGTTGATCACCTGCTGGACCAGGCGCGAGCGATGGACGGGGTCCGGCGAGACGGGCCGGATGGTGGCGGCGGCACGGCGGGGCATTACTTGGCCTTCACGCCGTACTGCGAGCGGGCCTTCTTGCGGTCGCTGACGCCGGCGGCGTCGAGCGTGCCGCGGACGACCTTGTAGCGGACGCCCGGAAGGTCCTTGACGCGGCCACCGCGGACGAGCACGACGGAGTGCTCCTGCAGGTTGTGGCCCTCGCCCGGGATGTAGGTGGTGACTTCCATGCCGTTGGTCAGCCGCACACGGGCGACCTTGCGCAGCGCGGAGTTCGGCTTCTTGGGCGTCGTCGTGTAGACGCGGGTGCACACGCCCCGGCGCTGCGGAGCGGCGACCTTCGTCTTGCGCCCCTTGCCGGACTTGAGACCCGGGGTGGAGAGCTTCTTCTTGGGCGACGTACGGCCCTTGCGAACGAGCTGCGAGGTAGTCGGCATTCGACGCGAGAGGTTAGCAGCGGGTTTCAGGCCTGGAGGTAGGCCAGGACGGCGAGGACGCGGCGGTGGTCGGCGCTCGCGGTGGGCAGCTCGAGCTTTGCGAAGATCGCGGTCACGTGCTTCTCCACGGCGCCGTAGGAGACGACCAGGGCGTCGGCGATCCCGTGGTTGGAGCGGCCCTCGGCCATCAGGCCCAGCACCTCGCGCTCGCGCGCGGTCAGGGTGTCGAGCGGATCGCTGACGCGCTTGCGGCCCAGCAGCTGGGCGACGACCTCGGGGTCGAGCGCCGACCCGCCGGCGGCGACCCGCTCGACGGCGTCGATGAACGTGTCCACGTCGGAGACCCGGCCCTTGAGCAGGTAGCCGACCGCGTCGGCGCCGTCGGCCAGCAGCTCGAGCGCGTACTCCTCCTCGAGGTGCTCGGAGAGGACGAGCACGGCGGTCTCGGGCTGCTCGGCGCGGATCTGCATGGCGGCGCGCAGCCCGTCGTCGGTGCCGCCGGGCGGCATCCGGATGTCGACGATCGCCAGCTCGGGCCGGTGGCCGCGCACGCGGCGGATCAGGTCCTCGGCGTCGCCGGCCTGGGCGACGACCTCGTGGCCGGCCTGGGTCAAGCAGGCGCGCGATGCCCTCGCGCAGCAGGACGACGTCCTCGCCGATCACGATGCGCACGGGATCACCGCCTTGACCACGGTGCCCGCGCCGGGCGGCGAGTCGACGGTGAACGTGCCGTCGAGCGCGGCGACCCGGTCGGCCAGCCCGCGCAGGCCCGAGCCGGCGCCGATCCGGGCGCCGCCGGCGCCGTCGTCGGCGACCGTCGACGGTCACGGTGTCCCCTCGCCCGGGTCACGGTCACCGTGGCCAGCGTGGCCCGGGCCGAGCGGGCGACGTTCGTCAGCGCCTCGGCGACGAGGAAGTAGACGCCGGCCTCGACGGGGGCGGGCAGCCGCTCCTCGACGTCGTCCGTCGAGCTCGACGGGCACCGCCGCGCGGCGGGCCAGCCCGCGCAGCGCCGGGGTCAGGCCGCGCTCGGTGAGGATCGCGGGATGGATCCCGCGCGCGAGCTCGCGCAGCTCGCCCGTGGCCTCCTCGAGCTCGACCAGCGCCTCGTCGAGCACCGGCGCGCTCGCGTGGCCGTCGCCGATCTGCTCGCGGACGAAGCGCAGGTCGAGGCCGAGCGCGACGAGCCGCTGCTGGGCGCCGTCGTGGAGGTCGCGCTCGATGCGGCGCCGCGCCGCGTCGGCCGCGTCGACGATCCGCGCGCGGGAGGCGCGCAGCTCCTCGACGGCCGCCTTGCGCTCGGTGATGTCGCGGACGTAGCCGGTGAACATCGCCGGCCCGCGGAGCGGGATCCGGGTGATCGTCAGCTCGACGGGCAGCTCGCTGCCGTCGCTTGCGCACGCCGACGATCTCGATGCGGCGGCCGAGGAGCCGCCCCTCCCCCGTCTCCACCGTCCCGGCGAGACCCTGCGCGGTGCGCCCCGCGCAGGCGCTCGGGGACGATGAGCTCGGCCATCTCGCGGCCGACGGCCTCCTCGGCGCTCCAGCCGAAGGTCTCCTCGAAGGCGGGGTTGACCTCGACGACGGCGCCGCGGTGGTCGATCGTGATCACGCAGTCGAGCGCGGCGGCGAGCATCGCCGACTTGCGGGCCTGGCTGGCGTGGACCTCCTGCTCGGAGCGGCGGTGCTGGATCCACAGCCCGATCGTGTTGCCGAGCGCGACGGCGGTGGCGATCAGCGGCTTGTCGGGCGCGCGCCGCTCCCCGGTGGCGAACTCGATCGCGCCCAGCGCCTCGCCGTTGGGCGCGGCGACCGGCAGTCCGAAGACCGTCCGCAGCCCCGCGATCGCCGCGACCTCGCCGCGCGGCAGCGCGCGGTCGGCGCCGATGTCCTCGATCCAGGACGGGCGGTTGCGGGCGAACACCCGGCCGGGAACGCCCTCCCCGATCGGGAGCAGCAGCGCGCGGCTGGCCTGCGGCGAACGGCTCGAGCGCCGGGTCGTCGACGTGCCAGTCGGCCACGCAGACCAGGCCGTCGCCGGCCCCCGGGGCCCCACACGGCGCCCCAGCGGAAGCCGAGCCGCTCGCCGATCTCGCGCAGCACCCGGGCGTAGCCCGAGAGCTCCTCGGGCTCCTCGGCCAGCGCGCGCGCCACCGCGTGCTCGACGCGGATCAGCTCGACGGGATCCGCGGCGAACGCGACGGGACCTGACATCGGCCGACCCTAACCGTTCGGCCCGTCGGCGAGCAGGTCCTCGATCGCCCTGGCGCTGAGCCGGTCCTTGGCGACGAATCCCTGGGCGCCGCGGCGCCGGGCGAGCTCGTCGAGCTCGCCGGCGTCGCGCGTCGAGACGAGCACGACGGCGGGGTGATCGTCACCCGCCGTCAGGTCGCCGGCGACGTCGAACCCGTCGCCGTCGGGCAGCTGGACGTCGAGCAGGACGAGGTCGGGCCGCAGCTCGGCCGCCGCGGTCCGCGGCGTCGGCCGCGTCGCCGGCCTCGCCGACGACCTCCCAGCCGGCGGCCTCGAGCATCCGCCGCGCGCTGCGGCGAAAGCTCGGGTGGTCGTCGACGACGAGGGCGCGGCGCATGTCCCCATGGTGGACCCGACGGGCGCCGTCCGGTAGGGGGATATCCCCCGCAGCTAGGCCGAGACCCCGGCCAGCGCGTCCTCGAGCGGCACGTAGGGCACGCCGACGGCGCTCGCCACGGGCTCGTAGGTGATGTTGCCGCCGACGACGTTGACGCCCGGGCGCAGCCCCGGGTTCTCCTCCACCGCGCGGGCCACGCCCGCGTTGGCGAGCTGGACGACGTAGGGCATCGTCGCGTTGGTCAGCGCGTAGGTCGAGGTGATCGGCACCGCGCCGGGCATGTTGGCCACGCAGTAATGGGTGATCCCGTCGACCTCGTAGGTCGGGTCGGTGTGGGTGGTCGGCCGCGAGGTCTCGAAGCAGCCGCCCTGGTCGATCGAGACGTCGACGAGCACCGCGTGGGGCTTCATCAGCCCGAGCTGCGCGCGGGTGATCACGTGCGGCGCCTTGGCGCCGTGGACGAGCACCGCGCCGATCACGAGGTCGGCCTCGGGCAGGTGCTCCTCGATCGCCAGCGTCGAGGCGAAGACGGTGGAGGCGCGCCAGTTGAGCACGGCCTCGAGCTCGCGCAGGCGCTCGGGGTTGCGGTCGAAGACGTAGGTCTCGGCCTGCATGCCCAGGGCGATGATCGCCGCGTTCATGCCGACGACGCCGCCGCCGATCACGAGCACCTTGCCGGCCGCGACGCCCGGCACGCCGCCGAGCAGCAGCCCGCGGCCGCCGAGCGGCTTCTCGAGCATGAAGGCGCCGGCCTGCGTGGCGATCTTGCCCGCCACCTCGCTCATCGGCGCGAGCAGCGGCAGCCGCCCCTGGGCGTCCTCGACGGTCTCGTAGGCCACGCAGGTCGCGCCCGGACTCCATCAATCCCTTGGCCTGCTCGGGGTCGGGCGCGAGGTGGAGGTAGGTGAAGAGCGTGTGGCGCGGCTCGAGGCGGCGGATCTCCTCGGGCTGCGGCTCCTTGACCTTGACGATCATCTCGGCCTCGCCGAAGACGGCCTCGGCGTCGGGCACGATCTCCGCGCCCTGGGCGGCGTAGTCGTCGTCGGTGATCGCCGAGCCCTCGCCGGCGCCCTTCTGGATGACCACGTCGTGGCCGGCGTCGGCGAGCTCGCGCACGCCGGCCGGGGTGAGCGCGACGCGGTACTCGTCGGCCTTGATCTCGGTGGGGACGCCGACCTTCACGGGTGCCTTCTCCTTGTGGGGTTCACGTGACGAGCTCGCGCCCTCGCAGCGCGAGCCAGAACTCGATGCGGTCCTGCGCGCTGGACAGGTCGCGCCCGGTCAGCTCCTCCACCTTGCGCACGCGGTAGCGCAGGGTGTGGCGGTGGCAGTACAGGCGCTTGGCGGCGCGCTCCCACTGGCCGTTCTCCTCGATGAACGCCTCGAGCGAGCGCATCAGCTCGCCGCCGTAGGCGCCTTCGCTGGTCTCGATCGGACCGAGGACGGAGTCGCAGAAGAGCTTGAGGGCGTCGTCCTCCTGGAGCGAGAGCAGCAGCTGGAAGCTCCCGAGGTCCTTGTAGGTCGCCGACGCCGTTGCCGTTGCCGTTGGTGCGCGTGAGCTGGCGCGCCTCCAGGGCGCAGCGCGCCTCGTGGAAGGAGCGGCGGCCCTGCGCGCCCTCGACGGGTCGCCCGGCGCCGGCACGGACCGGAACGCCGAGCTCCTCCTGCACGCGGGTGCCGATGCGCTGGGTCAGGGCGAAGAGCTCATCGTCGTCGCCGCCGGGCAGCAGCGCGCAGATCCAGTCGCCGGTCGAGGCGACGAGGCCGTCGACGGCCTCGGCCCGCAGCGCGGAGGCGAGCGCGTGCTCGCCGGCGAGCAGGCCCGAGCGCCCGGGCTGCGGGCGGGCGATGACCAGCGCGGCGACCTGGCGGGCCAGGCCGAAGGGCTCGAGGCGGCGCACGAGCTCGGGCCCGGCGAGCTCGCCGGAGACCATCGCCGACAGGACGTCTCCGGCCAGGCGGCGCTCGGTGTCCTCGGCCACGCGGCGGCGCAGCAGCTCGAGCGCGACGATCGTCACGGCCTGGTGGAGCACGAGCCGGTCGAACTCGGTCAGCCCGCCCTGCTCCTTGACGGCCACGAGCCAGGCCTGCGGCACGCCGGAGGACTCCTCGGGCGCGACGGGCAGCGCCAGGCCGCGCCCGGCGAGCTCGGTCTGGCCGGGGACGAACGAGCGGCGCTCGCCCGCGCGCATGCGGTCGCGCACCTCGAGCGCGAGCGCCTCGACGGCCTCGTCCTCGAGCGGCTCGCGGAAGGCGCGGCGCACGCGCGGCTCGCCGCGCCCGTCGAGGATCACCACGGCGGCGCCGATCAGCGAGGAGAGCGCGCCGGCCACGGCGTCGAGCCCGCGCTGGGAGAGCAGCAGCCGCTCGAGGCGCTCGTGGGCGCTGATCGCGCGGCGCAGCACCGCGTACTGCTCGTTGACCAACCGCGAGAAGGCCTGCTCGGTGACCGCGATGAACGGCACCTCGTAGGGGATCTCGACGATCGGGAAGCCGCGCTGCTCGGCGGCCTCGAGCATCGCCGGCGGCACCGTCTCGTGGGCGAAGCCGGCGCCGAAGCCCAGGCCGGCCAGGTTGTGGTCGGCCAGGCGCCCGACGAAGTCGCGCTGGGTCGCCTCGTCGTTGAGCTGCAGCCCGGTCGTCAGCAACAGCTCGCCGCCCGACAGCCACGGCGTCGGGTCCTCGAGCTCGGAGATGTGCACCCAGCGGACCGGCGCGTCGAGCGACTCCGCCCCCGCGCGCACGTGGACGTCGAGGTCGCGGAGCAGCTCGCGGACGGTCAGCATGGGTGGGTGGGCCGGTGGCGCGTCAGTGCGCGCCACCGCCGCGGTCCGTCCTCGGGACGGAGGCGCCCGAGCCCACGTGCATGCGCTCGGTGGCCTCCTCGAGGACCGGCCGCAGGATCCCGATGATCTCGTCGAACTCCTCGGGGCCCGCGATCAGGGGCGGGGAGAGCTGGATGACCGGATCGCCGCGGTCGTCGGCGCGGCAGATCAGCCCGCGCTTGTAGAGCTCGGTCGAGAGGAAGCCGCGCAGCAGCGTCTCGGACTCGTCGTCGTCGAAGGACTCCTTGGTCTCCTGGTCCTTGACGAGCTCGATCGCGTGGAAGTAGCCCGCGCCGCGCACGTCGCCGACGATCGGGATGTCGCGCAGCCCGTCGAGCGCCGCGCGGAACTTCGGCTCGTTCTCGCGCACGTGATCGAGCAGGCCCTCGTCCTCGAAGACGTCGATGTTCGCCATCGAGACCGCGCAGGCCATCGGGTGGCCGGCGAACGTCGAGCCGTGGATGAAGGACTCGGTCCCGTGGCTGAACGGCTCGGCGATCTCGTCGGAGACGATCATCGCGCCCATCGGGGCGTAGGCGCTCGTGATCCCCTTGGCCGTCGTGATGATGTCCGGCTGGTAGCCGTAGCGCTGGGCGCCGAAGAACTCCCCGAGCCGGCCCCACGAGCAGATGACCTCGTCGGAGATCATCAGCACGTCGAACTCGTCGCAGATCTCGCGGATGCGCTGGAAGTAGCCCTCGGGCGGCGTGAAGCAGCCGCCGGCGTTCTGGACGGGCTCCATGATCACCGCGGCGATCGTCTCGGGACCCTCGAAGAGGATCTTGTCGCGGACCGTCTCGGCGAGGTCCTCGGCCCGCATGTGGTGGGGCAGGCGGTAGAGGTTCGTGTTGGGCACGTGCAGGCCGCCGGGCATGGTCGGCTCGAACGGCGCTTTGAGCCCGGTGATCCCCGTGGCCGAGAGGGCGCCCATGGTCGTGCCGTGGTAGGCGATCTCGCGGGCGATGATCTTCGTCTTCTGCGGGTTGCCCGTGACCTTGTGGTACTGGCGCGAGAGCTTGATCGCGGACTCGACGGCCTCCGAGCCGGAGTTCGTGAAGAAGACGCGGTTGAGGTCCCCGGGGGCGAGGCCGGCGATGCGCGCGGCGAGCTCGATCGCGCGCGGGTGCGCGTAGGACCAGTTGGTGAAGAAGTCGAGCTCCTTGGCCTGCTCGGCGCCGGCCTGGGCGACGTCGGCGCGGCCGTGGCCGATGTTCACGCAGAACAGCGCGGAGAGCCCGTCGAAGTAGCGGTTGTCGTGCTCGTCCCAGACGTAGCACCCCTCACCGCGCACGATGATGGGGACCTCGTGGTCCTCGTAGGCGCCCATGCGCGTGAAGTGCATCCACAGGTGGCGCTTGGCCAGCTCCTGCAGCGTGCTCGTGCCTTGTTCCTTGGTCGCGGCCATGGCCGTTCCCTCCGTCTCGGTTCTGGGTCCGTACTCCCTTTCGTACAACGGTAGTTCCAATCCGGCAGGGGTGCCAACCCCGCCACGGGTGCGAGCCCGGTCCGCCGGTGCGCCGTTCTGGACAAACCGGCGTCCCGGGCGGTCGGTAGCGTCGCCCCTCGTGCTCAGCCACGAGCGAACCGGATCGGGGCCGCCGCTCCTGCTGCTGCACGGGATCGGCATGCGCTGGCAGTGGTGGGCGCCGTGCCTCCCGGCGCTGGCTCAGCGCTTCGACGTGGCCGCGGTGGACTTCCCGGGCTTCGGCGCCGCGCCGGCCCTGACGGCCGAGCCGACGATCGACGCCCTGACCGACGCGATCGCCGCCTTCGCCGACGAGCTCGGCTGGGAGCGGCCCGCGGTGGCCGGGATCTCGCTGGGCGGCCTGGTCGGGCTCGAGCTCGCCAAGCGCGGGCGGGTGGCCAGCACGCTGGCGCTCTCCCCCGCCGGCTTCGCGACGGGCTGGGAGCGCACGTGGCTGCGTCGGTCGCTGCTCGCCGCGGCGGCGGTGACCCGGGCGCTCGCGCCCGTGGCCGGCCCGGCGACCGCGACGACGCTCGGCCGCGCGGGGGTCCTCGGCCAGATGGTCGTCCGCCCGGGGCGGATCCCCGCCGACGAGGCCGCCGGTCATCTGCGGGCGGCGGCCGACTGCGACATCCTGCGCGCGATCCCGTACGTGACGGCCGCCGACTTCTCGGCCGACGCCGGGCTCGCCGCACCGGCGACGATCGCCTGGGGCACGGGCGATCGGCTGCTGTTCCCGCGGCAGGGCGAGCGCGCGCTGGCGACGCCTTCCGGGCGCGGAGCTCGTCCCGCTCGGCGGCTGCGGGCACATCGCGACGTATGACGACCCGGCGCTGGTGGTCGGGGCGGTGGTGCGCTCAGCTCGAGGGGTCGGCTGAGCTTCGGTCGCTGCTGGATTGGCCAGGAAGGCGGCGGGGTCTGGCGGCCGTGGCACATTTTGCCCGCTCAGCGAGCGAAATGTTCCACGCGTGTCGGGTTGTGATCGCTCAGCGAGCACAAAGCGACACAGCGGTTCGGTCCTCGCTTCCTTCCTAGAGCGGATCCGTCACAGCCGGCGGAAACGTCGGCGAAAGAACGCCTACGCCGTAGCGGCAGCGGCCGGCACGGCGCGGACCGGCGCCGGCGTGAGCCAGGCGGCGACGATCACGAGCACGAAGGCCAGCGACTGGAGGGCGATGCCCAGCACGTCCTTCGGCATCGGATCGCCGAAGACGATGAAGCCGCCGAGGATGCCCGAGACGTTCGCGGCGACGCCGGTGATGGCGATCGTCGGGACGGCCTCGCCGTCCTGGAGGCCGCGGGCCGACGCGTAGAAGGCGGCGATCGAGGCGGCGATGGTCAGCACGAGCCAGGGCGAGAGCAGGCCGCCGACGACACCCTCGGTGCCGACGAGGCCGCTGATGGCCTTGATGGCGACGTCGGAGACGCCGAAGAGGATGCCCGCCGCGCCGCCGAGCATGACGCCGTGGTGGTGACCCGGGGCGCCCATGCGGGGGCCCATGATGAGCAGGGCGCCGATGGCGATGAAGGCGGCCTCGAAGGCGACCATGCCCGAGACCGAGAAGTGCGAGTGCGAGCCGTGCACGGCCGGGACGGTGAGGCCCAGCAGAATCAGGCCGGCGGAGGTCATCGACAGCCCGGCCCACTGGCGCGGCCCGACGCTGCAGCCGAAGTAGCGCTCGGCCATCACGGCGAGCAGCACGACCCCGCCCGCGAGGACCGTCTGCACGACGGACATCGGAGCGATGGCCAATGCGGCGGCGTGGAAGACCCAGGCGCCGACGGCGACAGCCATGCCGATCGCGAACCAGCGCGACTTGAAGAGGTTCTTCGCCGACCGCAGCGGGTGGCGGATGTCGACGGTGGGGGCGGCGCAGGCGCCGCGGTGCTTGTACAGGAACGCGAGGTTCGTGACGAGCGCGCAGATGACCGCGAGCAGGATGCCGATGATGAGAGTCATGAAAAGGAGGTACGGGCGAGCGCGGAACGCTTGGGTACGGGTATTCCGCATTTCGGCGTTCCGACACCTGGGCTTGATCCCCTGCCCGGAGGCAACCAGGGTAGTACCGCCTGATAAAGGCAAGATTGTGTCGTGGCCCACACGAAAGTGCCAGGAAATACGGGGGTTCCGGTCGTCCTGATCGACGTCGACGGAGTCCTGTCCATATATGGACGCAACCTGGACACCCGCCACGGCGGACGCTGGCTCAACGTCGATGGCATCCTGCACTTCCTTTCGGAATCGGCGGCCGAGCCCCTGCGTCGACTCGCGTCGGATTTCGAATGCGTGTGGTGCACGGGCTGGGAGGACCGGGCCGACGAGTACCTGCGCCCGCACTACGAGCTGCCGCGTCCGCTGGCCCACCTGACGTTCCCCGCGGCGCCCGCCGGCGCGCACTGGAAGCTCGGGACGATCGACGCCGCCTTCGGCCCGACGCGCCCGCTCGCGTGGATCGACGACACGCTCGACGCCGGCTGCCGGGCGTGGGCCCGCGCGCGCCCCGGCCCCACCCTGCTCGTCGACACCGAGCCGCCCGTCGGCCTGCGCCCCGAGCACGCCGAGCGCATCGCGGACTGGGCCGCGGCGCTCAGCGGTTGTGGTTGACGACCTCGATGTTGTGTCCGTCGGGGTCGAGGACGAAGGCGCCGTAGTAGCCCGGGTGGTAGACGGCGCGCTCGCCGGGCCCGCCGTGGTCCTCGTAGCCCGCGGCGAGCGCGGCGGCGTGGAACGCCCGCACGGTCGCGTCGTCCCCCGCCGGGAAGGCGAGATGGACGTGCTCGGTGAGCGGCCGCTCGTCGTCGATCAGCGAGAAGGAGAAGTCCTCGCCGACCACCTGGACGTGGTTCGGCTCGTCCGCGCCGATCCGCAGGCCGGCGTGCGGGGCGATCGCCGTGTAGAAGCGCTTGGACGCCGCGGGATCGCCCACGCGGATCCAGAGGTGGTCGACGTAGCCGTCGGGCAGAGGGCCCTCGCGCTCGGTGTGCACCGCCTCCGCACTGTTGCCGTCGGGGTCGAGCAGGAAGCCCCCGTAGTAGTCCGGGCCGTAGATCGGGCGGGGGCCGGGGGCGCCGTCGTCGCGGTAGCCCGCGTCGATCCCCGCCTGCCAGAAGGCGTCCACGGCCTCGCGGGACGGCGCGCGGAAGCCGACGTGAAGGCCGCGGGTCACGGGGTGCTCGGGATCGGTCGGGCCGATGGCCCAGTCGTCCCACTCGACGAGCGTGTCGTCGGCGTGATCGGGCTCGAAGCCCAGCGCGGACAGGACGGTGCGATAGAAGCGCTCGGACGCGGCGAGATCCGCGACGGCGACTCCGACGTGGTCGAACATCCCGCCGAGACTACGTTGCCGCGGTCACCGCCCGCAGCGCGTCAGCGACTCGCGGATGAGCTGCGGCAGGTCGCGCCCGTCGTCGGCGGCGACCCAGCGCTCGAAGGCGTTGCGGAAGACCGCGATGCCCGCCTCGGCGGCGATGCTCGCCGCCGGCTCGGTCGACGCCGCGCTCGCGCAGGCCCGCGGCCAGCGCGGCGGCGACCGACGCGAGCTTGACGAGCTCGCGCTCCTGCAGCTCGGCGTTGGCCGCGATGACGCGCTGGCGCCGCCGGGCGAACTCGCGGCGGTCGTGGAAGGCCGCGCCGCACGGCCTCGAGGGCAGACGGCGACCGCCTCGAGCGGCGCCGCGGAGGCGGGCGCCTCGGCGAGGCTGTCGACGAACAGCCGCTGGAAGTCCTCGCCGCCGCCGAACAGCACCTCGCGCTTGTCGGCGAAGTGGCGGAAGAACGTGCGCTTGGTCGACCCCGGCGCGAGTGGCGATGTCCTCGACGGTCGTCTGCTCGAAGCCGCGCTCGCCGAACAGGTCGAGCGCCGCCTGCTCGAGGCGGCCGCGGGCGTCTGGTTCCCATCGGGCCATGGCGCGGAGGATAGGCCATGTCACCAAGTGACATCGATCGCTGCTACGGTGATGTCACCTGATGTCATCGACGCATCACCCGGAGGTCTCTCATGCGCGTACTTCGTCACCGGCGCCACCGGCTGGATCGGCTCCGCCGTCGTCCCCGAGCTCATCGACGCAGGCCACGAGGTCGTCGGGCTCGCCCGCTCCGACGCCTCGGCCGCCGCCCTGGCCGCGGCCGGCGCCGAGGTCGTCCGCGGCTCCCTCGACGACCTCGACGAGCCTGCGCGCGGCCGCCGCCGCGTCCGACGGGGTCATCCACCTCGCCTTCAAGCACGAGCAGGCCTTCTCGGGCGACTTCCCGGGGCCGCGGCCGCGCCGACCGCCGGGCGATCGAGACGTTCGGCGCGGCGCTCGCGGGCACCGACAAGCCGCTCGTCATCGCCTCCGGGCTGGCCGGCCACGCCACCGGCAGCCTCGCGACCGAGGACGACGCGCCCGACACCGACCTGCCCGCCGGCGAGCGCATGCGCTCCGAGCAGATCCGGCGCTCGCCTGGCCTCCTCCGGCGTGCGTTCGTCGAGCGTGCGCCTGGCGCCGACCGTGCACGGCGACGGCGACACCGGCTTCGTCGCGATGCTCGTCGGCGTCGCCCGCGACACGGGCGTCTCGGGCTACATCGGCGACGGGCGAGAACCACTGGCCGGCCGTGCACCGACTCGACGCCGCCCGCCTGTTCCGCCTCGCGCTCGAGTACGCGCCGGCCGGGATCGGCGCTCCACGGCGCCGCCGAGGAGGGCGTGCCGCTGCGCGCGGTGGCCGAGGCGATCGGCCGCGGGCTCGACCTGCCGGTCGCGTCGATCGACGCCGACCGCGCCGCCGAGCACTTCGGCTGGCTGGCGGGCTTCGCCGCCATCGACGTCCGCGCCTCGAGCGCGCTGACCCGCGAGCGGCTCGGATGGGAGCCGACGCACCCCGGCCTGATCGACGACCTCGACCAGGGGCACTACTTCCGGACGGCGCTGGCCGCCTAGTCCGCCGACCCGGCACACCGCAGAACGACGAAGGGCCCGGCCGCAGTGGCCGGGCCCTTCGCACGACATGTGGCGGACGCCTAGTCCTCGTCGGGGACGTCGAGCTCGGCGAGCTCCTCGGCGAAGCCGCTCGAGGACCCGCCGTCCCCGGCGCCGATGCGCTCGAGGTCGGAGATGTCCTTGTCGAGCGACGAGCCGAAGCCCGAGTCGCCGTTGCCCAGGCCGAGGTCCGAGAGGTCCTCGCCGTCGAGCAGGCCGACGTCGTCGAGACCGCGGGGCAGCGGCTCGGCGGGCTCGATCTGGATCCGGCGGTACGTCTTGAGCCCGGTCGCCGCCGGGATCAGCTTGCCGATGATCACGTTCTCCTTGAGCCCGTTGAGCGAGTCCTTCTTGCCCTCGAGCGCGGCGTCGGTGAGCACCTTGGTCGTCTCCTGGAAGGAGGCGGCCGAGAGGAACGACTCCGTGTTCAGCGAGGCCTTCGTGATGCCGAGGATGATCTCCTCGTACTGCGCGGTCTCGCCGCCGTCGGCCTCGACCTGCGCGTTGACCTCGGCCAACTCGTAGCGGTCGATGAACGAGCCGGGCAGGTAGTCCGTGTCGCCCTTCTGGTCGACGCGGACCTTCTTCATCATCTGCCGGACGATCAGCTCGACGTGCTTGTCGTTGATGTCCACGCCCTGGGACTTGTAGACCTCCTGGACCTCCTTGACGAGGTACAGCTCGGTCTCGGTCCGGCCGCGGATGGCCAGCAGCTCGTGCGGGTACAGCGACCCCTCGTTGAGCTGCGTGCCCGCCTCGACCTGCTGGCCGGTCTCCACGAAGAGACGCGTGCGCAGCGGGAACGTGTTGCGGTGCTCGTCGCCGGCCTCGTCGGTGATGACGACCGACAGCTGCTTCTCGGTCCGCTCGATCGAGACGGTGCCCGCGACCTCGGTGATCTTGGCCAGGCCCTTCGGCTTGCGGGCCTCGAACAGCTCGACGACGCGCGGCAGGCCGTGCGTGATGTCCGCGCCGGCGACGCCGCCGGTGTGGAACGTCCGCATGGTCAGCTGCGTGCCCGGCTCGCCGATCGACTGCGCCGCGACGATGCCGACGGCGTCGCCGATCTGGGTCAGCTTGCCGGTGGCCATCGAGATGCCGTAGCAGGCCTGGCACACGCCGGTCTCGGCGCGGCACTTGAGCACCGAGCGGACCGGGATCAGCGTCGACTCGTCGGCCGCCGCCGTCAGCTGCGCGAGCACCTCGCGGGTGATCACGTCGCCGGCGTCGGCGATGACCTCGCCGCCCTCGCCCGGAACCGGCCCCGCCGCGACGCGGCCGAGCAGGTTGTCGTTCTGGCCGCTCTCGCGGGTCAGCGCCTTGAGCTCGACGAGCTCCTCGGTGCCGCAGTCCTCGACGCGGATGATCACGTCCTGGGAGACGTCGACCAAGCGACGCGTCAGGTAACCCGAGTCCGCCGTGCGCAGCGCGGTGTCCGCGAGGCCCTTGCGGGCGCCGTGGGTCGAGATGAAGTACTCGAGGACCGACAGGCCTTCCTTGAAGTTGGCCTTGATCGGGCGCTCGATGATCTCGCCCTTCGGGTTGGCCATCAGGCCGCGCATCCCGGCGAGCTGACGGATCTGCTTGAACGAGCCTCGGGCCCCGGAGTTGGCCATCATGAAGATGGGGTTCAGGGGATCGAGGTTGTCGAGCATCGCCGTCTCGACGTCGTCGGTGGCCTGGTTCCACAGGCCGGTGATCGCCTCGTGACGGTCCTCCATGGAGCGCAGCCCCATGTCGTACTCGTCCTGGATCGCCGAGACCTTCTCGTCGAACGAGGCGAGGATCTCCGGCTTGCTGGGCGGCACGACCACGTCGTTCTTGGACACGGTGATGCCGGCCTGCGTGGCGTAGTGGAACCCGAGGTCCTTGAACGCGTCGAGCACCTGCGAGACCGCGGCGGCGCCGTAGGCCTGGACCAGGACGTCGATCGTGGCCGTCAGGTCGCGCTTGCGCATCGGGCGGTTGACGAACGCGTAGCTCGTCGGCTCGAAGTCCTCACCCAGCGCGTCCTCGAGGGCGCGGCGGATGCGGTCGTTGTAGATGACGCGCCCGACCGTCGTGAGCACGTGCGCGTCCTGGACGGACGAGCGGTACTCGACGACCTCGTGCAGCTCGACGACCTTGTTCTCGTAGGCCCACTCGGCCTCCTGCGCCGTGCGGAACACGTGCGGCCGGGGGTCGTGCTTGGCCGGGTCGATCGCGTCCAGCTCCTCCGGCTCGGGGCCGTAGGTCAGGTAGAACGCGCCCAGGACCATGTCCTGGGTCGGGGTGGCCAGCGGCGCCCCGTGCGCCGGCGACAGGATGTTGTTCGCCGACAGCATGAGGATCCGCGCCTCGGCCTGGGCCTCGGCCGACAGCGGCAGGTGGACCGCCATCTGGTCGCCGTCGAAGTCCGCGTTGAACGCGTGACAGACGAGCGGGTGGACCTGGATCGCCTTGCCCTCGACGAGCACGGGCTCGAAGGCCTGGATGCCCAGGCGGTGGAGCGTCGGCGCGCGGTTGAGCAGGACCGGGTGCTCGTGGATGACCTCGTCGAGGACGTCCCACACCTCGGGGATCATCGAGTCGACCATCTTCTTGGCCGCCTTGATGTTCTGCGCGTCCTTGCGCTCGACGAGCCGGGCCATGATGAACGGCTTGAACAGCTCGAGCGCCATCAGCTTCGGCAGGCCGCACTGGTGCAGGCGCAGCGACGGGCCCGACACGATCACCGATCGGCCGGAGTAGTCCACGCGCTTGCCGAGCAGGTTCTGGCGGAACCGGCCCTGCTTGCCCTTGAGCATGTCCGAGAGCGACTTGAGCGGGCGGTTGCCCGGGCCCGTGACGGGCCGGCCGCGGCGGCCGTTGTCGAACAACGCGTCGACGGCCTCCTGCAGCATGCGCTTCTCGTTGTTGACGATGATCTCCGGCGCGCCCAGGTCGAGCAGCCGCTTGAGGCGGTTGTTCCTGTTGATGACGCGGCGGTAGAGGTCGTTGAGGTCGGAGGTCGCGAAGCGGCCGCCGTCGAGCTGCACCATCGGGCGCAGCTCCGGCGGGATCACCGGCACGGCCTCGAGCACCATCATGTCCGGCTTGTTGCCGGACTGGATGAAGGCCGAGACGACCTTCAGGCGCTTGACCGCGCGGGCCTGCTTCTGGCCCTTGCCGGTCTTGACCTGATCCTCGAGCTCGGTCTTCTCCGCGTCGAGGTCGACCTGCTCGAGCAGGTCGCGGATCGACTCGGCGCCCATGCCGCCGCGGAAGTACTCGCCGAAGCCGTAGGGGCTGCCGAAGCGGTCCTTGAGCTCGCGGAAGAGCGACTCGTCGCCGACGATCTGCTTGGGCTCCATCGACTGGAAGACCTCCCACACCTGACGCATGCGCTCGGCCGCGTCCTCGATGTAGGCCTCGGTGTCGTCCATGTCGGCCTGGAAGGTCTTGCGCAGCTCCTTGAGGAGCTTCTCGCGCTCGGCGTCGTCGAGCTTCTTGATGTCGACGTCGAGACCCTCCGACCAGAGGTAGTCCTCGCCGGAGAAGCCGGACTCCTTGGCGGTCGAGAGGTACTCCTCGCGGCGCTCGAGCGACTCCTTGAGCTCGAGCAGGCGCTCCTCCTTCTCGGAGGCGTAGCTGTCGAGGACCTCGTTGACCTGGCCCTGGAGCTCGTCCAGGTCCGCGGCACGGGCGTCGTCGTCGACCCACGTGATGATGGACGCCGCGAAGTACAGGACCTTCTCGAGCTCCTTGGGAGCCATGTCGAGCAGGTAGCCGATGCGCGACGGCACGCCCTTGAAGAACCAGATGTGGCTCACGGGGGCGGCGAGGTCGATGTGGCCCATGCGCTCACGGCGCACCTTGGACCGCGTGACCTCCACGCCGCAGCGCTCGCAGACGATGCCCTTGTAGCGCACGCGCTTGTACTTGCCGCAGTAGCACTCCCAGTCCTTGGTCGGACCGAAGATGCGCTCGCAGAAGAGCCCGTCCTTCTCGGCTTGAGCGTGCGGTAGTTGATCGTCTCGGGCTTCGTGACCTCCCCCGAGCTCCAGCCGCGGATCTGCTTGCTGGACGCGAGGGCGATCTCGATGGCGTCGAAGTTGTTGATGTCGATCAAGAGATTCCTTTACGTCGAAAAGTGGTGAGGGTCAGGCGGGACGGGCGCCTCTATCCGTCCTGCGCCCCCTCCACGTACGGGTCGTCGTGAGTCGCCAGGTCCTCCGTGGCGACCTCCTCGCTGGTCTCGAGCGACGGGTCGATCGTCGTCTCGGCCTCCTCGGGGGCCACGCCCTCCTCGTCGGCGGTGTCGACGCGCTCCTCTGCTCGTCGGCGGCCTCGGGCTGGTCGGTCTCCTCCGCGTCCTCCTCGGGCGCGCCGGCGCGGACGCCGGAGAGATCGATGCCGAGCTCCTCGGCGGCGCGCAGCAGGTCGTCGTCCTCGTCGCCCATCTCGGCGGGCTCGCCCTCCTCGGAGACGACGTTGACGTCGAGCGCCAGCGACTGCATCTCCTTGAGCAGGACCTTGAACGACTCGGGGATGCTCGGCTCGGCGATGTTCTCGCCCTTGACGATGGCCTCGTAGGCCTTCACGCGCCCGACGGTGTCGTCGGACTTGATCGT
>CAVTSQ010000011.1:0-441572 GCA_963737395.1 uncultured Solirubrobacterales bacterium | reverse complement strand
TTGTGTGGCGCCCGTTCAGTTACGTATTGCTGTGGCCGAGTGGGCGGCCGAGACCGGCGACCGCATCCCCTTCGTGCTGACCTGGTGCGACTCCTACAAGGCCGAGCCCGAGACCACCGACCCCGTGGCCGCGCTGGACGACACCGAGCGCTACTGGGACCAGTGGTGCCGGCGCGGCTCGGTCTCCGGGCCCGACCGCGACGCCGTCATGCGCTCGCTCATCACGCTCAAGGCGCTGACCTACGACCCGACCGGCGGCATCGTCGCCGCCGCCGACCACCTCGCTGCCCGAGCAGCTCGGCGGCGTGCGCAACTGGGACTACCGCTACTGCTGGCTGCGCGACGCGACGTTCACGCTCGTCGCGCTGCTCGAGGCCGGCTACACGAGGAGGCCGGCGCGTGGCGCGACTGGCTGCTGCGCGCCGTGGCCGGCGAGCCGGCGCACATGCAGATCATGTACGGCATCGCCGGCGAGCGGCGGCTGGCCGAGTACGAGGTCGACTGGCTGCCTGGCTACGAGGGCTCCGCGCCGGTGCGGATCGGCAACGCCGCCTCCGAGCAGTTCCAGCTCGACGTCTACGGCGAGGTCATGGACGCGCTGCACCACTCGCGCACGACGCGGCCTGGCGGCCGACCACGACGCCTGGGACATCCAGCTCGCGCTGCTCGAGTTCCTCGAGGGCAACTGGCAGGAGCCCGACGAGGGCATCTGGGAGGTCCGCGGCGGCCGCGCGGCACTTCACGCACTCCAAGGTGATGGCCTGGGTCGCCTTCGACCGCGCCGTGCAGGCCATCGAGAAGATGCGGCCGCGAGGGCCCGGTCGACCGCTGGCGCGCCGCCCGCGACGCAGATCCACGAGGAGGTCTGCGAGCGCGGCTTCGACGCGGAGACGCGGCTCGTTCACGCAGTCCTACGGCTCGCACCGAGCTCGACGCGAGCCTGCTGCTGATCCCGCTCGTGGGGTTCCTGCCGACCGACGACGAGCGCGTCGTCGGCACCGTCGACGCCATCGAGCGCGAGCTCCTGCACGACGGGTTCGTGCTGCGCTACGAGGCGGCGCGAGGACTCGGCCGACGGCCTGCCGCCGGGCGAGGGCGCCTTCCTGCCCTGCACCTTCTGGCTCGCCGACGACCTCGCGCTGCTCGGGCGCCGCGACGAGGCCCGCGCGCTGTTCGACCGGCTGCTCGGCCTGCGCAACGACGTCGGCCTGCTGGCCGAGGAGTACGACCCGCAGGCCAAGCGCCTGGTCGGCAACTTCCCCCAGGCCTTCTCGCACGTCGGCCTGGTCAACTCGGCGTTCAGCCTGCAGGAGGCAACCCCTTGAAAGCGATCACCGTGATCCCCGGTCAGAAGGAGTCGGCGCGGCTCGACGACATGCCCGAGCCGCACGAGGACGAGGGCGCGATCCTCGTCGACGCGCTGGCGCTGGGCATCTGCGGCACCGACAAGGAGATCGTCGGCGGCGAGTACGGCTGGGCGCCCGAGGGCGCCGAGCGGCTGATCCTCGGCCATGAGTCCTTCGGGCGCGTGCGCGAGGCGCCCGAGGCGCGCCGGTCGCCGCCGGCGACCTGGTCGTCGGCATCGTGCGCCGGCCCGACCCCGTGCCGTGCGCCTGCTGTGGCGCCGGGCGCTGGGATCTGTGCCGCAACGGGCAGTACACCGAGCGCGGGATCAAGTCCCGGCATGGCTACGGCTCCGAGCGCTGGCGCGTCGAGCCCGACTTCGCGGTCAAGGTCGACGAGGCGCTGGCCGACTTCGGGATGCTCGTCGAGCCGGCGAGCATCCTCGCCAAGGCGTGGGAGCGGATCGACGCGCTCGCGGCCGACGCGTGCGCCAAGCCCCAGCGCGCGCTGGTCACCGGCGCGGGGCCGATCGGGTTGCTGGCCGCGCTGATGGGGCGCGAGCGCGGGCTCGACGTGACCGTGCTCGACCAGGTCACCTCCGGGCCGAAGCCGAAGCTCGTCGAGGCACTCGGCGCCACGTATCACGCCGGTTCGATCGACGACCTCGACGGCGAGACCGACGTGATCGTCGAGTGCACGGGCGTCGCCGAGGTCGTCCTCGCCGCGATGGGAGCGACGCGGCCGGACGGGATCGTCTGCCTGACCGGCGTGTCGTCGGGCGGCCGGAGCATCCCCGTCGACGCCGGCGAGCTCAACCGCGAGCTCGTGCTCGAGAACGACGTCGTCTTCGGCTCGGTCAACGCCGCCAAGCGCCACTACGAGCAGGCGGCCGCCTCGCTGGCGAAGGCCGACCGCGACTGGCTGGCCCGCGTGGTCTCACGCCGCGTCCCGGTCGACTCCTGGCACGAGGCCCTGGAGCACCGCGACGACGACGTGAAGGTGATCGTCGAGTTTGGGTGAGGGTTTCTAGGCGACCGGCCCGGGGGCGCTGGTCTCCTCGGCCATGACGGCCGCGGAAGCCCAATGCTCCTCCGGGAACGGCGGGGTGTCGCGCAGGTACCACTCGGCGTCGAGGGCGGCCTGACACCCGGAGCCCGCGGCGGTGACCGCCTGGCGGTAGGTGTGGTCCACGAGGTCGCCGGCCGCGAAGACGCCCGGCAGGCGCGTGCGGGTCGACTTGCCCTCGGTGATGACGTAGCCGTTCTCGTCGGTCTCGACCTGGCCGGTGACGAGCTGGGACTGCGGCTCGTGGCCGATCGCGATGAACGCGCCGGTCATCGGACGCTCGATCGTCTCGCCGGTCTCCGCGTTCAGCAGCCGGGCCTTGCCGAGCGCGCCGCCCTCGCCGGGGAGGAACTCGTCGACCGTGTACGGCGTGAGGAACTCGATGTTGTCGGCCGCGTGGGCGCGGTCGAGCATGATCTTCGAGGCGCGGAACTCGTCGCGGCGGTTGACGATCGTGACCTTGTCGGCGAACTTCGAGAGGAAGATCGCCTCCTCCATGGCCGAGTCGCCTCCGCCGACGATGATCGTCTCGTGGTTGCGGAAGAAGGCGGCGTCGCAGGTGGCGCAGTAGGAGACGCCGCGGCCGCCGAGCTCCTGCTCGCCGGGAACGCCGAGCTGCTTGTGCTGGGCGCCCATGGACAGGATGACCGCGCGGGCGCGGTACTCGTCGTCGCCGACCCAGACGCGGTGGGTGCCGTCCTCGGAGAGCTCGACGCGCGTGACGTCGTCCATCTCCAGGCGCGCGCCGAAGCGCTCGGCCTGGTCGCGGAAGCTCTGCATCATCTCCGGGCCCATGACGCCCTGCGGGAAGCCGGGGTAGTTCTCGACGTCCGTGGTCTGCTGGAGCAGGCCGCCCCAGGCGAAGCCCTCGAACACGAGCGGATTGAGGTTCGCGCGTGCGGTGTAGAGCGCGGCGGTGTACCCGGCCGGGCCGCTCCCGATGATGATGACGTCGTTGATGTCAGCCATTGCTATACAAAGTGTAGTGGGTCGGACAAGGTTTCAGGAGGGCGTCACGAGGCCGCCGCGCGGGCCGGTTCCTCGGCCCACCGGTTGACCGTCCGGCGCAGCTGGAGGTAGGCGATCGCGCCCGGGATCGTGGGCAGCCAGAACGAGAAGCCACGGTACGCGAGAACGGCGACGATGGCCAGCTGGGAGTCCACCCCGAAGGCGATGAAGGCACCGATCATGCCGCCGTCGACGCCGCCGATCCCGCCCGGGAGCGGGCAGCAGGTTGCCGAGCATCCCGAGGAAGTAGGCCATCACCACGACGCCGACGGCCGGAGCGCTGCCGAAGGCGTGGAAGCACGCCCACAGCGTGGCGACGTCGAAGCCCCACCACGCGACCGCCCCGAGCACACCCGGGTTCCGGTCGCGGATCAGGTCCATCGCCGTGCGCGTGCCGGTGGCCAGCGAGGCCGGCGCGGTGGCCAGCCGGGCGGCGATCCCCGCCATGCGCCCGCGGCCGTGGCTCCAGCGGCGCGCGCTGCGCTCGACGTTGCCGGGGATCAGGGAGATCAGGCCGATCATGAGGATCAGCACGCCGCCGAGGATCGCCGGCACGACGGTCAGCGCGAACGCGACGCCGCCGTTGAGCACGCTCGTGCGCAGCAGGACGCCGACGATCACCAGCGCGGCCAGGTAGACGCTGTAGAGCAGGACCATGAAGGCGACCATGCGGCAGGCGACGATCCGCGCGCTCATCCCCGAGCGCCGCAGCGCCCACGCCGTCAGCGCGACGCCGCCCGCGCCGGCCGCGGCGAACAGGCGCGTGGCGGCGAGGCCGGCCATCGTGATCTGGTAGCTCTCGCGCCAGTCGATCCGCGACTCCTCCCCGCGGATGCAGACCGCGCGGAACAACGCCACGTAGCCGCCGAACGAGAGGATCTCGAACGCCGCGGCGCCGGCCAGCCACCAGTGGTCGCCCTCCTTGATGCGGTCCCAGGTGTCGTGCAGCCCGGCGAGCTTGGGCAGGAAGAAGTAGAGGAACGCGACGGCCGTGATGACGAAGAGGCCGAAGACGATGATCCGGTCGCGCGTGAACACCACGCGCGGCATCTCCTCGGGCTCGTCGGACCCTGGCGTAGCGGAGGGCTCGCGCTCCTGCTCACGGGTGAGCGCCTCGCCGGACATGTCAGCCCTGGGCTCGGGCCTCCAGGGTGCGGATGCCCGACGACGCGGCCCGCAGCAGCGGCGCCAGGTGACGCCCGGGGCCCCGGACGGTCTCGGTCAGCGCCAGCCCGGCGAGCAGGTCGACGACGTAGTGCTCGCCCAGGTAGACGAGCGCCGAGCCGAGCGTGAGGGCATAGGCCCACCCGACCGCGGCGTGGACCGGACCGATCTCGGTCAGCAGATGCGCGGCCATGACCGACGTGGCGAAATGCAGTGAGGGCATGGCGGCGAGCGGGTTGCCCGCGAGCGCATCGTAGAGGCGGGCCCACTTCTCGCGCCAGAAGGCCTCGCCGTATTCGATCATCATCCGGCGGATCGCGGGCGTCTCGCCGCCCTCCATCGCGCCGTGCTGGGCGGCGTACCACGGCGGCGCGGTGGGCACGAGCCAGTAGAGGACGACGCCGACGTCGAAGGTCGCGTACATCCGCGCCACCGCGGACTCGAAGCGGTCGCGGTGGAACACGAGGATGTAGGCGATCGTCCCGTGAGGGACGAGGAACCAGATCCAGTGCGACCAGACCATGACCTTCTCGTAGCGCCGGAACGACCCGGGGCGGGAGGCCAGGCGCTGGAGGCGGATCCCGGGCGGCACGCCGAGCCCGAGCGCCCGGTCGAACCGCACCGGGTAGTCGATCTTCACCCGCGCGCGCAGGCGATCGGGATCGTCGTTGGGCATCTCGTAGGCCGCGACGTAGGCCCACATCTGCAGCGCGACCACGGCGGCATCCCGCGCGCGCGTGCGTGGGAGTGCCACCGAGAGGGCAACCGGGGCGGAGGCCGCGGCGACGAGGACGACGGGCGCGGGGAGTCGGGCCCGCCGGCGGACGGCCGGCGCCGCGACGCCGGCGGCCATCACGCACCAGGCCGCCGCGCGGATGGCGCGAGAGGTCCGCAAAGTCGGGCGAGCATAACGCCGGGTGCGGACCGTGCGGTAGGTCCACACGGACAGGGCCGCCGCCCATAGGATCCCGCGCCATGAGCACCGTCGACATCGAGCGGCGCGGCGACGGGGCCGTCGTCGTCCTGAACCGCCCCGAGACCATGAACGCCTGGAACAAGGAGTTCGGGATCGACCTCCACGACGCGATCCTCGAGGTCGCCGCCGACGAGGCCGTGCGGGCGGTGATGATCACGGGCGCCGGGCGCGGCTTCTCCTCGGGCGCCGACCTCAAGGCCGGGTTCGACCCCACGCCGGAGGGGCACCCGGACGTCGAGACGGTGCTGAAGACCCGCTACCACCCGATCATCACGACGATCCGGCGCATGGAGAAGCCGGTCGTCGCCGCGGTCAACGGGCCCGCCGTGGGCATCGGCTGCTCACTGGCGCTGGCCAGCGACCTGATCCTCGCCGCCGAGTCGGCCTACTTCCTGCTGGCCTTCGTCAACATCGGCCTCGTCCCGGACGGCGGCTCGTCGGCCTTCGTGCCCACGCGGGCCGGTCAGGCGCGCGCCGCGGAGATGGCGATGCTCGGCGAGAAGGTCTCCGCGCAGACCGCGCTGGACTGGGGCCTCATCAACCGGGTGCACCCCGACGAGGCCCTCCGGGGCGAGGCCGAGACGCTGCTCGACCGCCTCGCGGCGGGGCCCACCCGCTCCTACGCCGGCACCAAGCGCCAGCTCAATGCCTGGATGTACCCGGGTCTGGAGGCCCAGCTCGAGCTCGAGGCCGACATCCAGCAGCAACAGGCGGCCAGCGGCGACTTCATCGAGGGCGTGACCGCCTTCATCGAGAAGCGCGCACCCGACTTCTCCGGAACCTGACCGATAGCCCGCCCGACCCCCCGTTACAATCCCCGCGCCTTGCGACCCGGAGTCTCCTCCTCCCGCCGCCCAGCCCTCCTGACCAGCCTGGTCGGGCTCGCGCTCGTCGGTCTCGCGGTGCTGCCGGGCACGGCGCTGGCGGATGCCATCACCCCGGAGTCGGGCGGCTCGCCGAACGCCGACTCGATCCACACGCTCTACGTGATCACGCTGGTGATCGCGGTCGTGATCCTCGTGATCGTCGAGGGCGCGCTGATCTGGTGCCTGCGCAAGTACAAGGCCGGCAAGGGCCGCACCGCCGCCCAGATCCACGGCAACACGAACCTCGAGATCGGCTGGACGGTCGGCGCCGCGCTGATCCTCGTCGTGCTCTCGGTCGTGACCTTCGCGATGCTCGGTCGGATCGACAACCCCTCCGGCGTCGGTCCCAACGGCCTGCAGAACCTCGCCTCGACCCAGCTCGTGGCCTCGAACAGCACCGTTCCCAAGGCGCCCGGCGGCAAGGCGCTGCACATCTGCGTGACCGGCCGCCAGTACATCTGGCGCTTCACCTACGCGCGCTGCAGCGCCAACGGCCTGGGCAAGGTCTACTCCTACGAGCAGATGGTGGTCCCCGAGGACACTCCGGTGATCCTCGACATCCAGTCCACCGACGTCAACCACTCCTGGTGGATCCCCAAGCTCGGCGGCAAGTTCGACGCCATCCCGGGCTACCACAACTACACGTGGTTCAAGGCCAAGCAGGCCGGCGTGACCTACAAGGGCCAGTGCGCCGAGCTGTGCGGGCGCAACCACGCCGACATGACCGCCCAGGTCAAGGTCGTGACCGCGGGCCAGTACACCGCCTGGCTCGTGCGCCAGAAGCAGCTCATCTCCGCCGCCAACAAGGGCGCCCTGCGACTGCGTCAGCAGCTGCACAAGCAGGGCCAGCTCTAGACCCCTCTCCTCTATGTCCGCCACCGCCACTCCCGTCGAACTGCGCCCCGCGCCCCAGGTCACCGCCCACGAGGTGTCGCGGCCGCGCACGCGCGTCAGAAGTGGATCGACTGGGTGACCACGACCGATCACAAGCAGATCGGGATCCTCTACATGGTCACCGCCTTCGTCTTCTTCGGACTGGGCGGAACCGAGGCGCTGCTGATCCGCACGCAGCTCGCTCTGCCGGACAACTCGCTGCTCGTGCCCGAGCGTTACAACGAGCTCGTCACGATGCACGGCACGACGATGATCTTCCTCTTCGTCGTGCCGATGTGGGCCGGCTTCGCCAACTACTTCGTGCCGTTGATGATCGGCGCGCGGGACGTGGCCTTCCCGCGCCTGAACGCGCTGTCGTACTGGCTGTTCCTGTTCGGCGGCGTCGTCTTCTACGCCTCGCTGTTCTGGCAGCCGCCCGAGGCCGGCTGGTACTCCTACGCGCCGCTGTCGGAGGCCGCGTTCACGCCATCGGGCGGCCAGGACGCGTGGATCTACCTGATCCACCTCACCGGCCTGGGCTCGATCATCGGCTCGATCAACTTCTACGCGACGATCGTGAACATGCGCGCGCCCGGCATGAGCTGGGGCCGCCTGCCGCTGTTCGTGTGGTCGGTCCTCGTCCAGGCGATCCTGCTGATCCTCGCCTTGCCCGTGATCGCCGGCGCGGTGACGATGCTGCTCACCGACCGCCACTTCGGCACCCACTGGTTCGACCCGTCGCAGGGCGGCTCCCCGATCCTCTGGCAGCACCTGTTCTGGTTCTTCGGGCACCCCGAGGTCTACATCATGATCCTGCCCGGGTTCGGGATCATCTCGGAGATCCTCCCGGTCTTCGCGCGCAAGCCGATCTTCGGCTACAAGGCGATCGCCGCCTCGACCGTCGTCATCGCCTTCCTCGGGATGCTCGTGTGGGCGCACCACATGTTCCCGACCCCGGTGCCCCAGGTCGTGCTGGCCTTCTTCATGCTCTCGTCGTTCACGATCGCCGTGCCGACGGGCGTGAAGATCTTCAACTGGATCGGCACGCTGTGGCGCGGCACGATCGAGATGAAGACGCCGCTGTACTTCGCCGCGGGCTTCATCGGGACGTTCACGATCGGCGGCATCACCGGGATCTTCCTGGCGATCTTCCCGATCGACTGGCAGCTCAACGACACCTACTTCCTCGTCGCGCACCTGCACTACGTGCTGATGGGCGGCGCCGCCTTCACGATCTTCGCGGCGATCTACTACTGGTTCCCGAAGATCACCGGGCGGATGATGAGCGAGCCGCTCGGCAAGGCCTCGTTCTGGCTGATCTTCTGGGGCTTCCAGATCACCTTCCTGGTCCAGCACGCCGCGGGCCTGGAGGGCATGCCACGCCGCGTCTACACCTACTCGAGCGACACCGGCAACCTCGGGCTGTGGAACATGATCTCGACGATCGGGTCCTACATCCTCGCCGTGGGGATCATCCTCACCGTGATCAACGCCGTCCGCTCGCTGAAGCACGGCGCCAAGGCCGGCCCGGACCCCTGGGGCGGCAACACCCTGGAGTGGTTCACGACCTCTCCCCCGCCGGTCAACAACTTCGACGTCATCCCGCGCGTGCGCTCGCTCGAGCCGATGCGCGACTACCGCCGCCAGATCGAGCGGGAGACCGGCGTCGAAGCGCCGGAGCCCACGTCGACTGCGCGCATGAGCGTCGACGTCGTCGCCGCCGGCCTCCCGGCTCGCTCGCTCGCCCGCACGCGCGACTACCTGACGCTGACCAAGCCGAAGGTCCAGTCGCTGCTGCTGCTGACGACCGTCTGCGCGATGGAGGTCGCGGGCGACCCGTCCGCCTCGACCGTGTCGCTCGCCTGCCTGGGCGGCGCGCTGTCGGCCGGCGGCGCCGGGGCGATCAACCACGTCTACGACCGCGACATCGACCGGCGCATGGCGCGCACGGCCGACCGGCCCGTGGCCGCGGGGCGGATCTCGCCGCGCCAGGGCGTCGCCTTCGGCCTCGCGCTCTGCGTGGCCTCGTTCGTCCTGCTGACGACCACCGTCAACCTCCTGGCCGCCTGCCTGGCCCTGTCGGGCTTCCTCGGCTACGTCGGGGTCTACACGATGTGGCTCAAGCGCTCGACGCCGCAGAACATCGTGATCGGCGGCGCCGCGGGCGCCGTCCCGCCGCTCGTCGGCTGGGCCGCGGCCACCGGCGGCCTCGACGGCACCGCCATCTACCTCTTCGCGATCGTCTTCTTCTGGACGCCGCCGCACTTCTGGGCGCTGTCGCTGCTGATGAAGGACGAGTACGCCAAGGTCGGCGTGCCGATGCTGCCCGTCGTCCGCGGCGAGAAGGAGACCCGGCGCCAGATCCTCCTCTACTCGATCCTGCTCTTCGCGGTGACGCAGCTGCCGTTCTGCGCCAGCGGCTTCGGGACGTTCTACCTCGTCGCGTCGATCGTGCTGGGAGCCGGGATGATCGGCGGCGCCCTCGTCCTGCAGCGCCGCGGCGACCGCCGCAGCGCCCTGCGCCTGTACCTCTTCTCGTTGCTCTACCTCGCGCTGCTGTTCGGCTCGATGGTGGTCGACGCCAAGCTCTAGGATCCCGGGAGTCCCATGGACCGCAAGCTCGCACGCAAGAACATCCGCTCCGCGCTCATCGTCGCCGCGATCTGCGCCTTCATGTTCGGCATCACGTTCGTGGCCGGCGCGATCTACAACGGCTGATGGCGAACCCGATCGAACGCGAGCACCCGGCGCCGCCCCTCGGCGAGGAGGTCCACCTCCCCGAGCGCTCGGCCATCCCGATGCTCTGCGCCTTCGGGATCACGCTGAGCGTCATCGGCATCACGCTCGGGCTGCCGATCCTGATCCTCGGGCTGATCATCTTCCTCGCCTCGGCGATCCGCTGGATCGCCGACACGCGCCGCGACGTCGCCGCGCTCCCGCCGGACCACGGCGAGCACTAGCGCCCGCCGTGGCACATTTCGCTCGCTGAGCGAGCACTATCGCGACACGGACGCGCGGCGACCTCGGTCCCTCCCGCCTTCCTGGCCATTCCAACCCGGCGTCGCCAGCCAGCCGACGCCGCGAACTGAGCGCGAACGGGCTAGCCGCCATGTCCGACGTCGCGCCGTCCTGCGTCCAGCGCTTGACGATGTCGCGGACCGAGAGCATCCCGGCGATCTCGCCGTTCTCGATCACGATCAGATGGCGGAAGTTGCCCTTGGCCATCGTCGCGGCCGCCTGCTCGAGCGACCACTCGGGCTCGGCGAAGACGAGGTTGGCCGTCAGATGATCGCCGACGAGCTCGGTGTCGACGTCCTGGCCGGCGCCGACGGCCTGCAGCACGTCGCGCTCGGTGAGGATCCCGGGGCCCGGAAGCTCGGGGTCCATGACCACGGCCGACCCGATCCCGCGCTGGCTCATCTGCTTGGCCGCCTCACGCAGGGTGTGGCCCGGCCCGATCGTGAGCACCTCGCTCGACATCCCGTCGCGCACCTGCACCCTGACGCACCTCCGTCGGACGTTTGCAGCAGTTGTCTCAATATACCCGCGCGGCGGCCGCATGAATGAGAGCGGCAATGCGCCAGACCGACGATTTCCTTGCGCGCGCAACGCATCCTTTGGGGCACCCATCGACGTATACAAGTTGTGCAGCGTTCAATCACCGTCACCACCCGGACGACGCTCTTCCAGGAAGCGCAGGAGATCGTCGAGCAGGAGTTCGGCTCCGACCTGTCGCTCGACGACATCGCTCGTCGCGTGGCCTCCTCCCGCCGCCAGCTCCAGCGCGCCTACGCCGAGATCGGCAACACGACCTTCCGCGAGGCGCTGACCGCCGTCCGCATGCGCCGCGCCGCCGAGCTGCTCGCCGGCGGCCGGATGAGCGTCCGCGAGGTCGCCGGGCGGGTCGGATACCGCCAGCCCGCCCAGTTCGCCAAGGCGTTCCGGCGCGCGACGGGCGCCGCTCCGTCCGAGTACCGCGCCCAGCGCGGGGGCGCGGGCACGGCGGACACGAGCCGTTCCGGGCCGCGCGCGAGCCCGCTCGTCGCCTAGCCGCCGGGCCCCCCGAACCGGCGCCGCCGACGCGTCCGCGAGTCGGCGCGCGGACCCTCTCCCCCTCCGTCGCTTCCGTTGCATAGGATGCCGGGCCGGAGGAGCATGGATCACGACGCGAACCCGCGCTACGAGCGCAAGAACCTCATCCAGATGGCGGCCGTGGTCGTCGTCGTTTCGGCGATCGGAATCGCGCTTGCGCTGACGATCCACTGGTTCCCGACCCAGGCCTCGGTCGAGGGCGAGAAGATCGACACGCTCTACGACGTCCTGCTGATCATCAGCGTCCCGATCTTCGTGCTCGTGGCCTCGGTGGTGTGCTTCTCGGTCTGGCGCTTCCGCATGAAGCCCGGCGAGGAGCTCGAGGACGGCCCGCCGATCCACGGCAACACCCGGCTCGAGGTCGTGTGGACCGCGATCCCGGCCGTGCTGCTCGTCTCGCTGTGCTCGCTACGCCTACACCGTCCTGCACGACATCGAGAAGTCCAAGCCGAACCACATGACGGTGCGCGTCACCGGCCAGCAGTTCGCCTGGACCTACGAGTATCCGGACGGCCCGGGCGGCAAGCCCGTGCGCTCGACCACGCTCTACCTGCCCGAGCACAAGCAGATCCAGTTCGACGTCCACGCCCCGGACGTCCTCCACGACTTCTGGGTCCCGGCCTTCCGCATGAAGATCGACGCGGTGCCGGGCATCACCACGCATGTGAAGATGACGCCGAAGAAGCTCGGTAGTTTCCCGGTCGTGTGCGCGGAGCTGTGCGGCCTCGGCCACTCGGTGATGCGCTCGACCGCCGTCGTCGTCCCGCAGTCCAAGTTCGACGCCTGGCTCGCCAGGCAGAAGCCCGCCTCCGGCAGCTGATCGAGAGGTCTCCGAAATGTCCGCGACCGCCACCAAGTCCACCGTCTCCCCCGCCGAGCACGGCCCGCCCGGGAACCGCCCCGGCGGGATCACCGCGCCCGGCTGGTGGCGCGCGCTGCTCGCGCTCGTCCTCGGCTTCGCCTTCAGCGTCGGCCTGACCGTCGGCCTGCGCGCCCTGTTCGGCGACGATCCGCTCTTCGACTGGGACGCGATCACGATCGTCTCGCTGATCACGCTCCCGCTCGCCTTCCTGGTCGGGATCGGCTGCTTCGACTACTGGTTCTACTGGGCCTCCGGGCGCCCGACGCGGCCCGAGGACCACTCCTCGCACGGCGCGCTCTCCTGGAAGGACTACTTCCGCGTCAACACCGACCACAAGGTCATCGGCGTCCAGTACGTCGTCACGTCGTTCTTCTTCATGTTCGTCGGCGGCATGCTCGCCATGGTCATGCGCGCCGAGCTCGCGCAGCCCGGCCTGCA
Source organism: uncultured Solirubrobacterales bacterium (assembly GCA_963737395.1). GTDB lineage: Bacteria > Actinomycetota > Thermoleophilia > Solirubrobacterales > Solirubrobacteraceae > JBBQAA01. The sequence continues at coordinate 428,884 of CAVTSQ010000011.1, read as the reverse complement.
GTTCGTCGACTCGAGCACGTTCAACGGGCTGTTCTCGGTCCACGCCTCGCTGCTGATCTTCCTGTTCATCATCCCGGTCTTCGCCGGGCCTGGCGAACTTCGTCCTGCCGCTGATGATCGGCGCGCCGGACATGGCCTTCCCGCGCCTGAACGCGCTGTCCTACTGGATGCTCCCGTGCGCCGGCGTGCTCATGCTCGCGAGCTTCTTCGCCCCCGGCGGGCCCTTCGCCGCGGGCTGGACGGCCTACGCCCCGCTCTCGACGAACATGCCGATCGGGCAGCTCTTCTTCACCGTGGCCGTGCAGTTCGCCGGGGCGTCGTCGATCGCCACCGCGCTGAACTTCCTGGTCACGATCATCACGATGCGCGCGCCGGGCATGTCGTTCTGGCGCATGCCGCTGCTCGTGTGGGCGAACTTCTCGACCTCGCTGCTGGTCGTGATCGCCACGCCGTTCATCGCCGCCTCGCAGTTCTTCGTGCTGCTCGACCGCGCGCTGGGCTTCCACTTCTTCGACACGACGGTCGGGACGGGCGCCAACGGCGACGTGCTGATGTACCAGCACGTCTTCTGGTTCTACTCCCACCCGGCGGTCTACATCATGATGCTGCCGGGCTTCGGGATCGTCTCGGAGATCCTCGCCGTCAAGGCCCGCAAGCCGATCTTCGGCTACCGGATGATGGCCTTCTCGCTGCTGGCCATCGTCGTGCTCGGCTTCACCGTCTGGGCCCACCACATGTTCGTCTCGGGCATGCAGAGCTGGATCCGCGTGCCGATGATGATCACCACCGCGATCATCGCCGTGCCCACGGGGATCAAGATCTTCTCCTGGCTGGCGACGCTGTGGCGAGGCGTGCTCCACCTCGACACGCCGATGCTCTTCGCGCTCGGCTTCCTGGCCATGTTCACCTGCGGCGGGATCTCGGGCGTCGTGCTCGCGATGGTCCCCGTGGACATCCACGTCAGCGACACCTACTTCATCGTCGCCCACATCCACTACGTGCTGTTCGGCGGCTCGCTGTTCACGATCTTCGCCGGCGTCTACTACTGGTTCCCGAAGATGACCGGGCGGATGTTCGACGAGCGCCTGGGCAAGATCCACTTCTGGACGACGTTCGTCTTCTTCAACGCCACGTTCGCCCCGATGCACGTGATCGGCGTCGAGGGGATGCCGCGCCGCGTCGCCGACTACGCCGACCAGTTCGCGACCTGGAACCTGATCATCTCGATCGCCTCGTTCTTCCTCGGGCTCTCGACGCTGATCTTCCTGTGGAACGTCGTCACGAGCTGGCGCTTCGGCCCGCCGGCCCCGGCCAACCCGTGGCGCGGCCTGACGCTCGAGTGGCAGGTCTCCTCGCCCCCGCCGATCTTCAACTTCGATCACGTGCCGACGGTCGTCGGCGGCCCCTACGAGTACGGGACCAAGGGCGCCGTGCACGGCATCTTCGAGTCGCCCGCCCGCGCGGCCGAGCCCGCCGGCGCGCCCGCGGGATCCTCGACCACGACCGCGGAGGAGTAGCCATGGCCACCGTCCTCGTCGTCGCCAACGAGACCCTCGCCTCGCGCTCGCTGATCAACGCCGTCCGCGAGCGCGCCGCCCAGGGCGACGCGCACTTCGTGCTCGCCTCGCCGATGGCGCGCGCCTCGGCCGGCTTCGTCTCCTACGACGAGGTCCTGCGCGACGCGGCCGAGAGCCGCCTGGACTCCGTCGTCGCCGAGCTCGGCACCCTCGACATCGACGCCAAGGGCGAGGTCTTCGACCCCGATCCCTTCGCCGCGGTGACCGACGCCGTGAGGGAATTCAAGCCCGACGAGATCATCATCTCCACGCACCCGCAGGAGCGCTCGGGCTGGCTGCGGCGCGACCTGATCGACCGCGTCGAGGTCTCGACCGGCCTGCCCGTCCGCCACGTCGTGGCCGACCTCGACGCCGAGCGCGGCGGGGACACCCACACGCTCGTCGTCGCCGCCCAGACCGCCTCGGGCCGGCCGCTGATCGGCCTGCTGACCGGCAAGGCCCAGGAGAAGGACCACCGCTTCATCGTCATCGTGCCCCAGCAGGGCACCGACGGCGCCGCGGCCACCGAGGCCCGCGACCGGCTCTCCCGCGTGCTCGAGGACCTCCAGGAGGAGAACCTCAACGTGACCGGCTCGATCGGCGACCCCGATCCCTACACCGCGGTCATGAGCGCGCTGTCGTACTACAAGGTCGACGAGATCGTGATCTCCACGCTGCCCGCGCAGCGCTCGGGGTGGCTGCGGGCCGACCTCGTCGAGCGCGTGCGGCGCTCGACGTCGGTCCCGGTCGAGCACGTCGTCGTCGACGCCAAGGACGGCGGCACCGCCGTGACCCAGGAGGCGTGATGGAAGCCGCGTCGATCGCCCACGACCATCACGGGCCGCCGCCCGCCCACCAGAGCTCGCGCGTCGAGCCGCCGATGCTCGGGATGCTGCTTTTCATCATCTCCGAGATCATGGTCTTCGGGGCCTTCTTCACGGCCTACTTCTTCATCCGGGTCGTGCAGGCCGACCCGTGGCCGGGGCCGCTGGCCGAGCTCCCGAAGCTCGTCGCCGGCTTCAACACGATGATCCTGGTCTCGTCCTCGATCACGATCCACTGGGCGCTCGTCGCGCTGCGCAAGGGCAACCGCTTCGCCTTCAAGGCGGGCATGCTGACGACGACGCTGCTCGGCGCGACCTTCCTCTTCATCCAGATCAACGAGTACGCGCATCTCGGCGTCGCCCCCCACGACACCGCGCAGATGTCGGTCTTCTACGGGCTGACCGGCCTCCACGGCGCGCACGTGTTCGTCGGCCTGACGCTGTTGACGATGGTCACCGTCCGGGCCTTCCGCGGCCACTTCTCGGCCGAGGAGCACCGCGGGGTCGAGGTGCCGAGCATCTACTGGCACTTCGTCGACGTGATGTGGCTGGTCGTGTACTCGACCGTCTACCTCCTGTACTCGATGCTCAACCCGCTGCGCTCGGAGCCCGAGGCGTTCACGTTCCTCGTGCGCGCGGGCGCGGTGATCGCCTTCGTCGTGATCATCGTGCTGCTCCTCGAGCTCATCTTCTGAGTCCTCCCCGCCTCTAGGCTGGGGCCGTGCCGCCACTCGCCGCCGCCGGTCCGGCCGGGACGATCGTCTTCCCGCTCGTCCTGCTGGCCTACTGGATCCCGTACCACCGGCGCTGTCGCACGCTCGCCGAGCACGGACGGCCCGTCGAGGCCTGGCGGCGCTGGTGCTTCGTCGCCGGCCTGCTCGTCCTCGCCGTCGCCTTCTCCCCGCCGGTCGGCAACCTGGCCGAGCAGCTCTTCCTGGCCCACATGGCCGAGCACCTGCTGATCAGCGACGTCGCGGGGCTCCTGCTCGTGCTCGGCCTGACCGGGCCGGTGCTCGCGCCGCTGCTGCGCAACCCCGTGATCGACCGCCTGCGCGTCCTCACGCACCCGGTCGTCGCCCTCGTGCTCTGGACGATCAACCTCTACGCCTGGCACACGCCCACGCTCTACCAGGCGGCGCTGCGCCACGACGGGATCCACGTGCTCGAGCACGCGACCTTCCTCTTCTTCGCGATGGCCGTCTGGATGGCGCTGCTCGGGCCGTTCCCGAAGCCCGCGTGGTTCCGCTCGGCCGGGGCCCAGCTCGGCTACATCATCGCCGTCCGGCTGATCGGGACGGTGCTCGCCAACGTCTTCCTGTGGTCCGGCCACCTCTTCTACCCCTTCTACCTGCCGGGGACGGCGAAGTGGCACATCGCGCCGCTGGCCGACCAGAGCACGGCGGGCGCGGTGATGATGGTCGAGGAGTCGATCCTCACCATCGGGCTGTTCTGCTGGCTGTTCCTCAAGTCGGCGCGCCAGGCCGACGAGCGCCAGGAGCTCCTCGACTACGCCCGCGCGCACGGGCTCGAGCTCGAGGAGGACCGCGCCGCCCGGGCGGTCACCGCCGGGCGGGGTCCGGAGCTGCGGGCACGGCTGGAGGAGCGGGCCGGCGAGCGCGAGCCCGCCGATCCGGTCCGGGCTACTTGACCGTGATGGTGCCCTTCATGCCGGCCGCTTCGTGGCCGGGGACCGAGCAGAAGAACGTGTAGGTGCCCGGCTTGAGGTTGACCTTGATCGACGAGGTCTTGCCGCCCGAGATGACCGGGCCCTTGGCGTTGACGCCCGGGCCCTTGAGGGCGATGTTGTGGCCCGTCGAGGCCTTGTTGACCGAGTCGATGGTCAGCGCGCCCGGGGGCGCCGTGGCGCTCCCGACCAGGTAGGCGAGCTGGCCGCTCGGGTCGGTCGGGATGTCGAGCGTGCCGTTCTTGGCCGTGGCCTTCTTCTTGGTCCCCGCGCCGCCGATCGCGGCCAGCGCGCCGGCGTCCTTGCCCCGCCGGTCGACGGCGGCGGCGACGTAGGAGGCGACGTCCCAGGCGTCGTCGCCGGTGACGAGCTTGGCGGGCATCGTGCCGGCCTTGCCGGGATAGAGGACCTGCTCGTGCACGACGCCGCGGATCGTGTCGCGCGGGAAGCCGTCGAGCCGGCTCTGGCGGAAGGCCGCGTCGAGGTTCGGCCCCGTCACGCCCTTGGAGCCGGCACGGGACAGCTGGTGGCACGAGCCGCACTTGGCCACGAAGATCTTCTTGCCGTTGACGACGTCGCCCGTGGTGTCCTTGGTCCGGCAGCCGGGCAGGGCGACGACCATCGTGACGGCCGCGATCGCCGCGGCCAGGCTCCCCTTCGGTCTCCTCATCGGGCGGGGATGCTATCCGAGGGAACGGGTGGAAGGGCGTCCAACTGATCACGGGCCGCCGCGACCACCCCGTCGGCCACGCGCTCCCAGCCGTACCGGCCCTCGGCGACCTCCCGCAAAGCGGTGCGAACGGCCCGGTGAACGTCCGCCGGAGCGGCCAGCCAGGCCGCCAGGCGGTCGGCGATCGCGGCCACGGCGCCGTCGTCGACGGCGAAGGACAGCCACGGCCGGGCGTCCTCGCGGGAGCTCGGGCGCGAGCGTGGCCGTGACCTCGGCCAGGCCCGAGTGGGCGGCCGAGAGCGGCAGCACGCCGCAGGCCGCCGCCTCGGCGGCGACCATCCCGAAGGCCTCGGGGAACGTGCTCGGCACGACCTGGGCGGCGCAGGCGGGCAGCAGGCGCGCCAGCTCGCCGTGCTCGAGGCGCCCGACCCACGTGACGCGCTCGGTCAGGGCCGGCGCGGCCGCCAGATAGGCGCGCTTGGCCTCCGGGTCGGCCTCCAGGCCGTCGAGGAACGCGAGCAGGTGGCGCAGCGGCGCGCGCGGCCCGCCCTCCTCGGCGCGGCCGGCTTCGCGCCAAGGCGCGCGCCGCGGCCAGGTCGCCGGCGGCCAGCGCGGCGGCCAGGCGCTCGAGGCCGTCGCGGTAGGCGCCGAAGCCGACGAGCGCCAGGCGCGCCTCCGGCGTCCGCGCGGCGACGAGCGGCCAGGCGGCGACGAGCAGGTCGACGCCCTTGGAGACGATCAGCTTGCCGACGAAGGTCACGATCGGCCCCTCCCCCGCCGCGAGCTCGCCGATCGCCGCGGCCACGGCTTCGAGGTCGCGGTCGAAGGCCGACCCGGTCACCTCGCCGGGGCCGTCGGCCGTGGCCTGCGCGGCCAGGTCGCGCCCGAGCGCGACGAGCTCGGCCGTGGCCGCCGCCGGCTCGGCCGGGCGGAACACGTGGACGTCGACGCCCGGCGGGCCCAGGCGGGTGCGCTCGCGCAGCCCCGGCTCGGGCACCGCGGCCCACAGGCTCTCGGCCGTGTGGCGCGAGCCGACGAGCACGCCGCGGGCGCTGGCGAGGCCCTCGCGGGCGTAGGGCAGGAAGCGGGCGGGGTGCGGCTTGACGGTGTACTCGAGCGCGCTGCCGTGCACCTTGACGGCGTAGGGGACGTCGCCGTCGGCCAGCGCCCGCGAGAGGATCGCGGGGCCCATCACGAGGTGGTTGGCCAGCGCGACCTCGATGCCGGCCCGCTCGACGACGTCGCGGACCGCCCGCACGTTGGCCTCGACGTAGGCGTCGAGCTCGGCGTCGGACAGGTCGGGGAACGGGCGGGCGTCGAACCCCTCGTAGGTGTCGGCCACGTAGACGGGCAGCAGCGTCCCGATGTCCGGGCGGTAGACCGTGATCCGGGCCGGATCGCGCACCGTCTCCGTGCGCAGCTCCCCGTCCTCCCAGTGGCCGAGCGCGTCGACCCAGGGCAGCGCTCCGGCGCGCGAGTCCTGGGCGAGCAGATGGACCTCGTGCCCCCGTGCCGCCAGCGCCCTGGCGAGGTTGGCGTTGTAGACGTTGGACCCCGTCCCGCGCAGGAGGTAGCCGTGGAAGACGAGGATGCGCACGCGATGCATCAAAGCGCATCCGGCATGTTGGATCTGGCGGCCCCGACCACTAGTCTCCCCGGCGTGAGGCTTCGCCAGAAGTACCGCATGCGCGCGCCCTCGAGCGGCCGCGAGATCGTCATCGAGGCCGAGCCCGGCCGGACCTACCGCGACCGGGAGACCGGCGAGGAGCTCGAGGTCGTCGGGCGGCTGCTGCCGCTCGCGCCGACCGGATCCGAGCTGCCGTGGGCCGTCGAGAACCTGCGCTTCTGCAACTGGTGCGGCCAGCTGGCCCAGAAGGACCTGAACGACTGCCCGACCTGCGGGCGGCGCATGGAGCCGCTCGGCGCCTGATGGCGTCCCTGTCGCGCCTCCTCGCGGTCCTGGCCGGCCTCCTGCTCGCGTTCGGGGTCGCCGCCTGCGGCTCCTCGAAGCCGACCGCGCACGACTCGCCACTGCCGGCCAAGCCGCTCCTGCCCCCGTCGGGCTCGCTCTCGGCCGCCTCGAGCGGCTCGACCGACACGACCACGACCGACACGACGACGACCGACACCACCGGCACGACGACGTCGAGCTCGGGCACGAGCAACGGCACGACGGGCGGGACGACCGGCGGCACCACGGGCGGCACGACCGGCGGCACCACGGGCGGGACGACCGGCGGGACGACCGGCGGCACCACGGGCGGCACGACCGGCGGCGGGACCGACGACGGCGGCACCACGGGCGGCACGACCGGCGGCGGGACCACCGGCGGCACGACGGGCGGCACCACCGGCGGCGGCGGAGCCGGCGTCGGCGAGCAGGCCTTCTGCCAGAACAACCCCGGCGCCTGCTGATCTGAGCGCCCCGAAGGGGCGTCCCGCGATCAAGCTCGGCGCGGCGGATGCCGATAGCCGGGATGACGCCCTCCCGGCGTCGATTTCCCGTGACCGAACCAGCCCTGCAGCCCACAGGGGGCACCGTCAGCCCTGCCGACACGCTCGCCGCCGTCGCGTCGCTCGACGCCGCGTCGCCGAGCGCCGTCGAGCGCCTCGGGCGCTTCGCCGCCTCGCTGGTCGACGTGAGCACCCCGGCCGGCGTCCGCGAGCTCCTCGTCGAGGGCATGCACGACACGCTCGACGTCGACTCGGTCCACCTCGTGGAGATCTCCCAGGACGCCGAGATCGGCGGCGCCGACGTCTCCGAGCCCGACGAGACCGGCACGCATCGCGTGTCCGAGCACTACACCCAGACCCTCGACGACCGGCCCTCCGGCGTGGCCACCGCCGTGCGGACCCAGTGCCCGCTGCACGTGCCGCGCGCCCACGGCAGCGGCCTCGTGCGGCCCGACCACGTCGAGCGCTGGAACGCCGCCTCGCTGCTCTTCGCCCCGCTGCTCGTGGCCGGCGAGGTCCGCCTGGTCGCGATCGGCATCTGGCATGAGCCGACCGACAGCGACCCGGCGGCGATCGAGCTCGCCGTGGCCCTGACGCAGATCGCGGCGCTGTCCCTGGCCCGCATCGACGCCGAGGAGCGCAGCCGCGCCGAGGTGCGCCACCACGCCTCGCTCGTGCGCGCCGCCCGCGCCCTGAACGCGAGCCTCGAGCTCCCCGAGGTCCTCTCCACCCTCTGCCGCGAGGCCGACTTCGCCCTCGGCGGCGACATCGTCGGGGTCTACCTCGGCGACGCCGAGTCCGGCGGCGTGGCCGTGGCCGGGCACGGGGCCCCGCCGGGCTGGGAGGGCCAGGTGATGCCGCCCGGCGCCGGCGTCGCGGGCCAGACGCTCGTCACCGGCCGCACGGCGATCACCAACGACTACCAGTCCGACATCGCGGCCAGCCACATCGACCAGCTCGCCGCCGTGCGGACCGCCGTCTCGGTCCCGGTCCGCTGGGACGACAAGCTGCGCGGCGCGCTGTCGGTCGGCTTCCACCAGCTGCGGCGCATCGCCCGCGAGGACGTCCTGCTGCTCGAGGCGATCGCCGACCTGGCCGCCTCGGCCTGCCAGAACGCCGCCGCCTACGAGAAGGCGACCGCGGCGGCCTCGACCGACTCGCTGACCGGGGTGCTCAACCACGGCGCGATGCAGGTCCACGCCACCCGCGAGATCGAGCGCGCGCGCCGCTCCGGCGAGTCCCTGTCGCTCATCGTGCTCGACCTCGACGACTTCAAGGCGCTCAACGACACCTACGGCCATCACGCCGGCGACCGCTTCCTGCGCCGCGCCGCGGCCGCGCTCGACCTCGCCTCGCGGCCCTACGACGCGCTGGCCCGCTACGGCGGCGACGAGTTCGTGCTCGTGCTGCCCGGCGCCGACTCGGGCCAGGCCCTCCTCGTGGCCGAGCGCCTGCGCGCGTCGGTGCGCGCCACCACGCGCGAGCTCGGCCTGTCGATCGAGGTCGACGCCTCGGTGGGCGCGGCCGAGTGGTGCGAGCCGCTGACCTCCGGCGAGCTGTTCGACCGCGCCGACCGTGCGCTGCTGCTGGCCAAGCGCCGCGGCAAGCACAACGTCGTCCTCGCCGGCCCCGAGACCGACGAGCAGCTCGCGCTGCTCGACCTCGACACCGCCTCGACCTCCGTGCTCGTGCGCGAGTTCTGGGAGGGCGTCGCCTCCTTCGACGACGCCGACCCGCGCCCTGCGCTCGCTGCCCGGGCATGCTGCGCCGCGCGCTCGACCTCGAGGACGCCGTGCTGCTCGACGCCGGCGACCTGCGCCCGGCGGGCCGGGGCACCGGGCGCTACGACCTCGGGCCCGCGCTCGCGCGGCTCGCTGACCGAGCTGCTCGAGGCCTTCGGCCTCAAGGCGACCTGCGCGCTGCCCTACGGGCAGCGGCTCCTACGGCGGCGTCCCGCTGCTGCGCGGGCGGCACGCTGCGCGGGCTGCTGCTCCTGCGCTCCGGCGCCGACGAGTTCCCGACCGAGCGCCTGCAGCAGGCCGAGCTGATCGGCCGCCAGGCGACGATGCTCATGTCCGGGCGCACGGGCGACGGCTCCCCCGCCGCCGTGCGCGCGCTGGCCGCGGCGATCGACGCGCGCGACAACTACACCCACGAGCACTCCGCCCAGGTCGTCTCCCTGGCCTCCGAGGTCGCCCGCCGCCTCGAGCTTCCCGGCGAGGAGGTCGAGCGCGTCGAGCGCGCCGCGCTGCTGCACGACGTCGGCAAGGTCGCGATCCCCAACGAGATCCTCCACAAGCCCGGCCCGCTCGACGACGCCGAGTGGGCGGTGATGCGCGAGCACCCCGTGATCGGCGAGCAGATCCTGCGCCGCACGCCCGAGCTCGCCGACATCGCGCCGCTCGTGCGCCACGAGCACGAGCGCTGGGACGGCAGCGGCTACCCCGACGGCATCGCCGGCGACGACATCCCGATCGGGGCGCGGATCATCCTCGCCTGCGACGCCTACAACGCGATGATCACGCGGCGGCCCTACCGCGAGCCGATGGCGCACGAGGCGGCCGATCGCCGAGCTGCGCGAGCACGCCGGGACGCAGTTCGACCCCGCCGTGGTCGACGGCGCTGCTCGACGTGCTCGGCGCCGCGGTCTAGGCGCGGTCGCGCTTGATCTTCACGTGCTTCTTGTTGAAGCGCGGAAGGGCCTTGGGGATGAAGCTCGCCGAGTAGGTCAGGCGGGCCGTCGTGTAGGTGCAGCCGAACATCGACGAGGCCTTGAGCGTCGTCATCGCGCTCTGCGAGGTGAAGTCGTCGCAGGAGCCGGTCGGCCGGCTCGTGCGCCACGAGTTCGTCTCGTCGAGCCCGAGCGCGAGCATCGGCGCCCACGTCGAGACCGTCACGGCGAGGATGTCGCCCTTCTTGACGCCCAGTGACCGGGAGAGCGCGAACTGGGTCGTCCCGCCGAAGAACGGCGCCGCCTTGACGTCGTTGGACTGGCCCACGACCGAGCGGAAGAGCCGCTTGCCCTTGACCTTGCGCAGCGCCGTCAGGCGGATCTTCGACGCGCCGCCGTAGGTCTTGTCGGCCTTGGCGATCTGGGCCTTCGAGAGGTCGCCCAGGCGCAGCGTGAAGGCGACCACGCGCCCGTCGCCGGGCACGGTGACCGGCGCCTTGTGCGTCCCCGAGCCCACCTGGTAGCCGGTCGTCCGCGTGACGATGCGGCAGAAGTCGCTCGGCGCGGTCGGGTTGGCCTTCTGCGGGCAGGTCGGAGCCGGGTCGTCGGAGAACGACCCGAGCTCGGTGATCTTCGCGGAGGCGGGAGCGGCGGGGACGGCGGCCAGCAGGGCAACGGTCCCGGCCAGAGCGAGGCAGGGGCGGCGCATGAGACAAGTCAACACGATAGGGCGGCCGGAGTTGCGGCTCAGCGGCCGTGGAACGTGGCCTTGCCGGGGCCGTCGGCGAGGAACGACGCGACGCCGCCGCGGAGGTCCTCCGTGTCCCACAGGGCGCCGGCCACGGCGGGGGTGATCGCGTTGGCGCGATCGACGCCGCCCTCGAGGTAGCCGCGCAGGATCTCCTTGGTCGCCGCGTGGGCCTTCGTCGGGCCCGGCGGCGAGGCGGTCGGCGACCTTGCGCGACTCGCACGGCGAAGGCGCCGTCGGGGTAGACGCGGTTGACGACGTTCCAGCGCTCGAGGGTCGCGGCGTCGAAGATTCCGCCGGTCATGACGAACTCCCGGGCGCGGCCCGTTCCGGCCCGCTCGGCCAGCCGCTGCGTGCCGCCCATCGCCGGCGTCAGGCCGATCCGCGACTCGACCAGGCCGAAGGCGGCGCTCTCGGCGGCGAGGATGATGTCGCAGGCCACGGCGAGCTCGAAGCCCCAGGTCAGGCACAGCGCGTGGGCGGCGAGGATCGTCGGGCAGGGCAGGCGCTCGACCGTGTCGGCGACGGCGAGCAGCTCGGCGAACATCGCCTCGGCGTCGGCCGCGGTCTCGGTGGCCTCGAAGAGCTTGACGTCGACGCCGCCGGTGAAGACCCGGCCCTCGGCGCGGAAGAGCACCGCGCGCGGCGGGTCGTCCTCCAGGTCGGCCACGGCGGCCTTGAGGCCGTCGGAGAGCGCCTGGTCGTAGAGGTTGACCGGCGGGGAGTCGAACGTGACGACGGCCAGGCCGTCGGGCTCGCGCTCGAGGCGGACGGGATCGCTCATCGCTTGAGCCTCTCTGCCGCCGCGGCGATCTCGTCCTCGTCGCCGGGCCCGGGGACCCAGGGCAGCTGGAGGGGATCGTCGTCGTAGCGCGGCACGACGTGGATGTGGAGGTGGAAGACGGTCTGCCAGGCCGCGGCGCCGCACGAGTTGATCAGGTTGATCCCGTCGGCCTCGAGCGCGGGCTGCGCGCGGTCGGCCAGGCGCTTGGCCGCCTTGATGACGTGCGCGAGCTCCTCGGGCTCGATCTCGTGCAGGTCCTTGGCGTGCTTTCTCGGGATCACCAGCGCGTGCCCGCGCGTGGCGGGGTTGATGTCCATGAAGGCGAGCGTGTGCTCGTCCTCGTCGACGATCGTGGCGGGCAGTTCGCCCGCGACGATCTTGCAGAAGAGGCAGTCGTCGGCCATGGCGGCGCAGGCTAGTACGCGCCGCGTGAACCGGCGTCCCGCGGGCACCTCCTGCCAGAATCCGGTCCATGACATCTTCGCCGCGCGTGGGTGACCGTGCTGGTCGCCGTCCTGGGTTCGATGCTGATGCTGCCGGCCACCGGCCTGCGGCCAAGAAGCGCAAGAAGAAGGCCAAGCCGATCACCATCACGGTGCTCTCGAGCCGCGCCGACCTCGTCTCGGGCGGCAGCGCGCTGCTGCGGATCGGCGGCGTGAAGACCGCGCACGGGCTGAAGGTCACCGTCGGTCGCAAGAGCTACTCCAAGCGCTTCGCCAAGGGCACGGACGGCTACGTGGAGGGCCTCGTGCGCCTCGGCGTCGGGCGCGCCAAGGTCCTCGTCGCGCGGCCCCAAGCGCGCGGCGACGATCACCCTGACCGGCCATCGCAACGGCGGCCCGGTCTTCACCGGCCCGCAGATCCAGCCGTGGACCTGCCAGGCCGGCGCGAAGGACAAGCAGTGCAACGCCACGCCGGTCGTGACCTACAAGTACCTGCCGGCCGGGGTCCCGCCCGCCGGCCTGAGCGCCGCGGGCAGCTCGGTCGCCTCGCCACTGCAGACCTACGATCCCGAAGAACCCGCCGGCGGACTCCCAGATCGCCACGACGACGACGGACACGGGCAAGACCGTGCCGTTCATCGTCCGCCAGCGCACCGGCTACACCGACCGCGACCAGTACACGATCGCCGAGCTCTACCAGCCCGGCAAGGCGTGGACCCCGGTCAAGCCCCAGGGCCAGTTCAACCGCAAGCTCGTGCTCATGCACGGCGCCAGCTGCGACACCGCCTACGACACCGGCTCGGCGCCCGACGTGCTCGACACGAAGCTGCTCGCGCACGGCTACGCGATCGCCTCGCACGCGCTCGACAACGCCGGCCACAACTGCAACCTCATCACCGAGGCCGAGTCGCTGCTGATGACCAAGGAGCTCGTGATCAAGCAGCTCGGCGCGATCAAGTGGACGATCGGCTCCGGGCTGCTCGGGCGGCTCGCTGGTCCAGCAGCAGGTCGCCAACGCCTACCCGGGCGTCTACCAGGCGATCACGCCGCAGTGCTCGTTCACCGACGCCTGGACCTCGGCGATGCAGTACGAGGACTACGTCGGCCTGCTGGCCTACTTCGAGAACCCCTCGCGCTGGGATCCGGGCTCGCTGTGGGCCGTCCCGACGAAGATCTCCGCCGTGATCGGCCATCCGAACGTCGGCAACCCGATCACGTTCACGACGGCGATCCCCAACAGCGGCGACCCGAGCCGCAGCTGCCCGGGCGTGCCCGCCGACAAGGTCTTCGACCCCAAGACGAACCCCAAGGGCGTCAAGTGCACGCTGCAGGACTACATGGTCAACGTCTTCGGCAAGCGCAAGGACGGCTTCGCCAACCGCGCGTTCGGCAACGACGGGGTGCAGTACGGCCTCGACGCCCTGCGCTCGGGCGCGATCACGCCCGGCAGAGTTCGTCGACCTCAACGCCCACGGCGGCGGCATCGACATCAACGGCGACATCGACCCCGAGCACCGCAGCGTCGCCGACCGCGATCGCGCGTCAAGCGCGCCTACACGACCGGCGCCGTCGACAGCGCGAACAACCTCGACAAGGTCGCGATCATCGACCTGCGCGGGCCCGGACCCCGGCGCCTTCCACGACGTCTACCGGACCTACGCCCTGCGGGCGCGCCTGATGCGCAACTTCGGCACGGCGGCCAACCAGGTCCTGTGGCGCGGCCAGGCCCCGCTGATCGGCGACCCGAGCTACGCCGACGACGCCGTGCTGGCCGCCGACACGTGGATCGCCCGCTACAAGGCCGACAAGCGCAAGGTCTCGCTCGCGCGCAAGATCCGCGAGGACAAGCCCGGCTCGGTGACCGAGCGCTGCACGAACGGTGTCCGGGACCGCCGTCCCCTCGGAGGTCTGCGACGAGACCGTCGCCCGCTACGCGACGCCGCGCCTGGCCGCCGACATGCCGCCCACCGACGACGTCCTCGACTGCCGTCACAAGGCGCTGCGCAAGGACGACTACCCGGTCACGTTCACCGCGGCCCAGTGGACGACGCTGCAGAAGGCGTTCCCGACCGGCGTCTGCGACTACTCCAAGCCCGGCGTCGACCAGCACGGCGCGACCGCATGGCTGACCTACCAGACGCGCACGGGCAAGGTCATCTACGGCGGGCGCAAGATGGCCGCGGCGCCGAAGAGCCGGGCGGTGAAGGTCAGGAAGAAGAGGTAGGCGGCGGCCCGAGGAGGGCTTCTGATGCGCGAGGTGACGTATGCGATGGGCATGTCACTCGACGGCTACATCGTCGGGCCGGACGGCGGCTTCGACTGGACCCCGCCCGACGAGGAGCTCTTCCGCTTCGCCACCGACGAGGTCCGGGAGCTCGGCGTCCACCTGCTGGGACGGCGGCTGTACGAGGCGATGCTGTACTGGGAGACCGCCGACGAGGATCCGTCGCTCGACGACGCGAAGCTCGAGTTCGCCGCGATCTGGAAGGCCCTCCCGAAGGTCGTGTTCTCCACCACGCTCTCGGCGGTGGAGGGCAACGCCCGCCTGGCCTCCGGCGACCTGACCGAGGAGATCGGGCGGCTGCGGGCCGAGCCGGGAACGGGGAACATCGCGATCGGCGGCGCGACGCTCGCCGCGGAGGCGGCCGCGGCGGGTCTGATCGACGAGTACCGGCCCAGGCTCTACCCGGTGCTGGTCGGCGGTGGCATCCCGTTCTTCGGCCGGCGCGAGCGCCAGGTGGATCTCGAGCTCGTCGAATCCCGCACCTTCGGCTCGAGAGTCGTCTGCCTGCGCTACCGGGTGCCCCGCTAGCGGACGCCTACCGCTCGCCCAGCCAGGCCCGCGCGTGGGCCACCGCCTCGTCCGGCGTGGCGATCTCCCCGGCGTAGCGCGCGGCCTCGAGCTCGGCCAGCGCCTCGCCGAGCCACGGGCCGGCCGGGCGGCCGAGCGCCTCGGCCAGGACGTCGCCGCGGACGAGCGGCTCGCGGCCGGCGTCGGCCTCGGCGGCCCAGGCGGCGTCGAGCAGCTCGCGGGCGAGCTCGAGATGGGCGGCGATCGCCGGCTCGGCCTTGCGTCCGCGGGTCGCCAGGCGATCGGCGACGGTCAGGACCGTCACGTCGACGGTGACCGGCGCCGTCGCGGTCAGGTAGGCGTGGACGGTGCGCGGCGGGAGCGGGCGCTCGTGGACGAGGAAGCCGAGGCGCAGGTGGTTCTGCGTCGAGCGCGGCGACGTAGGCGCGCAGCTTCTCCGACGCGCGCAGGCGGCCGAGCACGTCGCGCGACAGCGCGGCGCCGGCCTGGTCGTGGCCGGGGAAGCCGACGCGCAGGTTGGGGAAGACGCGGCGCGTGTCGGGCTTGGCCGCGTCGTGGAGCAGCGCGGCCCAGCGCAGGCCGCCGCCCCGGGACATCCCGTCGGCCAGCGGCTCGGCCAGGCGCGCGGCCACGCGCGGGGCGTGCGTCGCCGAGCGCGGCGGCCTCCGGGGACTCGAGCGCGACCGACTCCGCGAGCACCGCGAGCGTGTGCTCGTAGACGTCGAGGTGGTGGTAGACCCCCTGCCCCACGCCCTGCAGCGCGACGAGCTCGGGCAGGACGACGGCGCAGCAGCCCGAGCGCGTCGAGCGACCGCACGCCGGCGACGGGATCGGCGGCGCCGACGATCCGCACGCAGCTCGGCGAACGTCCGCTCCGGACTCGGCTCCGCGGCGCGGCCGGCGCGGGCGCGGATCGCCCGCGCGGTGTCGTCGTCGATCCGGAGGCCGAGCTCGCCGGCGAGCCGCGGAGCGCGGACGAGGCGCAGCGGGTCGGCGTCGAGCGCGCCGTCGCCGACGAGCACCAGGCGCCGCGCGGCGAGGTCGTCGCGCCCGCCGAAGGGATCGACGACGGCGTCGGGATCGCCGCAGCGGCGCGGCCATGGCGTTGACGGTGAAGTCGCGCAGCGCGAGGTCGGCCTCGATCGTGTCGCCGCCGAGCGGCGCGAGATCGGCCTGCCACGTTCCGTCCTTGGCCGTCACCCGCCAGGCCCCGAACGCCTCCGAGAGCGGGAAGACGAACGCGTCGGCGGCCCGGGCCAGCGCGCGCGGCGGCGGCCTCGACGTCCCCGCCGACGGCGAGGTCGAGGTCGGAGGTCGGGCGGCCGAGCAGCGCGGTCGCGCACGGCGCCGCCGACGAGCCAGCCGTCGCCGAGCGCGTCGCGGACGACGGGCAGCGTGGCCTCGAGCATGCTCACGCCACGCAGCCTCCGCGGTGGTGCAGTCGCGGGACGCGCGCCGAGATGCCGCAGGTGATCTCGTAGTTGATCGTCCCGAGGATCTCGGCGAGCTCCTCGGCCGAGACGCCGCCGCCGATCAGGCGCACCTCGTCGCCCTCGGCGACCGGGGCGTCGAGCCCGATGTCGACGGTCAGGTTGTCCATCGAGATCGTCCCGCGCAGCGGGTAGCGGCGCCCGCCGATCACGACGTCGCAGCGGTTCGACAGCGCGCGGCGCACGCCGTCGGCGTAGCCGATCGGCACCGTGGCCACGCGCGACGGAGTGTCGGCGATCCACGAGCGCCCGTAGCCGCAGGACTCCCCGGGCCGCGACGTCCTTCAGCGCCGCCGACGTAGGAGACGAGCTCGAGCGCCGGCTCGAGCTCGTGCTCGGCCGGGTCGCGCGCCGAACGGATCGAGGCCGTAGGTGGCGATCCCGCAGCGCACGAGGTCGAGATGGGTGGACGGGTCGCGCAGCGTGGCCGCGGAGTTCGCGGCGTGGCGGACGATCCCGGGTAGCGGGCCTTGCAGCGTCGTCGGCCCAGGGCCGGAACGCGGCGAGCTGGGCGGCCATGAAGTCCGGATCGTCGTCGGCGGTGGCGAAGTGGGTCATCGCGCCGGCGAGCTCGAGGTCGCCGCGCGCCGCCACCGCCTCGGCGACGGTCGTCGCCTCGACCGCGTCGCGCGTGCCCAGGCGGCCCATGCCGGTGTCGTACTTGACGTGCACCCGCAGGCCGCCCGGCAGCCCCGCGACCCAGGCCTCGCGCCAGGCCACGACGTCGGCGTCGGCGGCCACGGCGAGCGCGAGCTCCTCGCGGGAGAGCGCGCCCATCACCACCAGGCGGACGTCCGGGAGCGCCTCGCGCAGCGCCATCGCCTCGCCCGCGGTGGCCACGAACAGCCAGCTCGCGCCTCCGGTCAGCGCCGCCCGGGCGGCGGGCAGCGCGCCGTGCCCGTACCCGTCGGCCTTGACGACCACGCCGAGCTGCGCCGGCGGGACGAGCGCCGCGGCCAGGCGCGCGCAGTTGCGCTCGATCGCCGCGACGTCGATCCGGGCCTCGGCGCGCAGCGCCATCAGGCCCCGACCGTGACCAGGCGACCGCGCTCGGGCACGTACAGGACGTCGGCCAGGCCGGCGGCGGCGAACGCGTCGACGACGTCGTCGAGGCCCTCGGAGAAGTGCTCCCAGCCGTCGGCGTGGAGCGGGACGACGGCGCGAGCGCCGAGCACCGCGGTCGCGTCCGCGGCGCGGGCGCCGGTGAGCGTCAGGACGTCGTCGATGGCGGGCACGCTGGCGCCGCCGGCGAACAGCACCGCGACGTCGATCGCGCCGACGCGGGCCGCGATCGCCTCGACGACGGCGACCGAGGCGTTGTCCCCGCTGACGTAGACGGTCGGGACGCCGTCGCCGGCCAGCACGAAGCCGATCACCGGGCCGGTCAGGTGGTCGGTCCCGTCGGGGCCATGCTGGGCCGGCACGGCGGTGACCGAGAGCGTGGCGCCGTCGGCCCGCGGCAGCGCCAGCGTCGTCCACGGCTCGAGCCCGAGCGCCGTCCCGCCCAGGCGCCCGGCGCCGGCCACGGTCGTCAGCACGAGCGGGACGCGGGCCAGGAAGGCACGCCCGCCCGCGTCGAGGTTGTCGTCGTGATGGTCGTGCGAGAGCAGCACGGCATCGATGTCGCCGACCTCGTCGGGACCGATCGCGGGCGAGCTCGTCTTGACCAGCTCGTGGCCGCGCGGGCTCGGGTAGCGGCCCGGCGGGTCGAAGGTCGGGTCGGTCAGCAGCCGCAGTCCGCCGAGCTCGAGCACGGCGGTCGGACCGCCGAGCGCGAGGACACGCAGGGGGTCGGTCATGGCGACAACCTAATCAAGAGGCTCCGTGCCGTACGGTCCGGCCATGTCCTACGTTCCCGCCGCCGATCGCTACGACGCGACGTCCTACCGCCGCTGCGGCCGCAGCGGCCTGCAGCTCCCCCCGAT
The DNA here is from genome assembly GCA_963737395.1 of uncultured Solirubrobacterales bacterium. Lineage (GTDB taxonomy): Bacteria > Actinomycetota > Thermoleophilia > Solirubrobacterales > Solirubrobacteraceae > JBBQAA01. The sequence continues at coordinate 410,823 of CAVTSQ010000011.1, read as the reverse complement.
CTCCCTCGGCCTGTGGGAGAACTTCGGCGACGATCGTCCGCTGGCCACCCACCGGGCGATCCTGCGCCGGGCCTTCGACCTCGGCATCACGCACTTCGACCTGGCCAACAACTACGGCCCGCCCTACGGCTCGGCCGAGATCAACTGCGGGCGGATCCTGCGCGAGGACTTCGGCGGCGGGCTGCGCGACGAGCTCGTGATCTCGACCAAGGCGGGCTGGGACATGTGGCCCGGCCCCTACGGGGAGTTCGGCTCGCGCAAGTACCTGCTCTCGAGCCTCGACCGCAGCCTCGCGCGCCTCGGGCTCGACTACGTCGACATCTTCTACTCGCACCGCTTCGATCCCGACACGCCGCTCGAGGAGACGATGGGCGCGCTCGACCACGCCGTGCGCTCGGGCAAGGCGCTGTACGTCGGGATCTCGTCCTACGGCCCCGACCGGACCCGCGAGGCCGTGCGCGATCCTGCGCGAGCTCGGCACCCCGCTGCTGATCCACCAGCCCTCCTACTCGCTGCTCAACCGCTGGATCGAGGACGAGCTGCTCGACGTGCTCGCCGAGGAGGGCGTCGGCTGCATCGGCTTCTCGCCGCTGGCCCAGGGCCTGTTGACGAGCAAGTACCTCGACGGGATCCCCGAGGGCTCGCGCGCCACGCGCGGCATGGAGCTCTCCGAGGAGATGCTCGAGGAGAACCTCCACCGCGTGCGCGCGCTCAACGAGATCGCCGAGCGGCGCGGGCAGACGCTGGCCCAGATGGCGATCGCCTGGGCGCTGCGCGACGAGCGGGTGACCTCGCTCGTCCTCGGCGCGAGCTCGGTCGAGCAGCTCGAGCAGAACGTCGCCGCGCTCGAGCACCCGGACTTCACCGACGAGGAGCTCGCGGCGATCGACGAGCACGCCCAGGAGGGCAACGTGAACCTCTGGGCCGGCTCGAGCCAGAGCTAGGCCAGCAGGTACGGCAGCGCCTCGATCACGTCCCGGGCGATCACGCCGTCGGGGCCGTGGAGGCGCTGCGCCGCGGCCTGGCCGGCGCGCAGGTGCAGCCAGACGCCGGCGCAGGCGGCGGCGAACGGGTCGAGGCCCTTGGCGAGCAGCGCGCCGAGCACGCCGGACAGCACGTCGCCGGTCCCGGCCGTGGCCAGGCCCGGCGCGCCGCCCGGGGAGACGGCGGCGAAGCCGTCGGGGCGCGGCGACGATCGTGTCGTCGCCCTTGAGCACGACGACGGCCTGGGCCTGCTTCGCCGCGTCGCGCGCGTGGTGGAGGCGGCGGGCGCCGATCTCCTGCGAGTCGAGGTCGAGCAGGCGGCCGAGCTCACCGGCGTGCGGGGTCAGGATCGTCGGAGCCGAGCGCCCCGCCAGGTCGCCGATCCGCCCGGCGTGGGCGGTCGAGCCCGTCGGCGTCGAGCACGAGCGGGACGTCGACCGCGCGCGCGGCCTCGCGCACGACGGCCTGGGCGCCCTCGCCGCGGCCGAAGCCCGGGCCGAGGACGAGCGCGTCGGCCTTCTGCACGCGCTCCAGGATCGTCTCGAGCGCGTCGAGCACGAGCTCGTCGCCGTCGTCGGGCAGTCCGATCGTCATCGCCTCGAGCAGGCGGATCTCGAAGATCGTCTCCAGCGAGCGCGGGACCAGCGCGGTCACGTAGCCGGCGCCGGTGCGCTGCGCGGCCTCGGCCGCCAGGCACGGCGCGCCGGTCAGGCCGCGCGAGCCGCCGCAGACCATCACCGCGCCGGAGGCGAACTTGGTCGAGCCCGCCGCGCGCTTGGGGATGGCGTCGAGCACGCCGTCGCCGATCAGCGCCACGTCGGCGCCGCCCGGCCCGCCGTCGGGGATGCCGATGTCGACGACCTCGACGCTCCCGGCGTGGTCCTTGCCCGGCGAGATCCACAGGCCCGGCTTGGCGGCGTGGAAGGTCACGGTGGCCGTCGCGCGCACGGCGTCGCCGGCCACCTCGCCGGTCGTGGCGTCGATCCCGCTCGGGACGTCGACGGCGAGCACCGGCGCGTCGCACGCGGCCATCGCCGCGAGCGCGGTGCGGGCGGGCTCGCGCGGCTCGCCCTCGAAGCCGGTGCCGAGCACGGCGTCGACGACCAGGGCGGCGCCGGCCAGCGCGTCCGGCGTGAACGCGCACCGGCGCCTCGCCCGGCAGCGCGTCGAGGTTCGCCCGCGCGTCGCCCTTGGTCTCCTCGAGGTCGCCGACGGCGAGCACGACGACGTCGCGCCCGTGCTCGCGCAGCTGGCGCGCGACGACCAGCCCGTCGCCGCCGTTGTTGCCCTTGCCCGCCACGACGGCGATCGCGGCCCGTGGGCGCCAGCCGCTCGGCCGCGCGCGTGACCTGGGTGCCGGCGCGCTCCATCAGGTCGAGCGACGGGATCCCGCGCTCCTCGATCGCCCAGGCGTCGGTGGCGCGCATGAGCTCGGCGCCGGGCAGCGCGGTCAGGCCGGGCGGCAGGGTCATGCCGGCGACCGCCAGCGCCACGGCGCCGGCCTGCAGGTCGGTGTGGGTCAGCGAGATCTCGACGCGCACGCCCAGCTCGGATGCCCGCCGGGCCACCGCGCCATGCAGGAAGAGCTCGGGCGGGCCGCTGCCGCCGAGGACCTCGATCTCCCTGGGGTTCCAGCCGTCGAGCGTCAGCGCCTTGGCCACGGCCTCCTTGGCGCAGAAGCGGGCGGCCAGCCGCCGCGCGTTGCCGGCCGCGAGGTCGCGCTCGGCGTCGGTGAACAGCCGCTCGCCGAGGCGCGGGCGGCGCGCCAGCGCGCGCTCCATGCGCTCCACCTCGAGCAGGTCGATGCCGACCAGCGCTACTCCACCGTGACGGTCTTGGCGAGGTTGCGCGGCTTGTCCACGTTCAGGCCGCGGCCGCGGGCGATGTGGTAGGCCAGCAGCTGCAGCGGGACGACGGCGACGATCGGCTCGAGCATCCAGTCGGTCGGCGGCACGGTCAGCACCTCGTCGGCGTGGACGGCGAGCTCGGCGTTGCCCTCGGTGCCGACGGCGATCACCCGCGCGCCGCGGGCGCGGACCTCCTGCACGTTGGAGACGACCTTGTCGAGCACCGGCGAGTCGGTGGCCACGACGACGACGGGCGTGCCCTCCTCGAGCAGGGCGATCGGGCCGTGCTTCATCTCGCCGGCCGCGTAGGCGTCGGTGGCGATGTAGGAGATCTCCTTGAGCTTGAGCGCGCCCTCGAGCGCGATCGGCAGCCCGACGTGGCGGCCGAGGTAGAGGAAGAACTCCTGCTCGACGAGGCCGCCCGGCGATCGCCTCGACGCGCTCGGCGTCGCGGCGCAGGACGAGCTCCATGACGTGCGGCAGCCGCTTGATCGAGGTGATCAGCTCGGTCCGGCGCTCGGCGGGCAGCGTGTCGCGCAGCTCGGCCAGGCGCAGCGCGAGCAGGTACATCGCGGCGACCTGGGCGACGAAGGTCTTGGTCGCCGCCACGCCGACCTCGAGCCCGGCCCGCGTGAGCAGGACGCCGTCGGCGTCGCGCGTGGCCTGCGAGCCCTGGACGTTGGTGATCGCCAGGACCTTCGCGCCGCGCTGCTTGGCCAGGCGCATCGCGGCCAGCGTGTCGGCCGTCTCGCCCGACTGGGTCATGCCGACGACGAGGTCGCCCTCCCCCACCACCGGGTTGCGGTAGCGGTACTCGGAGGCGATGTCCATCTCGACCGGGACCCGCGCCCACTCCTCGATCGCGTAGCGGCCGACCAGGCCCGCGTGGTAGGCGGTGCCGCAGCCGATGATCACGACGCGCTTGATCGTGCGCAGGACGTCGTCGGTGATCGCGCCGAGCTCGTCGGCGAAGTCGACGCCGTCGGGCCGCACGGTGCGGTCGGCGACCGTCTCGGCCACGGCGTCGGCCTGCTCGTGGATCTCCTTGAGCATGAAGGTCTCGAAGCCGCCCTTCTCGGCGGTCTCGGCGTCCCAGTCGATCCGCGTCTCCTCGCGCTCGAGCAGCTCGCCGGCGGCGGAGCGGATCTCGACGCCGTCGCGGCGCAGCGTGACGATCTCGTCGTCGTTGACGAGCTGCACGCGGCGGGTCTCGTTCGAGGAAGGCGGGGATCGCCGAGGCGAGGTACTGCTCGCCGTCGCTGCGGCCGATGATCAGCGGGCACTCCTTGCGGGCGCCGACGACCTCGTCGGGGTGCTCGGCCGACATCGCCACGAAGGCGTAGTGGCCGCGCAGCTCGTTGTAGGCCAGGCGGACGGCCTCGGTGAAGTCGCCGGTCTCGTCGAGGTGCTCGGCGACGAGGTGGGCGACGACCTCGGCGTCGGTCTCCGACGTGAACTCGGCGCCGGCGGCGGCCAGGCGCTCCTTGAGCGCGAGGAAGTTCTCGACGATCCCGTTGAGCACGATGTGCACGCGGTCGGTCGTGTCGAAGTGCGGGTGCGCGTTCTCCTCGGAGACGCGGCCGTGCGTGGCCCAGCGGGTGTGGCCGATCCCGGTCGTGCCCGGGGCGTCGGCGACGGCCACGCCGCCGCTGCCCGCGGGAACCTCGAGGCGCTCGCGGAGCGCGCTCAGGTGCCCGACGGCACGGGCGGAGTCGATGCGATTGCCGGTCTCGGACTCGGTGAGGACGGAGATGCCCGCCGAGTCGTAGCCGCGGTACTCGAGGTTCTGCAGTCCGGCGAGCAGGAGCCCCCGCGCGGGGCGCCCGCCGACGTAGCCGACGATGCCGCACATGGCGACCTCCTGAGTTCGGGGACGCGGGACGAAGAGGTTAGCTGGCGAGGCCCTGGACGACCGCGCACAGGCGGTCGACGGCGGCCTGCGCCTCGTCCTGCGTGGGCGCCTCGGCCATCACCCGCATGACGGGCTCGGTGCCGCTCGGGCGCAGCAGCACGCGGCCGCGGCCCTCCAGCGCCCGCGACTCCTGCTCGACGGCGGCGTCGAGGTCCGGGAGCGTCGGCGAACACGCGGCGGTCGGCCACGCGCACGTTGACGAGCACCTGGGGCAGCTTGTCCATCGCGTGGCGGTCGGCCAGCGATGTCGTCCCCGAGCGCCTCGAGGACGAGCAGCGCGCTGGCGATCCCGTCCCCCGAGGGCGCGAAGCCGAGATCGATGATGTGGCCCGACTGCTCGCCGCCGAGCGCCCAGCCGCGGCGCAGCAGCTCGGCCAGGACGTAGCGGTCCCCGACCCCGGTGGTGGCGACCTCCACCCCGGCCTCGGCCATCGCCTGGTGGAAGCCGTAGTTGGTCATCACGGTCACGGCGACGCCGCCGCCCGGAAGGCGATCGGCGGCCCGCAGGTGCCGCGCGGCCAGGGCGATCAGCTCGTCGCCGTCGACGACGGCGCCGGTGGCGTCGACGGCGAGCAGGCGGTCGCCGTCGCCGTCGAAGGCGAAGGCGGCGTCGACGCCGGCCACGTCGGCGCGCTCGCCCAGCGTGGCGGCGCTCGTCGAGCCCACGCCGGCGTTGATGTTGCGCCCGTCGGGCCGCTCGGCGATCGCCACGACGTCGGCGCCGAGGCGGCGGAAGATCTCGGGCGCCGCGCGGTACGTCGCCCCGTGGGCGCAGTCGAGCAGGACGCGCTTGCCCTGGAGGTCGAGGGCGGCGAAGCGCTCGTGCAGGGCGCGCAGGTAGTCCTCGAGCGCGCCGTGCAGCTCGCGGACCGAGCCGGGCTCCTCGGTCCCGCCGCCCTGGCGCCCGAGCCGCTGCTCGATGTCCTCCTCCTGGGCGTCGGTGAGCTTGAGGCCGTCGGGGCCGAAGAACTTGATCCCGTTGTCCTCGTAGGGGTTGTGCGAGGCGGAGATCACCGCCGCCAGGTCGAAGCCGTGGCGGGCGAGCAGCAGCGGCGCCGCCGGCGTGGGCAGCACGCCCGCGCGCAGCGCGTCGCCGCCGGCCGCGGCCACCCCGGCCGCCAGCGCGGCCTCGAGCATCGGGCCGGACTCGCGGGTGTCGCGCAGGATCAGCACCTGCGGGCGCGGGCGGCCGTGGACCTCGCGCACCTCGGCGGTGGCCGCGCGGCCGAGCCCGAGCGCGAGCGTCGCGGTCAGGACCGCGTCCGGCCCACCGGTCGGTCCACGGACGCCGTCCGTGCCGAAGAGGCTGCGTGCCATGAAGCGTGTTCTAACGCTTCGAGAACTGCGGCTTCTTGCGGGCCTTCTTCAGGCCGGCCTTCTTGCGCTCCTTGACGCGCGAGTCGCGCGTCAGGAAACCGCGGCGCTTGAGCTCGCCGCGCAGGTTCGGATCGGCCTCGAGCAGCGCGCGGGCGATGCCGTGGCGCAGCGCGTCGGCCTGCGAGGCGACGCCGCCGCCGTGCATGCGGGCGACGACGTCGAGGCTGCCCTCGAAGCCGACCGCCTCGAGCGGGTGGCGGATCGTCTTCTGCAGCGTGGCGCGGGGGAAGTAGCCGTCGAGGTCGCGGACGACCTTCTTCTCGGTGCTCGTGATCCGGAACTCGCCGTTGCCGGCGATCAGGTAGACGCGGGCGACGGCGCTCTTGCGCTTGCCGACCACGTAGCCCTTGTCCGGGTAGCGCGCGCCGGCGGCCAGGTCGATCGCCGCGCCGGCGATGGGCTCGTCGTCGGCGTCCTCGTCCTCGGAGGAGGTGCCGTCCTCGCCCTCCTCGCCGTCCTCGGACTCGTCGCCCTCGAGGACGATGTCGGGCTCGAGGTCGGCGCCGGGGATCTCGGGGCGCTCGCGGGGCTTGTCCTCGAGGAGCTCCTCCTCGTCCTGCTCCTCCTCGACGTCGCCCTCGCCGGCCTGCGGCGCGGAGCCGGTGACCTCGACCTCGGGCTCGGCGGAGCCCTCGGGCTCGGCCGGCGCGTCGGCGGGAGGCGCGGGCTCGGCCTGGCCCTCGGCGGCCTCGTCGGGCGCGGCCGCGGCGTCCTCGACGGGGACGTCCTCCGTGGTGGAGGTCTCCTCGGCGTCGGGCTCGGCGGTCTGCGGCTCCTGGTCGGGGCGCTGGTCCTCGGGCGGCACTTCGGTCAAGACGAGATCTCCATCGGCTGGGGCTGCTGGGCCTGGTGGGGGTGCTCCGGGCCGGCGTAGACCTTGAGCTTGGTCAGCTGCTTGCGGCCGAGCCGGGTGCGGGGGAGCATCCCCTTCACCGCGTGCCGGATGACCTCTTCGGGGCGGCGCTCGAGCTGCTCGGCGAGCGAGCGCGACTTGATCCCGCCCGGGTAGCCCGAGTGGCGGTAGTACCGCTTCTGCTGGAGCTTGTTGCCCGTCACCGTGATCTTCTCCGCATTGATCACGACGACGAAGTCGCCCGTGTCCACATGCGGGGTGTAGGTCGGCTTGCGCTTGCCGCGCAGGACGTCGGCGATCTGGGTCGAGAGGCGGCCGAGCGTCTGCCCGGCGGCATCGACGACGAGCCAGTCGCGCTGGCGGGTCTCTGAGTTGGCGACGTAGGTCTTCATGGTCTCTGGCACGCGAAACACCCGCACGGGCGGGCGGCGACCCACTATAGCCGTGGCCTGCAGGATCCCTGTCCGCGGCAGGGCGCCGTCATTCCGCGCGAGAAGAAGACCCCGAGCTTCCTCCGATCTCGGGGAGACATAACCGTCCGCCAGCTGGGTATAGTCACCGCCGTCGAGGGCCGAGTCCCCCTTCTCTTGGGAGGGGGAGCGGGGAACCCAACGGCTGCCGGAGCCCTCCGGCGGCTGGGGCGAATCTGGGCATGCTTGCCCGGTAGCGCGAACAGCGCGAGCCCGTCAGCTAACCCCGTAGGCCCGAGTCCACATCACCGAACAGGGGGACCAAGGCGCGTGTACGCCTTGCTGGGCCGGGAGCCGGATCCGGGCTACGCAACCGAACGTCGATTCCGAGCGCCCGTGCGGCGCCGTGCGTCGTTGCGCTCCCGCCCTGGTCGCGCTGGCCGTCCTGGCGCCCGCCGCCCCGGCCCTGGCCGACGACGGGGGCGGCGCCGCCCTCTCCCCTCCGCCCGTGCTCAAGTCGGTCGTCTGCCGCACGGCCTGCGACGACCTCGACCTCGCCACCGCCGGCTCCACGCTGCGGATCACGGGCAAGAACCTCAAGACCGCCAAGACCGTCCTCTTCCAGGGCGGCAAGGGCGCGGCCGACAACGTGCGCGCCCGCGTCTCGCACGTGACCGCCTCGCGCCTCGACGTCAAGGTCCCCGCGAGCGCCCACACCGGCAAGCTCTCGGTCACCACGACCGACGGCCAGTCCTCGAAGTCCACGGTCCACGCGGTCAAGATCGCCAAGCTCGACGGCGAGGCCGCGCCCAAGCTCGTCGCCGCCTCGCCCAACCTGTCCGCGCGGGTGACCTCGAGCAAGGTCTACTACTACGGGCGCCGCCGCGCGACCGTGCAGTACCTGCTCAAGGGGACCGCCGCGCAGGACGTCCGCGTCGACCTCGTGCGCACCCGCGACTCGCGCTCGGTCGCCCACTGGATCGCCTGGGGCGTGCAGCCCGGCACGACGCAGACGGTCACCTGGAACGGCAAGTCGGGCTCGGTCGTCCCGCGCGCCGGCCGCTACCAGTTCCGCATCGCCGTCGGCCCCCAGCCGCGCGGCAACACGGCCAGCCACAAGACCGTCCAGAGCTCGAGCACGCGCCGACCCGGCGCCCGCCTCCGCGGCCGCCGCCGGCTCGTTCTCCTTCCTGCCCTACGTCTTCCCGATCCGCGGCGCCCACCAGTACGGGATGGGCGCCGGCCGCTTCGGCGCCGGCCGCGCCGGCCACACCCACCAGGGCCAGGACGTGTTCGCCAAGTGCGGCACCCCGCTCGTCGCCGCCCGCGGCGGCAAGGTGCGCTGGAAGGCCTACCACTCGGCCGCCGGCAACTACGTCGTGATCGACGGCGCCGGCACCGGGATCGACACCGTCTACATGCACCTCAGGCAGCCCTCGCTGCTCAAGAAGGGCCAGAAGGTCTACACCGGCCAGCTGCTCGGCTACGTGGGCGACACCGGCGACGCCGTCGGCTGCCACCTGCACTTCGAGATGTGGTCGAGCCCGGGCTGGTACGAGGGCGGGGCGCCGTTCGACCCGCTCTCCTACCTGAAGTCCTGGGACAAGGTCTCCTGAGGCCGGCGCGGCACGCCGCGCCGGAATCTCAGACCAAGCGCCGCCGCCGTCGCGGCGGCGAGTCGAGCCCGAGCCGGCGGCGCAACCCGCGCGAGCCCGCGCCGTGCGCGGCGAGCATCGTGCTCGTCGGGACGAGCACGAGCGCCGGCCAGAAGAGGCCCGCGCCCGCGAGCTCCCAGATCCCGACGAGCGACCCGTTGACCGCGGCCCACGTGCCGGCGTGGAGGCGAAGGGCACGGCGCTGGAAGCCGTAGAAGCCGACGGCGGCGGCGCGCACGCGCTCGGCCGGCAGCCCGCGGAGCGCGAGCCGCAGGTCGCCGCGTCCGCGCGCCGCGAAGACCTGCTCGAGGCGCTGCTCGAGCTCGTCGGCCTCGATCCGCCCCTCGGCGAAGTGGTGGCGCAGCGCGGCGGCGGCGCGGTCGCGCTCGGGGTCGCCCACGCGCACGGCGGAGTGCGCGACTCGAGCGACGCGCAGCGCGACCGGCAGCGTGGCAGCGTGCATGCCCCAAGGCTACGGGCCTACGCCGGGTCCCCCGGCTTGCCCGTCAGCGCGCCGGAGCGCACGCGCGCGGCCATGTCGTCGGACTCGGCCCGGTAGACCTCGCCGTCGGGGAGCTCGAGGACGGGCAGCTTGCTCTGCCCGGACAGCGACTCGACGTCGGGTCGCTTGCCCTTGCCGAAGCCGTGCTTGACGACCTCGTACTCGATGTGGTTCTCGTCGAGCGCGCGCTGGACCTTCCAGCACGCGTCCATGTCGGTGTGCAGGAACGTCCAGGAGCAGCGGTGGAGCTTGATGGGAGCCATGGCTACGGCCTACCCGGATCAAGCAGCGCGGACCGCCCCGAAATCCGGGGCGGTCCGCTCCTCGTCACACCGGCCTAGGGCCCGGCCCCTCGACGGGGCTGCCCGACCGCACGGATCTGCACGTTCGGGTCCAGACGCTCGGCCGCGCCCCGCAGGGCGTGGGCGATCGCGGGGCCGACGACGGGTCGACGGGCGGCGCGGCGGGTGCCGGCCACGGGTCGCTCGTTCGCGGCGGTGTGCTTGATCTGCTCGAACAACGGCGTGGGTTGCACGCTGACCTCCTGGTGGTGGTGGATGGACGACGTGCCGCCACGTCGAGATGCACCAGGCACCAGATCGCGAGCGACACGTCCGCTCGCGGTGAGGCTTTGGAGAAGAGACCTACAGGGCGAGCAGTGGGAAGCGAGAGACCGCATTGCGGCCTCGCTTCACGGCGGTGATGTCGTTCATGGCTCGCGTCACAGGGATCACCTGCGGGCGAAAATATCAGAGAGCGGTGACATCTGCGACCATGTCGCGGGTCGTCCGCGACGAGGAGAGGGAGGTCCGGGATGCGAGTGGTGACCGGCGTCCACCTGGTGGGCAGCGTCCCGTTGCGCGACGCCGAGACGGTCTTCCGGCGCGTGTCCGCGGCGCTCGGCGACCGCGTCCGGCGCATGCCCGACGGCGAGACCGGCGAGCGCTCGGAGTGGATCGCCTGGCAGTACCCGGTCTTCCGCCGCAGCCCGCTCTTCGAGCCCGCCGACGACGACGGCGACGGCTTCGCCCCGCTGCGCCTGCGGCCGGGCGCCCCGGTCGAGGACCTCGAGTTCGGCGAGCTCGGCTACGCCCGCGCCGCGCTCGCGTCGTGGGAGACCTTCGCCCGCCTGAAGGCCGACGGGGTCGTCCCCGAGGCGTGTCGCTTCCTGCTCTCCCTCCCCACCCCGCTCGGCCCGATCGCCGCCTTCGTCGCGCCCGAGGACCAGCTGCGCGTCGAGGAGGCCTACGAGAACCACATGCTCGCCGAGCTGCGCCGCGTGCTCGCCGGGATCCCGCACGACGAGCTCGCCGTGCAGTGGGACGCCCGCTACGAGTTCTCGGTCCTCGAGGGCGCGCTGAGCATCTCGCTCGGCGGCGACGACCGCCGCGCCATCCTCGACCGGCTCGTGCGCCTCTCGCGCAGCGTCCCCGACGAGGTCGAGCTCGGCTACCACCTCTGCTACGGCGACGAGGAGCACGGCCACTTCGTCGAGCCGGCCGACGCGCGCCATCTCGTCGACGTCGCCGACGCGCTGGCCACGGGCCTGCGCCGGCCGCTGGACTGGATCCACATGCCGGTGCCGCGCGGGCGCGCCGACGACGCGTACTTCGCCCCGCTGCGCGACCTGCTGCTGCCGCAGGAGACCGAGCTCTACCTCGGGCTGATCCACCCCGACGTCGACCTCGACGGGACGCGGGAGCGGATCGCCGCCGCGCAGCGCCACCTGCCGACGTTCGGCGTGGCGACCGAATGCGGCTGGGGACGCGGGGACGAGCACACGGTCGACGTGCTGCTCGACCTGCACCGCGCGGTGTGCCGCCCGGTCGTCGCCGGCGCTCGCTAGCGCGCCCCGCCGCGGGCGGATAGCGTCGGGCGATGAGCCCCGAGGAGGGCCCATCCGGAGGTCTGCGGCTCGCCCTCGGCGGTGCCGTGCAGTCGGTGCTGGTGACGCTGATCGGCGCCGCCGCGTCGCTCGGCTTCGTCGCGTTCATCGGCGGCGCGGTGCTGTGGGCGCGCTTCTACGCGCTCGGCCTCCCGCCCGACCAGGGCGTCGCCGTGATGCCGCGCACCGAGCTCGTCTCGACCGGCGCCGCGGCGCTGGCCGGCTTCGGCCTGGCGGGGGCGCTCGGCGTCGCCGGCGCCTACCTGCTCGATCGCAACGGCAGCGCCTCGCGGCCGACGCGCTTCGGCCTGCTGCTGCTCACCGCCGCCGCGCTGTGGCTGATCGTCCACTACGCCCCCGACCACCGCGGCATCGGCTACTTCGTCGCGGCCGTCGTGCTCGCCACGAGCGTGGCGATCGCCTTCCTCGCCGCCCAGCCCCCGCCCGAGGCGCCGGAGGCCGGCGACCCGGTGCCCGGGCCCGAGGCCCCGCCGCCGGTGTCCCTGACCCGGGCGGGCACGGCGGCCCAGATCACGATCTTCGTGCTCGGCGCGGTGGCCTTCTGGCTGATCTTCGAGACGCCGTGGATCGTCGTCTCCTTCGGCCTGGCGATCGGGCTCTACCTCGCCGTGATGAGCATCGCCCGCTCGAGCGGCACCCGCTTCGTGCCCTACGCGGTCGCGCTGTTCCTGGCGATCGTCGTCTTCGGCGGCGGGCTGAGCGCGCTGCGCTCGCTCGAGCTCCACCAGGTCCAGCCCGTCGCCGCGGTGCGGACCGGCGAGGCCGACGCCGTCTGCGGCCTGTTCGTGACCGAGACCTCCGACCGGCTCTACCTCGGGCGCCTGGACATCGACCGCGCCCGGGCCGGGCCGGAGGTGCGCGGCAACACCGGGCACATCTTCTGGCTCGACAAGGGCGAGGTCACGGGCTGGACGCTCGGCGCGCTGCAGAACACGGGCGACGCCGAGACGGCGCTCGCGGTCCTGCGCACGCGCGTGCTGGCCGAGCGGCGCCGCCGCGTGGTCGTCAAGGACACGACGACGCGCCACCGCGGGCCAGCCGTCGAAGCGCACCGTGATCACGACGGTCACCGCCCCGTCGACGCCGCCGAAGACGCGCCCCGGCACGTGCTCGGTCTACCAGCGCCATCCGTCCGTCGTGCCGAGATGACGCTTGCGTGAGACCCCCGCGGCGACGTAGGTTCGATACGGACGTCGCCCGCACCCCACCCTCGCCGTGCCCGACTTCGACCCAGGTCCCCCCGCCGCGCTGGAACAGCACTTCGCCGACGTGCCGGATCCGCCCGTGGCCAAGCAGTTCTGGGTCGACTGGGGCCCGGTCTTCTACCGCGGGCGCCTCGACGGCTCGGCGAAGATCCTCTGCGTCGCCTCCGACCCCGGGCCGACCGAGCGCGTCGCCGGGCGCACGCTCGTCGGCAACGCCGGGCCAGCGGGTGCAGGGCTTCCTCGCGAAGCTCGGGCTGACCCACGGCTACCTGTGCCTCAACGCCTGGCCCTACGCGCTGCACCCGGCGTGGGCGATGCCGGCGCAGAAGACGCTCAAGGACCCGCCGCAGGCGCACGTGGCGCAACGCGCTCTACGACGAGGCGACCGGGCCCGCGCTGCAGGCGATCGTCGCCTTCGGGAGCATGGCCCAGGAGGCCGTGCGCCAGTGGACGACCAAGCCGGGGGTCCACCTCGAGGAGCTCCCCCACCCCTCCAACCCCGACACGGCCTCCCTGCTGACCGCCTACAAGGCGGCGATCCCGCGGCTGCGCGCGGTCGTCGATCCCGATCCCGACGGCGACGCGGGCCTCCCCAACTACGGCACGGACTTCCTCGAGCGCGACTACGCCGCGATCCCGCGCGGCGACCTGCCCTTCGGCGCGCCGGCCTTCCTCGGCGACGACGCCTGGGTGCGCGCGAAGCCCGGCAACGCGCAGAACTCCGTCGGCCGCCCGTCGCCCGACGACAACCACACGCTCGTCTGGAAGGCGCCGCCGAGCGCCTGACGACGGCGATGGCGCTGGCGCTCACCGGGCGGGTCGTCACCTTCGACGCCGACGCCCGCGTGCTCGAGCACGGGACGGTCTACGTCGGCGACGACGGCCGGATCGCCGCCGTGCAGCCCGCCGGCGACGCCGCGCCGGCCGGCTTCGCGGCGGCGAAGAAGCTCGACACCAAGGGCGTGATCTACCCCGGGCTGATCGACCTGCACTCGCACGTCGCCTACAACACGCTGCCGCTGTGGGAGGCGGCCGACGTCCCCTACAAGCACCACGACTCCTGGCCCGGCGAGGACCATCCGCCGCCGTACTCGACGTCGGTCTCGTGGCCGGTCCGCGTGCTCGGCCAGGCCGCGGCCGAGGCGCTGATCAAGTACGTCGAGGTCAAGGCGCTCGTCGGCGGCACGACGGCGATCCAGGGCGCGCCGCACACCACGCGCCCGGTCGACGGCTGGCTGGCGCGGATCGTCGACGTCGAGAAGCTCCCGGCCGGGCGCGACCTCGTGATGTGCTCGGCGCTGCAGCAGGACGTCGTCTCGCTGCGCGACAACGTGGCCCCCAAGCTCCGCGCCGGCCAGGTGATGATCTACCACGTCGCCGAGGGGCAGGTGGGCACGATCGTCCACCGCGAGATCGACGACCTCGACTCCGGCGAGTGCCTGCAGCCCGGCCTGATCGGCGTGCACGCGACGGCGCTGACCAAGCCCGACTTCGACCACTGGCAGCTCCAGGTCCACAAGATCGAGCCCAAGGCCGACGCGACGATCGTGTGGTCGCCGTTCTCGAACCTGTGGCTCTACCACGCGACGACCGACGTCGTGGCCGCCGACGCGGCCGGCGTGCGCATCTGCCTGGGCTCGGACTGGGCGCCGTCGGGGACCAAGCACGTGCTCGGCGAGCTCAAGGTCGCCGACCTGCACAACCGCACCGCGCTCGGCGGCCACTTCAGCGACGAGCAGCTGTGCGCGATGGTCACCGCCAACCCCGGCGACGCGCTCGCGGTGGCCTGGGGCCCGCAGATCGGCCGTCTGGCCGCCGGCGGGGCGGCCGACGTGCTCGTCTGCGCCCACGTCGACGACGACCCGTTCCGCAACCTGATCGCCGCCCGCGAGAAGGACGTGCGGCTCGTGCTCGTGCGCGGCACGCCGTTCTACGGGACCAAATCGCTGATGAAGGCCGCCGGCGCGGTCGGGGCCGACGCGATCACCGTCGCCGGCCAGCAGCGAGCGGTCGTCGTCCAGCGCCCGGGCGCGACCGACGCGAAGCTCGACTGGAAGGGCGTCACCGTCGGCGCTCAACGCCGTGCGCAAGGACCCGGCCAAGGCCTGGCAGCAGTCGCTCGACGCGCTGGCCGCGTGGGGCGGCGCGCTGGACGAGCCCGAGGCGCCGCTCGCGCTGTTCGGCGACATGCCCGAGGGCGACCTCGAGGCCATCGCCGGCGCCGGCGAGATCCCCGTCGACCTGAAGATCCCGCCGCTCGACTCGCTCTCCCACGACAAGGCCTTCAAGGCGGCGCTGCAGCGCGCGGCGCCCGACGCGCTCAAGCCGCTCGCGGACTACTACCCGTGAGCGCGGCGCGCACGATCCGCACGCCGGCGCAGGCGCTGCCGGACTCGGAGGCGCTCCCCGAGTTTCTCGCGAAGGTGCCGGCGCTCGCGCCGGCCGACCGCTACGGCCTCGTCAGCCAGGCGCGCACGCTGCTCGACGGCGTCTACGTGCACCTCGCGCTCAAGCGCTCGATGCACGCGGTCGAGCCGATCCAGCGCCTGCGGCTGCTCGAGCGCCGCCTCGACAGCGTCAGCGACCTGCAGTTCCACCAGGAGCTCGCGGCCGTGTTCCGCTCGCTCGGGGACCTGCACACGCTCTACGAGCTGCCCGTCCCCTACCGCGGCCACGTCGCCACGCTCGGGCTGCTCGTCGAGCGCTGCGTCGACGCCGACGGCGTCGCCGCGCCACGTCGTCACCCGCGTCGACCCGGCGATCGCCCGGCACGGGCTGGGCGTCGGGGCGGAGATCGTCGCCTGGAACGGCGTGCCGATCGAGCGCGCCGTCGAGCTCGCCGCCGCGCACGGCGGCGGCAGCAACCCGGCGGCCCGCGCGGCGCGCGGCGTCGAGGCGCTGACGCTCCGCGCGCTCAGCGCCAATCCGCCGCCCGACGAGCACGAGGTGCTGATCGGCTACCGGGCGACGAGCGGCCGCGACGACGAGCAGCTGCTCGCCTGGCGGGTCCAGAGCGCCGAGACGTTCGCCGGCCGCGCCCAGGACCCGGTGCCCACCGCGAGCGCGCTGCACGGCATCGACCCGGCCGGCGAGGCCACGCGGCAGATCAAGCGCACGCGCTTCGGCTCGGCGCGGACCGGCCCGGCGCGCGCGCTCGACAGCGTCGTCGCCGCGCGCTCGCTGCGGATCGGCGGGCGCCGCCTGGGCTACCTGCGGATCTACTCCTTCAACGTCTCCTCGGCGCGGACGTTCGCCGAGCAGCTCGCCGCGCGGCTGGCCAAGCTGCCCGCCGGCGGCCTGATCGTCGACATCCGCGGCAACCCGGGCGGCCACGTGCCGGCGGCCGAGACGCTGCTGCAGCGCTCCTCTCGCCCGCGGGCACGGCGACCGTGCCCGTGTCCTTCTCGCTGACCACGACGCCGCTGGCGCTGACCCTCTGCCGGGCCAACCCGCAGCTGCGGCCGTGGGTCGGCTCGATCGCCGAGGCGGTCGAGACCGGCGAGGCCTACTCGCAGGGCTTCGCGCTCAGCGCGCCCGCCGAGCTGGCCGAGGGCCTGCCCCGCTACGGCGGCCCCAAGGTGCTGATCGTCGACGCCCGCTCGTACTCGGCCGCCGACATCTTCGCCGCGGGCTGGCAGGACAACGAGCTCGGCCCGATCCTCGGCACGGCCGAGCGCACGGGCGCGGGCGGCGCGAACGTGTGGACCCACGAGCTGCTGCGGCTGTGGCTGCCCGACCAGCTCTCCGAGCTCCCGCTCGGCGCCGGCTTCCGCGTGGCGCTGCGCCGCGCGACGCGCACCGGGGCCAACGTCGGCGTGCCCGCTCGAGGACCTCGGCGTGCGCGCCGACCAGGTCCACGAGCCGACGCTCGCCGACGTCACCGGCGGCAACGAGGACCTGCTCGCCGCGGCGGCGGCGCTGCTGCCCGCCGCCTAGCGGTTGCGGTAGCGCGCGTAGGTCGCGTGGACCCACTGCCCGCCGGGCCGCGCCTCGAGCTCGGCGCGCAGCTCGAGCACGGCGGCGCGGCACCGCAGCCGGCGGGTACTCGCGCTCGGGCGGGCAGATGACCGGCGTGAGCAGCGAGGCGGCGGTCAGGTCGGCCACCGAGAAGGCGTCGCCGACGAGGTGGTCGCCGCCGTCGAGCTCGGCCTCGAGGCGATCCATCGCCGCCGCGCAGGGCGGCCAGCGAGGCCGTCGCGCCCTCCTCGTCGACGCCGTAGTCCCAGCGCACGGCCGGCGCGGCGAACGGCGCGAAGGTCCGCAGCGTGCGCCGCCGGGCGGCCGAGGCGCGGGGCAGGAGCATCTCGAGCACGACGTCGGGGTCGTCGATGGCGTGGAACCAGACGAAGCGGCGCGTGTGCGGGCCGCACTCCTCGTCGAAGAACTCCTCGAGCTCGAGCGCGCGGGCGCGCTGCGCCGGGTCGGCGGGGTAGAGCGGCGGGTCGGGGTGGAGATCCTCCAGCGCGGCGACGATCGCCGTCGAGTCGCCGATCGTGCGCCCGTCGGGCAGCGCGAGGATCGGGCAACCGGTCGTGCTTGCCGCGGGTCAGCCACAGCGCGATCGGGCGGTGCGTGCCGGGCAGCGGCGCGCGGCGGCCGTGCGAGACGCGCTTCCAGGCCAGCGCCCAGCGCGCCTTCTCGCTGTAGAGCGAGGCCTCGATCTGCCACAGCGTCGGAGTCACCGGTTCGTTAGCGTAAGCGCATGGCCCTGCGCGTGGACGTCATGGCCGACCCGAGCGAGCCGGAGCGCCCGCCGCCCGGCACGCCGCTGCGCGTCGAGCTGCGCGACACGAGCCTCGCCGACGCGCCCGCGATCGTCCTGGCCCGCGCCGAGACGACCGTCGAGCCCGGGGAGGGCCCGGTGCTCGCCACCGTCGAGCTGCCCGACCCGCCCGCCGACGCGGACCGCGCCACGGTCTGGGCGCACGCGGCCGTGGCCGGCGACGAGGGCGTGCAGCGCGGCGACTACGTGACCACGCGCTCGCACCCGGTGGCCCCGGGCGACCGGTCGGCCACGGTCGAGGTCACCGTGCGGCCGGTGCCGTGAGCCGGCCGCCCGCGACCGGATCGGCGAGCCAGCCCGCGACCGCTTCGGCGATCGGCTGTCCCGTGCGCTCCTCGACGAACAGAAACTCCCCCGCGGTGTTGACCTCGAGGAAGACGTGCTCGCCGGACGGCGTCCGGCGGAAGTCCACCGCCCCGTAGACGAGCCCGAGGCGGTCCATCAGCGCGCGCAGGCGCCCCCGCACGTCCACCGGCAGGTCGCACGCCTCCACCTCGGCCTGGCCGAGGCTCATGCGGAAGTCGACGGGGTAGTCGGTCTTCGCCGAGTGGATCGCGGCGCAGAACATCCGGTCGCCGACGACCGTGACCCGCAGGTCGGCGTCGGCCTCCACGTAGTCCTGGAAGATCACCGGCGCCAGCGAGACGGCGCTGAGCGCGCCCCGCTCGGCCGGGCCGACGAGCCGCGTCTCGCGCCAGACCTGATGGGTGCACGAGAACGTCTTGAAGATCGTGCGCGCGTCAGGCGCCCGGTCGAGGAAGCGCTCCGCCTCCTCGGGATCGGAGGTGACGAGCGTCCGCGGGATCTGCAGGCCGAGCTCGCGCGCGATCTGGAGCTGGAGCAGCTTGCGCCCCGCGACCTCGTCGTGCGCCGGGGGGTTCATCCACGGGACGCGCATGAGCTGCCAGAGGCCCGCGGTCGCCTCGATCCACTCGCCCGCGGTGAACGTGTGGACGTCGGGGTCGGCGAGCTCGGAGAGATCCGGCGCCTGTGGACGACGCCACCACGCCGCCTTGGCGTTGGCCAGGTCGCGATCCTCCCCGGCCGCGGTGCGCCAGCGCAGCTTCGGCCGTCCGCATGCGCAGTCGTCGAAGTCGGCGGTCACCGAGGCCCGCCGCGGCAGGTCGGCGAGGTTGACGAGCACCGGGTCCTCGCCGGCCGCGCTCAGCGCCTCGACGACGCGCTCGGCGTGCGCGTCGTCGGGGTGCGACAGGACGGCGATCACTGCCCGGCTCCGCCCTCGGCGTCCATGGCGGCCTGCAGGTGCGCGGCAAGCTCGTCGTAGTGCTGCTGGAGCTGCTGGCGCTGCTGCTCGGACTGCTCGAGCATCGCCGCGAGCTGCTGCAGCTCGGCGTCGAGCGCCTGCGCCGCCGAGGTCGCGTCACCCGGCCCGGCGCCGCCCATGAGCGCGGGCGCCTGATGCCCGGTGGCCACGGCGAACGGCGCGGGCCCGACGACCCCACCTCCGAGCGGGCCGACCTGCGGCCCCACCTGCGGGTTGACGACCGGCCCGACCTGGCCGATCCCTCCGGCTGCTCGACCCACGTGCCACCCGGGTTGACCGGGTCGAACGCGCCTTCCTTGACCGTGTCCTGCACCTGCTCCTTGAGCGTGTCGAGGATCCGCTCCTTGACGGTGTCGAGGCGGATGTCCTTGGTCTGCTCCTTGAGGGTGTCGAGCCGGACGTCCTTGGTCTGCTCCTTGACCGTGTCGCTCGAGAGCTCCTTGAGCGTGTCCAGGCGCACGTCCTTCTGGAGGTCCTTGACCGTCTCCTTGATCGGCTTGGCCGGGCAGATCGAGTTCGCCGCGGCGATATCACCGGCGCTGAGCGCGTTGCGCTGTCCGATCTGCGCATTCGGGTCGAGCGGGGTGATCGTGTCGCTGCCGTCCGAGGAGAACGCGTTCCTCGGGTAGTGCATGATCGACCCGTAGTCGTAGGCGCCGATGTCATCGCCGTCGGAGATGTGCTGGTCGAGTTGTGCTCCATCCCCGCCTGGATCTTGTCCCAGTGGATGGTCACGAACGAGTCGCGGTCCTCGCGTGACTGCTCGTGCCAGAGCCCGATCGTGTGGCCGATCTCGTGGATGGCGTTGCCCTTCGAGCAGCCCGAACCGAGGTTGACGAACTGCTGGCCGCCGGCCTTGCCGACGGTCGACGAGCAGCCCGAGCCCGAGCGGAACGTCACCCAGTCGGGGAACTGCGCCGCGTTGGCCGCCGAGCGCAGGACGAAGCGGAAGCGCGTGTTGGCCTCCCAGTGGGCGATCGCGTCGGTCACCCGCGCCTGGTCGGGCATCGCCGAGTCGATGTCGTAGGGCACCTTGCAGTTGGGCCAGCGGCGGTTGGCGCCGGTGATCATCACGCCCGCCTGGAGCGTTCCCGCCCCGACCTGGCGCAGCATTTCCGTGCGCTGCTCGACCTCCTCGACGGTGCCGAGGACGATGTCGCCCTCGAACATCGCCAGGCCGTCGACCTCCGTGTACTGCACCGGCTTGGTCGCGAAGGTCGCCCCGTCGATCAGGGCCGTCTTCCAGCCCTTGCCCTCCAGGTGCTCGCCCTGCTTGTCGCGCGCCGCGGAACCCGAGCTCCGCCGCCGAGGTGAACCACTGCGCTTCTCCGCCATGACCGCCCTCCCGGGGATCCGCCGACGTTGGCGGACCGCGCCAGGCCTGGACACGGCCCGTCTGTCAACCTAAACGAGCCCGCGAGCGCCGCGCAACGGCAAAATTAGGGTGCATGACCACATTCGGCGACCTCTACGAGAACCGGGTGACGGGCGAGCGCGCCGTCGTCCTGCGCGACGGCGCGGACGGCGAGCCCGCCCTGGTCCACCTCGTCGTCCAGCCGGGCGGCGCCGTCGCCGGCGAGCACGTCCACCCCGCCATCCAGGAGCGCTTCGTCGCGCTCGAGGGCGAGCTCGGGACGCGCATCGGCGGCCGCGAGGGTCGGCTCGCGGCGGGCGGGGAGGCGACGGTCGCCGCCGGCGAGCCGCACGACTGGTGGAACGCGGGCCCGGGACCGGCGAGCGTGCTCGTCGAGCTCTCGCCCTTCGACCCGCGCTTCGAGCAGATGATCGCCACGCTGTTCGGGCTGGCCAACGCCGGCCGCACGAACGCCAAGGGCATGCCGAACCTCCTGCAGCTCGCGCTGCTCGCCCAGGAGTTCAGCGACGTGATCGCCTTCACCAAGCCGCCGGCGGCCGTCGCAGCGGCTGTTGTTCGGCGCGCTCGGCGCGATCGGCCGCGCCCGCGGGCTGCGCGGCGTCTACCCCGAGTACCTCGGCCCGCACGGCCACACCGAGCCCGATCCGGCCGCCGTGGCGGCCGCGGGCCTGTGACGGCATCGCTAGCGCCGCGCTTCGCGGCCCAGCAGCTCGGTCGCGTCGGCCGCCAGGGCCTCGGCGTCGGGCCGCAGGCCGATGTGCTCGGCGACCAGCCGGTCGAGCGCCTCGGCGCGATCGGCCCCCGGCGCGCACGGGCTCGCGTCGAGCAGCTCGAGCCCGTCGCGCAACAGCTCGAGCACCCAGACGGCGTCCTCGCGCGTGACGGGGTCCTCGCGGTGGCGGCGCCGGTCGGCGGCCAGCCGGGCCGCGCCGTCGCGGCGCGAGCACTTCTGCTCGTACTGGCGGGCGTCGGCCACGCTCAAGAGGTCCTTGCCGGTCCGCACCGAGCCGCCGAGGACGGCGACGCCCCAGGAGAGCTGGACGGGCGGATCGGCGTGGGCGAGGCGGAGATGGAGGTCGAAGGCCAGGCGCTCGGCGTCGAGCTCGGTGGTGCGCTCCAGCAGGACGCAGAACTCGTCGCCCCCGATCCGCGCGGCGAGCTTGCCGCCGCCGAGGTCCTCGAGCACGCGACCGACCGAGCGCAGCGCGTCGTCGCCCGCGGCATGGCCGGCGGCGTCGTTGAGCTCCTTGAGGCCGTCGATGTCGCCGAGGAGCAGCGCCAGGCCCTGCCCTTCGGCGCGTTCCAGCGCCTCGCCGAGGCGCTCCTCGAAGGCGCGCCGGTTGGCCAGTCCCGTCAGGGGATCGTGGTAGGCGGCCTCGACGATGCGGGAGAAGAGCTCGGCGCGGCCGATCGCCAGCGCGAGCTGGGAGCAGATCGTCTGCATGAACTGGACGTCGACCGCCGTGACGCGCGGCGCGTCGGCGGTGTTGGCGACGTACATCTCGCCCCACGTCTCGCCCTCGTAGACGATCGGGGCCGCGGCGCAGGAGGTCTTGCCGAGGTCGCGCAGGAGCTGCGCTCGCGGGGTCGGCGTTCGGCTCGTCGAGCGCGGTGGCGTGCGGCACGCCGCGCTTGAGCAGCGCGTGGGCCTTGGGGAAGTCGTCGACGGCGTAGGTCTCGTCGGCCGGCCAGCGCTCCTCGTCCGGCGCAGCTCGCCGACGTTGATCAGCGTGCGCAGGCGCCCGTGGCCGAGCTCCCAGCGCGAGATCGACAGCGACGAGACGCCGAGCACCCGCAGCGTCGCCTCGGCGGCGACCTCGAGGACCTCGTCGAGCTCGTGGGCGGCCGCGACCACGCCGGCGACCTCGGTCAGCGCGCGCAGACGATGCTCCTGAGCGCCCTCGGGGTCGAGGGGATGCTCCGGTCGCCCGGATTGGTAGGCCAGCGAGCTCACTCCTTGGGTATCGACGTGTCCCGACCACCGCTCAAACGACGAGCCCCGGTTCTGGACACGCGTGCAGGCGGGCGGTAGGCGGATCGCGTCGGCGGGCACCCTTCAGAACGATGGGCGCCGTCCGAGACCCGTCCCACACCGCCCTGAAAGCCGTCATCGCCGCAGGACTGGCGTGGCAGCTCGGCCGCATGCTCGGCCACGACGACGTGGCCTACTTCGCGCCGATCACCGCGCTCGTGGCGATCCATCCCGTCGTCGCGAGCTCGCTGCGCGAATCGGTCCAGTACGGCCTCGGCGTGCTGGCCGGCGTGCTGCTCGCCGCCGCGGTCGGCGCGCTCGTCGGCGCCGACCTCCTCGGCGTCGTGCTCGTCGTCGGCGTCGGAGTCCTCGTCGGCGCCCTGCCGCCCTTCGGCCGCAACGGCGCGACGACGGCGTTCTGGGCCCTGCTCGTGCTGCTCGTGGGCGGGACCGACCCGGCGAGCTACCTCAGCGCAGCGCCTGCCCGAGGCGGCGCTCGGCCTCGCCGTCGGCGCGCTGGTCAACCTCGCCGTGCTGCCCCGCACGCGGCTGCGTCCCGCGGGCCGCGCGCTCGACCGCCTGCGCGACGAGCTCGCGAACGAGCTGGCCGCGATCGCCGACGACCTCGCCGCCGAGCCGCCGCCGGCCGAGGCGTCCTGGGCCGGCGCCGACGAGCGCCTGGCCGATCGCGAGGACGACGCCCGTCACGCCGTGCAGGGCGCGACCGACTCCCTGCGCTGGAACCCGCGCGGCAAGGTCCGCGGGCCGCGCGCCGGCCGCCGCGGGCCAGGATCGCGACCTGCAGCGGCTCGAGCGCGCCGGCGCCGCGTCGCGCGCGATCGCGCTGACGCTGGGCACGACGGCCGAGCAGGCGGCCGAGGGCGCCGGGCTCGACGACGACTTCCGCCGCCGCTACGCCGACCTGCTGCGCTCGCTCGCGCCCGAGCTCGGCCGCGCGCCGCGGCGAGCCGGCCGACGCCGACGCGCTCGAGGCCGAGCGGCGACGAGCTACGCAGCCTCGAGCGGCTGGTCGGCAGCCGCGAGCACGACGAGGCCACGTCGTGGCTGTCGGAGGCGCTGCTGCTCGTCGAGGCTGACCATCTGCACGTCGAGCTCGCCCGCGCCGAGGACCGCGGCCCCGCCGGCCCGGCGCCGGCCGACGCGGTGCTGGCCGGCGTCGACGCCTAGTGCCGGCTCCAGGTCCAGCCGAACAGCAGGTCGAGGCCCGTCATCGGGTAGCCGTCGACCCGCGGGTCGCCGCGCTTGGTGTAGGGCCAGAAGCCGATCGTCGTCGGCGAGCCGGCGTTGTAGCCGTTGCCGACGTCGCGGCGGGCGTGGAGCGGCAGCGTGCCCTTGCCGATGGCCGTCAGGGCGACGATGTCCACCGAGTGGATCCGGTGCTGGATCCTGTCCCGAGCGCACGCTGTAGACCTTGATGTGGACCTTCTTGTAGGTCGTCTTGTTGGCCTTGGGCCGGAACGGCTTGCCGATCGCGCGCGCCGTGCAGCAGGTGTAGGTCCCGGGCAGGTCCTCGTAGGGCGGGAAGGTGCTCACGCGGCTCGAGCCGGTGAGGATCGTCACGCGCAGCTTGGCCGGGTGCTTGCCCGACTTCACGCGGATGTGGCGGATCACCCCGGTCCCGGGACGATCGCGTGAAGCGGTTGCGGAAGAGGTAGCCGCCGTGGCGATAGGTGCACGACTTGCGCCTGGTCGGGAACAGGCCCAGGTTGCCGAGCCCGTCGAAGGCGAGCGCCTTGCTGCAGCCGTAGGTCGTGTTGACCTTGCCGGCCATGGTGCTGCCGTACCACTTGGCGGAGGCGGTGCTCGCCGGCACGGCGGCGAAGGCGATCAGCCCGGTGAGGGCGAGAAGACGGAGGGCGCGCATCGGCCGACCATAACCGTCCGTGAGGCGAAAATGAGGAAAACGGAGTGAGCTCCTACGTCATTCCTACGGACTCAGAAATCGCTGCATTGGCGCGAGCCGCGGGTGACGATCTTCACGACCTTCGGATAGGCGCGGACGAAGGTGTTGCCGCACCACTGGTTGCCGGCCCTCGAGTTCAGCAGGAAGTCGCAGGAGCCATGGCTGTAGCCGTGGGCGTTGCAGAACAGCAGCGGGGCCTTGGGGTTGCCGTACTTGCGGTGCAGCACCTTCTTGGAGAGGTACTTGATCCGCTTGCCGGTCATGCGCATGCCGTTCTTGTTCTTGTAGTAGAAGACGGCGGCCTCGGCGGCGGGAGCGGCGATCAGCGCGGTCGCGACGACCGCGGCGAGCAGGACGGCGAGCAGGCGGCGCATGGCCGGCAGGCTAGATGCGTTTGCGGTCGCTGACCAGCCAGGCGGCGAGGCCGCTCGCGCCGGCCACCGAGAGCACCGACGGCCAGGCGCCGATCTTCTTGGCCAGCGGGTGCGAGCCGCCGAAGCCAAGAAGGTAAACAGCGAGCAGCAACGCGGCGACGCCGGGGCCGCCCGTGCGGTTCCACTCCCGCGCGCACCAGGCCCCCGCCACGGCGAGCACGACGCCGCCGAGCGGGCGCACCCCGCTCTCGCGCGCCACGAGGTAGCCGGCCACGAGCGAGCCGGCGGCGACGGGTGCGGTCGGCACGCCCACGTCAGGCGGCGTAGCGCTCGGCGGCGCGGGCGCGCGCCTTGGCCGCCTCGACCTCGCGGTCCTTCGGCGGCGCGTTGGTCACGAGCTCCTCGAGCAGCTCACGGGAGACCTCGGCGACGCGCTCGACGGCGCGGGCGAAGGCCTCCTCGTTGGCCTGCGAGGGCTTGGTGAACCCGCTGATCTTGCGGACGTACTGCAGCGAGGCGGCTGCGACCTCGTCCTCGGTCGCGGGCGGCTCGAAGTTGTAGAGGGTGCGGATGTTGCGACACATGCCGACAGCCTAGACCGAGCGCGACATCCGCACGTGCGGGCCGATGCGCGGCTCGTCCCACTCGTCGGAGACGACCTCGAAGCCGGCGCGCTCGTACAGCGCGAGGGCCGGGACGCGGGCGTTGCACCACACCCGCGTGGCGCCGTCCGCGGCGGCGTGGTCGAGGAGCGCGGCGAGCACTGCGCTGCCGAAGCCGCGACCGCGCGCCTCGGGCGCCGTGGCCATCCCGCGGATCCGCCACGCGCCGGGCTCTCCCTCGGCGCCGATCAGCCCGACCGCGACGGGCTCGCCGCCGTCGCCGCGCACGCCGAAGGCCACGGCTCCCGCCGGCTCAGACGCGGCGAGCTGCGCGAGCTCGAGATAGGGCCGCAGAACGGCCTGGCGCAGCGGCCGGGTCGCCTCGACGGGGATGGGCTCGACGCCCGCGCTCGTCACGGACGCTTCGGCAGTGTCCGCGCGCGCCGAGCGATGCCCTGCCAGCGATCGCCCTCGGCCTCGAGCCGGTCGGCGGCGGTGCGCACGGTCCAGCGGTCGGGCGTGAGCTTGGGGTCGTCGAGCTCGTCCCAGTCGATCGGCATCGCGACCGGCGCGCCGGGCTTGGCCCGGACGCCGTAGGGCGCGACCGCGTGCTGGGCGTAGGCGATCCGGTTGACGTCGACGTAGATCCGCTTGCCGCGCTCGTTCTTGTGCCACTCGAGGGTCAGGTGGTCGGGGTCGTCGGCGACCATCGCCTCGGCCAGCGAGCGGGCGTAGCCGTGGACCTCCGGGTAGGTGGCGGTGCGGCGCAGCGGGCAGACGACGTGCACGCCGCGCGAGCCCGTCACCATCGCGAAGGTCACGAGGCCGGCGTCGCGCAGCCGCGCGCCGGCGTCCCGGGCGGCCGCCCGGACGTCGGCGAAGGTCGCGCCGGGCGAGGGGTCGAAGTCGAGCGTCAGTCGGTCGGGCTTGCGCGGCTCGTCGATGCGCGAGAGCCAGATGTGCGGCGTGACGACGTTCTGCCCGGCGAGGTAGACGAGCGTCGCCGCGTTGTTGGCCAGCGCCTGCTCCAGCGTGCCGTCCTTCTTCTCGACGGTCGCACGCTCGATCCAGTCGGGGAAGTGGTCGGGGATCGCCTTGAGGTAGAAGCCGCGGCGGCCCGTGCCCTGGGGGAAGCTCTCGAGCGCGAGCGGGCGGTCCTTGACGTGCGGGAGCATCGCCTCGGCCACGCGCTCGTAATGGCGAGCGAGGTCGCCCTTGGTCACCGTCGGGTCGGTGAACAGGGCCTTGTCGGGGTGGGAGATCGCCACCTCGCGCCGCCCGATCTTGATGGTCTCCGAGCTCATGTCGCCTCGCGCACCACCTTGCGGGCCGATTTGTCGTCGCGCAGCCCGAGGAAGCGCGGGTGGCGCAGCCGGCCGGCCGTCGTCCACTCGGTGAAGCCGATCTCGCCCACGAGCTCAGGGCTCGACCCAGGTGACGCCCTTCTCCTTGATCGCGGCGGCGTCGACGAAGGGCGGGTCGTCGCGGCGCAGCGGCGCGAGCTTCTCGGCCGAGCTCGCGCAGCAGCGGCCGGTCGAAGCCGGTGCCGACCTTGCCGGCGTAGCGGAAGTCGTCGCCGTCGAAGTAGCCCATGAGCAGCGCGCCGAGCTCGATCCGCGTGCCCTTCGGCGGCGTCCACCCGCCGACGACGAGCTCCTGGCCCTTGTCGCACTTGAGCTTGAGCCAGTCCTTCGAGCGCGAGGAGCTGTACGGGCTGTCGGCGCGCTTGCCGATCAGGCCCTCCCAGCCCTTGCGGCACGCCTCCTCGTAGAACGCCGTCCCGTCGCCGTTGCGGTGGTTGCTGCGCCGGATCCCGTCCGGGAACGAGAGCGTGGCGTTGAGCAGGCGCTTGCGGGCGCGCAGCGGCACCTTGCGCACGTCGAGCCCCGTCGACCCAGAGCACGTCGAAGACGTAGAGGAAGACCTTGACCTGGCGGCGGTGGCGCTGGGCCAGACGGGCGAAGCTCGTCTGCGAGCCCTCGAAGGCGACGACCTCGCCGTCGACCGCGAAGCGCTTGACGTCCTCGGTCTCCAGGGCGGCGGCGATCTCCGGATAGCGGTCGTTCAAGGAGAGGTCGTTGCGCGACCACAGCTTGACCCCGCCGCCGTCGCGCACGGCGATGCAGCGGATCCCGTCGAGCTTGCGCTCGAAGATCCACTCGGGGTCGTCGAAGCGCGCGTCGGTGAGCACGGCCTTCATCGCGGCCGAGCCCTTCGGCGGATCGCCGCGCTTGGTCAGCGCTCGCTCGTCGTCGGAGAGCACGTCCAGCGGCGAGCTCAACGGCCCTCCTCCTCGGCGACCTGCTCGACCGTGCGCCCGGTCTTGACCGACTCGGGCTGGCTGCTCGTCGGCTTGCGCCGGGCGTCGGCGCCGTCGTCCTTGCGCTTGATCATCAGCCACTGGGGCTTCTTGCCGCCGCCCGTGCGCTGGAAGGTCCAGCCGCCCACGAGCTTGTCGCCCTCGAGCCACACCTTGGCGTGGCCGGCGTCGAGCTGCTCGGCCATCGAGCGCTCGTCGTCGAGGTTGCGGTAGGTCCCGGCGTCCCAGACGATCACCGCGCCCGAGCCGTAGTTGCCCTCCCCGATCACGCCCTCGAAGTCGGCGTAGTCGAGCGGGTGGTCCTCGACCTCGACGGCCAGGCGCTTGACGCGCGGATCGGTCGACGGCCCCTTGGGCACCGCCCAGGAGCGCAGCGTCCCGTCGACCTCGAGGCGCACGTCGTAGTGCAGGCTCGAGGCGTCGTGCTTCTGGATCACGAAGCGCGGCGCCGTGGCCTTCTTCCGCTTGCGCCCGCCCGACGGGCCGTGGCCGACGTCGGGCTCCTTGGTCGTCTTCGCGTTGCGCTTGTCGCGGTAGCGCTCGAGGCGGTCGGCCATCCCCCGGGTTGTACCCGAGTCACGACTCCAGGAGCGCCTTGAGCCGGGCGTGATAGCCGCGGAAGCGCCTGTCGATCGAGCGGCGCAGCACGCCACTCAGCGCGCGCATCGGCCCGTGGACCGCTCCCTCCCCCACGAAGCGCACGCGCGTCGCGTCGCCGTCGGGCTCGAACGTCCAGTGCCCGTCGAGCCGCAACGGCCCGTCGAGCGCTCGGAGCCCGAAGGCGCGCGGCGGGTCGTGGACCGCGACCTCGAAGGAGGAGCGGATCTTCCGTCCCATCGCGGCGTGGACCTCGGAGAACCGCTCGCCGACCGTGAAGGGACCGCTCGAGTCGCGCTCGACGGCCACGGTCGTGGTCTGCCAGGTGGCGAGCTTGTCGGGATCGGTGACGTAGGCGAAGACCTCCTGCGGCAGGCGGTCGATGGTGACGGTCTGCTCGATCCGCATACGCCGACTCTCGGTCCACCGCCCGCGGCCGTCAAGTAACGTGCGCCGCCGCATGGCCGGCGTCCTCGACTCCTTCTCGCTCGACGGCAAGGTCGCCGTCGTCACCGGCGCCTCGTCCGGGCTCGGCGTCGCCTTCGCGGCCGGGCTGGCCGAGGCCGGCGCCGACGTCGCGATCGGCGCGCGACGGGTCGATCGCCTCGAGGAGACCAAGGCCAAGGTCGAGGCGGCCGGGCGGCGCTGCGTCGCGGTCCCCCTCGACGTCACCAAGCCCGAGGACTGCACGCGCATCGTCGAGACCGCCGTGGCCGAGCTCGGCAAGGTCGACGTCCTGATCAACAACGCCGGGGTCGGGACCGCCGTGCCCGCCACGCGCGAGACGCCCGAGCAGTTCACGTCGGTCATCGACATCAACCTCAACGGCTCCTACTTCATGGCCCAGGCCTGCGGCCGCGTGATGGAGCCGGGCAGCTCCATCGTCAACATCGGGAGCGTCCTCGGGTCGACCACCGCCTTCCTCCCCCAGGCCGCCTACGGCGCCTCCAAGGCCGCCATCATCGGGCTGACCCGGGATCTGGCCCAGCAGTGGACCGGCCGCAAGGGGATCCGCGTCAACGCGCTGGCCCCCGGCTTCTTCGAGTCCGAGATGACCGAGCAGTACCCCGACGGCTACCTCGACCAGATGATGTTCCGCGTGCCGATGGCCCGTAAGGGCGAGGCCGCGGAGCTCGTCGCCGCGGCGATCTTCCTGGCCAGCGACGCGTCGTCGTACATCACCGGCTCGCTGCTGCCCGTCGACGGCGGCCTGCTGACCACCTAGCCGGGTGCCCGGCCCGTCCGTGGACCGCCCGCCCGGCACCACGACCCCGCGGCGGTTCGTCCCGACGCTGCACTACGAGCTGCTCGTCTGCGGACTGCGCGGGCACGAGCTCGTCGGGACCGACGCGCGCACGCTCGAGCCGCGCGACGAGCTCGTCGCCTTCGAGCGCGAGGGCGAGCGCTGGCACCGCTGCCTGCGCTGCGACTCCTGGCTGCCGCTCCCCGACCCCGAGACCCCGGCCCACGACCGGATCCCGGGCCGCGACGAGATCGCGCTGCCCCTGCGCGGCCGGCCGCTGCGCGATCGCATCGTCCTGCGCGTGATCGCCGTCGATCGCGCGCTGCACTTCGTCGTGCTCGCCCTGCTCGCGCTCGTGATCCTCGTCTTCGCCTCGCACCGCGACCAGCTGCGCGGGCGCTTCTATCGCATCCTGTCCGACCTCGGCCACGGCGTCGGCGGCGGCCCGGTCACGACGAGCAGGACCGGCGTGCTGCACGACCTCGACCGACTCTTCACCCTCGACGCCGGCCGGCTGCACCTGTTCGCCGCCGTGGCGCTCGCCTACGCCCTCGTCGAGGGCATCGAGGCCGTCGGGCTGTGGTACGAGCGCCGCTGGGCGGAATACCTGACGCTGATCGTCACGGCCTCCTTCCTCCCGCTCGAGGCGTGGGAGCTCGCCCACCGCGTCTCGCCCTTCAAGGTCAGCGCCTTCGTGATCAACGTGGCCGTCGTCGCCTACCTGCTGTGGGCCAAGCGGCTCTTCGGCATCCGCGGCGGCGCCGACGCCCTGGAGCGCGAGCGGGAGCGCGACGTCGGCTGGGAGGCCTTGGAGCGCGCGACGCCGTGGGCGGCCGCTTGAGCGTCCGGTAGACATCCCCGGATGCCGCTCGCCTTCGCCTTCGAGCTCACCGGCCGGTTCCTCGGCGAGTCGGGGCAGCGCGGCGGGTTCCTCGCGCTGTTCGGCCTCCTCGCCGGCTTCCTGTTCATCCGTACGAGCGCGCGGATGATCCGCGCCCAGGTCTCGTGGTGGCCGGGCAACGTCAACACGAGCAGCGGCCTGCACATCCACCACCTCGTGTGGGGGATCGTGACCGTGATGACGACCGGCTTTCTGACGATCGCCATCCAGCCGGGCGATCCCTGGCGCGACCTGCTCGCGTTCGCCTTCGGGGTCGGCTGCGGGCTGACCCTCGACGAGTTCGCCCTGTGGCTGCACCTCGAGGACGTCTACTGGGAGCGCGAGGGCCGCTCGTCGGTCGACGCCGTCGTCGTCGCCGTCACCCTGGGCGGCCTGGTGCTCGTCGGCGCCGCGCCCTTCGACACCGGTCAGGGCGGATCGATCGCGACGATCGGGCTCGTGGTGGCGATCAACCTCGTCTTCGTCGTCCTCGCCGTCGCCAAGGGCAAGCTCTTCATGGCCCTGCTCGGGTGCTTCGTCCCGCTCGTCTCGCTCGTCGCCGCGGTCCGCCTGGCCCGGCCGGGCTCGCGCTGGGCCGAACGCCGCTACCCGGCCGGCGGCGAGAAGGCCCGCCGCGCGGAGGTCCGCGACAAGCGCGTGACCAGACGCCGCGACCGGTTCTTCGACGCGATCGCCGGGACGCCGACCGGCGGCGACTGAGGCCGCGCGGCCGCCGCCTTGCGCGCCATCGGCACGCGTGCTAAAACTGAACCAGATGGTTCAGCATCAACCCGTCGACCGCACCTTCGCCGCCCTCGCCGACCCGACGCGCCGCGCCGTGCTCGAGCGCCTCGGCGGCGGCAGCGCGACGATCACCGAGCTCGCCGATCCCTTCGGCATCTCCCTGACCGGGATGAAGAAGCACGTCCGCGTGCTCGAGGACGCCGAGCTCGTGGCCACCGAGAAGGTCGGCCGCACGCGGCACTGCCGCCTGGGCACGCGGCGCCTCGAGGACATCGAGGCGTGGATCGGCGACTACCGGCGGATGCTGGACGAACGCCTCGACCGGTTCGGGGAGCTCCTCGACCGCACGGAAGGAACGCCATGACCAACGCCCAGCCCAGCCTCGCGCTCTCCACGCCCAGCGATCGCGAGATCCGGATCGAGCGCGAGTTCGACCACCCGCGCGACCGCGTCTTCGCCGCCTTCACCGACCCGGCGCTGATCCCCGAGTGGTGGGGCCCGCGCGGGCGCCGGGCGATCGTCGACCTGATGGACGTCCGCCCCGGCGGGCAGTGGCGCTTCCGCCTCGACAAGTCCGACGGCGAGGAGACCGCCTTCCGCGGCGTCTACCGCGAGGTCAGCCCGCCCGAGCGGATCGTGCAGACGTTCGAGTGGGAGGGCATGCCCGGCCACATCGCCATCGAGACGGCGGAGTTCGAGGACCTCGGCGGCCGCACGCGGGTGACGACGACGTCGCTCTTCCACACCACCGAGGAGCGCGACGGCCTGCTCGAGACCGGCATGGAGTCCGGCGCGAGCGAGACCTACGAGCGGCTCGACGAGCTGCTCGCCCGGTCGGCGACCTAGAACGCTCAGCCGAGCAGCTGCGCGACGGCCGTGTCGCGGAACCACTCCTCGTACGCGGCCGGCGTCCAGCCGCGCTGGGCCACCAGAAGCTCCCACTGCCCGGGGTGGTTGAGCAGCCACAGCAGATCGGTTGCGCGGTCGACGTCGAGCCCGGGCCGGAGCGCGCCCTTGGCGTGCAGGCTCTCGACGATGGCCCCCTGGTTGTCGCGGAAGTCGGTCTGGATCCGATCCCACAGCGCGCCGATGTCAGCGTCGGCGGGCGCCCCTTCGCGGATCACCGTCATCAGGGCGCCGGCCCGTTCCTTGACCGCGCGGGAGTTGCGCGCGTTGAGCTCGAGCTGGCGCGCCGGATCCTCGGCCTCGAGGACCTCCCGGTACCAGGCGCGGTCGGCCACGGGAGGCGTGTCCTCGTCGCCGCGCAGCAGCAGGTGCCACAGCGCGCGGAGGATCCCGCTCTTGCTCTCGAAGGCGACGTAGACCGTCTTCAGCGCGACGTCCGCCTCGGTGGCGATCGCGGCGATCGTCGTGCCCGCGTAGCCGTTGCGCTCGAACAGGCGCTGCGCGGCGTCGAGGATCGCCCGCCGCGTCGCGGCCGCCTGCCGGCGCCGCCGCGGCGAGTCGTAGCTCCGGGTCGGCTTGGCCGCGTCCGCCATTTGAGCAGTGTGCCAGGGCATTGATTGCCGTCAGGGTAGACAAGTCGTTGCACTGCCGCTAGATTCATTACATCTTATGTGTAACGAATCTGGAGGGCATCATGCCGAGCAACGTCGTCGATGACAAGCCGAACTTCCTGCGGGACCAATGGGCCGGCGTCGCGCCGGGCTGGGACGAGCACGCCGCGTTCGTCGAGGACCGCGGCGCGCCGGTCACCGAGCGACTGCTCGACCGCGCGCGACCGCGGCCGGGCGAGCGCGTGCTCGAGCTCGCCTGCGGGCCGGGCGGAACGGGGATCGCCGCCGCCCCGCTGGTCTCCCCCGGCGGCCAGGTCGTGCTCTCCGACGTGGCGGCCGAGATGACGACGATCGCCCGGCGGCGCGCCGCCGCCCGCGGCCTGGACGACGTGCGCACCCGCGTGCTCGACCTCCAGGACGTCGATGAGCCGGACGCGTCCTTCGACGTCGTCCTCTGCCGCGAGGGCCTGATGCTCGCGCCCGATCCCGGCCGCGGCGCCCGTGAGATCCGGCGGCTCCTGCGCCCGGGCGGGCGGGTCGCGCTCAGCGTCTGGGGCCCGCGCGCCCGGAACCCATGGCTCGGCGTCGTCTTCGACGCGCTCGGCGAGCAGCTGGGCGTCCCGGTGCCGCCGCCCGGGTCCCCGCACCCGTTCTCGCTCGACGATCCCGACCGGGTCGCCGCGCTCCTCACCGGCGCCGGCCTGGCCGACGTGGTCGTGGAGGAGCTCCCGACCCCCTACCGGGCCGGCTCGGCGCAGGAGTGGTGGCAGCGCACGCTCGCGCTGGCCGGGCCGCTGGCGCAGCGGGTCGCCGGGCTTCCGCCGGGGGGCGCCGACGCGCTTCGCGAGCGGGCCGTCGAGGCGATCGCCGCCTACCGGACCGCCGACGGCCTCGAGATCCCCGGCGTGTGCCTCGTCGCGTCGGCGCGCCGGTCGTAGGACCAAGGTCCGATGGGGAACCGCAGCATTTGCGGCGATTCTCTCCGGCATGAACCGAACCGCTCTCCAGCTCACCCTCCCCGCTCTGCTCGCCGGCGCGGTCGCCCTTCCCGGCGTCGCCCTGGCCAGCAAGCATCGTGAGGATCATCACGTCACCTGCATGGGTCACGTCGCCACGATGGTCGGCACCCGCCACGCCGACCACCTGACCGGGACCCGTCATCGCGACGTGATCGCCGGGCTCGGCGGCAACGACCGCATCCGCGGCCTCGGCGGCAACGACATCGTCTGCGGCGGCGCGGGCCGCGACCGCATCGCGGGCGGCGCCGGCGACGACCGGCTGGCCGGGGGCACCGGCGACGACCGGATCTGGGGCGATGCGGGCGACGACCGGATCGCCGGCGGCACCGGCGACGACCACCTGTCCGGCGGCCGCGGCGACGACCGCGTGCACGGTGACGCGGGCGACGACCGCGAGACGCATGACGTCGGCGACGACAACGGCGGCAAGGGCACCGACGACCCCGCCGGCGACGACAAGGGCGGCCAGACCCCGGCCGCCAACGACGACCCGGCCGGCGACGACCACGGCACCGACGGCTGACGCGCGCGGGGGCGACCGGCAACCCGGTCGCCCCCGCCGCTGAGCGCTAGGAGTTCCTCCCGCTGCTCGGCGCGGTGCTCCCGCTCGGCGGGGTGCCGCCGCCCGGCGGGCCCTGGGCGGTGCCGGTCACCGCGAAGGCCTTCGAGACC
Organism: uncultured Solirubrobacterales bacterium; assembly: GCA_963737395.1. GTDB lineage: Bacteria > Actinomycetota > Thermoleophilia > Solirubrobacterales > Solirubrobacteraceae > JBBQAA01. Next base: position 376,865 of record CAVTSQ010000011.1, on the reverse strand, counting down.
TTGACGTGGACCTCGCCGCCGCTCTTGCGGATGACGTGGACCTCGTAGGAGCCGTCGCTGAGCTGCATCACGCGCTCGACCGTGCCCGGGTACTTGGCCAGCGCCGCGGCCTTGGCCTTGGCGGCCGCGGTTCCGGTGACGACCTTGCCGAGCCCGGGCGGCATCCCCTTGGCGCCGGCCGGAGCACCGGCGGGCACGGTCGTGGTCGCCGCGGCGGCCTTCGCGGTCGTGCCCGACGCGGCGCTGTTCGAGGACGAGCCGCAGCCGGCGATCAGGGCGCCGACGGCGGCGGTCGCGGTCAGCCCGGCCAGGACGCGGCGGAGGCGATGGGACTTCTGCGTGGTGGACATGGGCTCAGCCTGCCGACGCGCTGCGGGAGCTCCCTGGGCGCTTCCTGGTCGATCGCTGAGAGCGGATCGCTCAGGCGCGATGCCGGGCGAAGCCCGGCGTGGAGACGACCCGGTGGTCGCTCGGTGACGCACATCGCGTCGTAGCCGGCCAGGCCCGCGGTCCAGGCGCGGGCCGTCGGCGCCCATCGCGAAGGCGGCGGTCGCGTAGGCGTCGGCCAGCGCGAGGTCCGGGCCGACGACGGTGACCGACAGCAGGCCGCGCGGCGGCGCGCCGGTGTGCGGGTCGACGATGTGGGCGCCGCGCTCGTACTGGCCGGAGGTGGCGACGGCGAGGTCCTCGACGGACGAGCACGGCGGCGAGCGCGCCGAGGTCGGTGGGATGGCGGATGCCGACCCGCCAGCGGCGGTCCGGCCGCCGGGCGGCCGCGGGCGACGACGTCGCCCCCGGCGTTGAGGCAGAAGCGCTCGGCCCCGGCGGCGACGAGCCGCTCGGCCGCGCCGGCGGCGGCCCAGCCCTTGACGAGGCCGGACGGGTCGAGGCGGCCGGCCGGGCCGGGCGGAGAAGAAGCCGCCGGTCGCGCGCTCGAGCGCGGCGCAGCGCGTCAGGACCTCGTCGACCTCGGGACGGCACTCGGCGACGGTGAGCTCGCCGCGGGCCAGGCGGCTGATGTCGCTGTCCTCGCGGTAGGTGCTGAAGATCGCGTCGACCTCGCGCAGCCAGGCGAAGGCGGGCTCGACGTCGACGCGCGCGCCGTCGGGTACGTCGATGCCGATCGGCATCCCCATGATGTGACGGACCTCGGCCTGATGCGTTGCGGACACGTCGATCAGGGTGGCCGCGGACCCTGGGTGTTCCCTGAGAGACGGCGCGCTCAGGGATCTCTCAGGCTTCGCACAGACGCGTCTTGACACCGTGTCGCCGCAAGCTGTCCGGGCATGACGCAGACCGTCCAGGCGCCGGAGCACGCGCCGTCGCTGTGCGCGATCGCCGTACGCCGTCGCCCCGCCCGGCGGCGCGCCCGCGCCCCCCGCGCCGGCGGCGTCCCGCCCGCCAGCGGCCGCTCGTCGTCGACGTGCTGGCCGCGCTGGCCGGGCTCGGGCTCGGGGTCACGGTCGGCCTCGAGGTCGTCGCCGAGAGCGCTCGGGATCGCTCAGCGCGCCCGGCGGCGTGGCGACGGCGCTCGGACGGCTGGCCGGCCTCCTCGCCGCCTACGCGATGGTCGTGGTCGTCCTGCTCGTCGCCCGCGTCCCGCCGCTGGAGCGCGCGATCGGCCAGGACCGCCTCGTCGCCTGGCACCGCAAGCTCGGGCCCTGGCCGCTCTACCTGCTGCTCGCGCACGGCGTGCTGATCACCGTCGGCTACGCGCAGCAGGCCCACACCGGCGTCCTGCACCAGCTCGGGCAGCTGCTGTGGACCTACCCCGGGATCCTCGCGGCGACCGTCGGCGCGGCGCTGCTGTTCGCCGCCGGCATCACCTCCTACCGCCTCGCGCGCAAGCGGATGGCCTACGAGACGTGGTGGTCGGTCCACCTCTACACCTACCTCGCGCTGTTCCTGTCGTTCTCGCACCAGGTCGACACCGGGCGCGTCGTTCGTCGGGCACCCGGCGGCGCGCTTCTGGTGGACCGCCCTGTGGGTCGGCACGCTCGGCCGTCGTCGTCGCCTCGCGGGTCGCGCCTGCCCGTCGTGGCGCTCGCTGCGCCACCAGGTCCGCGTCGTCGGCGTGACCGAGGAGGCGCCCGGCGTCGTCTCGATCCTGCTGCGCGGCCGCCAGCTCGACCGGCTGCCGGTCGCGGGCGGCCAGTTCTTCCAGTGGCGCTTCCTGCGCCGCGGGCTGTGGTGGCAGGCCCACCCCTACTCGCTCTCGGCCGCGCCCACGGGCGACGAGCTGCGCATCACCGTCAAGGACCTCGGCGACCACAGCGCCGGCCTCGCCCGCCAGCTGCCCGGGACGCGCGTGGCGATCGAGGGCCCGTACGGGACCTTCACCGCGGACACCGCCACGCAGGACCGGCTGCTGCTGATCGGGGCCGGCGTCGGCACCGCGCCGATCCTCTCGCTGCTCCACGAGCTTCCGCGGCACGACCGACGTGACCGTCCTGCTGCGTGCCTCGACGCCGCGACGACCTCGTGCTCGCCGACGAGGTCGCCGACGAGGTCGCGCGCCGCGGCGGGCGCCTCTTCGAGCTCGTCGGCTCGCGCGCACGCAGGTGCGCCTCGACGCCCGGGCCCTGCGCGAGCTCGTGCCCGACGTCCGCGACCGCGAGGTCTACCTCTGCGGCCCCGACGCGCTGTCCGAGCAGCTCGCCGACCGAGCTGGCGCGCGCCGACGTGCCCGTCCACCGCATCCGCTTCGAGTCCTTCACCTTCTGACGGAGACCGCACCATGCGCCGATCCCCCATCGTCATCGGAGCCACGATCGCCGGCACGGCCGGCGTGCTCGCCTTCCATCCGCACGCGTCCGCGGTCCAGACCGCGACGGCCACGGCGAAGACCGACGACGACCGCCGCCGCCACGATCCGCCGGACGAGCGCGAGCTCCGTCGAGCTCGTCGACGCAGATCACGGCCGCGTCGCGGGCACCGCCACCGGCGACGCGATCGCCACGCAGTACGGCAACGCCCAGGTCCGGGTCACCGTCACGAACGGCAAGATCGTCAAGATCGAGGCGCTGCAGCTGCAGGGCAACGACCCGCGCTCGCTGGAGATCTCCTCGTCGGCCGAGCCGACCCTGCAGCAGGAGGTCGCTCAGCAAGCAGACCGCCGACGTCGACGCCGTCAGCGGCGCGACCTTCACGAGCGCGAGCTACACGCAGTCGCTGCAGTCCGCGCTGGACAAGCTCGGGTTCAAGACCGCGTCGCGCGCCTCGCTCCAGGTCCCGACCGGCGGCGGCCACTAGCCGCCGGCGCTACGGCGCGTAGGTCTGCAGCAGGACGCCGGTGTCGAGCGCCCGCGAGGAGAGCAGCCGGAGGTCGAGCTTGTCGGGCCCCTCGGGGTAGAGCCGCGCGCCGGAGCCGAGCATCGACCGGGAAGACCTGGAGGTTGAGCTCGTCGACCAGCCCGGCCGCGAGCAGCGCCTGGGCCACCGAGCGGCTGCCCGCGACGAGCACCGGGCCGCCGTCCTCGGCCTTCAGCGCCGTGGCCGTGGCCTCGAGGTCGCGCTCGACCGTGGTGTTCTCCCAGTCGCTCGACTCGAGCGTGCTCGAGACGACGACCTTGCGCATCGTGTTGATCTTGTCCGCCATCGCGCCTTCGCGCGCGGGCCAGGCGCCGAAGAAGCTCTCGTAGGTCGTGCGCCCGAGCAGCAGCACGTCGGCGCCGAGCTGCTCCTCCTGCTTGTAGGCGCCGAGCTCGTCGGAGAACAGCGGCGCGACCCAGCCGCTGTGCGGGTAGCCGGGCTCACCCCCGGGCGCCTCCATGACGCCGTCGAGCGAGACGAACTCGGTGACGATGAGCTTCCTCACGGTCGCTCATTGAACCACCGCACGCGTCCTCGCGAGGCTGAGGGCGTCGCTGCCGAGGACACAGGCCATGCGGCAGTGCGCAAGCACGACGCATGCCGAAGGACGCCGGCAGCGGCGGCCTCAGTCCGCGAGCGAGGGTTATTCCCACTCGATGGTGCCGGGGGGCTTCGACGTGATGTCCAGCGCCACGCGGCCGACCTCGCGGATCTCGTTGATCATCCGCGAGGCGACGGTCTCGAGCAGGTCGTAGGGCAGCCGGGCCCAGTCGGCGGTCATCGCGTCGTCGCTGGTCACCGCGCGGACGACGACGACGTAGCCGTAGGTGCGCTCGTCGCCCTGCACGCCGACGGTGCGCACGTCGGGCAGCACGCAGAAGGACTGCCACAGCTCGCGGTAGAGGTCGGCCTTGCGGATCTCCTCCTGGAGGATCGCGTCGGCCTCGCGCAGCGTCTCGAGCCGCTCCTTCGTCGCCTCGCCGCCGACGACGCGGATCGCCAGGCCGGGACCCGGGAAGGGCTGGCGCCAGACGAGGCGCTCGGGCAGCCCGAGCTCGGCGCCGACGGCGCGGACCTCGTCCTTGAACAGCGAGCGCAGCGGCTCGACGAGCTCGAACTCGAGGTCCTCGGGCAGGCCGCCGACGTTGTGGTGGGACTTGATCGTCGCCGCGCCGGTGCCGCCGCCGGACTCGATCACGTCGGAGTAGAGCGTCCCCTGCACGAGGTACTTGGCGTCGCCGATCTTGGCCGCCTCCTCCTCGAACACGCGGATGAACTCGCCGCCGATGACCTTGCGCTTGCGCTCGGGCTCGGAGACGCCGGCGAGCTTGGCCAGGAAGCGCTCCTCGGCGTCGACGGCCACGAGCGGGACCTTGAAGTAGTCGCGGAAGGCGGCGACGACCTGGTCGCCCTCGTTCTTGCGCATCAGCCCGTGGTCGACGAACACGCAGGTCAGCTGGTCGCCGATCGCCTTGTGGACGAGCAGCGCGGCGACGGAGGAGTCGACGCCGCCCGAGAGGCCGCAGATGACCTTGGCGTCGCCGACCTGGGCGCGGATGCGCGCGACCTGCTCCTCGATGATCGAGGCCGGCGACCACGTGCGCTCGGCGCCGCAGACGTCCTCGAGGAAGTGCTCGAGGATCTGCTGGCCGTAGGGCGTGTGGACGACCTCGGGGTGGAACTGGATCCCGTAGATGCCGCGCTCGACGTTCTCCAGCGCGGCCACGGGCGAGGCCGTGGAGGAGGCCAGCGCGGTGAAGCCGGGCGGCGCCTCGTAGACGGTGTCGCGGTGCGACATCCAGCAGGCCTGGTCGACGGGCAGCCCGGCGAGCAGGCGGCCGTGCTCGCGGACGGTCAGGCGGGAGCGGCCGTACTCGCCGACCTCCGCGCCCTCGACCTTGCCGCCGAGCTCGAGCGCGAGGAGCTGCATGCCGTAGCAGATGCCGAGCACGGGGATCCCGAGCTCGAGCAGCTCCTTGTCCAGCCGCGGCGCGCCGTCGGCGTAGACCGAGGCGGGGCCGCCGGAGAGGATCAGGCCCTTCGGGTTGCGGGCGCCGGATCTCGTCGGCCGCGACGTGGTTGGGCAGCAGCTCGGAGTAGACCCCGCACTCGCGCACGCGGCGCGCGATCAGCTGCGAGTACTGCCCGCCGTAGTCGAGGACGACGACCTCGTCGGTCGCCGCCGCCGGGCGCGGCGCCTCCCCGTCGACCTCCGCGACCGCGGTGCCCGCGGTGGGGAGCCCGGGCGCCGGCTCGACCGTGCGTCACGCCCCGATCGGCTCCGCGACGAGCGGGGCCGAGGACGGCGCTTCGGGCTGCGGCAGCGCCTCGGCCTTGCCGGACGAGCCCATGCCCACGCCCTGCTCGCGCTGGAGGTGCTTGCCCTCGGTCTGGAGCGCCGGGGCGACCATCAGCTCGGCCCGGTTGAACTCCGCGATGTCGCGGTAGCCGGTCGTCGCCATCGACGTCTTCAGCGCGCCCATGAGGTTGTAGTAGCCGTCGTTCTCCCGCGAGGGGCCGACGACGATCTCCTCGAGCGAGGCCGTCTGCGGCGTCCGCACGCGGGTGCCGCGCGGCAGCGTCGGGTGGAACGTGGCCATGCCCCAGTTGAAGCCCTGGCCGGGCGCCTCGTAGGAGCGCGCCAGCGCCGAGCCGAGCATGACCGCGTCGGCGCCGCAGGCGATCGCCTTGGCGACGTCGCCGCCGTTGCGCATGCCGCCGTCGGCGATGACCTTGCAGTACTCGCCCGTCTCGAGCATGTGCTGCGAGCGGGCCGCGGCCACGTCGGCGATCGCCGTGGCCTGCGGGACGCCGATGCCGAGCACGCCGCGCGTGGTGCAGATCGCGCCGGGACCGACCCCGACGAGCACGCCGGCGGCGCCGGTGCGCATGAGGTGCAGGCCCGTGTGGTAGCTGGCACAGCCGCCGACCACGACCGGGACGTCGACCTCGGAGACGATGAACTCCTTGAGGTTGAGCGGCTCGGAGACCGTCGAGACGTGCTCGGCGGAGACCACGGTGCCCTGGATGACCATGATGTCGAGGCCCGCCTCGAGGGCGACCTCGTAGTGGTCGCGGACGCGCTGGGGAGTCAGCGACGCGGCGGCGACGACGCCGTGCGCCTTGATCTCCTGGATGCGCTGGGCGATCAGCTCGGGCTTGACCGGCTCCGAGTAGATCTCCTGCATCTCCCGGGTCGCCTGCTCCTTGGGGAGCGTGGCGATGCGCTTGAGCATCCCCTCCGCGTCCTCGTAGCGGCAGAAGATGCCCTCGAGGTTCAGGACCGCCAGGCCGCCGAGGCGCCCGAGGGCGCCGGCGGTGTCCGGCGAGACGACGCCGTCGAGCGCGGCCGCGAGCAGCGGCAGCTCGAAGCGGTAGGGCCCCAGCGTCCAGGAGATGTCGACGTCGTCGGGGTCGCGCGTCCGCCGGGACGGCACGATCGCGATGTCATCGAATCCGTAGGCGCGCCGGGCCTTCTTGCCTCGGCCGATCTCAACTTCCATACGGGCACCTTAGGGGTCGTCGCGGACGGGATTGACCCCCGCTCGAAGCGGCCAGAGCGGGCTTGCCATCCTAGCGTTATGGATCCCTGCCAACGGCTGCTCGGAGCTGGCTCGCGGACGCGAAGAACGCGGACCTTCCGCTCGCCGAGTCGATGACCCTCGCCACGGCCGACCGCACGGGCGCGCCGAGCGCCCGGACGGTCCTGCTCAAGGCCGTCGAGGGCGACGAGCTCGTCTTCGGGACGACGCTGAGAGTCGCTCAAGGGCCGCCAGCTGCTCGCCAACCCGCTGGTCGCGCTCGTGCTGCACTGGCCGTCGCTGGGCCGCCAGGTCCGCGTGGCCGGGGTCGCGCGGCCCGGCAGCGAGGCGCAGTCCGACGCGCTGTGGGGCTCGCGCGGCCGCGACGCCCGCCTGGTCGACGTGGCCTCCGACGAGGGCGCGCCGCTGGCCTCCGCCGACGAGTTCCGCGCCGCCTTCGCGGCGGCCGACGCCGCGCACGGCGAGGAGATCCCCCGCCCCGCCGGCTGGGCGGCCGTCCGCGTGCTTGTCGGAAATCGTCGAGTTCTGGAGCGCCGGCGAGCGGCGGATGGCCGTGCGCGAGGAGTTCCGGCGCGGCGACGGACGGCTGGACCGCCCGGCTGCTCTCGCCCTAGCGGCTAGGAGACCTCGGCGGGCAGCGGCGCGCGCGAGACCTCGACCTCGCCCAGCAGCCGCTGGACCTTGGCCGGCTCGATCACGCCGGCGCCGAGGTGGTTGACCGACTCGGCGCCGCAGGCCACGCCGAAGCGCAGGCACTCCTCGGGCGACAGCCCGCTGTAGCGCCCGCTGGCGTAGCCGGCCAGGAAGGCGTCGCCCGAGCCGATCGCGGCGCGGGCCTCCTGCTCCTCGACGCGCACGCGGAAGAGCGTCGGCTCGCCGTCGACGAGCAGCTGCGCGTGGCAGCCGTCGTTGACGGTCATGACGGTCTCGTGCGCGCCGAGCGAGACGACCTCGCCGAGCGCGTGCACGTGGTCCTCCTCGCTGGCGAACTCGTGGCCGACGAGCTCCTCGGCCTCGAGCGCGTTGGGGCAGACGAGGTCGGGCTCGGCCCGGACCGCGGCGCGCAGCGCCTCGCCGTCGGCGTCGACGGCCGTGGTCACGCCGAGGCGGCGCAGGTCGCGCAGCAGCCGGGCGTAGATGTCCGGCGGCACGCCGCGCGGCAGCGAGCCCGGCGAAGACGCACATCGAGGCGCCCTGGGCGAGGTAGAGCAGCTTGTCGCAGAAGAGCTCGAGCTCCTGCTCGGAGACCTCGGGGCCGCGCTCGTTGATCTCGGTCTGGACGCCGGTCGTGGGGTCGAGCACGGCGGTGTTCGTGCGCGACTCCTCGCGGATGCGGGTGAAGTCGTTGAGGATCGACTCCTCGGTCAGCGCCTCGACGATGCGCGTGCCGGTCGAGCCGCCGACGAAGCCGGTGGCGATCACCGGCCGGCCCAGGCGCTTGATCGCCCGCGCGACGTTGACGCCCTTGCCGCCCGGAAGCGTCGTCTGGTCGACCGAGCGATGGCGGCGGCCGAGCTTGAAGTTCGGGACGACGAGCGTCTTGTCGATCGCCGCGTTGAGCGTGACGGTGATGATCATGCGGTCTCCGGGCGGGGGCGGCGCCGCCTCCGGCGCTGCGCCGCGCGGCGCCGCCGGGAGCGGATCACCAAGAGCCCGATGAACAGGACTCCTCCCAGGCCGATCAGCGTAGTCGGCTTCGAGATCCAGGTCCACGCCTGATCGGCGGCGCTCGGGGCGGGCACGGCCCGCGTCGTGATGGCCCGCGCCCGGCCGATCACCTTGCCGCCGGCGCGCACGACGACGTGGCCGACGATCGCGTGGCGGGGCAGCGGGCCCCCGAGCTGCTCGGGCACGTCGTTGCGCACGGTGACGCGGCGGCCGCGGCGGATCAGCCGGCGGATCGAGCGCGAGGCGACGATCCGCGTGCGCAGCCCGTCGCGGCCCTTGACCAGCGGGCTGCGGAGCAGCTGGCCGCTTGCGCACGGGCCGGACGACGCGGAACGTGCGCACGCCGTAGGACAGGAGCGCGAGCGAGTCGGCGTCGCGCGCGGCCTCCGAGCGGGTGCCCATGACCACGGAGATGAACGACGTCGCCGTTCCGGCGGGCCGAGCCCACGAGCACGTAGCCGGCCTGCAGCGTGTGGCCGGTCTTGACCCCGTTGATCCAGGGGAAGCGGGCGACGAGGTCGTTGCGGTTGACGACGACGCGGCGGTGGGCGCCCGTGCGCAGCACGGCGCGCTTCTCGTCCATCACCTTCCGCGCGAAGGGCTGCGCGCGCAGGGCGATCGCCATCTTCGCGAGCTCGCGCGCCGTCGAGTAGTTGCCCGGCGTGTCGAGGCCGACGGGCGTGGAGAAGTGGGTGCGCTTGAGGTGCAGCTTGCGCGCGTGACGGTTCATCAGCGTCACGAAGTGCGCGCGGGTGCCGCCGATCCGCACCGCGAGCGCGTTGGCCGCGTCGTTGGCGCTGGGCAGCAGCAGCCCGGTCAGCAGGTCGGCGACCGACATGTGCTCGCCGGCGCGCAGGCCGATCTGCGACTCGGCGCCGCCCGCGGCGTAGGGCGGCGTGGTGATCATCGAGCTCGGCGAGCGCCGCTCGAGCGTGAGCAGCGCGGTCATGATCTTCGTCGTCGAGGCGATCGCCCGCTCCTGGTCGGCGTGGCGCTCGTAGACCGCCTGGCCGGTGGTCGGCTCGAGCAGGATCGCCGCCGGCGCGGAGACGCGCGGCAGCCCGGCGGCCGAGGCGGACGACGCGGCGGCCCGCGCCGACGCCGCCGGCCCGGCGAGCACGCCCGCCGCCACGAGGGCGAGCAGGGCCAGGCGCCTCATGGCGCGAGCTTGACCTTCTGCCCGACGGTCAGCGCTGCGGGATCGAGACCGGGGTTGAGCTCCTCGATCTGCGCGACCGGGACCTTCGTCTGCTCGGCGATCGCCGCGAGGGTGTCGCCGGGCTTGACCGTGTAGCTCTTCGGCGTGCGTGGCCTTCGGCTTGGCCTTGGCCTTCTTCTTCTTGGGCGTCGTCTGGGTCGTCGTCGTCTGCGACGCCGTCTGCGAATCCGACGAGGAGGACCCCTTGACCACGAGCACCAGCGCCACCACGGCGGCGATGAGCGCCAGCGGCGCGAGGATCCGGCCTTGTGTCACGCCCCCCATGCGGGCAGCGATGATAACCCCGTGGTCGGCGCGCGGACGGCGGCGACGGGCCCGATCAGGCGGCGTTCCAGGCCAGCTCGCGCAGGCGCTCGGCCTCGGCCCGCGCCGCCTGGGCCGGGTTCTCGGGCGCCCCGGAGGCCTCGTGGGCCCGCGCGATCGAGCGCGACGCGGTGACCAGGCCGCCGGCCCGGCCGGGCGCCCAGGCCGGGGCGAGATCCTCGACCCGGCCGCCCTGGGCGCCGATGCCCGGCAGCAGGATCGGGGTGCGCGGCATGCGCTCGCGCAGAGCGGCGAGGCGCTCGGGCGCGGTGGCGCCGACGACGGCGCCGACGTCGGAGACCGGGCCCTCCGCGGAGGCGCCGAGCGCGTCGACGATGTCGGCCAGGCGCTCGGAGACCGCGCCGCCGCCCGCGAGCTCGAGCTCCTGGACGTCGGCCGCGCCGGGGTTGGATGTCCGCACGAGGACGAACAGGCCGCCGCCGCGGGGCCGGGCGACGTCGAGCAGGGACGCGAGCGTCTCGCGGCCCAGGAGGGGATTGGCCGTCAGCGCGTCGGCGCCGAGGCCGGGCAGCTCGCCCCACGGGGAGGCGGCGCCGCCGAAGAACGCCTCGGCGTAGGCCTTGGCCGAGACGTCGATGTCCCCGCGCTTGCCGTCGGCCAGGACGAGCAGGCCGGCGTCGTGCGCGTGGGCGGTGACGGCCTCCAGCGACGCCCACCCCGAGGCGCCGAGGCGCTCGAAGCAGGCGACCTGGGGCTTGACCGCCACACAGGCGGGGCCGGCCGCGTCGATCAGCGCCCGGCAATGGGCCGTGACGGCCCGGGCGGCTCGCTCCCGAGCCGGCCCCTCTCCCGCCGCTGCGGCCGCATCGGGCCACAGCCGGGCGGGATCGGGGTCCAGCCCGAGGACGATCTGCGAGCGGCGAGCGGCGACCGCGTGGGCGAGCCGCTCGCCGAAGCCCGTGCTCAGCTCTAGCTCTTGACGGACTTCTTGAGGCCGGAGCCGGCCGTGAACTTCGGGACCTTGGAGGCCGCGATCTGGATCTTCTGGCCGGTGCTGGGGTTGCGACCCTCGCGGGCGCCCCGCTCGGCGACGTGGAACTTGCCGAAGCCGGAGAAGGTCACCTCGCTGCCGCGCTTGAGCGTGTCCTCGATGGTGTCGAGAACGGCGTCCACGGCCTCGCCGGCGTCCTTCTTCGACAGGTTGGCTCGGTCGGCCACCTGATCCACGAACTCAGACTTGGTCACTTGTCTCCTCCTTCGAGTGGTGTTTTCCGAACCTAACAAGGTTCTCGGACGGGGATATGTCCTGATTTCACGGGCTTATTCGGTGTCTGCGGGTTTCTTCCGCTCCGAACGACCGCGAACCAGGCGGATCATCTCCTCGGCGGCGTCCCGCAGCCGGGCGCCCGCCGCGGACCCCGGATCGACCACTCGGGCCCGTCCGACCTCGTCGTAGGTGCGCACCTGCGTGGCGTGCCGGCGGGGCGGCGCGCCGGCCCCGGCGCGGCGCAGTCCGTCGGCGATCGACTGGGCGCGCTCCCAGGGACCGCGCGAGCTCGTCACGACCGCTCCAGGTCCTCGAGCGTGCGGCGCACGTCGAAGCGCACGAGCGCCGGGCAGCGCCTGGCGCCCGGCCACCACGGCCAGGGCGAAGCGCTCGCCGCGGGCGCCGACGACGGTGCCCCGCGGGGTGTCGACCTCGACCACCGGCGCGTCGCCGGGGACGGTCAGCAGGTCGCGCGCCGCCTCGGCCAGCTCCTCCTCCCCGGCGAGCCGCTCGCCGTCCACGGAGAGGACGACCGCGGCGCGGATGTCGGTCGAGAGCTCGCCCAGGTAGGCCAGGGCGAGCTCGGGCGTCAACGCGTCGTCCGGCACGAGGCACGACAATAGAGCCGTGCCCCTCAGCCGCATCGCCTGGATCGTCACCGTCGCCATCTGCCTGATCACGGCGGCGATCCTCCTCGGCTCCGGCTACTGGGGCTATGCGGGGGTGGCCATCGCCGTCGGGCTGGCCGCCGCGCTCAACCTGCTGTGATCTCCGTTCCCGGCCGCACGCGGTCGGCGGGCTCGAGGTGGATGAGGACGTCGGCGCCCCGCAGCTCGGAGCGGATGTGGTCCTGCAGGTCGTGGGCGATCTCGTGCGCCTCCTCGAGCGTCGTGCCCGCCCGGAACTGCACGTGGAGGTCGACGTAGCGCTGGGCGCCGGCGCGGCGCGTGCGCAGCTGGTGGTAGCCGACGACGCCGCGCGGCGCCATCGCCACGACGGCCGCCTCGATCGCCGCGAGGTCGTCCACGGGCAGGGCCTCGTCCATCAGGTCGCGCCCGGACTGGGTGACGAGCCGCACGCCGGCGCGCACGATCGCCACCGCGACGAGCAGGGCGATCGTCGGGTCGATCCAGTCCTGCGCCGGTGATCTGCACGGCGACCAGGCCGGCGAGCACGCCGAACGAGGTCCAGGCGTCCGTGCGCAGGTGGGCGGCGTCGGCGGCCAGCGCCGCCGAGTCGGTCGCCTTGGCCGTCCGGTGGAGGTAGGCCGAGATGCCGAGGTTGGCCACGCCGGAGAAGGCGATCACCGCGATGCCGATGCCGAGGTGCTCGACGCGTGCCGCCGTTCACGAGCCGGCGCACGGCCTCGAAGACGATCACGCCGGAGCCGACGAGGATGAGCATCCCCTCGATGGCCGCGGCGAGGTTCTCGGCCTTGCCGTGGCCGTAGCGGTGGTCGTCGTCGGCGGGCTCGTCGGCCTTGCGCACCGAGACCAGGGCGATGATCGAGGCGAGCAGGTCGATCGACGAGTGGACGGCCTCGGTGATGATCGCCACCGACCCCGTGGCCGCCCCGGCCGCGAGCTTGAGGACGATCAGCGTCGAGTTCGAGACGATCGAGAGGGTCGCCGCGCGGCTCTTGCTGGGCGGCCGGCTCGTCATCGGGCCAGGTGCTCGGCGAGCAGGCGCGCGGCGCGGCCGCGGTGGGAGATCGCGTCCTTCTCGGCGTCGGACAGCTCGGCCATCGTGCGGCCGTCGGGGATGTCGTCGGGCAGGAACGCCGGGTCGTAGCCGAAGCCGCGCTCGCCGCGCGGCTCGGCGGCCAGCGTGCCCGTGCAGCGGGCCTCGAGCAGCTCCTCGGCGCCGGTCTCGGGGTCGACGTAGGCCAGCGCGCAGACGTAGGTCAGCGGCGAGCCGGCCGGCGCCTCGGCCAGCAGCTTGTCGAGGTTCTCCTGATCGGTGGCGTGCGGGCCGGCGTAGCGGGCCGAGTAGACCCCGGGGCGGCCGCCGAGCGCCTCGGCCTCGATCCCCGAGTCGTCGCCGAAGCTCGGGCGCCCGGTGGCCGCCGCGGCGGCGCGGGCCTTGGGCAGCGCGTTGGCCGCGAACGTCTCGCCGGTCTCGGGCGGGAGCTCGACGTCGTCGGGCAGCGGCTCGACCTCGTGGTCGGGCAGCAGGCGGCCGAACTCCCGGGCCTTGTGGGCGTTGCGCGTGGCGAGCACGAGGCGCATGGTCGTCGCTTCGGCTCGGTCAGGCGGCGATCGCCGTCTCCTGCGCGGCGCGCAGGTCGGCGATGCCGTGCGCGGCGAGCTCGAGCAGCTCGTCGAGGTGCGCGCGCGTCAGCGGGGTGCGCTCGGCCGTGGCCTGGACCTCGACGAGGTGCCCGTCGCCGGTCATGACGACGTTGGCGTCGACCTCGGCGGTCGAGTCCTCGGAGTAGTCGAGGTCGAGCATCGGCACGCCGCCGACGACGCCGCACGAGACGGCGGAGACCGAGCCCGACGAGCGGCGAGGCGGCGAGCAGCCCCTGCTCCTCCAGGCCGCGGCAGGCGCGGGCCAGCGCGACGTAGCCGCCGGTGATCGCCGCGCAGCGCGTGCCGCCGTCGGCCTCGAGCACGTCGCAGTCGACCCACACCGTGCGCTCGCCGAGCTTCTCGAAGTCGATCACGCCGCGCAGCGAGCGGCCGATCAGGCGCTGGATCTCGACCGTGCGCCCGTCGAGCTTGCCGCGGGAGATGTCGCGCGGCTTGCGCTGCCCGGTCGACGCGGGGAGCATCGAGTACTCGGCCGTGGCCCAGCCGCGCCCCTTGCCCGCCATCCAGCGCGGCACGGACTCCTCGACGCTGGCGGTGCAGATCACGCGCGTGCCGCCGGCGGCGATCAGCGCCGAGCCGCTGGCCGACTTGACGAAGTCGGGCTCGATGGACAGCGGGCGCAGGCCGTCGGCGCCGCGGCCGAAGGAACGGGTGATGGTCGTGCTCACGTGAGGGCCCCCTCGGGCGAGAGCTCGACGTGGCGGACCTCGCCGAGCGGCATCTGCAGGAAGCGGGTGCCGAGCTCGCGGAACGCGTCCGGGTCGCCGGTGCACTCGAAGGTGTAGGAGCCCTCGCCGTCGCGCTCGTTGAGCAGGCCGCGCAGGGCCAGGGTGTGCTCGACGCGGCGGGCGATCGCGGGGCCGGAGAAGACGAGCTCGACGTCGCTTGCCGAGCATGCGCTGGAGCATCGGGCGCGACCAGCGGGTAGTGCGTGCAGCCGAGGATCACGGTGTCGACCTCGGCCGCCTGGAGCGGGCCGCAGTACGAGCGAACGGTGTCGACCACGCGCTGGTCGAAGGGGAAGCCCTGCTGGATGATCGGCGCGAGGTCGGGACAGGCGACCGACGTCAGCGCGACGCCCGGGTCGGCCGCGGCGACGGCCCGCTCGTACGCGCCGCTGGCCACCGTCGCGCGGCGTGGCGAGCAGCCCGATGCGGCCGTTGCGGGTGGCCTCGGCCGCGAGCTGGGACTCGGGGTTGACGACGCCGATCACGTCGATCCCCGTGGCCGCGAGCATCTCGAGCGAGCGCATCCCCGCCGACGTGGCGGCGTTGCAGGCGATCACGAGCAGCTTGGCCCCGTTGCGCAACAGCCGCGTGCCGATCTCGACGACGAAGCGCTCGAGCTCCTCGGCCGAGCGCTCGCCGTAGGGGAAGCGCGCGGTGTCCCCCAGGTAGACGAAGTCCTCCTGGGGCAGGGAGACGAGCAGCTCGTGCAGGACGGTCAGGCCGCCCACGCCCGAGTCGAACACCGCGATGGGATCGGAGGCCGTCGGCACGCGACCAGGATGCCAGACCGGCCGGGCACTCCCCGGCCGGTCTCGGGGAGTCCGTCATTTGATCCCGTTCATCGCCGCCTTGGTCTGCTTGACGATCGTCTCGGCGATGCCCGAGGTCGCCGAACTTCTTGGTCTTCGTGGCCGCGACGACCGCGGCGAGCACGGCGGCGACGAGCAGGATCAGCGCGACGTACTCGACGGTGCCCTGCCCGCGCTCGGCGCGCAGCGCGCGCAGGGCGGTGTGGTGCAGCCCGGCGTGGAGCCGGCCCAGGATGCGGTAGCCCATGAGGGTCCTCCTTCGGCGGCCGCTCGCCGCCGTCTCGGTGTCCTGACCCATGCTCCGGCGGGGCTCGCGACGCCTCCAGACCGCATCGCGTCGTCTTCGTGCCGGAATAGTTTCGAGTCGTGCGCGCGCTGGTCGTCACGAACATGTACCCGACGGCCGAGCGCCCGGCCTACGGCTCGTTCGTGCGCGACCAGGTCGAGGCGCTGCGCGCGCTCGGGGCCGACGTCGAGGTCTTCGTCTTCGCCGCGGGCGGCCTCAACTACCTGCGGGCGATCCCGAAGATCCGCGCCGCCCACGCCGGCGAGCGCTTCGACGTCGTGCACGCGCACTTCGGCCTCTCGCTGATGCCCGCGCTGGCCCTGCGCGGCGTCGCCGCACGTCGTGACCCTGCACGGCACCGACCTGCACCATCCGGCCTCGGGGCCCGTCTCGCGCTTCCTGATCCGCTTCGCCGAGCTCCCGGCCACCGCCTCGGCCACGCTGGCCGCAGCAGATCCCCGGCGCGGGCGAGCGGCGCCGCGTCGCCGTGCTCCCGTGCCGGCGTCGCGCTCGACCGCTTCGCGCCGCGCGACCGCGCCGAGGCCCGGCGCCCGGCTCGGCCTCGAGCGGCGACGGCCGCTACCTGCTGCTCGCCGCCGACCCCGCCCGGCCGGTCAAGCGCGCCGACCGCGCGCGGGCGCTGGCCGCGGCGCACCGGCGCGACGCTGCTGACCCTCGGCGGCGTGGCGCCCGACGAGGTACCGCTGTGGATCAACGCCGCCAACGCCGTCTGCGTGCCCTCCGACCACGAGGGCTTCGGCCTGGCCGCGCTCGAGGCGCTGGCCTGCGACGTCCCCGTGCTCTCGACGCCGGTCGGCGTCGCCCCCGCGGCGCTCGGCGGGATCGCCGGGACGCTCTGCGCCCCGTGGGACGAGGACGCCTGGAGCGCGGCGCTCGCGCCCCACCTCGAGGCGAGCGACCCCCGGGTGGCGGGCCGCGGCGCGGGCCGCGATGTTCGGCGCCGAGCGGATGGCCGAGCGCGTCCTGGTCGCCTGGGAGAGCCTCGCGGGCCGCCGCTGATGCACGGCGCCACCCGGAAACACGGGCTTCACCGCTCCTATACTCGCCTTCGGGCGTTACAGCCCAAGACCACGTCATGAGCGGCCAGATCTCCTCATCCGAGGGCGGCCGTGCCGACGACGGGCCCGTCCCCGAGCCCGAGACGCCAACGGCCGAGACGGCCGTGCTGTCCACGTCGCACGGCGACGCCGATATCCCACCGCGCCCGTCCCGGGCCGCGCGACTGCGCGACGGCAACGCCGCACCGAGCCCGAGCCCGCCCCGGCGGCCGAGGCCCCGGCCAACGGCGCGACGGCCGACCCGACCCCGCGCCGCCCCGCCGAGCCGAGCCCGCCGCCGAGCCGGCCGCGCCCGCGGCGCCCCGGCCTGCGCCGCCGCAACGCGCTGCGCCGCCGCGTCGGGCGCGCTCGAGACCCGCCGCGACGACCTCCTGCGCGACCTCGGCGGCCTGGTCTTCGAGCTCGCGCGCCTCGGCCGCGAGCGTCCCGACCTCGTCGCCCGCAAGACCGCCGAGGTCGGCGAGGCGAACGCCGAGCTCGACGCGCTCCACGCCGAGCTCGACGGCGCCGGACCGGCTCCGCCGCGCCGGGCCACGGCCTGCGCGGCGAATGCCCGAGCTGCGGCGCGCTCTTCGGCGCCGCCGACGCCTACTGCTCGGCCTGCGGCACCGACCTGCGAGGGACGGCATGAGCACCGCCACCGAGCCCACGACCGAGGCGCCGGACGCCTCGACGCGCCCCGGCGGCCTGCACGACCTGCGGCGCGGCGCTCGCGCCCGGTCAGGACTGGTGCGTCGAGTGCGGCACGGCCGTCCACGCCGGCTCGGGCGACCCGCGGCGCCGCTTCCCCGGCCTGGCCGTCCTCGCCGTCGCCGTCGTGCTGGCCGGCATCGGCGCCGCCTTCGCCTGGGCGGCGCTGTCGTCCGGCTCGGACGAGGCGCGCAAGATCTCGGCCGCGACCCCCTCGACGGTCGCGACGAGCACCGCGCCGATCCCCACGACGAGCACGCCGGCGTCATCGACCCCGACGACGCCGAGCGCCGCCGCCCCCGGCGACGTCAAGAACGGCACGCAGACCGCGCCGACCGTCACGTCTCCGAGCACCGGCTCGACGCGCAGCGGGAGCACCGCTCCCGCGCCCGCCTCGGTCGGCTCGTGGCCGCCGGGCAAGCGCGCCTACACGGTGATCCTCAACTCGGCCACGAGCCGCGGCTCGGCCGAGCGCATCGCCAAGCGGCTGGCCGGGCAGGGCGTCACCGGCGTCGGGATCCTCGACTCGGGCAAGTACCCGAGCCTCCAGGCCGGCTACACCGTCGTCTTCTCCGGCCAGTACGCGGACGTCGGCGCCGCCCAGGAGGCGGCGCAGCGGCTCTCGGCCCAGGCGCCCGGCGCCTACGCCAAGCTCGTGTCGCCCCGCTGAAGCCTCGCTGCTAGCGCGGCGGCGGCGGGATGCTCGGGCACGTCGGGCGCGGTCGCGCCGCCCGCCTCGGCCGCCGCCATCGTGATCGTCGTGCCGCGGCCCAGCGCGCCGAGGTCGTAGCCGCCCTCGAGCACGAACCCGACGGGCACCCCGAGCGACGCCCCGAGAGCCGACAGGGAGCGCGTCATCGTCGCGTAGCCGCCGTCGGAGACCTCGCACTGGGCCAGCGGGTCGTCGGCGTGGGCGTCGTAGCCGGCCGAGACGAGCATCGAGCTCGGGTGCGTGCGCCCGGCCCCAGGGGACGATCGCGTGCTCGACCAGCGAGCACCACAGCGCGTCGCCGCTGCCGGCCGCGACGGGCAGGTTGAGCGTGGCGCCGAGCCCCTCCCCCTCGCCGCGGTCCCGAAGCGCGCCGGTCCCGGGTAGAACGGCGACTGGTGGATCGAGGCGAAGGCCACGTCGGGGTCGGCGTGGAAGATCTCGTTGGTCCCGTTGCCGTGGTGGACGTCCCAGTCGACGATCAGCACGCGCCGCACGCCGTGGGTCCGCTGCGCGTGGCGCGCCGCGATCGCCACGCTGCCGAACAGGCAGAAGCCCATCGCCCGGGCCGTCTCGGCGTGGTGGCCCGGGCGGCCGATGCGCGCTGAAGCCGGTCGGCGCCTCTCCCGAGAGCAGCGCGTCGACGAGCGCCATCGCCCCGCCGGCGGCGTGGAGCGCCGCCTCGTAGGACCCCACCGAGACGACCGTGTCGGGGTCGAGCGAGCGCCCGCCCGACACGCATGCCTCCTCGATCGCCCGCACGTAGGCGGGCGGATGGACGAGGGCGATGTCGTCGGCCGTGGCGGCCGGCGACAGCGTGACGTCCCAGTCGAGGTCGGCGTGGCGCACGGCGGCCATCACCGCCTCGATGCGCGCCGGCTGCTCGGGGTGCGGCCCCGTCTCGTGCTCGAGCGACGAGGGGTGGTGGAGGAAGACCGGTCGTCCCACTCGCGGATACCGTATCCCGACCATCGGGGCCGTGGATCACTCATCGACGCGAGCCGATCTCGTCGTCGTCGGCGCGGGCGCGGCCGGCCTGTACTGCGCCCTGTGCGCGGCGCGCGAGGGCGCCCGCGTCGTCCTCGTCTCCGCCACGCCGCTGGCCGAGTCCTCGAGCTACTGGGCCCAGGGCGGCCTGGCCGCCGCGCTCGCTCCCGAGGACTCGCCCCAGCGCCACCGCGAGGACACCCTGCGCGCCGGCCGCGGCGCCGTGCGCCCGAGCGCGGCCGACGTCCTGGCCCGTGAGGCGCCCGCCGTCGTGCACGACCTCGAGGCGCTCGGGGTCGCCTTCGACGCCGACCGCCACGGCACGCTCGCGCTCGGGCTCGAGGGCGGGCACACCGTGCGCCGCATCGCCCACGCCGGCGGCGCCGCGACGGGACGGCGGATCACGCGCCAGCTCTCGGCCGACGTCGCCGAGCACGACGGCGTCGAGGTGTGGGAGCAGACCCGCGCCACGGCGCTGATCGCCGACGCCGAGCGCCGCGTCGTCGGCGTGCGCTGCGACGGCGGGAGGGAGATCCGCGCCCGCGGCACCGTGCTCGCCACCGGCGGCGCCGCCGCGCTGTGGGCCCGTACGACCAACCCGCTCGGCGCGACGGGCAAGGGGCTGTCGCTGGCCTACGCGGCCGGGGCCGCGCTGGCCGACCTCGAGCTGCTCCAGTTCCACCCGACCGCCGTCCGCGCCGCCGCCGGCCGGCCCGGCCACGCCGCCGACGGCTTCCTCGTCACCGAGGCGATCCGCGGCGAGGGCGCGACGCTCACGACGGTCGAGGGCGAGCGCTTCGTCGACGAGCTCGCGCCGCGCGACGAGGTGGCGATCGCGATCCGCAACGAGCTCGCCCGGTCGGGCGACGATGCCGTCCTCCTCGACCTGCGGGGGATCGACGCCTCGCGGTTCCCGAACGTCTTCGCGCGGCTGACCGACGCCGGCCTCGATCCGTCCCGCGATCCCGTGCCCGTCTCCCCCGCGGCGCACTACATGATGGGCGGGATCGCCACCGACGACCGCGGCGCGGCCTCGCTGCCCGGCCTGCTGGCGATCGGCGAGTGCGCCTGCACCGGCCTGCACGGCGCCAACCGGCTGGCCTCCAACTCGCTGTCCGAGTGCTGCGTCTACGGCGCCCGCGCGGCGCACGCCGCGCTCGACGCCGCCCTTCCGCCCGCCGGCGCCGGCCGGCCCGTGGACGTCGATCCGGCCGCGGCCGGCGACCCGCGCGCCGTCCACCCGCGAGGCGCTGTGGCGCGACGCGGCCCTCGTGCGCGACGCCGACGGGATGACCCGCCTGCGCGAGGACCCGCACCCGCTCGCCCAACTGGTCGCCGACTGCGGCCTGGCCCGCCGCGAGAGCCGCGGCGCGCACCGCCGCCGCGACGTCCCGGAGACCGACCCGGCGCTCGACTCGCGACACGTCGTCGTGCGCGCCGGCGCCGAGCCCGTCCTCGAGCGCTGGGACTAGATGATCGATCTCGCGGGCGCCGTGGCCGGATGTGCGCGGCCCGTGGATGCCGCGCGGCGACCGGCGGCCGGGAACAGTGCTTGCAGCACGGGCCCGGCCCGCCGGGTGTCGCGCGGCGCCGCGGGGCGCGTGCAGCCGACCGCGTCGCTCGCGGGGTCGATCATCCACCGCAAGTTTTCCTCCGACGGGGCGTTATGTCTCAAGTCGGGCGGCCAGGAGGTCCATCGCTCCAGACTCAGGCTTAACGCAATCTCAACGATTGAACGTTGGCGTTTTGGTGAGGACTGGGCAGGCTGCCGACGTCGGTGCAGTGATCACGGTCTCAGGGAGAGAGATGTACGAATTCAGCCGCGCGATCTACCGGGAGCTTGCTCCCTCGATCAGGGCAGAGGACGCCGCGGGGCTCAAGTGCGCGCACGAGAAGGTGCTGCGCGCCTGTGAGGAGACGATCGAGCGCCTGGCCGCCGACCGCCACTACTTCGCCCGCCCGGCTCGCAGCCTGTTCCGCGACGTCCGGGTGCACTTCCCGGTCGGCGTGCAGCATCGCGTCTACCAGGTGATCGAGTACCACCTCGACTGCGCGGACGACCACCTGCTGCGCCAGCCGCGCAGCGGCCACGACGCCGCCGGCAACCCGCTCGAGTGCCGCGCGACGACGCGCAAGGGCACGCCGTGCCAGCGCGTGCCGCTGCCGCACAACGGCTACTGCCCGTCGCACCAGCACCTGGCCGAGACCGAGGACATGCCGGCGGAGGTCCTCGCCGCCTGACCGACGTTACGCTGGGCGGCTCATGCTGCTCGGCGTCGACGTCGGCGGAACCTTCACCGACGCGGTCCTCGTCGCCGACGGGGCCGTGGTCACGGCCAAGCAGCCGACCACGCCCGAGCGACCAGTCCGAGGGCGTGCTCGCCGCCGTGCACGAGGCGCTCGAGCGCGCCGGCGCGCAGCCGGGCGACCTCGACGCCTTCGCCCACGGCATGACCGTGGCGACCAACGCGCTGCTCGAGGGCGAGGGCGCGCGGACGGCGCTCGTGGCCACCGCCGGCTTCACCGACCTCGAGGAGCTCGGGCGCCAGGCCCGCGCCGACCTCTACCGCCTGTGCGCGACCCACCCGGCGCCGATCGTCGCGCCCGAGGCGCGCGTCGGCGCGCGTGAGCGGACCGGTCCCGACGGCGTGATCGAGGCGTTGACCGACGAGGCGCTCGACGAGATCGGCGCCGCGCTGGACGAGCTCGACCCGGAGGCCGTCGCCGTCTGCCTGCTGCACGCCTACCGCCACCCCGAGCACGAGCAGCGGATCGGCGCGGCGCTCCGCGAGCGCTTCCCCGACGTCCACGTCTCCCTCTCCCACGACGTCGCCGGCGTCTTTCGCGAGTACGAGCGCACGGCCACGACGACCGTCGACGCGAGCCTCTCCCCCCTGCTCGCCGCCTACCTCGGCCGGCTGCGCGAGCGCACCGCGGACGAGGGGCTGCCGACGCCGTCGGTGATGCAGTCCAGCGGCGGCGTGGCCTCGCTCGAGCAGGCCGCGGCGCACGCCTCGTGGACGGTCCTGTCCGGACCGGCGGGCGGGGCGGCCGGCGCCGCCGTCGTCGCGCGGGCCACCGGCTACGACGAGGTCCTGTGCTTCGACATGGGCGGCACCTCCTGCGACGTCTGCGTCGTCGAGGGCGGCGCCGTGCGCGAGACCGCGGGCCGCGAGGTCGGCGGGCGCCCGATCGCCCTGCCCATGCTCGACCTCGAGACGGTCGGCGCCGGCGGCGGCTCGATCGGCTGGCGCGACCCGGGCGGCGCGCTGCGCGTCGGGCCGCGCTCGGCGGGCGCCGATCCCGGGCCGGCCTGCTACGGCCGTGGCGGGACCGAGCCGACGGTGACCGACGCGAACCTCGTGCTCGGCCTGCTGCCCGCCGACGGCGCGCTGGCCGGCGGCGTCGAGCTCGACGGCGAGGCGGCGCAGACGGCGGTCGGCAAGCTCGCCGACTCGCTCGGGCTCTCGGCCCGCGAGGCGGCCGAGGGGATCGTGCGCGTGGCCAACGCCGAGATGCTCCGCGCCCTGCGCGTGATGACCGTCGAGCGCGGGATCGACCCGCGCGGCTACGCGCTGCTGGCCTTCGGCGGCGCCGGCGGCCTGCACGCGCGCGGCGATCGCCGACGAGCTCGACATGACCACGGTGCTCTGCCCGCGCGCCTCAGGCGTGCTCGCCGCGCTCGGGCTCGTCGCCGCCGAGCGCCGCGCCGACGTGCAGCGCTCGCTGCTCGTCTCCGGCGAGGACTTCACCGCCGAAGCGGTCGCCGACGCCGTCGAGGCAGCTCGGCGGCGAGGCGCGCGAAGAGCTCGGCGAGGCCGGCGACGAGGCCGAGCTGCGCACGACCTGCGAGCTGCGTTACCGCGGCCAGGCCTTCGAGCTCTCGGTCACGGCCGAGCGAGACGCCCGATCCCGACTCCTTGGTCGAGGGCTTCCACGCCGCCCACGAAGAGCGCTACGGCTACGCCGACCGCGACGCCGCCGTCGAGCTCGTCACCGTCCGCGTCGACGGCGACGCTGCCCGGCACCGACGTCGAGCTCGCGCCGGCCGAGGACGCCGGGTTCGAGGAGTCCACGCGCACCGCCGTGCTCGGCGGCGACGAGGTCGAGGCGACGTCCTGCGCGGCGAGCCGCCCGCCGGCTTCGAGCACGCCGGGCCGGCGCTGATCGAGCTGCGCGAGTCGACGCTGGCCGTCCCGCCGGGCTGGACGGTGCGCACCGACGACTCGGGCACGCTCGTGATGGAGAAGGACGCGTGAGCGAGCTCGATCCCGTCGAGCTCCAGCTCCTGACCGGGGCGCTGCGCGCCGCGGCCGAGGAGATGGGCGCCGTGCTCGTGCGCGCCGCGCACTCGGCCAACGTCAAGGAGCGCCGCGACGCCTCCTCGGGGCTGTTCGACGCCGACGGCGAGATGGTCATGCAGGCCGAGCACATCCCCGTCCACCTCGGCGCGATGCCCGCCGCCGTGGCCGCCGTGCTGGGCGAGGACCACGCCGAGGGCCGGCCCTGGATCCTCAACGACCCCTACCGGGGCGGCACGCACCTGCCCGACGTCACGGTGATCCTCCCGATCCTCCGCGAGGGCGGGCTGCTCGGATTCGCCGCCACCCGTGCCCACCACGCCGACGTCGGCGGTCCGACGCCCGGCTCGATGCCGGCCGACTCGCACACGCTCGAGGACGAGGGCGTCGTGATCTCGCCGCGCGTGCTCGACGACGCCGCGATCGACGAGCTGGCCGAACAGATGCGCCAGCCCGACCAGCGCCGCGCCGACCTGCGCGCCCAGCTCGCCGCCTGCCGGGCCGGCGCGCGGCGGATGGTCGAGCTCGCCGACCGCCTCGGGCCCGAGCGCATGCGCGCGGGGACCGACGAGGTCCTCGGCTACGCGGAGCGCCGCACGCGCGCGGCGATCGAGGCGATGGAGGACGGCGTGCGCGAGGCCGAGGACGTGCTCGAGGGGCCGGACGGCGATCTCCACCTGAAGGTGAAGGCGACCGTCGAGGGCGACGAGCTGACGCTCGACTTCACCGGCAGCGCCGACCAGCACGACGGCAACCTCAACTGCCCGCTGGCCGTCACGCACTCGGCCTCGCTACTTCGCCGTCCGCGTGCTCACCGACCCGGACATCCCGCCCTGCTCGGGCGCCTACCGGCCGATCTCGATCGTCGCCGCCGGAGGGCTCGCTGCTCAACGCCCGCCCGCCCGCCGCGGTCGTCGCCGGCAACGTCGAGACCTCGTCCCGCGTGGCCGACATGGTGCTCTCCGCCTTCGGCCGCGCCCAGGGCCAGGGGACGATGAACAACGTGACGCTGGGCTCCGAGGACTTCACCTACTACGAGACGATCGGCGGCGGCCAGGGCGCCTGCCCCGACGCCGACGGCCCGAGCGGCGTGCACGTGGCGATGAGCAACACGCTCAACACGCCGGTCGAGGCGCTCGAGCTCGAGTTCCCGCTGCGGATGGTCGAGTACTCGATCCGCCGGGGCAGCGGCGGCGACGGCGAGCACCGCGGCGGCGACGGCGTGACCCGCGAGGTCGAGGCGCTGGCGCCCATGACCTACTCGCTGCTGACCGAGCGGCGGCGCCACGCGCCGCGGGGCGCCGACGGCGGCGCCGACGGGGGGCGCGGGCGCAATACGCTCGACGGGTCAGAGCTGCCGCCCAAGGCCCGAGGGGACCTGGAGCCCGGGCAGCGGCTGCGGATCGAGACGCCGGGAGGCGGGGGACATGGCAGAGCTTGAGAACGTCGGCTTCCTGGGGCTCGGGATCATGGGCTCGCGGATGGCCGCGAACCTCGTGAAGGCGGGCTTTACGACCACGGTCTGGAACCGCACGCGAGCCACGGCCGACGCCTGGGTCGCCGAGCACGGCGGGACCGCGGTCGACTCGCCCGCCGAGGTGGCGCAGAGCAGCGACGTGATCGTCTCGATCGTCGCCGACGGGCCCGTGGTCGAGCAGGTATGCTCGGCGAGGGCGGCGTGATCGAGGGCGCCCACGATGGGCTGCTCGTCATCGACTCCTCGACGATCGCCCCGGGCGAGGCGCGCGGCGTGGCCGAGGAGTTGGCCCAGAAGGGCGTCGCGTTCGTCGACGCGCCGGTCTCCGGCTCGGCCCCGAAGGCGCAGGACGGGACGCTGACGATCATGACCGGCGGCGAGCCGGCCGACCTCGACCGCGCCCGCCCGCTGTTCGAGGCGATGGGCGAGCTGATCGTCAACTGCGGCCCGGTCGGCGCCGGCCAGGGCGTCAAGCTCGTCAACCAGGCCGTCGCCGCGACCAACGCGGCCGTCGTGGCGCAGGCGCTCGTCTCCGCCGACGCCCAGGGCCTCGACCTCGACGCGCTGGTCGAGGTGATGGGCGCGAGCTCGGGTGCCTCGACGATGCTCAAGCTCAAGGCGGGGCCGATGCGCGCCCACGACTACGACCCGCTGTTCAAGGTCTCCCACATGCTCAAGGACGTGCGCCTGTGCGTGGAGGAGAGCCAGGCCGCCGGGGTCTCGTTCCCCGCCGCGGCGACCACCCGCGACCTGTTCGTGGCCACGCTCGGGCGGGGCCTCGGCGACGCCGACTTCGCCGCCGTGCTCGAGGCCGTCGAGGGCCTCGCGGGCCGTCGGCTGGGCGACGGCACGGCCGAAGTGTGATGCCCTGATTTCCGGTGGGTGCGGAAGGGCCCGAAAAAGTCCCGCACGATCGCAACATTTGGTCCTGACAGGGAACCTCACATACCATTTCCATCTCCGCGCCGGGGCGACTGGCAGGGGCGCGGCGGATCTGAATCCAACTGAAAGAGTCCATGCCGATCGCGTTCAAGGAATGGGCCGTCACCGTGCGGGCCCTCGCCGAAGGAGAGCAACTCCTCACCCTGAGAAAAGGCGGCATCCGGGAAGAGCACAAGCACTTCCAGCTGGAGCACGACCGCTTCTTCCTGTATCCGACGTTCGATCACCAGCGGACCGACCTCGTCCGCGCCTCCCACCAGCCCGAGCTGCGTCGCGCGCTCGAGGAGGGCGTCTGGCCCGACGGTGAGCCGCCCGCCGAGGCGCTGCACCTCGACGGCCACATCACCCAGCCCGACCGCGTCCGGATCCGCGCCTGGGCCGAGGTCTCCGCGCCACTGGACCGTGACCGACCCGCGCGTGGTCGACGCGCTGTCGCCCTACTACGTCTGGACCCCCGACTACGCCGAGAAGCGGCTGCGCTGGAAGCGGCGCCATCCGCTCCACGTGATCCTGCTGCGCACCTACCGGATCCCGCGTCCGGTGACCGTGCGGTCCGCGACGACTACGGCGGATGCCGCTCCTGGCTGGAGATCACGCGCGACCTGCCGTTCGAGGGCACGCCGGTCCTCTCCGACGACGAGTTCGGCCGCGCGGCCGATCAGATCGCCGGGATCACGGGCGAGCTCGAGCCCGCGTACGCCTGATTTCGGAACCTGACGGATTCGAGGCGCTGATCGGCGCGGCGTCCGGCGCGCTCGTCGTCGGCATCGGCGGCGGCGGCGACGTCGTCGGCGCGCTGGCCGTGGCCGAGCTGTGCCGCACGCTCGGCACGCCGTCGCGCATCGGCGGCGTGACCTGGGAGCGGCGCCCGATCGACCCGCGGCCCGGCCCGCGGCGCCTCGACGAGATCAGCGGCACCCGGCCGGTCAACGCCAGCGTGGCCCTCGCCGGCCCGCAGGCCGGCGTCGCCGACGACCCCGCCTTCCGCTTCGCCGAGGGCCGCATGGCCGAGTTCCTCGGCGAGGAGACCGTGCTCGTCGACCCCAGCGGGGGCCCGGCAGCGGTTGGCGACGATCTCGCTCGACGCCGCGCGCAAGCTGCGCTGCGACCTCGTGCTGCTCGTCGACGTCGGCGGCGACGTGCTCGGCCACGGCGACGAGTCCGGTCTCGCCTCCCCCCTCTGCGACGCGATCCTGCTCGCCGCGGCCGCCTCCGCCGCCCTCGAGCTGCCCGTGCTCGCCGCGATCTTCGGCCCCGGCTGCGACGGCGAGCTGCTGCCCGCGGAGGTCGACGCGCGCCTGGCCGAGGTCGCCGCCGCGGGCGGCGGACGCGGCGCCTGGGGCCCGCCGCCGGCCGTGCTCGAGCGCCTCGAGGCGGCGATCGACGGCGATCCCCACCGAGGCCAGCGCCCAGGCGGTCGCCGCCGCGCGCGGCGCGCACGGCCCGATCCAGATCCGCGGTGGCCGGCGCACCGTCCACCGCACGAGCCTCGGGGCCGTGACCTTCTTCTTCGACCCGCTGGTCGCCGCCGCGTCGGCCGCGCGGCTGGCGCGGGCCGTCGCCGGCGCCGCGAGCCTCGAGGAGGCCCAGGAGCGCCTCGAGGCGCTGGGCATCCGCACCGAGCTCGAGTACGAGCGCGAGGCGGCGGAGACGGTCAGATGATCGATTTCGCGGGCGCCGCGGGACACGTGCAGCGGGTCGCGGGGCCCGTGGAATTGATCATCTAGGCTCCGGCGCGCCGTGGCCTGGGTCGAGTCCGTCTCCCCCTCCTTCCGCGCCCGTCACGAGACCCGCGACACCGAGGACGTCGACGGGCTGCTCGAGGGTCTCGAACGGCTACGCGACCGGCTGGTGGCGCTGTTCGGCGCCACGCCGGGCGACGTCGAGGTCGTCGTCCACGGCTCCCCGCTCGCGCTCGACCTCGCGCGTCCCCTCCTCCCCCTCCTGCGTCGCGGCGACGCCCCGGCCGCGCGGCGCTACCGCGTCGGCACGGCGGGCAACGGGCGCATCGACGTGCTCGCGCCGCGCCTGCTCGCGGCGCGCGCCTCGCGGGTGCCGGGCTCGGAGGAGCTGCTCGCCCTGACCGCGCGGCGCCTGTACGCCCAGCTCGCGCTCGAGGCACGCAACCCGGCGCTGCGCGCCGCCGCCAGCCCGCTGCGCCACCGCACCGGCGACGCCTGGGGCTGGCTGGCCGAGGGCGCGGCGGCGTGGCTCGGCGGCCAGGCCGAGCACGCGCGACCAGCCGTCGCCCGGCGCCTGCGCGAGGGCCGCACGCCGCGCTTCCCACCGGCCCGGCCCGACGCCTGGCTGCTCGGGGCCACGCTCGTCGACCTGCTCGCCCGCGAGGAGGGCGAGGGCGCCGTGCTCACGCTGACCGAGGACGGCCTCAAGCGCGCGCCCAAGGCCGTCCTGGTCGACATCTTCTCCGGCCGCTTGTCGATCCACACCGAGGCGGCCTGGCGCTCACACCTCGAGCGCCTGGCCGCCGCGGGTGATCCGCCTTAGCGGAACGTCGAGAACCCCAGCACGGTCGACGTCCGGTAGGTCTGACCCGGACGCAGCACCGTCGACGGGAACGACGGATGATTCGGCGAGTCGGGGAAGTGCTGGGTCTCCAGCGCCAGCCCGTCGCCTTGGCGGTACTGATGGCCGCTCGTGCCGTACAGCGTCCCGTCGAGGAAGTTGCCCGAGTAGAACTGCAGCCCGGGCTGATCGGTCGAGATCGTCAGCTGGCGTCCGCTGTGCGGATCGCGCAGCCGCGCCGCGACCACGAGCCCCTTCTTGCCGTGACGGTCGAGCACGAAGTTGTGGTCGTAGCCCAGGCCGTAGACGAGCTGCTGGAAGTCCTCCCGGACCCGCGTCCCGATCTTGTGGAACGTGCGGAAGTCGAGCGGCGTCCCCGCGACCTTCGGCGTCGCGCCGGTCGGGATCAGCGTCGAGTCGACCGGCGTGTAGCGGCTCGCGTTGATCTTCAGCTGGTGGCCGTAGATCGTGCCCGACCCCTCCCCCCGGAGGTTCCAGTAGGAGTGGTTGGTCAGGTTGATCACGGTCGGCTTGTTCGTGGTCGCCTTGTAGTCGATCCGCAGCCGGTTGTGGTTGTCGAGGGTGTACTGCACGGTCACCGGCAGGCGACCGGGGTACCCCTCCTCGCCGTCGGCCGAGACGTAGCTCAGCCGCAACGCGACGGTGTGGGCCTTCTTGATCGGCGTCGCGTCCCAGATGCGCTGGTTGAAGCCGACCGTGCCGCCGTGCAGCGAGTTCGGGTCGTTGTTGATCGGCAGGTGGTAGGTCACCCCGTCGAGGGTGAACGTCCCCTTGGCGATCCGGTTGCCGTAGCGGCCGATGATCGCCCCGAAGTAGGGGTTGCTCGCCTGGTAGGCCGCGGAGCGATAGCCGGCGAGGTTCTTGAAGCCGAGCGCGACGTCGCGCTTGTGCCCGTTGCGGTCGGGCACGCGCACCGCCTGCACGATCCCGCCGTAGGTGATGATCGAGACCGACATCCCCTTCGTGTTGACGAGGGTGTAGCGGTCGATCGGGGTCGCGCCGATGTGGCCGAACGACGAGCGGGTGATGCTCGGCGCGGCGGCGGCCGGCGTGGCGATCGCTCCCATCAGGAGCAGGGCGACGAGGATGGTTCTGCGCATGACGCCTCCTTCATGCGGGTGTGGGTGGTCAGACCGGCGTGTACTCCACGCCGGACAGCTCGCAGAACGACCGCCACGCGTCGCCGTGGCGGCCGGGATTGAGCACTTGGTGATGGGGTCCGCCGAGGCGCAGCCAGGCATCCATGCAGCCGCGCACGCCGGAGTCGGGTGAGAAGAAGCCGTAGGGCATCTCGAGGGCGGGGAGCTCCTCGGTGTCGAGCACCTCGCCCTCGGCCACGACGAGCCGGAAGCGCTCGCCGCCCAGCGAGACGAGCGTGGCCAGCGTGGCCGGCCCGGTGGCGTAGGAGAAGACGACCGTGGGCGGGTCGTCGAGGCCGCCGATGCCGAGCGGGCGCTTGATCAGCCGGACGGGGCGGTCCTCGCGGGCCAGCGCCCAGTTGCCCTCCCCCATGTGGCTCATGAGGATCGCGTCGCGCTCGAAGTCCATCGCGTACATCTCGGTGAACTGGGAGGGGCCCAACAAGTCCGAGGCGGCCGCCATGAGCGCGGCCGTCAGCGTGTCGCCCTCGGCGGCGTAGCCGTAGCCCTGCGCCATCAGGCTCGACGCGGCGGCGAGTGGCAGGCGGGCGAAGCGCCCGTCCTCGGCGATCGCGCCGAAGTGCGCCGTGTACGCCCCGTAGCCTCCCGCGGCCAGGAGGCGCTCGAGCCCGAGCTGCATCCGGGCGTGGTCCTCGCGCTCGCCTGCCGACAGCCGCTCGTCGACCTCGAAGCGGGCGTCCTCCTCGGCCAGCAGGCGGCGCAGTTCTCCCTCCTCGACGGCGTCGGCGGCGCGGCGCAGCTCGCCGGGGGCGATCGTGTCGACCTGCGGCCCGAGCGTCCGCAGCAGCGTGTGCGCGTCGACCTGGATGTCGCCCATGCCGTTCATCGCGTAGCCGACCACGGCGACCTTGAGCCGGCGCCAGCGCGCGACCGCCGCCGCGGCCCGAGCCCACGCCCCGATCCGCTCGGCGAAGTCCGGCGCGGCGCGGTCGGCGGTGACGACGTGGAACGGACGGCCGGAGCGGACCATCGCGTTGGCCGTGTCCTGGGCGCCGTGGATGCCCTGGTTGTAGGTGAGATCGGCCATGTCCCACGCGGTGGTCACGGCCCCTCTCGGGCTGGACGTTGGCCAGGCAGACCGGCAGCGAGGTGCCGGCCAGCGCCCGCGCGACCCGCATCGCCGGGCCGTAGGTGAGCATCACCACGAGCAGGCCGTCGAGGCCGGCGTCCTCGAACTCGCGCACGGCGCGCTCGGCCGCCTCGCGGTTGCGGACCGGATCGGCGACGACCACCTCGGCCACGCCGGCCAGCGCGTCGCCGAGCTCGCGGGCGTACGCGCCCTGGCGCTCGGTGATGCCGGGGAGCATCTCGTCGTAGAGCTCCTGCATGACCCCGAGCAGGCCGATGCGCGGCAGCGAGGGCGCGTCCCCGGCCCCGTCGCGGTCAGCGCTGTCCGTAGACGTTCTGGTAGCGGTCATAGAGCGCGTCGATCTCCTGTGGGGCAAGGGGCACGGGTTCTCCCAGCAACCGCGCGAGGTGCACGGTGCGCGCGACGTCCTCGCACATCACCGCGGCCTTGAGCGCGGCGCGGGGGCCGTCGCCGA
The DNA here is from genome assembly GCA_963737395.1 of uncultured Solirubrobacterales bacterium. GTDB lineage: Bacteria > Actinomycetota > Thermoleophilia > Solirubrobacterales > Solirubrobacteraceae > JBBQAA01. The sequence continues at coordinate 346,025 of CAVTSQ010000011.1, read as the reverse complement.
CGGCGAAGACGCCGTGCGAGCGCATGAGCACCGCCGGCGAGCGGTGGCCGGCGAGGGTCTCGACGACCCCGCGGCCGATCTCGTCGTCGCCGATCAGGGCGAACGGGCCGACCGGGATCTCGCCGCCGAACTCGTCGGCCATCGCGGTCAGCACGCACGGGATCGCCTCGTCGCGGGCCGCCCAGGCGGTGGCGTACGGGCTGTGGGTGTGCACGACGCCGCCGACCTCGGGCATCGCCCGGTAGACGTGCCCGTGCGTCGCGGCGTCGCTGGACGGCGAGAGGTCCCCCTCGACGAGCGTGCCATCGAGGTCGCAGACCACCGACGCCTCGGCGGTCATCTCCTCGCAGGCGATCCCGCTGGCCTTGATGACCATCAGGTCCTCGCCCGGCACGCGCGCCGAGAGGTTGCCGCTGGTCCACGTCACCAGGCCGTGGCGCGACAAGTCGGTGTGCAGCGCGGCGACCCGCTCGCGCAGGTCGGCGAGCGTCTCAGACATGGGCGACCTCGTGGGAAGCCCGCCGGCGCAGCGCGTGCATGACGTCGTCGCCGCCGCGCCCGAAGTGGTCGTGGAGCCGCGTGTAGTGCGCGTAGAGCTCGTCGTAGGCGTCGGCGCGAGCCCCGTCGGGCCGGTAGGCGTCGCGCCGCACGGTGCCCATCGCCGCCGAGGCGGCCGCGATGTCCGCGTGCGCGCCGGCGGCGACGGCCGCGTGCAGAGCGGCGCCGAGCGCGGGTCCCTGCTCGGAGCCGATCACGTGCAGCGGGCGGCGGCAGGCGTCGGCGTAGATCTGCATGACGACCGGGTTGCGGACCAGGCCGCCGGCGACGAACAGCTCGCGAACGGGGACGCCGGCGTCCTCGAAGGCCTCGATCAGCGTTCGGGTGCCGAAGGCCGTGGCCTCGATCAGCGCCCGGTAGACGTCGGGCGGCCGGGTGGCGAGGGTGAGGCCGACCACGAGACCGCTCAGCTCGTGGTCGACGAGCACGGAGCGGTTCCCGCTCTCCCAGTCCAGCGCGACGAGACCGTGCGCGCCGACCTCCTGCTCGCCGGCCAGCGCCGAGAGGTGCTCGTGGATGCTGCGGCCGAGCCGCTCAGCCTCCTCGTGGTAGCTCGGGGCCACGAAGTGGTCGGCGAACCAGCCGAAGATGTCCCCCACGCCGCTCTGGCCCGCCTCGTAGCCCCACAGGCCGGGGACGATCCCGTCGCGCACCACGCCGCACATGCCCGGCACCTCGGCGACGTGGTCGTCGTTCATCACGTGGCAGGTCGAGGTGCCCATGATCGCGAGCATCTGCCCCGGCTCGATCGCCTGGGCGGCGGGCGCGGTCACGTGCGCGTCGACGTTGCCGACGGCCACCGTCGTTCCCTCGGGCAGCCCGGTCCACTCCGCCGCCTGGGCGGTCAGGCCGCCGGCGCGCGCGCCGAGATCGGCCAGCGGCGCGTCGATCTTGTCGGCGGCGAAGCGGGCGAAGCCCGGGTTGAGCGCGGCGAGGTACTCCTCGGACGGGAAGTGCCCGTCCTGGTAGATCGCCTTGTAGCCGGTGGCGCAGGCGTTGCGGACCTCGCGGCCGCAGAGCTGCCAGACGATCCAGTCGGCCGCCTCGATCCAGCGCTCGATGCGGTCGTAGACCTCGGGGTCCTCCTCGAGCACCTGCAGGCCCTTGGCGAACTCCCACTCGGAGGAGATCCGCCCGCCGTAGCGGGCGATCCAGGGCTCGTCGCGCTCGTGCGCGAGGTCGCTGATGCGATCGGCCTGGCCCTGGGCCGCGTGGTGCTTCCACAGCTTCGGGTAGGCGTGCGGGCGCTCCTCGAGCTCCGCGACCCGACACAGCGGCGTGCCGTCCGCGAGGACCGGCATCACGGTGCACGACGTGAAGTCCGTCGCGATCCCGATCACGTCGTCGGCCGACACGCCGGCCTGCTCGAGCGCCTCGGGGACCGCGTGGCGCAGCACGTCGAGCCAGTCCTCGGGGTCCTGCAGGGCCCATTGCGCGGGGAGCTTCTCGCCGCCGGCCGGGAGCTCGTCCTCGATCACGCCGTGGGCGTAGGAATGAACGGCGGACCCCAGCTCGGTCCCGTCGTCGGCGCGGACGACGAGCGCGCGGCCGGACAGGGTGCCGAAGTCGACTCCGATGACGCAGTCGGCGGCCACGTCTCCTAGGCCGCCTCGGAGTCCCCGTTCGCGGCCAGGCGCGCCCTGCGGTATTCCTCGACGACGATCTCGTTGAGCTCCTCGACCGATGTCTCGGCCGTGGGCCTGTCGAACGTGATCGACCCGTCCTGGATCAGGTTGACCCGATCGCAGGACTGCAGGACGTGGACGTAGTTGTGGGCGATCATGATGATCGACACGTTGCCCTCGTCGCGCAGCCGCGCGACGACGTCGAGGATCATCGCCCCCTCCTTGGCGCCCATCGCGGCCAGCGGCTCGTCGAGCAGGATGATGTCGGCCTCGGAGTGTGACCGTCCGCGCCACCGCGATGGCCTGGCGCTGGCCGCCCGACAGGCGCGCCACCGGGACGTCGATGCGCGGGATGTTGACGCCGATCTCGTCCAGCGCCCGGCGCGTCTCGCGCTTCATCGCGCGGACGGCCAGGAACGGCAGGCCGCTTGAGCAGCTTCTCGCGCTTGAGGAACATGTTCTGGTAGACGCTCAGCTCGTCGACCAGTGCCAGGTCCTGGTAGACGCAGTCGATCCCGAGCGAGCGCGCGTGGTCGACCGAGCGCAGGGCGGTCTCCTCGCCCTTGACGATGAGCCGGCCGCTGTCGGGCCGCTGGAAGCCCGAGATGATCTTCATCAGCGTCGACTTGCCGGCGCCGTTGTCGCCGAGCAGGCCGAGCACCTCGCCCTTGCGCGAGGTGCAGGTCGATGTCGTGCAGCGCCGTGACCGGCCCGAAGCGCTTGGCTCACGTCCTCGACGCGCAGCACGTCCTCGCGTCTCGGTGCTCAGCCACGGCCGCTCCCCTTCCGCACCCTGCCGACGTAGACGTTGATGACCATCGCGACGAGGATCGCGATGCCGAGGATGAAGTCCAGGTAGTCGGCGTTGACGCCCTCGATGGTCAGCCCGTCGCGCAGCACGCCGAGGAACAGCGCGCCGAACAGCGCGCCGATCGCCGTGCCCTGGCCGCCGGCCAGCAGCGTGCCGCCGATCACCGCCGCCGACACCGCCCGGAACATCGTCTCCGACGCGCCAGCGGTGTCGGGGGTCACCGAGCTCGCCCGCGACGCCTCGAGGACCCCGACCAGACCGGCCAGCATGCTGCAGACGATGAAGTTGCGGATGACCGTGAGCCGCACGTTGATGCCGGCCTCGGCCGCGCCGGGCGGTTGCCGCCGGAGGCGACGGTGTACATGCCCCAGCGGGTGAGGGTCAGCACGATCTGGACGACCACCACGATGACCAGGGCCCAGATCAGCTCGGAGTACATGCCGCCGCCGAAGATGTTGGCGAAGGTCCCGATCTCGTTGACCTTCTCGGGCAGCGTGATCGTCTGGCCGTTGACGACGTGGGAGACGCTGCACGGTCTTCGAGTCGTCACCTCCGCGCCCGGGCATGATCACCGGCCGGCGTGCGAGATGATCAGCGTCAGGCCGGCGAGGCCGAGGAGCATCCCGAGCGTGGTCACGAACGACGACACCCCGATGATCTCGGTGAAGACCCCGTTGATGATCCCGACGACGGCGCAGCACAGCAGCGCCAGGATGCAGGTAGACGAGCAGCGGCAGCCCCGCCTGGTTGAACTCGTAGAACATGAACGGCGCGAACAGGTAGACCGACCCGATCGAGAGGTCGATCTCGCCCGCGACCATCAGGAGCACCTCGCCGACCGCCAGGATCGCGAACGGCGCGAAGTACGGCAGCAGCGTGACGAAGTTGCCGTGCGTGAAGAAGCGGTCGTTCTGCACCGAGAAGTAGAGATCGCCAGCACCGTGACGACGACGATGCTGCCCTCGCGCAGCGTGAGGAAGCGCCGCGCCAGCCGCCGGCGCGGACGACCGGCCGGGCGCGCCGGGCGCGGGCGGCGGGGCCGATGCGCCGGCCTCGGTCGGACGGTGCTCACGCGGCCGCGCCGGCCGGGGCTCAGGCCTTGGTGACGCCGGCCGACGAAGACGTCCCCTCGTAGCGGCGACTTCGTCGAGTTGTAGGGCCGACCGTGGTCTTGTCGAGGAACTTCAGGCCGGTGTTGACGTCGGCGATGCCCGTCAGCGTGTCCGACACCGCGTACAGGTAGAGCTGCACGACCGGGAAGAAGCCCTGGAGGTAGGGCTGCTGGTCGATGGTGAAGTCGATCTGGCCCGCGGCCAGCAGCTTCTGGGTGATCGGCGTCAGGTCGTAGCCGCCGGCCTTGACGCCCTTCGCGCGCAGGTTGTGCTTCTGCATCGTCTGCGCCACGCTCTGGGTGCTGCCGGCGTCGACGGCGAACTAGCCCTTGGTCTCGGGGTGGCCCGAGGCGTAGGAGTCGATCGTCGACAGCTCGGCCGGCACGGCCGCGCCGGTGGCGATCATGTGGGTCTTGATCGCCGGCGTGCCCTTCAGCACGTGCCTTGGCGCCGTCGATGCGCGGCTGGATGTTCGCCGAGCCGGGCGTGGCGATGAACAGGGCGACGTCGCCGGAGCGGCACGAGCTGGCGATGCGCTTGCCCATCTCCTGGCCGGAGACGAAGAGGTCCTGGCCGATGTAGGCCAGGCGCGAGTTGCCCGTCGGCGTCGGCGTTGTACGAGACGACCGGGATCTTGGCCTTCAGCGCGGCGTCGGTCGGCGCGTTGAACGCCTTGTCGTCGATCAGGGCGACGGCGATGCCGTCGGCCCCGCCGGTGACCGCGCTGTTCATCGCGTTGACCATCTCGTTGACGTTCGAGTTCTCCGAGCCGGTCCACTGGTAGGAGCAGCCGAGCAGCTTGCAGGCGTCCTCCGCGCCGTACTTCGTGGGCACGAAGAACGGGTTGGTCGTCACGTGGTTGACGAAGACGAACTTGAGCTTCTTGCCCGACTTGAAGATGCCGTGCGTCCGCGCCGCTGGTCGACGCGCTGCTCGAGTCAGAGCCGCCCGCCGCACGCCGCCAGCGCCGCCGCGGCGATGCCCGCGGCGCCGCCGGTGAGCGCCGTTCGCCGCGTGAGGGCGGCCAGCGCGCGACCGTGGGGTCTCCTCCTGTTTGCCGTCCATCCACTCCAGCCGCTCGAGGCCTCGTGCACAGGGTCCAGCTCAGACATCGCTCGCCTCCTCCTCGCTCCCAGGCGTTTGCGGCCTCTCCTCTCCGGCGCGGCGTGATGTTAGCGATCACACACGGTCTGTCAACACGAGGTGATAAGGCCCAGTTCAAAGGTTGATCGGGGCGTAGAATCGTCGTGTGAGCGTTCACAGACCGGCGCCGCGAGCGTGTGACCGTGCCGGCTGCGGGTGACGGGTCGCCGCCCCGGCCCGACGGGCGCCGGCGGGCGTCGGTCATGGCGGACGTGGCGCTGCTGGCCGGGGTCTCCAACCAGACGGTCTCGCGGGTCCTCAACGACTCCGAGCATGTTCGTGACGAGACCCGGGCGCGGGTGCTCGACGCCATCCGCAAGCTCGACTATCGCCCGAGCTCGGCGGCGCGCGCCCTCGTCACCGGCCGCTCGCGGATGCTGGGCGTGGTGAGCTTCGACACGACGCTGTACGGGCCGGCCTCGACCCTCTACGCGATCGAACAGGCCGCCCATGGGGAGGGGTACTTCGTCACCGTGGCCAGCCTCGAGGCGCTGGAGCCCGACGCGGTGCTGAGTGCCCTGGATCGCCTGCGCCAGCACGGCGCCGACGGCGTGCTGGTCATCGCGCCGCTGGCCGCGGCGGCCGAGGCCCTCGTCGGGTTGCGGGCCGATCTCCCCGTGGTCGCCGTCGAGGCCGGTCCCGTGGCGTCGGTGCCCTTCGTGGCGGTCGACCAGCGGGCCGGCGCGATCGCGGCCACCCGCCACCTGCTCGAGCTCGGCCACGCCACCGTCCATCATCTCGCCGGGCCGAAGGGGTGGCTCGAGGCCGAGGAGCGGGTGGCCGGGTGGCGAGAGGCGTTGCAGGTCGCCGGCGCCGCGGCGCACGACCCCCTGTTCGGCGACTGGAGCGCCGGTGCCGGCTACGAGCTCGGGCGACACCTGGCCGACGACCCGTCGGTCACGGCGATCTTCGCGGCGAACGACCAGATGGCGCTGGGCCTGCTGCGCGCTCTGCGCGAACGCGGCCGCGCGGTCCCCCGGGACGTCAGCGTCGTGGGCTTCGACGACCTCCCCGAGGCGCCCTACTTCTTCCCCCCGCTGACGACCGTGCGTCAGGACTTCAACGAGCTGGGCCGGCGCAGCCTCCATGTGCTCCTGGGCGAGATCGACACCCCGTCGCGCTCCGGGGAGCGCGTGACCGTCGCGCCCGAGCTGATCGTGCGCGCGAGCACGGCGCCCGCCCCGCCGGGCTAGCCGTTCAGACGAGGATCTCGGTGCCCAGCCAGGCGATCAGCGCGACGACCGCGACGGCGAGCAGCAGCCCGGCCAGGACGCGCCGCGGGTTGGGCCCGGCGGGCACGGCGTCGCCGACGAGCTCGGCCTCGAGCAGCGCCTCGCGAGCGGCGCGGGCGCCCGACTGGGGCACCATCAGGTCACGGGGCCCGGCGGCGAGGAAGTCGGGGACGTCGAAGCCGCGCGTGCGGCGCAGGATGCTCGGGATCCCCTCCTCGAGCAGCAGCCCCTGCATGAACTCGGCCTCGGCCTGGTTGCCCGCGCCGGCCACCCGCACGAGCTCGCCCTCGGCGAGCTGGGGCTTGATCTTGCGGGCGCGGACCTGGAGGTCGGTCGGCTCGGCGGCGACGTCGAGGTTGCCGTAGACCAGCGGCATCCCGCACCGGCCGCAGAACCGCTCCTCGAGCGGGTAGGACTCGGCGCAGCGCGGGCAGACGAGCGGCTCGGCCATCGTCACCCGACGACTTCGAGCGGCTCCTGGCGGACCTGGCCGTCCTCGATCCAGAAGGCGCGCAGGTCGTCCTCCTCGGTGGAGACGCCGGCGATCAGCCAGATGACCCCGGGCCAGCCGGCGGCGAAGTTGATGTCGGTCTGCGACGGCTCAGGAGCCGACCGCGTGTGCGAGTGGTAGACGCCGAGCTGCTGACCGTCCTCGTACTGGCGGTAGCGGTTGAAGATCGTCCGCGGGGTCATCACGAACCGCAGCGGCGAGTGCGCCGTGTTCTCCTCCTGGGAGATCGCGTGGATCGCCCCGTCGGCGATCTCGAGCCAGCCGCAGCACTCGTCGGGTGCGTCCTCGCGGGCGTGCGCGAAGATCGCCTGGTGGATGTCGCGGGGGATCTGCATCCCCCGCCGATACTACGAGCGCGGGAGCTGCGGCTCGTGGTGCTCGTCGTCGTCGTCGTGATGGTCGAACGTGCCGGCGAGCGAGTCCTTGAACTCCTTCATGCCCTTGCCGACCGAGCGCCCGACCTCGGGCAGCTTCTTCGGGCCGAGCACGACGAGCGCGATCACGAGGACCAGCACGATCTCCATGGGTCCGATCTGGGGTCCGAACATCAGGTCATTCTCCTTGATGGATGCTTCACCGGTGCTTCGCGTGCCGGCCGGGAGCGGATCACCCGCCGCCTACCACCAGACCGTGGACTCGAGGTCGGCGATCTCCTCGATGGGCTTGGTGTAGAGCCCGGAGGAGAGGTACTTCCAGCCGTCGTCGCAGACGATGAAGACGACGTTGCCCTCGTCCATCTCGCCGGCGATCCGCACCGCCACGCGCGCGATGGCGCCGGAGGAGACGCCGGCGAACAGGCCCTCCTCCTCGAGCAGCTTCCGGGTCCAGATGATCGCATCGGTGTTGGTGACGAAGATCTTCCGGTCCAGCAATGAGAGGTCGATGATGGGCGGGATGAACCCGTCCTCGAGCGAGCGCAGGCCCTGGACCGGCTCGCCCTGCATCGGCTCGGCCGCGACGATCTTGACGCCGGGCACCTCCTCCTTGAGGCGGCGGCCGTTGCCCATCAGCGTCCCGCCCGTGCCCAGGCCGGCCACGAACGCGGCGACCTCGCCGTCGAGCTCGTCGAGGATCTCGACCGCCGTGCCGTTGTAGTGGGCGTTCGGATTGGCCTGGTTGCCGTACTGGTAGGGCATGTAGTAGCTCGCGTCGGCCTCGGCCATCGCCAGCGCCATGTCGACGGCGCCGTTGGAGCCCTTGGTCGCCGGGCGAGTAGACGATCTCCGCGCCGTACATGTGGAGCAGCTGGGTGCGCTCGGGCGTGACGTTCTCCGGCATCACGACCTTGAGCGGATAGCCCTTGCGCGAGCAGATCATCGCCAGCGAGATGCCGGTGTTGCCCGACGTGGGCTCGAGGATCGTCTGGCCGGGGCGGATCAGGCCCTGCTCCTCGGCGTCCTCGATCATCGCCCGCGCGACGCGGTCCTTGACCGAGCCGGTCGGGTTGCGCGACTCGAGCTTGGCCCAGATGCGGACGCCGGGCTTGGGTGACAGCCGCTTGAGCTCGACCAGCGGCGTGTTGCCGATCGACTGGACGACGTCCCCATAGCGGCCGCCACAGGGCTTGTTGCCAAGGGCTGGATCGGCCATTGCTTTCGAAAGGATAGCTTGGGTGGGATACTGGCGCGCGTGTCTGCGGACACATCCGGATCTCCCGTCGCGTCGCGACTCAAACGGGTGGCCCTCGGAGCCGCCGCCGCACTGGCCGCGGTGAACATCTGGACCGGCTCGCCGCTGCTCGCGGTGTGGGTCGGATCGCGCGTCGTGGGCGACTCCGGCCTGTCCATGGGCGCGGTCTTCCTCGTGATCCTCGTCTTCGGCGCGAGCGCGATCGGCCTGGCCTGGGCGCTGGCCTGGATCTCCGCGCGCTACGACGACCTGACGGGCCGCCCGCAGTCGGCGCGGCGCACGTCGCCGTGGCTGCGCTCGATGCGCGGCGAGCGCGAGCAGGAGGCCCGCCGCCGCGCCGGCGTCTCCGCCGTCGAGCGCGTGGTGATCACGAGCGTCGTGGCCGCCGTCCTGGCCTTCGAGTTCTGGTTCTTCTTCTTCGCCGACGGCGGGATCCCGAGCGGGACCGGCGGCTGATCGACGAGGGGCTGCCTCAGACGCATGCGCGTGAGGGTCTGTCCCCTAGGCCGCGCCGCCGGCCATGGCCGGCAGGATCACGAGCGTGTCGGACTCGCCGACCGACGTGGACAGCCCGTCGAGCACCCGCACGTCCTCGTCGTTGAGGTAGACGTTGACGTAGCGGTTGAGCTCGCCCTCGCCGCTGAACAGCTGGCTCTGGGTCGCGGGGTGCTCCTCGGCCAGCGCGCGCAGCACCGAGCCGACGTCGTCACCGGTGGCGGCGACTTCCTTCTCGCCGCCGACGGACGGACGCAGGACGGGTGGGATCTTGATCGTGGCCATGGCCGGGGAATCTAGCCGTCCGGCTACGCGGCGCAGAACGCCTCGTAGTCGGGGAAGACGCCCATCTCCTCGTCGGAGATCGCGTCGGGCTCGCGCGAGCAGATCGGGCAGTTGGGGTCGCGGCGGACCTTGAGCTCCGTGATCGTGGCGCCGAGCGCGTCGTAGAGCAGCAGCCGGCCGACGAGCGGCTCGCCCTCGCCGAGGATCAGCTTGATCGCCTCGGTCGCCTGGAGCAGGCCCATCGTGCCCGGCAGGACGCCGAGGACGCCGTTGGCGCCGCACGAGGGCGCGAGCTCCGGCGGCGGGGGCTCGGGGTAGAGGCAGCGGTAGCAGGGGCCCTCGTAGGGCACGAAGACCGAGAGCTGGCCGTCGAAGCCGAGGATCGAGGCCGAGACGACCGGGATCTGCAGGCGCACGGAGGCGTCGTTGAGCAGGTACCGGGTGGGGAAGTTGTCCAGGCCGTCGACGACGATGTCGTAGCTCGGGCAGGATCTCCATGATGTTCTCGGCGTCGAGCCGGACCGGGTGCTTGACGACCTTGACGTCGGGGTTGAGCTCGTGGATCGTCTCGGCGGCGGAGTCGACCTTCGGCTGGCCCACGCGGTCGGTCGTGTGGATGACCTGGCGCTGGAGGTTGGAGAGGTCGACGACGTCGTTGTCGACGATGCCGAGCGTGCCCGACGCCGGCGGCGGCGAGGTAGAGCGCGGCCGGCGAGCCGAGCCCGCCCGCGCCGAGCAGCAGCACCTTGGCGTCGAGCAGCTTCTGCTGGCCCTCGGCGCCGACCTCGGGGAGGAGCAGGTGGCGCGAGTAGCGGTCGCGCTGCTCGGCGGTCAGCGTGCGCGGGACCTCGACGTCGTAGCCGCGGTCCTTCCACAGCGTGATGCCGCCCTGGAGCGACTCGACGTTCTCGTAGCCGAGGTCCTCGCGCAGCGTGCGGGCCGCGTAGGCGGAGCGGTTGCCCGACGCGCAGTAGAGGACGACGTGCTGGTCGCGATCGGGGATGACGCCCTCGATGCGCGACTCGAGGTAGCCGCGCGGGACGTGGACCGCGCCGGGGATCTTCCCGGCCGCGACCTCGTCGCTCTCGCGGACGTCGACGACCACCGGGGTGTTGCCGTTCCCGCCCGCGAGCTCGTCGCGCAGCTCGGTCGGCTCGACCTCGCGGATCTGGCTCTTGATGGAGCGGAGCAGCTCGGCACTGGAGGGCATGAAGGTGGAAACTCCTGAAAGGCAGTCGGGATCTTCTGTTACTTCAGGAAGTATAGCGGCGGCCAGCGGGTCTCCGAGTGCGGGCGGCGCGGCGCTCAAGGCCCGGTGCCGAAGGGCCGAAGAACGAGAACGGGGCGCCCCTTTCGAGACGCCCCGTTCCATCCCATGCTCTCTGCCACCGCCGGCCCCTGCCGAATGGAGACCTTCAAGCTCGACGTGCTCTTCGAGTATCGCCCGTTCGCGGGCCGTTCAGCATCAGGTCGAGACCCCATCTCGCCGAGGACGCCGTTGAGGACGCGCTCGCTCCTGGCCCAGGTCCTCGCGGTCGACGCGCTGCTGCTCGGCGGCGCGCTGATCCTCTCGGCCGTCGCCGCGCGCGGCTACGAGGACCAGCTGATGATCGGCGTCGCCCTCGCGGCGGTCGTCGCCGGGACGACCGTCCTGCTGCGCCGCCGCTTCGTCCCGCTCGACCGCCTGGCCGACGCGATGGAGCAGGCCGACCTCTCGCCCGAGCGCCACGACTCGGTCATGGCCTCCGCGGCGGGCTCGCGCGAGGTCGCCCGGCTGACCAACGCCTTCAACCGCATGCTCCACCGGCTCGAGGTCGAGCGCCGCCAGGCCGGCCGGGCCGCCGTGCGCGCGCAGGAGCGCGAGCGCCAGCGGATCGCCCGCGACCTGCACGACGAGGTCAACCAGGCGCTGACGGCGATCCTCCTGCGCATGGAGGCCTCGATGCAGCGCGCGCCCGCCGAGATGCAAGAGGAGCTCGCCGAGACCAAGCGCCTGGCCACCCTGGCGATGGAGGAGCTGCTGCAGATCGCGCGCCAGCTGCGCCCGACCGTCCTCGACGACCACGGCCTCGTCGCCGCCCTGACCGCCCAGGTCCAGCGACTTCGGCGAGCAGACCGGGCTGCGCGCCGTGCTGCGCACGCGCGGCACCGTGCCCCGCCTGACCCCCGAGCAGCAGCTCGCGCTCTACCGCGTCACCCAGGAGGGCCTGTCGAACGTGGCCCAGCACGCCGAGGCCACCGCGGTCGACGTCGAGCTCTCCTTCGTCGGGCGCACGACGCTGACGATCACCGACGACGGCGCGCGGCTTCACCCAGGGCCGCGACGGCGGCCTCGGCCTCTCGGGCATGCGCGAGCGCGCGCTGCTCGCGGGCGGCCGCCTGCGCGTCTGGTCCGAGCACGGCAACGGGACCCGCGTCGAGCTCGCGATCGATCCGCCGCCGCCGCCGGGACGTCGTGCGCCTCGGCACCTACCCCGCCGCTCGAAGGTGCCGGCATGAGGGTCCTGATCGCCGACGACCACGGGATCGTCCGCGCGGGCATCCGGCTGCTGCTCGAGCGCCAGACCGACATCGAGGTCGTGGCCGAGGCCGGCAACGGCGTCGAGGCCCGCGACGCCGCCGTGCGCGAGCGGCCCGACCTGTGCGTGCTCGACGTCCAGATGCCGCGGCCTGACCGGCCTGCAGGCGGCCCGGGAGATCAAGGCCCACGTGCCGGGCTGCTCGGTGCTGATCCTCTCGATGCACGACGACGAGCGCTACCTCTTCGAGGCGCTCAAGGCCGGCGCCTCGGGCTACGTGCTCAAGCGCGAGGCCGACCAGGACCTCGTCGCCGCCATCCGCGCCGTCGAGCGCGGCGAGCTCCTTCCTGACCAACGCCGCCGAGCGCACGCTCGTGCGCCGCTGGATCGACGACCCCGACGCGGGCCCGCGCGAGCCGCTCACGCCGCGCGAGGAGGAGGTCGTCAAGCTCATCGCCGAGGCGAACACCAACGCCCAGATCGCCGAGCTGCTGCACCTCTCCGAGAAGACCGTCGAGTCGCACCGCGGCAACGTGCTGCGCAAGCTCGGCATGCGCGACCGCGTCGAGCTCGTGCGCTACGCGATCCGCCGCGGGCTGATCGAGCCCTAGGCCTCAGACCACGGCGGCTCGTCGCCGCTGTGCGAGTGGCGCGCCTCGAGCCGGCTGGGGTCGCGCTTGTCGCGGATCTTCTGCACCACGAGCGCGCCGACGACGACGAGCACCGGGCCGGCGTAGATCAGCTGGGCCAGCCAGTGGCCGGCGTGGGCGAGCGGCAGCGTCATTTGTTCGCCGCCGAGAGCAGCCACAGGGCCAGGCAGGTGAAGGCCACCATCACTCCGAGCATCCAGACTTGGGACCGCGTCGCGGCCCGCGGGTCACCGTACACGGCGAGCGCGCGATCGTGGGCGAGCGCCAGACCCGCCGCGTGGCCGGTCGACCAGCGCCGCGAGCTGGATGTACCAGATGTCGTTGGCGGTGAGGATCGAGTAGTCGATCGAGATCGAGTCGCCGCCGTGGCCGAGCGGGTTCTGGAAGAGGTCCCAGGCCGCCTGGCCCTGGAAGGCGAGCAGCGAGATGTAGTGCGCGATCACGTAGGCCAGGGCGATCGGCGCCAGCGAGCCGACGAAGCGCCGGCCCAGCGAGGACGGGTCCACGCCGGGCGCGCGGATCTGCTTCATGCCGGTGACCCCGAGCTCGTAGACGAGCGTGATCACCGCGATGCAGGCGACGATCCCGATCGTGTAGGCGAGCTCGGTGGCGCGCGTGTAGGCCAGCCCGAGGTTCTGCCCGAACGTGATCAGGTGCGGCTGGGTGTTCGCCCACAGCTGGCCCGAGGTCAGGCCGTCGAACGTCGTCGTGCCGATCGCCGTGCACAGCAGCGCGACGGCGCCCGCCTGCTTGTCGAGGTCGGCGACGCCGACGCCGGGGCGGCGCAGGATCAGCCGGCCCGCGCGCCGCGTCCACCACGACAGCCGGGCGAAGAGCCCGAAGTAGACGCCGAACGGGTCCGCGTTGCGACTCCACGGCTCGATCCCGTAGACGCTCATGCCGATCAGCATCACGGCCATGTAGACGATCGCCATGATCGCCAGGAGCTTCGGGTCGCTGCCGTTGGCGGCCACGAGCTCGAGCCAGGCGAAGCCGACGATGCCGAGGACCGCCGGCCACAGCCCGACCCGGCGCGGGTAGGGCAGCGGCGCCGGGAGCTCGCCGCCCGCGACGCGTCCGGCGATCCAGGCCACGGCGCGGGCGATCGCCCGCCACGGGGACAGCAGCCGCAGGACGTCGCCGAACAGCAGCGAGGCGATCACCAGGCCGACCCAGAGCAGCACGTAGACGAAGGTCGGCGCGAGGTTCTCGGCGGCGATGTCGGTCCCGGCCAGCCCCGAGTAGACGACCAGGCCGTAGAGGACCACGCCGAGCGCGCCGAGCACGATGTCGGCCCAGACGCCGAGCGGCGCCACCGGCCGTCCCTGCTCGCGGGTCCTGCAGCAGCGGCCGCTTCCACATCGTCGCCAGCGCGCCGAACGAGACGATCAGGACCAGCGCCGCGCCGTAGACGAAGTACGCCGTCGGGATCGGCAGGTCGGCCCGGGATTCGATCCCGTGCGCGAGCGGGAGGATCACGGGTTGACTTCGAGCTTCGCCAGGACCGCGCCGGAGTGATGGAGCTCGAGCTCGAAGACGCCCTGCAGGTTGGTCTTCTTGAGGTCGAAGAGCGCCGGCTTGCCGGGCTGGAGCTCCTTCTCGATGTCGTAGCCGTGCAGATGGGCCTCGTCGGCGGTGTCGGAGACGACGGTGATCGCGAGCGGCTGCCCGGCCTTGATCGAGATCTTCTTGGTCCCGCCGACGGGCTGGCCGCCCTTGGCCTCGAGCGAGACGCGGGTGACGGCGGGAGCCGCGGGCTTGGCGGGGGTCGACGGGGTCGACGCGGAGCCCGCGCCCTTGGTCGTCGTGGTGGACGTCGCGGCCGCGTCGGACGAGGACGACGAGTCGTCGTTGCTCGAGCCGCGGGCGATGAAGAAGCCCCCGACGGCCAACACGACACAGGCGACGATGATCGCAGCGCGGCCCATTCGGGCTCCTAGGCTAGAGGCATGGTCACGCGTGGCCGGCTCGCCTTCCTCGTCGCCCTTGCGCTCGGCCTGACCGGCCTCGTCGCGGTCCTCGCCTACGGGGCGCTGAAGCCGGGCGACCAGGGGACCGGAAGCCAGGGCATCGACGGCGCGCTGCGCCCCACCTCCCTGCCCCCCGTCTCCTTCCGCCTGCCGGACGAGAACGGCGACGTGCGCTCGGCGGCCGCCCTCCGGGGCAAGGTCGCCGCGGTCATGTTCGTCTACGCGCACTGCACCGACACCTGCCCGCTGACCGCCCAGCAGGTCCGCGGCGCGCTCGACCGCCTGCACCGCCGCGACGTCACCGCCCTGGCCGTCAGCGTCGATCCCAAGGGCGACACGCCGACCGCGATCAAGCGCTTCCTCGGCGACGCCCGGCTGCTCGGCCGCGTGCCCTACCTGCGCGGGACCCGCGCGCAGCTGACCCCGGTCTGGCGCGCCTTCGGCGTCAAGCCCCAGAGCAAGGAGTCCGAGCACGCGGTCAGCGTCGTGCTGATCGACCGCCGCGGGCGCCAGCGGATCGGGTTCAACGCGTCCGACCTGACGGCGGACGGGCTGACGCACGACCTGGGCGTGCTGGCGGATCTAGGCAAGCGCTCGTAGGAGGCGGCGGAGCGTGCGGCTCGGGTGGTCGACGACGTCGCTCCACGTGACGCGGATGACCCGGTAGCCGGCGACTTCGAGGACAGCCTGCTTCTCCTGGTCCTGGGCGCGGGCGGTCGGCGTGTCGTGGAAGCGCGCGCCGTCAGCTTCGACGATGACGCGGTGCTCGCGGAAGAGGAGGTCGACCTCGAAGCCTTCGACGCGGACGTTGAACTGAGGAGCCGGGATGCCGGGGCAGCTGAGGATGAGCTCTCGGAGGCGGTCCTCGAGCTCGGACCGCGTCGGGGCGGGACCGTGAGCGAGAAGGCGCCGGAACTTCGGCGCTCCCGGCGTTGCGGTGTGTCCTTCCAGGAAGGCGGCCATCCGCGTGTGGGTGGTGGCACGCTGGACCTCGGCCTCGTGGAGGGCGCGGCGTAGCTGCGGCTCGCGGAGCACCGTGGCGAGGTCGAGGAGGGTGCGCTCCGTGGTTGTGACGGGGATCCCCAACCGGACCGTCGTCTCGTCTCGGGGCAGGCGACGGGTGTGGAGCGTGACGCCGGATCGGGGTCTACGCCATGAAGGCGTCGTCGATGTCGACGGGACCTGGTGCGCGTTCGAGGAAGCAGAGGAGCACTCCGGCGGCCTGGAAGCAAACCGCGGTGTCGGCGCCGGCGCTGAGGTGCGCAGCGACGAAGCGGGCGGGCTCAGAGAGCGGTAGGCGCCCCGATCGCATAGGGGGACGCGAGGGGCCGCCGCATCCCACAGCGACAGCCGGCCCGACCCGTCGGGGTACTGGGCCAGCGCGGCGACGAACCGGCCCGCCTCGTCGTAGAGCTCGACCGCGGGGGCGCCCTCTCCCCCGCGCTGCCCGATCCGCCCCCGCAGCGCGCCCGACGCGTCCAGGAGCTCGGCGCCCGTGCCGCCGTCCGGCCAGGTGCCGAAGCCGGCGCGGTAGGCCCCGTCCGCGTCCCAGAACTCGAGCGAGCCGTCGCGTTCGCCGTCGGGCCCGACGGCGAGCAACGAGCGCAGGCGCCCGAAGCCGTCCCACACGGCCAGGCCCGAAGGCCCGTCGGGACGGTCGCCGAGCGAGACGCGCTGGTTGCGCTCGGCGTCCCAGAAATCGACCGAGGCGCTGCCCGTCGAGCCAGGCGCCGAGCGTGGCGCGCAGCGTTCCCGCGGCATCGGCGAGCTTGAGCGCAGGCGGGCCGACGGGCTCGGCGCGACGACCGGCGGCGTCGCGGCTCGCCGAGCTCGGCGCGCGGCCGACGCGGCGCGGACGCGGCCTCGGCGTCGACGAGCTCGAGCGCGGTGCTCTGCAGCGGCGTTTGGTCACGCCCGGATTACGGGCGCGGCGCGGGGTCGGCTCAGGCCTCGTGCGACACGTCGCGCCGGCGGCGGCGCAGGCGCTGCCAGAAGCTGCGGCGCGCGGGAGGGCGGCTCGACGGGATGCCGGAGGCGGCGGTACTCCTTGAGGGTCATCCCCTCGGGGCAGTCCGGCGGATCGACATAGTTCAGCGGGGCGTTCATGTCCTGATCTCCATCGACCTTCATCGTGACAACCTTGACCCCTCAACGAAGGAATCTGGTTTGGAAAGTGGAGCGATCCGGACCGTAGGGCGATATGCCCCATCGCCCACCGGTTCACTCCATCTGGGCAATCTGCGCACGGCGCTCCTCGCGTGGTTGTTCGCGCGACATGCCTCAGGTTCCTTCCTGGTGCGGATGGAAGACCTCGATCAGGGACGCGTGCGGCCGGGCGTCGACGCCGAGCAGCTGGCCGATCTCGCGGCGCTCGGACTGGACTGGGACGCGTCCGTCGTGCGCCAGTCGCAGCGGGGCGAGCGCTACGCCGCCGCGCTCGCCGCGCTCGAGGCCGACGACCTGCTCTACCCGTGCTGGTGCACCCGCGCGGAGATCCGCGAGGCGGCCTCGGCGCCGCACGGCCCGTTCCCCGAGGGCGCCTACCCGGGGACCTGCGCGACGCTGACCCGCGAGCAGCGCGCCGAGCGCGAGCGCTCGGGCCGGCCGGCCGCGCTGCGCTTCCGCGCCGGCGGCGCGCGCGTGACCGTCGACGACCTCCTGCTCGGCCGCAGCGAGCACGCGGTCGACGACCCGGTCGTCCGCCGCGGCGACGGCGCGGTCGCCTACAACCTCGCGGTCGTCGTCGACGACGCGGCCCAGGGCGTCACGCAGGTCGTGCGCGGCGACGACCTGCTCGAGACGACGCCGCGCCAGCTCCTGCTCGCCCGCGCGCTCGGGCTGCCCGAGCCGGCCTACGCCCACGTCCCGCTCGTCCTCGGCCCCGACGGGCAGCGGCTGGCCAAGCGCCACGGCGGCGTCACGCTCGCCGACCGGCGCGAGCGCGGGGAGACGCCCGCGCAGGTGCGCGGCTGGCTGGCCGCCTCGGCCGGCCTGGCGACGCCCGGCGAGGACCCGTCGCTCGACACGCTGCTCGCGCGCTTCGATCCCGCCGCGATCCGCCGCGAGCCCACCGTCTGGGAGGACGCTTAACGACGACGGCCCCGCTCCGAGGAGCGAGGCCGCCAGTCCGTCGTCCGCCTGAGCGAGCGAGCTACTTCTTGCAGGTGTTCTTCGTACCGGCCGTGGTGAACGAGCCACCGGCCTTGTACGTGAACTTGGTCTTGACCTTCCAGACCTTGCCCTTGGGGCACTTCTTGGGAAGGGCGACGTACGCGACCTTCTTCTTGGCGCCCTTCGGCTTGAACTTGCGGCTCTTGATGACGAGCTTGAACTTCGACAGGTACGCGTCGACGCCGGGGGACGCGAGCGCGCCCGGGATCGTCGTGACCAGCTTGGTCCCCTTGTACTTCGGGAACAGCGTCTGGTTGTTGACGATGTTGTTCTGCGACTTGATGACGATCGCGAGACCCGTGGAGGTGTTGTAGGCCTTCAGGGTGCCGCTGACGATGCCGCCGAGCAGGCCGCCGCGGCCGTCGACCGTGGTCGAGCCGGTGGCGATCAGCGCCTTCCCGCACTTGGCGGTGATCTGCGTCGCCGTCTGGTACGTGCAGGGATGCACCTTGGCGAACTTCTTGTAGTTGAACGTCGTCTTCGCCGGGAACAGGATGTCGACGCGGCTGATCTGACGGGTCGGCTTGCCTTCCTTGCCGGCCGTGTGGTTGTCAGGATCGGAGACGTTGAAGGTCGACGAGACACCGGTCGACGAGCCGGCCTTCTTGCTCGTGAACTTGATGTCGGCCTTGTTGACCTGAGCGGCGAATGCGACCGCGGTCAGGGCGAGAGCCAGGACGCCGGCGAGACCGACGACGAGGTACTTGCGCATAGGGTGGGGCCCCTCCTCGAGGAAAATGGATCGGACTGCGCTCGGAGAGTGCCAGCTTTCGGGTGTGATCCCGGTATGCATGGTCCGCCCGGCGCGCGGTTCGTGGCCGTACCGTAGCGGACCGCGTGCGTCCGCCGACCGACGACATCCCCGCCCCGCCGTTCCCACCGAAGCTCCCGTGGGTCAACGTCGCGATGCTGAAGATGGAGCTCGCTCAAGGGCTTCCCCGGTGCTCGTCGAGTTCTGGGACTTCTGCCGCGTCAACTCGCTGCGCACGCTGCCCTACGTGGCGGCCTGGCACGAGCGCTACCGCGACGACGGCCTGCGCGTCATCGGCGTGCACTCGGGCGGCTTCCCGCCCTCGCGAGGACACCGACGAGGTGCGCGCCGCGTGCGAGCGGATGGGGATCGAGCACCCGGTCGTGATCGACGAGCGCTGGCCGATCTGGAACCTCTACGGCAACCGGGGCTGGCCCGCGCGCTACCTCTGGAACCAGCAGGGCTTCCTGCACGACTACCACTACGGCGAGGGCGCCTACGACGAGACCGAGCTGGCGATCCAGGAGCTGCTCGGGGTCGAGCGCGAGCTCGTGGCGCCGGTGCGCCCCGAGGACGAGCCGGGCGCGATGCTGCCCGCGCAGACCGAGGACCAGCCGGGCGCCTACTCCGGGCCCTACGAGGCGGGCGGCGTCTGGGCCGTCGTCTCGGGCCGCGGCGTCGCTGCGCGCCTACGGCGCCGAGCTGCCGGTCGACCACGCCGGCTGCCTGCCGATCGTCGAGCACCCCCACCACACCGAGGGCGTGATCGAGCTCGAGCCCGGCGAGGGCGTGACGGTGCACGCCACGTGCTTCACGCCCGGCGTCGCGCCGGAGTCAGTCGACTAGGTCGGCCGGGTCGACGTCGTCGAGCAGGCGCACGGGCCGCGGGTCGCCGGCGCGCTCGACCCGGACGGCGCTGCCCGGCCGGTAGGGCGACCGGCGCGCGCCCTCGCGCATGAAGGCCGACTCCCACACCCACGAGCCGGTGTTCCACAGCCGCGTGCCCGACCGGGTGCGCCACTCGCGCCGGCGCGTCGTCGGGCCACGGGCCGGGCCGGTGGGTGTGGCCGAAGACGACGTGCGCGGCCGGGACGCCGAGGCGCTCGGTCACGTCGCCGAGCGCGCGCAGGCCGGCGCGGCGCAGCTCGGGCCCGGAGACGTCGGAGCGCACGGGCCCGATGCCCGTGCGGTTGAGCGCGGCGATCGCCGCGCCGAAGCCGGATCGCAGCAGGAAGGAGCGCAGCGGCTTGTGCGAGGAGGCGCGCGACAGGCGCGTCCACACGCGCGCCGAGGCGCCCTGACCCGAGCCGGCGGCCGGCCGACGGCGGCGTCGTCTGGGCGGTCGCGCCGACCCAGGCGTAGATCGGGCCGAGCACGCGCTCGAAGTCGTCGGGGCCGGCGCCGCGCTCGGGCACCGGCCCGGTCATGCGGTGCATGACGCCCGGCGGCCAGGCGCTCGAACGTCGGCACGGTGAAGAGCACGTCGAGGTAGTGGCCGTGGGTGGCCCAGACGTCGTCGCGCAGCCAGACGCCCGGATAGGCGGCGCGGACCTCCGCGGGCTTCGAGCGCGCTCGCGACGCGCGGCCGAGCAGCTCGCCGGGCCGCCAGTCGACGCCGCTCCTCGAGCGCGAGCGGCGGCGGCCACGCGTCGCGCCGGCGCCGGTCGATCCACGGCTCGACGAGCGCGTGGTCGTGGTTGCCGGCGACGAGCACGACCTCCTTGCCGGCCATCGCGCGGCCGATCGCGCTCGAGGGTCGGCCCGCGCGGCGGCCAGCGCCTCGTGCGCGGGGCCGTGGCGCAGCTCGAGCGAGGTCGCCGAGGATCACGAGGCGGTCGACGTCGCCCAGCGCGGCGGTCAGCCGGTCGCGCGCGACGGCGCGCCGCGGCGACGTCGGACCCGGAGCGCCCGCCGAGGTGGAGGTCGGAGACGACGAGGGTCGTCAGGACGCCGTGGCCGCCATGGCCTGGCGGATCGTCTTCGGCAGCATGAAGCGGACGTCCTCCTTGACGACCTCGAGCTCGGACACGTCGGTCGTGCCGCGCGCGCTGAAGTGGTCGACGAGGCGCTGCACGAGCTCCTCGGGCGCGCTGGCGCCGGAGGTGATCCCGAGCGTCCCGACGCCGGTCAGCCACTCGTCGCGGACCTGGTCCTCGTTGTCGATCAGGTAGGAGTCGGCGCCGTACTCGCGCGCCACCTCGACGAGGCGGTTGGAGTTCGACGAGTTGCGCGACCCGATCACGAGGACGAGGTCGCACACCGTGGCCAGCTGCTTGACGGCGGCCTGGCGGTTGGTCGTGGCGTAGCAGATGTCGTCGGTGCGGGGCCCGACGATCTTCGGGAAGCGCTCGCGCAGGCGGCCGATGATCGCCTTGGTCTCGTCGACCGAGAGCGTGGTCTGGGAGATGTAGGCGACCTTCTCGGGATCGGCGACCTCGAGGTGGTCGACGTCGGCCTCGGTCTCGATCAGGACGATCGACTCGGGGGCCTCGCCCATCGTGCCCTCGACCTCCTCGTGGCCGGCGTGGCCGACGAGCACGATCGTGTAGCCGTCGGCGGCGAACTTCTTGGCCTCGACGTGCACCTTGGTGACCAGCGGGCAGGTGGCGTCGATCGTCTGCAGCCCGCGCTTCGATGAATTTGCGTGCACGGCCGGCGACACGCCATGGGCGGAGAAGACGACGGTCGGCGCCCTCGGGCACCTCGGTCTCCTCCTCGACGAAGATCGCGCCGCGCTCGCGCAGGACCTCGACGACGTGCTTGTTGTGGACGATCTCCTTGCGCACGTAGACCGGCGCGCCGTAGAGGTCGAGCGCGCGCTCGACGGTCTGCACGGCACGGTCCACGCCGGCGCAGTAGCCGCGCGGGCTGGCGAGGAGGATCTTGTCGGGAGCCGGAGGCGTCACTCCTCCGAGTCTACGGGCGGTATGTCTCAGGCCAGCAACGAAGAAGGTCGGCGGCTAGCCCCAGTGGGGCGAGCACACCGCGAAGACGAGGCCGGCCAGATAGGCGAGCGCCTCGAGCTGCTTGGGTGAGAGTGTCCTGTGCATGCCCGGCATCGTGGCCGGGCCCGGCGCGCGGGTTGAAAACGGCGTGTGACCGTGCCGTGACCAACCCGTTACCGCCAGCTTTGCAGGAGTTCCACGAGCGTCTCCCCCGTCGCGTCGAGCGAGCGCGACGTCGAGCTTGTCGGGCCGGTCGCAGTCGCGGTGGTAGCACGGATAGTCGAAATCGATCAGGTCGATCGCGGGGATCCCGCGGCGCAGCGTAGGGGATGTGGTCGTCGAAGATCCCCTCGGCCGTCCCGCCCGGGAAGACCGCGCCCGCGCCCACCTTCCGGGCGGCGCGGCGCAGGCGGTTCCACAGCGGCCGGTCCGAGTTGGCCTCGCGCTCGATGCGCAGCCCGCGCTGGCCGACGAAGTCGGCGAGGATCATCGCCCGCGTGCTCGCGTCGGGAGCGGCGCGCCGCGTCGGCCTTGGAGCCGCGCAGGCCCTTGGCCACGAAGTCCTCGTCCGAGGTGCCGCGCGGGGACTCCTCCCCGTCGAGGAAGGCGAAGTCGATCGCGGGCGCGCCGCGGCGGGCGCGGATGGGCGCGCAGCGCCCGCGCGACCCCGAGCACCACGGCGACGCCGCCGGCGCCGTCGTTGGCGCCGACGAAGCCGGGCTGGTCCTTCGTGTCGTAGTGCGCGGCGAGCAGGATCGCCGGCTTGCGGCCGGGCAGCGAGCCGACGACGTTGGTCAGGCCCGCCCGGCACCGGCTCGAAGCGGCCGTTGGGCAGCTCGGCGCGCAGTCGCCGCGCGAGGCGCTTCAGCGCCGGCGAGCCGGCGGGCCGCGGGCCGAGCGCGACCTGGGAGCGCACGTCGCGCATCGCCCGCGAGCCGTCGAAGCGGTGCGCCGTGGCCACCGGCGCGCGCTGCGCGTCCTTGACGGCGTCGTCCACGCCGGGGATCGAGAACCCGTTGACGACGACGAAGATCAGCGCCGCCGCGAGCACGAGCTGGAGCACGAGCGCCACCACGAGCACCCGGACGGACATCGCCCGCCGTCCTAGTCGTTCGCGGTGACGGTCTCGAGCAGGTGCGCGAACTTGTCGCGCGCCGCGGCCGTGCGGGTGGGCACGTGCTCGGTGGGAACGCCGTCGGCCGGGCGGCTCGTAGCCGCGCAGGATCAGCCGCGCGACCGACTGGCGGTGGACCTCGTCGGGGCCGTCGTAGAAGCGCGCGCCGCGCGCCCAGCGGTACATGCCCTCGAGCGGCATGTCGGTCGAGTAGCCCAGCGAGCCGTGCGCCTGCAGGGCGCGGTCGATCACGTCGTGCAGGACCTTCGCGCCGAAGAACTTGATCAGCGAGATCTCCTTGCGCGCCGCGGCCTGGCCCTCGGTGTCCATCACCCAGGCGGCGTGCAGCGTCATCAGCCGCGCCGCCTGCATCTCGGCCGCCGAGTCGGCGATCCAGTTCTGGATCGTCTGCTTCTCGGCCAGCACCGAGCCGTGGGTCTCGCGGTAGAGCGAGCGCTCGCAGAGCATGTCGAAGGCGCGCCGCGCCTGGCCCAGCCAGCGCATGCAGTGGTGGATGCGCCCCGGCCCGAGGCGCTGCTGGGCGATCAGGAAGCCGGCGCCGCGCGGCCCGAGCAGCGCGTCGCCCGGCACGCGGACGCCCTCGTAGCGGATCTCGGCGTGGCCGCCGAGGTTGCCGAAGCCCGGGTCGGGATGCTCCATCGTCCCGACGTCGCGGAGGATCTCGACCCCCGGCGTGTCGACGGGGACGATGAACATCGACGCGCGCTGGTGCGGGCGCCCCTCCGGGTCGGTGACGGCCATGACGATCAGGAAGTCGGCCACCGACGCGTTCGAGCGAGAACCACTTGTGCCCGTCGATCACCCAGTCGTCGCCGTCCTGGACGGCCTGCGTGCGCAGCATCGTCGGATCGGCGCCGGCACCGGGCTCGGTCATCGAGAAGGCCGAGCGCAGGTCGCCGGCCAGCAGCGGCTGCAGCCAGCGCTCCTTCTGCTCGGGCGTGCCGGCGATCGCGAGGATCTCCGAGTTGCCCGAGTCGGGCGCCTGGTTGCCGAAGGCCATGGGCGCGTACAGCGTCTGCCCGAGGATCTCGTGCATCAGCCCGAGCTTGACCTGGCCGAAGCCCTGGCCGCCGAGCTCGGGATCGAGGTGCGCCGCCCACAGTCCGCGCTCCTTGACCTGCTCCTGGAGCGGCGCGATCGCGGCGTCGAGCCCGGCCTGGTCGAGGCCGGCGACCTCGAGCGGGACGAGCTCCTCGCGCACGAAGGTCGTCATCCAGTCGAGCTGCTCCTGGAAGGCGGGCTCGGTGGAGAAATCCCAGGCCACGTGGCGGACCGTAGCGCAGGCGTGTGGTAGGAAGATGGGCGATGGCCGACTCGCCGCATCACCTCGACCGCCTGACCGCGATCGACGCGTCGTTCCTGCACCAGGAGGGCCCCAATTCGCACATGCACGTCGGCGCCGTGCTCGTGTTCGCCGACGCGCCGCCGAGCTACGACGAGTTCGTCGACCAGATCCGCGAGCGGCTGCACCTCGTGCCGCGCTACCGCCAGCGGCTCGTCGAGGCCCCGTTCGAGAGCGGGCGGCCGATGTGGGCCGACGACCCGTCGTTCAACCTCGAGTACCACGTGCGCCACACCGCGCTGCCCGCGCCGGGCACCGAGGACCAGCTCTTCCGCCTGGCCGCCCGCGTCGTCTCCCAGCAGCTCGACCGCTCCAAGCCGCTGTGGGAGACGTGGCTCGTCGAGGGCCTCGAGGGCGGGCGCTTCGCGCTGATCTCCAAGACCCACCACGCGCTGGTCGACGGCGTCGCGGGCGTCGACCTCGCCCAGGTCCTCTTCGACCTCGAGCCCGACCCGCCGGCGCCCGACCCCGCGGGCCTCGAGCCGTGGACGCCGGCGCCCGACCCGACGGGCGCGGAGCTCGTCGCCGCCGGCGTCAAGGGACTGCTCAAGACCGGCGCCGGGCTGGCCGGCCGCGCGCTCGGCGCGGCCTCGCACCCCGAGAGCTCGGTCAAGGTCGTGCGCGACGCGGCCGAGGGCCTCGGCGAGATCGTCTGGGCCGGCCTGAACCCCGCGCCCGACACGCCGCTCAACGTCGAGATCGGGCCGCACCGCCGCCTCGCGGTCGTGCGCGGGCGCCTCGACGACTACAAGGCGGTCAAGAACGCGCTCGGCGGCACGGTCAACGACGTCGTCCTGACCGTCGTCTCGGGCGCGCTGGCCCGCTGGCTGAGGACGCGCGGCGTGCGCACCGCAGGGCCTCGAGATGCGCGCGCTCGTGCCGGTCTCGATCCGCGCCCAGGACGAGCGCGGTGCAGCTCGGCAACCGCATCGCGGTGATGCGCGCGCCGCTGCCGGTCTACATCGACGACCCGATCGCGCGGCTGCGCTTCGTCAAGGCCGCGATGGACGGCCTGAAGGAGTCCAAGCAGGCGGTCGGCGCCGAGGTGCTGTCCTCGGTGCAGCAGCTCGCGCCGCCGACGATCCTCGCCCAGGCGTCGCGGCTGAACTTCTCCACGCGCCTGTTCAACCTGATCGTCACCAACGTGCCCGGCCCGCAGTTCCCGCTCTACCTGCTCGGGCGCCGGCTGACCGAGCTGTTCCCGATCGCCTTCCTGCCCGAGAACCACGCGCTCGCCGTGGCGATCATGTCCTACGACGGCGGCGTGAACTTCGGGCTGCTCGCCGACTACGAGGCGCTGCCCGACCTCGCCGGAGATCACGGCGGGGATCGACGACGCGCTGCAGGAGCTCAAGGCCGCGGCCAACCGCCCGGCGCGGCGGCGCCGGACCGCGGCGATCACGCCGACCGGCGCCTCGACCGACGGGCCGGGCAGCGACATGCGCGCCCGCCACCGCGGCAAGAACGGCGCGAAGACGAAGAAGACGTCGGCCGCGAAGAAGAGCTAGAAGCCGAGCGCGAACTTCGCGTCCTCGGACATCTTCTCCGGCGACCAGGCGGGCTGGAAGGTCAGCTCGGGCGTGACCTCGTCGACGCCCTCGACCTCGCCGACGAACTCACGCATCTGCTCCTCGACCTGCGGCCCGATCGGGCAGCCCGGCGTCGTCAGCGTGAACGTGATGTGGACCGAGCTCTCGGCGACCTCGACGTTGTAGACCAGGCCGAGCTCGACGAAGTCGAGTCCCAGCTCCGGGTCGATGACGTTCTGGAGGGCTTCGGTGATCTCGTCTGGGTCCGGTGCGGCCATGTACCGAGAGTAGCCTCCGATGGGTGGTGCTGCCGCTCCTCATCTTCTTCTTCATCGTCGTCCCGATCGCGGAGCTGTACGTGATCATCCAGGTCGGGCAGGCGATCGGCGCCGTGCCGACGATCGCGCTGCTGATCCTCGACTCGGTCCTCGGCGCGATGCTGCTGCGGCACCAGGGACGCTCCGCCTACCGGCGCTTCGACGCCGCGCTGGCCGCCGGCCGCGCGCCCGGCCGCGAGGTCGCCGACGGCGCGCTGATCGTCTTCGGCGGCGCGCTGCTGCTGACGCCGGGCTTCCTCACGGACATCCTCGGCGTGCTGCTCCTCCTCCCGCCCACCCGCGCGGTCATCCGCGCGCTGCTGCTGCGCCACTTCACGTCCAAGCTCGTGATGACGGTCGCCGGCGGCCCGCGCTCGCGGCGCGCCGCACGGCAGGACTTCGACGTCGAGGGCACCGCGCACGAGGTCCGGCGCGAGCGGGGCCGCCTGCCGTGATCGACGAGGGCGACGAGGCGGTCCAGTCCGCCGCCGACGAGCGCTTCGGCGACGCGGTCACCTTCGCCTGGGGCGACCCGTCCCAGAGCCTCTACGGCACGGTCCGCCTCGGCCTCTCGCGCGGCCGCGCGAGCGCCATGGCGCTCCTGTTCGGCGGCGACGGCCCCGTCGCCTCGGCGATCGAGGCCGGCCAGGAGCAGCTCGACCCCTCGTGGTCGTCGTTCACGCTCGGCGACGTCGGCGCGGAGATCGTCGAGCCGCTGCGCTCCTGGCACGTGAGCTTCGACGGCGACGACGGCGGCTACGACCTCCACTTCAGCGCCGTCACCGCGCCGCTCGAGTTCGGCCCCGACCTCCCCGCCGCCGCGGCGGCCTCGCTGCATGGCTACGAGCAGGTCTGCCGGGTCGAGGGCACCGTGCGCGTCGGCACCTCGCGCACGCGGATCTCCTGCCTGGGCCAGCGCGGCCACCAGTGGGGCGAGCCCGACTGGGAGCCGATGTCGCTGACGCGGACCGTCTCGGCCTGGATCGGCGAGGAGACGGCGCTGCCCTACGCCGCCGTGCGCCCCGCCGGCGCCGAGCACCAGGACGCCGAGGCCGTCAGCGCCTGGCTCGTGCTCCCGCGCGAGGACGGACCGGCGAGCCTCGTCGTCGACGATCCCCGGCTCTCGACCGTCTACGACGGCGAGGGCCGCCAGCGCCGCGCCGGCTTCGAGCTGTGGCCCGACGAGGACTCCCACCCCCACCGGATGGCCGGCGAGGCGGTGTGCGGCACGTCGATCGAGCTCGGCCGCCTGCGCCTGGACACCGCGTTCTTCACGTGGCGGATGGACGGCGCGACGGGGACCGGGCGCTACGACGTGCTGCGCCGCACCGACACCGGCGCGTGAGCGTCCGCGCGGTCATCTCCGACTTCGGCGGCGTGCTCACGTCGCCGCTGATGGAGGCCTTCGCGACCGTCCAGCAGCGATCGGGGCTGCCGGTGGAGGCGCTCGGCCGGGCGATGGCCGCGGCGGCCGAGGCCCACGGCGAGAACCCGCTGTTCGTGCTCGAGCGCGGGGAGATCAGCGAGAAGGAGTTCCTGCGCCGGCTCGAGGTCGCGCTGACCGACGATCTGGGCCGCGAGGTCTCGCTGCACGACTTCGCCGACGTGTGGTGGGGCGCGCTGCGGCCGAACGTCGAGCTCTTCGACTACTACCGCACGCTGCGCGAGCGCGGGCTGCGGATGGTCCTGCTGACCAACAACGTCCGCGAGTGGGAGCCGCGCTGGCGCGCGATGTTCCCGATCGACGAGGTCTTCCACGCCGTCGTCGACTCCGCTTTCGTGGGCATCCGCAAGCCCGACCGCGGGATCTACGACCTCGCGATCGCCGAAGCTGGCGTTCCGCCGTCCGAGGCCGTCTTCGTCGACGACGTCGAGATCAACATCAACGCCGGGGCCGAGATTGGCCTGCAAACGGTGTACTTCCTCGAGACCGCCGCGGCGATCTCGAGGCTCGAGGTCCTGGTCGGAGCGGAGCCGATCAGCGCCGTCTGACACCCCGTATTTCAACCTCGACCATGTGTCCACATGCGCACGCATGGGGACGGGACTCTGCGGGTACATCAGTGCAGCGATGGAGACCGTCTACACCCTGGCCCACGAACGGCTCGACCGCACCGCGGTCGTCTTCGATTTCGCCGTCTCGGGTGCCGGGGCGGGCTGGTGGCGCCATGACTTCGACTCGCGGCGGGCAGTACCTCGCGATCGGCCCCTCCGACGTGGACGAGATCCACGCCGAGCTCGCGCTCCAGGCGCCGGCCGCGTTCGTGATCGAGCTGCGCTCGGCCGCCGCGGCCATGGAGCTCGGTCGCCGACCTGCTCGAGGCCGCCGAGTCGGCCGCGCGCGACGGCGAGGGCGACACCGCCGACGACCTCGCGGCCCGCGCCGGCGAGGTCGAGAACGAGCGCCTGCGGGCGCTCGACCAGGTCGTCGACGCCTGCGACGCCGCCTGGGACGAGGCCATCGAGCGCGTCGAGCGCGCCCGCGGTCAGGACCCGGACTCGCTCCCCGGCGCGATCCGGACCGTCGAGCTGCTGTGGACGGCCCGCCAGGCCGTGCGCAGGATGCTCGGACCGGGCCGCTAGTTATCGCAGCCGAGTCGGTCCCAGCAATACAGCTCGAGGCATTCGGTCGCGAGCTCGTGGCAGCGCTCGGTGGAGAGCCAGGGCAGGACGGTGTCCAGCGCCTCCTCCTCCCCCGCGCCCTGCTCGAACGCGTCCTCGCCGCGGAAGCCGGCGGCGATCTTCAGCGCCTCGCGGCGGTTCTCGCCGAGCTGGGGGAAGACGCCGGTGAGGAACTCCTTGCTCGGCACCGCGTGCCCGACCTCGAGCGACGCGTGCCAGGCGGCGAGCATCGAGAGGTCGTGCTCGTCGAGGTCGGCGACGGCCTTGGCGTAGTGCGCCGACAGCTCGGTCTCGGGGATCTCGTCGACCCAGGCCCGGACGACCTCGCCGAGGAGCTGTCGACGGGCTTCGCGCCCGACCGACTGGGCGATGACGCGAATGGCGTCCTGCGGCTCGATGAAGCAGAGGGGCATGGTCGTCTCCGGGACCGATCCTGTATCGAGGCGCACGATAGGTCGGGTATCGGACGGACGGATGGAGCGCGCCCGTCGCTCGTCCTAGGGCCCGAATTCGCTCGGTGCCGCCGACGATGACGAGCCGCCGGACGACCCCGAGCCGTGGCCGTGGGGGCCGGCCTCGCCCGCGCCGGCGCGGTGAACTCCCGCGGCGCCGATGCGGGCACCGGCGCGGGCTTGGGCGCGGTGAACTCCTGCGGCGCCGCGGGCTTGGGCCTCGGCTTGGCGGCGACGACCGGCCGAGCGGCTGTCGCGGTCGTCGCCGCGAGCTTGCGGATCGAGCGGTCGACGACCGGCCGCGTCGGGCCGACCGCGAGCGGGGGCTTGGGCCGCGCGTGCCCGTCGACGACGTGGGCGACCTTCGGCGGGTGCGCGGCGTGCTGGGCGAGCACGGCGCGCCGGACGTTCGAGTCCACCGCGGCGATCCCGCCGCCGGCCAGCGCGACGGTGGAGGCGGCGACGGCGGCCATCTTCCCGCCCGAGGCGGCGTCGAGCGCGGCCTGGACCTTGACCGGCGTCGCGCCGACCGCGGCCTCGTGCAGCCGTGCGACGAGGCCCCCGAGGCCCGGCATCCGCGAGCGGCCGGTGGCCAGCGCGGTCGCCGGCGCGACGAGCGCTCCGGCGGGCACGAGCGCGGCCAGGCCGGCGGGCGCGGCGTGGAAGTCGCGCAGCGTCGCGCGGCAGGCGGCGCAGGCGCGGAGATGCGGCCGGACGGCGACGATGTCGGCCGGCGTCGCCTCGCCGTCGGCCATCGCCGACAGCGTCGACTCCCAGCGCTCGCACTCGGCGCCGGACTCGATCAGCTCGAAGCGCTGGCGGAACGCGCGGCGGCCCTCGGTGAGACATCGGTTCACCTTCGTGTACGTCCACCCGGTGATCTCGCAGATCTCCTGGTAGGAGTGGCCCTCGGCCTTGAGCAGCAGCGCGCGGACCTCCTGGGGCTTGAGGCGCCGCAGCGCCTCGGCGGCCCGGGACAGACGGTCGAAGCGCACCGCCCGCTCCTCGGCGTCGGGACCGATCGACGGTGTCTCGTCGAGCATCGGCTCCCGGCCGAGACATGACGAGCGCGCTCGGCCCGCACGGCGAGCGCCTCGTGCTTGACCACCGAGCGCATCCACGCCGCCCGCGTGGCCGGCTCGAGCGACGTCGCCCGCCGCAGGAGGATCTCCGTCGCGCGCTGATACGCATCATGGGCGTCGTCGGCACAGAGGCTGTAGCGCCGCGCCGTCGCGAGCAGCGGCCCGGCGTGCTCGCGCAGCAGCTCGACCGCGATCCGCGCGGCGTCCTGATCGACGGTCGCCGCCGGTCGCGCCTGCAGCGCGCTCACGCGCGAATCCCTTCGCTCAGGACCGTCTCATGCACCACACAGAGAAGAAGCGCCACAGCGGCCTCTTTTCACCCCCACCCGCGGAGAAACGTTCGCAAATTGCGAGACAAACGAGCAACGACGAACGCGCCCCCGCCCCGACCGGGACGGGGACGCGTCGCGCCGCTCACTTCATCCGGGGATCGACGTAGACGTCGTCGACGTCCCACGAGCCGTGGTCCGCATGGCTCGTCAGCCGGATGGCGACGGGACGACCGCCGGGAAGCTTGCCGGCCTGGCCGGGGTTGAGCTTCACGTCGTCGGTCGGCTGCCAGCCGTCCTTCATGCGTCCCTTGACCGAGCGCGACCGATGCCATTCGGCCTTGCCGTTCTCGGTCTCGGGATACAGGAACGACACGTCCAGATCGCTGTCCTTCATGTCGTTCTGTGCGAGCACGAACCGCATCGTCGGGTACGACAGGTCGACGCACATGAACGGCGACGTGGCCGAGGCCCCCGGGGGAAGCGACAACGACCCGGGGTCCGAGCCGTCGCCGATGCCCAGCGGGTCGTCGACGTCCTTGATGGTTGCGCCGCCCTCGAGCGTCCAGCCCGACGTCGCGGCGTGATCGAACGAGCCTCCAGGGGCCAGGACGTAGTCCCGGAGATCCCTGAACTGCGCGAACGGGTGCTCGATCTTGGGGTCGGCGCACGAAGCGCGAGTCGCGCTGGTCGTCTTCGGCTCCGCGGCCCGGGCGCTGCCCGAGACACAGAGCAGGGCGACGAACGCAACCGGCAGGATGCGCCTCCCCATCGTCCTGCAATTGAACATGTGACTCAGACCTCCATGGAGAGTTCCGAGTCGGCGGTCGAGCTATCTCGCCTCGGTCGGCGAGACCTCTGACTTTGCGTCCCCGCCTCGCGACGGGTTTGCCTTTTACGACTCCTTCCCGGAGCCTGTCGTCCATCGGGGAGAGGGAATTCACCGACGCGCCAGAATCCTGGACGTCTGTCCGATCCCCCGAGCCGGCGCGCGAGCGCTCGTAAAGGACGGGCGATCGCGGGCCGATGCACCTCGGGATGTCGTTGACGACGCCCGCCGGCCAACAGGAGCGCATCGCGGCCACGCTGAGCCGCGAGGGGCAGCCGCTCGCCCGTCGCGACCGGCTCGGTGAGGCGACCGTCACCTCGGCCTTCCTGCTGGCGGCCGGGGCGCTGCTCGCGCTCGACCCTCCCGCCGCCTTCCCGATGCTTCCGGCCCTGGCCTGCGTCGTCGTCCTCGCGGTGTCCACCCAGGTCCGGTTCCACGTGGCCTCCGGCTTCACGGTCCCGACCCAGCTCGGGTTCGTCCCGCTGCTCTTCGCCGTCCCGGTCTCGCTCGTTCCCCTCGCCGTGGTCGCCGCGCTGCTGCTCGGCCGCCTCCCGGCCGTGGCGACCGGCCGCACGCGCCCCGGGCGGCTCGTGCACTGCGTCGGCAACGCGTGGTTCGCCATCGGAGCCGTGCTGCCCTTCGTGCTGATGGGTACCGACCCGGCTGCGGCGAGCGCCGGGCTGCTCCTGCTCGCGCTCGTCACCCAGTTCGGGGCCGACTTCTGCGCGTCGGGCCTGCGCGAATGGATCGAGAGCGGCGCTTCGGTCCGCGCTCAGGTGCGCGAGAGCTGGGTCTACGCCGTCGACGCCGCGCTGACGCCGGTGGCCCTCGCCGTCGCCTACCAGGTTCACACGCGTCCCGCGCTCGTGCTCGGCCTGATCCCGATGCTCGGCGTCCTGGCGGTGTTCGCCCGCGAGCGGCAGGCCCGGCTCGAAAGCCTCGTCGAGCTCACCAACGCCTACCAGGGCACCGCGCTCGTGCTCGGCGACGTCGTCGAGGCCGACGACGGCTACACGGGCCGACATTGCAAGAGCGTCGTCGCGCTGGCCATGGAGGTCGGAGGCGAGCTCGGCCTCGACCCCGACCGGCGGCGCAACCTCGAGTTCGGCGCGCTGCTGCACGACGTCGGCAAGGTGGCGATCTCCAAGGACATCATCAACAAGCCCGACCGCCTCGAGCCGCACGAGTGGCAGATCGTCAAGACACACACGATCGAGGGTCAGCGGATGCTCGACCGCATCGGCGGCTTCATGCGCGAGGTGGGGCTGATCGTGCGCTCGCACCATGAGCGCTGGGACGGGGACGGCTACCCGGACGGGCTGACCGGCGAGGACATTCCGCTCGAAGCCCGGATCGTCGCCTGCTGCGACACGTGGAACGCGATGCGCACCGACCGCCCGTACCGCACCGCGCTGTCCCACGACGTGGCCGTCGCCGAGTTGCGGGCGAGCGCCGGGACCCAGCTCGACCCAGCGGTGGTCGAGGCCGTGCTGCGCGTCGTGGCCCACGAGGCGGGCGACGCGCCGGCCCCGAACCACCCGGTGGCCGCGCTCACCGAGCTCGCCTCCCAGCCCACAGGCGTCTGACCGGCGTCAGCCCGCGCCGTTCGCCGCCCGCAACGCGTCGTCGAGCGTGTCGACGATGTCGAGCTGGCGGTCGGTCCGCGTGAGCTCGAAGACGCTGCGAACCGGACGCTGCCCGGCGACGATCACCAGGCGGCGCTCCTCGCGCTCGAGCCGGCGCCGGGCCCGGATCAGCAGCCGCAGGCCGATCGAGTCCATGAACGGCACCCCGGAGAGGTCGATCACGACGGGGCCGGAGCCCTCGTCCGAGACCTCGTCGACCGCCTGCTCGAAGTCGTCGGCGCTCCCGAGGTCGACGTCCCCGGTCAGGGAGACGATCTGGACCTCGCCGCTGGACCGCCGCGAAACACTGAACTCCGGCACTGCCCGGCGAGGCTAGCGATCCGCGTACTTCTGCCGGGTCGAATCGCCGGGCAAGGCCGGTCAGCTCGAGCGCTTGGCCTGGCGCTCGAGCGTCTTGCCGAACGCGTCCTCCATCTCGGAGGCGAGCGAGAGCTGGAAGGCCGCGAGCACCGCCTCGGAGGCGAGCGGCCGCAGGCTCTCGATCGCCTCGGTCACCTCGGGCCAGCGCTCCTCGGGCTGGCCGGCGCGCTCGAAGGGCTTCCACAGCTCGTCGAGGAACAGCCGGACGAAGGCGCGCGCCACGGCGTCGGAGTGCCGGCGCACCCGCTCCATGACGTCGAGCGCCTTCGAGAGCTCCACGCCGCGGGCGATCACATCCTCGGCGGCGCGGAGGATCGCCGGGCTGGGCACCTCGTAGCGGTCCTCGCCGAGCGGGACCATCAGCTCGAGCTTCCTGGCCCGCGACATCACCTTGGGGTCGATCGGGCCGAAGCGCTCCTCGACCTCGGCACGGGTCAGGATCTCCGGCGACTCACCGGCGTCGGGCATCGAGATCACGCGCTTGACCCCGAGCAGTCGCGACGCGGTCTGACCGTCGTCGCCGAGCAGGCGCTTGATCGCCTCGAGGTTGAAGCCCTCGGCCTGCATCTCCTGGATCAGCCGCAGGCGGTCGACGTGCTCGGGGCCGTAGTAGCCGATCCGCGCGCGCACCTCCGGAGGCGGGAGCAACCCGCGCGACTGGTGGTTGCGGATGTTGCGCACCGACATGCCGCTCTCGTGCGCGAGCTGCTCGACCGTCAGGTCACCGGGCATGGCGCGAGTTGTACCTACTCGACGCCGAGCGCCGCCGCGGCGATCGCCCGGACCTCGGGGTCCTCGACGTCGTCGCCGGCGCCCAGGTGGACCCGGCCGGGAACCTCGAAGTTCCACAGCGCGAGATCGAGCGCGTCGAGCGGGATCACGGCGGCCTCGGCGAGGTCGCGGGCGCGGCGGTCGAGCAGGCCCGGATCGCCGATGCCGAAGACCCGCTTGGCCGCCGTCGTGACGGGGTCGGTGCCGCCGAGGTGCAGGCCGTCGGCCGCGGTGGGCACGACCCCGAGCCGGCCGGCGGTCACGAGCAGGTCGAAGCGCGCCGAGCGGTGGAAGCCGGGCAGGGCCAGGCGCTCCCAGAGGCGGCCGAAGCGGCGCTCGGGGGTCCAGCCGGCCTCGCCGTCCCAGCCGCGGGCCAGCCCGCCGGAGCGCTCGGCCCAGGCGCGGTAGGCGGCGATCGCGCGATCGCCGCCGGCGGGATCCCAGCTGCCGCGCGGCCCGGCGGCGTGCTCGCCGTCGGCCAGCCCGGCGCCGTCCGCCCATGGCGTGCGCGCGGCGCGCACGGCGCTCCACGGGTCGGCGCCCTCGAGCGGGCCGAGATGGGCGATGAGGAAGAGCAGCCACAGCGCCTCGTCGCGATCGGGCTCGGCGGCCGCCTCGGCGTAGAGGCCGGGCGGGTCGGAGGAGAGCTGCTCGAGGCGCCCGGCGGCGAACGCGAGCTCGCCGGCCAGCCGCCCGGCGTCGAGCGACGAGCGCAGACCGGGGACCAGCCCGGAGGCGTAGTCGTCGACCGGGCCGCGGACCTCGCGGCGCACGCTCATCGTCGAGCGGCGGCGCGACGTGGCGGCGCCGGAAGCGCCTCTGCGCGCTCGTGCCGGTGGCACGGGAACCGGGCGCGGGCTTCGGCCGCGCCGCCTCTCGCTCGCGCGCGCAGATCGGGCAGCGCTCGACGAAGCGGTTGTGGCGGCAGAACTGCGGCACTCCGTCAAGCCTACGCGGAGCCGGATCGGCGTTCGCGGAACGCGCGCGCCTTGGCCCGGTTGCCGCACACGGCCATGTCGCACCAGCGGCCCGAGGCGTTCTTCGTGTGGTCGAAGAACGCCCACTCGCAGTCGTCGAGCGCACACGCCTTCAGGCGCGGCCAGGTGCCGTCGACCTGGGCGCGATGAACCTCGGCCAGC
Organism: uncultured Solirubrobacterales bacterium; assembly: GCA_963737395.1. Lineage (GTDB taxonomy): Bacteria > Actinomycetota > Thermoleophilia > Solirubrobacterales > Solirubrobacteraceae > JBBQAA01. The sequence goes on along the minus strand of CAVTSQ010000011.1, from coordinate 311,125 downwards.
ACGCCGCCGAGCGCGCCGTCGACGCCGCCGGCGTCGGCGACGATCCGGCTCTCGCCCTCGGGGCTGAAGGCGATCCGCAGCTTCGCGCGACGCGCCGCCGTGTCGAGCACGGCGTCGTCGCAGGGCACGTCGTCGTGGTGGCCCCCGTTGTGCAGGAGCTCGACGCGGAGGGCCTCGCGCACGGCGGCCGCGCGGCGCACGTCGGCCGCCGTCGCGCGCGTGGACGGGGCGGCGAGGCCGGCGTCGACCAGCCAGGCGGCCAGCTCCGCCGGTTCGGGCGATCGCGTCGGTCTCCTCGTCGAGGTCGCGCGTGTTGACGAACGCGCGCACGAGCTCGAGCCCGGCCTCGGGCGCGTCCTGGCGCTTGCGCCTGATCATCGGATCACCATCGTCATCGCTTTCCAGGTTACTTAAACCGTCAAATCAGCTACACTGGTTACATGGTCCCGACACCACTCATCCACTACGGCGCCATCCCCGCGCTCGAGCCCGCCGCCCCGTCGCGGCCGCCGCCGGCCGCTGCGCAAGCGCTAGCCGGCGGCCAAGGCGCCGACGCCGCCGAGCACCAGGCCGGTGGCGAAGCGCGTGGCGGCCGTCGACGTCGACGGGCTCGCGCTCGACCATCCGCGTGCCGACCTCGAACCCCACGCCGGCCATCGCCGCCGCCATGTAGTCGGCGTCGAACGCCGGGCAGGTCGCCGGCCCGATCGCCGCCGCGAGGTCCTCGAGCAGCTCGTCGACGCCGGCGCCGAGCAGCGGGTCGCCGAGCAGCGCGCGGATCGTCCCCGGCGTTGTCGCGCATCGAGCGCGAACATCGTCGGGTCCTCGGCGATGAAGGCGAAGAACGCGCGGTAGGCGTCCTCGACGAACGCCTCGCGACGTCGCGCCGCGCCGCGCGCGGCGCGCAGGCGGGCGCGCAGCTCGCCGCGCGGACTCGTCGAGCAGCGCGCGGAAGCACCGCCTCCTTGTCGGGGAAGTAGTTGTAGAACGTGCCCGCGGCGAGGCCGGTGCGGCGGATGATGTCGCGCACGCGTGGCCGCGCCGTACCCGAGCTCGGCGAACACCTCGCGCCCCGCGTCGAGGATCGCCGCGCGGTTGCGCTCCTTCGTCTCCTCGCGGCGGCCCGGTGCGTCGACGCTCACGCGGCGACGGCCTCCTCGGCCTCGGCCGCGCGGCGCCGACCGGGCAGCGCGAAGCCGGCCGCGCGGGCGCGCTCGGCGCCGCGCCTTGAGCTCCTTCCGCAGCTCCCACAGGTAGTTGTCGAAGTCGACCTGCATCGTGTGGCGCTTGGAGGCCACGTAGCGCTTGAACATCCGCTTGCGCTCGCGCTCGATGTCGGCGCGCATCGCGCCGGGATCGGGCAGGCGGTACTCGCCCGCGCAGGTAGGAGGCGACCCAGCGGCCCTGCGCCTCGGCCAGCGGCATGATCGCGCCGAGCGGCTGCAGCAGCCCGATGAAGAAGACGTTCGCGTGGTCGGGGTGGAAGACGCGGCGGTAGAGCGGCAGGTCGTTGTCGGGCGCGGAGATGAAGTCCTCGTCGAAGAACGGGAAGGTGACCTTGTAGCCGGTGCACCAGACGATGACGTCGGCCTCGACCCGGGCGCCGTCCTCGAAGTCGCACGGCCTCGCCCTCGATGCGCGCGATGTTCGGCTTCCACGTCATCGCGCCGTGGGCGATGCGGTTCAGGAAGTCGGCCGAGATCGTCGGGTGCGCCTAGCCGAGCCCGTGGTCGGGCTTCGGCAGGCCGTAGTCCTCGACCTTGCCGACGCCGAGGCGGTACATCGCCTCGAGGATCGCGCCGCCGCACCGGCCACGGCACCGCGCCGGTGAACGCGTTGACGCCGATCTGGTCGAGCGGCCGGCCGAAGAGGTACTTGGGGAGCACGTAGGCGCCGCGGCGCGAGGAGAGCACGCGTCGGTCGCGACGTAGCTCGGCCTCGGTGGCGATGTCCATCGCCGAGTTGCCGATGCCGACGACGAGCACGCGCTTGCCCGTGAAGCGGTCGGCGTCGACGTAGTGGTGGGCGTGCATCTGCTCGCCGGCGAACGTGTCCTGGCCCGGGTAGGCGGGCTCGGGCCAGCGCGGATCCCAGTGGTGGCCGTTGGCGACGACGAGCGAGTCGAAGCGCTTCGTCTCCCCCGCCTCGGTCGTGACCTCCCACCCGCTCGCGGTCGGCGCTCGGCGTGCTCGACGCCGGTCCGGAAGCGGATCCGGTCGCGGACGCCGAAGTGCTCGACGTAGTCGTCGAAGTACTCGGCGATCTGGCGTGTGGTGCGGGAAGTCGGGGTAGCGCTTCGGCATCGGGAAGTCCGAGTACTCCATGCGCTCGCGCGACGTGTTGATGTGCAGGTGCCTGTAGGCGGACGACATCCCGTTGGAGTTCTCGAACACCCAGTTGCCGCCGACGCGGTCGCCCTTCTCGTAGCACGTCGACGTCGATCCCGCGCTCGTGCAGCGTCTTGGCGGCGGCGATGCCGGAGGAGCCGGCGCCGATCACGCAGACGGTGGGAAGGCGGGTCATGTCGGGTGCTCCCAGGGTCGATCACAAAGATGACGCAGGCGTCACCTTAGCGCGACCCACGTGGGAGCCCCGGGCTAGTGCGCCCGCGACGACGACCCGGCTCTTCCTCGCCTTGGCGATCTGCTTGACGGTGAACGCGATCGGCAGCCACTTCCCCTTCGAGAACAGCCGGGTCTGGTCCCCGACCGCTTCGAGGCCGGGTTCTCCGACTCCGAGTAGGTGAGGATCGTCGTGCCCTTCGGCCCCTTCGGGGTCAGCTCGACCTGCATCACCGTGCTCGAGCCGTCGACGACCTGGCCGTACTTGACGGGCACGCCGTTGCTCTGCGAGGCGCCCGCCGCGTCGACGACCGCGGAGATGTTCGCGTAGCAGCCCGAGTTGCAGCCCGGCAGCGGGATCCGCTTGCCGTTGCGCTTGACGTACTGCGCCTGGCGCATCGTGGCGTCGACCGGCAGCCCGTGGTCGTGCAGGCTCTTGACCGCCAGGCCGATGGCCTGGACGTTGGCCTGCGACGGGTCGAGCAGGCTCGGCGTGGTCAGCGGGTGCTGGGGGTCGAAGGCGTCGCGGTAGAGCGAGCCGGAGTTCGCCCACCACAGCGAGAACAGCCACGCACCCTTCGAGTCGAGCGTCGCCCGGGCGTTCCACTTGTCGAACACGGGGCAGGCCGCGCTGACGTCGACCTTCGCGCCGCTCGCGAGGGTGACCATCGGGTTGGCCCGGCACAGCGCGGCGACCTGCTTGTGCAGCAGCCGTCCGCCCTCGGAGTCGAAGCGCGACCAGATGCCGCGCAGGTCGGCCAGCGAGAAGCGCTTGCCCTTGCGGCCGTCGGTGCCGGCCAGGCGCTTCTCGACGTACCGCACGCCGTAGCGGGTGCGCTCGCCCTGCTGGGTCCCGGTCAGGCCGATGATCGGCGAGAAGCCGGTCAGCGGGTGGTGCGGGTTGCTCAGCCAGAACGAGTCGTTGGAGTTCTGCACGAAGTCGCGCCGGATCAGCACGGGCAGGTGGCTGCGCCCGAAGATGCCCGGCTCGACGGCGTCCTTGTCCTTGCCCCACGCGCACTTCGAGGTGCTGCCGTCGAGCGTGATCACGTTGGCCGCCTGATAGACGAGCGCGGGCAGCCCGGCGGGGATGCACGACTTGATCTGCGCGGTGGTCACGTGCGGCGTGACGCTGTTGTCCTGGTAGAGCGCGCGGCCCTTGTCGTCCGCGGCGATCGTGTTGACCCACGGCACGCCCTGGATCCGCGACTGCGCGCTGACGAGGCCCTGGACCGACTTGGCCTTGTCCATCGCCAGCCAGACGTCGATCAGGCGCAGGTTCGTCGCGTTGGCGTCGTGCAGCGCGTAGGCGTGCTCCTTGTCCCAGACGAAGCCGGCGCGCTCGACGTTGGCGAGGATCCCGGTGCGCGAGTACCAGAAGGTGTGCGAGCGGGTCCCGCCGCCCTTGATCGGCACCTTGACCGTGCGCGAGGTCAGCTTGAGCGTCTTGCCGTCGTAGCGGTAGGAGGTCGGCGAGCCGGGGACGAGGTCGAGCCGGTCAACCGTGAAGCGGCGGCCGGTCGAGACCGTGTGGGTCCACGCCGTGTGGCGGTTGAAGCCGATGTTGACGATCGGCGCGCCGCCGAGGCTCGAGCCCTGCACGTTGAGCTTGCCGGGGACGTGGAGCCCGAACTGGTAGAAGCGCTCGGAGCCGATCCACGGGAAGTGCGGGTTGGCCAGGAGCATCCCGTCGCCGGCCTTCGTGCCCTGCGAGCCCAGCCCGAGGCCGTTGGAGCCGATCGGGTGGTCGTCGCGCAGCGTCTTGTGCCACCACGCGGCGGCCGCGGCCGGGGAGACCGCTCGCGACGCGCGGGCGGTGCGGGCCGCGGTCGTCGGCGGCACGGCGGCGATCTGCTCGGGGATGAAGACGGTGCCGCTGCCCAGCAGGGAGAGCTGGTAGGCACGGCGCCAGGCGTCGATGATCGTGATCGGCTTGACCCAGCTCTTGCCGCGGCAGCGCGGGTCGGGGATGCCGTTGACGCCGACCTTGCGCAGGTAGGCGTTGTAGCCGGCGACGTAGCCGCGGAGCATCGCGCGGGCGTTCTTGCCGGGTCCGGCGGGCGCCTTGCGCGCGAGCTGCTTCTCGACCAGCCGGCGGTCCTTGATCTGCTGCCAGTAGAAGTCGGACTCGAGGTTGTTGTTCGAGCTCTGCGCCGAGGCGATCGTGTGGCCGTTCGGGCCGAAGTAGAGCGAGCGCCGCGCCCGGGTCGTCACGACCTGCTGGGCGAGCGTGCAGAAGTTGTCCTGGGCGTAGGCGTAGGCGACGCCGTAGCCGGCGCTGCCGTAGCTGCCCGCGGTGATGTGCGGGATCCCGCCGGTCGTGCGGGTGATCTGGGCGCGGTACTTCGGCGCGGCGGCGGCGGTCGCGGGCGCGCCGAGCGCGCAGACGGCGAGCACGAGCAGGTAGGCGGCACGCGGGGCCGCGAGGAACTCCGGACACCAGGTCTCTCCTCCCGGGGTGGACCCGGGTCAAGCTACCGCAGGCGGTCGCGCGGTGCGGGCTGGGTCAACGTGCCGCCGCGGCTGCGGCGGATCGCGTAGACGATCCCGAACGTCACGACGAAGGCCAGGAAGAAGCCGGCCGCCGCGCCGAACAGCAGCTTGGCCAGGAGGCCTGCGATCAGCGAGCCGCCGATCCCGACGAGCATCGTCTGGCCGATCGACATCGGGTCGCGGCCGGGCAGGGCCAGCCGCGCGAGCGCGCCGAGGAGCAGGCCCTCGAACGGCGACGATGATGATGAAGGCGATGATGCTCATGTCAATCCTCCGAACCGGGGCCTGAGAAGAAGTCCTCGCCGACGCGCACGGTGCCCGCGGCCATGCCGGCGGCGCGCAGCGAGTGGTCGTCGATCCGCGCGACGGGGCCGGCCGTGAGCAGCTCGCGGTCGGCGTCCATCGGCGAGCCGCCGAGGAAGCGGTTGACCATGCGCGCGCACTTGCGGCCCTCGGCGATCGCGGTGACCACGAGCGACTGGCCGATCCGCGCGTCCCCGCAGGCGAAGACGCCGCCGCGCGAGGTCTCGAAGACGGGCGCCTTGACGTTGCCGCGGGCGTCGAGCTCGACCCCGAGGTCCTTCAGCGCGCCCCCGTGCTCGGGATGGACGAAGCCGATCGCCACGAGCACGAGCTCGGCGTCGACGGTGAACTCCGAGCCCTGCGACCGGCTTGAGGTCGCGCGACGAGGTGCCCTCGACGCGGCGGGCGTGGACCTTGGCCACGCGGCCGTTCTCGTCACCCTCGAGCGCGACGACCTCGGTGCCCCACTGGCGCTCGCCGCCCTCCTCGAGCGCGTAGGTGGTCAGCGTGCGCTTGGGCGGCAGCGGCCAGGGCGCGCGCGGGTCGTGGCCCGACGGCGGGAGCTCCTGGTAGACGTCGAGCATGTTCACGTCGGCCGCGCCCTCGCGCGTCGAGTTCGAGATGCAGTCCATGCCCGTGTCGCCGCCGCCGACGACGACGACGCGACGGCCCTCGGCGGAGATGACCTGGTCGGGCGCGACGTCGCGGGCCTCGCGGCCCTCGAGGCGCGCCACGTGGCGGTTGCGCTGGTAGAGGTAGTCCATCGCCGAGTGCACGCCGTCGAGGTCGGCGCCGGGGACGTCGAGGCCGCGCGGATCGCGCGAGCCGATGGCGAGCACGACGGCGTCGAAGCGCTCGCGCAGCTGCGCGGCGGTCAGGTCGCGGCCGACGTCGACGCCGTACTCGAACGAGATGCCCTCCTCGGCGAGGATCGCGACGCGGCGGTCGATCATCGTCTTGGGCAGCTTCACGTCGGGCACGCCGAAGCGCATCAGGCCGCCCGGGGCCCTCGTCGCGCTCGAAGACGGTGACCTCGTGGCCGGCCTTGTTGAGCTCGGCGGCGACGGCCAGGCCGGCGGGGCCGGAGCCGACGACGGCGACGGTGCGGCCCGAGCGCCGCGGCGGCGGCTCGGCGACGATCCAGCCCTCCTCCCAGGCGCGCTCGGCGATCGCGCAGCTCGATCTGCTCGATCGTCACCGGGTCGGCGTTGATCGCCAGGACGCAGGCCGACTCGCACGGCGCCGGGCAGATCGAGCCGGTGAACTCGGGGAAGTTGTTGGTCAGGTGGAGCTGGTCGATCGCCTCGCGCCAGCGGCCGCGGTAGACGAGGTCGTTCCAGTCGGGGATCAGGTTGCCGAGCGGGCAGCCCTCGTGGCAGAACGGCACGCCGCAGTCCATGCAGCGCGCGCCCTGGTCGCGCAGGACCTCGTCGGGCTGCAGGTCGAAGTAGCGGTCGTAGTCGTGCGCGCGCTCGGACGGGTCGCGCTTGGCGAACCCGACCCGGTGGAGCTTGAGGAAGCCGCCGAGCTCGCCCATCAGGCCTGACCCGCCGGAACCTGCTTGCTCGTCCCGGACGCCCCGACCGTCTCCTCGGCCTCCTTGGCCGCCTTCTCCTCGAGCGCGCGCTTGTAGTCGCGCGGCATGACCTTGACGAAGCGCCCGACCGCGGCGTCCCAGCCGGCGAGCACGCGGCGGGCGACGGGCGAGGAGGTGCGCTGGGCGTGCTCGGCGACGAGGTCGCGCAGCTCGGCCTCGTCGTGCTCGCCGACGGCCTCGAGGTCGACGAGCTCGGGGTTGCAGCGCCGGGCGAAGGTGCCGTCCTGGTCCCACACGTAGGCGACGCCGCCGCTCATGCCGGCGGCGAAGTTGCGCCCGGTCGGGCCGAGCACGACGACGCGGCCGCCGGTCATGTACTCGCAGCCGTGGTCGCCGACGCCCTCGACGACGGTCGAGGCACCCGAGTTGCGGACCGCGAAGCGCTCGCCGGCCAGGCCGCGGAAGAACGCGCGGCCGGCGGTGGCGCCGTAGAGGACGGTGTTGCCGACGATCACGTTCTCCTCGGCGCGGTAGCCGGCCGACTCCGGCGGGCGCACGGCGAGCACGCCGCCCGACAGGCCCTTGCCCGTGTAGTCGTTGGTCTCGCCCTGCAGCGTGATCTCGATGCCGGGCGCCAGCCAGGCGCCGAACGACTGGCCGGCCGAGCCGGAGAAGTGGATGCGGATCGTGCCCTCGGGCAGGCCCTCGCGGCCGTGGCGGCGGGCGATCTCGCCGGAGAGGATCCCGCCCACGGCGCGGTGGACGTTGCGCAGGCGGCGCTCGAGGACGACCTTCTGCCCGTGCTCGAGCGCGGGCTCGGCCTGCTCGATGAGCTGCCAGTCGGGGTGGTCGTCGAGCGCGGGCTCGGGGCCGCGGACGCGGTGGCGCGGCGCGTCGGCGGGCGACGTCGGGCTCGGCCAGGACGCTCGAGAGGTCGACGCCGCGGGCCTTCCAGTGGTCGATCGCCGCGTCGGTCTCGAGCAGGTCGGCGCGGCCGATCAGCTCGTCGAACGTGCGGATGCCGAGGCTCGGCCATGATCTCGCGGGCCTCCTCGGCGACGAAGAAGAGGAACTTCACGACGTGCTCGGGCGAGCCGGCGAAGCGCTCGCGCAGCACCGGGTCCTGCGTGGCGATGCCGACCGGGCACGTGTTGAGGTGGCAGACGCGCATCATGATGCAGCCCATCGCCACGAGCGGGGCGGTCGAGAAGCCGAACTCGTCGGCGCCGAGCAGCGCGGCGACGATCACGTCGCGGCCCGTGCGCATCTGCCCGTCGACCTCGACGCGGATGCGCGAGCGCAGGTCGTTGAGCAGCAGCGTCTGCTGGGTCTCGGCCAGGCCGATCTCCCACGGGACGCCGGCGTTGTAGACCGACGACTGCGGCGAGGCGCCGGTGCCGCCGTCGTGCCCGGCCACGGTGACGTGGTCGGCGCCCGCCTTGGCGACGCCGGCGGCGACCGTGCCCACGCCGACCTCGGCCACGAGCTTGACCGAGACCGCGGCCGTCGGGTTGGCCGTGCGCAGGTCGTAGATGAGCTGCTTGAGGTCCTCGATCGAGTAGATGTCGTGGTGCGGCGGCGGGGAGATCAGCCCGACGCCCGGCGTCGAGTTGCGCAGGAAGGCGATGTAGTCGTCGACCTTGTGGCCGGGCAGCTGGCCGCCCTCGCCGGGCTTGGCGCCCTGGGCCATCTTGATCTGGAGCTGGTCGGCGTTGACGAGGTAGTGCGCGGTGACGCCGAAGCGCCCGGAGGCGATCTGCTTGATCTTCGAGCGGCGGTCGTCGTCGAAGCGCCGGGGGTCCTCCCCGCCCTCGCCGGTGTTCGAGCGCCCGCCGATCTTGTTCATCGCCTGGGCCAGCGACTCGTGCGACTCCGGGGAGATGGAGCCCAGCGACATCGCGCCCGAGGAGAAGCGCTTGACGATCTCGGTGGCCGGCTCGACCTCCTCGAGCGGCACGGGCTCGACGCCCTCGGTGCGGAAGGCGAAGAGACCGCGCAGGGCGGCGCGGCGCATCGACTGCGCGTTGACCATGTCCGCGTACTCGCGGTAGGTCTTCAGGTCGTCGCCCGTGGCGCCGCCGGGCTCGTCGACGCCGCGCACGGCGTGCTGGAGCAGCGAGACGGTGTCGGGGTTCCAGGCGTGCAGCTCGCCGTCGCGGCGCCACTGCAGGAAGCCGCCGACGGGCAGCAGGTCGCGGCGGTAGCGCGGGTAGGCGCGGCCGTGGCGCTCGAGCGCCTCGCGGGCCAGCACGTCCATCCCGATGCCGCCGATGCGCGAGGCGGTGCCGGTGAAGTGGCGGTCGATCAGCGCCGGGTCGAGGCCGACGGCCTCGAAGATCTGCGCGCCGCAGTAGGAGCGGATGGTCGAGATCCCCATCTTCGAGATCGTCTTGAGCAGCCCCTTGCCGATCGCCTTGACGATGCGCTTCTCGGCCTCCATCAGGTCGAGGTCGATCGGCAGCAGGTGGCGCTCGGCGAGCTCCTCGAGCGACTCGAACATCAGGTACGGGTTGATCGCCGAGGCGCCGTAGCCGATCAGCGTCGCCATGTGGTGGATGTCGCGCGGCTCGCCGGACTCGACCACGAGGCCGCAGCGCAGGCGCGTGCCCGAGCGGACGAGGTGCTGGTGCACGGCGGCGACGGCGAGCAGCGACGGGACCGCGGCGCGGTCCGAGCCGACGTTGCGGTCGGAGAGGATCAGCACGGTCGCGCCCGCGTCGACGGACTTCTTGGCCTCGGCGCAGAGCGCGTCGAGGCGCCGCTCCATGCCCTCGATCTCCTCCTCGACGGGCCAGGTGGTGTCGAGCGTGCGGGCGAGGAACAGCTCGTTGGCCGACTGGCGCAGCTTCTCGAGGTGCTTGTTGCGCAGGATCGGCTGCTGGAGCACGAGCTGGTGGGCGTGCTCGGGGGTCTCGGCCAGCAGGTTGCCCTCGCGGCCGACGCCCGAGCGCAGGCTCATCACGACGTTCTCGCGGATCGGGTCGACCGGCGGGTTGGTGACCTGGGCGAAGAGCTGCTTGAAGTAGCCGAAGAGCAGCGGCTGGCGGTCGGAGAGCACGGCCAGCGCGGCGTCGTTGCCCATCGAGGCGACGGGCTCCTGGCCCTCGGTCGCCATCGGGGCGATCACGAGCTTGAGGTCCTCCTGCGTGTAGCCGAAGGCCAGCTGCTTGGCCCGCAGCGGCTCGACGCGCGGCGCGCGCGGGTCGCGCTCCTCGAGGTCGTCGAGGGTGATCGTGTGCTCGGCGAACCAGTCGGAGTAGGGCTGGCGGGAGGCGACCGAGCGCTTGGCCTCGTCGTCGGGGACGATCCGGCCCTCCTCGAGGTCGACGAGGAACAGCCGGCCGGGCTGCAGGCGGCCCTTGCGCACGACGTCCTCGGGCGCGGCGGGCAGGACGCCGGTCTCGGAGGCCAGCACGACGTAGCCGTCGCGCGTCTGCTGCCAGCGGCCGGGGCGCAGCCCGTTGCGGTCGAGCGTGGCGCCGACGTAGCGGCCGTCGGTGAAGGCCACGGCGGCCGGGCCGTCCCACGGCTCCATCAGGCAGGAGTGGAAGTCGTAGAAGCCGCGGACATCGTCGGGGACGTCGTCGCGATCCTCGTAGGCCTCGGGGATCATCATCATCATCGCGTGCGGGAGCTCGCCGCCCGGCGAGGACGAGCAGCTCGAGCACGTTGTCGAGCGTGGCCGAGTCCGACCCGCCCGGCGAGACGATCGGCAGGACCTTGGCGAGGTCCTCCCCGAACGCGTCGGAGGCGAGCTGCGACTCGCGCGCCCGCATCCAGTTGACGTTGCCCCGCAGCGTGTTGATCTCGCCGTTGTGGGCGAGCATCCGGTACGGGTGGGCCAGCGGCCAGCTCGGGAAGGTGTTCGTCGAGAAGCGCGAGTGGACGAGCGCCAGGCGCGTGACCATGCGCTCGTCGCGCAGGTCGGGGAAGTAGTTGGGCAGCTGGGGCGCCGTGAGCATCCCCTTGTAGACCAGGGTGCGCGAGGAGCAGGAGGGGATCGACAGCTCCGAGCCGCAGGTCCGCTCGGCCACGCGGCGGATCACGTAGAGCTTGCGCTCCCACGGCAGGCCGGGCTCGATGTCGCCCGCGGCGGCGATGAACAGGTGGCGGATGACCGGCGCGGCGGCGCCGGCCGTGTTGCCCACGTGGTCGGTGTCGACCGGCACGTCGCGCCAGCCGAGCACGCGCTGGCCCTCGGCGTGGACGATCTCCTCCAGGCGGCGCTCGATCTCGTCGCGCCGGGCCTGGTCGCGGGGCAGGAAGCAGACGGCGACGCCGTAGCGCCCGGGCGCGGGGAGGCTCGCCGGCGCGACCGCTCTCACGAACGGATCAGGCATCCCGACGAGGATCCCGGCACCGTCGCCCGTGGAGGCGTCCGCGCCCTCGGCGCCGCGATGCTCGAGGTTCTCGAGCGCTACGAGCGCGCGCTCGACGACCGCGTGCGCGGGGTCACCGTGCAGCTTCGCCACGAAGGCGACACCACAGGCGTCGTGCTCGTAAGCGGAGTCGTAGAGGCCGTTGGCCCCGGGCGGAGTCGAGACAGACATGAGAGATTCAGGAGGGACTGCGACTGGCGCACGCGGATCGAACCCGGATCGTACCAGCGGGAGGACTTCCGGCCCACGTCCCGACGGGGGTCCGAGAGCCCCCTCATAAAGGCGCGATGCTGCGCCGCGTCTGGGGATCCGCGCCCCGGGACGAATACGATCCGTGGCGGATGGTGACCCTGCTCGCCACCGGTGGCACGATCGCGATGAACGCTCGTGGACCGGATCCGGCGCTCGACGCCACCGCCCTTCTCGACGGGATCCCGGGGCTGCGGCCGGGGTCGGTGCGCGCCCGCACGATCTCGACGCTGCCGAGCGCCCACGTCTCGCTCGACGAGGCCCTGACCACCGCCCGGGCCGCCGTCGGCGCGGCGACCGAGAGCGACGGGGTGGTCGTCACGCACGGCACCGACACCCTCGAGGAGGCGGCCTTCCTGACCGACGTGATGTACGGCGGCCGCGCGCCGATCGTCTTCACCGGCGCGATCCGCCTGGCCACCGCGCCCGGCGCCGACGGGCCGGCCAACCTGCACGCCTCGCTGGCCGTCGCCGCCGCCCCGGCCGCGCGCGGGCTCGGCGCGCTGGTCTGCTTCGGCGGCGAGGTCCACGCGGCCCGCTGGGCGCGCAAGATCCGCACGACGAGCCCGCTGGCCTTCGCCTCGCCCACCGTCGGCCCGCTGGGCTGGATCGACGAGGGCCGCCTGACCATGGCCGTGCGCCCGCTGCGCCACCCGCCGCTCGACGTCAAGCGCCTCGACGCGCGGGTCCCGATGGCGGTCTTCGGCATCGGCGACCGCGGCGAGTGGCTGCCCGAGGACGTCGACGGCCTCGTCGCCGCGATCCCCGGGGCGGGCCACACCCACCCCGAGCTGCTCGAGCGCCTCGACGCGCTCGCCGAGCGCATCCCCGTCGTCGCCGTCTCGCGCCCCGAGACGGGCCGGATCCTCGAGAAGACCTACGGCTACGCGGGCTCCGAGCAGGACCTCCACCGCTCGCACCTGATCACGGCCGGGCCGATCGGCGCGCTCGCCGCCCGGATCCTGCTGCTCGCCGCGCTCGGGGCCGACGCCGACCCGGTCGCGGTCTTCGCCTCGCGCGGCTCAAGGCGGCCATCTCCTCCACGCCGGGCGCCTCGTCGTCGCCGGCCAGCAGGTGCAGCACGGCCCTCTCCACGCGCCCGTCGAGGACCACGTCGCTCGGCGTCTCCTCCTCGGGGTCGGCGAGCTCGGCGAGCTTGGGGGCGATCGTCAGCCCGCCGCGGTACTCGTCGAACACGCGCGGGTCGATGTAGGAGGCGCGGCAGACGGCCGGCGTGTTGCCGAGGTAGAAGGCGACGGTCTTGACCGCGCCGCGGATGTGGCGCTCGCGTGCGGACTTCGAGGCCGCGTCGCGCCCCTCGGTCGCGAGGTTGAGCGCGGCCAGGACGGTGGCGTTCCAGGTGCGGAAGTCCTTGGCCGAGTGGTCGCCGCCGGTGATGTCCTTGATGTAGCCGTTGACGTCGTCGGAGCGCACGTCGCGCCAGCGCCGGTGGTCGTCCTTGTAGGCGAGCAGGTCGTCGCCGCCGCCGCGCCGGCGCTTGAGGTCGCAGATCACGTCGCGGACCTCGGGGTCGCGGATCTCCTGCTTGCGGCGCTGGCCGGACTTGGCCGGGTAGTCGAAGAGGATCGCGCCGTCGTCGACCTTGACGTGCTCCTTGCGGATCGTCGCCAGGCCGAACGAGTCGTTCTCCTCGGCGTACTCCTCCGAGCCGATCCGGAAGAAGCCGATGTCGAGCAGGCGCACGGACAGGGCCAGCGCCTTGTCGCGCGGCAGGCCCTCGAGCGCGAGGTCCTCGTCGACCCGCGCGCGCACCTTCTTCAGCGAGCGGGCGAAGGCGATCATCTCCTCGAACTTCTTGGTGTCCTGGCGCTCGCGCCACTTGTCGTGGTAGCGGTACTGCTTGCGCCCGGCGGCGTCGAGCCCGGTGGCCTGGATGTGGCCCATCGGGTGCACGGAGATCCACACGTCCTTCCAGGCGGGCGGGATCGCCAGCGACGCGATGCGGGCCAGGACCTCGTCGTCGCGGATCCGGTTGCCGTCCTCGTCGAGGTACTCGAAGCCCTTGCCGCGCCCGCGGCGGCGGATGCCGGGGGACGAGGGGTCGCTGCGTTTCAGGCGGGCCATGGAGGCCCCCCTATACCCGCGGTCAGGACTTCTTCGCGCCCGACCCGGACTTCGCGCGGGACTTCGAGGACGAGGAGGAGCCGTTGCCCTTCTTGCCTTCGAGGACCTCGGACTTGGACTTCGCCTTGCTCGGCGCGGCCTTCTCCTTGGTCTCGCCGTTGCCCTTCGAGTCGCTCTTGACCGCGGCGAGGCTCGCCTCCAGGGCGGCCATCAGGTCGGGGACCGCCTCGGGCTCGGCCTCGGGCTGCACGGCGATCTCCTCGCCGGCCGCCTTGCGCTCGATCAGGTCGATCACGCGCTCGCGGTAGGTGTCCGAGTACTTGGTCGGATCCCACTCGGTCGAGAGCGAGTCGATCAGCTGCTTGGCCATCCCGACCTCGCGGTCGTTGGCCTCGGCCTCCTCGATCGCGTCGAGCTCGTCGATGCCCGCCGGGTCGGTGACCTCGTCGCCGTAGTACATCGTCGACAGCGCGATCACGCCGTCCTCGGTGGCGCGCAGGATCGCCAGGTACTGCTTCTGGCGCATCACCAGGCGGGCGACCGCGGCGCGCTTCGCGTCCTGCATCGCGGAGTGCAGGAGCTTGTAGGACTTCGCGGCGCCCGTGTTCGGCGCCAGGTAGTAGGCGTGGTCGAAGTAGATCGGGTCGACCTGGTCGATCTCGACGAAGTCCTCGATGTCGATCGTGCGCGAGGCCTTGGGATCGAGCGCCTCGAGCTCGCCGGGCTCGATCACGACGTAGCGGTCGGGACCGAGCTCGTAGCCCTTGACGATCTCGTCGAAGGCGACCTCCTCGCCGTCGACCGAGCAGACGCGCTTCTGCTTGACGCGACCGCCGTCCTCGGCGTGGAGCTGGTGGAAACGGACCGACTTGGAGGAGACCGCGGAGAACAGCTTGACGGGCACGTTGACGAGCCCGAAGGAGATCGCGCCGGTCCAGATCGAGCGGGGCATAGGCCCCTATTGTTCCCGATTCTCGCGGTCCACCCTCCCGATGAGCGCCGTCTTGCGTGCGTTCTCGCGCAGATCGGGCAGATCGCTCCACACCGAGTCGGCCCCGGCGTCGGAGAGCTCGCCTCCGCCGAACCCGCCGGTGAGCACCGTGATGACGGGGATCCCGGCCCGCAGGCCGGCCGCGACGTCGTGCGTCGCGTCGCCGATCAGCACGCCGCCCTCGGAGCTCTCGGCGAGCGCGAGCGCGGCGTGGACGACGTCGGGCTCGGGCTTGGAGGTCGCGACGTCGTCGGCCGTCGCCCAGCCCTTGAGCGCGTTGCCGATGCCGAGCTGGTCGACGTGGAACTCGACGGCGTCGGCGCCGCCGGAGGAGGCGATGACGACCTCGTAGCCCTCGTCGGCCAGCCAGTGCACGAAGTCGGCGGCGCCGGGCAGCGGCTGGACGCGGTCGCGCAGCTTCGCGAAGCGCTCGGCCTCGCCTGCGCGCGCCGCCTCGCCGTGCTCGGCGTTCCACTCGTCGCCGAGCAGCGAGCGCACGAGCTGGTCGCCGCCCATGCCGACGGAACGGTGGATGCGCCACATCGGCACGTAGGCGCCGAGGTCGCGGATCGTCTCGTCCCACGACCACGCGTGGTGGTAGGCCGCGTCGACGAGCGTGCCGTCGAGGTCGAGCAGGACCGCGGGGAGCGTCAACGCGTCGAGCGCGGGCGGGCGGCGAGACCAGGTCGGTCGAGCCGACGCGGTCGGCCATGCGCTCGAGCGAGCGGCGCAGCAACCGGGAGACGTGCATCTGCGAGATCCCGATGCTGCTCGGCGATCTCGCGCTGGGTCAGGCCGTAGAGGAAGCGCAGCGCGACGATCTGCTGCTCTCGCTCGCCGAGCGCCTCCATGCCGGCGCCGATCGCCAGGCGCTCCTCGGCGCGGGTGAAGTTCTTGTCGAGCTCGCCGAGCTTGGCCACGGGCTCGTCGTCGTCGCCGATCGGCTCCTCGAGCGGGACGGTGGAGTAGGCCTGCGCGCCCTGGAGCGCCTCGAGCACCTGCTCGGAGGTGGCCCCGGTGGCCTCGGCGAGCTCCTCGATCGTCGGCGAGCGGCCGAGCTTGGTCGACAGCCGGTCGGCCGCCTTGGTCACGCGCGCGTTGAGCTCCTGGATCGAGCGCGAGACGCGCACCGACCAGGTGCGGTCGCGGAAGTGGCGCTTGATCTCGCCGAGGATCGTCGGGACCGCGAAGGTCGAGAAGCGCAGCTCGCGCGAGATGTCGAAGCGGTCGACGGCCTTGATCAGCCCGACGAAGCCGACCTGCTCGAGGTCCTCGAGCGTCTCGCCACGGCCCGCGTAGCGACGCGCGAGCGAGCGCACGAGGGGCATCATGCGCTCGATCAGGATCTTCCGAGCTTCCTTGTCGCCTTCCTCGTGGTAGCGACGCAGAAGCTCGTGCTCATCTATGGACGCGACGGGTGATCGCGCTTGACGGACTTCCATCGTCGGGAAGCCGCTCCTCTCTTGTTGCCCCGGTTGGCCGCGCAGAGGTCTCCTCCACGCGCCATGAGAGGGTACGCCCCCCTACAAGTCTGGGGAAGCCCTGGGCGGCGGCCACCACCAAATGCATACGAAAGCCCGCGAGCGGCTGCTATGCGCGCCCTTCCGTCTCGTACTCGCGCAGGTAGCCCTCGAACAGGCGCCGGTGGCCCTCCTCGTCGCGCAGGATCGCGATGACCATGTCCTGGGTGACGGGGTCGACGCCCTCGGTGGCCTCGATGATCGCGTTGTAGTGCTCGATCGCGCCGGACTCGGCCTCGATCACGCCCTTGACGACGTGGACGATGTCGGTCTGGTGCTCGGGCGGCTGCAGGTAGCTCTGCTCGGCGCTGAACTCGAGCGAGCCGGGGACGGTCCCGTAGAGCTCCTTGATGCGCGCGGCGAACTGCTGCGCGTGGCCGAGCTCCTCCTGGATGTCGCCCTGGAGCGACTCGACGATCTCCTGGGCGCGGACGCCGTCGGGGTTGACCGAGTTGGCGATGTAGCTCATCACCGTCTCGATCTCCATCCAGTAGGCCTTCTGGAGCATCTCGACGATGCCTTCGCGCGCCTCGGCGTTGGCCTCGGCGAGGATGCCCTTCGCGTCGGATCGCGGTGCTGCTCATGTCGGTGCCTCCGTGTCGGTCTCCGGGGATGTCTTCTCCCTGTACGTGCCCCGTCGCCGGCGCGATTCCCGGCGCCGCGCGACCCGGGAAAATCCCTGCATCGACTACTTTTCCGTAGTTCGTGACATTCGACGCTTGCAACCGCGCGCGGGCGGGCACCATGTCGCTCGCAGGGCTCCATCACCCCCAAACAAGGAGTGTTCCGCCCCCATGATCGGCATCCTCATCGCCGTTCTTCTCGCCGCGCTGGTCTACGTGATCCTCGCAGCGATCACCGGCTCGGCGATCGTCGCCATCATCGGCGCCGTTCTCGTGCTTCTGGCCGGGATCCCGACCGGTGGCTACGGCCTCGGCAACCGCTTCGGCGGCACCCGCCGCGCATAGCCCGTCACGGCGGCGTGGGGCCGGGGATCACTCCCCGGCCTCGCCCGCCGGCTCGGCGCGCGTGGCCTCCAGCGGCCAGGAGCACAGGCTCCCGCGTCCCGGGCATCCGTGGCAGAGCTCGGCGTCCGGCCGGGCGCTCACCTGCCAGACCCCCGCGCGCACCTGCTCGGCCCGCGCGGCCAGCGCCGCCGTCAGCGTCGGCGCATCCTCCGCAGTGAAGCTCGCCACGACCGGCTCGCCGGCCCGCTCGAGGAACGCGAAGGCGACCTCGACCGACGCCGCGCCCGCGCGCAGCGCGGCCAGCGCGTAGACCAGGCGCTGCACCGCGTAGTCGGCCTCGACGATCGCCGCGGGCTCGCGCCCGTGCAGCCGGTTGGTCTTGTAGTCGACGACCAGCGCGTGATCGCCCTCCCAGGCGAGCACGTCGAGGAAGCCGGTGACCAGCAGGTCGCCGAGCGCGAAGGAGAACGCCTCCTCGTGGGTCACCCGCGAGGCCTGCGCGAGGCGCTCGCGCAGCGCCGAGCGCGCGAACGCGGTGACCAGGCCGAGGACGTCGGTGCGGTCGACGTCGGCGAGCTCCGCCGCCCCGGCCTCGGCCGCGGCGCCGTCGAGCTCGAGCGGGCCGGGCGTCGCCGGGTGGCGGACGTCGAGGCGCTCGAGCAGGAGGTGCACGATCGAGCCGCGCGTCGCGGGGGCAAGGCCTTCCGGCGCCGGCGCGGCGCGGTCCCGCGCGGGGCGGGATCCTCCTTGGCCGGGAGGCGCAGCACGCGCTCGAGGTAGAAGCGATAGCCGCAGCGGCGGTGGTCCTCGAGCGAGGAGTAGGAGACGTGGTCGACGGGCAGGGCGCCCGCTCCGGGCGTGGCCGGCTCCGTCGCCGCGCGGCGCCCCCGCCGCGGGCGGCGGCGGGACGACGGCCACGGCGGGCGGCGGCGGGCGCAGGCCCGGGCCGGCCGCGGCCGGGCGCGAGATCCGCCAGGCGACGCCGCCCTCCTCCCCCGCCTCGCCACCGTCGGTGCCGTGGTCGCGGATCGCGGGCACGAGCGCGGGCGCCAGCCAGGCGACCGGCGGGCAGGTCGGGCTGTCGGCGCTCGGCCAGCGCGCGAGCGACACCGAGCCCGAGACGAGCAGGCGCTCCTCGGCGCGGGTGCAGGCCACGTAGAACAGGCGCTCCTCCTCGCGCGCCGACGCCGCGCGGGCGTCGGCCAGCAGGCTCCCGTGGTCGAGCGCCGGGCGTGCCTTGCCCGCGCCCGGCACCGCGACCTTGAGCGCGACGCGGCCGTCGCGGCCCAGGCGGACGAGCTGGTCGTCGCCGTGCGGGCGCAGGCGCCCGGTGTCCGCCACGCAGACGACGGGGAACTCGAGGCCCTTGGCCCGGTGGATCGTCATCAGCCGGATCGCGTCGAGCTGCTCGCCCTCGATCGGCGCCTCGCCGTCGCGGCTCTCGGCCGCCTCGTCGCCCGCCCGCTCGGCGACGAGGTCGAGGAAGCCGCGCAGGTCCGGGCCGGCCAGGCGCTCGTGGTCGCGGGCCAGGCGCAGGAGCTTGCGCACGTTGGCCAGCCGGCGCACCCCGCCGGGCTGGCGGCCGAGCAGCACGTCGTAGCCCGAGTGCGCGAGCGCCGCCTCGAGCAGCGGCTCGGGGCCGAGCCGGCGGGCGCGCTCGCGCTCCTCCCCCGCCCGGGCGCGGAAGGCGGCCAGCCGCGCGCGGTCGGTGTCGCCGAGCAGCGCCAGCGGCTCGGCGTCCGGGTCGCCGAGCGCGGCCCAGGCGCCGCGGCGCGCCTCGCGCCCGGCCGCGGCGGTGGCCACGAGCGCGTCGGCGCTGACCCCGACCAGCGGCGAGGCGAGCACCTCGTAGAGCCGCTCCTCCTCGCGCGGGTTGACGAGCACCGACAGCCAGGCCACGAGGTCCTGGACCTCGCGCTGGCCCCAGTAGCCGCGGCCGCCGATCACGTAGCTCGGCAGGCCGCGCTCGGTGAGCGCGAGCTCGAAGGCCGACAGCGCGCCGGTCGCGCGCAGCAGGATCACGATGTCGCCGTGCGGGCGTGCCGGCGTCGACGAGCTCGCGCAGGCGGCCGGCGAGCAGCCGCGCCTCGGCGATCCGCCAGGCCTGCTCGGGGATCGTCTCGTGCGGGTGGGCGACGACGTCGGTCCACTTGGGCTCGTCCTCCTCGGGCTTGCTCGTGTCGGTGAGCAGCAGCTCGACCCGCGGCCCGGCCCGCCCGGCGTCGGGGACGTCGCGGCCGGCCCGCGGGGCGGCGAAGCGCTCGCCCAGGACGGGCACGAAGGCGCGCCCGATCACGTCGAGGATCTCCGGGCGCGAGCGGAAGTTGACGGTCAGCGCGGCCACCGCGCCGGCCGCCTCCAGGCGCTCGCGGCGGCGGCGGAAGTTCTCGAGGTCGGCGCCGCGGAAGCCGTAGATCGACTGGAACTCGTCGCCGACGGTGAAGAGGTTCCCGGTCGCGAGCAGGTCGAGGATCTCCATCTGCAGCGGGTTCGTGTCCTGGAACTCGTCGACCATGATCCGCGCGAAGCGGCGCGCGTAGGCGTCGCGCAGCCGGGGGTGGTCGCGCAGCAGGTCGCGGGCGAGCAGCTCGAGGTCGGAGAAGTCGAGCGCCGAGCGCTCGCGCTTGGCGGCGGCGTAGTGCTCGGCGTGGCGGGCGAGCAGCCGGTCGAGCGGCGCCCAGGCGGCCAGCGCGTGGGCGTCGAGGCAGGCCCGCTCGACGGCCTCGAGCGCGGCGCGGTACTGCTCGCACGCCTCGCCTCCGTTGCGGCCGTTCAGGCGCAGCGCCTCGAAGGCGTCCGGGTCGGGCACCGGATCGAAGCCGGCGGCCAGGCGGTCGCGGCAGGCGTCGAGCACCGCGGCGACCTTGTCGCTCGGGCCGGTGGCGCCGAGCGCGCGCGCCGCGGCGTCGAGCGCGGGCGCGGCCTGCGTCCGGCGTCGTGCGCACGCCGGGATCGGGCAGCCGGGCGCGGCAGGCCGCGCGCGCGCAGCTCGGCGTGGGCGCCGAGCACGGCCGCCTTCAGGCGCCAGCGGCCGTAGGCGGCCAGGAGCGGCACGGCGTCCTCGTCCAGCGCGCGCTCGAAGGCCTCGGACTCCAGGCGGCTGGCGGCGACCTCGTCGAGCACGCCGAAGCGCGGGTCGATCCCCGCGGCGAGCGGATGGGCGCGCAGCATCCGCGCGCAGGCGCCGTGGATCGTGTCGATCCAGGCCGCCTCGGCCTCGCGCGCCTCGCGCTCGTACCCGCGGGCGGCGAAGGCGCCGGAGATCCGCTCGACGAGCTGGCCCGCCGCCTTGTCGGTGAACGTGATCGCGAGGATCGCGCCGACGGCCAGACCGTCCTCGAGCACGGAGGCGACGAAGCGCTCGGCGAACACCGTCGTCTTGCCCGAGCCGGCGCCGGCGGCGAGCAGCAGGTCGCCGTCGCGCCGCGCGATCGCGGCGGCCTGCTCGGCGGTCGGGGCCGGCGCCGGGGTCATCGCGCGCCGCTGCGGCAGATCCCGGGGTGGCGACAGCCGTTGCCCGACCACCCGCACGTGTCCGGCCGCGGGGCGACTTCTCCGGAGCGCAGCCGCCGCGCGACGTCGCGGACCTCGGCCTCGACGGCCTCGAGCACCGCGGCCACGCCGGCCGCGTCGCGGACGTCGCCCTTGCGGTAGGCCGTCTCGTCGCAGTGGCCCTCGTCGTCGACGAGCAGCCCGCGCGGGCGGCGCTCGGCCGCGTTCGAGCCCTTGAACGGCTGGTAGAGCCCGCCGGCGGGGACGAGCTCGAGCAGGTCGCGGACGGCGAGCATGTAGAGGCCGACCTGGAGCTGGCGCCCGCGGATCCAGCCCGCCGCCGACATGTCGGTGCGCCCGCTGCCGCTCTTGTAGTCGCGCACGATCGCGCGGCCGGCGGGGTCGACGTCGACGCGGTCGATCCGCCCGCGCACCCCGATCGCCGCGTCGCCCTCGCCGAGCACGAGCGGGCCGATGCCGTCCTCCTCCATGCCGAAGCCGAGCTCGAAGTCCCGCGGCTCGAAGGCGGTGTCGGACTGGCGCGCGGCCTGGTCGAGGTAGCGGCGCAGGTCGGCGGCGATCTCGCGCCCGATCGACTCGGCCGCGACCGGCGGCAGCCCGGCGCCGAGCGTGCGCCGCGCCTCGGCCAGCGCGGTGTCCATCAGCTCCTCGGCCCGGGCCCGGTTGGCCGGCGTGACGCGGCCGGTGCCCGTCTCGGCCCGCAGCGCGCGAGTGGGTCAGCTCCAGCGCCTCGTGGACGATCGAGCCGCGGCGTACGGCGTCGGGCTCGGGGTCGAGCTCGACCGGGGAGAGCTCCTTCTCGACCAGCCAGCGCGCCGGGCAGCTCGCGTAGGCCTCGACCGCGCCGGCCGACAGGACGGTGCCGTGGCGCGCGAGCGCGAGGACGTCGCGCGAGGCGATCGCGGTCAGCGGCGCGTCGTCCGGCGCGGGGACGCCGGTGGCGTCGCGGCCGGGCGGCCACTCGACGTCGGCCAGGCCGCGCCCCGGCGCCCGGACGCCGGACAGCCAGCGCTCGACCTCGGTGACGAAGGGCGAGGGGCGGTACGGGTTGCCCTCCTCGTCGGCGGTGCGGGCGACGAGCACGAGCGCGTCGGAGGCGCGCGACGTGGCCGCGTAGAAGAGGTAGGCCTCCTCGGCCTCGCTGTGCTCCTCGCGGCGCAGCACGATCCCGGCCTCGGCCAGCGTCCGGCGCGCGTCGTCGGACAGGAACGGCTCGGGCCGCGGCGGCCGCGGGAAGGACTCCGCCTGCAGGCCGGCGACGATCACCGCGCGAAAGCGCCGCGCGCGGATGCCGATCGGGTCGGTGATCAGCACCGCGCCCGAGCCGACCGGCTCGGGGTCGCGGACCTCGACCCCGGCCAGGGCGGCGAGGACGTCCTCCGCCTCGACGCCGCCCCCGAGCTCGGCCAGCTCGTCGAGCGCGCGCCGGACGGCGCCGAGCGCGAGCGCGTCGAGCCGCTCGTCCTCCCCGAGCACCGGCGCCCGCTCGCGCCGGGGCCGGACGAACAGCCAGCTCGGCCGCGCGCTCGAGGGCGTCGAGCAACCCGTGGGACTGGGGGACTGTCCCCCCGGTCCCGCGAGGCGGTCGAGCGCGTCGAGCGGGAAGTTCCCCGCCTCCTCCCAGAGCCGCCGCGCCTCGGCCACGCCGGTGACCGCCGCGCGGCGGCAGTCGGCCTCGAGCGCGTCGGCGCGCTCGGGCTGGTCGAGCACGCCGGGCGCGCGCAGCCAGGCCAGCAGGTCGGCGACGGTGGCGTCGGGCGCGAGCGCCGCGCGGGCCAGCCCGAGCAGGCCGCGGCCGAGCGCGGTGTGGGCCAGCGCGACCTCCCGGGCGCGGGCGGTGGCGATCCCCGCGGCGCCGAGCACGCGCTCGAGCAGCGGGCCCGTCCTCGCGGGGCGAGCGCAGGACGACGGCGATCTCGTCGGGAGCGATCCCCCGCTCGCGCAGGCGCAGGATCTCGAGCGCGACCGCCTCGGCGTCCGCCGCGCGCGCCGGCCGCGGGCACGACGCGCACCGCGCCGCCCGCCGGGACCCGCTCGACCCCCGGCTCGTCCTCGAACAACCGGCGTTCGAGCGTGTGGAGGGCGTCGCGCGCCTCGTCGGCGTAGTACGCCTCGGTCGCGGGCAGCTCGATCGACCTCGTCGGCCAGCGGGCGCAGCTCCTCGTAGGTGCGCACGCGGCCGGCGAAGGCGCGCCGCGGCTCGTAGGCCAGCGAGACCGTGACGGGCGCCGCGGCGTGGTCGGCGAGCGTCTCGACGACGTCGCGCTGGGCCCGCGAGAGATCGTCGAAGCCGTAGAGCAGGACCGGTGTGCGCCCCCAGGAGGTGCGGTGCTCGCGCAGGGCGTCGGCCGTGCGCCACACCCGGCCCTCCTCGTCCTCGCGCCCGGCGCGCTGCAGCCAGGCGACGTAGCGGCCGTAGAGCGAGGCGATCTCGCGGCCCTGGTCGCCGAGCGGGACGAGCACCCGCGCGAGCTCGCGCGGATCGACGCGCTCGGCCCGCAGCTCGGCCACGAGCGCCTCGGCGGCGGGGACGAACCCGGGCGCCGAGGCGCTGCGGGCCAGCGCCTCCAGCGGCGTCTCGCGCACCGCGCGGGCGACGAGCCCGGCGCGGTGGACCGGCCCGACGACCGGACACCGAGACGCCCGCGCGGTGGCCGATCTCCCGCAGCAGGCCGCCGAAGTGGATCACCCGGCCGCCGAGCAGCGCCCCCTCCCCCGCGAGCTCGCGCTCGTACAGGGCGACGTCCTCGCGCCGCGGCACGACGAGCAGCGGCGCGTCGCGGGCGACCGCCCGGAAGCGGTCGAAGACCACGCCCGCCTTGGCGGCGTTGGCGGGACCGACGACGAGGGTCAGGGACACCGTCCCATGGTGCCGTCGGCGGTGGACGCCAAGATCGCCCCGCGTGTCCCCGTGCGTCTACGTCCTGCGCTGCCGCGACGGCTCGCTCTACACCGGGTGGACGGTCGACCTCGACCGCCGCCTCGCCGCCCACCGGGCGGGCCGCGGCGCGCGCTACACGCGCTCGCGCCTGCCGGTCGAGCTCGCGGGGTCCTGGGCGATGGAGTCGGCCACCGACGCGCGCAAGGAGGAGGCGCGGATCAAGGCGCTCACCCGGCCGCGAGAAGGAGACGCTGCTCGGGCTCTAGGCCGCGGCGGTCTCGGGCGAGACGGCGTCGGTCGACTCGGCCGTGGTCGCCTCCGCCTCGGGCGGCTTGGCGCCCTCGCGGGCCCACGGCTCGTCGAACTCGACGCGCCACTTGCCCTCGGGCGACTGCTGCAGCGCCAGGCGCGAGCGGAAGGACTTCCCGGAGCGGCCCTTGAAGCCGGTCACCGGCTTGGCCGTGCGGCCCGTGGTGATGAGCTCCTTGGCCACGGCGACGGGCAGCTGCTTGCCGGCCTTGCCCTTCCAGATCACGAAGCCGCAGCCCGGATCCTCCTTGGACCAGCAGGAGTAGCCCTTGCGGTTCTCGCGGATCTCGTGGCCGCAGACCGGGCAGGGCCCGAGCGTCGCGCGCGGGATCCGGACGTCCTTGAGCTTGGCGTCGAGCTCCTCGACCGTCGACTTCGCGAAGCTCGCGATGTCGCCCATGAAGCGCCGGGAGTCCTCCCCGCCGTGCTCGATCTTGGTCAGGCGCAGCTCCCAGTCGCCGGTCAGCGAGGGCGAGGTGAGCGGGTGGCCGTCGAGCAGGCGCACGACGTTGCGGCCCTTCTCGGTGACGACGAGGGAGCGGCCCTCGCGCTCGATGTAGCCGACGGTGATCAGGCGCTCGATGATCGCCGCGCGC
Source organism: uncultured Solirubrobacterales bacterium (assembly GCA_963737395.1). Classification (GTDB taxonomy): domain Bacteria; phylum Actinomycetota; class Thermoleophilia; order Solirubrobacterales; family Solirubrobacteraceae; genus JBBQAA01. The sequence goes on along the minus strand of CAVTSQ010000011.1, from coordinate 286,740 downwards.
GTGGCCGGCGTGCCGATGCCCGAGTCCTTCATCGCCTCGCGGGCGTCGTCCTCGTCGACGAGCTTGCCGGCGGTCTCCATCGCGGCCAGCAGCGAGCCCTCGGAGTAGCGCCGCGGCGGCTTGGTCTCCTTCTGCTCGGACTCGACCTTGGTGACGGCCGGCGTCTCGCCCTTCTCGAGCTTGGGCAGCAGCTGCTCGGTGCCCTCGTCGTCGTCGCCCGAGGAGTCGGTGTCGGCCTGCTCGCCGTAGACGCCGCGCCAGCCCGGCACGAGCATCCGGCGCCCGCGGGTGCGGAAGACGTGCTCCTGCGACCGTGGTCTCCACCCGCGTGTTCTCGAACACGGCGTCGGGATGGAAGACGGCGAGGAAGCGCCGCGTGACCATGTCGTAGATCTTCTGGTCGTCGCCCGAGAGCTTGTCGAGGTTGTGCTCGGAGCGCGTCGGGATGATCGCGTGGTGGTCCTCGACCTTGGCGTCGTTGACCACGCGGCCGAGCGGCAGCAGGTCGAGCGAGGTCACGTACTGCGCGGCCTTGGCGTAGGGCGCGTTCTTGCCCACGAGCTCGGCCGTCGGCTTGATCTCGCCGATCATGTCGCTCGTGATGAAGCGCGAGTTCGTTCGCGGGTACGTGAGCAGCGTGTGCTCCTCGTACAGGCGCTGGGCGGCGCCGAGCGTGCGGCGCGCCGAGAAGCCGTAGCGGGAGTTGGCCTCGCGCTGCAGCGAGGTCAGGTCGTAAAGAAGGGGTGCGCGCTCCCGACGTTCGGTCGTCTCGAGCTTGGTGATCTCGCCCGGAGCCGTCGCGGACGGCCTCGACGATCGCCGTGGCCTCGTCGGCCGTGCCCAGGCGCGGCTTGGCGCCGGCGTGGTAGCGGCCGTCGTAGGCGCGGGCGCCGCCGTCGAGCGCGAAGCTCGCGTCGACGAGCCAGTAGGGCTCGGGCACGAAGGCGAGGATCTCCTCCTCGCGCTGGGCGAGGATGGCCAGGGTCGGCGTCTGCACGCGACCGAGCGACACCGCGCCGTCGAAGGAGGAGCGCAGGCGGATGGTCGCCGCGCGCGTGGCGTTCATGCCGACGATCCAGTCGGCCTCGGCGCGCGAGCGGGCCGAGGACTCGAGCGAGTCGAGCTCGTCGCCGGGGCGCAGGCGCTCGAACGCGTCCTTGATCGCCTTCTGGGTCATCGACTGCAGCCACAGGCGCTGGACGGGCTTCTTGCCGCCGGCCTTCTCGTAGATCCACGCGAAGATCAGCTCGCCCTCGCGGCCGGCGTCGCAGGCGTTGATGACGTTGTCGACGTCGGCGCGGCCGAGCAGCCGCTTGATCACGGTGATCTGCTTCTTCGAGCGCTCGTCGCGCACGACGAGGTGGAAGTCCTCGGGCACGATCGGCAGATCGGCCATCCGCCACTTCTTGAACTTGGGGTCGTACTCCTCGGGCTCGGCGAGCTGCACGAGGTGCCCGACCGCCCACGTGATCACGTGATCGGGCGACTCGAGGTACCCCTCGTGCTTGGCGAACGCGCCCGGCAGGACGCGCGCCAGGTCGCGTCCGACGGACGGCTTCTCGGCGATGACGAGTGTCTTGGCCACGTTTCGCAGCGTACCGGCCGTCCGTTACCGTGGTGAACGATGGACGCGCAATGCCCCCAGTGCGGATACCGGACGGGGTTGGGGAGCTTCTCCGAGCCGGGCGCCTGCCCGAAGTGCGAGACGCCGCTCATGCTCACCGGTGAATTCCGGGCCTACACGCCCGAGGAGCTCCGCGCCGATTGGGAGCGCCGGGCCCAGGCCCTGCGTCCGCCCGAGCCTCCGTCCGAGAGCTGAGCGGCGTCAGCCCGTGCAGGGCCCGGTGTCGACCGGGCCGTGTCCGCGTGCGCGGGACAGCGCCGTCGACACGACGGCGTTGGGCACGGCGAACCCGCCGTCTGCGCGTGCCGCCGACGACCGCGGCGAAGACGGTCGCCGACGACCTGGCCGTCGGAGTCGACGAGCGGGCCGCCGGAGTTGCCCGAGCGCACCAGCCCGCGGAACGAGAGGATCGAGCGCGACGACCGGGCCGCGGCCGTAGGCGTCCTGCGTGCTGACGGTCCGCACCGCGCCCAGGCGGGCCGAGCGCACGTCGAACGGCCCGTTCTCCGGGTAGCCCATGATCGCGGCGGCGCGCCCCGACGGGACCGACCCGGCGAGCCGGAGCGCCGGCAGCACCGGATCGCCGATCCGCCCCACGCGCAGCACCGCGACGTCGTTGGTCGCGTCGACGCAGACCGGCGTGCGCCGACGCGGACTCGTACTTGCCGGCGACCTGCACCTGGGTGTCGCTCTCGCCGGCGACGACGTGGGCGTTGGTGACGACGAGGCCGCCCGGCGCCATCCAGCCCGAGCCCTCGATCCCCAGCCCGCACGCCGTCCCGGTCACCCGCAGGATCGAGCGCGCGGTCGGCGCGGACCTGCGGATCGCGGAGGATCGCGCCCGGTCGGCGCGCGGCACGTCGGCCGACGGCCCGTGGATCTGCGGCAGCGGGTCGAAGCGGGCCAGCGCCTTGAGGATCGGCCCCGACGGCGGCAGCGACGTCGTTGAGCTTGTTGAGGATCTCCGAGCGCCGGACGTCCTCGCGGACGTTGCGCAGCCCCGGCGTCTGCAGCGCCACCGAGCCGGCGATCCACGCCAGCCCGAGCGCCACGCACGCGGTCAGCGCGCGCCGAGGATCCCGTCGACGATCCCCAGGCCGCCGAGCCGGACGCCCCGGCGCACCCAGCGCGCCGAGGCCCTCGAGCCCGACGGCGAACACCGCGCCGAGCACGACGGCGCCGATCAGCCCCATCAGCGGGGCGTAGGGAGAGCGGTTGCCCTCGGACAGCAGCTGCGGGCCCAGCCGCGTGCCGAGGAACGCCCCGAGCGCGAAGCCGGCGAGCGAGAGCGCGCCGACGATGAAGCCCTGCAGGTAGCCGTAGATCGCGAGCCCGAGGGTGAAGCAGACGATGATCCAGTCGAGCGTCGTCAACGGTCCGAGCGTACGCGCGCGCGGGCGCGCCCGGCGCTGGCGGAGGGGCCGATCCCGGTTCGAGACTCATCTACACTCGCGCGACGTGGCGGGGAGCTTGCTGTCGACTCGTGATCGTCGGCTCCGTCATGGGGTGCCGCTCGTCGTCGTGGGCGTGGTCGTCGCCCTGGTCGCGTTCTTCGTCGGGATCCGGGTCGGCACCAAGGGCGACCGCGAGGACCGCAAGGCCGCCCGCCAGTTCGCCGCCGCCTACGCCCGCGCGGACTACCGGGCGATGTACGACCTGCTCGACGGCACCTCGCAGACCGCGACGAGCCGCGCCGCGTTCGTCGCCGCCTACCGCTCGGCGGCGGCGACCGCGACGGTCGGCCGGCCGCGGCCCGGGCAAGGTCCGCGGCCCGAAGCACGGCGTGGTCACGGTGCCCTTCGACGTGAGCACGCGGGTCTTCGGGAGCCTCCGCGAGCCGCTCGCGCTGCCGATCGAGAACGGCCGCGTGCGCTGGTCGCGCGCAGCTCCTCTTCCCCGGCCTGCGCGCCGGCGAGGCGCTCGGGCGCCGCACCGTGCTGCCGCCGCGCGCGGCGCTCCTGTTCCGCAACGGCCAGGCGCTCGCCCGCGGCCCGGGCCGGCGCTCCCCGATCCCCGACGTCGCGAGCAACATCGCCGGCCAGCTCGGCACGCCGGAGGCTCCCGAGCGCCGGGCGCTCTCCGCGCGCGGCTACCCGCCCAACGCGCTCGTCGGGACCACGGGGCTCGAGCGCGTCTTCGAGCGCGACCTCGCCGGCACCCCCGGCGGCGTGCTCCGCGCCGGGACCCGGGTGCTCGCCAGCTCGCAGGCCCACCGGGGCCACGACGTGCGCACGTCGATCGACGTCGGGATCGAGCGCTCGGCCGTGACCGCGCTGGCCGGCCGGCTCGGCGGGGCGGCGGCGATCGATCCGCGCACCGGCGAGATCCTCGCCCTGGCCGGGATCGCCTTCTCCGGCCTGCAGCCCCCGGGCTCGACGTTCAAGATCATCACCGCGTCGGCCGCGCTGCGCTACGGCGTGGCGACGCCGAGCCGGAAGTTCCCGGTGCAGACCGCCGCCACGCTCGAGGGCCGTCGCCTGGAGAACGCCAACGGCGAGTCGTGCGGCGGCTCGTTCCTCGACTCCTTCGCCCACTCGTGCAACTCGGTCTTCGCTCCGCGTCGGGGTCGAGGTCGGCGCCAAGCACCTCGTCGGGACCGCGGAGGCGTTCGGCTTCAACCACTCGCTCGGGATCCCCGGGCGCCGAGACGAGCACGCTGCCCTCGGCCGCCGACATCGGCGACGACCTCGCGGTCGGCTCCTCGGCCATCGGCCAGGGCAAGGTCCAGGCCACGGCGCTGCAGATGGCGCTCGTCGGCTCCACGATCGCCAGCGGCGGCCGGCGGCCGAAGCTGACGCTGCGCGCGCGCATCCCACGCCCGCGTTCGTCCGCGCCCTGCCGCTGAAGACGGCGCGCACGGTCGCGGCGCTTCATGCAGGCCGTCGTCGCCTACGGCACCGGCACGCCGGCCAAGCTCCCGGGCGTCGTCGTGGCCGGCAAGACCGGCACGGCCGAGCTGCAGGACACCTCGCAGCCGACCGATCCCGAACAACCCGAGCACGACCCCGGCGCCGGTCGAGACCGACGCGTGGTTCGTGGCCTTCGCCCCCGCGATCAGGCCCCGGATCGCCACCGGCGTGCTGCTCGTGCAGGCCGGCGCGGGCGGCGCGGTCGCGGCGCCGGCCGCGCGCTCGATCCTCCAGGCCGGGCTGCAGAAGCGGAAGTAGCTAGAGCTTCGGCGTCGGCCCGCGGCCGTTGCGGTTCTCGAGCCAGACGGCGACCATCGCGCCGACGAAGATCGCCGATCGCCAGGCCGATCGCCACGATCGTCCAGTTGGTGCCCTCGGCCCGGGCGACGCCCGCGAACACGATCGGCCCGGCGACGCCGAAGAAGACGCCGATCCCGGTCGTCAGCGGGTCGAAGGTCGGATCGGGCCGCCCGGACGGCTCCTCACCGAGCCACGGGCGGTCCTCGGTCATCGGGGCTCGACCTACAGGTCGAGCTCGACCTCGGCGCGCTTGCCCGTGGCCGGTTGGATCGTGAAGATCAGCGGACGGTTCTGGTAGGCGCTCGTCTTGAGCTTGAAGACGAGGACCTGACCGCGCGGGCCGCCCTGGCCCTGGATCGTCTCGGTGTTCGGCAGCAGCCCGCCGGCCCGGACAGCGTCGGCTTGTAGATCAGCGAGTTGACGCCGGGCGGGAACGCGATCGGGTCGAAGGTGTTCCCGAGCGTGTCGCGGATGTCGAAGTTCACGGCGGAGAGCTCGGGCTGCTCGGTCTGGTTCTCGGCGCGCAGCCAGATGCCGAACCAGACCTCGCCCTTGCGGAGGCTGGTGCCGGCCGGTGACACCGTGGAGGATCTGCTCGTCGTAGGGCTGGCGGGCGTTGAGCTCGCGGGAGAGCTGGATCTGGTAGGTCAGCGGCCCGGCCTGCGAGGTACGGGCCCTCGGTCTTGGCCAGGTGGTAGGCGGACTCCTTCTCACCGCAGCCGGAGACGAGCGCGGCGAGGGCGATCACGGCGGCGAGAGCGACGAAGCGGAGAGGACGAGCCATGGCGGCGGGTGATGTTAACGGCCCGCGAGGGTGACTCGCTGGCCCCGGTCGCGATCCTCCTCGAGGATGGCGCTCAGGCGTCGGAGCGCCTTGGCGAAGCGGCGCTTGAACCAGCGCTGGCCGGCGAAGACCTCGAGCACCCGGTCGCTGGGCAGGACGGGGAGGGTCTCGATCGTGACCTCGACCTCGCGTCGTGCCCGACGGGCCGGGCGTCAGGCGCCATTCGGTGCGCTGGCGGATGCGGTTGAACTTGCCGCCGCGGCCGTGCAGGAGCAGCCGGTAGGGCGCCTCGGCCTCGGCGACGCGTGAAGTCGGCCCAGCTGAAGCGGGCCAGCGGCGCGTCGACCCGGAAGCGGGCTCCGGCGCCCCACCCCGCGCGACTGCTCGCGGGTCAGGTGCCAGTCCTTGAGGAAGTGGTCGGTGAACTCCGGGTGGTTGGCGACGTCGGAGAGGTAGGCGTAGACCTCCTCGCGGGGGCGGCCGACGAGCGCGGAGACGGTCACGGGGTCCATCGGCCGCGCAGTCTATGGGCCGCGCGGCAGCGGCGGCGTCGCTCTAGGCGGCGGCGGCGTGCGGCGGATGGCGCACGGCCAGCCCGTGCTCGGCCGAGCGCACGAGCCGCGTGGCGACCGGCGACTGCTTGCGCGTGTCCCGGCAGAGATCGCACAGCAGCTGCCCGCGCTCGTAGAGATGCACGTGCTCGCCGACCAGCGGCGTGCGATGGCAGTGACCGCAGCGGGAGCGGCCGGCCACGAGCGCGCCGACGCCGCGCTGCAGCAGCCACCGCTCGAGGTCCCGGACGGAGGGGGTGAGCGTGCGCATGCGTGGTCGTTCGCCGCCGCGCGCGCGGGTCCTCCCTGCAACTGCGGGAGAAGGCGCGATTGGCCGGATCGGCGGGCCTTTTGGGTCGGCGTTTCCTCGGCTCGGAGGCCGGGTAGCCCGTCGTCCGGCGAGGACGCCCGAGCGGCCTCGGCGGTCTACACTGTTCGGTGGCAGTCGGGTCCAACTCCGCTCCGCCCGGCGCCACAGGAGGCAAAGATGACGTCACTCGAGACGGGCACATTGCCCGGCGCAGGGTCGTTTCGGTGTACCGATTGCGATTACGCGCTGACCCTTGCCGCCTTTGACGAGCTCCCCGCCTGCCCCGCCTGCGGGGGATCCGCCTTCGAGCGCGCCTCGCTGTTCACGCAGGACACCGGCGTCGTCCCCACCCCCGAGGCCGAGGCGACCGACTGGGTCGACGAGCTGCGCCGCGGGCTGGGCGAGCCCGGCGACTACCTGGCCTTCGAGGAGGACGGCGAGGTCCACGCCTACGCGCTCGGGCAGCGACTGGACCCGCATCGGCCGCTCGCTGGCCGCCGACATCCGCTTCGACGACCCCACGGTCTCGCGCCGCCACGCCCTCGTGGTCCGCGGCCACGACGGCCTGCGCGTGCTCGACGACCGCTCCCTGAACGGGGTCTTCGTCAACGGCAACGCGCGTCGAGTGGAGCCCGCTGGCCGACGGCGACGCGATCCTCGTGGGCCGCCACACCCTGCGATTCCTCTCGGTGCCCGTCGTCTCGGGCATGCGCGAGGGCGCCACCGACCACGGCGAGCCGCTCGTCCGCTAGGCGCCCGGACGCGGCGGGGTACTCTCCGCGGCCATGTCCGAGGTCATCGCGGTTCTCTCGCAGAAGGGCGGCACCGGCAAGACCACGACGGTCCGCACGCTCACCGACGTCTTCCGGCGGGCCGGCGCGTCGACGCTCGCCGTCGACCTCGATCCGCAGGGCAACCTGTCGGACTACTTCGACATCGATCCCAACGCCGAGCCGACGGTCGCCGACGTCCTGCTCGGCAGCGCCAAGGCCAAGGACGCGATCCACGACGACGTCATCCCGGCCAACCTGACGCTGGCCGAGGCCGAGCTCGTCCTCGGCGGCAAGATGGGCCGCGAGCTGACCCTGCGCCGCGCGCTCAAGGACGTCAAGCGCTCCTACGACGTCGTGATGATCGACTGCCCGCCGGCGCTCGGCCTGCTGACGGTCAACGCGCTCGTCGCGGCCGACCACGCGCTGCTGTCGGCCGAGGCCCAGTACTTCGCGATGCAGGGCGTCGAGCAGGCGCTCGAGGTCATCGACCTGGCCCGCGACGGGCTCAACCCCGACCTCGAGTGGCTCGGCGTCGTGCTCAACATCGCCGACATGCGCACCGTCCACTCCCGCGAGGCCTACGCCTCGCTCAAGGACCACTTCGAGGACAAGCTCTTCGAGACCACGGTCCGGTCCTCGATCGCCTACGCCGAGTCGGCCGAGCGCGCCGTCTCGATCCTCGACCACCGCCGCGACCTCGGCACCGACTACCTCAAGGTCGCCGAGGAGGTGCTGGGCCGGCTCGGGATGTCCGATCAGCGCCAGCGCGTGCGCGCGATGCTGCGCGAGCAGGAACGCGGAGCGGCGACGAAGGCCTGACCCGGTGGCCCGCGCCGTCCTCGCGCTCGCGTCGATCCTCGCGGTCACGTGGGCGGCGGCCGGCGACGCGGCGCCGGCGCGGCGGCACGTCCCGCCGCCCGGCATCCCCGCCGCGGCGACGGCCTGGCTGCTGTCCTCGACCGAGCTGCGCGCCAAGCCCGGCGGCGGCGCGGTGCTCGCCCGCCTGAGCCGGAAGACCGAGTTCGGCTCGCGGCGGATCCTCGGCGTCGTCGGCCATCGCGGCGGCTGGATCCAGGTCCGCGCGCCCGAGCTGCCCAACGGCCGCACGGGCTGGATCTCCGGGCGTCACGTGCTCGAGTACGCCAACGACTGGCGCGTCGACGCCTCCCTGTCGCGCCGCGAGGTCGTCGTCCGCCGCGCCGGCCGCGTGATGCAGCGCTTCCCGGTCGCCGTCGGGCGCCCCGGCCACCCCACCCCGCCCGGGCGCTACGCGGTGACCGACCGGATCAAGTTCCCCCAGCGACGGCGCCTACGGCTGCTGCGCGCTGGCGCTGACCGGCCACCAGACCAACACGCCGCAGGGCTGGGGCGGCGGCGACCGCCTGGCGATCCACGGCACCCCGCACGAGGCGAGCGTCGGCTACGCCGCGAGCCTCGGCTGCCTGCGCGCGCACCGCCGCGACGTCCGCCGGCTCGTCCTCTCCGTGCCGCTGGGGACGCCGGTGCGGTTCTGGCCGTAGGGCTACAGAAGCCCGCACGTCCGCGCCCATCGGCTCGAACGGCACGCGTTGCACGGTGGCCCAGCCGGCCGCCTCGCGGCTCAGGCGCTCGACCAGCCCGGCGGTCAGCTCGTAGTGCGACCAGAAGAGGACGGTCGGGCCGGCGCCGGAGACCGTCGCCCCGAGCGCGCCGAGCTCCTCGGCGCGCGCGAGCAGCGCGGAGGACTTCGGGAACAGGGAGGCGCGGTAGGACTGGTGGATGCGGTCGTGCAGGCCGCGGCGCACGAGCTCCCAGTCGCCGATCGCCAGGCCGAGCGCGAGCGTGGCCGCGTAGGCGGCGTTGGCCGCGGCGTCGGCGTGCGGGACGGTCGCGGGCAGGGCGCGGCGCGCCTCGCGGGTGCGGACCGCCTCGTCGGGGACGAGCAGCACGGCCTCCAGCCCGGCCGGGACCTCGAAGCGCGCCACCTCCCCGTCGGCGCACCACGACGAACCCGCCGCGCAGCGCCGCGCCGACGTTGTCGGGATGGCCCTCGAGCTCGCCGGCCAGGGCGAGCACGTCGGCGTCGAGCTCGAACAGGTGGTCGGCGGCCAGCAGCCCGGCCAGGTAGGCCGCCGCGCTCGAGCCCAGCCCGCCCGACAGCGGCACGTTGCTCTCGATCCGGAAGGTGAAGTCGTCGGCCGGGTGCAGCGCCTCGAACCCGCGCACGACGAGGTTGCGCTTGCCGCGGGCGATCTGCAGGTCGGTCTCGACCGCGAACGAGCCGGTCTCGACGACCTCGACCTCGACGTGGAGCGACAGCGCCGCGGCCATCGAGTCGAACCCCGGGCCGAGGTTGGCCGAGGAGGCGGGGACGCGGACGACGCGGCGGCGGTTCATCCGGATGGGTGAACTCGTGGCCGCGCGTGCGCGGTGCGCGGGTCGGGGATCGCCGGTCGCGGAAAGCAGGATCGAGCGCATGCCGGCAGCATGCGTCGATCCGATGACCGCGATCCGGCGGTCATCCGACACCGCATCCGCGTGCGTGGGGTCGCGGGTTCACCCATCCCCCCTACCCGAGCACGGCCTGCTCGACCGCGCCGATGTCGGCGGGGCAGGGCAGGACGCCGGTCGCCTGGTCGAGCGCGGTCTGCGGGTCCTTGAGGCCGTGGCCGGTGAGCACGCAGACGACCGACTCGGCCCCGCCGGCGCCGTGGCGCAGCAGGCCGGCGACGCTCGCGGCCGAGGCGGGCTCGCAGAAGACCCCTTCCCGCGCAGCGAGGAAGCGGTAGGCGTCGAGGATGTCGGCGTCGGAGACCGCGCGGACCGCGCCGCCGGAGGAGGTCATCGCGTCCATCGCCTCCTCCCAGCGGGCCGGGTTGCCGATCCGGATCGCGCTGGCCACCGTCTCGGGCTCGGCCACGGGGTGCCCGAGCACGAGCGGCGCGGCGCCCTCGGCCTGGAAGCCGTACATCCGCGGCGACAACGCCGATCCTCCTGGAAGCCCGCCCACCAGGCGGTGATGTTCCCGGCGTTGCCGACGGGCAGGCAGAGCGCCTCGACCTCGCCGAGCTCCTCGGCGATCTCCCACGCCGCGGTCTTCTGCCCGGCGATCCGGAACTCGTTGACCGAGTTCACCAGCGCGATCGGGTGGCGGTCGGCGAGCTCGCGGACGAGCTCGAGCGCCTGGTCGAAGTTGCCCTGCAGCGCGACGACCCGCGCGCCGTGCATGAGCGCCTGGGCGAGCTTGCCGGTGGCGATCTTGCCCTCGGGGACGATCACCGCGCCGCGCAGCCCGGCGCGGGCGGCGTAGGCGGCGGCGCTGGCCGCGGTGTTGCCCGTCGAGGCGCACAGGACGGCCTCGGCGCCCTCGCGCACCGCGGCCGAGACGGCGCAGGTCATCCCCCGGTCCTTGAACGAGCCGGTCGGGTTCGCGCCCTCGAACTTCAGCCACACCTCCGCGCCGACGCGCTCGCCGAGCCGCGGCGCGCGCACGAGCGGCGTCCCTCCCTCGCCGAGGGAGACCACAGGATCGTCGGGGGCGAACGGCAGCCGCTCGCGGTAGCGCTCGATCAGCCCGGAGGACACCGGCGGCTCAGGCTCACTGGAACTCCTCCTGGATCACGCGGATCGCGCGCGGGCGCGAGCGCATGAACTCCAGCCCCGCGATCAACTCCCGGGCCGCGAAGAAGCGCGACTCGGAGACGGGATGCACGACCATGACCAGGCGCGCGCGCTCGCCCAGGCCCTTCTGGACGACGCTGCGGACCGACACGCCCTGCAGCCCGAGGATCTGCGCGACCTGGGCCAGCACCCCCGGCCGGTCGTCGACGTCCATGTGCAGGTAGAAGCTCGAGACGACGTCCTTGACGATCGGCAGCCGGTTCGACGTCGGCGGCGTCGAGGCGGGCGGGATCATCGCGCTGATCACGTCGCCGAGCACGGCGCTCGCGGTCTGCGGGCCGCCGGCGCCGGGGCCGGACATCGTCATCTCGGTGATCGACGGCGACTCGACCGTGACGGCGTTGAACGGGCCGTGGACCGAGGCCAGCGGATGGCCCGGGTAGAGGAAGGCCGGGTGGACGCGGACCGAGAGCCCGGCCACCCCGTCGCGGTCGTCGACGCGCTCGGCCGTCCCGATCAGCTTCAGGCCCAGGCCGAGGTCGCGGGCGTACTCGATGTCGTCGGAGGTGATGTGCTCGATCCCCTCCCAGCGCACGTCGTCGAGGTGGACCGGGGTGTCGAAGGCCAGGCGGGCGAGGATCGCCATCTTCGCCGCGGCGTCGGCGCCGCCGACGTCGTCGCTCGGATCGGACTCGGCGTAGCCCAGGCGCTGCGCCTCGGCCAGGGCCTCCTCGTAGGACTGCCCGGTGCGGGCCATCTCGGAGAGGATGAAGTTCGTCGTGCCGTTGACGATCCCGTGCACGCGCTCGATGTGCGCGCCGGCCAGCGTCTCCTGGAGCACGCGGATGACCGGGACGACGCCGGCCACCGAGGCCTCGAAGCGCAGCTGCACGCCGTGCTCGCGCGCCTCGGCCCACAGCTCCTCGCCGAACTGGGACAGCAGCTGCTTGTTGGCCGTCACGACGTGCTTGCCGGCGCGCATGGCCCGCAGGACGTAGTCGCGCGCGGGGTCGATCCCGCCCATCACCTCGACGACGAGGTCGGAGTCCCCCACGATCTGCTCGAAGTCGCCGCGGGACGTGGTCAGGACCCCCGAGAGCACCGGGCGGATGCCGGTGATGCGCTCGATCGCCTCGCCGCGCTCGGCCAGCAGCGTGTCGAACGCCCCGCCGACCGTGCCGTGCCCGAGCAGGCCGACGCGGAACTCAGACATCCCGGGCCAGGAGATCGTCGTAGGTCTCGCGGCGCACGACCGCGCGGGCGTCGCCGCCGGCGCAGAACACGACGGGCGGGCGCGGGACGCCGTTGTAGTTGTTGGCCATCGCGTGGCCGTAGCCGCCGGTGGCCGGCGTGACGAGCAGGTCGCCCGGCCGCGGGTCGTCGAGGTGGGCCTCCCAGACGATCACGTCGCCCGACTCGCAGTGCTTGCCGGCGATCCGGCACTTGACGTCGCTCGGCGTCGCCGGCCGCGTGGCCAGCGCGGGCCTCGTAGCGGGCGTCGTAGAGCATCGGGCGCAGGTTGTCGGACATCCCGCCGTCGACCGCGACCCACAGCGACGCGTTGCGCTTGACGGTCTCGACCGAGTAGAGCGTCACGCAGCCGTTGGCGACCAGCGCGCGCCCCGGCTCGACGATCAGCTCCGTGTCAGGGCCGACGAGGTCGTGCACGGCGCCCGTGACCTCGTCGATCCACGTCTCGGCGCTCGGCGCCTCCTCGTCCTCGAGGTAGGTCGCGGCCGAGGCCGCCGCCGACGTCGATGACCGGGAAGTCGCCCAGGGCCGAGAGCGCGCCGACCGCGGCGCGGAACGGCTCGAGGTCGAAGAGCTGGGAGCCGATGTGCATGTGCAGCCCGCGCAGGCGCAGGTGCTCGGAGGACTGCAGCCAGGCGATCATCTCCGCCGCCTCGCGCAGGCCGACCCCGAACTTCGAGCCCGCGTGCCCGGTGTGGACGGCGTGGTGGGTGTCGGCCTCGACGCCCGGCGTGACGCGCAGCAGCACGTCCTGGGGGCCGGAGGTCACCGCGGCCAGGCGCTCGGCGTCGTGGCGCGAGTCGAGCGCGATCAGCCCGACCCCGGCGGCGACGGCCTGCTCGAGCTCGGCGCGGCTCTTGGCGTTGCCGTGCATGACGATCCGCGCGGGATCGAAGCCGGCGGCCAGGGCCATGAAGAGCTCCCCGCCCGAGGCGACGTCGCAGCCGAGGCCCTCCTCGGCGAAGACGCGGTAGACCGCCGAGCAGGGGAAGGCCTTGGAGGCGAACATCACGTCGCCGTGCCCGCCGTGGCGGTCGGCCAGCGCCGTGCGGAAGGCGCGGGCCCGCGCGCGGAGGTCGTCCTCGGCCACGACGTAGGCCGGCGTGCCGAACTCGGCGGCGATGTCGGCCAGGTCGCAGCCGCCGATCTCGAGGTGCCCGCGTTCGTTGACGCGGGTGCCGAGCGGATAGACCGAGGAGAGGGAGGCGGGCGGCGCTTGGGGCATGGCAGGCGCGATTATGCCGTCATGGATCGCACCGACCTCGCCCCGCCCGACGACGAGGGCGTCGTCGACGGCCTGGCCTACACCCTGTGGCGCCCGGCCGGGGAGATCGCGGGCGGCGTCGTCGTGCTCCACGGGGCGGGCTCGAGCAAGGAGCGCCACCACCCGTTCGCGCGCGCCTGCAAGGCGGCGGGCCTCGCCGCGATCGTTCCCGATCTCCGCGGTCACGGGGAGAGCGAGGGGTCGCTCGACGGCCGCGCCGTGGCCGACGTCCTGGCCGTGGCCGACCTCCTGCCCGCCGGCGTCCCGCGCGCGCTGCGCGGGTCGAGCATGGGCGGCTACCTCGCGCTCGTGGCGGCCGGCCCGGGTCGGCGCGGCGGGCGTCGTGGCGATCTGCCCGGCCTCGGCGACGGGGCTGCGGCGCGGCCTGCGCGAGGGCCGCTTCGACTTCCGCGCCGACGAGGACGCCCTGTCGGCCTTCCTCGTCGAGCACGACGAGACCCTGGCGATGGACGATCTCGAGATCCCGGTCCTCCTGCTGCACGCCGAGGGCGACGATCGCGTGCCGGTCTCCCACTCGCGAGAGCTGGCCACGCGCTTTCGCTCCGAGCGCTCGCGCCTGGTCACGACGCCGGGCGGCCATCACCGGTCGATCCAGGCCGACGGCGACATGGAGGCGTTCTCCGTGCGCTGGCTCAAGCGGACGCTGAGCGGCGGGGGGCTAGCGCCCGAGGATCCCGCCGACGGCCGAGCCGGCGGTGTCGACCGTCTGGCCGACGCTCTGGCCGGTCGTCTGCACGACCTGGCCGACCTGCTGGACCGTGGGCCCGACGGGGCCGGGGACGGCGTTGCCGACGTTCTTGACCGTGTTGCCGACGGTGTTCGTCGTCGAGGTGACCGTGGTGCCGACGCTGCGGGTCGTGTTGGTGACCGTCTGGCCGACCGGCGCGGTCACGGACCGCACCGGGTTGCGCGCCGGGGCCGGCGGCGAGGCCGGACGGCCGGTCGAGGTCGTCGTCGGGACGGGCCGGGTCGAGGGCGCGTTGCCGCGCCGAGCGGACGCTGGGGCGCGGTCCGCGTGCCGGTGCGGGTGACGCCGAGCCGGCCGCCGGAGCGGACGGGCGCGGCGCGGCCGCCCGACCGGCGTGTCGCGGCGGGACCGCGAGCGGCGCGGGTCGAGCGCGGCGCCGCGCAGCGCGGGCGCGCCGGCCGCCGACGGCGGGGTGGCGACCGTGGCGGCGGCGCGAGACGCGGCGACCGACGAGCCCTCCGGCGCGGAGCCGAGGGAACCGAGGCCGCCGTGAGTGGCGAGGACCGTCACGAGGACCGCGACGAGACATGCGGCGGCCGCCAACATGGAGGTGCTGGCGCCGAGGCCGGCCAGATAGGCGCGGGGACGCAGAGTCACGCGGTCGTTCGGGGTCCAGGAGGTTGGGGTACAGGGTACGGCTCGAGGGAGGGGTCGCCCTCGAGCGCGAGGCTACCCGCCGATCCGCGGGCTTCAGTACCCCTTTTCCCGCGGGCTAGAAACCGGCCGGGTGGCGGGCCACGAAGCCCCCCGAGTCCCGCATCCGGTTGGTCCAGCGCGAGCCGCCCGTCTGGCTCATCGCCGACGTGTCGAAGCGACGGCCGTCGACGACCAGGTAGGCGTGACCCGGGTTGGTGTAGACCGTGATGTGCCGGCCGCGACCCGCCCGGCCCCACGACATGAAGCTCGACGAGTCGAGCGGCGAGCGCAGCAGGCCGGCCGCGTGGAGCACGTAGGACACCGAGCCCGAGCAGTCGTAGCCCGACGAGTGGAACGAGCCGTGCCCGCCGCCGTAGACGTAGGGCGCGGTCGCGATCCGGTTGCCGGCCGCGATCAGCCGGCGAGATCGCCGAGGCGCCGCGCGAGCGAGTGCGTCCGGCCGCGGCGGTGCTTGGGCTTGAGCACCTTGCTCGAGTGCACGCCGAGCGCGCGCCAGGTCGGCCGGGCCGACGATCCCGTCGGCGGTCAGGCCGTGGCGGCGCTGGAACGACTTGACCGCGCGCTCCGTGCCCGGGCCGAAGACGCCGTCGGCGGTGACGCCGAGGCGGCGCTGCAGCGTGCGGACGCTGCCGTGGGCGCGCGAGGCGCGCCGGTGGGAGCGGTGATGGCGCGCGGCGCGCGCGCCGGTGCAGGGCGGCCATCGTCTGCGGGCCCGGCACGCCGTCGACCGTCAGGCCGTGTCGGGCCTGGAAGCGCTTGACGGCGCGCTTGGTGTGCGGGCCGTAGACGCCGTCGACGGTCAGCCCGAGCGCGCGCTGGATCGCGCGGGCCCGCGAGGCGGGCACCTTGGAGCGGTGGTGGCGCGAGCCGCTGGAGGCGTGCGTGGCGTTGGCGCGCACGAGCGCGTGCCAGGTGGCCGCGCCGACGACGCCGTCGGCGGTCAGGCCGTGGCGGCGCTGGAAGCGCTTGACCGCCTTCAGCGTCCCGTTGCCGAAGCGGCCGTCGGCGTGGAGGTGGAGCAGGCGCTGGAGCTTGGCGACGCGCGCGCCGATCGCGTGGTGGTGGATCGCCTTGAAGTGGGCGGCCTGGGCGACCGAGGGCGTGGCCAGCGTCGCGCCCGCGACGGCCCCGGCGGGAGCGCCGGCGACGGCGACCACCGCGGCGACGGACGCGCGGCGGCGGCCGACGAGCAGCTCGGAGGGACGTTGCGGGGCGTCGGCGAGCGCGCGCCGCGTCAGCGAGCGCTCGAGGGACTCCTCCCAGGGTTCAAGACGCGCAAGGTCGCGCACCGTCGTTTCGGCCATCGGTTGATCCACCTCAGTTGTCGGTTCCGGTCCCGCCTACGAGGTGAGCTGTCGGGCTCGCGCCGGCGCGCTACGCGGAAAAGCTCCGCGATTCGCCCCCGCGGACCGGTGAACCGGTCCACATTGGGTCCCCCGTTCGCCTGCGCTCGGAAGTCGCTGGCGATTCGGCAATTTCGACGGCGCGGACCGTACCAGAGGGGTGGGGGGATTCCTGCTCTATGCAGGATTTCTTGCAGAACGCAGCCACGCAAGGCCGGCAACGCCCGCCACGCACGAGCAAAACGCTCTCGAGCTGCGGCCCGGTCAGGCCGAGCGCGACGACCTCGTTGCGGCGCAGGAACTCGACGAGGAAGCGCTCGACGCCGGCGAAGACGAGGTAGAGCGCGAACAGCACGCCGGGCCGGAAGCGGTCGCGCAGCTGCCATAGGCCCCACGCGACCAGGCCCATGGCCAGCGTCTCGTAGATCGGCGTCGGGTGGACCTCCACCCCGGGCGCCGTCGGGACGGTCCCGTGCGGGTAGCCCATCGCCCACGGCACGTCGCTGGCCTTGCCGTAGTCGCCGTCGCCCGAGATCTGGCAGCCGATCCGGCCGATCGCGTAGCCGAGCGCGAGCGGGACGCTGGCGAGGTCGAGGAGCTGCGAGCCCGAGGAAGTCCTTGCGCCAGGCCCAGAACATCACGCCGAGCGCGCCGCCGATCAGGCCGCCGTACCAGACGAGGCCCGAGCCGGAGAACAGCGACCCGATGATGTCGTGCTGGACGTCGCCCCAGTGCTGGATCAGGTAGTAGACCCGCGAGCCGACGAGGCCGCCGAGCAGCGCCCACATCGTCATCCCGTAGGCGTCGTCCGCCGGCCGGCCGAGCTCGGTCATCCGCCGCGCGACGACGGCGCCCGCGGCGAGGAAGGCCGCCGCGAAGCAGAGCCCGAACGTCTTGATCGACAGGCCGAAGACGTGGATCTCGGGCTGCATGGACCCGGAGCGTACGGCGCACTGGCTCCGAGCCTCCGCGCGTCTGGTTGAGTCGGTTCGACCGCCACGGATCCAGGAGCAGTGATGCGAAAGCCCCGCCTGAGCTACGCCAACGTCGTCGCCACCCTCGCCCTCTTCGTCGCGCTCGGCGGCACGTCGTACGCCGCCGTGACGATCACCGGGCGCAACGTCAAGAACTCGTCGCTCACGGGCGCGGACGTCAAGAACAGCTCGCTGACCGGCAAGGACGTCAAGACGAACTCCCTGACCGGCGCCGACGTGACGCGCATCCGCAGCGTCGACGTCACCGACGGGTCCCTGCTCGCGAAGGACTTCAAGACCGGCCAGCTCCCCAAGGGCGCGAAGGGCGAGCAGGGAGAGCAGGGCCTCAAGGGCGACAAGGGCCTGAAGGGAGACAAGGGCGAGACCGGCCCTCCCGGGCCGACGGACGGCAAGTCCCAGGCGACGACCTCGGGCGGGGTGCCGTCGACCACCCCCGAGTTCAACAACGGCACCGAGACCTTCACAACGACTACCCCCGGGAAGTTCCTCGTGCTCGGCCGCGGAACGCTGCTGACGAAGTGCGACGCCGGCTCGCCAACGACCGGGCTCTACGTAGACGAGGCACCGGTCGACGGGAGCGGGTTCACCTACGTCAACAACGTGTTCACCAACGTCAACGTCACCGGCGTGTCGGCCGTCGTCGGACCCGGGACTCACACGATCGCGATGAAGACCGACTGCGCGGGCGGCTCGTTCCAGAGCGGCTCGAGCACCGGCAACAGCGCGATCGGCGCCGTCGCCCTCGGCGGCGGCTCGTGACGCCTACAGGTAGTTCATCGGGTTGACGACCGACCCGTTGATCCGCGTCTCGAAGTGGAGATGCGGGCCGAAGCACAGGCCGGTGCAACCCGTGTAGCCGATGACCTGCCCCTGCTTGACGTTGGCCCCCACGTGCGTGCCGAAGCGCGACTGGTGGCCGTAGCAGGTGGACAGCGGCCCGGAGTGCTGGATGCAGGTGTAGTTGCCGTAGCCGCCGGTCGGCGCCATAGGATCACGCGGCCGGTGGCGGCGGCGCGGATCGGGGTGCCCTCGGGCACGCCGATGTCGATGCCGGGGTGGCACTTCTCCCACGCGCGGGTCTCGCAGAACGGCGAGGTGATCGGGCCGTTGACCGGCCAGATCAGCCGGCCGCTGCCGCGGATCGGGCCGGCGGCCAGGGCGCTGGGCCCGGCCTGGGCGGCGCGGATCTTGGCCTCGACCGCGTTGGCGTCGCGCTGGAGCGCGTCGAGGTGCTGGTGCAGCGACGCGGCCTGCGTGCGCACCGAGGCCAGCTGCGTGGCCCGGGCCGCGCGCGCCGAGGCGAACTGCTCGCGCCGGGAGACGAGCGCGAGCTTGACCCGCGCGACCTCGTTGCGGCGCTCGAGCACGGCGGCGGCCAGCGACTGCTGGCGGCGCTCGAGCGTGCCGAGGTGCTTGACCGTGGTCGTCGTGGCCTTCTTGGCCGCGCGCACGGCGGTGATGATCGTCTTGTCCTGGGCGCTGATGCGGGCGATGAAGTCGCCGCTCTCGATCAGGTCCGAGAAGCCGCGCGCCGAGAGCACGACGGTGACGATGTCCGGACGGTCGTCCTGGTAGAGCTCGACCAGGCGCTGGGCGAGGACCTTCTGGCCGCGGTGGAGCTTGAGCCGCAGCTTGACCAGGCGCGCCCGGGCGGTCCGCAGCTCGCCCTGCGTGGCCAGCAGCTTGCGGCGCTTGACGTCGAGATCGGACTGCAGGCGCGACTGGCGCCCCTCGAGCACGGTGATGTTGCCCTGCAGGCCGTTGATCCGGTTCGAGTAGGCCGCGACCTGCGTCGTGAGGATGCGCGCCTTGCCCTGCTTGCGGGCGAGCTTGCCGCGGGTCGAGTTGATCTTCCCGTGGATCTGGCTGAGCTGGTCGCCGGAGGCGGCGGACACGAGCGCAAGCCCGCCCAGCAGGGCGAGCACGAGCACGGCGATCAGTGGCGCGCGACGCGTCATCGACGGCCGGTAGAACTAGCAGCGGCCGGGCGAAACCGCCGCAACTGGGACCCTTTCTTGCAGGAAGCAGGTTTCGTCCCGGGGTTATGGGTAGCCCTCCCTCGTGCGCTTCGCCACGTTGGTCGCGTTCACCACCCTTCTGCTCGCCCCGGCAGCTTCCGCGGCGGGCACCGCGCCCGGGGCGCCCGGAGCCAAGACCGTGTGGGCCGCCGGGGAACAAGGACGGCTTCGGCACCGCGCACGCGACCGCGAGCCGGGTCTGGAACACCCTCGGCCGCGGCGTGCTCGACGGAGGTCTACTACCCGAACCTCGGGACGCCGGCCGTGCACGGCCTCGCAGTTCGTCGTCAGCGACGGCCGGTCGTTCTCCGACCGCGAGCAGCACGAACACGCCGCCACGCGCTCTCGCTCGCCGACGGCGCGCAGCCTCTCCTACCGCCAGGTCAACACCGACCGGCGGCCTCTACCGGATCACCAAGACCTACACGACCGACCCGGCACGCGCCGTCGTGCTCGTCCACGTCCCACTTCCAGGCGCTGACGAAGAAGCGCGCTGCGCGCTCTACGCGCTGCTACGACCCGAGCGCTGTCGGCACAACGGCGACGACGACTCGCGGCGCGAGCACGCGGCGCGCGCTGCTGACGCTCCGACGCCAAGGCGGCCAGCGCGCTCGTCGCCTCGCCGCGCGTTCACCCGCGACGTCGAGCGGCTACCTCGGCACGAGCGACGGCTGGCACGGACCTGCGCTCCGACCACCGCATGGACTGGAGCTACGCGTCGGCGCCGGCACGGCAACGTCGTCCAGACCGGCCGCCTGAGCCTCACCGGGCGCGCGGCAGCCGCGACGGCGACGATCGCGATCGGCTTCGCGCCGACCGGCGGCAGCGGCGCTGGCACCGCGCGGGCGTCCCTGCGCGCGGCTACGGCGCGCGTCGCGCGCGCGCTACGCGGGCCGGCTGGCACCGCTACCTCGACGGCCTGCAGCCGCCCGCAGAGCGTCGCGCGCCGACAAGCGCCTCTACGACGTCTTCGCTGATGACGCTCGCCGCCTCGCGAGGACAAGACGTTTCCGCGGCGGCGGCGATCGCCTCGCCGAGCATGCCGTGGGTCTGGGGCACAGGGCTGGGCTCGCCGGCGGGCGCCTACCACCTCGTCTGGTCGCGCGACCTCTACCAGATCGCCACCGCGCAGTTCGCCGCCGGCGACTCGGCGCGGCGCGGGGCGCGCGCTCGACTACCTGTGCGAACCGCCAGCAGAAGCCCGACGGCTGCTTCCCGCAGAACTCCGACAGTCGACGGCACGCCGCACTGGACGGGCCTGCAGCTCGACGAGGTCGCCTGACCCGATCCTCCTCTCCGGGCAGCTCGGCCCGCACCGACGCGCGACCACGCCACGTCAAGCACGTCGACGGCCTGCCGTCGTGCTCCTACGCCGGGCGGCCGATCACCCCAGGAGCGCTGGGAGAACGCGACGGGCTACTCGCCGGCGAGCATCGGCGCCCCAGATCGCCGGGCTCGTCGTGCGCCGCCGGGATCGCCCGCGTCAACGGCGACCCCGGCCACGGCCGACCGCTGGCTGGCGACGGCCGACTCGTGGCGCTCGCAGCTGCGCATAGTGGACCGTCACGACCAACGGCCCGCTCTCGAAGTCGCCGTACTTCCTGCGCCTCAGCGTGGACGGCAACGCCGAACGCCGGCACGACCTACACGCTCTCCGACGGCGGCCCGACGATCGACCAGCGCCGGGTCGTGGACCCGAGCTTCCTCGAGCTCGTGCGCCTGGGCATCCGCCGCGCCGACGACCCCGACGTCCGCTCGACGATCCCCGTCGTCGACCGCGAGCTCGGCGTGAACACCCCCAACGGGCAGTTCTGGCACCGCTACGAGCACGACGGCTACGGCGAGACGCCGTCGGGCGACATCTTCTCCAAGCCCGGCAACCTCGGCCGTGCCTGGCCGATCTTCGCCGGCGAGCGCGGCGAGTACGAGCTCGCCGCCGGCCAGCTCTCCGGGAAGCTGACCGCAGCGCGCTCTGCCGCGACCAAGCGCCTCGACGCGATCGCCAACACCGCCAACGACGGGCTGATGCTCCCCGAGCAGGTCTGGGACCACAACCCGCCCGCCGGCCCGGGCCACGCGCCGGGCACGGGCACGGGGTCGTCGACCCCGCTCGGGTGGACGCACGCGCAGTTCATCCGCCTGGCCTGGTCGATCGACGCCGGCCGGCCGGTGGAGCGCCCCGCCGCCGTCAGCTGCCGCTACGGCGGCCCCTGCTGACCGCGCCGTCTTCAGCCGCTCCTTAGGGAACGGACGTTCCGGGCTGCCAGAATGAGAGCGCGATGGCGCGCTCTTCGACGTTCGGCAAGGATCGCGGGCTCCAGGCCCGGATGACGCTGACGATCTTCCTGCTCGGCCTGGTCTACGCGGTGCTCATCGGGGCGCTGTTCGCCTCGGGCGCGAGCGGCGTGCTGATCGTCGTCGTCGCCGGCGGCCTGTTCGTCGCCCAGCTCTTCGCCTCGGACAAGCTCGGCCTCGCCGCCATGGGCGCCAAGCAGGTCTCCCCGCAGGAGGCGCCGCAGCTCCACGCGATGATCGAGCGCCTCTGCGTACAGGCCGATCTGCCCAAGCCGAAGGTCGCGATCGCCCAGACCGAGATGCCCAACGCCTTCGCGATGGGCCGCTCGCCCAAGTCGGCGACGGTCTGCTGCACGACCGGGATCCTCGAGCTGCTCTCCCCCGCCGAGCTCGAGGGCGTGCTCGCGCACGAGCTCGGCCACGTGCAGAACCGCGACGTGATGGTCATGACGATCGCGAGCTTCTTCGCCACGGTCGCCTCCTACATCGTCCAGTTCGGCTTCTTCTTCGGCGGCGGCTTCGGCGGCGGCGACGACGAGGACGGCCCGGGCGTGATGGTCCTGATCCTCGTCTCGGTCGTCGTCTACGCCGTCTCGTTCGTGCTCATGCAGGCGCTCTCGCGCTACCGCGAGTTCGGCGCCGATCGCGCCTCGGCGATGATCACCGGGCGCCCGAGCGCATTGATCTCCGCGCTGCAGAAGATCTCGGGCGGCATCCACCGGATCCCCCAGCAGGACCTCCGCGCCGCGAGCGGGATGAACGCCTTCTTCATCTTCCCCGCCGGCGCCAAGCGCGGGCTGGAGACGATCTTCGCGACGCACCCGCCGCTCGAGCAGCGCATCGCCGCCCTGCAGCGCCTCGAGGCGCAGCTCCAGGGCACGGCGTAGCCTCCGCCCCGTGGGTCTCTTCGACGTCATCCTCGGCAAGAGGAAGATGAAGCAGCCGGCGCCGACCGACCGGCTGTTCGCGATGACCACGGCCCAGCTCACGCTGAGCGAGTCCCTCGGGCTCCAGCCCAAGGGCGAGGCGGCGATCGTGTTCCAGCCGCTGTCGACCGCCGACTTCAAGACGATCCTCACCGACATGGAGGAGGTCGTCGGCGGCACCGCGGAGGAGACGGGCACGAAGCTCGACTCCCGCGACGACGACTTCGGCTACCGCTGGATGGTCCTGTCCGACCCCGACTTCGACGATCTCGTGGTCGGGATCAACGCGGTTTCCTCCGCGCTCGAGGCCGGCGGCTACGGCGAGCGGATCCTCGCCGCCGTCTTCGCCTTCACCGAGGACGGCCGGCCCGTCTACTGGATCTACAACTACAAGCGCGGCGCGTTCTACCCGTTCGTGCCGGCGCCGGGCGAGCAGCAGCGCAACTCCGAGCGCGAGCTCCAGCTCAAGGCCCAGATCGGCAAGGAGCTCCCCGTCGAGGAGGAGCTCGAGCGCTGGTTCCCCCTCTGGGGCGCCCCGCTCTAGACCGTGCCCCGCGCGTACCAGGCGCGGGCGTCGAGGGAGAACGACCCGTCCGGGAGCGCGGCACGGCACGCCTCGCGGATCGCGGCCTGCTCCTGCTCCGGGCGCGAGGCGAGGTACTCGCCGGCCGGGCCGACCGCGAACGTGAACGGCTCCCAGAAGTCGGCGAAGTCCGCGTAGTCGGCGCGGGCGTCGCAGCGCGCCGCCGACCACGTCGCGCAGGCCCGCCCGCTCGAAGCGCGCGGCGATGTCGCCCTCGGCGGTGCCGGGCCGGCCGCGCTCGCCCGCGACGTCGGGCACCGTCTCGCGCACCGCGCGCCAGAAGGTCGCGAGCATCGTCATCCCGCCCGTCGCGAGGTCCCACATGCAGGCGGCGACCGTGCCGCCCGGGACGGGTGACGCGCGCCATCTCGGCGACCCCCCGGTCGGGGTCGCGCATGAAGGCGAGCACGAGGCAGCTCAACGCGACGTCGAACTCCCCGTCGGCCCACGGCAGCTCCTCGGCGGCTCCCTGGCGGACGTCCGCACCGGGGGCGCGCTCGCGGCACGCCGCCACGAACTGCTCGGCCGGGTCGATCGCGGCGACGTTCGCGGCGCCGGTGCGCGCGACGAGCTCCTCGGTCAGCCCGCCCGGCCCGCAGCCCACGTCGAGCGCGCCGCATGCCCGCCGTCACCCCGGCGGCGTCGGCGAGCGCCGGGGCGAGGCTCGCCGTGTACCGGCCCATGAACCGGTCGTAGTGCGCTGCGGGCGCCGCGAACTGCACGCGCCGAGTCAACCCGCGGCGGGCGGCGGCGTCAAGCCGCGCAGTCCGCGCACAGCCCGGCCACGACGACCTCCGCCCGCTCGGGCGCGGCGCCGGTGGCGGCCGCGGCGGCGAGCAGCGGGGCGAGGTCGTGCTGGACCTCGAGGTCCTGGACCGTGCCGCAGTTGCGGCAGACCAGGTGCGCGTGGTCGTCCGTGCGCGGGTCGTAGAGCACCGCGCCCCCGGCCGCCGGCACGCGGCGCACGACGCCGAGCTCCTCGAACAGCTCGAGCGTCGCGTAGACGGTCGGCAGCGAGAGCCCGGGCAGGCGGTCCGAGGCCGACGCGCATGACCTCCTCGGCCGAGACGTGGCGGTTGAGGTCGGCGAGCACCTCGTGCAGCACGAGGCGCTGCGAGGTGACGCGCTGCCCGCGCGCGCGCAGGCGTGTGGCCAGGGATTCGTCCATAAGGCGTCCCTTACTCTAACTCATTTGCAATAATGACTCAAGCATGACCACGGCAACCCGCACGGCGATCGGTCAGTGGCGCGACGCGAGCGAGCGCGAGCGCCTGCTGCAGTTCGTCCAGCCCGCGCTGATCGGCCTGATCGACGGCACGGTCTCGACGCTGGCGCCGATCTTCGCCTCGGCCTACGTGGCGGGCTCGCGGGCCGCGCTGCTCGTCGGCCTGGCCGCCGCGCTCGGCGCGGCGATCTCGATGGGCCTCTCCGAGGGCCTGTCGGACGACGGCTCGCTGACCGGCCGCGGCACGAGCGCCGTGCGCGGGACGATCACCGGGATCGCGACGTTCCTCGGCGGCACGTTCCACGCGCTGCCCTTCCTCATCTCCGACCTCTCGACCGCGCTGGCCGTCGCCTACGCGGTCGTCGCGGTCGAGCTCGTGACGATCGCCTTCGTCCGCCGCCGCTACCTGCGCGTGCCGCTCACGCAGTCGCTCGTCCAGGTCACGCTCGGCGGCGCGGTCGTCGCCTTCGTCGGCTTCGCCGTCGGCCACGCGTAGCGCCGCCGCGGCCTCCCGCTAGTCGGGAATGAGGCCGTCGCCGGAGAAGTCCGCCTGCGCCTCGGCGAGCGTCGTGTCGCCGGGCGGGATGATCACGTCGGAGGAGCTGAGCTCGTCGTCGCCGACCAGCGTGCCGACCTTGCGGACGTGCTCGGCCATCTCGGCGAGCAGCGTGCGGAAGCCGGCCTCGTCGCCGGCCTCGACGGCCGCGACGGCGCGGTTGTCGAGCTCGTTGAGCCCGGCCAGCTCGTCGTCGGCGAGGGTGAACTGCCCCTCGCCCGAGAGGCGGACGATCACGCCTTGCCCTCGGACTGGCCGCCCGGCGCCGAGCTCCTTGGAGCCCTCGCCGCCGCCGATCTCGCCCTTGAGCTGAGCCAGCTCGGAGTCGACCTGGCTCGAGGAGGTGAGCTGCTCGAGCTGGCGGTCGATGTCGTCCTTGCCCTCGCCGAGCTGCGTCAGGTCCTCGAACGCGCCGGCCTGCTCGAGCTCGTCGACGGCCTGCGCGCGGGCCTGCATGTTCTCGGTCTTGTCGACGGCGCGCTGCATCGCCAGGCCGACGTCGGCCATCTCCTCCCCGACGCCGCTGGCGGCCTCGGAGATGCGCACCTGCGCCTCGGCGGCGGAGTACTGCGCCTTGATGACCTCCTTCTTGGAGCGGAAGGCCTCGATCTTCGTGCGCAGCTTCTGCTCGGACGAGGTGAGCTGCTCCTGCTGGCCCTCGAGCTCGGTGACCTGCTGGTCGAGGCCCTGGAGCTCGGACTGGACGGCCTGCTTGCGCTCGAGCGCGGCGCGCGCGAGATCCTCGTTGCCGGCGGACAGCGCCTGGCGGGCCTGGGTGTCGAGCTTGACGACCTGCTGCTCGAGCTTGCCCTGCTGGAGCTGGAGGCGCTTCTTCGACGTGACGACGTCGGCGAGCCCCTTCTTGACCTTCTGGTCAGCAGCTCGAGCTGCTTCTGGTAGCTGTACTCGAGGGTCTCCGAGGGATCCTCGGCCTTGTCGAGCATCTTCGAGACTTTCGACTTGAAGACGGTGGAGATACGTCCGGCCAGGCCGGGCATCGGGCCTCCTTGGGGGCAACGCGATTACTGGCCTTCAGCGTAGCCCGCTCGGAGAATGCGTGAGCGCCCGCGCCGCAAGAGCGCGAGCGCTCACATGCGAGGCCGGGGGCAGGGAACCACCAACCGAGCAGCCGTGACGTAAGCCACGACTCCTGCTCGGAGTCGAGAACGGAGGGACGACGCACTGCAACGACGCCGAAGGCACCAAAACACCCCAAATCGGCGAGGACGAGCGTCAGCTGTATCGGACATACGTCCAATTCGCCGACATTTCTCCTCAAGCGGAGTTTGAGCCAAGCCCTTTTGGAGCCATACCCCACAGCGTCACCAGTCGGGTCAACTCCAGATGGAAAGGCAGACCGTGTCCTACCGCATCAAGTAGCTCGCCCCGAGCAGCACGTTCTTTCGTCCGTCAACCGCTATTCGCCCGAGCGAGGCCTTCCGTGTCCTACCGCATCAAGTAGCTCTTTATTCTCCCTGTGAGAGGTCCGTTGACTTCCTCTGTTTCGGTCGCCTGAGTGAAACCTTGAGCGACTGGACAGATGTCCGATGAGACCAACCCTCACGATCAGACATGACTGGACCGTTTTTGGGTCATAAGGCACCCTGGTAGCCCCTTGTCCGAAAACCCCGCCCAGTCACAAGCGGTACCAACCCGCGTGAAGGTCGCCCAAGCGGCGATCGGCGCCGCAACGCTCGCCGGCATCGTCGCTTGCGTCCCCGAGCGGGAACTGGGACCTCCCCCTGCTCGGCCTGCTCGTCGGCCTCGCCGTCCTCAGCGACCGGGCCGCCGTCTCCGTGGGCTCCTCCAAGATCGAGGTCTCCGGCTCGTTCACCGCGATCGTGCTCGGCATGGTCCTGCTCGGCGGAGCGCCGGCGGCGGTCCTCGGCCTGATCACCTCCGTCGTCACATCCGTGCGCACGCGCGAGGCCTTCCACGCCGCGCGGCAGAACCTCCTCGTCTTCACGCTCTACCCGCTGGCCGGCGGCGTCCTCTTCTCCGCGCTGGCCACGGGCTTCGGCCTGAGCTCCGAGGAGCCCGCCTACTACGTCGCCGTCCTGGGGACGTTCATGCTCGCGCTCGCGCTCAACTTCTCGTTGATCGCGGCCTACGCCTCGGCGATCGGGCGCGCGTCCTTCGTCCAGTCGGTGCGCGACGCCTTCCTGCCGCTGCTCGCCTCCGAGCTCACCACCGCCCTGCTGACGCTGATGAGCGTCTACCTCTACGAGCGGGCCGGCTTCCCCGCGATGGTCCTCGTCGGCGTCGCGGTGATCGCCTTCCAGCACCTGCTCGCCATGCTGCTGCTCTCCCAGCAGCGCGAGCAGCAGCTCCACGAGCAGGCGCGCAGCGACGAGCTCACCGGCCTGGGCAACCGCCGCCGCCTCCTCGAGGATCTCGAGGTCGCCTTCGCGCACGTCTCCGAGCCCGGGCGCGAGGCCGAGCACCAGCTCCTGATCACCTTCGACCTCGACGGCTTCAAGCAGTACAACGACGCCTTCGGCCATCCCGAGGGCGACCTCCTGCTCCACCGCCTCGGGCGCCGTCTCCACGAGGCGGTCGAGGGCCACGGGACCGCCTACCGGCTCGGCGGCGACGAGTTCTGCGTCCTCGTCCAGACCGATCCTCCGGGCGGCATGGTCGACCAGGACCGCATGGTCCAGGTCACGCGCGCGGCGCTGGGCGAGGAAGGCCCGGGCTTCGCCGTCCGCTCCTCGCACGGCGTGGTCCGCCTCGGCCACGAAGCCGGCGACGCCTCCAACGCGATGCGCCTGGCCGACCAGCGCATGTACGCGGAGAAGGCCTCGCGCCCGACCTCGGTCAAGCGCCAGGCCCGCAACCTCCTGCTGACGGTGCTGGCCGAGCAGCAGCCCGATCTGCACGAGCACCTCGGCGACGTGGCCCGCCTGGCCGCGGTCATCGCCCACGACCTCGGGATGCCCGAGGCCGACGCCGACGACGTCGCCCAGGCCGCCGAGCTCCATGACGTCGGCAAGGTCGCGATCCCGGCCGAGATCCTCGCCAAGCCCGGTCCGCTCGACGAGGAGGAGTGGCAGTACATGCACCGCCACACACTGATCGGCGAGCGGATCCTCGCCGCGGTGCCCTCGCTGGGGTCGGTGGCCCGGATCGTGCGCTCGAGCCACGAGCGCTGGGACGGCACGGGCTACCCGGACGGCCTGTTCGGCGAGCAGATCCCGCTCGGGGCGCGCATCGTCGCGGTCTGCGACGCCTACGACGCGATGCGCGCGCAGCGCTCCTACAAGCCCGCCCAGTCCGAGGAGTTCGCGATCTCCGAGCTGCGCCGCTGCGCGGGCAGCCAGTTCGACCCGGTCGTGGTCGAGGCCTTCATCCGCCTGCGCGCCCGGATGCGCGCGGAGGAGCAGACCCGGCCGGTGCGCGGCGGCGACACCGCTCCGGTTCGCGCGCTGCGCGCGATCGACGAGGACCGCGCCCTGTCGGCCGGCAAGGACGAGCCGCCGGACGTCCGCCTCGCCCGCTGAGCGACTCGGCTACCGCCCGTAGTGCGTCGGGTCTGCGGAGGTCTTCCCGCGCCCCTCGGTCCCTGGGTGGTGACGGACCCGGATCTCGACGATCGCGTTCAGGTCCACCTGATCGTCCCCGATGCCAAGACGGCGCGAGTAGCCGCTGTCGTCGGCCTGGAGCGGATCGTCCGCCTCGGCCAGAAGCGGACGGGGGACGCCGCTCGCGGTCTTGCCGTCCGACAGGACGACGGCGACCGGTCGGGCCGCGAGCCTCGCGTGTTCGCACACCTGCGTGACGAGCACGATGAACGACTCCTGATCCAGATGGTCCGGGTCAGCCATGGTTCCCGCGGAGTACCCGCCTGCGGGCCGTCCAATCAACGGCCGCGTGGGGAACGACGCGAGACTGCGGGTGTACACCGCAGTCCCACGCACGACGCTTCGACTCTCGCGAACCCGTATCGAGGCACTTCGGCGGTCATCGTCTGCGGGCGGGGCTGGGGTGCCCGGGTCACTAGAGCGTTGCTCTAGAGCAACGCTCGCCTCGATCGCACCCCTAACTTCGAGGCAGAAGAGGCATCTGCCGCTATCAGGCGAAGGCGGCGCCCACGCTGCAAAAGCGAGCCGAGGGACGAACCAGCCACCTCAGACGTGGCCAGATCGTCCCTCGGCAGGCCGGGCCGCTTCGACCCAACCTCCTTCCCGGCACAGCAGCGCCCCACCCACCGACGCCGCTTTGAGGCACGAGCAGCGTCTCGAGCTTCAGACGAAGTTGCTCTAGAGCAACACTCGCCCCAGTTGCACCCACCCCCGTTTCGGGGCACACGCCGCGACGAAGCCCCCCCCTCGCTCTCGCAAAGCCCCGCTCGCTTCCCCACGCCATCCCTGGCGCGAGGAGCGGAGGCGACTAGTACCCCAGCGGGTGGCGGGCCTGGAAGCCGGTGCCGGAGCGCTGGACGGTGCGCCAGCGCGGACCGCTCTGCCCGGGGCCGCTCGTGTCGAGCCGCAGGCCGGCGATCTTCATCCAGGCGTGGCCCGGGTTCGTGTAGACGGTGATCCACTTGCCGCGGCCGGCGAGCTCCCAGTCCATGAAGGACGACGAGTCGAGCGGCGTGCGGATGAACTTCGCGCCGTGCAGCGCGTAGGAGACGGTGCCCGAGCAGTCGTAGCCGCGGGAGACGAAGCTCTGGTGGCCGCCGCCGTAGATGTAGGGCTTGTGGCGGATCTTGTTCGCGGCCCAGATGACGCGCTTGACGGCGGCGGGAGCGAGCGACGGGGCGTAGGCGAGCCCGTTCTTGATCTTGCCCTTCTTGCCCGGGACCGTCGGCTTGGCCGCGGCCGTGGGGGCACCGTCGAAGGCGGCACCGCCGGAGTGGGCGGTGGGATCGCTTGCGTGCGCGGTAGCCGTGCTCATGCTCGCCAACGCGAGCGCGAGCACGCAGATCTTGCGTGTCAACGTTCCGGTCCTCTTTCGTGGGCCTCCGGGGTTAGCTGACGGGCTGGCGCTGAAAGAGCCTGCGCCTCTCGCAAAACGGCGAGATTCGCCCCAACTGATTGGGTCCCCCGGTCCCTCTCCACGTCGGAGGGGGATTCGGCGTTCGCGGGACTATATAGCCACATCGCGCCAGATCGACACATCGGCGCGCATCTCCCGTTTATTCGCGGTCGGAGCGGTGATCCCTCGCGCGCGCGCCATTCGGCGCGGCGCCCAACGCCGCCGAGTACGCCGTATTCGGGTCGGACGTCCGTCCAAGGTCCCACGGCCGCCTCGCCCGCCGTTACCCTCGCGCACCATGAACATGAGAAGGCTCCTCCCGCTCCTGGTCGCGTTCGCCGCGGCCCTCGCCGTCGCGCTCAGCGGCTGCGGCGGCGGATCCGGCGCGTCCACCGAGGACGCCAACCCGGCCGACGCCACCCCCAAGACCGCCGTCTTCTACGGCGTGGCCCAGATCCAGCCCAGCGGCGACCTCAAGACCTCCGTGGACGCGGCGGGCAAGAAGATCGCGCAGGGCAAGAGCATCGGCTCCGTGCTCGACAAGGCGTTCGAGAAGTCCTTCGCCGACAAGGACTCCGGCAAGCTCGACTACAAGAAGGACATCAAGCCCTGGCTCGGCAAGCGGGCGGCGGTGTTCGTCTCGGGCATGCGCAACGGCAAGCCGGACTTCGGCGTCCTGGTCTCCACCAAGGACGGCGACAAGGCCGCCGAGGCGCTGAAGAAGTCGGAGAAGAACGACTCCAGCAAGGAGACGGAGAAGACCTACAACGGCCAGAAGTACTCCTACACGGCCTCTGACCGGACGGCGCAGGGCGTCGTGAAGGGCTGGCTGATCGCCGGCACCGAGCCCGCCTTCCGCGCCGCGGTCGACGCCATCAAGGGCAGCGGCCTCTCCAAGGTGCAGGCCTACAAGGACGCGACGAGCAAGGTCTCGTCCAACGGCCTGATGACGTTCTACGCCGACGTGCCGCGACTCGTCGACGTGATCGCCGAGAGCGGCGGCGCGCAGGCGTCGATCGCGATCGGCCAGCTGCGCTCGCTGCCGCAGTTCAAGCAGCTCAAGCCGATCGCCGCCGCGGTCACGGTGACCGACTCGTCGATCCGCTTCGAGACGCCGGCGCGCGCGTCGAACTCGAACGCGGCGGCCGACGCCGTGGCCAAGCTGCCGGGCGACGCCTGGCTGGCGCTGGCCGCCCCGACGGCCGGCGACCAGGTCCGCAAGCAGATCCAGGCGACCGAGAAGCTGCCGGGCGGCGCGACGATCACGCAGTTCAAGTCGCTGCTGCGCCAGCAGACGGGCCTCGACCTCGACCGCGACCTGCTCGACTGGATCGGCGGGTTCTCGATCTCGGCCGGCGGCACCGGTCTGCTCGACCTCAACGCATCGGTCGTGATCGACTCGAACGACCCCGGGGCCTCGGCGACCGCGGTCAAGAAGTTCGGCGTGCTGGCCAAGCGCGCCGGCGAGAAGACCGTCCCGATCAAGGGTGGCTTCGCGGTCAAGGTGACCAACCTCCCCGCGCCGGTCTACGTGGCGGCGCGCGGCAACAAGGTCGTCGTGGCCTACGGCAAGAACGGCGTGGCCCGGGCGCTCAACCCGCCCGGTCAGCTCTCGAGCTCACAGGCCTACAAGGACGCGCAGGCGGCGATCGGGGGCGGCAAGCCCGCGTTCCTGATCTCGATGCCGGCGATCGTCCAGCTCGCGCAGAACTTCGGGGCGAGCAACAACCCCGGGTTCCAGCAGGCGCTGCCCTACCTCAAGGCGTTCACGTCGATCACCTCCGGCGTGGTCGACCAGGGCGGCCAGAAGCTCACCCGCGCCGCGGTCGGGCTGAAGTAGCGACGCCGGTTGGCGCCGCGGCCTAGGCCGCGGCGCCGGCCAGCGAGCCGCCGGCGGCCTTCTCGGCCGCGTCGGTGGCGATCTCCTGCGCGGCCTCGAGCGTGCGGCGCCGCTCGGCGACCTGCATGCGCGAGACGACCAGGCGCTGGACCTGGGCCGTGCCCTCGAAGATCTGGTAGATCTTCGCGTCGCGGAAGAACTTCTCGAGCGGGTGGTCGGTCGACCCCGCCTCGGGCCCGATCAGGTCCATCAGCGCGGTCGTGGCCCACATCGCCACGTCGCCGGCCTTGAGCTTGCTCATCGAGCCCTGGCCCGCCGTCATCGGGTGGCCGTTGCGCCCCATCCAGGCGGCGCGCTGGACGAGCAGGCGGGCGGCGTCGATCTCGGTGGCGACGTCGGCGAGCACCTGCTGGATGCGCTGCTGCTCGAGCAGCGGACCGGACTCGTCCTCCTTGCCGTCGAGGAAGTCGAGCGTCCACTCGTAGGCGGCGCGGGCGATGCCGAGCGCGGAGGCGCCGACGACGGGGCGCGTGACCTCGAAGGTCGCCAGCGCGTTGGAGGGACCGGACTTCTGGCCGGAGCGGGCGCGCTCGAGCTTGGACTCGAGCTTCTCGACGCCGCCGAGGACGTAGTCGAGCGGGATGCGGACGTCCTGGAGGATCAGCGACGCCGTCTGCGAGGCGCGGATGCCGAGCTTGTCCTCCTTGGTGCCCATCGAGAAGCCGGGCGCGTCGCCCGGGACGATGAACGAGGCCTGGCCGCGGTGGCCGAGCTCGCGGTCGACGGTGGCCACGACGACGTTGACGTCGGCGATGCCGCCGTTGGAGATGAAGACCTTCTCGCCGTTGAGGACCCACTCGTCGCCGTCGCGGACGGCGGTCGTGCGCAGCGACTTGACGTCGGAGCCGGCCTGGGGCTCGGTCACCGCGTAGGCGCCGGTCTTGATCTCGTCGCCGGTGCCGAAGCACTCGGGCAGCCACTTGCCCATCTGCTCGGGCGTGGCCGAGGAGGCGATGCCGGCGGCGGCGAGCGTCGAGGCGGAGATCGCCAGCGCGATGCCGGCGCAGCCCCAATGGAGCTCCTCGGCGTAGATCACGCCGAGCTGGCCCGAATCGTCGGTGGCCATCTTCTGCAGGAGGTCGAAGCCGTGGAGGCCGCGGGCGCGTGCCTCCTTGATGACCTCCCACGGCACGCTCTGGTCACGGTCGTGCTGGGCCGCGGCGGGCCGCATGACCTCCTCGGCGAAGGCGTGGCACTGCGCCTGGAATTCCTTGACGTCGTCGGAGAGGTTGAAGTCCATGCCCAGACTTTACTGGTCGTGAGCGTTCATCTGAGTCCTCCCGGAGGCGGCGAAGGCCTCAACCGCGCCCGGTATGGTGGCCGCGGTGCGCCGCCCCTCCGCCCTCGTCGCGCTGCTCTGCTCCCTGCTCGCCTGCGTCCTCGTCGCGGGTTGCGGCGGCGGCAGCGACGGCTCGAGCACCCCGCAGGGCGGGGTCAGCGGCGTCTCCAAGCTCAAGCGCTCGGCGCCGCAGCCCGGCGCGAACTCGGCCGAGGACAAGGCCACGGCGTCGCTCGGTTTCCCGGACTTCGCGACCAAGAACACCACGCGCGTGGGCGGCGCCGACCCGATCACCGACGCGGCCGGCGTCGCGCTCGCCGTCTTCCCCTCCGGCTCGAAGGCCAGCCGCCCGAAGGCCGTGGCCCTGGCCGACGCGCGCGACTGGCGCCCGGCCACGGCCGCCGCGGCCCTGATGGCGCCGCCGATCCGCGCTCCGTTGCTGTTGTCGGCCGGCGACAGCCTGCCCTCGACCACGCGCCAGGCCATCGACACCCTCAAGCCCCCCGGCTCGGACGCCGCGGGCGGCGGCCAGGTGATCGCCGTCGGCCAGACGGCAAAGGTCCCCGACAAGCACGTCACGCGCATCGCGCCGCGCCGGCCCGGCGCAGCCGAGCTCGCCGCGGGGGTCGACCGCTTCCTCTCCGCCGCGCGGGGCAAGCCCTCGGACTCGGTCATGGTCGTCTCCAGCGCCGAAGCGGCCTACGGCGTGCCCGCCGCGGCCTACGCCGCCAAGACGGGCGATCCCGTGCTGTTCGTCAACAAGGACACCGTCCCGGTCGCGACCAAGCGCGCGATCCAGAGCCACGCCAAGCCGCGGATCTACGTGCTCGGCCCGTCGTCGGTCGTCAGCGCCAAGGCGGTGGCGACGCTGAAGAAGCTCGGGACCGTCGTGCGCATCGGCGCCAAGGATCCCGTCGCCAACGCGATCGCGTTCGCCCGCTACACCGACGGCTCATTCGGCTGGGGCGTGGTCGATCCCGGGCACGGCCTGCTCTTCGCCAGCGGCCGCCGGCCGCTCGACGGACCCGCCGCGGCGGCGCTCGCCTCGTCGGGGACCTACGGGCCGCTGCTGCTCCTCGACCGCGCCGACAAGCTGCCCAAGGCGCTGCGCTCCTACCTGCTCGACATCCAGCCCGGGTACCGGAACGACCCCGTGCGCGGGGTCTACAATCGCGGCTGGATCGTGGGCGACGAGGGTGCCGTCTCGACCCGGGTGCAGGCCCAGATCGACTCGCTCCTCGAGATCGTCGAGATCCAGAAATAGCCATGAGCTCCGCCGAGCACCCGCAACGCCTCCAGCCCGACCACACCGTCTCCGTCGACGACGTGCGCCAGCTGATGGGCGCCTCGACGCCGCACTTCGCGCTGCAGATCCGCGACCGGCTCGGCAAGCTCGTCGCCGGCCTGCCGCACGACGACCCGGCCCGGGTCCTGGCCGAGCGCGAGATGGACCGGCTCGCCCGGCTCGGCGTCGAGGGCGAGACACGCGGCGAGGGCGACGACGGCATGCACACACTGAAGAGCGTCTCCCCGCACGCGGCGCCCGCCGGGTGAGCGCCACGGCGCTGCCGGAGGGGCTGCAGCGGGCGCTCCCGCTGCTCGAGCACGAGCTGCGCCGCGAGCTCGAGAGCGGAGAGCTGCCGGTCCTCGACGGCGTGCTGGACCTGCTCGGCGGCGACGCGGAGCCGACGGGCACGCCGGCCCAGCGCCTGATGGTCACGGGCGCGCTGCCGATGATCTACGAGCGGCTCTGGCGCCCGGCGCTCGGCCGGGCCCTGATGGGCGTGCTCGGCCCGGGGATGGCCGACGAGCGCCGCATCGCCCGGCTGCTGCTCGGCCTGCGCCCCGGCGACGGCGTGATCGACCTCGCCTGCGGGCCGGGGAACTTCTCGCGCGGCTTCGCCGAGGCCGTCGGCGACGACGGGCTGGTCGTCGGCGTCGACGCCTCGCGCTCGATGCTCCAGCGCGCCGTGCGCGACACACCCGAGGAGGTCGCCAACCTCGCCTGGGTGCGCGGCGACGGCGCGGCGCTGCCGTTCCGCGACGCCTCCTTCGACGCCGCCTGCTGCTTCGCCGCGCTCTACCTCTTCGACGAGCCGTTCCGCGCGATCGAGGAGCTGGCGCGGGTGCTGACGCCCGGCGGGCGGATCGCGATCCTCACGAGCTGCCGCACGCGCTCGTCGGCGATGCGCACGGTCGACGGGATCGTCGGCGGCTCAGCCGGCCTGCGGATGTTCGAGCGCGACGAGATCACCGACGCCCTGCGCGACCTCGGCTTCCGCGACGTCACCCAGCGGATCACCGGCCTCGCGCAGTTCGTCGGCGCGCGCAAGCCGGCCTAGAACGACGACGGCCCGCCCCGCGGTGGCGGGACGGGCCGTGAGCGTCGGCGTCTTGGGCGCTAGCCCTGGTCGGCGACCGGCGCGGCGTCGGCCGCCGGCGTGGCCGGAGCGGCCGGCGTCGCGGGCGTGGCCTGCGGCGTGGTCGCCGAGGCCGGGGCCTGCGGCGTGGACGCCGGGGCCTGCGGCGCGGCCGGGGCCTGCTGCGTCGCGGTCGGGGCCGGAGTGACCGGCTTGACCTGCGGCGCGGCCGGAGCCGGGGCCTGCGGCGCGGCCGGGGCCTGCTGCGTCGCGGTCGGCGCCGGCGTGACCGGCTTGACCTGCGGCGCGGCCGGAGCCTGCTGCGTGGTCGGCGCCGGGGTCACCGGCTGCTGCTGCGGCGTCGTGGTCGTGACCGGCTGCTGCTGCGGCGTGGTCGTGACCGGCTGCTGCTGCGGCGTGGTCGTGACCGGCTGCTGCTGGGGCTGCACGACCGGCTGCTGCTGCGGCGTGGTCGCGACCGGCTGCTGCTGGGGCTGCACGACCGGCTGCTGCTGGGGCTGGGCCACCGGCTGCGCGGGGGCCTGATAGGCCGCCGCCGACTGCCCGCTTGCCACCGGCTGCTGCTGCGGCGTGGTCGTGACCGCCGCGGCCTGCTGCTGGCGCGCGGCGACCGCGCGCTGCTGCTGGGCCTGCTGCGTCTGCTGGTCGGCCGCCGCGGCCCGTGCGCTCGTCTGCCCCGAGGAGCTCGACGAGCCCGAGCCGGACTCCAGCCCGCTCGACGACGCCTGCGAGGACGACGCCTGCGACGAGGACGAGCTCGACGCCAGCGCGGCCGTCGCCCGCGGGCGCTTGGCCGAGGAGGCCGACGTGCTCGCGGTACGCGCCTGCGTGGCGTGCGCACCGGCCGGCGTGCGCTTCTGGCCGGCCAGCCACGGCTTGGGATCGACGGCGGTGCCGTGCACGCGCACCTCGAAATGCAGGTGCGGGCCGGTGGCGTCGCCGGTCGCGCCGACGTAGCCGATCACCTGACCGGCGTGCACGTAGGCGCCCCGGGTGGTGTTGAAGCGGGACATGTGGGCGTAGCAGGTGGAGATCCCGCCCGAGTGCTGGATGCACACGATGTTCCCGTAGCCCTGCTGCACGCCGACGAAGTTCACCGTGCCGCACTGAGCGGCGCGGATCGCGGTGCCCATCCCGGCGGCGATGTCGAGGCCGGCGTGGAGATGGCCCGGTCGCGACTCGCCGAACACGCCGGTGATCGGACCGTGCGCGGGCTGGGTGAACTTGCCCGAGCCGCACGAGCCGCCGCCGGTGTTCGACACCGTCTGCGTCGTGGGGGCGGGCGCCGGGGCCGGGGCCGGGGCCGCCTTGGCCTTCGGCGCGGCCGGCTCCGGCTTGGACGCGGCCGGCTTCGGGGTGGCCGGGGCCGGGCCGTCGGTCGACTTCGCCGGGGTCGTCAGGTCGGCCGTCTGCGGCGCCGAGTCGGTCGTGTCGCTCGCGGGCGTCTTGTCCGGCGCGGGGGTGGTGTCGGCGGCCGGCGTGACGTCGCTCGTGGCCTTGGCCGTCGAGGGAGCCATCACGAAACGCTGTTGCGTCGGGGGCGCCTTGGCCTCCGCCGCCTTCTGGGCGGCCGTGCGGCCGTCGAGGAAGGTCACGCCCGAGCGGAACAGCGCCGCCCAGGTGGTCGCGTCGACCTGGCCGGAGACGGGCAGGCCGTGAGCGCGCTGGAAGGCGCGCACGGCGCTGGCGGTCTGCGGGCCGTAGATCCCGTCGACCCAGATGCCCGGCATGACGGCGCGCAGCTTGGCCTGGACGGACGCGACGGTCGGTCCGTTGGCGCCCTCGGCGAGCAGGCGAGCGCCCTGGACCGAGCCGGCGAGGCCGTTCTGGGCCGTGCCCGTCGAGGTGCCGGAGCCGTTGGCCGCGGCGGCGATACCGGGCGCGGCGGTGCCGCCGAGCATCGTGGCCGAGGCCGCGATCGAGCCGGCCGTGCGACGGGTCCGGCGCTTACGGACGTCGTGGAAGATCTCGCGGCGGTGGCGAGATCGAAGCAGGGACGCTTCCCACAGCTCGTGCGAGCTGAGATCGCGTGCATGCACGCCATGCATCGTGTTTTCGGGCACGGGGACTCTCCTGGTCTCTGGGCGCCTACGAGGTGAGCTGACGGGCTCGCGCTAGAGACCAGCGCTACGCCACCCGGTGTGGCGATTCGCCCCCGGCGACCGACTTCCGATCGCCAATGGTTCCCCCGCTCCGGCACCATGAGACGGCACCGGACTCGGCTTGGTCGGCCGGGGACTATACGACGCTTGCAGGCGAAATGCGAGCGTTGTTATGTGACGACGACTCGAGCGCCCGCGTGCAGCGCGCGGATCGCCCGGGCTGCGGCGCGGCGCTCGCGCGGGTCGTCGGCCCCGAGCAGGCCGCGGAGCGGCTCGAGCGCACGGGGGTCGCCTGCCCGCCCGAGCGCGCGGGCGATGGAGACGCGGAGCGGCGGGTGGCCCGGGGGCGGGCCCCAGACCGGCAGCAGGTCGTCGGCGTGGTCGAGCCCGACGAGCAGGGCGTCGACCGCCCAGGGACGGCCGAGCAGCAGGACGAGCTGATGCGCGGGCAGCGCGGCGCGGGCCAGCGCGGTGACCAGCAGACGGGCGCCGGCGGCGTCCTCGCGAGCGGCCAGCGCGCGGGCGGCCTCGAGACGTTGCTCGGGCGGCCCGCCGCGCAGGAGGCGGTTGAGCTCGCGCACCGGCGTACGAGCTGCAGGCGCGCCGATCATCGACGCACCGTCTTCCTGACGGGAGCGAGCATCCTCGTGGTATATCCCATCGACCTGTTCGCCCTGACTCGCCTGAATCCCGTGGCCCCGGCGCGGATGATCTAGGCTCGCGCCGGTGCGGATCGGGCTGTTTCTCGCCTACTGGCCGTGGTTCTCCCCCGCGGAGCAGGTCGGCCTGGCGTCGCTGGGCGACGAGCTCGGCCTCGACTCGGTGTGGATCTCCGAGGCCTGGGGACAGGACGCCGTCTCGGTGCTCGGCTACCTCGCGGCGCGCACCGAGCGGATCGCGCTGGGCTCGGGCCTGATGCAGATCCCCGCGCGCAAGCCGACGGCCACGGCGATGGCCGCGGCCTCGCTCGACGTGCTCTCCAACGGGCGCTTCCGCCTCGGCCTCGGGCTGAGCGGGCCGCAGGTCTCCGAGGGCTGGTACGGCGAGCCGTTCACCCGGCCGCTGCGGCCGCACCCGCGAGTACGTCGACGTCGTGCGCCGCGCGCTGGCGCGCGAGCCGGTGCTGCTCGAGGCCGAGGGCGGGATGGGCCTGGGCAAGCCGCTCAAGCTGCTGGCCAAGCCGGTGCAGGACCCCGTTCCCCGTCTACCTCGGCTCGATCGGCCCCAAGGCCGTGGCCCAGACCGGCGAGCTGGCCGACGGCTGGCTGCCGTTCCTGTTCAACCCCGCCGACGCCGGCGTGCTGCTCGACCGGCTGATCGAGGGCCTCGAGGAGGCCGGCCGCGACCGCTCGGAGATCGACATCGCCCCGGTCGTGCCCGATCGCCGTCGAGGACGACGTCGCCGACGCGCGCGCGGCGGTCCGCCCCTGGCTGGCCTTCTACCTCGGGGCGATGGGCGCCAAGGACAAGAACTTCTACGTCGAGCTCGCCGAGCGCTACGGCCACGGCGACTCGGCCCGCGCCGTGCCAGGACGCCTTCCTCTCCGGCGACCGCGCGGGCGCCGCGGCGGCGCGTCACCGACGAGCTGCTCGACGCCGGGTCGATCGCCTGCACGCCGGCGCAGCTGCCCGACCGCCTGGCCGACTACGAGCGGGCCGGGGCCACGACGCTCGTCGCGGTCCCCTCGGGCAGCGACCGCGAGCGGCTCGTCCGCCTGCTCGCCGAGGCCGGCCGTGGCCGCTGATCCGCGCAGGCCGCGCTGCCGCCCGCGGGCATCGAGGGCTCGTCGCTGCCCGGCCCGTGGCCGGTCGGCCTCTACGCCGCCAAGCTGCGCGACCGCCTGCGCGGCTTCGCGACGCGTGCAGGTCTTCGGCGAGGTCTGGGGGCTGCGCACGTCGCGGGCCAAGGTCTACTTCGAGCTGCGCGACGCCGGCGGGCGCGCTGCCCTGCTCGATGTGGCGCGACGACTGGGACAAGCTCGACGTCTCGCTCGGCGACGGCGCGCAGGTCGTGGCCGGCGGCGGCGCCGGACTACTACGTCGGCAGCCGCACCTCTTCGCCGTCGTTCACCTTCCTTGTCTCCGAGCTGCGCGTGGCCGGCGAGGGCGACCTGCTGGCCCAGGTCGACCGCGCTGCGCCGCCTGTTCGACGCCGAAGGCCTGCTCGCCCGCCAGCGCG
Organism: uncultured Solirubrobacterales bacterium; assembly: GCA_963737395.1. Classification (GTDB taxonomy): domain Bacteria; phylum Actinomycetota; class Thermoleophilia; order Solirubrobacterales; family Solirubrobacteraceae; genus JBBQAA01. Next base: position 247,189 of record CAVTSQ010000011.1, on the reverse strand, counting down.
CGCTCCCGCGGCCGCTGCTCCCGCGCACGATCGGCGTGGTCACCGGCGAGGGCGGCAAGGCGCGCGACGACGTGCTCGCGGGGCTGCGCCGCCGCGGCTGGGCCGGGCGGCTCGTGTGGGGCTTCGCGCCGGTGCAGGACCGCCACGCCGCGCCGCGGATCGCCCAGGCGCTGCGCGACCTCGTCGCCTACGCGCAGCCCGACGTGATCGTCGTCGCCCGCGGCGGCGGCTCGCTGGCCGACCTCTTCGCCTTCTGCGACGAGTCGCTGTGCCGCACGGTCGCCCACCTGCCCGTCCCGGTGATCGCCTCGGTCGGCCATCACACCGACCGCACGCTGATCGACGACGTCGCCGCGGTCTCGTGCTCGACGCCGACCCACGCGGCCGAGACCGCCGTCGGGCTCGACGTCGCCGCCGCGCGCGCCGGCCTGCTCCGCGGCGCCGAGCGCCTGCGCGGCCACGGCCGCCGCGCCGTGCTCGAGCGCGCCCGGGTGCTCGCCGCGGCTGTCGCGCGCGCCCGACGAGCACGTCGCCCGCCACCGCCGCCGCCTGCACCAGCAGCTGCGCGAGCTGCGGGCCAGCGCGCGGCGCCGCGGCGGCGGCGAGCGCCAGGTCACGGCGCGGCGCGCGCTGGTCCTCGACCGCAAGGCGACGCTGGCCGCCGGCGCGGACGCGACGCGGCGCCGCCGCGAGCTCGACCGCCTCGCGCTCGCCCTGGCCGCCCACGACCCCGAGCGCACGCTGGCCCGCGGCTACGCGCTGGTCGAGGATCGCGCCGGCGAGCCGCTCGGCTCGGCCGCGGCGGCCCGCGCCGCGCGTGCCGTCCGCCTGCGCTTCCACGATGGCGCGGTGGAGGGCGAGGTCGAATGAGCGCGCAGCCGCAGAGCTACGAGGCCGCCTCGGCGCGCCTGGAGGAGATCATCCGCCGCCTCGACTCCGGCGAGGCGGGGCTGCGCGAGACGCTCGAGCTCGTGCGCGAGGGCCGCGCGCTGGTCGAGTACTGCGCCGGCGAGCTCGACGCCGTCTCGCGGGGGTTGGAGGAGCTGCGCCTCGACGAGCTCGTCGCCCGCCTCGAGGCGAGCGCCGCGCCGCCGTCCGACGCTCCGGGCTAGCTCTGGTTCTCGCGGGCGCGGACGATCTCGCGCAGGCGCTCGACCGTCTCCTCGGGCAGCCGCTTGACCTCCCACTGCGAGAGCTTGACCAGCCGCATCGGCGTGGCGGCCACGACGTCGGCGGTGCGCTGCTTCTTCTCGAGCAGGCCGATCTCGCCGAAGACGTCGCCGGCGTTGAGGGTCCCGACGACCTCCGAGCCGTGGCGCACCTCGGCCTCGCCCTCCTCGATCGCCACGATGTCGTTGGCGTAGTCGCCCGTGCGCATCAGGGTCGTGCCCTCGGCGACGCTCTGCTCGGTGGCGAAGGTCGCGAGCTTGTTGAGGTCGTCGTCTCCCAGCTGGGAGAAGAGTTCGATGCTGCGCAGGCGGTTCGGATCCATGCCGCCCTTCCTACCACACCGGCATCCGGGGTGCGGCGAACCCGCCCCGCCTGATATCGTTGCATTACGCAACTAATGACCGAGATCCGACACCGCGAACGACCTGCCGCCGGCGAGCCCGAGGGCGCGCTCGTGCTCCTGCACGGCCGCGGCGCCGACGAGAACGACCTCTTCCCCTGCTCGACGTGCTCGACCCCGAGCGCCGGCTGCTCGGCATCACCGGCCGCGGGCCGCTCTCCCTGCCGCCCGGCGGGCAGCACTGGTACGTCGTGCCGCGCGTCGGCTACCCCGATCCCGACACGTTCGGCGAGACCTACGCCGCGCTGACCGCGTGGTTCGACTCGCTGCCGGTGCCGGTCGACCGGATCGTCGTCGGCGGCTTCTCGCAGGGCGCGGTGATGTCCCACGCGCTCGCGCTCGGCGCCGGGCGCCCGCAGCCGGCCGGCCTGCTGGCCATGAGCGGCTTCATCCCCGAGGTCCCCGGCTGGACCGCCTCGCCCGAGGACCGCACCGACCTGCCGGTGGCGATCGCCCACGGCGCGCTGGATCCCGTCATCTCGGTCGAGTTCGGCCGCGACGCCCGCGACCGCCTGGTCGCCGCCGGGCTGCCGGTCCTCTACCGCGAGACGAACGTGCCCCACACCCTCGACCCCGCCGTCCTGCCCGACCTGCGAGATTGGATGCCCCTGTGAGCACCTTCGACGAAAAGCTCGCCGGCCTCCCGCTCGAGATCGACTCCTACGACGCTCGAGGGCCTCGAGCGCGACGTCTCCTCGGGCTTCACGCGCAAGTCGACGCTCGTCCACCTCCACGGCGCAGACCAGACCGGCGTCGGCGAGGACGTCGTCTACGACGCCGAGGACCACGAGGCGCTGCAGGCCGCCGGCCCCTACCTCGACCTCGCCGGCGCGACGACGCTCGGCGACTTCGTCGACCGGATCGACGCGATGGACCTCTTCCCCGTCGCGCCCGCGCGCGGGGAGGTCTCGCGGATCTACCGCCGCTGGACGTTCGGATCGGCCGCGCTCGACCTCGCTCTGCGCCAGGCCGGGCAGCCGCTGCACGCCGTGCTCGGGATCGAGCCGAAGCCCGTGCGCTTCGTGATGTCGCTGCGCCTCGGCGAGCCCTCGACCTTCGCGCCGCTGGCCGCGCGGCTGGACCGCTACCCCAGCCTGCGCTTCAAGCTCGACCCCGTCGTCGACTGGGACGACGACCTCGTGGCCCGGATCGCCGGCACCGGCGCCGTCGACTCGCTGGACTTCAAGTCGCTCTACACCGGGCACGCCGGTCGACAACCCGATCGACCCGGCGCTCTACGAGCGCTGCCTGGCCGCCTTCCCCGACGCGTGGATCGAGGACCCCGCCGTCCGCGACCCCCGGATCGACGCGCTGCTCGAGCCCCACCGCGACCGGATCACCTGGGACGCCCCGATCCACTCGGTGCGAGGACATCGAGGCGCTGCCCTTCGCGCCGAAGATGGTCAACATCAAGCCCTCGCGCTTCGGCAGCCTGCGCGTCCTGTTCCGCGGCTACGACTACGTCGCCGAGCACGGGATCGCCGCCTACTCCGGCGGGCAGTTCGAGCTCGGCGCCGGCCGCGGGCAGGCCCAGTACCTCTCCTCGCTGTTCCACCCCGACGGCCCCAACGACCTCGCCCCGGGCGGCTACGACGACCCCGAGCCCGCGCCGGGCCTGCCCGAGAGCCCGCTGCCGGTGGCGGCGTCACCCACGGGATTCCGCTGGGACTGACCGGGTTTTGAGTGAACGACGCCGTACAGTCCCCGCGCCATGCAAGAGCGCCTCGGGATCATCGGCAGCGGCACCATCGCCTGCGGGCTGGCCAAGACGGCCGCCGAGCACGGCGAGGTCGTCCTGTGGGCCCGCTCGGACGAGTCGGCCGAGCGCGCGCGGGCGAAGGCCGGCGACGTCGAGGTCGTCACCGACTTCGCGGCGCTGACCGAGGCGACCTTCCTCGTCGAGTGCGTGGCCGAGGACCCCGAGATCAAGGGGCCGCTGCTCGGCGAGCTCGGCGAGCTGGCCGGCCCCGAGGCGATCGTCGCCACCACCACCTCGTCGCTGCCGCTGGCGCTGCTCGAGCAGGCGACCGGCCGGCCCGGGCGCTTCTGCGCCTTCCACGTCTTCAACCCGGTGCCGAAGATGCCCCTGGTCGAGCTCGCCTTCCCCGAGGACGCCGAGCCCGACGTGCGCGAGCGCGCGCTGACGCTCTGCGAGCACCTGGGCAAGACCGGCGTCGAGGTCCCCGGTCGTCCCCGGCTTCGTCGTCAACCGCCTGCTCTTCCCCTACCTCTTCTCCGCCGTGGCCCTGCTCGACGAGACCGGCATGGACCCAGCGGCATCGACGCCTGCATGAAGCTCGGCGCCGGCCACCCGATGGGCCCGCTGGCGCTGCTCGACCTCGTCGGGCTCGACGTCTCGCAGGCGATCGCCGAGGCGATCGGCATCCACGTTCCCGCGCGCGTGAGAGCCTCTCGTCGACGCCGGAAAGCTCGGCCGGAAGGCCAAGTCCGGTTTCTACGAATATGAGTGATCTCTCACGGACTGCTCAGTAGAACTTCATCGCTGCTGCCGATACTGCCCTTGCGACGTACCTCACAGCAGCACCTCCTCCAAGAACGGCCCGCCTCTGGCGGGCCGTTCTGCTTCTCGGGGCGGGCGCGGTCGCGGCGAGCCCTCATCTCGCTTCGTGGCACTATGCGCCCAGTGAGCGATGACATCGTCCAGGCGGCCCTCCCCGGCGACCTCGAGGCCGCGGTGGGCGAGCGCGTCCGCCGGGCGGCCGACGACCGCGTCGCCGCGCGCGTCTGGGACCACGATCCCGCGCTGTGGCAGGGGACGGCCGAGACCCCCGAGCTGACCGATCGCCTGGGCTGGCTGACGATCGCCGACCGCCAGGAGGCCGAGCGCGGCTAGCTCGAGGCCTGGGCCGCCGACGTCCGCGCCCGCGGCCTGACCGACGCGGTCCTGCTCGGCATGGGCGGCTCGTCGCTCGGCCCCGAGGTGATCCGCCGCTCGTTCGGCTTGGCGCTGCACGTGCTCGACTCGACCGACCCCGAGGCCGTTCGCGACGTCGGCGAGGCCGTCGACCTCGAGCCAAGACGATGTTCGTCGTCTCCTCGAAGTCGGGCGGCACGGTCGAGACGCGCTCGCACCTCGAGCACTTCTGGGCGCTGACCGGCGGGGCCGGCGCGCAGTTCGCCGCCGTCACCGACCCCGGCTCCCCGCTCGACGAGCTCGCCGCCGAGCGCGGCTTCGACCGCGTCTTCCACGGCGACCCCGAGATCGGCGGGCGCTACTCGGTCCTCTCCCCCTTCGGCCTCGTCCCCGCCGCGCTGGCCGGCGCGCCGGTCGCCGAGCTGCTGCGCGGGGCGATCGAGGCCGCCTCGCGCTCGCACGACGAGCGCGCCAACCGCGGCCTGTGGCTCGGCCTCGCGCTCGGCGAGCTCGCGCGCCACGGCCGCGACAAGCTCACCTTCGTCGTCGTCGCCGCCGATCGACTCGCTTCGGCCTGTGGGCCGAGCAGCTCGTGGCCGAGAGCACCGGCAAGCAGGGCCGCGGGATCCTCCCGGTCGCCGACGAGCCGCTCGGACCGCCGGACGTCTACGGCCCCGACCGCGTGTTCCTGCACGTCCGCGGCAACGAGACCCACGACGACTCGCTCGCCGCGCTGGCCGCGGCCGGGCACCCGGTGCTCACCGTCGCCCGCCGAGGGCCCCGCCGACCTCGGGCGCCTCTTCTTCGGCGCCGAGTTCGCCACGGCGGTGGCCGGCGCCGTGCTCGAGATCAACCCGTTCGACCAGCCCAACGTGCAGCAGGCCAAGGACGCGACCAACGCCGCGCTCGAATCCGGGGAGACCGAAGTCGAGCCGGGTACGTCGGATGAACTGCTCGCCCTGCTCGACGCCACGTCTCCCCCCGGCTACGTGTCGCTGCACGGCTACCTGGCGCCGTCCGAGCGCCGTCGACGACGCCGTCGCCGTCCTGCGCGAGGCGATCCGCCGGCGCACCAAGGCGACGACGACGTTCGGCTACGGGCCGCGCTTCCTGCATTCGACCGGCCAGCTCCACAAGGGCGGGCCGCCCGTCGGCGCCTTCGTGCAGTTCATGCACGATGCCGGCGACGACGTCGAGATCCCCGGCAAGCCCTACACGCTTCCGCACGCTCAAGCACGCGCAGGCGGCCGGCGACCTGAAGACCCTGCGCGACCACGGGCGCCCCGTCGTGCGCCTGGCGCTGGACGGCGATCCCGCCGCCGCGCTGCGCGACCTGACCGCAATCGTCGAGAGGACGACCCCTTGACCCAGATCGGCTTCGTCGGTCTCGGCCAGCATGGGCGGCAACATGGTTCACCGGATCCAGCGCGACTCGGACCACACCACCGTCGCCTTCGACCCGGCCGCCGAGGCGGTGCAGCGCGCCGAGGGCGTCGGCTCGTCCGGCGCCGGCTCGCTCGAGGAGCTCGTCGAGCAGCTCGAGGCGCCGCGCCTGGTGTGGATCATGGTCCCCGCCGGCGAGGCCACCCAGAGCACGGTGGACAAGCTCGCCGACCTGCTCGACGAGGGCGACACGATCATCGACGGCGGCAACTCGCGCTGGACCGACGACATGGGCCGCGCCGAGGCGCTGAAGCCCAAGGGGATCCACTACGTCGACGTCGGCGTGTCCGGCGGCGTGTGGGGCCTCGAGGTCGGCTACTGCATGATGGTCGGCGGCCCCGACGAGGCCATCGAGCGCCTGACGCCGATCCTCGACGTGCTCGCCCCGCCCTCGACCGAGGAGCACGGCCCGGGCTGGGGGCACATGGGCCCCACGGGCTCGGGCCACTACGTGAAGATGGTCCACAACGGCATCGAGTACGGGCTCATGCAGGCCTACGCCGAGGGTTTCGCCCTGTTCGACGCCTCCGACGAGTTCGAGCTCGACAACGCCCAGATCGCCCACCTGTGGATGCAGGGCTCGGTCATCCGCTCCTGGCTGTGCGAGCTGGCGGCCAACGCCTTCGAGCAGGAGGACAACAAGCTCTCCGAGATCCTCCCGGTCGTCGCCGACTCCGGCGAGGGCCGCTGGACGCTCGAGAACTCGATCGATCGCCGGGTGCCGGCGCCGGTGCTCGCCGCCGCGCTGCAGGCGCGCTTCTCCTCCCAGGGTCACGCCGACTTCGCCAACAAGCTCAACGCCGCGCTGCGCGCGCAGTTCGGCGGCCACGAGGTCGAGCGGATCGCCGAAGAGGCCAACGTCGAGGCCAAGGAACAGTCGTGAGCGCCACCGAGGAGCAGGCCGAGCAGGAGAATCCCGCTCGTCGAGGGCCTCGAGCACCTGCCCGTGCGCGGCACCTCGATGGTGATCTTCGGCGTCACCGGCGACCTCGGGCACCGCAAGCTGCTGCCCGCGCTCTACAACCTCGCGGCCGAGGGAGCGCTGCCCGACCGCTTCAACCTGATCGGCTTCGCCCACCGCGAGCGCGACCCCGACGACTGGCGCGACCAGGCCCGCGAGGCGATCCAGGAGCACTCGCGCCAGGAGCCCAAGGACGACGTGCTCGACGCCCTGATCGAGCGCTTCAGCTTCCTCTGGGGCGGCTTCGACGACGACGCAGGCGTTCAAGAACCTCGACGCAGCTGCTCGACAAGCTCGACGCGGAGGGCGACGAGCCCCTCAACCGCCTCTTCTACCTCGCCACCTCCCCGTCGTTCTTCGGCCCGATCGCCGAGCGCCTCGGGCGAGTTCGGGATGGCGCACGGCGAGGGCGACGCCGAGGTGCGGATCGTCGTCGAGAAGCCGATCGGCCACGACCTCGAGTCGGCCAAGGAGCTCAACGCCACGCTGCTGAAGGTCTTCGAGGAGCAGCAGATCTTCCGGATCGACCACTACCTGGGCAAGGAGACCGTGCAGAACATGCTCGCGTTCCGCTTCGCCAACGCGATGTTCGAGCCGGTCTGGAACCGCAACTACGTCCATCACGTCGAGATCACCGCGGCCGAGGACCTCGGCGTCGGCAGCCGCGCCGGCTACTACGACGGCTCGGGCGCCCTGCGCGACCTCGTCCAGAACCACATGCTCCAGCTGATGGCGCTGCTGACCATGGAGCCGCCGCTGTCGTTCTCGGCCGACTCGGTGCGCGACGAGAAGTCCAAGGTGCTCGGCGCCGTGCGCGCGCCGACCGTCGAGGAGGTCCCGAGATGGTCGTGCGCGGGCGCTACGAGGCGGGACCGATCGACGGCAAGGAGGTCCCGGGGTACATCGACGAGGACGGCGTCCCGGAGGACTCGACGACCGAGACCTACGTCGCGCTGCGCCTCGAGATCGACAACTGGCGCTGGGCCGGGGTGCCGTTCTACCTGCGCACGGGCAAGCGCCTGGCGCGCAAGGTCACCGAGATCGCCCTGCAGCTGCGGCCCGTCCCCCACCTCGCCTTCGCCGTCGACGGCTCGGTCGGCCCGCAGCCCAACGAGCTCGTCTTCACGATCCAGCCCAACGAGGGCGTCTCGCTCTCGCTCGGAGCGAAGATCCCCGGCACCCGGATGCGCGTGCGGCCGGTGAACATGGAGTTCACCTACGGGACGTCGTTCATGTCCCAGTCGCCCGAGGCCTACGAGCGCCTGGTGATGGACGCGATGCGCGGCGATGCCACGCTGTTCACCCGCGTCGACGAGGTCGAGCGGCTGTGGGCGATCGTCGACCCGATGCTCAAGGCCTGGGAGCAGTCCGACGAGCCGCCCGTCGGCTACGAGGCGGGCTCGGCCGGCCCCGAGGAGGCCGAGCGCCTCCTCGTGGACGGCGCCGAGTGGCGGCGGCTGTGAGCGACGACCGGATCGACCCGGACGCCGGCTACTGGAGCGCCGACGACACGACGGCCGCCGCGATCGAGGCCGCACTGCGCGATCTGCTGATCGCGCGGGCCCAGCAGGAGCACGGCTCGGTGCCGGCCCGCGTGCTGAACCTCGTGGTGATCGTCGACCGCGAGTGGAAGGGCGAGATCGCCAAGCGGATCGAGGGCATCGGCCGCTACCACCCGTCGCGCACGATCGTCTGCGCCATCGAGCCGCAAGCGCACGACGCTCTCCGCCCGCGCGACGCTCGCGACCGACCGGCCCGAGGGCGGCGTCGGGAGCTACCGCGAGGACATCGAGATCGACCTCGGGCCCGAGCACGTCCCGGGCCTGCCGACGATCGTCGACGGCGTCCTCGCCGGCGACGTGGCGACGATGGTCTGGTCGCCCCACAGCCACGACGACGCCCTGCGCGCGCTGCTGCCGCACGCCGGCGTCGTGCTCGTCGACTCGATCGAGGGCGAGGACGCGGCCGAGACGCTCGACCACGTCGCCCGCCTGGCCGAGGACGCCTACGTCGTCGACCTCGCCTGGCTGCGCTCGCAGCCGTGGCGCGAGCGGATCGCCGCCGCCTTCGACCCGCCCAACGGCCCGCCAGCGCCTGGCCGAGATCTCCGCGGTGACCGTGCGCCACCACCCGTCGTCGCGTGCCGCGGCCTACCTGCTGATGGCCTGGCTGGCCACGCGGCTGGGCTGGGAGACGACCGAGGGCGGCGCCAAGGCGAAGTCGGGGACCGTCGAGCTCGTCGCCGACGCCGATCCCGCGCTCGAGGTGCCCGGCCTGCAGAGCGTGACCGTCGAGAGCGGCGAGGACTGGGCGCTGACGCTCGAGCGCGGCCCGGGCGGCCTGACCGCCACCGAGCGCCGGGCGGAGGGCAAGGAGCGCACCTGGCGGCTGCTCGGCGCCTCGCGCGGCGAGGGCGGGATCCTCGGCGAGGGCGTCCGCCAGGCGCTGCTGCGCGACCCGACGTACTTCCCGGCCGCCAAGGCGGCGCGGGTGCTCGCGGGATGACCGACGTCCGCGTCGTCGACGATCCGGCCGCCGTCGCGGCCGAGCGACTCCGGGGCGTGGCCCAGGCGGGCGGGACGATCGTCCTGGCCGGCGGCTCGACGCCGAAGACGGGCATACGAGCTGGCCGCCGACGCCGACTGGTCGCGCGCGACGCTGCTCTTCGGCGACGAGCGCTGCGTCGGCCCCGAGGACGAGGAGTCGAACTACGCGATGATCCGCCACGCACTGCTCGACCGGCTGGAGGCGCCGCCCGCCGTCGTCCACCGGATCCCCGGCGAGCGGGGTCCCGAGGCCGCGCGCCCGCGCCTACGAGGAGATCCTGCGCGACGTCGGCGAGTTCGACCTCGTCCTGCTCGGCATCGGCTCGGATTGCCACACCGCCTCCCTCTTCCCCGGCAAGCCGGGCGTCGAGGTCGACGACCGCATGGCCGTTCCCGTCCCGGTGGCCGGCCTCGAGCCCTACGTCCCGCGCGTCTCGCTGACCGTGCCGGCCCTGGCCCGCGGCAAGGAGGTCGTGTTCCTGATCAGCGGCGAGGGCAAGCGCGAGGCGGTGGCGAACTCGTTCGGCCCCGACGCGGCCGGGGACACGCCGGCCGCGCGCGTGGCCGCCGCCGCGCCGCACGCCGTCGTGCTGCTCGACCCGGCCGCCGCGGAGGGACTGCGATGAAGATCGCCTGCGGCTTCGACCACGCCGGCTTCCCGCTGAAGGACCGCGTCTTCGAGACGCTCGAGGGCGCCGGCGCCGAGATCCTCGACCTCGGGACCGACTCGACCGACCCGGTCGACTACCCCGACTACGCGCTCAAGGTCGGCCGCGCGATCCTCGCCGGCGACGCCGACCGCGGGATCCTCGTCTGCGGCTCGGGCGCCGGCGTGGCCGTCGCCGCCTGCAAGCTGCACGGCATCCGCGCCGCCACGCTGCACGACACCTACTCGGCCCACCAGGCGGTCGAGCACGACGACGTCAACATCTGCTGCATCGGCGCCCGCATCGTCGGCCCCGAGCTCGCGGCCGAGCTCGTCGCCGCCTACGCCCTGGCGAGCTTCACCCACGCCGAGCGCCACGTCCGCCGGCTGGCGAAGGTGGCGAAGATGGAGGCCGAGGGGGCGTAGTCCTCAGCCGGGCCGCAGGACCTGGGAGATCGTCCCGTCCGCGTAGACGGTGGCGCCGACGAGCTCGAAGCGCTGCGGTTCGGGCAACCCCACGAGCAGGGGCAGTCCCTCGCCCAGCGCGACCGGATGGACGGTGAGGCGCAGCTCGTCGACCAGGCGCTCGCGGATCAGGCTCTGGCCCAGCTCGGCGCCGCCGAAGAACACCATGTCCTTGCCGTCCTCGGCCTTGAGCTCCGGGATCTCCTCCGCGATCGGGCGGCGAGAGACGCGGGTGTTGGCCCACTCGATCTCGGCGACGCTCTGCGAGTAGACGACCTTGGGCAGCGTGTTCATCAGCCGTGCCATCGGGCTGTCCGACGGACCCCAGCCCTTGGCCATGTCCTGGGCGGCGCGGCGCCCGAGCACGATCAGGCCGATCTGCCCGAGCAGCTCGAGGTTGATCCGGTGACGCTGGTCGCCGTGGTCGGGAACCCGGCTGTCGTCCGGGCCCAGCCAGTCGAGCCGGTGGTCGGCGTGGGCGGCGAAGCCGTCCAGCGAGATCGACATGTGGAGGATCAGGCGACGGCTCATGAGGCTGCGGCCGAGAGGGCGCGCTCCAGCCCCGCGAACGCGCGGGGCACGCCGAGGCCGTGTTCGTCTCTCAGCGCCTCGGTCGGGAATCCGGCCTGGGCCATGGTCATCAGCGTCGCCTCGTCCCGGGCCGCGAACGTGAACTCGGTGGCGAACACGAGGCGCGAGCCGTCGAGCCGCGTCTCGGTCGTCTCCATCCGCAGCCGGCGCGGGCGGTCGATCTCCTCGAAACGGTGCTCGTGGCGGTAGAGCTCGCCCGGCGATGGGCCGAACGCGATCGACCAGACGCCGCCGACCCGGAGGTCGCAGGTGGACTCGACGATCCACCCCGGCTCGTCCTTGCCGTAGAACTCGCGCTGGCCCTCAGGGCTGGTGAGGGCGTCGAAGACCGTCTCGGGCGAGGCATCGATCAGGCGCTCGAACTCGAGCTCGAGGGCGCTCATCGCTCGCTCCCCGGGTTCGCTCGACGAAGCTCGCGAAGCGGTCGACCCGGCCTTCCCAGGCACGGCGGTGGCCCTCGATCCAGTCGGTCGCCTCGCCGAGGTCCGCCGGGCCGAGCCGGCATTCGCGCGCGCGCCCGACCTTCTCGGTGACGACGAGCTCGGCGACCTCGAGGATCCCGACGTGCTTCTTGATCCCGTTGATCGTCAGCCCGAAGGGGCGGGCGAGCTCGCTGATCGTCGCGGGCCCGGCGCCGAGGCGCTCGAGCACGCCGCGCCGGGTCGGATCCGACAGGGCGAAGAAGGTCCGGTCGAGCGTGGCGATAGTGCACCGATCGGCGCAGTATACATCGAGTCGGTGTCGGCCATTCGTGTTCGTGGGACTGAGGTGACTGTCACCTCCGTCCCGGGATCCCGCCGCCGGCTAGCCCGGCACGAGCACCGCGCAGCCCAGCGCGCGCTCGATCGCGCGGGCGCGTCCCGCGGGCGGTGGCTCGCCGCACCACACGCAGGCGCGCAGGTCCGCCGGGCGCGGGCCGGCCCGCCGTGACCGCGTCGGCCACGGCGCGCAGCAGCGCCGGGCGGGCGTGCAGGACGCTCGCGCGGTCGCGGCGCAGGGCGGCGAGCACGCGCGCGGTGTCCGCCGCGCCGTCGAGCAGCGAGAGGCAGGCGCCGACCGCGAGCGCCGACTCCAGCGCGAAGAAGCGCCCGAGCGCCTCGACGAGCGGGAGCGCGGCGACGACGACGTCCTCGCCGTCGAGGGCCTGGGCCGCGACGGCGCCCGCCACGGCGGTCGCGACCTCGCGGCGCGACAGCGGCCGGACGGCGCCGGCGGGCACGACCGCCGGCTCGTCCGCGACCGGGGTTGCGCGCGGACGCCTCGGGCTCGTGGCCGCGCAGCAGGCGCGAGAACTCCCCGGGCGCCACCCCCAGCCAGGGGACGCCGGCGGCCAGCGCCCCGGCCTCCGCCGCCTCGGCCGAGGCGTGCCAGGCCACGAGCGAGCTCGCCTCGGTCGCGACGAGCCGGCGCGCGACCTCGTGCTCGTCGAGCCCGGGCGCGAGCGCGACGACGACCGCGCCGAGCCGGCCGATCGCCTCGTGGACGATCGCGAGCTCGGGCACGTTGGGGAGCATCAGCCCGACGCGATGCCCCGAACCGACGCCGCGCGAGCGCAGCAGCGCGGCGGTGCGCGCGCCGGCCAGCTCGAGCTCGCGGTAGGTCAGCTCCCGGTCGTCCAGGCGCACGGCGGTCGAGCCTCCCCGCCCCGCGGACCGTCCGGGATCGACAGCCACGTCCACGCTCACGGACCGTAATCGCGACGGCGAGGGCGATCATCGGTCACCGCGACCAACGTTCGGCCGCCGGCCTTGTGGGCCGCGGCCAATCGCGCGGCGCCTAGGCGGCGTCGTCGAGCGCGATCGCCACGAGCATGTCGACGAGGTCGGCGATGCACCGCGGGTTCTTGCCCGTGCGCTCCTCGATGCGGCGCAGCCGGTACTGCGCCGTGTTCGGGTGCACCTGCAGGCGCTCGGCGGCGAGGCGCAGGTTGCAGTCGGCGTCGGCGAACGCGCGGATCGTCGCCGTCAGGACGCGGCCGCGCTCGCGGTCCTCGTCGAGGAACGTGCGCAGCTCGGGGTCGACGAGCCGGCGCGCGGTGTCGTCGGCGCGCAACGAGAGGTAGTCGAAGGCCGACAGGCGCCCGAGCGCGGCGACGCCGCCGGCGCCGCCCAGCGCCTCCAGGGCCCCGCGCGCCTCGCGGTAGGCCCGCGGCAGCTCGGCCACGCCGTCGGCCACGGTGCTGATGCCGATCCCCACCGCCAGGCCCTCGCGGCGCAGCGCGTCGTGGACGGCCTCGAAGCGCTCGTCGAGGACGGCGGCATCGACGTCCGCCGGGCAGCGCCGGCACGGCGATGACCTGGCCGTGGCGGGCGACGACGAGCGGTCGGCAGCCCTGGTGGGCCACGCGCGTGATCGCGGCGCTCGCGGCGCTCACCGCCTCATCGACCTGGGACGGGTCGACCGCGGTGCCGACGGCGACGACCATCCGCGCGCCGGCCGACAGCCCGAAGCCGTGCGCGACGGCGACGAGCGGGCCGCGCTCGGGCAGCCGGCCCTCGAGCAGCTCCTCGAGCAGGTCGCGGCGGTCGCGGTCGGCGTCGGCGAGCTCGTGCTGGGTGAACTCGACGTACGCGTGCGCGGCATGGGTACTGGCGAAGTCGCAGTAGCGCATCAGCGGCAGCGCGAGCTCGAGCGCCGCCTCGTGCCCGGCCATCGTGTCCCCCGCCGCCTCGACGACCGCCTCCCAGAAGACCTTCTGACCGACGCGGAAGGCGTTGACGTAGTCCTCGAGCGCGAAGCCGGCGCGAGCCCGGCGCGTGGCCGCCGCCCGCACGAAGGAGATGTCCTCCAGCGTGATCGGGCGGCCGTCGAGGAACGCGGCGAGCTTGCTCGCGAAGTGCCGGTGGACCTGGTCGCGCACGTCGGCGATCGCGCGCTCGTCGCAATTGGCGTAGGCGGGGATCTCCACCCGCATGGCCGCCACCGCCCGCGAGGTCAGCGCCGGCAGCTCGTCGAGCACGGCACAGAGAATGCGCGCGCGTTCCTCGTCGACGACCGCGCCGGGATCGACGCCGTCGAGCAGTTGCCCCTCCATCACGACCGGAATAGCAACGCGAGGCGATCCGCACAAGGACCGTCTGCTGACGCTTGTGAACACCCCACAAGCGCGGGGCGCGAACTTTGGGCGGCGCAGACGATGAGTGCCCGGACGACCGCCCATACGGTGCGGCCATGTCCCTGGGGAGGGAGGATGCGCGCGAGCCGTCGGCGGTCGCCGAGGCCGGCGAGGACGCCGGATTGCACGTCGACGGCGTGCTCGGTCCACTTCGAGGGACTGACCGCGCTCGACGACGTCTCGCTGGACGTCGAGCCGGGCCAGGTGGTCGGCGTGATCGGCCCCAACGGCGCCGGCAAGACGACCCTGTTCAACGTCATCTGCGGCTTCGTGCGCGCCGACGACGGCGAGTCGCGCTGGCGCGGGCGCTCGCTGCGCGGCGTACGGCCGCACCAGCTCGCGTCGCTCGGCATCGCCCGCACGCTGCAGGGCGATCGGGCTGTTCGGCGGCCTGACGGCGATCGAGAACGTGATGGCCGGCGCGCGAGCCGCGCCGCCGCGCCGGCCTGGCCTCGGCGCTCTTCGGCCTGCCCCGCTCCGATCGCGACGAGCGCGAGCTGCGCGCGGCAGCGCCCTCGGCGCGCTCGACGCGCTCGGGGTCGCCGACGTGGCCGACCGCCTGCCCGGCTCGCTGCCCTACCCCGTGCAGAAGCGCGTCGGCCTCGCTCGCGCGCTCGTCGCCGAGCCCGAGCTGATCCTGCTCGACGAGCCCGCCGGCGGCCTGGGCGGCGACGACATGGCCGAGCTCGGCGAGCGCATCCGCGCGCTGCGGGGCAACGCGGCCGTCCTGCTCGTCGAGCACCACATGGATCTCGTGATGTCGGTCTGCGACCGCGTCACCGTGCTCGACTTCGGCCGCCGGATCGCCGACGGCACGCCGGACGAGATCCGCCACGACGAGGCCGTCGTCGACGCCTACCTGGGGATCGATGCTCGATGCTGACGGTTGAGGCGCTGCACACGAGCTACGGCCCGGTTCGGGCCCTCGAGGACGTCTCGTTCTCGATCGCCGAGGGCGAGCTGACCGCGGTGCTCGGGGCCAACGGCGCGGGCAAGACCTCGCTGCTGCGCACGGTCTCGGGCCTCGTGCGCGCGCAGCGGCGGGCGGGTGCTGCTCGGCGACCGCGACATCGGCCGCCTGGCCGTCGAGCGGATCGTGCGCCTCGGCGTCTCGCACGTGCCCGAGGGCCGCGGCGTCATCGCCGAGCTCACGGTCGAGGAGAACCTGCGCCTCGGCGGGCTGTGGCGCGACCGCAGCGGCGGGCGCACGCGGCCTCGACGGCGTCTACGAGCTCTTCCCCCGCCTCGACGAGCGCCGCACGCGCCACGCGAGCACGCTGTCGGGCGGCGAGCGCCAGATGCTCGCGATCGGCCGCGCGCTGATGGCCGCGCCCCAAGCTGCTGCTGCTCGACGAGCCGTCGCTCGGGCTGGCGCCGCAGATCGCCGCGCAGATCATGCGCGTGCTGCGCGACCTGCGCGAGCGCGAGGGGCTGACCGTCCTGCTCGTCGAGCAGAACGCCCGCGCCGCGCTGTCGGTCGCCGACCACGGGATCGTGCTCGGCGTCGGCCGCGTGGTCGCCGACGGCAAGCCGCGCGAGCTCGAAGCCGACGACGCCCTGCGCGAGGCCTACCTGGGTCTGTAGCGATGCAGCGCTTTATCGATCTCACCCTGAACGGCATCGCCAACGGCGCGATCTACGCCGCCGTCGCGCTGTCGCTCGTGCTGATCTGGCGCGCGACGCGGATCCTCAACTTCGCCCAGGCCGGGATGCTGATGTTCACGACGTTCCTGGCCTGGGCGGTGATCGACTCCGGCGCGTCCTACTGGGTCGGCTTCGCCGTCGCGCTGCTCTCCGGGCTCGTGCTCGGCGCGCTCGTCGAGCGCGTGGTCGTCCGCCACGTCGAGGGCGGCCCGCCGCTCAACGCGATCATCGTCACGCTCGGGGTGCTCGTGCTGCTCCAGGCGGCGGCCGGGATGATCTGGGGCGGCGCGCCCGCGCTCGCTTCCCGCCCGCCTTCTCGATCAAGGGCTACGACGTCGGCGGCCACACGGTCCTGTTCTCGCCCTTCGACCTGTTCACCGTGCTCGTCGTCGGCGCGATGATGCTCGGCACCGTCCTGCTCTTCACGCGCACGAGCGTCGGCCTGCGGATGCGCGCGGCGGCCTTCGAGCCCGAGGTCGCGCGGCTGGTCGGCGTGCGCGTCAACCAGATGTTCACCGCGGGCTGGGCGCTCGCCTCGATGGCCGGCTCGCTGGCCGGCGTGCTCGTCGCGCCGTCGGTGTTCGTCTCGCCCAACGCCTTCGACTCGGTGCTCGTGTTCGGCTTCACCGCCGCGGTCATCGGCGGCCTGGAGAGCCCGCTCGGCGCGCTCGTCGGCGGCGTCGGGCTGGGCATCGCGCTCAGCTACGTGTCGGGGTACGCCGGCGCGGACGTCGTCACCCTCGGCGCGCTGGTGATCCTCATCGCGGTCCTGATGATCCGCCCCAGCGGCCTGTTCACCCGCGCCCAGGCCAGGCGGGTCTGACGGTGCTCGCCCGCGCCGCCGACCAGACGCTGCTGCGCCACCTGGCGATCGCGCTCGTCGCCGGCCTCGTGCTCTACGTGCTCACGCTCGTGGCTGAGCCCGTACAACAACCTCCAGCTCGCGACGATGGCCTACTACTTCGCCGCCGTCGCCGGCCTGACCGTGCTGACCGGCCAGAACGGGCAGATCTCGCTCGGGCACGGCGCGCTGATGGGCGTCGGCGCCTACACCACGGCCAAGCTGCTCGAGGCGGGCGGCCTGCCGCTCGCCGTCGTGCTGCGTCGCCGCCGCGCTGACCACCGCGGTCGCCGGGCTGCTCGCCGGCGCGGCCGCGGCCCGCCTGCGCGGCCCCTACCTGGCCGGCGCGACGCTCGCGCTCGCCGTCGGCCTGCCCGGCGTGACCGAACGCTTCTCCGGCTTCCTCGGCGGCTCCAACGGCCTCACGGTGCCGCCGCCCACGCCGCCGCTCTCGCTCGGCGCGACGTTCCCGCTCGAGCGCTGGCAGGCGTGGATCTGCTGCCTGGCCTGCCTCGTCGTCTTCGTCTTCCTGGCCAACCTCGTGCGCAGCGGCTACGGGCGCGCGTTCCGCGCCGTCCGCGACGACGAGATCGCCGCCCAGCTCGTCGGCCTGCGCGTCGCCCGCACGCAGATCGTCGCCTTCGTGGTCAGCTCCGCCTGCGCCGGCGTGGGCGGCGGGCTGCTCGTCGTGGTCACCTCGCTGGCCGCCCCGGGCGCCTTCCCGCTGAGCCTCTCGGTCGCGCTGCTCACCGGCGCGATCCTCGGCGGCCTGGGCAGCCCCGTCGGCGCGGTCTGGGGCGCCGCCGCGCTCGTGCTGATCCCCAACTGGGCCGACAGCATCAGCACCAAGCTCTCGCTCTCGAACAACGTGCAGGCCAACCTCTCGCTGGCCATCTACGGCGCCGTGCTGATCGGCGTCGTGCTGCTGGCCCCGGGCGGGATCCAGGGCGCGGTGCGCCGCGTCCGCGGCCTGCTGCGCCCCACGACGTCGCAACGAGCCCGCGGCCCCGCGCCGCAGACCCAGGAGGAGAGCACCATGAGGTCCACGTCCAAGCTGCTCGCCCTGTGCGCGGCGGCGGCCGCGCTCACGCTGAGCGCCTGCGGCTCGAGCGGGAGCTCGAGCGGCTCGACCGGCGGCAAGCCCGGAGCGTCGGCGCCCGGCATCACGGCCAAGACGGTCACGGTCGGCGGGCACTTCCCGCTCACCGGCCCGGCCGCGCCCGGCTACAGCGAGATCCCGCAGGCCATCCAGGCCTACTTCCAGTGGGTCAACGCCCACGGCGGCGTGCACGGCCGCACGCTGAAGATGATCGCCCGCGACGACGGCTACAACCCGACCAACACGGTCAAGGTGACCAAGCAGCTCGTCCTCCAGGACAAGATCTTCGCGATGCTCAGCGGGCTGGGCACGCCGACGCACACCAAGGTCGTCGACTTCCTCAACGCCTCGCGCGTGCCCGACCTGTTCGTCGCCTCCGGCTGCCTGTGCTGGGACGACCCGGGCAAGCACCCGCAGACGTTCGGCTGGCAGCCCGACTACACCCGCGAGGGCAAGATCCTCGGGCAGTACATCGCCAAGAAGTTCCCGGGCCAGAAGGTCGCCTACTTCCTGCAGAACGACGACTTCGGCACCGACGGCGCCAAGGGCCTGGATCGCTACGTCCCGAAGTCCTCGGTCGTCACGCGTCAGACCTACGAGCCCGGCAACACCGACATCGGGCCGCAGATGGCCAAGATCAAGGCGTCGGGGGCGAAGGTCGTCGCGTCGTTCTCGATCCCGGCCTACACCGCGCTGGAGCAGCTCGCCGGGCTCAAGCTCAACTACCACCCGCAGTTCGTGGTCTCCAACGTCGGCTCGGACCCGATCACGCTCGGCGGCCTGCTCAAGGCGTTCTCGAAGGGCAAGGCGCCGTCGTCGCTGATCGACGGGATCATCACCGACACCTACCTGCCGCCCTCGGGCGACACGTCGCGCGGCTGGACCGAGCTGTTCAAGAAGGTCCACGCCAAGTACGCTGGCCAAGCTGCCCTACGACGGCAACGTCGAGTACGGGATGGCGCTGGCCTACACGTTCGTCGACGCGCTGCAGCGCTCGGGCACCAACCCGACGCGGCAGTCGATCGTGAACACGCTCCAGACCAAGAAGCTGAGCGGGCCGGGCCTCGTCCCGTTCGCCTTCAGCAAGCAGTCCCACGCCGGCTACACCGGCGTGCAGGTCGGCAAGGTCAAGGGCACGACGATCGAGACGACCGGCAAGCCGCTGGTCACCGACGACGAGGGCGGCGCCATCTCGCCGGCCACCGCAGTCGTCGGCGACGGCGCCGGCCAACGGGGTGCCGAGCGGGAAGTGAGCCGGACGGGCTAGACCTGAGCCGCGGGGCGCCAGTTCCAGAGCGCCAGGGCGCGTCGGCCGTGCTCGTGCCCGAGCACGCCGACCGCCGCCGTGGCCAGGGGCAGCCGGATGCCCTCGGTCGGCTCGAGGTCGAGCCAGCGGGCGGTGATGACCCGCAGGATGTGCCCGTGGGCGAAGACGACCGCGTCGCCGTCGACCTCGGCGAGCTCGGCGATCACGCGGTCGGCGCGGGCGCCGACCTCCGCGGACGTCTCGCCGCCCGGCGCGCCGTGGGTCCACAGCGTCCAGTCGGGGACCTCCTCGCGGACGTCGGCGCTCGTGCGGCCCTCGTAGTCGCCGTAGTCCCACTCCTTGAGGTCGTCGCGGAGCTCCGCGCGGTCGCCGAAGCCGGCCAGCTCGCAGGTCTCGCGGGCGCGGGACAGCGGGCTGGACAGGACGCGGGCGAAGTCGCGGTGCGAGAGCGGCTCGCGCAGCGTGCGGGCCTCGTCGCGGCCGTCGTCGATCAGCGGGAGGTCGGTGTGGCCGGTGTGCTGGCCCGAGCGGCTCCACTCCGTCGCACCGTGGCGGACGAGGACGATCTCAGACATGCCGCGGCTGACGGTGCGGAGGCTGGGCGACGGGCGGGCGGCTGCGGCGGTGGGGCACCTTGCACGTGGTCGGCGAGCCCTCCTCGAGCTCGATCTCCTCGCCGTGGTGCTTGATCGTCAGCCCGGGCCCGTCGAGGATCGTGTAGGTCGCCTCCTCGTGGGTCACGTCGACCTTCAGGCGGGTCCCGCGCCACATGACGCGGAACGTCATCGCCGAGATCGGGTCGGGCAGCCGCGGCGCGAAGGTCAGCTCGCCGCCGAAGTCGCGCAGGCCGCCGAAGCCGGCGGCGCAGCCCAGCCACGCGCCGGCCAGCGCGGCGATGTGCAGGCCGTCCTCGGTGTTGTGCGCGAGGTCGTCGAGGTCCATGCGGGCCGCCTCGCGCAGGTAGGCGAGCGCGAGGTCGAGATGACCGACCTCGGCGGCGACGACCGACTGCGTGCAGGCCGAGAGCGAGGAGTCGCGGACGGTGATGCCCTCGTAGTACTCGAAGTTGCGCAGCTTCTCCTCGGCGGTGAAGGAGTCGCCGCACAGATGGAGGGCGAGGACGAGGTCGGCCTGCTTGACGACCTGGGAGCGGTAGAGCGCGAAGTACGGGTAGTTCAGCAGCAGCGGGTAGTGCTCGGCCGGCGTCGAGTCGAAGTCCCACGGCTCGTGGTCGAGGAACCCCTCGGACTGGGGATGGATCCCCGACTCCTCGTGGTAGGGGATGACCATGTCCTCGGCCGCGTCGCGCCAGCTCGCCGCCTCCTCGAGGTCGGTCGAGAGCTCGGCCGCCTGCTCGGGGAACTTCGCCACCGCGTCGGCCGCGGCGATCAGGTTCCGCTTGGCCATGAGGTTCGTGTAGACGTTGTTGTCGACGATCGCGGTGTACTCGTCGGGGCCGGTGATCCCGTCGATGCGGAAGTTGCCCAGCGCGTCGTGGTGGCCCAGCGAGCGCCACAGGCGCGCGGTCTCGACGAGCAGCTCGAGCCCGATGTCGCGCGCGAAGTCCTCGTCGTCGCACGCGTGCTGATAGCGCACGACGGCGTCGGCGACGTCGGCCGAGACGTGGAAGGCGGCGGTGCCCGCGGGCCAGTAGGCCGAGCACTCCTCGCCGGCGATCGTGCGCCACGGGAACGCCGCGCCGCGCTCGCCGAGCTCCTCGGCGCGGTTGCGCGCGAGGTCGAGGGTCGAGTGGCGCCAGCGCAGGGCGTCGGCGACCGCGTCGGGCGCCGTGTAGGTCAGGACGGGCAGGACGAACGTCTCCGAGTCCCAGAAGGCGTGGCCGTCGTAGCCCGTGCCGGTCAGGCCCTTGCCCGGGATCGCGCGCTGCTCGCCGCGCGCGCCGGCCTGGAGCACGTGGTAGAGCGAGAAGCGCACCGACTGCTGGAGCTCGGCGTCGCCCTCGATCTCCACGTCGGCGCGCGCCCAGAAGTCGTCGAGGTACTCGCGCTGCTCGGCCAGGAGGCCCTTCCAGCCGGTGTTGCGCGCCTCGGCCAGCGCCGCGCCGACCTGGCCGCGGAGCGCGGGCAGGGAGCGGTGCGCCGACCAGCCGTAGGCCAGGAACTTCGTCAGGCAGAGCTTCTGGCCCTCCTTCAGGTCCTTGGCCACGGTCAGCGTCGCGAGGTTCTCCGTCGAGTCCGAGCGCGCGTCGGAGCCGTCGGGCCCCTCGACGATGTGGTCGGCCCCGGCCGCCACGCGCAGCTCGCTGGCGCGCGTGTGGTGGATGAGCATGAGCAGGCTCTCGTGGTGGGAGTCCTCCTCGGGCACGAGCGGCGCCTCGAGCGCGGCCGCGACCCGCGGATCGCCGCGCGGCGTCGGGCCCGGCTCGTTGGCCACGAGCTCGGAGCGCAGCACGACCCGCGCCGGACCGTCGAGCGCCTCGACCTCCCACGAGATCGCGGCGACGGCGCGGCGCACGAACGAGACCATCCGCGTCGAGCGCACGCGCACGCGCTGCCCGGTCGGCGCGCGCCACTCGACGAGGCGGTGCAGCAGCCCGGCGCGCAGGTCGAGCACGCGCTCGTGGCGCTCGAGCGTGCCGTAGCGCAGGTCGAAGGGCTCGTCGTCGACGAGCAGGCGGATGACCTTGCCGTCGGTGACGTTGACGACGCTCTGCCCCGCCTCGGGGTTGCCGTAGCCGCGCTCGGCGTAGGGCAGCGGGCGGCGCTCGTGGAAGCCGTTGAGGTAGGTGCCGAGCAAGCCGTGCGGCTCGCCCTCGTCGAGGTTGCCGCGCAGGCCGATGTGGCCGTTGGCCAGCGCGAAGACCGACTCGGCCTGAGCCAGCCGGTCGAGGTCGAGCTCGGCCTCGCGCACGAGCCAGGGCTCGATCGAGTACTGGCGGTGGTTGCTCACAGCAGCTCCTCGAGATCCTCGACGACGACGTCGGCACCCGCCTCGCGCAGCTCCTCGGCGTGGTCGACCCGGTCGACCCCGACGACGTAGCCGAACTTCCCGGCCGCGCCGGCCTCGACCCCGGCCACGGCGTCCTCGAAGACCGCCGCCCGGGCGGGGTCGACGCCCACCGCCTCGGCGCCGGCCAGGAACGTGTCCGGCGCGGGCTTGCCCGGCAGCCCGTCGCGCTTGGCCACGACCCCGTCGACGCGGTGCTCGAGGTACTCCTCCAGGCCGGCGGCGCGCACGACCTGCTCGCAGTTGGCGCTGGCCGAGACCACGGCGGTGGCCAGGCCGGCGTCGCGCACCGCCTTGAGGTAGGCGACCGAGCCCGGGTAGGGCTCGACCCCGTCCTCCTCGATCCGGCGCAGGACGATGTCGTTCTTGCGCTCGCCGAGCTGCGTGACCTCGTCGTCTCCCAGCTCGATGTCGCGCGAGGAGAGGAAGGAGCGGATGCCGTCCTCCCGGGCGCGGCCATCGACCCAGCGGTCGTAGTCCTTCTGGGTGAACTCCTGCTCGTCGCCGCGCTCGCGAAGGAAGACGTCGAACATCTCCTTCCAGGCGGCGAAGTGCACGACCGCGGTCTTCGTCAGCACCCCGTCGAGGTCGAAGAGGCAGGCCTCGATGTCATCCGGGAGCCCGAGCATGAGGGGCGGGAACCTACAGGCCGAGCGCAAGAAGCGGCGAGACCGGCCCGAAGGCCGGCCTCGCCCAACGCGGAAGCGTGGCCGGTGCGACCCGTGACCCACCCCAGATCCGGACCGCGACCATGCTCCCTGCCGTTCGACCGACGGCACGAAGCCGACGGTCAGACACTAAAACGGACGGACACCGCGAAAACTTGCGCGGACAGCGTGCGTGGGCACACAGATCCGCAGTCCTACGGGGTCGAGCCGGCCCGTCGCTCGCGGATCCGCACCGCTTCGACCCGGTTCTCGCGCACCGACTCGACGCGGATCGAGTAGTCGTCGGCGCTGATCGTGTCGCCCCGCTTGGGCAGGCGGCCGAGCTGGGAGAAGACGAAGCCACCGACCGAGTTGTAGGCGTCGGTGTCGACCGGGAGCTCGAGCCCGTAGTCCTCGAGGTCGGCGACGGCGACGTGTCCGCGCACGAACCACGCGCCGTCGGGCAGCCGGCGCACGGCGCCGCCGGTCGGGTCGGTCTCGTCGTCGATCTCGCCGACGACCTCCTCGATGATGTCCTCGACGGTGACGATGCCGGCCGTGCGCCCGTACTCGTCGACGACGATGGCCATCGAGGTCCGCGAGCGCTGCAGGTCGGCCAGCAGGTCGTCGAGCGCCTTGGTCAGCGGGACGATCGGCGCGTCGCGCACGATCGTCTCCAGCGTGGCCTCGGCGCCCTCGTCCATCAGCATCTTGGCCAGCGCGTTGGCGTGGACGATGCCCTTGACGCGGTCCTGGTTGTCGTCCTCGGTGACCACGAGGCGCGTGTGGCCCGAGTCGATGCAGCGCTCGAGCGCGGTGCGGACGGTCTCGGCGACGTCGACGGTGACCACGGCGGGGATCGGCGTCATCACCTGGCGCGCCTCCTGCTCGTGCAGGTGGAAGACGCCGGAGAGCATCGAGGCCTCGTTCTCCTCGAGCTTGCCGCCGGTGTAGGCCTGGAGGATCAGCCGCTTGAGCTCGTCGGGGTCTCCCCCCTCCTCGCCGATCGCGCTGGCGCGGATGCCGACGATCCGCAGCAGCGCGGTCGAGGCCCAGTCGAGGACGCGGACGAACGGCCGCAGGCTGCGCGTGAAGATCTGCAGCGGGCGCGCGACGAAGCGCGCCGTGCGCTCGGCCCGGGAGATCGCGTAGATCTTCGGGACCTGCTCGCCGACGGTGATGTGCAGGCTGGTCGTGACGAGGTAGGCGATCGCCAGCGAGATCCCGACCGCGACGCCGTGCGAGAGGCTGCCGAACAGCGGCTCGAGGCCGGAGGCGATCGCCGGCTCGCCGAGGAAGCCGATGCCCAGCGAGGTCAGCGTGATGCCGAGCTGGCAGCCCGAGAGGTACTCGGAGATCTCGTCCATCTCGGCCACGGCGATGCGCGAGCCGCGGTCGGTGTCCTCGGCGAGCTTGGCCCGGCTCGCGCGCACGAGCGCGAACTCGGCGGCCACGAAGAAGCCGTTGAGCAGGATCAGGACCAGGATGGCTGCGAGCAGCAGCACGGTCATCCGGTCGGCTCCCGCAACGGCGAGACGAGGCGTGGCCCGGGACTTCGAGAGGCGGGGTCGTCGGTCATTCGGGCGACGGGCCGAGTGTAGCCTGGCGCGCGGTGGGCGTCGCGCACTGGGATGAGGTCGAGTCCGGTCCGCCGCGATGTCGGCGAGATGCGCAGTGCCGTCCGCGACCTCGGCCGGGCCGCCGGCACGGTGGGCATCGGCCTGCGGCGCTTCGAGGTCGACCCCGGCGCGCCGCTCGGCCCGCTGCACGCCCACGCGGTCGAGGAGGAGCACTTCTACGTGCTCGCCGGCGCCGGGATCTCGGTCCAGGAGCACGGGGCCTGGGCGGTCGGCCCGGGCGACGTCCTGCTCCACCGCGCGCAGGGCCCGGCGCACACGCTCGTCGCCGGCGAGCGACGGGCCTCGACGTCCTCGCCTTCGGCACGCGCGCGCCGGTCGAGGCGATCCGCCTGCCGCGGCCCGGGAAGGTCTGGCACCGGCCGTGGGGCGACGGCAGCGTGCCCTCTCCCCTGCACCTCGAGGCCGAGGCGGGCCCGCTCGCGGTGCCCGTGCCGCAGGCCGAGCGGCCCCGGGAGATCCTCGCGATGGACGACGGCCCCGAGTTTCCCGCCGAGCACGGCGAGCACCGCCTCGTCGAGACCTACGTGAGCGCCGCGCTGGGCTCCGAGGACACCGCCATGCGCCGTCACGAGCATCGCCGCCGGCTTCCGCGGGCTGCCGCTGCACGCCCACGCGATCGAGTCCGAGGTGTTCGTGGTGCTCGCGGGCGAGGGCGTCCTCGAGCTCGGGCTCGACGAGGAGCACCCGATCCGCGCCGGCCACGTGATCGGCCGCCCGGCGGGCACGGGGGTGGCCCATGCGTTCCGCGCGGACGCGAGCGGCCCGCTGACGCTCCTGACCTTCGGGACGAGCTCCGGCGCCGAGGTCGCCTGGTACCCGCGCTCGCGCAAGCTGCTCGTCGGCGGGCGCCTGATCCGCATCGCCGAGGAGGACGAGCTCGGCTTCTGGGACGGCGAGCCCTGAGACCGAGGGGACTGGCCCCGTAGTCGCAAAATGCGACTGAGGGGACTGTCCCCTCAGTGGCGCTCAGCGCAGCGCGGCCCGCTTGGCGCGGGCGAAGAAGATCTGCCCCGGCCCGTCGCGCTCGTCCTCCCAGGCGGCGAGCACCCGCCCGCCGGAGACGGCGGCGAGCGCCGGGCGCCAGGCGTTCCAGCCCTGGGTGCCGCCGTCGTCGACCCGGACGCGATGCCGCGTCGCGCGCCCATGGGCGTCGATCCGGGACAGCAGGATCCGGCCCGGGCCGGCGGCCATGTCCTGCCAGGCGACCAGCGCGTGGCTGCCGTCGGCGACCACGCTCGGGGCGAAGGCCAGCGACTGCAACGGGCTCGGCGTGTCGATCCGGTGGTTGGCGGCGCCCGGCCGCGCGGCGGCGATGTCGTAGAGCGAGTGCGGCGTGCGGTTGACGTCGCGCTTGCGGAAGTCCGTCCAGGCGACGACCGGGCCCGACGAGGTCAGCGCGCCGCGCGGCGTGTCGTCGAGCGCCTCGTGGTCGGCCGGGGTGTCGGTGACCTTCGTCTGCGCGCCCCAGCTCGAGCCGGCGTCCGTCGACGTGCGCGACCACACGCGCCAGTCGTAGGTGTGGAAGTCGATCCACGAGAGCAGCACCTTCGACCCGCGGGCGACGAGGTCGGGCGCCCAGGCGTGGTCGAGCTTGGCCGCGTCGGCCACCGGCACGGCGGTGTCGAGCCGGCGCACCGTGCCCGTCGCGCCGAGGCCGACCCGGGCGGCGAAGAGATGCGCCTGGGGCAGCGCGTCGTCGGCCGAGCGCTGGCGCTCGTCGATCCAGGCCACGACGGCGCGCTTGCTCGCCGGGGCGGCGATCGTCGGGCCGCCACTGCGGCGCGGCGACCGGCGCGACGGCGCGCGGACGCGAGAAGCCCAGCGAGACCGTGCGGCGCCGGCAGCGCGGCGGGCGGCAGGCCGGGTAGTGCGGGATCGCCCCGGAGTTCGCGACGTAGACCCGCGGCCGCGGCCCGGCGTTGCGCTGCCAGGTCACCCAGACGCGGCGGTCGGGGCCGATCGCGACCTGCGGCCACCAGCCGTGGACGACCTTCTTGCCCGCCGGGTAGGCGCGCGGCCCCCACGTGCGGCCACCGTCGAGCGACGCCTTGACGACCGGCCGGCCGGACTCCTCGAAGGCGGCCACGGCCAGCGACCCGCGCGCGGCGAGGTCGACGTTGCGCTGGCGGCGGGCCGAGCCGGAGAGCGGATGCGACGTCGTGAACGGCGTGCGCCCGCGCTTGCGGCGCGACACCGGGTGGTGGCGCGGCGTGCGATCGACGGTGACGTCGCGCCAGACGGTCCCCTCGCGCATGCCGTTCGCGCACGGGCCGGCGACGTGCGGGTCGCGGCAGGCCGGCCCGCCGGCGAGCATCGCCTCGCCGGCGCGGCCCAGGCGGGCGCGTCTGGTGGCGTAGGACTCGCCCTTGCTTCTGCGGGTCGCGGATCGAGTAGGGCTGGACCGTGGTCAGACCCGGTGCGTCGGGCTGGCCGGCGAGGTGCCCGCGCGGCGTCGAGCGCCCGCGCGGCTTGATCCCGATCTGCCCCTGGGCGTCGGCGGGCAGCGAGAAGAGGTTGCCGGTCAGCGAGGGCAGCGCGTAGGCCTGGATCGACGGGTGGCGCAGCATGTCGGCGTAGCCCGCGGCCTTGAGCGTGTCGGCCGCCCACATCCCGTGGGTGGAGAGCGTGTCGCCGACGAAGAACTCCGGCTGGACGAGCAGGTCGACGCCGCGCGCGTCGAGCTTGGCCGTGACGTCGGGCATCCACGCGTCCTTGCTCGTGACGAAGCCGAGCGTGCCGATCTTCGTCGGGACCGCCCGCACGCCGTCGACGTCGCCCGGGACGAGGTCGAGCGTGTCGGGCAGCTCGATCGGCGTCGGGTAGGCCTTGGAGACCTTGGCGATCAGCCGGCCCTTGGGCGAGAAGACCAGCGCCATGTTCGACGTCTTGCTCGTCGTCGCCTCGTAGGCGTAGTTGCGCGTCGGCTCGTCGGGGCTGCCCAGCGCGCGGACCTTGGCCGGGTTGACCTCGGCGCAGTCGCCGGCGCCCGGCGGGCGCAGGTAGGTCGCGCGGTCGGTGCAGACGACCCTCCACGAGCGCGCCATGTCGACGCCGGCCTCGAGGTAGACGCCGTAGCGCCGCGCGATCGTCGCGTAGGTCTCGACCGCCGTGCGCCCGAAGGTGTCGGTCAGCGCCAGCGCGAGCGCGCGCGTGGGCAGCGCGCGGCTGCGCAGCGACGGGTACTTGCTCGTGTAGTAGCTGCTCTGCCCCGCGTAGGGACCGAGCAGCGAGGCGATCGCGACCTCGGCCGAGTTGTCCGAGGCCGGCGTGCGCCGCGCGGCCGCGCCGCGGCGCCCGACGAACGAGGCGAGCAGGCCGAGGTCCTCGGGCATGACGACGAGCGAGCGGCCGCGGCGCAGGTGGGAGACGACGTCGCCGGCGCCGCGCTGCACGGCGGGGACGTCGGGACCGCGGTGGCTCGCGTCGACGAGCGCGAGCAGCTTGTCGCGGAAGTGCGCCCGGGTGTCGATCCAGTCCGGCGAGATCTTCGGGCCGACGGTGAAGACCCGGACGCGCGTGGACGCCGAGGCGCGCGCCGGCACCAGGCCCGCCGACGCGATGAGCGCCAGCACGCCGAGGAGCAGGGCTCTACGCAAGAGTGTCGATCGTCGCGGCGAGCTCGCGGTCCTTGTCCGTCAGCCCGCCCTCGGAGTGGGTGGAGAGCGTCAGGCGGACCTTGTTCCACCCGTGGAGCAGGATGTCCGGGTGGTGGTTGGCCTGCTCGGCCGCCTCGCCGACGCGGTTGACGAAGGCCAGCGCGGCGGCGAAGTCGGAGAACTCGAAGTCGCGGACCAGCGCGTCGTCGTGCTCGGTCCAGTCCTTATCCTCGGCCATGTGCGGATCGTCTCCCTCGTGCCGTCGGCCACCGAGATGCTGTTCGCCCTCGGCCTCGGCGGCGAGGTTATCGCCGTCACGCACGAGTGTGACTTCCCCTCCGAGGCGGCCGAGCTGCCCCACATCACCAAGGACGTGCTGCCGCCCGGGCTGACCGCGGCCGAGATCGACGCCGCCGTCGAGGAGCGCACCGCCCGCGGCGAGTCGATCTACGCCCTGGACGAGGAGCTGCTCCACGAGCTCGCGCCCGACCTGATCGTCACCCAGGGCCTGTGCGCCGTCTGCGCCGTCTCCTACGAGGACGTGCGCACGCTCGCCGCCCAGCTCGCCGTGCCGCCCTCCGTGCTCTCGCTCGACCCCAAGACGCTCGGCGAGGTGCTCGGCGACGTGCGCACCCTGGCCACCGCGACCGAGCGCAAGGACCGCGGCGTCGAGCTGATCCGCGACGCCGCCGACCGCCTCGACCGGATCCGCCTGGCCGTGCGCGACCGCCCGCGGCCGCGCGTGGCGGCGATCGAGTGGTTCGACCCGGTGTGGATCGGCGGCCACTGGGTTCCGCAGATGATCGAGCACGCCGGCGGCGAGGACGTCCTCGGCCTGGCCGGCGAGCCGTCGCGCCGCGCGAGCTGGGAGGAGGTCGCGGCCGGCCGCCCCGACGTCGTCGTGGCGATCCCGTGCGGCTACGACGCGCCGCGCGCCCGCGACGAGGCGCAGGCCCAGGCGGCGGCGCTGGCGACGGTCGGCGCCGGCGAGGTCGTGGCGGTCGACGCCTCGGCGTTCTTCTCGCGGCCCGGCCCGCGGCTGGTCGCCGGCGTCGAGCTGCTCGCGCACATCCTCCACCCCGAGGCCGTGCCCGCGCCGCCCGACGGCGCCGAGGCGCTGACCGTGGAGACCGTCAGCGCGTAGCGCGCGGTCCGCGGTGGACCTCGCCGACGCGCTCGTGCTCCATCTCGCGGGCCACGAGCGCGGCGAGCTCCTCGCCGAACTCCCGGGCGACGAGATGCAGGGCGAGGTCGAGCCCGCTGACCACGCCGCCGCAGGAGACGAGGTCGCCGTCGTCGACCACGCGCGCGTCGACGATGTCCAGCCCGCGGCCGCGCAGCTCCTCGGCCGCGCCGTGGTGCGTGGCGGCCGGGCGGCCGTCGAGCATCCCGGCCGCGGCGAGGATCCCGGCGCCGGTGCAGACCGAGGCGACGGTCGCCCCCGCGGCGTGGCGCTCGGCGATCGCCCGCGGGAGCACGCCCTTCTCGGCCTCGGCCCGCGCGCCGGTGGGCGCGCGGTCGTTCCAGCCGCCGCCGGGGACGACGAGCAGGTGCAGCCGCGGCGCGAGCACCGTGTGCGGGATCACGCGCGCGCCGTGCGAGGAGAGGACCGAGTCCTGCTCCTCGAGCGTCACGAGCTCGACGTCGAGGTCCGCGCCCGCGCGCGCAGCGTTGGCCAGGACCTCGTACGGGCCGATGCCGTCGAGGTCGTCCCAGCCGTCGTAGAGGAGCACTTGGGCGAGCACGGGGCCAGTGTGGCAGGCGCCGGCTCGGCCGGTCCGGAGCCGCGCAGCGCGCGGCGGGTGATGCGGGTGGCGTCGATGATCGGGATGAAGGTCATGGTCCGGTGGTATCCCGACGCCGGATAAGCCACAATCGCCGATGATGCTGTTCGATAAGTTCTGCTTATGCAGGATCCCCGCCGTCTGCTGACCTTCCGCGCCGTGGCGCGCCACGGCTCGTTCTCGCGGGCGGCCGAGGCGCTGTCGCTCAGCCAGCCGGCCGTCTCCCAGCAGGTCGCCGCGCTGGAGCGCGAGCTCGGCACGCGGCTGCTCGAGCGCGGCCGCGGCGGCGTGGCGACCGACGGAGGCCGGCGCGCGGCTGCTCGAGCACGCCGACGCGCTGGCCGACCGGCTCGGGCTCGCGGCCGGCCAGCTCGCCGAGCTCGTGGCGCACGAGCGGCGCGAGCTGCGCGTCGGCGCCTTCCCCAGCGCGATGGCGGCGATCGTCCCCTCCGCCCTGGGGCGCATGCGCGGCGACGACGACGCGCTCGAGGTCTCGGCCGAGGAGGCGCGCGGCGACGCGCTGCCCGCCGGCGTGCGCGCCGGGCGCTTCCACGTGGCCGTCGCCTTCCAGGACGCCGAGCTCCCCGCCGCGCGCCCGCCCGGGACGACGCGCCACGAGCTCGGGACCGAGTCGATGGTGCTCGCGCTGAGCCCGCGCCACCGGCTCGCCCGGCGCCGGCGTCCCGTCCGGCTCGAGGAGCTCGCCGGGGAGACGTGGACCGCGCCGTCGCGCGACGGGATCGTCCACCGCGCCTGCGTCGCCGCCGGCTTCGAGCCGCGGATCGCCTTCGAGACCGGCGACCCCCTGGCGATCCGCGCGCTGGTCGCCGACGGCCTCGCCGTCACGCTGACCTCGCAGCTGCTCGCCCCGCGCCTGGAGGACGTCGTGATCCGCGAGCTGCCCGGCGAGCCGCCGCGGCGCTCGCTCTACGCGCTGACGCCCGACCACGGCACCCGCCCGCTGGACCGGCAGCTCATCGCCGACCTGTCCGTCGCCGCGGCCGAGCACGGCGCGCGGCCGGCCGACTGAGCGCGCCTAGGAGACCGAGGCCTGCGCGGCGGCGAGCGACACGGCGACCGCCACGATGGCCAGCAGCCCGCAGCCGACGAGCCCGGCCGCGGCCTGCCCGCGCCGCTCGCCGACCTTGGTCACGACGAGCGCGGCGAGCACGCCGCCGACGAGGCCGCCGAGGTGCCCCCCGATCGAGATCCCCGGGCGCAGCGAGAGGAACAGGTTGAGGATCAGCAGCAGGATCAGGTTCTGGTCCATCCCGAGCCCGCGCTCGCGCGAGACGACGATCGCCGCCCCGATCAGCCCGAAGCCCGCGCCCGAGGCGCCCAGCGTGAGCGCGGTCGGGTCGAGCAGCAGCGCGCCGGCCGCGCCGCCGAGCAGGCCGACCACGTAGATCCCCAGGAACTGCAGGTGGCCGAGCGCCGGCTCGAGCTGCGAGCCGATGAAGTAGACGAGCAGCATGTTGAAGCCGATGTGGAAGATCCCGGCGTGCAGGAAGCCGCTGGTGACGATCCGCCAGTACTCGTGCTGGGTGGCGATCAGCGGGCCGTAGAGCCCGCCCTTGTCGATGATCTCCCCGCCGCCGGCGTTGGCCAGCCCGCCGCCGAACACCGTCGAGACGATGAACGCGACCACGTTGATCGCGATCAGCGCGTAGGTGACGGTCGGGTCGGCGCGGAAGTTGCGCACCGTGCGGACCTGCGTGCGCTCGCGGGCGCACTCGGGGCAGCGCATGCCGACCGAGGTCGGCGTCATGCAGTCCGGGCAGATCGGTCGCCCGCAGGAGGAGCAGGAGACGCCCGTCTCGCGATCGGTGTGGCGATAGCAGACGGCCACGTCGGGCTCGACGCTAGCAGCGGTTTCTACAGCCGGGCTGAAAGGACCGGGGGCCGCGACGGGACCCCGGTGATCGACCCGCCGTCGAGCTCGGAGGTCACCAGGACCCGCCGGCCGTGGGAGGCCGCCTTGGGCAGCTCGACCACGCCGCGCCCGTCCTGGTCGACGGTGAACAGCGCGTGCGTCGCCGTCGGCGAGCGCTGCCCGGGCTTGAGCACCCAGACCTGGTAGACGCGTCCGGCGCCGGGCTCGCGGAATCCGGTGACGTGCAGCGAGACCGCCGAGCCGCGGGCCTCGACCCGGGCCGACGCGTTGGCGCCGGCGGCGCTGGCCACCTGGGCGGGGGTCGTCCTGGTCGTCGTCCCGCCGTTGGAGCCGGCGATGAAGCCGACCGCGGCGGCGGCGCACACGGCCGTCGCGCCGGCCGCGGCGAGCGCCGGGCGCAGCGAGAGCCGGCCCACGTGCCAGCGGCGCGGCGGCCGGTCGGCGCGCGCGCCGGCGGCCTTCATGACCTCGGCCTCGGCGCGCACCTCGGTCATCACGGCGTCGCGGATCGAGCGCGGCGCCTTGGCCGGCGGGGCGCCCGCGGCGAGCGCGCCGGCGACGCTGCGGAACGAGTCGAGCTCGTCCTGGCAGTCGTGGCACGTGGCGAGGTGGACCTCGAACTCGCGGACCTCGGCGTCGTCGAGCGCGCCGAGCACGTAGGCGGCGATCTGGTCGCGGCGGCTGTCGTCCATCACGACGTCACCACCTCCCCGCCGAGCACGCCGCGCAGCTTGCCCAGGCCGAGTCGCATGCGCCCCTTGACGGTGCCGATCGGCGCGCCGAGCGTCTCGGCGATCTCGGAGTGGGTGTAGCCGCCGTAGTAGGCGAGCTCGATCACGCGGCGCTGGTCCTCGGGCAGCTCCTGGAGCGCGGCGCGGACGGTGTGGGTCTCCTCGCGCTGCGGCGGCCTGCGACGTCGGTGCGCTCGCGGGCGGCGAAGCGCTCCTCGATCCCCTCGTCGCTGGCGCGGCGCTTGGAGTGGACGGTGTCGCGGCGGACGGCGTCGATCGCGCGGTTGTGGACGATGCCGAGGATCCAGGTGCGCACCGAGCCGCGGCCGCGGTCGAAGCGCCCGGCGCTGCGCCAGGCGGCGACGAACGCCTCCTGGACGACCTCCTCGGCCCGCGGGCGCGAGCCGCTGATGCGCTGGGCCAGCGCGAAGGCCACGTCGGCGTGGCGGTCGTAGACGACCTCGAAGGCGTGGGTGTCGCCCTTGCAGACGAGCGCCATCAGATCCTCGTCGGCGAGGCGCGAGAGCTGGCGGCGTCGGAGAACTGCGGGCACATGTGGTCCTACGCCGGCCAATGGACCGCGGATCAGTCGCGGTCGAAGACGCGACGGGCCTCGGAGCCGAGATCGCGCAGCGTGCGCTCGGCGAGGTCGATCACGTCGTGCGAGGCGGCCCGGCGCTTGCGCCGGTTCTGGGCCACGCGGAGGAAGCACGAGCGCCGGTGCCCGCCGAGGCGCCGACGGCGGCCGCGGCGACGGGGCGCACCCAGTTGCGCGGATCGCGCATCGTGCCGAGCTCCCAGCGCGTCGAGCTCCTCCTGGGCGAGCTCGGTCAGGTCGGCCAGCGTGCGCTCCATGCGCACCCCGAGGTCGGCGGGCGGGTCGACGGGGGCGAGCGCCTGGCGCAGCAGCGCCTCGAAGTCGGTCTGGCCGGTGCTCACGCCTCCACCCCCCGGCGCTCGTTGACGATGCCCTCGAGCTGCTTGATCGCGCGGTGGATCAGCACCTTGGTGGCGCCGTCGGTCTTGCCCATGCGCGCGGGCGATCTCGCGGTTGTCCATGCCGAGCGCGAAGCGCATGATCAGCGCCTCCCGCCGGTCGTCGGGAAGATCCTGGACGCCGTCGAGGATGTGCGCGAGCTCCTCGCGCCCCTCGGCCAGGTCGGCCGTCGTGTGGCTCGCGGAGATGATCCCGGCGTCCTCGATCGGCGCCTCGGGACGGCGCGAGCGGTCGCGGTAGAAGTTCGCGGCGAGGTTGTGGGCGATGCGGATGAGCCAGGGACGCAGCGGCCGGCCGTTGCTCTCGGCGAGCGCGCGCTCGAAGTGCCGGTAGGCCTGGAGGAAGGTCTGCTCGGTGAGGTCCTCGGCGTCGTGGTGGTTGCCGACGCGGTAGTACGAGTACGAGTAGACGTCGCGCAGGTGCGCCCGATAGAGCTCGGTGAACTTCCGGTCGAGCTCGGGCTTCTCCACGGCATGAGCTTAGGGCCTCAGGCCGCGCGACGCTCGCGCCGCTCGCCGGCGGCGGCCACGAGCGGCTGCAGGGCCCGGGCGAACGCGCGGTCGGGGCAGTCGAGGCTCGGCTCGTCGCCGTCGAGGGTCGAGCGTGGCCGTGCGCCCGCGCGGCGAGGCGACGGGCGGGCGGCGACGTCGCCGACCACGAGCACGCCGGTGCGCAGCGGGCACGATGTCGCGCTGGGCGGCGAAGCGCGGCGCCGAGGTCGTGCGGCTCGGTGGCGAAGCAGACGAGGTCGTCGCCGGCGAGGTCGGCGGGCACGATCGGAGTGGCGACGCGGACGCTCGAGCCCGGCCGCGGCGAGCAGGCCGGAGACGGCGCGTCCGCGCTCCCCGCCGCCGACGACGGTGGCGCGGCGCAGCGGCGGCTCGCCGCCCAGCCACTCCCACTGCAGCGAGACGCAGGCCCAGATCCGCTCGGTCACGGCGCCGGCCAGGCGCGGCGTGGCCTCGGCGGCCTGCGGGAAGGTCAGGGCCCGGCCCACGCGCACGCGGACCTTGTGGGGGCGGATGCGCCAGCCGCGGCGGATGTCCTCGGTGCCGATGAGCGGCCACCGGGACGACGGGGACGCCGGCCTCGAGCGCGAGGCGCCCGACGCCGCGCTTGGCGCGGCCGAGCGGCCCCGGCCGGGTGCGGGTGCCCTCGGGGAAGATCAGGACGGAGTCGCCGCGCGCCAGGATCGCCTTGGCCGTGTCGATCGCCGAGCTGTCGGCGGCGCCGCGGTCGACCGGGAAGGCGCCGAGCGAGGAGAGGATCCACGCCTGCAGGCGGTTGCGCGAACAGCTCCTTCTTGGCCACGTAGTACATCGGCCGCCGCGCGATCGTCCCGATGATGAACGGGTCGAGGAACGAGCGGTGGTTGGCGGCGAAGATGACCGGCCCGTCGGGGATGTGCTCGCGCCCGATCCGGGACAGCCGGAAGTAGAGATGGAAGAACGGCTGGATGACCGCGCGGACGAGCCAGTAGACGATCGGGTTGGCGCCTCGTCTCGCGGGCGCGCCGGTGCAGGGATTCCCGCTCCATACGAGGCGATACACCTGCTCCGTGACGAGCGTTACAGTCGTCGCATGGGTCCCGTCGCCACCCGAACCCTCCGCGGCGCCCTGGCGGGCGCGGCGGCGGCCGGCGTGTGGGCCGCGCAGCAGCCGCTCGACAAGCAGGTCTTCGGCTCCGACTACGACGACGTCGAGCTGCTCGGCAAGTTCGTGACCAGCGAATCGGCATGGCTGCCGATCGGCCTGGCCATGCATCTGCAGAACGGCGCGCTGTTCGGCGCCGCCTACGCGAACGTCGCCGCGCTCGATGCCCGTGCCGGCCGCCACGCGCGGTCCGCTGGCCGGTATCGGCGAGCACCTGGCGACCTGGCCCGCGGGCCGGATCGTCGACCGCGTGCACCCGGCGCGGCGCCAGATCCCCGGCCTGGCCGGGAACCGCCGCGCGTTCTGGCAGTCGTTCTGGCGCCACGCGCTGTTCGGCTTCGTCCTCGGAGAGCTCGAGCGCCGCCTCAACCGCGACGACGAGCCGCCGCAGGTCGACCTCGACGCCGTCGTCTCCACGAACGGCCACGGGTCGCTCGAGGACGCGGTGCTCGTCGCGAGCCCTGAGCCGGCGGGTCCTGATCACCGGAGCCACGGGCTTCGCCGGCCGCCACCTGGCCGGCGCCTGCGCCGCGGCGGGCGACGACGTGACCGGCGTCTCGCGTTCGACCGGCACCGACCTGCGCGACGAGGCCGCCGCCCGCGAGGCGGTGCGCGACGCGCGCCCCGACGTCGTCGTCCACCTCGCCGCGCTGGCCTCCGTCGGGCGCTCGTGGGCCGAGCCCGCCCGCGCCGTGCAGGACAACGTCGCGCTCGGAACCGCGGTGCTCGAGGCCGTGCGCCGCGAGGCGCCCGGCGCGCGCGTGCTCGTCATCACGTCCGGCGAGGTCTACGGCCGCCCGGAGCGGCTGCCGCTCGACGAGAGCCACCCGCTGCGCCCGCAGAACCCCTACGCCGTGGGCAAGGCGACCCTCGACCTGCTCGCCACGCTGTACGCCGACGCCCACGGGCTCGACGTCGTCGTCGCGCGGGCCTTCAACCACGCCGGGCCGGGCCAGGCCGACGGCTACGCGCTGTCCTCGTTCGCCCGCCAGGCGGCCGAGGGCGCGACCGTGATCCGCACCGGCCGGGCCGACACGCGCCGCGACTACACCGACGTGCGCGACGTCGCCCGCGCCTACCTGGCCCTGCTCGAGCACGGCGAGGCGGGCCGCGTCTACAACGTCTGCTCGGGCACGACGTGGTCGGCCCGCGAGCTCGTCGCGCTCGTCGCCGGCGCCGCCGGGCGCGAGATCGCGCACGAGGAGGACCCGTCTCGCGTGCGCGCCCACGAGGTCGCCGAGATCCGCGGCGACGCCTCGCGGCTGGCCGACGCCACGGGCTGGGCGCCGGAGATCCCGATGGAGCGGACGGCGGCCGACGCGATCGCCGCGTGGCGCGAGCGGCTCACGTAGTCAAGCCGGGGAAGGGACTCGAACCCTCAACCGTCCGCTTACAAGGCGGGTGCTCCACCAGTTGAGCTACCCCGGCGCCCGGGGCGAGGCTACCCGGCGTGGTGCAGCCAGTGGTCGCCGCGGCGGCGCAGGTGGATCTCGGTGCCGTCGGGGCCGCGGAAGGTCGCGCGGTCCTCGTCGGTCCCGGGTTCGTCGATCACCGAGACGAGCTCGAGCGGCGCGGCGGGATCGCCGTCCCCCTGGGCGGTCCAGGCCTCGCGGGCGGCGCCCTCCAGGTTCTCGCGCGCCCAGCCGCGGTCGACGGCGAAGGCGTAGGCCAGGGCGTTGTCGGCGCGCTCGACCTCGTCGGCGAACGGCTCGTTGCGGGCCAGCCGCCGGCGCGTGCCCGCGATGGCGCCGCCGATGGCCAGCAGCGCCAGGAGCACGATGAGGATGATCAGGACGACGTGGAAGGACACGCCACCGATGGTGACAGGCCCGAGGGCCGGCCTAGGCCGGGACCGCTCGCGAGTCTCAGGTGCGCGCCGACCTTGCGCTTGACCCGCTGCAGGGCGTTGTCGACCGTCTTGGTGTCGCAGCCGAGCCGCTCGCCGACCTCCTCGTAGGAGCGCCCGTCGAGGTAGAGGGACGAGCACCCGCGACTCGAGCTCGGAGAGCACGGTCGACAGGCAGCCGACGAGCGCGCGCAGCTCCTCGGAGGAGATCACCTGGTTGACGGGATCGTGGGCCGTCGGGCCGGCGATCGCCTCGTCGAGCGTCGGCTCGCTGTCGCCCTGGGACCCGGCCGGCGACGAGGAGAACGACACGTACTGGTTGAGCGGCGTGTGCTTGTTGCGCGTGGCGGTCTTGACCGCGGTGATGATCTGGCGCGTGATGCAGAGCTCGGCGAAGTTGCGAAAGCTCGACTCGCGGTCGGACCGGAAGTCGCGCACGGCCTTGTAGAGGCCGACGAGACCCTCCTGGATCAGGTCGTCGGAGTCGCCGCCGACGATGAAGTACGACGAGGCCTTGAGCCGGACGAACCCGTAGTAGCGGCGTACGAGCTGGTCGTAGGCCTGCGGGCTGCCCTGCTTGGCCAGCGCGAGGAGATAGGAATCCTCGACCTGTGGTAGAGACTGAGAGGCGGCGGCGAGCCGTGCCATGGGGGAGATGCGCCTTTCTCCGGCCGAGGCCGGGAAATTTCCGGCGCGCTTACCTCCCCAGGACGCCGCCAGACCTTCTATGCGCCCGGCACTCTAACCCTTGAGTCCAACGCTGAGTCAAGGGTGCAAGCTGTCGTGCAACGCGGCGTACAGCAAGACCGCACCCGCCGCGCTCGCGTTGAGCGAGCCGATGCGCCCGCGCATGGGCAGCGAGACGGTGTCGTCGCACATCGCCGCCACCCGGTCGCGCAGCCCGCGCCCCTCGGCGCCGAGCACGAGCACGAGCCCGCCCTTGAAGTCGATGTCGCCCGGTCCGCGCGGCGCGTCGGCCGCCGCGCCGTAGCACCAGCAGCCGCGATCCTTCGCGTCGGCGAGGAAGTCGGCGAGGTTGCGCACCCGGGCGATCGCGAGGTGCTCGACGGCGCCGGCCGAGGCCTTGCAGACGGCGGGCGTGACCTCCGCCGCGCGCCGCTCCGGGATCACGACGCCGTCGACGCCGGCGCACTCGGCCGTGCGGCACAGCGCGCCGAGGTTCTGCGGGTCCTCGATCCCGTCGAGCGCGAGCACGAACGGCGCGTCCCCGGCCAGCAGCTCCTCCCCGGCCGACGTAGGGGTAGGGATCGACCTCGGCGCAGACGCCCTGGTGGGCCGGCGAGCCGCAGCGGCGCTCGACCTCCTCGGCCGTCGACGACCTCGACCGGCACGCCCTCGAGCTCGCGGGCGACGTTCTGCGTCGCCCAGGCCCGGTGGACCCGGCGCCGGCCCGCGCAGCGCCTCGTGGACCGGATTGCGGCCGTAGAGGACCACTACGGCCCGATCGGCACGAGGCTCGGGCCCTCGGCCGAGTCGCGGACCTGCCAGCCGAGCGCGACGAGCTCGTCGCGCAGGCGATCGGCCTCGGCGTAGTCCTTCTCCGCGCGCGCACGCTCGCGCGCGCGCATGAGGTCGCTCGGCCCGGCCGTCGGGTCCGTCCGCGCCGGCGTCGCCGTCGAGCAGGTTCTCCAGGCCGAGCACGCCGAGCATCTCGCGCAGGTCGGCGTCGCCCGGCGCGCCGCCGGCCCGGTTGGCCTCGCGCACCCAGGCGTCGGCCGCGGCCAGCGCCGCCGGGGTGTTGAAGTCGTCGGCCAGCGCGGCGAAGAACGCCTCCTTGTGCGGCGCCCACTCCGCCGGGCTCGGCCCGGGCACGAGGCGCCGGCCGACCTCGACGAAGCGCCGGGCGTGCGCGGCGGCGGCCTCGCAGGCGCGTCGCTGGAGTATTCCACCGGCTGGCGGTAGTGGCCCTCGGCGAAGTAGAGGACGATCGCGTCGCGGCCGTGGGCGGCGATCGCCTCGTGCAGGTTGAAGATGTTCCCGACCGACTTGGCCATCTTCTCCGCGTCGGCAGCGGACCATCCCGTTGTGCATCCAGATCTTCGCGAGGTCCTGCCCGCGCCCCGCCGCGGTCTGGGCCAGCTCGTTCTCGTGGTGGGGGAAGACGAGGTCGCTGCCGCCGCCGTGGATCGCGAAGTCGAGGCCGAGCTCGGCCTCGGCCATCGCCGAGCACTCGATGTGCCAGCCCGGCCGGCCGCGGCCCCACGGCGAGTCCCAGGCGGTGTCCTCGTCGGGCTTCTCGCCCTTCCACAGCGCGAAGTCGAGCGGATCGCGCTTCTTGGCGTCGTCGCCGGCGTCCTCGCCCTGGTCCATGCCCACGACGGGGCGGTGCGAGAGCTCGCCGTAGCCGTCGAAGGAGCGCACGGAGAAGTACACGTCGCCGTCGGCCGCGTAGGCGTGGCCGCGGTCGATCAGCGCGCCGATCAGCTCGACGATCCCGTCGATCGTGCCCGAGGCCAGCGGCTCGGCGTCGGGGCGGCCGAGCCCGAGCGCGTCGGTGTCGGCCACGTAGGCGGCGGTCATCTCGGCGGCGAGCTCGTCGCTCGGCACCCCGGCCGCGCGGGCCGCGACGTAGATCTTGTCGTTGATGTCCGTGACGTTCGCCACGAACTTCGGCTCGTAGCCCTCGTGGGCGAGGAAGCGCGCGAGCACGCTGAAGACCACGTAGGGCCGGGCGTTGCCGACGTGGATGCGGTCGTAGACCGTCGGCCCGCAGGCGTAGATGCCCACTTCGGCGCCAGGCTCGGCGTCGAGCGTCGACGAGGCGGCCGGAACGGGTGTCGTGGAGGCGTATCGGCCGCATATTGCGGTTGGAATCTAGCCCTCGCCCGCCGGTTCCGTCACTCCGAAAGGTAGGGTTGCCCCGCCATGTCCCCGGACCCGCAAGGCAAGCGGCTGGAACGTGTGGAAGCGGCCTTCGCGTCGCTTCCCGATCGGTACCTCGGTGCCGATCCCGGCTTCGACGCCACCTTCCACGTCCGGCTCGGCGACATCGGCCGCACCTGGGAGGTGCGATGTACGACCCACGGCGCCCGCGTCCGCCGCGGGCTGACCAGCCGCCGGCCCGACGTGTCGCTCTCGACCGACGCCGAAGACGTGGCTGGCGCTGCGCAAGGGCGAGCTCACCGGCCTCGAGGCCTACTCGCAGCGCCTGCTGATGGCGCGCGGCAACCTCGACCTCGCCGTGGCCTTCGAGGGCCTGTTCCGGCTGCCCAACGGCCGCCCGCCGCTCCAGCGCATCCACGACGTGAAGGTCGGCCGCCACCGCGTCTCGACGCTCACGATGGGCTCCGGGCCCGACGTGCTCCTGC
The DNA here is from genome assembly GCA_963737395.1 of uncultured Solirubrobacterales bacterium. Taxonomy (GTDB): domain Bacteria; phylum Actinomycetota; class Thermoleophilia; order Solirubrobacterales; family Solirubrobacteraceae; genus JBBQAA01. Next base: position 207,042 of record CAVTSQ010000011.1, on the reverse strand, counting down.
TCCACGGCCTCGGCGGCACCCGCGCCTCGTTCTTCGAGACCGCCGGCGCGCTGTCGAAGGACCACACGCGTCCACGTGCCCGACCTGCCCGGCTTCGGCTCGTCCTCCAAGCCCACCACCGGCGCCTACGACGCGGCCTGGTTCGCCGAGATCATGCTCGGCCTGCATGGACGAGCTCGGCGTCGCCCGCACCCACCTCGTCGGCAACTCGATGGGCGGCCGGGTGGCGATCGAGATGGGCCTGCGCGCGCCGCACCGCATCCGCTCGCTGGCGCTGCTCTGCCCCGCCGTGGCCTTCGTCCGGCGCGGCTTCCACCCGATCGTGCGCGTCCTGCGCCCCGAGTTCGGGATGCTCCCCCATCGCTTCTCGCGCTCGACGGTCGAGAAGCAGTTCTGGAGCCTGTTCTCCGACCGCGACCTCGTCGACCCCGACACCGCCGACGTCGCCGTCGACGAGTTCCAGCGCATCTACGCCTCGGCCGGCGCGCGCTACGCCTTCCTCTCCTCGGCGCGCAACATCTACCTCGAGAAGCCCTTCGGGCGCGGCGGCTTCTACCCGCGCCTGGCCGGGCTGGAGCCGCCGGCGCTGTTCGTGTGGACGACCGGCGACAAGCTGATCCCCGCCGCCTTCCGCTCGCCACGTGACCGAGTGGCTGCCGTCGGCCGAGCAGATCACGCTGCAGTCCTGCGGCCACGTGCCCCAGGTCGAGCGCCCCGAGCAGACCAACGGCCTCGTGGCGCGCTTCCTCGCCCGGGCCGAGGCGCTGGACCACCGCGCCCCGCTGCGGCGCGTCGCCTGACCCGGCGCGGGTAGGCTCTTCTCCGATGAGCGCCACGACCGCGCGGCAGAGCTCGAACGGCCACCACGACCCGGACGGACGGGTCGGCGACCCCCGCAAGGGCCCCGGCGGCCCGTCGGTTCCCGGGCTCGGCCTGCTCTCGCGGGCCGGCAAGGCGCGTGGCCTCGCAGCTCACGTCGCGCATCCCGCCGGCCGACCTCGACGAGCGCGACCCCGACTTCATCCGCGAGCGCCTGCCCCAGCTCTGGCTGCTGGCGTCGATCTGGTTCCGCGGCGAGGTCCGCGGCCTCGGGAACATCCCCGAGGAAGGGCCCGTCCTGCTCGTCGGCAACCACTCGGGCGGGAACATGACGCCCGGACACCGGCGTGCTGACGCTGGCCTTCCACACCTACTTCGGCGTCGAGCGGCCCTTCTACCAGCTCGCCCACAACCTCGTGCTGTCCTTGCCCGGCCTCTCGATGCTGCGCAAGTTCGGGACCGTGGCCGCCTCGCCCGAGAACGCGCAGAAGGCGCTGCAGTCGGGCGCCGCGCTGCTCGTCTACCCCGGCGGCGACTACGAGGTCCACCGCCCGAGCTGGGATCGCAACAAGGTCGACTTCGACGGGCGCAAGGGCTTCATCCGCCTCGCGCTCGAGCACGACGTGCCGATCGTCCCCGTCGTCTCCGTCGGCGGCCAGGAGACGAACCTGTTCTTGTCGCGCGGCGAGCACCTCGCCAAGCTGCTCGGCCTCGACCGCGCGTTCCGCCTCAAGGTCCTGCCGATCTCGCTGAGCATCCCCTGGGGCCTGAACGTCGGCGACTTCGCCGGCCACGTCCCGCTGCCGGCCAAGATCACGGTCGAGGCGCTCGCGCCGATCGACCTGCGCAAGGAGTTCGGCGACGACCCCGACATCGACGAGATCTACGACCACGTCGTCCGGCTCATGCAGGACACGCTCTCGGCGCTGGCCGCCGAGCGCCGCTTCCCGATCATCGGATGAGGACCCAGGCCTCCATCGAGATCTCGGCGCCGGCCGAAGCGGTCTGGAAGGTCGTCTCCGACCCGTCGCGCTACCTCGAGTTCATGTCCGGCGTGACGCGCTGGGAGGTCAAGGGCAAGCCCGCCCAGGGCCTCGGCGCCCGCTACCGGATGCTGCTGCTCGTCGGCTCCTCCGAGGTCGGCGGCCTGGTCGAGATCGTCGAGGCCGTCGAGCCGCGCGACCTGGCCTGGACCTCGGTCACCGGGATCGACCAGCGCGGCCGCTGGCGCCTGCGCGCCCGCTCGGAGGGCCGCACCCACGTCGAGCTGCGCCTCGCCTACGGCGTCGCCGGCTCGGGCTTCTTCGGCGCGCTGGCCGAGCGCGTGGCCGCCCGCACGGTCAAGGGCCACCTGCGCCGCTCGGTCCAGCAGCTCAAGCGCCTGGTCGAGCACGAGCAGCAGCGCGAGCGCGCCGCGGCGCGCAAGACGGCCGCGGCCTGACCTCGCGCGGCAGGCCCTCGGTCTCGCAGCGGGACCGAGGCGACTGCCCCCGGCTGCTAGCGCTCGTCCGTCCGGTCCTCGACGCGCGACGGCCATGCAGGCCACGCCCTCGCCGCGGCCGACGAAGCCCATCCCCTCGCCGCGCGTGGCCTTGATCGAGACCTGGTCGACGCGCAGCTCGAGCGCGTCGGCGAGCCGGCGGCGGATCTCGTCGCGGTGCGGCGCGAGCTTCGGGCGCTCGATCACGACGGTCGCGTCGATGTTGCGGATCGTGCGCTGGTGGCGGCGCAGGAGCGCGAGCGTGGAGCGCAGGAGGTCGAGCGAGTCGGCGTCCTTGTAGCGCTCGTCGGTGTCGGGGAAGTGCTCGCCGATGTCGCCCAGCGCGGCGGCGCCGAGCAGCGCGTCGATGATCGCGTGGGCCAGCACGTCGGCGTCGGAGTGGCCCTCGAGCCCGAGCTCGTGCTCGATCTCGACGCCGCCGAGCACGAGCCGCCGCCCCTCGGCGAGGCGGTGGCACGTCGTAGCCGATCCCGACCGCGGCCATGGCCGGATGCTACGCGGCGCCGATCGGCTCGAGGCGCCGCTCGCGGCGCTCGAAGACCGCGAGGTCGGTCGACCCCGTGGCGGTCGAGCAGCTCGAGCGCGCGCTCGTAGCCCGCGCCGACGTCGCCCGGGACGTGGGCGTCGGAGGACAGCGCCACCGTCGCGCCGGCGTCGAGCAGCATCGCCAGCAGGTCGTCGGCCGGGTAGAGCTCGCCGACCGGCTTGCGCAGCCCGGCCGTCGAGACCTCGATCGTCACGCCGGTGTCGGCCACGGCCTCGGCCAGCGGCTCGTAGAAGCGCCGCAGGTCGCCCTCGGGCCACGGCCGCTCGCGGCCCCAGACCTTGACGAGGTCGGGGTGGGCGAGCACGTCGTAGAGCCCGGAGCGGGCCGCCTCGGCCATCGTCTCGAAGTAGCGCTGCCAGACGCGCTCGGGACGGGCCGACGGGTCGGCCCACACGTCCCAGCCCGGGTGGTCGATCGACTCCTCGCGCAGGAAGTGCACCGAGCCGATCACGTAGTCCCACTCGCGCGCCGTCGAGGAAGTTGGCGATCCGGTCCTCGCGGCCGGGCAGGAAGTCCATCTCGATCCCGAGCCGCAGGTCGGTCTCCTCGCGCGACGAACCCGCAGTAGGCGTCGACGTCGTCGACGGCGTTCTCGACCCACCAGGGGTGGCGCCAGATCTCGAGCGCCTGGGAGAAGCGGTGGACGTGCTCGGAGACGCCGAGCTCGGCGATCCCGTGCTCCTCGGCCATCGCCCGGTAGCGCTCGGCGTTGCCCGCGGTGAAGTACTCCGCGGCCGGCGTGTTCGTCCCCGTCGGGGCGCAGATGGACGTGGTAGTCGGTCAGCACGAGCGCGGCAGGCTACTGGCGCCCCGCCCGCGGATCCGTGAGTTCAGGCCAGGTCGACCGGACCGCGGGCGGCGAGCAGCAGCTCGGCCACCTCGAGGTCGAACGGCGTCGTGACCTTGAGGTTCTCCCGCGGCGCGTCGACGAGCGCGCACGCGGCCGCCGGCCCGCTCGACCAGCCAGGCGTCGTCCGTGGCCTGGGCGAGCACGTCGTCGGGGGCGTCGAGCGCCGCCTCGAGCGCCCCGCGCCGGAAGGCCTGGGGCGTCTGGACGGCCCGCAGGTTCGCCCGCTCGTGCGTGCGCACGACGCGGCCCTCGGCGTCGGCCTCCTTGATCGTGTCGGTCACCGGCGCGGCGGCGATCGCCGCCTCGGCGTCGTCGAGCGCGGCCAGGCAGGCGGCGAACAGCAGCGGCGTGGCCAGCGGCCGCGCCGCGTCGTGGACGACGACGCGCTGCTGGTAGGGCGAGGCGGCGGCCAGGGCGTTGCGGACCGACTGCCGAGCGCGTCTCGCCGCCGGCCACGCCGATCGTCCCCGCCGGCGCGTCGTGGCCCGGCGGCAGCGCGACGACGACCTCGTCGCAGGACGCGCCGGGCGACGTCGACGGCCCAGTCGAGCAGCGGGCGGCCCCCCACGACGACGAACGCCTTGGGCCCGGAGGCACCAAGGCGTTCGCCACGGCCGGCGGCCACGATCAGGCAGACGGCCAACGGGGGTTCGCTCCGCGGGGCTAGGCGCTCGCCGCGACCTGCGATTCGGCGGAGGCGATGAGCAGTCCGTCGAGGTGCTCCTCGGCCTCCTCCTCGCCCATCTCGAGCGCGTACATCAGCTCGGAGGCGAGGATCTTCTTGGCCCGGACGAACATCTGCTTCTCGCCCGTGGAGAGACCCTTGTCGATCTCGCGGACGGCGAGGTTGCGGACGACCTCGGCGAGCTCGTAGATGTCACCGGTCTTGATCTTGTCCCGGTTGTGCTTGAAGCGCCGGTTCCAGTTCTTGGGCATCTCGGAGCACTCGTTGCCGAGCACGGCGAGGACCTTCTGGACCGTCTCCTCGTCGATGACGCGCCGGAGCCCCGCCTTGCAGGCGTTCTCGCACGGCACCATCACCGTCATCTCGTTGTGGAGGATCTTGATCGTCAGGTACTCCCGCTTCTCGCCGAGCACGTCCTTCTGCTCCTTGCCGAGCACCTTGCCGGCGCCGTGATGCGGGTAGACGACGTTGTCCCCGATCTCGAAGTCGATCTGCTCGGGGAGCCGAACGTCGAGATCTTCCAGCTGGTCTTCCATGGTGTCAGGCAGGACTGCCTCCTTGGTCTATGACGGCGTCTGCGCCCGCGAAGGGCGGTCAGGTTTGCAAGTAGCGGTCCACGAGGTTGATCTCCTGCAGACGGCGAAGGCCCTCGCGGATCTCCTTCGCGCGCATCTCCCCGACCCCATCCACGCTCTCGAGCTCGGCGTCCGTGGTCGCCAACAGCTCGTCGAGGCCGCCGAACTCGCCCACGATCCGTTGGACCACGAGCTTGGGCAGCCGCGGGATGCGGCCGAGGATCCGGTAGCCCCGCGGGGACACCGGGAAGTCAAGGGTGTTGAGCTTGCGGTCGTAGCCGAGCAGCTCGGACAGGCGACCGAAGTCGAGCAGGTCCTGGTGGGGCAGGCGGGTCGAGCCCGTCGAGCACCGAGGAGAAGACCTCCTCCGTGCCGGCGTCGGCCACGTAGTCGCGCACGAGCGCGGCCTTGTCGCCGGCCACGCCGACCATGACCTCGTCGAGCTGCATCTCGATCAGCCGGCCCTCGGTGCCGAGCTCGACGATGAAGCGCTCGATCTCCGCGCCCATGCGGGTCACGAGCTCGGAGCGCTGCAGCACGGTGAGGACGTCGTGCAGGGTCGTGCCGCCCTCGAACTCGAGCGCGGTCAGCCGGGTGGAGACCTGGTCGAGGCGCGAGCGGTACTTGTCCAGCGTGGCCAGCGCCTGGTTGGCCTTGGCCAGCACGGACGGGATGTCCTCGAGGATGTACTTGGCCCCGTCGACGTAGAGCGAGACGACGTCGCGCCGCTGGGAGATCGCGATCACCAGGGCGTCGGCCTGCTTGGAGACGCGCTCGGCCGTGCGGTGGCGCGTGCCGGTCTCCGAGGAGAGGATCGTCGGGTCCGGCGTGAGCTGGACGTTGGCCCAGACGATCTTCGTCGCGTTGGCGCCGAGGACGATCGCGCCGTCCATCTTCGCCAGCTGGTAGAGGTAGGCGGGCGAGTAGTCGATGTCCAGGCGGATGCCGCCGCTGAACATGAACGCCAGCTCGTCGACGTCGCCGATGACGACCAGGCCGCCGGTGCGAGCGTCGACGATGTTGTCGAGGCCTTCCCGCAGCGCAGTCCCCGGAGCGACCATCTCGAGTGCCTTGACGAGACGGGGCTCCTGCCTGGACTCGAGCTCTTCACGAGGAGGCATCCCCGCCAATTGTAACGGTCGGTTAAGCCCGATCCCCCCGGATTCGGGATGATTTAGGGCTGAGAGCCCGTTCGGGCCTGACGGGGTGTCAGGCGGCCTGCGCGACCGGCGCGAAGGCCGTGCGCAGCGCCCCGGCCAGCGTTCCGGGCGGCCCGACGACGTCGGCCGAGGCCGAACTTCGCCGCCTCGGCCCGGCGCCGGTCGGCGTGGGCCACCGTGCGCAGCTCGCCGGTCAGCCCGAGCTCGCCGAAGCAGGCCAGCGGCGCCCGCTCGTCGCCCAGGGCGACGCCCTTGGCGCGCGCTGGCCACGGCCAGGGCGACGGCGAGGTCGGCGCCGGGCTCCTCGACGCGCACCCCGCCGACGACGTTGACGAACACGTCCGCGGTGCCCGTCCCGACCCGCGCGTGGCGGCCGAGCACGGCGAGCACGAGCGCGAGGCGGTTGCGGTCGATCCCCGACACGACGCGGCGCGGCGGCACGAGCTCGCTGGGCGAGACGAGCGCCTGGATCTCGACGAGCAGCGGCCGCGTGCCCTCCATCGCGCACAGCACGACCGAGCCCGGCTTGCCGGTCGCCTCGCCGACGAACCGCGCCGAGGCGTCGAGGACCTCGACGAGGCCGTCGTCGCGCATCTCGAAGACGCCGGCCTCGCTGGTCGAGCCGAAGCGGTTCTTGAGCGCGCGCAGCGTGCGGTAGGTGCGCTCCTTCTCGCCCTCGAACTGCAGCACGCAGTCGACGAGGTGCTCGAGCACGCGCGGGCCGGCCAGCGCGCCCTCCTTGGTCACGTGGCCGACGAGCAGCACGGCGATCCCGCGCGCCTTGGCCACGCGCATGATCTCGCCGGCCGCCTCGCGCACCTGGCCGACCGAGCCCGGCGCGCCGGTCAGCGCCGGCGCGTGGAGGGTCTGCACCGAGTCGATGACCGCGACCTCGGGCGCCTCCGCCTCGAGCGTGGCGAGCACCGCGGCGAGGTCGGTCTCGGCCACGACCGGGATGCGCAGCGCGTCGGGCGACAGGCGCTCGGCGCGCAGCTTGATCTGCGCCGCCGACTCCTCGGCCGAGACGTAGAGCACGCGGCGCCCGGCGCCGGCGAGGTTGGCCAGCGCCATCGTCGTCAGGGTCGACTTGCCGATCCCCGGCGAGCCGCCGATGAGGACGAGCGACCCCGGCACGATGCCGCCGCCGAGCACGCGGTCGAGCTCGCCGATGCCGGTCGGCAGGCGCGCGACCGCCTCGGCGCGCACGTCGCCGAGCGCGACGGGGCGCAGCCCGCGCGCGCGCGGCGCCGCCGACGCCGCGCCGGGCGCCGGCCGCGGGCTTGGGCGCGGCCTCCTCGACGAGCGTGTTCCAGGCGCCGCAGCCGTTGCAGCGGCCGTGCCAGCGCGGCTCCTCGTGCGCGCACTCGGAGCAGCGGAAGATCGAGGTCGGACGTGGCACCCTGCGAGCGTATGGAGCGCGCAGGACGCGATGCCGGGATCGCCCGTCAGGCGGGCGGTTCCGGCACGAAGTCGAGTACGAGCCTGGCGCTACTTGACGACGATGGTCTCGCGCATCGTCGCCGAGTGCACCGAGCAGTACAGCGTGTAGGTGCCCTTCTTCGTGAGCTTCTTCTTGTAGGAGTAGCCCGCGGTCGCGTACTGCGAGTGGAACTTCTTGACGCCCTTGGGCGCGCTTCTTGAGGCGGACGTCGTGGGTGTCGGAGTTGTCGGCCGACCACTTCCACTTGATCGTCGTGTTCTTCTTGACCTTCAGCTTCTTCGGCGAGAAGAAGTCGTCGCCGACCTTGATCGTCTTGGGCTTGGGAGTCTTGGCCGCGCCGGCGGTCGCGGCGAAGCCGGGGAGGGCGACGGCGAGCACGCCGAGGACGGCGAGGAGGGGTCGGATCATGAGCTGAAGGTAGCGCCAGCCCGCCTTTGGTCGCTACCGTCCGCGCCTCATGTTTGACCGCGGACTCCGCGCGCGGCACAACTGCGGATGGCCCTCCCCCACCTCGACCGACGCTCCTTCCTCGAGCTCGGCGGCAGCGCCGCGCTGCTCTGCTCGCTCGACGCCGCGCGACCCCGCGCGACGTCGCCGTCGCCGATCGCGCCGCGGCCGAGCGTAAGAAGCCCACGCAGGTGCGGCGCCGACAAGCTGACGTTCCCGACGCCGAAGCCCGGCCCCGGGCGGCAGGTGCGCACGTACTGGATCCAGGCGCGCAGCGTGAAGTGGAGCATCGCGCCGCACACCACGCGCGACGAGTGGATGGGCCACCGCATCACCGGCAAGCGCACGTTCACCGCGTTCGCCTACCAGCTGATGTCGGAGGGCTTCGCGGCGCCGCTGGCCAAGCCGCGCATCCCCGGCCCGACGCTCTGGGCCGAGGTCGGCGACATGATCGAGGTCCACTTCCGCAACGCGGACCAGCACTTCGAGCAGGCGATCACCATGCACCCGCACGGCGTCCGCTACAACCCCGACTACGACGGCACCTACCTCGGCGACTTCACCCACGCCGGAGGCTTCGTCCCGCCGGGCGAGGAGTTCACCTACCGCTGGGAGTGCGTTCCGGGCTCCGAGGGCGCCTGGCCCTACCACGACCACGGGCCCAACCACACGGTGAATCTCTCGAGGGGTCTCTTCGGCGCGGTGATCGTCTACCCCAAGGGCGCGCCGCGGCCGACCCGCGAGTACGCCGTGTGGATGCACTCGTTCATGCCCGGGATCACCGGCCGCGACGACGTCGTCCAGGCGATCAACGGCCGCACCGGCGCGGGAAACACCCCGACGTTCACCGCCAAGGTCGGCGACGACGTCTCGTTCCGCGTCTTCGGCGGCGACCAGAACCTGCACACCTTCCACGTCCACGGGCACCGCTGGCGCAACGCGTCAGGCGTCCCCATCGACAACCCGAGCTTCGGCCCGCACGAGTCGGTCCAGGCTCGCTGGCGCGAGGACAACCCCGGACGCTGGCTCTACCACTGCCACGTCTTCAGCCACCAGGACGCCGGAATGGCGGGCTGGTACATCGTCGATCCGTGAAGTTCGAGGGAAAGAGGCACCACCCCATGCATCGAAGACATCCGCGTCGCCATTCCGGCCTTGGCCGGGATCGCCGCGCTCGCGACGGCCGGACCGGCCGCCGCCGTCAAGTACCCACCGCCGGGCAACCCCGGGACGGTCAAGGGCCATCCCAAGGGCAAGAGCTCACCGCGTGGGCCTGCAAGAAGGGCAAGCCCGGCAAGTACACGTTCCGCAAGATCCAGAAGGCCGTGAACTTCGCCAAGCGCGGCGACACGGTCCGCGTCTGCAAGGGCGTCTGGAAGGAGAACGTGACGATCACCGGCCACAAGAAGGACGGCCTCAAGCTCGATCGGCAGCAGCGCCGCGCACCCGCGCCGCTACCGTGATCGACGTCAAGGGCCTGTCGGCCGGGCGTTCGCAGAACGCCGTCCAGATCGAGGGCGCCAACGGCGTCACCGTCCGCGGCATCTACGTCCGCCACTACAAGGGCAACGGCGTCTTCGCGCTCAACGTCACGGGCTACGACGTCAACCACGTCGTCGCCGGCTTCGGCGGCACCTACGGGATCTACGCCTTCAACTCCAAGGGCGGGTCGATCTCCTACTCGACGGGCTTCTACAACACCGACTCGGGCTTCTACGTCGGGCAGACGCCGCCGCAGACGCGGCCGCGCCGCACGACGGTCAGCCACGTGCGGTCGTGGGGCAACGTGCTCGGCTTCTCGGGCACGAACATGCGCTACGTGACGATCAAGAAGTCGAAGTGGTGGAACAACGGCACCGGCATCGTCCCGAACACGCTCAAGAGCGAGCGGTTCCCGCCGGAGACCGACAACGTCATCACCGACAACGACATCTTCTGGAACAACTACGACTACTACAAGGGCGCGCCGTTCAAGCGTCAAGAACACGTCGACGGGCGACATCGCCGTACCCCGCCGGGGTCGGCGTCCTGCTGTTCGGCGGCCGCCGCAACGTGATCAGCAACAACCGGATCTTCGGCAACTACCAGGCCGGCGCCGGGATGCTCCCGCAGCTGATCCTCGCCGGCGACAAGGACAAGCGGTACCGCGACGCCGCGCGGCTGCAGGGCAACGAGATCCGCGGCAACCACTACGGGCTGGGCGGGGCCGACCTCAACGGCCGCGACATCGTTCTACGACGGCTCGGGCTGCAGCAACTGCATCTCCGAGACCGGCACGCAGAACGACCTGCCGGCCGACCACTCGACGTGGTCGGGCTGCCCGTTCGCCGGGACCGAACGCTGTTCTCGCAGGACACGCCAGAACCAGCTGCTCGCCCAGTTCGCGGCCGAGCTCGGACCCGGGCGGCCTGGGTCAAGCACCCGCACAAGGCGCGCAAGGGCTACAAGCCCCTGGAGACGTGCATCGTCACCAAGAACGGCTGCAAGGGGCAGCCGGTCACGCAGTAGGGAGGAGAGCCGCGGAGGGGGTCACCGCATCAGCCGGTGACCCCCTCCGCGCTCGTTACTTCGTGGCGCGCAGCGCGTTCACGATGCCGTGGCCGTAGAACCCGTTGAACGACCGGGTGCCCTCGCAGGTCGCGGTGTAGCTCGCGTCCAGGTCGGGGTCCGGGTAGGTGAACGGGTTCTGCGCGGGGCACGGCGTCTTGACCGCCGTCTGCTCGAGCAGCTTCGCCGTCCGGTTCGGGTTCAGGGCCAGACCGCCGTACTTGCGGTCCTTGTGGCCGTACCTCGCGATGATCAGCGCCGCCACGCCCACGGCGTGCGGTGAGGCCATCGAGGTGCCCTGCAGGTACTGGTAGTAGGGCGTTGCGATCGCGCACGACGAACCGGTTGGTCGGGTTGCCGTTCGCGTCGATGTCCCCCAGCGCCTGGGCCACGTTCTTCGGGTAGGCGGCGAGGACCTCGTTGGTGGCGAGGTTGTCGTAGTTCGCCGTGCCGAAGAAGTCACGCCGGTCGCCGCCCGGAGCCGCGACGCTCGTCTGCTCGACGCCGTAGTTCGAGTAGTACGCCTTGCGCTTGCTCGGGCCGGTGGAGGTCACGTTGAGCACGTGATGGCCCTCCGACGGCATCGACAGGCACCCGTTGTCGACCGTCGCGCGTGGTGGGCCGCGGTGTCCGTCCGGGTAGTCCGGGCTCGTGTCGTCCGACGTCGGGTGACCGAGGTCGGTGTTCTCGTTGCCCTCCGCGGCGATCAGCGTGACGCCGTGCCGGTGCGCGTAGTCGAGCGCCCGGTTGGTCGCCTGCACGATCGTGCGCTGCTCCTGCTGCTGCTCCGGCGAGTCGGCCGGGTTGCTCGCGCAGTTGAAGAGCCACGGGTCGATGTAGAACGACATGTTCACGACGTCGATCCCGTGGTCGCCCGCGTACGTCAGCGCGTTGACGGTCGGCAGCAGGAAGAAGTAGCCCGAGTCCTGACCGGCCCGCAGGTTCACGAGGTCGGTCTTCGGGGCCACGCCGGCCATGCCGAGGCCGTTGAGCGGCGAGCCGATCGTGGAGGCCACGTGCGTGCCGTGCCCGTCCTCGTCGACGTCGTTGGGGTCCGGGGCGCACGAGCCGTCGATGTCGTCGGCGCACGGGCCGTCGATCGCGGGGTCGTCCTGCGTGAAGTTCCGCGACAGCTTGCGGTCGAAGTTCTTCACGATGTCCGGGTGGGTGCCGTCGATGCCGGTGTCCATGACGCCGACGCGGACGGCCTTCGAGCCCTGCTCGTACTTGTAGGAGCCGGTCGGCGTGGCGCCGATCTGCTGCATGTCCCACTGCTGCGCGCTGAACGGATCACCGCTCACGGACTTCTTGGGCTTGCCGCCGCCCTTGGCGCCCTTCGGGCGCGAGCGCTCGACGCGGAACTTGTCGCGCGGCGCGTGGCCGATGCGGCGGTTGGCCGCGACGCCCGACACGGCGCCGGACTTCTTCGCGCGCGCTGCGAAACGCGGTGCTCGAGCTCTTGACGAGCCCGAGGCCGACGGCCCGGTTGTACTTGACGAGACTGCCCGCCGGCGCGCGTTGGCGGCGGCACGGGCCTTGGCCTTCGAGGTGCCCTGCTTGTAGAGCACGAGGTACGTCTTCGACGGCTTCGTGGCGGCGACGGCGGACGTCGGAACGACGGCGACCGCGGCCAGGAGCGCGACGAGGAACGCCACAGGGGCGATCCGTCTCATGGCAAGCCTCCCCAGCTTGGTATGTCGGTGCGGGCGGCGGCGTCGTGCCCCCGCCCGTGATGCGGGCAACCTAGCGCCGATTCCCATCGTCCTCTCATCCGCGCCGGGCCTGTTTGTCCGCTCCGGACCAGGGGTAGCCCGACGCCACTCCACCCAGAGGGGATGTGACGGATGGCCGAAGGCACGACGGTTCCCGCGACGGACACGGGCGAGGATCCCGGGCTCGAGCGCGGCCTCAAGCCGCGGCACATGACGATGATCTCGCTGGGCGGGATCATCGGGGCCGGGCTGTTCGTCGGCTCGGGCGCGGTGATCAAGTCGACCGGCCCCGCGACCGTCGTCTCCTACCTGCTCGCCGGCGCGCTGATCATCGTCGTCATGCGCATGCTCGGCGAGATGGCGGTGGCCAACCCGACCGTCGGCTCGTTCGTCGAGTACTGCCGCGACGCCCTCGGCGGCTGGGCCGGCTTCTCGGTCGGCTGGCTGTACTGGTACTTCTGGGCGATCGTGCTGGCCATCGAGGCCACCGCCGGCGCGACGATCATCCAGACCGAGTGGCTGCACGGCGTGCCGCAGTGGCTGATCTGCCTCGTGCTGATGGCGATCCTGACCGCGACCAACCTCGTCTCGGTCAAGAACTACGGCGAGTTCGAGTTCTGGTTCGCGTCGATCAAGGTCGCGGCGATCATCGCCTTCATCGCCGTCGCGCTCGGCTTCCTCCTCGGCATCGGCTCCGGCGACTCCCCCGGCCTCTCGAACCTGACCGCGCACGGCGGCTTCTCCCCGGCGGGCGGCATCCAGGTCCTGGCCGGCGTGACGATCGTGATCTTCGCCTTCATCGGCGCGGAGATCGTGACGATCGCCGCCGGCGAGTCCGACGAGCCCGAGAAGTCCGTGGCCCGCGCGACCAAGCAGGTCGTGGCGCGCGTGCTGACGTTCTACGTGGCCGCCGTGTTCCTCGTCATCTGCATCGTGCCGTGGAACACGGTCAAGCCCGGGACCTCGCCGTTCGTCGACGCGCTCGACCGCATCGGCATCCCCGGGCGCGGCGACGATCATGAACGTCATCATCGTCACGGCCGTCCTGTCGTGCCTGAACTCGGGGATCTACGTGGCCTCGCGGATGCTCTTCTCGCTCGCGCGCCGCGGCGACGCCCCGCAGGTCGCTGCTCGAGGTCAACCGCGCGCGGCGTGCCGATGAAGGCGACGCTGCTGTCGGTGGCGATCGGCTTCATCTCGGTGATCTTCAACGCGATCTCGCCGGACAAGGTCTTCCTCTTCCTCGTCAACTCCTCGGGCGCCGTGGCGCTCTTCTGCTACATCCTGATCGCGCTGGCCGAGATCAAGATGCGTCGCCGCCTCGAGGCCGAGGCGCCGGAGAAGCTCAAGGTCAAGATGTGGTTCTTCCCCTGGCTGAGCTACCTGTCGATCGCGCTGATGGTCGCGGTGATCGGCTCGATGGCGCTCGTCGACGACGTGCGCTCGCAGCTGATCCCGAGCCTGATCTCGCTGGCCGTGGTGCTCGGCGCGGCGTTCCTGCGCCAGCGCCGCAAGGCGGCGTCGCCGGCGACCCCTCCGGGCAGCGCCGCGGCCCGGGCCTGAGTGGCCATGAGTGGCCGTCGCCGACGGTCATGTAACGAAATCGGGGACCTGCGAAGGACCGGCGAGAAGCCAGTCCCATTTTCCTTCCTAGAGCGAACCCTCACCACCCCACAGAGAACGACGAAGGGCGGCCCGTGGGCCGCCCTTCGGTCAAACGCGTGTGACGCGGCGAGCTACTCGATCTCGGCGGGCGGCTCGTCGACGGCCGGCTTGTCGAGCGCGCCCTCGGGCTCGTCGATCTCCGGCTCCTCCGGGGCCCCGACGGGCACCGGCGTCTTCTCGGGGTTGATGATCGAGAGCTTGACGAGCTCGTCGGCCTCGTCCTCGCCGGCGTCGTCGTCGCGCTTGTCGACGACGACCGTGGCGCCCGGCTCGAGGGCCGACCGCAGGACGAAGTCCGCGAGCGGGTCCTCGATGTAGCGCTGGATCGCCCGGCGCAACGGTCGGGCGCCCATGGCGGGATCCCAGCCCTTGTCGGCGAGCAGGTCCTTGGCGTCGTCGGTGAGCTCGAGCTGCAGCTCGCGGTCGGCCATCGACTCGCGCACCCGGAGCATGAGCAGGTCGACGATCGACCGGATCTCCTCGCGGGTCAGCTTGTGGAAGACGATGACCTCGTCGATGCGGTTGAGGAACTCGGGCCGGAAGGCCTTCTTGAGCTCGCCCATGACCCGGCCGCGCATGTCGTCGTACGTCAGCCCGGTCTCGTCGCCCACGGTGAAGCCGATCCCCTGGTTCTTGGAGATCTCCGAGGCCCCGAGGTTCGAGGTCATGATCACGATCGCGTGGCGGAAGTCCACCGTGCGCCCCTGGGCGTCGGTCAACCGGCCGTCCTCCAGGATCTGGAGGAGGATGTTGAAGACGTCCGGGTGGGCCTTCTCGATCTCGTCGAGCAGGAGCACCGAGTACGGCTTGCGCCGCACGGCCTCGGTCAGCTGACCGCCCTCGTCGTAGCCGATGTAGCCCGGAGGCGAGCCGACCAGGCGCGAGACCGCGTGCTTCTCCATGTACTCCGACATGTCGATGCGGATCATCGCCTCCTCGTCGCCGAAGAGGAACTCGGCCAGCGTGCGCCCGAGCTCGGTCTTGCCCACGCCCGACGGGCCCAGGAAGATGAACGAGCCGGTCGGCCGCTTGGGGTCCTTGAGTCCTGCGCGCGAGCGCCGGATCGCCTTGGAGATGACCTTGACGGCCTCCTCCTGCCCGATCACGCGCTTGTGGAGCTCGTCCTCCATGCGCATGAGCTTCTGGGTCTCGGCCTCGGTGAGCTTGAAGACCGGGATGCCCGTCCACATCGAGACGATGTCCGCGATCTCCTCCTCGCCGATCGAGGGGCGCTCGCCGGACTCGCCGGACTCCCACTGCTCCTCGAGGTCGCGCTTCTTCTGCGTCAGGCGACGCTCCTTGTCGCGGAGGTTCGCGGCCTTCTCGAACTCCTGCGCCTCGATCGAGGACTCCTTCTCGCGGCGCACCGTCTCGATCTCCTCCTCGAGCTCCCGGTACACGGGCGGGGAGGTCATCGACTTGATGCGCATGCGCGAGGCGGCCTCGTCGATGAGGTCGATCGCCTTGTCCGGCAGGAAGCGGTCGGAGATGTAGCGGTCGGCGAGCTCGGCCGAGGCCTCGAGGGCCTCGTCGGTGATGTTCACCTTGTGGTGCTGCTCGTAGCGGTCGCGCAGCCCGCGCAGGATCTGCACGGTCTCCTCCGTCGACGGCTGGTCGACGCGGATCTGCTGGAAGCGACGCTCGAGGGCCGAGTCGCGCTCGAGGTACTTGCGGTACTCGTCGAGCGTCGTGGCGCCGATCGTCTGGAGCTCGCCGCGGGCCAGCGCCGGCTTGAGGATCGAGGCCGCGTCGATCGCGCCCTCGGCCGCGCCGGCACCCACGAGGTTGTGGAGCTCGTCGATGAACAGGATGATGTCGCCGCGCTGGGTGATCTCCTTCATCACCTTCTTGAGGCGCTCCTCGAACTCGCCGCGGTACTTCGAGCCCGCGACCAGGGCCGCCAGGTCGAGCGTGTAGATCTGCTTGTTCTTCAGCAGCTCCGGCACGTCGCCGTTGGTGATCCGCTGGGCGAGGCCCTCGACGACGGCGGTCTTGCCGACGCCGGGCTCGCCGATGAGCACGGGGTTGTTCTTCGTGCGGCGCGAGAGGATCTGCATGATCCGCTCGATCTCGGTCTCGCGGCCGACCACGGGGTCGAGCTTCGCGTCCGAGGCGAGCTTCGTCAGGTTGCGCCCGAACTGGTCGAGCAGCTTCGAGGACTTCTTGCCCTCGCCCTGCGCGGCGCCGGAGCTCGAGCCGGAGCCCGAACCCTGCTGACGGCGGCCACCGGGGCCGGACAGCATGCGGATGACCTCGTTGCGGATCTTCTCGGAGTCCGCGTCGAAGTCGAGCAGGATGCGGGCGGCGACGCCCTCGTTCTCGCGGACGAGGCCGAGCAGGATGTGCTCGGTCCCGATGTAGTTGTGGCCCAGGGACAGCGCCTCGCGGAGCGCGAGCTCCAGGACCTTCTTGGCCCGAGGCGTGAATGGGATCTGTCCCGAGGTGACCTCCTCACCGGAGCCGACGATGCGCACGACCTGCGCGCGCACGCGCTCAACGGTGATGTCCAGGGATTCGAGGACGCGGGCCGCGAGGCCCTCTTCCTCGCGCAACAGGCCGAGCAGGATGTGCTCGGTCCCGATGTAGTTGTGCTTGAGGGTGCGAGCCTCCTCCTGGGCGAGGACGACCACCTGGCGGGCTCGCTCGGTGAATCGCTCGAACATGCGGTGCTTCCTTCCTACGGCCGGACGCCGTGAGGGCTGGGAGAAGTTCTGGGGTCGGTCGGGTGGTGGTCTCGGTGGAGGGGACGCCAAAGGCCCCGTCTCCCTCTCTCTTCGGCTCAGCGGCGCGAAGAGATGAGGTTCCCGGGCTCCAGAAGGCGGCCATGAGTCATTGTACCCCTGCGCCCCAGTCGGAAGTTCGTCCCCGCGGGCGGCCGGTCGCGCCGCCGCTCGGCGTCCGATCTCATTGCCGCCTTAGCGGGCGGGCCTACGCTCGCGACATGTCGGCCCGCCTGGCCGTGACCGCCGCCGTCCTCGCGCTGGTCCTCGCCGGCGCCGCCGTGGCGCTCTCGCGCCCGCGCGGTGGCGCGTGCCCGCGCGGCCTGGGCGCGGGCTGGCGCTGTCGCACCGTCCGCGTCCCCGTCGACCGGAGCGGGCGCGTGCACGGATCCGTCCGCCTGGCCGTGGCGCGCTGGCGGCCGCCGGGGCGCGTCCGCGGCACGGTCCTCGCCTTCGCCGGCGGGCCGGGCGGCGCCGCGCTGCCCAAGGCGACGAAGTACCGCGCGATCCTCGCGCCGCTGCTCGCGCACCGCCAGCTCGTCGTCTTCGACCAACGCGGCACCGGCGTCTCGGGCCGCCTGCGCTGCGCGGGCGTCGAGGGACGCACCCGGATCGCGGCCGCGGCGGTGGCGGCGTGCGGGCGGCGGCTCGGCGCGCGCGGCGCCTTCTACCGCTCGGCCGACTCGGCCCGCGACGCCGACGCGGTCCGGCGCGCGCTGGGCATCCGCGGGCGCATGGTCCTCTACGGCGTCTCCTACGGGACCAAGACCGCGACCGACTACGCCCGCCTCCACCCCGCCGCACGTCGCGGGGCTCGTGCTCGACAGCGTCGTCGTCGCCGACACCGATCCGCTCTACCGCCGCTCGGCCGAGTCGGCCGCGCGGATCCTCCGGGCGCTGTGTCGCGCGTCGGCCTGCCCGACCGATCCCGTCGCCGACCTCGTCGCGCTCGTGGCTCGCGCCCGCGACGGGCGGATCGGCGGCCGCGCGCACGGCCGTGCGGCGAGCGTCTCGGAGAGCGACGTCCTCAACGAGATCGTCGAGGGCGGCAGCGACCGCGCCAAGCTGCCGCGCCGCCCTGCACGCCGCGGTGGGCGGCGATCTCGCACCGCTGCGAGAGCCTGATCGCCGAGCCGACACCCGACGTCCGCTCGGACGCCGGTTGGCTGACGCCGTCGTTCAGCGCGACGACCTACCTGGCGACGACCTGCGAGGACGCCTGTTCCCGTGGCCGGCGGGCGCGTCGCTGCCGGCGCGCCGGCGCGCGGCGACGCCGCTGGCTCGCCGCGCAGCCCGACGCGGCCTACGCGCCCTTCGACCATCTCGTCGCCGGGCAGTACGGCGTCACGAAGCTCTGCCTGCGCTGGCCGTCGGCCCACCGCCGCGCGCTGCTGCCCGGCGCTCCCGGACGTGCCGGCGATCCTCTTCTCCGGCGCGGCCGACGCGCTGACCCCGCTCGAGGGTGCGCGCGAGGTCGCCGACGAGCTGCCGCGCTCCACGCTCGTCGTCGTCCCGGTGCACGACCACGTCGTGCTCGGCACGAGCGGCCCGGCCGCCCGGGCGCTGGCCGCCTGGGCCGCGGCGGCGCTCTAGCCGCGTCGCCCGGCGTAGGTCAGCGCCGCGCCCATGTGGCCGCGCCACAGCCGCCAGTCGTGGCGGCCGCGGTAGACGCGCACCTTCGCGTGGCCGCCGGCCGCCCGCAGCTCGCGGGCGAACGCGCGCGTCGTCCGCGGGCTCACGTCGTCGTGGGTGCCGAGGTAGAGGAAGGCGTGGAAGGGCAGGCGCCGCAGCCGCGGCGCGAGGCGCGCCGACGTAGAGCGCCGGCGAGTTCGCGCGCAGCAGCTCCCGGCTCGTGCCGCGGAAGGCGGCCGTGGGCGTCTGGACGAAGTAGCCCGACCAGGCTTCGGCCACCGCGAACGTGCGCAGGTGGTGCAGCGCGACGTTGACCGCGCCGTAGCCGCCCTCGGAGTAGCCGGCGATGCGCGCGCCCGCGCCGGCGAGCGGCGACGGTCGCGAAGCGGCGGTCGACCGCGTGCACCGTGTCGAGCACGAAGCTCCTCGTAGCGCCCGGCTCGCGCGTTGGCCCACTCGGTGTCGTTGTGGAAGCGGCGGCGACTTGCCGTACGGGATCACGATCAGCATCGGCCGGATCCGGTGCGCGGCCACGAGCTCGTCGAGCCGGACGTTGATCGCGCCCGACTTGAACGTCGTGTCCGGCCGGCCGGGCGCGGCGTGGAGCACGTAGAGGACGGGGTAGCGGCGACCGGCCGCGGCGCCCGCGCGGTATCCGGCCGGGAGGTAGACGAGCGCCTTGCGCCGCCCGTGGAGCGCCGCGGAGTAGAAGTGGACGGTGCGGAACGTGCCGCCCGCGACGCCCACGGGATCCCGGGCCGGACCGAAGCCGCGGTAGAGCCAGTAGTCGTGGCCGTAGGCGTAGGTGCCCGCGCGCCCAGGCCGAGGACCCGCGGCCAGCCGGCGGCGAGCCGCCGCCGCGCCGCGCCGGGGCAGGGCGGCCGCCAGCGCCGCGCCGAGGGCCACGCACGCCGCCCCGGCCCACACCCCCGGACGGCTGGCCCAGACCCCGAGCTGGGGAACGAACCGCCGGGTCGAGGCGACCACGTCGCTCTCGGCGCCGACGGCCCACAGCGCGACCAGCGCCCGGAGCGCGGGCACGGCCACCGACGCCCGCGCGACGCGCGGCCGAGCCGCCGCAGGACGAGCGCCGGCGCGAGCCCGGCCGCGCCGAAGGCGGCGGCGACGCGGAGCAGGGGCTGCGCCTCCCCGCCGGCGAGCTGCTGCAGCGGCAGCGCGCCGCGCACGCGCGGCCCGACGCCGAGCAGGTGGGCCTCGCGCTCGAGGTAGACGATCCCGGTGGCCCCGACGACCGCGGCGAGCGCGGCGGGCACGGCGACGACGGCGAGCACGCGGCGCGCGCGGCGGCGCGGCGCGTCACGGGGGCGCTGCGCCGCGCCCCCGGCGGTGCCGGGCGCGCCGGAGCTCGGTCGTCGCCCACCGCGAGCGCGCCTGGGCCGGCGCCAGCCGCCAGGCGCCCACGGCCACGAGCGCGAGCCCGAGGCCGTGCGCGGCGACCGCGGCCGGCGTCGCCCCCGAGCGGGTCGCCGAACACGGCGAAGCCGCCCGCGATCGACCCGGCGTTGGTCCCGGCCGTCATCAGCGCGATCACCGGCACGGCCGCGCCGTCCTGCAGCCCGCGCTGGAAGGCGAAGAAGGCCCCGAGGGTGAGCAGGCCGGCCAGCGGCAGCCAGAGCGAGAGCGACGCCCGCTCCGGTCAGTCGCCTTGATCGCCATGTCGGCCGCGCCGTAGAGCAGGCCCCCGGCCAGCCCGAGCGCCGCCGGCCGGCGCGGGCCGCGCACCCCGGCGGCCAGCCCGCCGCGCCACGGCGGCCAGCCCGCCGAGCCACAGGGCCAGCGGCCCGGCCGCGGGGCCCGCCGGCCGCCCCCGGGCGCACCCCGACCGAGAGCAGGGCCAGCGCGCCGACGAGCAGGGCGACGCCGCGCGACTCGCTCGCGCCCGACCCGCTCGCCGGCCAGCCACGCGGCCAGGGGCACGGCGAGCGCGAGGCCGCCGGCGACGAAGGCCTGCACGAGCGAGAGCGGCGCACGGAGAGCGCGCCGACGTGCAGGGCCCAGCCGAGCAGCCCGGTCGCGCCCCCCGACGACCCACCAGCGGCGAGCGCAGCAGCGACCGCAGGGTCGCGGAGCGGGTGGCGCGGCGAGATCGCCGCGGCTGCCGGCCGAGCCGCGGTGCTGGAGCACGTAGCTCGTGTTGAGCGCGACCGACGCGGCGAGCGCGAGCGTAGGCCGAGCCACAGGCGCAGCTCACCGCGCGCCGCCCCGATCGACGGGACGGCGGCGCCGGCGCCCAGCCGCGCCGGCACCGGCCGGCTCGCGCCGCGCCGAGCGCGGCGCGCGGACGTAGGCCTCGGCCTGGAGCACGCGCAGCGCCGACAGCGGCAGCCGCCGGCGGCCGGAGTGCACGAGGTAGCGCGGGCGCCAGCTCGGGCCAGAACTTCTCGTTGAAGGCGACGAGGCGCTCGAGCTGGAAGCGGCCGTGCAGCCGGCGCAGCGCCGCGCGGGGACGCGCTGGCGCCGGCCGAGCGCGGCGTCGGCCGCCATCACGTGGGCGAAGCCCGGCGAAGTTGAGCGAGACCTCGCCCCCCCCGCGCTCGCGCGCATGGGCGAGCGCGGCGGCGACCATCGCCTCGACCAGCCCGTTCGGCCTGTCCGTCGAGGCGGCGCATCGCGTCGAGCGACAGCCCGCGCGCGATGGCGCAGGAAACGCAGGAACGCCCGCATCTCGCCCGTCGGGTCACGCGCGACGACGTAGAGGTCGCGGGCGTCCTCCGGCGCGCCCCAGAGCCGGTCCATCGCCATCGCGAACCCCTGCAGGCGCGGCTGCGCGGCCCGCCAGGCCGCCTCGGTGCGCTCGATCCCGCGACGGCGGCGGCGTCAGCTCGGGCGCGGGCGACCACCTCGACCCCCAACCGCGGCTGGCCACCCGCGTCACCGACTGGCGCAGCTTGCGTACCGCCCGGCCTTCGAGCGTGAAGCCCGCCCGGATCGACGACCGCCTCCGAGCCGATGCGCAGCGTCCGCAGACCGAGGGCGGTAGGCGGCGAGATGCTCACCGGATGCGGCCGTCATCACGACCTCCCACCCCGGCGCTCGCGTGCGTGCGCGATGAAGTCGCGCAGAATGCGCGGCGCCGCACCCGGCGGTCCGACCGGGTCGCTGGACACGACCGCGGTCTCGCGCACCGTGCGGTAGGCCAGCACGCCGCCGTGGGCGAAGAAGAAGGCCTTGTCCTGCCGCAGCAGGAACGGTGCGAGCGAGTCCTCGCCCCAGCCGCGACCAGTTCGGCCGCGCGCTCGTGGGCGGCGCTCGAGTGGCCCCGGTCGGCGCGGTCGGGCCGCAGCAGCGAGAGCATGGCGACCAGCCCGGCGCCGAGGCCCGACCGCGACGAGGGCCGAGACGGCGAAGGCGAGCTCCTCGGTACCCGGCATCCAGTGGCCCGTGAGCGCCGCCCAGGCGCCGGCGAGGTCCTCGCCGACGTGGAGCTGACGGCCGCCGACGAGCAGGAAGCCGAGCTCGACGGCGAAGGCGCCGGCGAGCGCGGCCAGGGCCACCGCTCCGGCCACGACCCGCTCGCGCGTGCGCCCGCCGGCGCCGCGGACGCAGCAGCGGCACGAGCGCGAGCGGCCAGCCCGGCCTCCTCGTAGTCGAGGCCCTTCGCCGCGTTGGTCAGCGCGAGCGCGTAGAGCACGGCCACCGCCCGCCCGGTCGCGCGGCGCCGGCCGCGCGCCACGCCGGGCAGCAGGGCGAGCAGCAGGATCGCTCCGGCCAGCGAGGCGATCTGGCCGACGGTGCGCGCGGTGCCCGGGCTCGAGCGCCTCGAGCAGATGCGCGCGCCACGGGACCGACGGGGTGAGCGCCGAGAGCAGCGGAGCAGCGGCGACCGCGGCGACCGCCGCGACGACCGCGGCGCGCTGCCGGCGGTCGGTCATGGTCGCGGCGCCTCCAGGTGTCGCGAGGCCCAGCGGAGCATCGCGGGCATCTCCGCGCCGCCACAGCCTCCACCCGTGCCCGCCCGGATGGGCGGCGCACGTCGGCCGTCCGCCCGCGAGGCGAAGCCGCGCGCAGAACGCGGTCCTGCTGCGTGGGCTCGGTCTCGCGGTCGCCCTCGTAGACGAACCCGGCCACCGGCCGGCGAGCGAACTGAGCGCCGGCCATGCTCGCCACGTCGTCCACCGGCGCTGTTGGCCGCCAGGTTCGCCTGCGGCTCGTCGGTGAACGCGTCGGTGCGGGTCTCGCGGAAGTAGCCCGACCAGCTCTCGAAGGCGCCGAACAGCGCGAGGTGGTGCAGAGCGACGTTGGCCGCCGCGAAGCCGCCCGTCGAGACCCCGGCGAGCATCCGGCCCGTGCCGCGAGCGCACGGTGGCGAAGCGTCGGTCGACCGACGTGGACGACGTCGAGCGACGAGCGTCCTCGTAGCGGCCGAGCGCGGTGTTCGCCCACTCCGTGTCGGGGCCGCCGCGGCGCTCGGTCCCGTCGGGCATGACGAGGATCATCGGGCGAGATCCGGCCGGCATCGAGCGCCGCGTCGGCGGCGCGGTCGACGTGGCCGGCGGCGATGCCAGCGGTCGGGCCAGCCGACGGCCGAGTGGAGCAGGTACAGCACCGGGTAGCGCCGCGAGGCGGAGTAGCGGGGCGGGAGGTGCACCAGGTAGGAACGTCGCTCGCCGAGCACCCGCGAGCGGAAGGAGACACGGAGGGTGCGCCCCCGCGACGTCGCGCGGGCGGCGCCGGCGCTCGGCCGCGCCGCGGCGGGGGGCCGCGCCGCCACGGCGCCACCGCATCCGGCGGGCGCGAACAGGACGGCGGCCAGGGTTCCGGGGACGATGGCCTGTCGCACGCCGTGAACGTATGCGCGGGCGACGAACCGGCGCTAAATCTCCCGTGAGTCCGGGCTCATGAGGGCTCAGCACCCGCTCAGGGACGCGAGCGCGACGACCCGTAGATTCCGGGCGTGCCCCGGCCGCCCCGCGTGCTCATCCTCTCGGCCTCGATCGGCGAGGGACACGACCTCCCGGCCCGCGAGCTCGCGCGCGGCCTGCGCGACGAGGCGCCGGGCGCCGAGGTGCTCGTTCTGGACGGGCTGCACGAGATGGGCCGCATCCCCGAGGCGATCGCGACGAACGCGTCCGCCTTCCACAGCGAGTGGGGCCTGCGGCTCTTCGACCTCGAGTACCGGCTCGTCTCCGAGCTCGGGCCCACGCGCGCCCTGGGCGGCGTGATCTCGCTCCTGCTCGGCGGCCGCGGCCTCCTGCAGGCGATCGCCCGCCACCGGGCCGACGTCGTCGTGTCGACCTACCCCGGGTTCACCGAGGTGCTCGGCCGCCTGCGCCGGATGGGCCGCCTGCCCGTCCCGCTCGTCTCGGCGATCACCGACCTCGCGGCGCTGCCCTGGTGGGCGCACCCGGGGGTCGACCTCCACCTGATCACCCATCCCGAGTCCGAGGCCGAGGTCCGGGCGATCGCCGGGCCGGCGACGCGGATCGCGACGGTGCGGGGCCTGACCGCGCCAGGGATGCTCCCGCCGCCGGACCGCGCGCAGGCCCGGGCGCGGCACGGACTGCCCGCGGACGGGCGGGTCGTCACGGTCTCCGGCGGCGGCTGGGCGATCGGCGACCTCGCCGGCGCGATCGACGCCGCGCGCGACGCGGACGCCGACGCGGTGGTCGCGCTGTGCGGGCGCTCGGAGCCGGTGCGCGAGCGGCTGACCGCGCGCTACGCCGATGCGCCGGACGTGCACGTCCTCGGCTTCACCGAGGACATGGCCGGCGTGCTGGCCGCCTCCGACGCGCTCGTGCACTCGACGGCCGGCCTGACCGTGCTCGAGGCGATCATGTGCGGCTGCCCGGTCATCTCCTACGGCTGGGGCCGCGCCCACATCCGCATCAACAACGAGGCCTACGCGCGCTTCGGTCTGGCCGAGGTCGCCGCCGACCGCCCGATGCTCGAGGCCGCGCTGAGCCGCGCGCTGGCCGAGCGCCACGCGCCGGATCCGTCATGGGCCGAGCTCCCCACCGCCGCCTCCGCCGTGCTGTCCCTCCTCGCCGATCCGCCCCGCCGGTGAGCGGGCGAGCAGGCCGGCGGCGCAGGCCACCGCGACGAGCAGGCTGAAGCCGAGCACGAGCCCGCCCAGCGGCGTCGCCGACCAGTCCTCGCCGAACACGACCGGCGCGAGCACGACGGGGACGGCGACCTGCCCGGCGAGCACGGCCGGGCCGACGCGCGTGGCCGGCAGCCGCTGCAGCGCGGTCATCTCGCTCGTCAACCCGACGAGCACGGCGGCTCCGGCGCCAGCCGCCCACAGGACGGCCAGGCCCCAGCGCCCGGCCGCGAGCTCGTCGCCGACCTCGCGGGCCACGAGCACGGCGACGGCGTCGGCCGCGGCGGCGCTGACCGTGAGCACCGCGCCGCGCGAGCGCAGCGCGTAGGGCAGCAGCGCCACGAGGGTCAGGGCGATCACGGCGACCAGCAGGCCCGTCGTGCCCGGGTTCGGGTCGCGGGCGGGCGCGGCCAGCGCGACGCCGGCCACGCCGGCGAGCAGCCCGATGGCCATCGCCACGTCGCGCCGCCCGACCGGCTCGCCGAGCACGCGCGGCCCGAGCGCGAGCAGCAGCAGGACGCCGCAGGCCACGGCCGGCTGGACGAGCGTGACCGGAGCCAGCCGCAGGGCGCCGATCTGCAGGCCCCAGGCCGCGATCCCGAGCAGCGTGCCGATCAGCCAACGCCGCCGGCGCAGCAGCGTCGTCAGCAGCGACGGCCGGCGCGCGAGCGCCGCGTCGGTCGAGCGCGCCTCGAGCGCCTGCAGCGCGTAGCCGCCGTCGAAGCACATCGCCGCCACGAGCGCGAGGCCGAGGCCGGTCAGCGCCGCCTGGCTCACCCCTGCCACCCTTCTCGCGTGCGCCCGCTCGCCCCGGCCCTCGCCGCCTCCGCCGCCTGGGCGCTCCCGGCGCCGGCGCCCCACGTCCCCGTCCTGTGCCGCGCGCTGGGCATCGAGCGCCGGCTAGGCGCCGCGGCCGGCGGCGTGTGGCTGACGTTCGACGACGGCCCGCATCCGCAGGGCACGCCGGCCGTGCTCGACGCGCTCGCCGCCGCCGGCGCCCGCGCGACGTTCTTCCTCGTCGGCGAGCAGGTCGAGCGCCGGCCCGCGCTGGCCCGGGAGATCGTCGCCGCGGGGCACGCGGTCGGCGTCCACGGCCACCGGCACCGGCTGCTGCTGCGCCGCTCGCCCCGCGCCGCGCGCGACGACGTCGTCCGCGCGCTGGGCGTCATCGAGGACGCCGCGGGCGTGCGCCCCGTCGTGCACCGCGCGCCGTACGGCGTCTACTCGTGGCCGGCGCTCGCCGCGGCGCGCGGCGCCGGGCTGCGACCCGTCCTGTGGTCGCGCTGGGGGCGCGACTGGCGCCGCCGCGCGGACGCGCGCAGCGTGGCCGCCGACGCGACGCGCGCGCTCGCGGCCGGTGACGTCGTGTTGCTCCACGACGCGGACTTCTACTCCGCGCCGGGGTCGTGGCGGGCTACGGCGGGGGCGCTGCCGGCGATCCTCGAGCACGCCGCGGCGCGGGGACTGCCGACGATCCTCGGCTAGGCCGTGGCGTCGGCGAGCTCGAGCGCGCGCCGGCCGGCGATGCCGATCATGGCGCCCGACCGCGATGCCGACCGCGGTCAGCGCCGCGGCCTCGCGGTCGAAGGCGCCGACGCCGATCGCCGAGCGCACGGTCGGCGAGATCGCGAACAGGGCGATGATCGCCGTGCCCAGCCCGAGGCCGATCGTGCCCGCCTGGCGCTGGATCCGGCCCGGAGCGGCGGCGAGCACGACGGCGATCGCGGCCAGCGCGGCCCCGGTGGCGAAGGCGCGCTCGTCGACGGTCGCCCAGATCGCGTCCCAGCCGACGAAGAGCACGGCGACGAAGGCCCACAGCCCGAGCGTGACCTGCGAGAGCCGCAGGCCGCGCGCGGCGACGGCGCGGACGGGCACGTGGTCCTGCTCGCGCGCCCAGTCGACGTAGCGGCGCAGGCCCTCGGAGAACGGGGTCGCCGCGGTCCAGCCGAGCTCGGCCTCGGCGCGCGTGCCGTCGACCCGGGCGCCGGCGAAGTCCCCGGCGCGGCCGGGAACCGACTCGATCTCGACGTCGCCGACCGTCTGCTGCACGGTCTCGGCGATCTGCCGGATGCTCACGTCCTCGTCGCCGACGAGGTTGTACACCCGTCCCGCCGCCTCGGGAGCGAGGCCGCGGACGACGCCCTCGGCGAGGTCCTCGACGTAGACGAAGCGGCGCGACTGCTCGCCGGTGCCGGCCACGGTCAGCGACTCGCCGGCCAGCGCCTTGCGCACGAAGATCGGGATCACGGCGGCGGGGCGGGCGCGCGGCCCGTAGGGGATGCCGAAGCGGAGGATCGTCGGCTCGAGGCCGTAGAGCTCGGCGTAGGCGTTGCAGTAGTGCTCGCCGGCGAGCTTCGTCGCCGTGTAGAGGTGGCTCGGCGCGCCGAGCAGGGAGTCCTCGTCGACCTCGGCGCCGGCGCCGCAGCCGTCGTAGACCCAGATCGTCGAGGCGTAGACGATGCGCTTGACGCCGGCCTGGCGGGCGGCCTCGAGCACGGCGAGCGTGCCGCGGGCGTTGAGGCGCTCGGAGCCCTCGGGATCCTCGGCCACCTCCCCGACGTCGGCGGCGGCGGCGAGATGGGCGACGGCGTCGCAGTCGGCCATCGCCTTGCGCAGGGCCCTGGTCTCGAGGAGGTCGCCCTCGACGGTCTCCACTTCCCCGCGCTCGTGCCACGGCGACGGGCGCAGGTCGAAGATGACGGGCTCGTGGCCGGCGTCGATCAGCCGGTCGACGACGTGGGAGCCGATGAAGCCCGAGCCGCCGGTGACGAGGACCTTCACGCGTCGTCCCCGGGCACGTAGTAGAGCGGCGGGCACGAGTGGTTGGCGGCGACCCAGTCGGTGTTGGGCAGCTCGTCGTGCGTGTTCATGATCCGGTGACAGGGCTCCTCGTAGACACGCCCGGTGGAGCGCTCGAGGCGCTCGAAGACGATGTACTTGTAATGCCCAGAGGCCATCCCCTCGGGCAGTTCCAGGCGGGAACGGTACCGAGGATCGAGGTGCTCCCGGGCGAGCTCGCGCTTTCGGTCCGCGATCTGGTCCATCCGCTCGGTCTCGACGATCCCGAGCGCGGCGGTGAACTCGCTCATGCGGAAGTTGAGCCCCTGGACCCGGTGATCGGGCTTGCCGTAGTTGCGAAACAGCCGCGCGTGCTCGAGCACCTCGGGCCGCGACGAGACGAGGATCCCGCCCTCGCCGGTCGTCACCGTCTTGGTCGCGTAGAGCGAGTACACGCCGGCGTCGCCCCACGTCCCCGGGCGCCGCCCGTGCCAGTGGGCGCCGTGGGCGTGGGCGCAGTCCTCGAGGAGGATCACTCCCTCGGCCTCGCACAGCGCCGCGATCCGCTCGACGTCGAAGGCGATGTGGCCGCCGATGTGGACGATCCAGGCCGCCTTGGGCTTGTGCTGGTGGAGCTTCTGCTCGAAGTCGTCGAACGACACGCAGAGGTCCTCGCGGTTGCAGTCGACGAAGACCGGCTCGCCGCCGGCGTGCAGGGTGGCCAGCGGCGTGGCCATGAACGTGTTCGACGGGCACAGGACCTTCTCGCCGCGCACGCCGGCCCAGTCCAGCGCGGCCAGCGCGCCGCCGGTCCAGCTCGCCGTCGCGACCGCGCCGGCGCCGCTCCACGTCCCCCAGGCCTGCTCGAGGCCCTCGACCATCCCGGCCTCCGACCAGCGGCCGGAGTCGAGGACCTCGTCCCAGAGCTCGTGCAGGCGCCCGCGGTCGCGCGGGTCCCAGCCGATCTTGAACTGCTCCCAGGGCTCAGGCATCGCGCATGGCCGGGAAGAGGACGACCTCGCGGATCGTCCGCTGCCCGGTGAGCAGCATCACGAGGCGGTCGATGCCCAGACCGAGGCCGCCGGTCGGCGGCATGCCCTGCTCGAGCGCGAACAGGAAGGCCTCGTCGTGGGGCTGGGCCTGGTCGTCGCCGGCATCGGCGTGCCGCGTCTGCTGCTCGAAGCGAGCCCGCTGCTCGTCGGGGTCGTTGAGCTCGGTGAAGGCGTTGGCGATCTCGATGCCGCCCATGTAGGCCTCGAAGCGCTCGACCAGGCCGTCGGTCTCGCGGTGGTCCTTGGCGAAGGGCGAGAGCTCCTTCGGGTAGTCGAACAGGAACGTCGGCTGCTCCAGCGTGGGCTCGACGTGCTTGCCGACGAGCTCGTCGACGAGCTGGGCCCACGTGTCGGTGGCCGGTGCGTCCAGCCCGTGCTCGGTCATCGCGGCGGCCAGGGTGTCGCGGTCGCGCGTGGCGAAGGCGTCGACGCCCGTGCGCGAGCCGATCGCGTCGGCCAGCGTCTCGCGGTGCCAGGGGTCGTAGACGGCGTAGGGCCCGTCGTAGTCGATCGCGCGCGCGGCGGCGACGACGACGGCCTCGAGCCGGGCGGCGGCGACCTCGTAGTCCGCATAGGCCTCATACCACTCCACCATCGTGAACTCGGGGTTGTGTTTTGGTGAGAGCCCCTCGTTGCGGAAGTCCTTGCCGAGCTCGTAGACCCGCTCCAGGCCGCCCACGATCAGCCGCTTGAGGTAGAGCTCGGTGGCGATCCGCAGGTACAGCGTGCGGTCGAGCGCGTTGTGGTGGGTGGTGAAGGGACGGGCCAGCGCGCCGCCGTAGATCGGCTGCAGCACCGGCGTCTCGACCTCGATGAAGTCCTCGGAGTCGAGGTAGGCGCGGATCGCGGTGACGATCCTGGCGCGCGCGACGAACAGGTCGCGCGCCTCCTCGTTGGCGATCAGGTCGAGCTCGCGGTGGCGAAAGCGCGTCTCGACGTCCTGCAGGCCGTGGTGCTTGTCCGGCGGCGGGCGCAGGGACTTGGCCAGCAGCGGTCCAGCCGTCGGCGCGCAGCGTCAGCTCGCCGCGGCGCGACATGAAGGCGGTGCCGTCGATCCCGACGAGGTCGCCGAGGTCGAGGTCGACCAGGCGGTCGAACGACTCGCGGCCGAGCACGTCGACGCGGGCCTGGACCTGGATGCGGCCCTCGCGCCCGACGAGGTCGAGGAAGGCCATCTTGCCCTGGCCGCGGCGCGCGGCCAGGCGGCCGGCCACCCGGTAGGTGCGGTCGGTCTCCTCGCCGTCGGTCAGGCCGGCGTTGTCGGCGCGCACGGCGTCGAGCCCGACGACGCCGGGGAACGCAGTGCGGGAACGGATCGACGCCGGCCTCGCGCAGGCCGGCGAGCTTGCCCCGGCGCGCGGCGAGGAGGTCGTCGCTCACACG
The DNA here is from genome assembly GCA_963737395.1 of uncultured Solirubrobacterales bacterium. Taxonomy (GTDB): domain Bacteria; phylum Actinomycetota; class Thermoleophilia; order Solirubrobacterales; family Solirubrobacteraceae; genus JBBQAA01. The sequence continues at coordinate 177,467 of CAVTSQ010000011.1, read as the reverse complement.
CCGACGTCGATCTTCGTGATCTTGAGCTTCTTGGGGCCGCGCGGGGTCGAGAACTTGACCTCGTCGCCGCGCTTGTGACCGACCAGGGCCTTGCCCACCGGCGACTCGTTGGAGAGCCGCGGCGGCTTGGCGCCCGGGTCGGCCTCGGTCGAGCCGACGATCGTGTACTTGAGCGAGTTGCCCTTCTCGTCCTTGACGTTGACGGTCGAGCCGACCTGCACCTCGTCGGTGCCGAGCTCGGACGAGTCGACGACCTGCGCCGAGCGGAGCTTCTCCTCGAGCTGGGCGATCCGCGACTCGAGCATCGCCTGCTCGTTCTTGGCCGCGTCGTACTCGGCGTTCTCGGAGATGTCGCCGAACTCGCGGGCCTCGCGGATGCGATCCGCGATCTCCTGGCGCTTGGTGCCGGCGAGCTCGGAGAGCTCTTCCTTCAGCTTGGTCAGCCCATCGGGCGTGAGAATCGTGTCCCTGGCCATGTTCTTCCTGATCTCTCCCTGCGGGGGCGGAGCCGCGGCAGTATAGGACCCCGAGGTTGGTTTTCAGGCGGGCTGGAGGGCGGTGAACCCGGCGAGCACGGCGCGCGCGGCCTCGAGGCCGTCCGCGCGCTGGAGCGCGTCCTGCTCGTCGGCGCCCCCGCCCAGGCGCTCGACGTACCACGGGTAGGCCTTGCGCATCCAGCGCCCGGCGCGCTCGGAGCCCATGTGCTCGGCCACGGCGTCCATCAGCCACAGCAGCTCGTCGAGGACCTCCTCGCGGGCCGGCGGCTCGGTGCGGCGGCCGAGCAGCTCCTCGAACAGCCAGGGGTTGCCCATGATCCCGCGGGCCAGCATCACCGCGGTCGGCTGCGCGTGGTCGTAGGCGGCGCGGACCTGCTCGGCCGTGGGCCGCAGGCCGCCGGAGAGGATGAAGGGGATCGGCAGCTCGGCGGCGATCTCCCGGGCCAGGTCGTAGTCCGGCTTGCCGCGGTGCTGCTGGGAGGCGTGGCGGGGGTGCATGGCGATCGCCACCACCCCGGCCTCCTGGCCCAGGCGCTTGGCGAGCTCGACGCCGTCGCGGTCCCCCGGGCGCTGGCCCGGGCGCAGCTTGACGGTGACCGGCAGGCCGCTGCCCTTGGCCGCCGCGCGGGCGACGGCGACGGCGCGGTCGGGCTCGCGCAGCAGCGCGGCGCCGGCGCCGGTCTTGCACACCTTGGGCACCGGGCAGCCCATGTTCAGGTCGACGAGCTGCGCGCCGGCCGCGGCCACGCGCTCGGCGGCGCTGGCCATGATCTCGGGGTCGGCGCCGAAGAGCTGGACCGAGACGATCCCCTCCTCGGGATGGATCCGCAGCAGCTCGGTCAGCGTGCGCTCGTTGCCGTAGTGGATCGCGTGCGAGGAGACCATCTCCGAGACGCACAGCCCGGCGCCGTGGCGGCGCGCCTGCAGGCGCATGCACCAGTTCCCGATCCCGGCCAGGGGCGCGAGCATCACCCGGTTGGGGATCTCGTAGGGCCCGAGCTGCCAGGGGTCGGTGAGGGCGGGCATGACCCCGCGAAGGCTAGGTGTTGCGCCCGTGGATGAGGCGCAGGCCCTCGAGCGTGAGCAGGTCGTCGGCCTGGTCGAGCGAGTCGGCGAACGGCATGACCACGTGGGCCAGGCCGCCGGTGGCGATCGTCGGGGTGTCCTGGCCCATCTCGGCGCGCAGGCGGCCGACGATCCCGTCGACCTGGCCGGCGTAGCCGTACACCGTGCCGGCGCGGATCGCCTCGACCGTGGACTTGCCGATCACCGCCTTGGGCTCGATCAGCTCGACCTTGGGCAGCCGCGCCGCGCGCTCGGTCAGCGCCTCGAGCGCGATCTCCACGCCCGGCGAGATCAGCGCGCCGAGCAGCGCGCCGTCGTCGGAGACGATGTCGTAGGTGATCGCCGTGCCGAAGTCGACGACGATGCACTTGCCCTGGATGCGCTCGTAGGCGGCGACGGCGTTGACGAGGCGGTCGGCGCCGAGCTCGCGCGGGTCGTCGATGCGGATCGGCATCCCCGAGCGCACGCCCGGGCCGACGACGAGCGTCTCGTGGTCGAGGTAGCGGCGCCCGACCTGCCCCCACTCGACGCCGAGCTGCGGGCACCGTCGAGGAGGCGATCGAGCCGTCGAGGTCGGAGAGCGCCTGCCCGCGCAGCGCGAGCAGCCCGGCGAGCTTGCCCGCGAGCTCGTCGGCCGTCTCGTCGCGCTCGGTGCCGAAGCGCCAGTGCTCGAGCAGGCGCTCGCCCTCGAAGGTGCCGAAGTGGGTCTGGGTGTTTCCGACGTCGACGACGAGGAGCATCTGGGAGGATCATCGCAAGATGGCCGCGACGCTCTACGTCGTCCCCGGCTCGCCGCCCTGCGCGGCGGTCGCGGCGGCGCTCGAGGCCAAGGGGATCGCCTTCCGCCGCGTGGACCTCCCCCAGGGCTTCCATTGGCTGCACCAGCGGGTGCGGTTCGGGCGGCGCACGGTCCCGTCGCTGACGCTGGACGGCCGCGCGCACGTCGGCTCGCGGGAGATCATGCGCGCGCTCGACGCCGAGCGCCCCGACCCGCCGCTGCTCCCCGCCGACCCGGCGCGGCGCGAGGCGGTGCTGGCCGCCGAGGCGTGGGGCGACGAGGTGCTCCAGGACGCCGGGCGCCGGATCCTCTGGATGGCGCTCCCGCACGCCCCGGCCGATGCGCCGTCCTACCTCGAGGGCTCGCGGACGCCGATCCCGCGGTTCCTCGTGCGGCCGCTGATGCCGGGCCTCAGCCTGCTCGAGCGCCGCGTCAACGCGGTCGGCGAGGCGGCCGTGCGCGCCGACCTGGCCGCCCTGCCGGGCTGGCTGGACCGCATCGACGGCTGGATCGCCGAGGAGCGTGATCGGCACCGACCCCGTCAACGCGGCCGATCTGCAGATCTCCTCGTCCGTTCGTCTGCTCGGCACGCTGGGCGATCTGCGGCCGGAGCTCGACGGGCGACCGGCCGATCTCCTGGCGCACCGGCGTTTTCCGGCCTTCCCCGGGGCGCTGCGGCGGGGCGCCATCCCGTCAGACTGGATTCCGTAGACGTTTCTGACGGAGCGTCAACGGCTAGCCCGATGAAGCCATGAGTGCGACCCATCTCCCCCCTCAGGTCTCCGATCTCCTCGCCTCGGCCGACGACGGCACGCCGCTGCAGGCGCGCTCGCTCGACGACGCCGCGGCCGACGACGGGCTCTCCGGCGCCCAGCTCACCGAGGTCTACGACGAGCTCGACGAGCGCGGGCTGGAGGTCGAGGACGACGGGCGCGAGGACGCCGCCCCGGTCACGATCTCCGCCGACGAGCTCGCCGTCCACACGACCGACGCCGTCCAGCTCTTCCTCAACGAGGCCGGCCGCTACCGGCTGCTGCGCCCCGACGAGGAGATCGAGCTCTCCAAGCGCATCGAGCGCGGCGACCTCGACGCCAAGGAGCGGATGATCCGCGCGAACTTGCGACTCGTGGTGTCGATCGCCCGCAAGTACCAGGGCCACGAGCTGTCCCTGCTCGACCTGATCCAGGAGGGCATCCTCGGGCTCATCCGGGCCAGCGAGAAGTTCGACTGGCGCAAGGGCTACCGCTTCTCGACCTACGCGACCTTCTGGATCCGCCAGGCGATCCAGCGCGGGCTCGACGCCCAGGGCCGCACGATCCGCATGCCCACGAACGTCGCCCAGCGCGAGCGCCGCGTCGGCCGCGCCGTGCGCGAGCTGTGCGCCGAGCTCGGCCGCGAGCCCGACGACGCGGAGATCGCCGAGCGCGCGGAGCTCGACGAGGCCGAGGTGCGCGCGCTGCGCGAGACGGCCCGCGTGGTCACGAGCCTCGACCGGCCCGTCGGCACCGAGGAGGAGACCTCGCTCGGCGCGCTGCTGCCCGGCGACGGGCCGCGCCCCGAGGAGGAGGTCGAGGTCGGCCTGCGCGAGGAGGCCGTGCGCGAGGTCGTCGAGGAGCTCCCCGACCGCGAGCGCACCGTGATCAAGCTTCGCTACGGCCTCGACGGCCACCCCGAGCCGCTGCCGCTGGCCGAGATCGGCCGGCGCCTGGGCGTGTCGCCCGAGCGCGTGCGCCAGATCGAGCAGTCGGCGCTGCGCCACCTCGCGCTGCGGCGCGAGGTCCAGGCCCTGGGCGCCTAGCCCGCCGCGACCGGGAACGGCCCGACGACCCGCACCGCCTGCTCGTCCGCGGGCAGGCGGGCGAGGGCGTCGGCCACGCTCGTCCCGTCGGGCAGCGCCAGCCCCGGGTCGAGCTCGAGCAGCGGGACCATCACGAAGCGACGGCTGGTCACCTCCGCGTGCGGCAGCGTGAGCCGCTCCCCGGCGTACTCGAGCTCGCCGAGCAGCAGCACGTCGACGTCGATCGGGCGCGGCCCGTGGCGCGGCCCGCCCTCCCGGCGCCCGAGCTCGCGCTCGACCGCCTTGGCCGCCGCGAGCAGCGCCTCGGGCCCGAGCTCGGTCTCGATCCGCAGGCAGGCGTTGAGGAACTCCGGCTGGTCGAGGATCTCCCCCACCGGCTCGGTGTCGTACAGGCTCGAGGCCGCCTCCACGGCCACCCCGTGCGCGGGCAGCGCGGCCGCGGCGGCGGCGAGGTTGGCCGCGCGGTCGCCGACGTTCGAGCCCAGCCCGAGGTAGCCCCTCACGGGGCGGGCGGGGGCGCGGCGGCTCGGGCGGCGGCGGGAGGCCTCCCCGTCGCTGCTCGCGATCGCGATCGCGATGGCGCCCGTGGCCGTGCCCGCCCCACAGCCCGAAGATCCCCATCGCGAAGCCGATCATCGGCCAGATGGGCCAGAAGTAGCCCATCCCCGTGGCGGCCCAGATGACGATCAGGATCACCGTGATCGGCACGTAGGCCTCGATCCGCCGGGTCAGCGAGTGCCGTTGCGCGGTCTCCGGCGCGCGGCCGCCCATCGCCCGTCCGGCGCGGCAGGTCCGTGGTCAGCACGTCGAGGTCCTCGACGTGCGCGCCTTGTAGGCCCGGTCGAGGCGCTCCTCGAGCTCCTCCATGTCGAGCCGGCCCTCCTCGCCCGCCGCGCGCAGCCGCTGGGCGGTCTGCTCGCGCTCGGCGTCGGAGGCGCGGATCGACGGGGTCTCGGCCATCGCGACGAGTTATACCGGCGCCCTTCGCCCGTTCACGAGCAGATCGGCGGGGTACCCGGGCGGGCATGCGCGTCGCCGTCACCGGAGCCACGGGCAACGTCGGCACCGCCGTCGTGCGGGCGCTCGCCGCCGACCCGCGATCGAATCGATCGTCGGCGTGGCGCGCCGGCTGCCCGAGGAGCATCCGCTGCCGAACGTCGACTGGCGCCGCGCCGACGTGGCCACGGGCGACCTGGCGCGGGCCTTCGCCGGCGCCGACGTCGTCGTCCACCTCGCCTGGCTGATCCAGCCCTCGCGCGACCGCTCGCTGACCCACTGGGTCAACGTCGAGGGCTCGCGCCGGGTCTTCGAGGCGGCCGCGGCGGCGAACGCGGCGATCGTCCACGCCTCGTCGGTCGGCGCCTACGGGCCGGGGCCGAAGGACCGCGCCGTCGACGAGTCGTGGCCCACGACCGGCGTCCAGACCTCCTTCTACGCCCGCGACAAGGCCGCCTGCGAGGCCGAGCTCGACCGCCTCGAGGCCGAGCGCCCCGACCTGCGGATCGTCCGCCTGCGGCCCGGGCCTGATCTTCCAGCGCGCCGGCCGCGATGGAGATCCGCCGCCTGTTCGCCGGCCCTTCCTCCCCAACCGCCTCGTCGACCCGCGGCTACTGCCCTTCGTCCCCGACGTCGATCGCCTGCGCTTCCAGGCCGTGCACGCCGAGGACGTGGCCGAGGCCTACCGCCTCGCGGTCGTCGGCGACGTCCGCGGCGCCTTCAACGTCGCCGCCGACCCGGTCCTCGACCCCGCCGAGCTCGGGCGCCTGCTCGGCGCGCGGCCGGTCAAGGTGCCGGCCGGCGCGCTGCGCGCGCTGGCGCTGGCCACCTGGAAGCTCCACCTGCAGCCCACGCCGCCGGGCTGGCTCGACCTCGCGCTCGGCGTCCCGGTGATGGACACGAGCGGGCCCGCACCGAGCTCGGCTGGACGCCGCGCCACGACGCGGGCGAGACCCTGCTCGAGCTGCTCGAGGGGATGCGCGAAGGGCGCCGGCGGCGACTCGCCGCCGCTGCACGCCAAGGCGGCGGCCCGTTCCGGATCCGCGAGCTGCTGACCGGCGTCGGCCGGCGCAACCCCTAGCCACCGGCTCCTAGCCGTCGGCCTCGCGGAAGACCTCGACGGCGACCTCCTCGACGGGCAGGGGGATCGGCGGCTCGGGCTTGGCCGCCTTGATCCACACCGACAGCGCGCCGTACTCGGTCACCAGGCGGTCGGCGATCGCGCCGCACAGCCGCTCGAGCGTCTTGTAGGAGCGCTGCTGGGCCAGCAGCGCGACGAGCTGGCAGACCTCGGCGTAGTCGACCGTGTCCTCGACGCGGTCGGTCACCGTGGCGTCGACGCCGCCGAGGTCGAGGCGCAGGTCGAGCACCAGGCGCTGCCCGACCTCCTGCTCGGCCGCGGTCACCCCGTGGTGGGTGTAGAGCGACAGGCCGGAGATCTCGACCGTGACCTCGGGCTCGCGGGGCTCGTCGTCGTCGTCGCCGAGGAGGTCGTCGTCGTCCTCCTCCTCGTACGGGTCCTCGTCGTCGTCGATCATGGCGTCACCGTATCCGCGTCGGGATCCAGCACGGCGGCGGCGACGGTCAGCGCGTCGTGGACGGCGCCGACGTCGTGGACGCGGAAGACGCGCGCGCCGCGGGCCAGGGCGAGCACGTTGGTGGCGAGGGTGCCGGGCAGGCGCTCGTCGACCTCGCGGCCGGTCAGCTTGCCGAGGAACGACTTGCGCGACGTGCCCACGACGATCGGCCGGCCGAGCGCGGTCAGCTCGTCGAGGCGCCGCAGCAGCTCGAGGTTGTGGGCCATCGTCTTGCCGAAGCCGATGCCGGGGTCGAGCGAGATGCGCTCCTCGGCGATCCCCTCGGCCACGGCGAAGGCCAGCCGCTCGGAGAGGAAGGCCTTGACGTCGTCGACGACGTCCCCGTAGCGCGGGGACTCCTGCATCGTGCGCGGCTCGCCGAGCATGTGCATGAGGCAGCAGTCGGCCGCGCGCTCGGCCACGAGCGCGGCGATCCCCGGCGCCGCGCGGAAGGCGGTGACGTCGTTGACGTAGGTGGCGCCGGCATCGAGCGCGGCGCGGGCGACCTCCTCCTTGGAGGTGTCGACCGACAGCTGCGCGCCGGCGTCGGCCAGGGCCGCGACCACGGGGACGACGCGGCGCATCTCCTCCCCGGCCGGGACCGGCTCGGCGCCGGGCCGGGTCGACTCGCCGCCGACGTCGAGGATCTCCGCGCCCTGGCGCACGAGCGCGCGGCCGTGGTCGATCGCCGAGGCGCTGTCGAGGAAGGCGCCGCCGTCGGAGAACGAGTCCGGGGTCACGTTGATGACCCCCATGACGGAGAAGCGGCCGCGGCATCGCGGGTCAGCCTGTCAGATCGCCGATGCGCGTGTCGTTGAACGAGCGCAGCAGCCAGCGGTCGCCCATCACGACCAGGCGGGTGATCGAGGCGTTGTCGGCGTGGATGAACGCGAAGGGCCGCGACCGCGCCGCCTGGCGGCACAGCTCGCCGATCACGCCGCCGTGGACGACGGACACGGCGGGCAGGCCCGCGGGCGTGGCGGCGACGACCTTCTCGACCCCGGCCCGGATCCGGGCGGCGAACGCGTCGGCGGTCTCGGCGCCGGGGATCACGTCCCAGCGCTCCTCGGCCAGGACGCGCTCGTAGACCGGATCGCCCTGGTGGGCGCGCACGCGCAGCTCGCCGCCCTCCCATTCGCCGAGACCGACCTCGACGAGCTCGGGCACCTCGACCGGCTCGAGGCCGGTCGCGGCGGCCAGCGGCGCCGCCGTCTCGTGGGTGCGCCGCAGCGGCGTGACCGTCAGCAGCCCGTAGGGCTCGGCCGCGGCCAGGCGGGCGCCGACCGCCTCGGCCTGCTCGCGGCCCTCGGGCGCGAGCGCGGGATCCGCGCGGCCGTCGAGCAGCTCGAACGGCTCGCCCTCGACGCGGTGCGCCGACGCGCCGTGGCGGACGAAGACGATCTCGGTCGCCCCCTCGGGGACGACGAACGGTCGCTGGGGGTAGGTGCGAGCCAGAGCGGCGGTTAGGCCGGCTCAGGCTTCTCGGGGAGGTCGAGTCCCCTGAGTTCCGCGCCGGCCAGGCCGGGACGGGGCAGCGGCCGCGGGCGGTCGCGCTCGCTCTTGGGCTCCTCGCCCGGGACGGGCGGGGCGGGCGGCGCCGGCGCCTCGGAGCCGAAGACGTCCTCCTCGGTGCGGCCGTCGAGCAGCGCCGCGAACTGGTCCTTCTCGATCGTCTCGCGCTTGACGAGGATCTCGGAGATCGCCACGAGGCGCTCGCGGTGCTCCTCGAGCAGGCCCTTGGCGCGGACGTGGGCGTCCTCGACGATGCGGCGGATCTCGTCGTCGATCTCGCGGGCGATCTCGTCGGAGTAGTCGGGCTCGGAGGAGAACTCGCGGCCGAGGAACGGCTGGCCGTGGTCGTGGCCGAACACGCGCGGGCCGAGCTTCTCGCTCATCCCGAAGCGCATGACCATCTGCTTGGCCGTCGCCGTGACCTTCTCGAGGTCGTTGGAGGCGCCGGTCGTGATCTCGCCGAAGATGATCTCCTCCGCGGCGCGGCCGCCGAGCGTCATGGCCATCGTGTCCGACAGCTCGGCGCGCGTGGTGAGGAAGCGATCCTCCTGCGGCATCGAGATCGTGTAGCCGAGCGCCTGGCCGCGGGAGACCACGGAGACCTTGTGCACGGGGTCGGAGTGCTCGAGGTAGTGCCCGACGATCGCGTGGCCCATCTCGTGGTAGGCCGTGATCAGGCGCTCCTTCTCGCTCATCACCCGGGTCTTCTTCTCGGGGCCGGCGATCACGCGCATGATCCCCTCCTCGAGCTCCGTCTGGGTGATCTCGCGCTTGCCCGAGCGGGCGGCGAGCAGCGCCGCCTCGTTGACGAGGTTGGAGAGGTCGGCGCCCGTGAAGCCCGGGGTCTGGCCGGCCAGCGTGTCGACGTCGATGCCGCGGGCCAGCGGCTTGCCGCGCGTGTGGACCTCGAGGATCTTGGCGCGGCCCTTGCGGTCGGGGCGGTCGACGACGATCTGGCGGTCGAAGCGGCCCGGGCGCAGCAGCGCCGGGTCGAGGATGTCCGGCCGGTTGGTGGCGGCGATGAGGATGATGTTGTCCTTCATCTCGAAGCCGTCCATCTCGACGAGCAGCTGGTTGAGCGTCTGCTCGCGCTCGTCGTGACCGCCGCCGAGGCCGGCGCCGCGGTGGCGCCCGACGGCGTCGATCTCGTCCATGAAGATGATGCAGGGGCTGTTCTGCTTGGCCTGCTCGAAGAGGTCGCGGACGCGGGAGGCGCCGACGCCGACGAACATCTCGACGAAGTCCGAGCCGGAGATCGAGAAGAACGGCACGCCGGCCTCGCCCGCGACGGCGCGGGCCAGCAGCGTCTTGCCGGTGCCCGGGGGCCCGTAGAGCAGGACGCCCTTGGGGATCCGGGCGCCGAGCGCCTGGAACTTCTTCGGGTTCTCGAGGAACTCCTTGATCTCGTGCAGCTCCTCGACGGCCTCGTCCACCCCGGCCACGTCGCGGAAGGTGATCTTCGGCGAGTCGACCGACAGCCGCTTGGCCCGGGACTTGCCGAAGGACATGACCTTCGATCCGCCGCCTTGGACCTGGTTCATCAGGAAGATCCAGAACCCGATGAAGATCAGGAACGGGAGGATGTAGGTCAGCAGCGACAGCCAGCCGTTGGACTTCGCCGGCTGGACGTCGAAGCGGAAGCCCGGGCGTGCTCGTCTTGGCCTTCTCGAGCTTGTTGACCAGCGTGTCCGCGTAGAACTCGGGATAGCCGGTCTCGTACTTCTTGCCGCCCCGCTGGGTGACGTCGATGACGTTCTGCTTGGTCTTGACCTGGACGCTCTGCAGCTGCCCGTCGTTGAGCTGGGTCAGGAACTGGCCGAAGTCCGGCTTCTGCGCCGGCGTGCTCGGCGAGATCAGCTTCTGCGCGAAGAACGCGAGCACGACCACGATCAGGATCGGGAAGGCTGCGCTCTTGAAGAACCTGCTCATACGGGGTATCCGCCCATGACCGACAAGAGGATCAGATTAGCAGTGGGGTTTGGCGCGGATGAGGCGCCTACGAGCCCAGTTCGGCGACGAACGGGAGGTTCCTGTACCGCTCCGCGTGGTCCAGCCCGTAGCCGATCGCGAAGGCGTCGGGGATCTCGAATCCGACGTAGCGGCAGGGGACGTCGACCTTGGAGCGCCCGGGCTTGGTCAGCAGGGCGCAGACCTCGAGCGAGGCCGGGTCGCGGGCGCCGAGGTTGCGCAGCAGGTACTGGAGCGTCAGTCCCGAGTCGACGATGTCCTCGACGATGAGCACGTCGCGGCCCTCGATCGCGGCGTCGAGGTCCTTGAGGATCCGCACCACGCCGGAGGACTTGGTGGCCGAGCCGTAGGAGGCGACGGCCATGAAGTCGACCTCGACGGGGACGTCGATCGCGCGCATCAGATCCGACAGGAAGAAGATCGCGCCCTTGAGCACCCCGATCAGCAGCAGGTCGCGCTCGGCGTAGTCGCGGGAGATCTGCTGGCCGAGCTCGATCACCCGGCGCTGCAGGTCGTCGGCGGGGACGATCACCTCGCCGACGCCGTCGAGGTGGCCGCTCACCGGATCGCCTCCGCCCGGGCCGCCGGGCCCTCGGAGGGCTCGAAGGCGAGGATCCCGTCGCGGACGCGGGCGCGGACGCCGCGGCCGACGTCGAGGGCGCCGCGGGCCATCGCCGCGATCTCGTCCGTCCGGGCGGCCGCGCCGGGGACCGGCCCGCCGGGCGCGGCGTCGGCCAGCGCCTGGACGACGAGGCGGGCCAGCGCGGGCGGCAGGGCGCGCAGCCGCGCCACGGCGATCTCGCCCTCGCCGGTCTCCGCCGCCACCAGCGCGTCGAGCACCTCGGCCTCGTCGCGGAGGATCGCCGCGGTGCGCAGCACGTTGCGCTCGGCGTCGGGATGGACCGCGGCCAGCGCCGGGGCCAGGCCGTTGCGCACCCGGCCGCGCGCGAAGGCGCCGGTCGCGTTGGCGGGGTCGTCGACGAACGCCACGCCGTGATCCTCGCAATACCGCGTCGTGTCCGCGCGGGTGAAGGCCAACAGCGGGCGCACGAGGCGGCAGCCGCCGCGCTCGGAGTCGGCGCGCATCCCCAGCAGCGCGCGGCGCCCGGGCGACGAGGCCAGCCGGTAGAGCACGGTCTCGGCCTGGTCGGTGGCCGTGTGGGCCAGCGCGACCGGCGCCCCGTCCGCGTGCCGGGCGGCCGCGGCCAGGCGGACGTCGCGCGCCCAGGCCTGGAGGTTGCCCGTGGCCGGGGCGGCGGGAGCGTGTTCGACGACGAGCTCGACGCCGAGGCCGGCGCAGAGCGCCCGGCACGCGTCGGCGTCCTGCGATGAGTCCGGCCGCAGGCCGTGGTCGACGTGCAGCGCCCGCACCGAGTCGAATCGACCGCGCGCGCGAGATGAACGAGGCACGCCGAGTCCCGCCCGCCGGAGAGCATCACCAGCGGCGCCTGGTCCAGCGCGGCCACGGAGCTCAGCATGGCCTCAGTCATCGGCGGCCCGGGCGGCGAAGAGCTCGGTCGGCTCGCTGAAGCCGCGCAGCTTGACCTCGGCGATGCGGTCGAACTCGAGATGGGAGCCGGCATGCTCGATGATGGAGCGGGTGACGAGCACCTCCCCGCCGGCGGCCCGGGCGGCCACGCGGGCGGCGAGATTGACCTCGCGACCGTAGTAGTCGCCGTCACGGTAGAGCGTCTCGCCCCAGTGGATGCCGATCCGCGGCAGGGGCCGCTCGGTGTGCAGCTCCTGGAAGCCGACGGCCCAGTCGGTCAGCGAGGCCGGGTCGGAGGAGACGACCATCACCTCGTCGCCGATCGTCTTGATCACGCGCGCCTCGTCGGGCAGCGTGTTCTCGACCGCCTCGACGAAGTCCTCGACCGCGCCGAGCGCCCACTCGTCGCCGACCTCCTCGGTCATCCGCGTGTAGCCGGCGAGGTCGGCGAAGGCGATCGCGACCCGCAGGCGGCCGAGCTCCATCGAGGCCGCGTCGCCGAGGTCGTTCTCCATGTGCCCGACCACGTCCTGCTCGACGAAGTGCTGCAGGAAGCGGTGGTGGACGTGCTGCATGATCGGCGCCGAGAGCGGGAGCATCTCGCGGGCCAGCGACTCCATCTCCTCGGCGATCTCCAGTCCGGGCACGCCGTCGCGGATCAGCGGCTCGTGGACGTAGAGGTGGAAGAGCCGGACCTCGGCGTCGGCGATCTGGGCCATCGCCTGGCCGTACACGCGCACGAGCTGCAGGAAGGCGACGAGCGGGAAGCCCGAGCCGAGGACGGTCGCGATGTACTCGAGCAGCCGCAGGTCCTCGCGGCGCACCTCCCCGTCGAACTGCAGGGCGGGGAAGCCGAAGGCGGCCAGCACCTGGCGCAGCAGGGCGGGCTCGAGGCCCGCGGCCGCCGCGGCCTCGTCGAGGGGGAGGGTGTCGGCGTCGCCCTCGAACAGGTCCTCGAGGTAGCCGAAGGCCAGGCGCCCGGACTCGCTGGCCGTCCGGATCTCGTCGAGCGTGTGGCCGCGGTCGCGCAGGCGGGCGACGATCCGCGCGTGGGCCACGGCCGGGGGCGTCCAGCGGCCGTCCTCGAGCGGGACGAGGCCGCGATCGACCCAGCGCTTGAGCGTCGCCGTCTGCACGCCGGCCTGGCGCGCGGCCTCGGCCAGCGGGACGTCGGGCAGCTCGCCCGCGCTCACGAGACCGCCTCGAGAAGGAAAACGGCGGGATCGCATGACGATCCCGCCGTGTGCGGGCTTGCCGGCCCGCTGCGATGGCCGCGGCGCTCGTCGCCATGGCGGCGGCGCCTTGCGGACGGCGAACCGCCCACTGCTCGGCCTGCGTCTTGAAGGAGGTTGTCCATGGTCTATCGGAGCCGGGGTCTCAGGTCAACGGAACGCAGGTTCGGGCGTTGCTTGTCTACACCGTCAGGTGCGGATAGCGATCGGCCAGGAGCTGCCGGTACTGCGGGAAGACCGGCCGGGTGACCGGCATCAGCGCCAGCGCGGCCTTGACGCGGCCCGTCGCGCGGATGCGGCGGCGGGCCACCGCGATCGGCACGTTCTCGTGGCCCTGGAAGTAGCGGTTGGCCACCGCCGAGGTCATCGTCAGCTCGACCGCTGCCGGCCACGGCGGCTCCTCGGCCCAGGCCCAGACGATGTTCGGCTCGCCCGCGCCGCCCGAGCGGACGTTGAAGGCCAGGCCGAGGTCGCTGAACACGTAGCGCTGGGGCACGTTGCCCTCCCGCAGCCGCGGCCCGATGTCCGGGTCGTCGCGCATGAGCACGAAGACGGCGTCGATCACCTCGCGGAACTCGTCCACGGAGGCGAACGGCGAGGCGACGGCGGGCTCGGTCGGCATCGGCGCCAATCGTAAGCTGGCGGCGCGGTGACCAGCCTTCACGTCCGCCCGACCGCTCCGCTCGCCGAGCGGATCCTGCTGCCGGGCGACCCGGGTCGCGCGCTGCTGCTCGCCCAGCACCTGATCGACGAGCCGAAGATGTTCAACCACCACCGCGGCCTGTGGGGCTACAGCGGCCCGGCCCGCGCCGACGGCGAGTTCCTGACGATCCAGGCCACGGGCATGGGCGGGCCGAGCGCCGCGATCGTGATCGAGGAGCTGATCGGGCTGGGCGCGAAGCGGCTGATCCGGGTCGGCAGCTGCGGCGCCTTGGGCGACGGCCTCGCGCTCGGCGACCTCGTGGTGGCCGGGGAGGCGCTGGCCGAGGACGGCACGAGCCGTGCGCTCGGCGCGGAGCGTCACGCCGACGCCGATCCGGCGCTCGCCTCCCGGCTCGGCGGGCTGGTCGGCGTCGCGGCCGGCGCGGTGGTCTCGACCGACCTCTTCTACGCCGCCGACGCGGACGCCGAGGGCGAGGCGCGTGCCCGCTGGCGCGCCGCGGGGGCGCGCGCGGTGGAGATGGAGTGCGCCGCGCTGTTCACGCTCGGCGCGCTGCGCGGCGTGGCCGCCGGCGCGGTGCTCGTGGTCTCCGACGTCCTCGGCGGGGACGAGGACCGCGAGCGGATCGACGACGAGACGTTCGAGGCCGCGTCGCGGCGGATGGGCGAGATCGCCGTCGCCGCGCTCGAGCCGGACGACGGCTAGCCCTCGACGGGCATGCGCTCCTGGCTGCGCGGGGGCGCGGCGTCGGGCTCGGGGAGCCGCTCGCGCACCTCGGTGGCCAGCGCGGCGACCTGCGCCTCGATCGCCGCGAGGCGCTCCTCGATCCGCGAGGCGCCGTCGAGCTCCTCCATCCGGGCCTCGACGCGGTCGAGGCCGTCCTCGATGCCCTCGAGGCGCTGCGAGACCGACCGCAGGCGGCGGGTCAGGCGCTCGAGGTCCGCGGCCGACGGGAGGTTGAGGGCGCCCATCGCCACCTCCTGGGCCTGGGTGGCCTTCTCGCGGGCCTCGAAGGCGCGCGACAGGGCGGAGGTCACGAGCGGGTTCTCGAGCAGCTCCTGGGCGAACTTCCCGAGGGTCTCCTCGCCCTGGCGGGTGAAGCGTGCGCGCAGCCCGTCGTCATCGGTCATCGGTTCAGGCTCCTCGTCGGTCATGGCGGTCCGTCGAGCCTAGGGGTACCGAGTCCGATCTCCCTTGGTCTAACCCTCGACTCGAAGGTTAGACCAGGTTCGGCGGTGGGCGAACCCGTGCATGCGTGTTGAGTACGCATTAACCGGAGCGCCCAACCGACCCGTTCCCGGGCCGTTGCGGGCAACCTCCCCGACGGCGCTCAAGCCCCGTGGCTCAGGCGCCGATGCCTCAACCAGCCTGCTCGCTCACCGGCCGCGCTGCCCCGCGGTCCTTTGAACCCAACATTCCGTTGCCTCGCACCTTCTCATCCCCTGGTACGTTGCCGTTTGTACGCGGCGTGACCGGGAGGGCGCAGGTGCACGCAGCGTCGCCGACCACATGAGGACGAGGAAATTCCTGATCGCGGCCGTGGCGGCCGCCTCACTGGGCGCCGGCCTCGGCGCTTCCGTCCTGCCCGCCTCGGCGCAGAAGCGCACGCTCGTGGTCACGCTCCAGGGCGGCAAGCAGATCGTCGTCACCGTCGACGTGCCGCCGGGCACGCCGCTGTCGCAGATCAAGATCCCGAACGTCTCGATCCCGATCGTCTCGGTCAGCGAGCCCAACCCGCCCGCCGACACGACGACGACGCAGACGACCCAGACCACGCCGACGCAGACCCAGACGCAGACGACCACGACGTCGACGACCGAGACGACGACCAAGCCGAGCACGCCGAGCAAGCCCTCGAAGCCGAGCAAGCCCTCGAAGACCAAGGGCAACAAGGCCAAGACCAAGAAGGAGAAGGCCGCCGCCAAGAAGCGCGCCGCGGCCAAGAAGAAGGCCGCCGCCAAGAAGCGCAAGGCCGCGCTCGAGAAGGCGGCCGCGCGCAAGCAGGCCAAGCGCACCAAGGACGGCGTCCCCACCGCGTCGGACCCGAGCTTCTCGCTGGCCCAGCCGGGCGCCGCCCAGATCGGCGTGCCGAACTTCTTCATCGACCGCTTCCGGATCCCGCCCTTCCTGCTCTCGATCTACCAGGCCGCCGGCATCGAGTACGGCATCCCGTGGCAGGTCCTCGCGGGCATCAACGAGATCGAGACCGACTACGGGCGCAACCTGAACGTGTCGACCGCCGGCGCCGTCGGCTGGATGCAGTTCCTGCCCTCGACCTGGAAGCGCTACGGCGTCGACGCCAACGGCGACGATCGCAAGGACCCGTACAACCCGGTCGACGCGATCTTCGGCGCGGCCCGCTACCTCAAGGCCGCGGGCGGCGACAAGGACATCAAGAAGGGCATCTTCGCCTACAACCACGCCGACTGGTACGTCCAGTCCGTCCTCCTGCGCGCGAAGCTGATCGGCGGCCTGCCCGAGGGCCTCGTCGGCTCGCTGACCGGCCTGACCCAGGGCCACTTCCCCGTCGCCGCCAAGGCCAAGTACGCCGACGAGCAGTCGACGACCAAGAAGATCCGCAAGGGCAACGCCGCGGTCCCGGTCGAGTCGAGCTCGCGCCGCAAGAACATCCAGATCTTCGCCAAGAAGGGCGCCCCGGTCATCGCCGTCAACGACGGCCGCGTGCTGGCCACGGGCACCAACCAGCGCCTGGGCCGCTACATCGTCATCCAGGACGTCTACGGCAACAAGTTCACCTACGGGCAGCTCGCCTCGGTCTCGAAGTTCTACGCCGTGCCCAAGGAGAAGAAGGTCTCGGCCAAGCAGGTCCGCGAGGAGCTCAAGCTCCCGAAGGCCGATCCCAAGCCCTCCGCCCCGGCGAGCGCCGGCAGCCAGCCGCGCAAGGCCTCCAAGGCCGTCAAGCGCGCCGCCGCGCGGCACACCGCCGCCCCGCAGGCGCGCGTCACCCGCGAGCGCCTCTTCGCCCATCCGTCGCGCCCGGCCGCGATGCACAACGGCGGCGCCGCCCAGCTGGCCAAGAGCCCGAAGTTCACGACCTTCAAGGACTACTTCAGCGTCGCGCTCGGCCTCAAGCGCAAGGACGTCGAGCTCAAGCCGCTCAAGAAGGGCTCGCAGGTCATCGGCGGCACGATCCTCGGCCGCATCGGCCAGACCGAGGCGCGGGTCGCGCCGCACATGCTCTTCGAGATCCACCCGGCCGGGAAGGGCTCCCCGCGGATCGACCCGAAGCCGATCCTCGACGGCTGGAAGCTGCTCGAGGCCACCGCGATCTACCGCGCGGCCGGCAAGAACCCCTTCTTCGGGCCCGACGCGAAGAACCCGAGCATCGGCCAGGTCCTGCTGATGAGCAAGGAGGCGCTCCAGACGCGCGTCCTCGCCGATCCGAAGATCGCCATCTACGGCTGCGGCCGCAAGGACGTCGCCGGCGGGCTGATCGACCGGCGCGTGCTGGCCACGCTGCTCTACCTGCGGCTCTCCGGCCTGGACCCGACCGTCACCTCGCTGCACTGCGGCCACTCGTTCCTGACCACGTCGGGCAACGTCTCCGAGCACTCCTCGGGCACCGCGGTCGACATCGCCAAGGTCAACGGGATCCCGATCATCGGCCACCAGGGCAAGGGCTCGATCACCGACATCACGATCCGGCGCCTGCTGCTGCTCCAGGGCACGATGAAGCCGCACCAGATCATCTCGCTGATGACCTACAAGGGCGCGGACAACACGCTGGCCCTGCCGGACCACAACGACCACATCCACGTCGGCTTCCGGCCCCTCTACGGCGCCAACACGAAGCTCGGCAAGCAGCTCGCGGCGATCCTCAAGCCGGGCCAGTGGCTCAAGCTCGTCGACCGGCTCAACCAGATCCCGAACCCGAACGTCTCCGCGAAGCCGTCGAAGTTCGCCCTGAAGGTCAAGGGCCACAACGGTCACGGCGATTAGCGCCTCGTCGGCTTCCGGCTCCTTCCCCGTCGTCCAACTGGAGTTCCCGCGCCTGCTCGGGCCGCCCGACGGGCGCCACGTGCTGCGCCCCCATGCCGACGCCGACCCCAGCCACGTCGTCGTGCTGGCGACGGTCGGCGCCCCGGCGCCGCGCGGCCGGCTCTCGCGGCGGGCCCGGCCCAAGGAGCTCGAGCCCGGCGCGGCGCCCGAGCCCCGGACGCGTTCCGGTGACGCGGGCCAGCGTGGTGTTCGCCGCGCTCTCCCCCGCCGCCGCGCCCGACGACGAGACCCTCGCCCGCCAGGCCCTGGCCGAGCTCAACCGCGTCGTCCGCGCGCACCGGCTCGCCGCCGCCGACCCGCACGTGCGCGAGGCGACGGCCGACGAGGCGATCGCGCTGCGCGTCGGTCAGGCCTCGGGCGAGCAGGCCGCCGAGGGCCGCATCGCCGAGGGCCGCGAGCTGCCGCTCGTGCCGCCGCGGCGAAAGCGCGCCGCGATGCTCTCCCCCACCGAGCGCACCGCGTCGCTGCTGGCCCGCCGCGAGGAGCCGCTGGCCTGCGAGGAGCTCGTGCTCCGCGTCCGGCTCGACGTCGACGCCGGCCGCGACCGCGAGGCGGCGATCGGGCTCGAGGCCGCGCTGCGCACCGCGCTGACCGAGCTCGAGGGCGAGCCCGACGTCGCCGAGCGGATCGCCGAGCTGCGCGAGCTCGAGGACGCCGAGGACGTCGAGCACGTCCTCGGCCGCCTGGAGGCGCTCCTGCGAGCGCGACACGCGCGCCGCTGAGGCGTACCGTTGGCTGATGGACACGGGCTTCACCCGGGCCGACGCGCAGAGCGACTTCGCTCGCGCCCGCCGGCGCCGGACGCTCGCCCGCGTCGGCGCGGCGATACGCCGCCAGCCCAGCGACGTCAACCTGATCCTCCCCTTCGACGAGGTCGTCGAGGCGCTCGGGCGCCGCGAGGAGCGCGACGGCGGCCTGCGGGTGATCCCGCTCGATCGCATCGTCGGGACCGTGGACCGCGCGCGCGACTTCGACCGCGACTTCCGGCCCACCTCGGAGCGCCCGCGCGAGCGCTGGGAGCGCCTGGCCGCCGCGATGCGCCGGGGCGAGCCGATCCCGCCGATCTCCGTCTACGCCGTCGGCGACGTCTTCTTCGTGCGCGACGGCCATCACCGCGTCTCGGTGGCCCGCGCGCTCGGGCGCGGCGACATCGAGGCGCGGGTGACCGAGGTCGTCACCGACGTCGCGCCCGGCGGCGACCTGCACGTCGGCGACCTGCCGCTGAAGTCCCACGAGCGGGTGTTCTTCGAGCGCGTCCCGCTGCCGCCCGAGGCGCGGGCGTCGATGACGCTGACGCGACCCGATCCGCTACGGCGTCCTCGCCGAGGCCGTCGAGGCCTGGGGCTTTCGCGAGATGCAGTGCCGCGGCGAGTACCTCGACCGCCGCGAGGTGGCCGCCGCGTGGTACGCCCAGGACTTCCTGCCGATCGTCTCCTCGCTGCGCCGCGCCGGCCTCGTCGCCGACGGCGAGACCGACGCCGAGGCCTACATGCGGCTGGTCACCGAGCGCTACCTGCTGCTGCGCAACCACGACTGGAACGACGAGGTCGTCGAGCAGCTCGGCGGCGAGCCGCCGGCCGACCCGCGCGACGGCGACGCCGAGCCGGCGCTCAGCTCCCCGGCGTCAGGCTCGCTCCGGTCTCGGCGTCGAAGAACTTGATCCGGCTCGTGTCGGCCCAGAGCTCGATCTCCTGGTCCTGACGGGCCTTGGAGGCGGCGTCGAGCCGGGCCACGACGCGGCCGTCCGCGGCGCCCGGGACGTCGGTCGTGCCGGCGTCCTCGGCCAGCTCGCGCAGCTCGTCGGAGTCGACGGCCGCGCCCTCGACGGAGAAGTGCACGTAGAGCTCGGAGCCCATCGACTCGAGCACGTCGACGTGCGCGGTGAAGGTCGCCCCACCCGTGTGGCGGTCGCCGATCAGCGTCGCGTCCTCGAAGTGCTCGGGACGGATGCCGGCGACGAGCTTCTCGGTCTTGCCCAGCGACTGGGCCGCCTCGCGGGACAGGGCGACGTCGAACATCGGGCAGCACGACGCGGTCGCCCTCGACGCGGGCGGGCACGAAGTTCATCGACGGCGAGCCGATGAAGCCCGCCACGAACAGGTTGGCCGGCTCCGCGTAGAGCTCCTGCGGCGTCCCCGCCTGCTGCAGGATCCCGGCGCGCATGACCGCCACGCGGTCGCCGAGCGTCATCGCCTCGGTCTGGTCGTGGGTCACGTAGACCGTCGTGGTCCCCAGCCGGCTCTGCAGGCGCGAGACCTCGGCGCGCATCTGCACGCGGAGCTTCGCGTCGAGGTTGGAGAGCGGCTCGTCCATCAGGAACGCCGCGGGATCGCGCACGATCGCCCGGCCCATGGCCACGCGCTGGCGCTGGCCGCCGGAGAGGTTGGCCGGCTTGCGGTCGAGGTGCGGCTCGAGGTCGAGGACCTGGGCCGCCTCCTCGACGCGCCGGTTGATCTCCGCCTTGTCGGTCTTCGCCAGCTTGAGCGCGAAGCCCATGTTCTCCCGCACGGTCATGTGCGGGTAGAGCGCGTAGTTCTGGAAGACCATCGCGATGTCGCGCTCGCGCGGCGGCAGCTCGTTGACGACCTCGTCGCCGATGCGCAGCTCGCCGTCGCTGATCTCCTCGAGGCCCGCGATCATGCGCAGCGCCGTCGACTTCCCGCAGCCCGACGGGCCGACGAGGATCATGAACTCGCCGTCGCGGATGTCGAGGTCGAGCTGCTTGACGGCCTCTGTGCCGTCGGGGTACCGCTTGGTCACGCTGTCCAGGACGATGCCTGCCATCTGAATCCCTCCCTCTCCCTCAGCCTTGTACCCGGAGGACGGCGCCCGCATGTGGCCCGATCCTCTCGTCTTGCACCGCGTCCGCCGCCGTGGCGAGCGCGATGTCCACTGCGCCGACGGGCAGCGCCCGCGGCTGGTCGCCGAGGTTGAGCACGACCATGTGGCCGTCGCCCCGGGCGTACGCGAGCACGTCCTCCTCGGCGTCGAGAAACCTGATGCCCTCCCCGAGCTGCGGGCGCAGCGCGATCAGCGCGCGATGCAGCGAGAGCAGCGAGCCCGGGTCGTCGCGCTCGCCGTCGACGCTGACCGCCTCGGGGTCGACGGCGGGCAGCCAGGGCTCGCCCGTGGTGAAGCCGCCCGTGGGCGAGGCGTCCCACTGCATCGGGTGGCGCGCGCCGTCGCGGCCGTTGCGGTCGAACGGCGGGTCGTGGCCCGGACCGTCCTGCATGCCGATCTCGTCGCCCGCGTAGAGGAACGACAGCCCCGGCAGGGTCAACAGCAGCATCGCCGCCACGCGGAGCTGCTCGGGCCCGAGGCGGGTCTTCAGGCGCGGAGCGTCGTGGTTGGAGAAGACCCAGGCCGGGATGGGCTCGCCCTCCAGCGCCTCCGTCGACGATCTCGGCGAGCCGGGCGGGCTCCCACGGCCGCGGCGCGTGGAACAGCCGGAAGGCGAAGACGGTGTCGAGGCTCTCGAGGTAGCGCGGCCAGTCGGTCACCGGCAGGTAGATCTCGCCGATCAGGAAGGCCTCGTCGCCGACCGCCTCGCGGATCGCCGCCAGCGCGACCTTCACCTCGTCGGTGTTCTTCGAGTGGAGGTGGTCGAGCGTCGCGTACTCGGGGTGGTGGATCGGGAAGATGTCGGGCTCGGTGCGCGGCGGGTCGTCGCGGAACTGCGGGTCCTTGCCGATGCGGTCGATCGCGTCGAGGCGGAAGCCGTCGATGCCGCGGTCGATCCAGAAGCGCACGGCGTCCTGCATCGCCGCCACGACCGCGCGGGTTGGTCCAGTCGAGGTCGGGCTGCTCGGGGTAGAAGGAGTGCAGGTACCAGGCGCCGCGCTCCTCGTCCCACGACCAGGCGCTGCCGCCGAACGCGGCCTTCCAGTTGTTCGGCGGCTCGGGACCCTCGCGCCAGACGTAGAAGTCCGGGCGGTCGCGGAACCATGGGTGCTCGATCGACGTGTGGCAGGGCACGAGGTCCATCAGCAGCTTGATGTCGCGGCCGTGGGCGTCCTCGAGCAGCGCGTCGAACTCGGCCAGCGTGCCGTAGCCCGGGTCGATGTCCTCGTAGTCGGCGATGTCGTAGCCGAAGTCGTGCTGGGGCGAGGGGTAGATCGGCGACAGCCAGATCGCGTCGACGCCCAGCCACTCGAGGTGGTCCAGGCGCGAGCGGATCCCCGCGAGGTCGCCCACGCCGTCGCCGTCCGCGTCCTGGAACGAGCGCGGGTAGATCTGGTAGATCACGGCGTCCCGCCACCAGGCGGCCGCCGCCGGCTGGTCTCGCCCATCTCAGCCCTTGACCGCACCGGCGGTGAGGCCGGCGACGATGCGCTTCTGGAAGAGCAGCACGAGCGCGATCAGCGGGATCGTGATCAC
This sequence comes from uncultured Solirubrobacterales bacterium, assembly GCA_963737395.1. Lineage (GTDB taxonomy): Bacteria > Actinomycetota > Thermoleophilia > Solirubrobacterales > Solirubrobacteraceae > JBBQAA01. Next base: position 155,497 of record CAVTSQ010000011.1, on the reverse strand, counting down.
GACCGAGGCGGCGGAGATCGTCCCCAGCGGCTGCTCGAACTGCGTCGAGCCGGTGAAGAACGCGATCGCCGCGGGCACCGTCCGCGCGCTGGAGGACGAGGTCAGCGTGATCGCCAGCAGGAACTCGTTCCAGGCGAAGATGAACGTCAGGATCCCCGCCGTCGCCAGGCCCGGCGCGGCGAGCGGGATGACCACCTTGCGGAAGGCCTGGAAGTTCGTCGCCCCGTCGACGAGCGCCGCCTCCTCGAGGTCCTTCGGGATCTCGTTGAAGAACGACGTGAGGATGTAGGTCGCCAGCGGCAGGGCGAACGTCAGCGTCGGGATGATCAGCCCGATCTTCGTGTTGTAGAGCCCGATGTCGGTCCACAGCTTGAAGAACGCCGGCGCCACGGCGATGACCGGGAAGGTGGTGATCGAGAGGATCACGGCGAGCAGCAGGAACTTGCCCTTGAAGCGCAGCCGCGCCAGCGCGTAGGCGCAGGTGGCGCCGAAGGTCAGCGCCAGCAGCGTGGTGACGAACGACACGATCGCCGAGTTGCGCAGCGCCTTGGTGAAGTCGGCGTTGTGGAAGATCGACGTGTAGTTCTTGAACGTCGGGTGCTTCGGGACGATCGACGCGCTGGAGAGGTCCACGCCGGACTTCAGCGACGTGTTGATCAGCCAGTAGAACGGAAACAGGCAGAAGACGATGATGAAGAGGACCGCGACGTAGATCAGCGGGTTCTGCCGTGGCGCCTTGGACGTCTTGACCTTGGGCTTGGCCCGGGTCCGGGCGCGAGTCTGGGCGAGTGAGCCGGCTTCCATGTCCTACTCCTTCGGTCAGCGCGCGGATGTTGCCGCCCACGAATCGGATGTAGATGAACGAGACCGCCATCACGATCAGGAACGTGAGCACGGCCAAGGCCGAGCCCGGGCCGATCAGGCGGTTCTGCGTGAGCTGCTGGTAGGCCTCGAGCGACAGCGTCGTCGTCCCATGGCTGCCCGTCGTCAGCACGAAGGGCAGGTCGAAGATCCGCAGCGCGTCGAGCGTGCGGAAGATCAGCGCCACGAGGATCGCCGGCTTCAGCAGCGGCAGCGTCACCCTGGTGAAGCGCTGCCACGCGGTCGCTCCGTCGACCTTGGCCGCGTCGTAGACCTCGTCGGGGATCACCTGCAGCCCGGCGAGCAGCAGCAGCGCCATGAACGGCGCGGTCTTCCACACGTCGGCGAAGATCAGCACCGCCATCGCCCAGCCGTTCTGCCCCAGCCAGACCGTGTCGGCTCCGGGGAGGTGCAGCGCCGAGAAGACCGTGTTGACCAGGCCGAGGTTGGGCTCGAAGATCGTCTTCCAGGTGATCGCCGTGACGACCGTGAGCACCGCCCACGGCACGAGGATGATCGTCCGCAGCGCCGCGCGGCCCTTGAACGCCTGGTGCATGGCCATCGCCATCGCGATCCCCAGCGCCAGCTCGAGCGCCACCGAGACGCCGGTGAAGACGAACGTGTTCTTCACCGCGTCCCAGAACTCGCTGGACTGCAGCGCCTGCGAGTAGTTGTCGAAGCCCGAGAACCGCTGGAGTCCCGGGCACCCGCACCGAGTACTGGTGCAGCGACAGCCAGATCGCGTAGCCGATCGGGTAGGCCGCGACGAGCGCGATCAGGATCAGCGTCGGCGAGACCATGTAGGCCGCGAGGCGGCGCTCGGAGATACCTCGCGAGCGCCGCCGCGGCCGGCCCGACGGTGCTGTTGCCGTCGCGGCTTCCATCGCCACTAGAACGTCGCCAGGGCCTTGTTGATGTCCGACTGCGCCTTCTTCAGCGCCGCCGACGGTGACGTCGAACCCGACAGGGCCGCGTTGACGTTCTTGTAGATCGCCTCGGAGATCTGCGGATAGACCGCGGACACCGGGCGGGACTTCGCCTGGATCACGCCCTGCTTCAGTTCCTTCCAGAACGGCAGCGCCTTGTGCACGGCCGGGTCGGCGTAGGTCTGCTCGAGCGTCGGGGCGATCGAGTACTTGACCGCGTCCTGCTTCTGGATCTGCGGGCTCGTGATGAAGTCCGTGAGCAGCAGCGCCCCCTTGGGGTTCTTGCTGTAGGCGGAGATCACCACGTTGTGGCCGCCGAGGATGCCGGCCGCCTTGCCGCCCTGGAACGCCGGCAGCGGCGCCACGGCGAACTTCTTGCCGACCTTCGACTGCTGGGTCTGCGACGTAGGCGTAGGGCCAGTTGCGCATCGCCGCCGGCTTGCCGGACTGGAAGGCCCGCTTGGCCTCCTCCTCCATGTAGGTCGTGTTCGCCTTCGGCGCGGCCCCCGACTTGATCCCGTTGACCATGAAGTTCAGGGCCTTGAGGTTCTGCGGCGAGTCGATCATCGCCTTCTTGCCGTCCGAGGACAGCACCTGCCCGCCCGCGCCGAACGCGAGCTCGAGGAAGTCGACCGTCAGGCCCTCGTAGGCCGCGCCCTGGTAGACGACGCCGCCCTTGCCCTTGGCCTGGGCGTAGAGGTCCTGCCAGGTGGCCGGGGCCTTCTTGAACTTGTCCGTGCGGTAGTAGAGAAGCCCGGAGTCCGTGGCCTGCGGGACGCCGAAGTTCGCGCCGCCGACGGTGCCCGACTGCAGCGTCGAGGGGATGAACTCGCTCTTGCGGCCCTTGACGTAGTCGGTCAGGTTCATGCAGCCACTTCTGCGCGGCGAACTCCGCCGTCCAGATCACGTCGGAGAAGAAGATGTCGCACTCGCCCGACTTCGCGCGCTGGCGCTGGACGAACTGGTTGCGCTGCTCGTCAGCCGACTCGGGGAACTCGAGGATCTTGGCCTTGAGCCCCTGACTGGCGTACTTCTTGTTGAAGTCCTTGACGGACTGGATCTGCGCGCCGGACGTGTCCTTGCCCGTGCAGTACGTGACGGTGCCCTTCGCGCCCTTGGCCGCGGCCAGCGTCGGCGCCTTCTTCGCGCCCTTGACGGCGTCCGAGCTGGCGCTCGACCCTGAGCTCGAGCTCGAGCTGCTGCTCCCGCATGCCGACAGCGCCAGGGCCGAGACGACCGGTAGCGCATACACCTTCCATGACCTCATGCGTCCTCCCCCTCCGAAAAGAACTTGTTCGACGCCCCCTCTCATGGGCGTCCCGGGCGCAAGGTAGCGCCGATCCGGAGATCTGCGGCAGGACACGAAATGCGCCTGTTTTCCGGTGCGGGCCGGCTAGGCGAGAAGGGCGAGCAAGGCGGGCAGATCCTCGTCGACGCCGCCGGTCAGCTTGACCGCCGCGCGGGCGTCGTAGGGCGTCGGCCCCTGGGTGATCAGCGCGACGCGGCCGCCCGTCCCGAGCACGATCTCCGGCAGCTGGGCGACCGGGAAGACCTCGAGCGAGGAGCCGATGCAGAGCAGCAGGTCGGCCTGCTCGCAGAGCTGCTGGGCGCGCAGCATCGGCGCGAGCGGGAGGTGCTCGCCGAACAGCACCACGTCGGGCTTGAGCGGCCGCGAGCAGTCGCAGCGCGGGATGCCCTGCGGGTCGTCGGCCTGTCGGGAGCGGACCTCGTCGAGCGGGTGACGGGCGCCGCAGGCCAGGCACGACGAGCTGGCGATCGAGCCGTGCACCTCGATCAGGTCGCGGGTGCCGGCGCGGGCGTGGAGCTCGTCGATGTTCTGCGTGATCACCGCGTCGACATGGCCGCGGCGCTCGAGCTCGGCCAGCGCCGCGTGGGCGGCGTTCGGCTCCTTGGTGCGCAGCCGCTGGAAGCGGTCGCCGTAGAAGGCCCAGAAGCGCTCCGGGTCGCGGCGGAACACGTCGATGTGCGCCACCTCCATCGGGTCGACGTTCGCCCACAGCCCGGTCACGGGCGTGCGGAAGTCGGGGATCCCGGACGGCACCGAGATCCCCGCTCCCGTGAGGGCGACGACCGAGTCGGCGGAGCGGACAGCTCCGCCAGCTCGGCTACCTGCCCTGGAACTTCGGCGCGCGCTTGCCGAGGAATGCGCCGATCCCCTCCTTCGCGTCCTCCGAGGCGAACGCCGTCGCGAAGCCCTGCTTCTCGGCCGCGATGCCGTCGTCGAGGTCGCCCTGGGCCGAGACGGACTTGACCTGCTCGAGCGCGATCGGCGCCATGCCGGCGAGCTTGCGCGCCCAGTTGAGCGCGACGTCGAACAGCTCCTCGTCGGCGACGACGTCGTTGACCAGGCCGTTCTCGTAGGCCTCGCCGGCGCGGATCGCGTCGCCCGTGAGGTTCATCTCGAGCGCCTTGCTCTCCCCCACGAGCCGCGGCAGGCGCTGGGTGCCGCCGAAGCCGGGGATGATCCCGAGCTTGATCTCGGGCTGGCCGAACACGGCCGACTCGGCGGCGATGCGCACGTCGCAGGCCATCGCGAGCTCGCAGCCGCCGCCGAAGGCCAGCGCGTTGACCGCGGCCACGGTGGCCACGCCGGCCTTGCCCAGGTCGCGGAAGAGCGCGTGGGCCTTCTCGAGGAGCTCCTTGCCCTGCTCCTCGTCCATCTGGGTGAACGCCTTGATGTCGGCGCCCGCGGAGAAGACGACCGGCGAGGAGGAGGCGATGACCACGGCGTGGATGTCGCCGCCGGACTTGACCTTCTCCCAGACCGTCTCGAGGTCGGCGATGACCTGCGGGGCGATCGAGTTCATCTGGCCGTTGGCCAGCCAGATCACCGCCACGCCGTCCTCGCGGGTGTCGAGCTTGACGACGTCGGGCTGGTCGCCCTCGTCGACCTGCGGATAGGCGTAGAAGCCGTGGCCGGACTTGGTGCCCAGGCGACCCTGCGCGACCAGGCGCCGGAGCAGCGCCGGCGGCGCGAAGCGGTCGCCGTGCTCCTCCTCGGCCGCCTCGAGCTTCTCGAGCAGCGTGTCGAGGCCCTCGACGTCGGCCTTCATGAACGGCGGGAACAGGCCGCGCCGCGGGTCGAGGCCGGCGCCGGCCATCAGCCCGAGGTCGATCTCGCGCACGGTGCAGTCGCGGTCCTCGAGGATCGCGCACGCCTCGACGAACGACTTCAGCGCCACGAGGTTGGCGAGCTCGTCGCCGTCCGCGTCGCCGTCGGCGTCGATGTTCGGCTCGCCGTCGGTGTAGAAGCCCTCGCCGCCCGACTTGGCGCCGAGCTTGCCGTCGGCCACGAGCTTCTGCATGCCCTTGGAGACGTAGAAGCGGTCGCCGTAGGCCTCCTGCAGGTGCTCGGCGACGTGCAGCACGGTGTCGAGGCCGAGCAGGTCGATGAGGAAGAACGGCGGCATCGGCATGACGTTCTTGTCGCCGATGGCCTCGTCGATCTTCTTGATCGACAGCCCGCGCTCCTCCTGGGCGCGCCAGATCTCCGACATGCCCGAGTTGAGCACGCGGTTGACCACGAAGCCGGGGATCTCGGTGCAGACGATCGGCTGCTTGCGGATCGCCTGGGCGAAGTTGAAGGCGACCGAGACGGTGTCGGGCGCGGTGTCGTCGCCCTCGACGATCTCGACCAGGGGCATGATCGACGCCGGGTAGAAGTAGTGGAAGCCCACGACCTTCTCCGGGCGCAGGGTGGCGGCGCCGATCTCCGAGATCGACAGCGCCGAGGTGTTCGTGGCGAGCACGGCGTGGCCGGGGGTGACGGCGTCGAGCTCGGCGAAGACCGCGTGCTTGATCTCGATCTTCTCGGGGACGGCCTCGATCACGAAGTCCACGTCGGCGAACAGGTCGTACTCCGTCGTGCCGGTGATCAGGGCCATCTTGGCCTCGAGCTCCTCCGGGGTCATCTTCTCCTTGTCGACGCGCTGCTGCCACAGCGAGCGGGCCTTCTCGAGCCCCGCGTCGACGAACTCCTGCTTGACGTCCTTCAGCACCACCGGGATGTCGACGTTGGCGATGGTGTAGGCGATCTCGCCGCCCATCGTCCCGGCGCCGACGACCGCGGCCTTGAACACGAACATGCCTGGCGTACCTGCCTTGATCGGACTGCTTGAGAGAGGCGGCGGAGGTTATCCCTCGGACGCGGCCAGCTCGCGATCCGTCGCCAGCTCGATCGCGAAGCGATCCACTTCCCGCCGCAACGAGTCGCGCAGCGCGCGGCGGATGAAGAGCAGGTCGGTGACGCCCATCAGCGGGCCCTCCTGCTTGAGCGTGTAGGTGAGCTCGAGGCGCAGCTCGAGCTCGTCGTCGCCGCGCGGCGCGAAGGCCAGCGTCTGCTCGCCGCGCAGCTGGCTGTCCTCGACGGCCACGGTCTGGCCCGACGCGCGGCTCGTAGGAGACGACGCGCTCGACCACGCGGCCGCGGCCGCCGGGGTGCGAGTCCCAGACGATCGTCGCGCCGGCCTGCGGCCACTCGCCCTGCTCGGCGTGCACGGCGGAGAACCCGTCGACCCAGGCCGGCCCAGCGGGTGCGGTCGTACCACAGCGCCTCGGCCTCGGCGATCCGGCCGGGCAGCCGGACGCTCGCCCGGGCGCGCCTCATCTGGCCGGGACGCCGAGGGTGCCGCGGATCGCCTCGAGGCTCGCCTGGATGCGCTCCAGGCGCGGGGCGAGCTCCTCGACCAGGCGCCGGCGCTCGGTCTCGCCGGCCGGGGTGATCGTGTAGAAGCGCCGCGAGTGGCGGTTGGGGTCCTCCCACTCGCCGAGCAGCAGGCCGCGCTCCTCGAGCGCCTTGAGCAGCGGGTACATCGTGTTCGGGTTGACCGACACGGCGCCGCCGGTGAGCGTCCGGATGCGGGCGATCAGCTTCGAGCCGTAGCACGGCCCGTCGCCGGCGAAGTGGAGCACGAGCAGGGGGAGCAGTCCAGCGCGGCGAAGGTCGCCGACGAGTGGGTCCTGCGTGCCGGGAGCGGCGGTCGTCCCCATGCGTCGCGGGAGGGTAGTGCTCCGGCGCGGGCGCCTCAGGCGGAACTTGCCTGCGCGAGGTCGCGCTCGGCCTCGATCCCCCACCGCCGGCCGAGCGCCGCGAGGTCGTCGGTGAGCGCCCAGCGGTCGGGCTGCTCGTCGCCGGCGAAGTCGACGGCGGCGCCCTTGAGCGCCATCGATCCGGTGTTGTCGCCGATCGCGCGGATGCGGTCGACCTCGTCGGGCGACAGGACGACTCGGCCGGCGTCGCGGCGAGGTCGGCGCGCTTGTCCTCGATCGAGCGCGCGTCCGGGGCCGGGCTCCTGGATCAGCGTCGGGGCGACGCAGCGCACGGCCGGGTGCGCGAGATCCCACTGCGCCGCGAGCTGGAGCAGCGACAGCCCGTGCGCGTCGGCGATCGGGCGCAGGCGGTCGAGCTTGTCGTCGCCCCGCCTCGATCCAGCCGTCGGGCCGGAAGAGGCGGTGGTCGTGCTCGGCGAAGGCGTGGCCGGGCCGGACGTCGTCGTGGAAGAGCCCGCCGTAGTCGACGACGCGCGCGATCACGTCGATCCCCGCCTGCTCGGCCGCGGGCAGCACGTACTCGCCGGGCCAGGGCTCGAGCGGGTTGAGGATGATCATCGCCCAGTCGATCTCGGAGCCGAAGCGCTCGAAGCAGGCGAGCAGGTCGAGCGTGAAGCCGTTGGCCGGGCCGGGCGCGATCCCGATCGCGTCGGTCAGGCCGGCGTCGCGCAGCGCGCGCATCCCCTCCCAGACCGACCTCGCTCGTGTAGCCGATGCGGTCGGGGTTGTGCAGGAAGAGCAGGTCGAAGCGGTCGACGCCGCAGCGCTCGAGCGAGCGCTCCGCCGCGCGCTCGAGGTAGTCGGCGTAGCCCTCGGGCCCGCGCAGGTCGGGATGGGTGAAGCGCGCGTACCCGCGCGCGCCCGCGCGCTGCCCGTCGTAGACGTCGTGGCCGATCGCGCCGGCCAGCGCGTAGTCGTCGCGCGGCAGCCCGGCCAGCGCGCGGCCCGACGAGCTCGTCCGCGGCGCCCGCGCCGTAGGCGTCGGCGGTCAGCACGGTGTGGATCTGCGCGTCGGGCGTCAGCAGCGCCTGGAGGCGCGCCTCGTCGAGCTCCTCGCCGAAGCGCATGAAGCGCCCGCCGCTCCAGGCGCCGAGCGCCGTGTGTCCGATCGACCTCGACATGCGGGTGACTGTAGTCCGGCGGACTTCGACAGACGGGAGCCTTGCCGGCGCTCTAAATCCGCGATAGGTTCGCCGCGCGGGCTCGGGATGTGCCCGCGACCCATCCCATCTCTCAGGGGGTTCTCATGTTGAAGCAGCACAGCGCCGCGCGCGTGCTCCTGGTCTCAGCGCTGGGGGTGCTGACGGCCCTGCTCGTCATCGCGCCGGCCGCGATGGCCAAGCAGTCGCGCCGTGCGGTCCGGGGCGCGCACCCGGCCTTCGCTCGCAAGAGCAAGAGCCTCGGCGACGCCACCAGCCACGTCACGGCCAAGGTCTACCTGCAGCCGCAGGGCGGGATCGATGCGCTCAAGCGAGACGTCGTCGCAGCGTCCACGCCGGGCAGCGCGAGCTTCCACCGGTTCCTGACGCCGAGCCCAGTACCGCGCGAAGTACATGCCGAGCGCGGCCGCCGTGTCGTCGGTCAAGAGCTGGCTCGCCGCCGCGGGCATGAAGGTGACGAGCGTCGAGCACGCCCGCCGCTACGTCGTGGCGAGCGGCAGCACGTCGGCGGCCGAGAAGGCCTTCGGCACGTCGCTCGAGCGCTTCCGTCATCGCAAGCAGCTCGTCCGCGCGCCGGCCGACACCGTCTCGGTGCCCGCCGCCGTCGCCGGCAAGGTGCTGACGATCACCGGCCTCGACACCACGGCCTACAGGCTCAAGCCCAAGGCCAAGCAGCCGCCGGCGTTCGTCAACGCGCGGCCCTGCTCGAGCTACTACGGCCAGGTCACGGCGAAGTTCCAGGCGGACTTCAAGACGCCGCTGCCGCCCTTCATGGGCGCCTACCGGCCCTACGCCGTGTGCGGCTACACGCCGAACCAGTTCCGCTCCGCCTACGAGGGCGGCACGACGCGGACCGGCAAGGGCGTGACCGTCGGCGTCGTCGACGCCTACGCGTCGCCGTCCATCGTCAAGGACGCCAACAAGTACGCGACGACCCACGGTGACGCAGCCTTCGGCGCCAACCAGTACACGGAGACCGCCGCCAAGCCGTTCACGCACAAGAAGGAGTGCGACAACCTCGGCTGGTACGGCGAGGAGACCCTCGACGTCGAGGCCGTCCACGGGATGGCGCCCGGCGCGAAGGTCCACTACTACGGCGGGCAGTCCTGCCTCGACGAGGATCTCGACACCGCGCTGGCGCAGCTGGTCGACGACAACGACGTCGACATGGTCTCGAACTCGTACGGCGATCTCGGCGAGGACGTTCCCACCGACGAGGTGGTCGCGTTCGAGTCGATCGTCCTGCAGGGCGAGCGCCAGGGGATCTCGTTCATGTTCTCCTCGGGCGACGACGGTGACGAGGTCGCCGGGACGGGCACCAAGCAGCCCGACTTCAGCGCCTCGGACCCGTACGTGACCGCCGTCGGCGGCACGGCCACGGCGATCGACGCCGCGGGCAAGCTCCAGTTCCAGACGGGCTGGGGCACGGACAAGTACTCGCTGTCGACCAACGGCAAGAAGTGGGATCCCCAGGGGTTCCTCTACGGCGCCGGCGGCGGGTTCTCGCAGCTGTTCAACCGGCCGAGCTACCAGAACGGCGTCGTGCCGGGCAGCTTCCCGGCCGGCCGGGCGGTGCCCGACGTGGCGATGGACGCGGACCCGACCACGGGCATGCTCGTGGGCGAGACGCAGGAGTTCCCGGACGGGAACCGCTACGGCGAGTACCGCATCGGCGGCACGAGCCTCGCGTCGCCGCTGTTCACCGGCTTCCAGGCGCTGGCCGCGCAGACCGCCGGGCGTCAGGGCTTCCTGAACCCGACGATCTACGCGCAGGCCAGGGCGGGCAAGGCGACGTTCGCCGACGTCACGCCCGAACCACACCGGCGACGGCAACGTCCGCGCCGACTACGTCAACAGCCTGGACGCCATCCGACGGGATCGCGTACTCCGTCCGGACGTTCAACCAGGACTCCAGCCTGCTCACGCGCAAGGGCTGGGACGAGGTCACCGGAGTGGGCGTGCCCACCCCGGCGTACCTCACGAGCCTGGCTCAAAGGTGAGGTAGGTCGCAGGCTGCGGCCCCGGGGCGCTCGTCGCTCCGGGGCCGTTCGCTGCGCTCGGTTTCATCGTTCCGGGCCGGTTCGGCTGCGCTCGGTTTGCGCCAAGTCAGGCGTGGTCTGGCCAGGAAGAGGCGCGGGACTGTTCCGTCTCTGTCCTTCGCGCGGGTTGGCGGTGTTTCGACGTGCACGCTTCGAGCGTGGCCCGTGGTTCCGCGACACGTCGCCCGGCTGATTTCGGCGCTGTGGACAGAAACCATCACGCTCGGAGGGTTTCTGTCCATGACGGCTGATCGCGCGTCGGTCGTGGACAGAAATCAGGCGGCGCGCGGCGCGCCAGCGCGGCGCTCATCACCCGCGGCGCAGTGTCTCGCCGCCGGGCTCTCAGGGCCGCCGATCGACCATGCGATCCGCACCGGCCGCCTCCACCGCGTGTTCCGTGGCGTCTATCTCGTCGGTCATCCCGTCCCCCCGCCGCTGGCGATCGAGACGGCCGCGCTCATGACGGTCGCACCCGGCGGCGTGCTGAGCCACCACACCGCCGCACACCTCCACGGCCTCCTTCCCCAGAGCGGATCGGTCCGATGTCCACCGACCCGCCCGAAGATGCCGCACCGCGCGGCCACCAACCACTACAAGCACTTCTTCAACTCGAACCCCACGAGCTCCAGGTCCTCGTCGGCGCTCCGCCTCACGAGCCCGCAGCGAACGTGCCCAACGGACCTCGCTCCTCTCCAGCACCCGCGCGTTCGCCGCCAGCGACTCCACCGACGAAGCAAGTCGCAATCTGTTCCCATTCGACCCGCTCATGCCCGCCCGCCGACACGCTGAACGGAGATCCTCGACCTCCTTCGGCCAGCCGGCTACGTCGCCGACAACTCCGCGAACACGCAGCGTCTCCGGCTACGAGTTCGACGTCCTCTACGCCGTCGAGCGTCGTCGTCGGGTTCGACTCCTTTGCCTTCCACAACACCCGCGCCGCCGCCGAACACGACCGTCGCAAGGATGCCGCGCTCAGGGCCGCGGGCTACGACGTCGTCCGCGTGACCTGGAACCAGCTCGACGAGCGCTTCCTCGTCGACCTCGCGACCCTGCTCAACGACGAAGGGCCGCCAACCGGCGGCCCTTCGCGTCAGCAACAGGCGTAGTGCTCAGACGGCGGCCTTGGCCGGCTCGTCGACGCGGCGCGGCAGCAGCGTCTCGCGGGCGATCACGAGGCGCTGGATCTGCGACGTGCCTTCGTAGAGCTGCATGATCTTCGCGTCACGCATGAGCTTCTCGACGGGGTACTCCTTGATGAAGCCGTAGCCGCCGTAGACCTGGACGGCGTCGGTGGCGACCTTCATCGCGGTGTCCGAGGCGAAGCGCTTCGCGTGCGAGGACTGCAGGGTGTTGCGGCGGCCGTTGTCGAGCAGCGAGGCGCCCTGCCACGTGAGCAGACGCGACGCCTCGACCTCGGTGGCCATGTCGGCGATCATGAACTGGATCGCCTGGTGCATGGCGATCGGCACGCCGAACTGCACGCGCTCCTTGGAGTACTCGACGGCGAACTCGAAGGCCGCGCGGGCGATGCCGGTGGCCATGGCCGCCACGCCGGGGCGCGTGCGGTCGAGGGTCATCATCGCGAGCTTGAAGCCCTTGTTCTCCTCGCCGATCAGGTGATCGGCCGGGATCTCGGTCTCGTTGAAGGTGATGGTCGCGGTGTTCGACGCCCGCTGGCCCATCTTGTCTTCCTTCTTGTCCACCGTGACCGTGTCGTCCTTGGGGACGATGAAGGCGGAGATCCCGCGGTGGCCGGCGTCCTTGTCGGTCTTGGCGTAGACCGTGTAGTAGGACGCGTAGCCGCCGTTGGTGATGAAGCACTTGGAGCCGTTGATGACCCACTTGTCGCCGACCTTCTTGGCCGACGTGCGCATGCCCGAGACGTCAGAGCCGGCGTCCGGCTCGGTCAGGCAGAACGAGGCGTAGAGCGGGGCCTCGGTGAGCATGCCCAGGTACTTCTTCTTGAGCTCCTCGGAGGCGCCCAGCGCGATCGGCGCGGTGGCCAGGCCGTTGCAGGCGATCGAGGTGCCGATGCCGGAGCAGCCCCAGCCGATCTCCTCCTCGATCAGGCAACCGTCGAGGAAGTTCAGGCCCGGTCCGCCGTACTCCTCCTCGATGTGGTTGTTCATGATCCCGAGCTCCCAGGCCTTCTCGAGGACCTTCTCGGGCCACGTCCCGTCCTTGTCGTACTCCCAGGCGACGGGGCGCATCTCCTTGGCAGCGAAGTCGTGCGCCATCTCGCGCAGCGCCTTCTGCTCGTCGGTGAGCTCGAACTCGATCACGTGAGAACTCCTTGAAGAGGGTCAATCGGTTGCAGATTGACTGGTCAGTCAATCGCGGCTTCGGCTGAGGATACCCCCTCGGTCACGAGGAGATACACGGCCGTTCGTCCAGGCGCCTAGGCCCGCAGGGCGACGATCACGATCGCGATCCCGCCCACGAGGCACAGCGCGGTGACGAGCACCAGCCCGTACTGCTCGGGGAAGACGGCGGGGCGCCGAGGTGCCATCGACCGGCGTCGGAAGCGTCGCCACATGGGGCACACTCTGACTCATGCAGGGCGCGATGACCTTCGTGATCTTCGGTGTGGTCATCGTCGGCGTGATCGTGGCCATCGGCTCGCTGGTCAACCGCGACGACCTCTACGACCAGATCGGCGCGGGCGGGATCGGCGACGACCGCGAGCGCCCGCGCGATCCCGCGCCCTCCTCCCCGGCCGGCGCCGCCGTGCAGGAGGAGGAGGTCCGCCAGATGGTCCAGGCCCGCAGCGACCGGCGCGTGCGCCGCGGCGAGGAGCCGCTCGACGTCGACGACGAGGTCGACAAGCTCCTGCACCCGGCGACCACGGTCGACCCGGCGCTGCGCGACGAGGTCCGCCAGCTCGTGATCGCTCGCAACGAGCGCCGCGCCCGCCAGGGCAAGGAGCCGCTCGACGTCGAGGCCGAGATCGACCGCCAGCTCCGCGACCTGGCCTAGTCGGTCCGCGCCTCCTCGGCCCGGCGGCGGCGCAGCTCGCTCGAGTCCTCGCCCGACTCCTCGGCCTCGCGCCGGTCGGCGAGCAGCGACGCCGCGGTCCCGATCGCGAAGGCGACGAACACCGTGGCCAGCGAGACGAGCGGCCCGATGTGGACGACCTGCTCGAGCAGCAGCTTGAGCGCGACGACCGAGAGGACGAGCGCGATCGTCTCGTCGAGGTAGCGCAGCCGCCGCACGAGGTCGTCGATCAGCACGAACAGCGCCCGCAGCCCGAGCAGCGCGAAGGCGTTGGCCGCCCAGATCACCGACTGGTCGCGGGTGATCCCGAAGGCGGCGGGGATCGAGTCGACGGCGAAGGCGATGTCCGAGAGCACGAACCCGACCGCGGCGAGCACCATCGGCGTGGCGACCCACTTGCCCCCTTCCCGCGCGAACCACGACCCGTCGTGACGGTCCATGTCGACCGGGATCACCTTGCGCAGCACGCGCAGCCACAGCGTCGACTCGGGGTCCATCTCCTCCTCGGCGCCGCGGTAGACGCGGTAGGCGAGGAACAACAGCAGCGCGCCGAGCACGTAGGTGACCCAGTCGAACTGCTCGAGCAGGCGGACGCCGGCGAGGATCGCCACGCCGCGCACGATCAGCGCGAACACGATCCCGACGAACAGGAGCTTCGGGCGGTCCTCCTGGCGGATCCCGAAGTACGAGAAGAGGATCAGGAAGACGAACAGGTTGTCGAGCGACAGGCAGCGCTCGATCAGGTAGACGGTCGTGTACTCGACGGCCGCCTGCCCGCCGTCGTCGGCGTAGACGACGAGCGCGAAGGCCAGCGAGAGCACCAGCCAGCCGATGCTCCAGGCGACGCCCTCGCGGACCGTCGGCTCGCGCCCGCGCGCGAAGAACACGAGGTCGATGAGCAGCAGGGCGATGATGAGCCCCGCCAGCGCGAGGATCGGCCCGATGCCGACCGAGGAGGTCGCGAGGGTCACGTCACGCGTAGAAGAAGGCGACGCCGAAGACGAGCCAGACGGCGACGAGCTGCACGCCCTCGAACCAGTTCGACTCGCCCTCGTTGGTCACCTGGCCGGCGATCACGACGGCGATCGCGATCGCCGCGAGCTCGAACCCGTTGAAGACGAGCGCCATCGGATGCGGGCCGAGGAAGTACGACGCGATCACGAGCACCGGGGCGACGAACAGGGCGACCTGCCCGCTCGAGCCGATCGCGATGTTGACCGACAGGTCCATCTTGTCCTTGGAGGCGACGAGCACCGCGACCCAGTGCTCGGCGGCGTTGCCGACGATGGCCACGACGATCGCCCCGATGAAGAACTCGGACAGGCCGATCGACGAGGCGGCCTCGCTGATCGAGCCGACGAGGATCTCCGACATCAGGCCGACGGCGACGCCGGCGATGGCCAGGGCGATGATCGACCGCCGCGTGGTCCACGTCCCCGCCGCGGCGGTGTGGTCGTCGGCGTGCTCGGGGTTGAAGAGGTCGCGGTGGGTCTTCAGCGAGAAGATCAGGCCGACGAGGTAGGTGACGAGGATGACCCCCGCGACGACCAGCGACAGGTGCTCGACCGTCCCGCCGTAGTCGACGCGCTCGGCGCCGGGCTTGGGCAGCCCGCAGCCCTCGACGAGCTCGAAGACCGCCGGCATCGCCAGCGCGGCCACGGCCAGCATCAGCAGCGAGGACTGGGCGTTGGCGGACGTGCGGTTGAACTCCTGCTTGTCGCGCTTGGCCCCGCCGACGATCATCGCCGCGCCGAGCACGAGCAGGACGTTGCCGAGGATCGAGCCGATGATCGTCGCCTTGACCACCTCGTGCAGGCCCTTGTCCAGCGCGAACAGCGCGATGATCAGCTCGGGCGCGTTGCCGAAGGTGACGTTGAGGAAGCCGCCGATGCCGGGGCCCGAGCGCTCGGCGAGCTCCTCGGTCGCCCGGCCCATCAGCGCCGCGGTGGGGATCACGCCGAGCGCCGAGGTGGCGAAGATCAGGCCCGCGGTGGCGTGCGCGAGGTCGAGCGCGACCGCGATCGGGATGAACGGGACCAGCGCGTAGGGCCAGTTCGACCCCGACAGCAGCCTTTTCAGCACCCGGGAGATGCGTGATTGCTCGGCCGCGTGCCGGCGGTGCGCGGACCGGGGATCGGCGGGCGGGGCAAGCAGGAACGGATGCAGGCCGGTGGCCTGCGCCGGTCCGATGACCCCGATCCGGCGGTCAGCCGGTTCCGCATCCGGCGGTACGGGGTCGGGGAGTCACGCATCTCAAGCTACTTGAGAAGCGGCGCGCACTTCTGCTGCGCGACGACGTCGGTGCCGGCCTTGTCGAGGCACGCCTTGTACTTGTCGGCCTGGCGTGCTCGAGGTGCCGGATCCCGACGAACCGCTGCCCGAGCCGCCCCCCCGCCCGACCCGAGCCCCGAGCTGCCCTGGAGCTGCTGGATCTGCGCGAGCAGGGTGCGGATCTGCGAGGTGAGCTTGGCGAGCGGCTGCGGGTTGGGCAGGGCCGTGATCGTCTGCGGCTCGTTGAGGTTCGACAGCGTGTTGTCGAGCTTGACGTCGACCGACTTCAGCCCGCGCAGCTGCGTCTGGGAGGCGGCCGGGACGTCGACCTTGAAGGCGATCACGACGCGGCGCAGGACCTTGTCGTCCTTGCCGGTCCAGAAGTCGAAGGTGGGGTTCTTGACCGCGTCGACGATCTGCTGGCGCTGCTTGGCGGTGAGCTTCTGGGCCGCGGACTTCGGGTTCTTCTCCAGGCCGTCGAGCAGCGTGGGGACGTCGACCTTGCCCGAGACGTGCGTCGTCTCGGCGCCGGCGATGGTCTCGTCGCCCACGGTCTTGAGGTCGCTCAGCCACGGGATCTTCCCCGAGGCCGTGGTCTTGGGCTGGGCGACGCCCGAGACCTGCTTGTAGGACTGGTTGAGCTTGGCGTACTGCGCCGCCGGCAGGATGTAGTTGTTCTTCTGGACCGAGACGAAGCCCTGCTTGCCCGTGGAGACCGCGCCGGCCGAGACGGTCTGGCCCTGGGCGCTCCCGGTCAGCGTGAAGGCGTAGCGCGGCGCGCCCTTGGCCGGGCGCACGAACGGGCCCCCGAAGGAGATCCTGATCGGCTGCGTGATCGCCGAGATCCCCTGGGTGTTCACGCTCAGCGCGACCTGCACGCTTGCCGGACTTGACCTTCTGCGAGTTGCCGAAGGTCTGCTTGACGAGATCCTGCGGATCCGCCCCGCCGCCTCCGCCGCCACAGGAGGCCAGGACGAGGGCGGACAACGCGAGGAGCAGGGACAAAGTGACGCGGCGCATGAGCGGGCCACCGTACCATCGGGATTTGAAGCGAATGTTGAGCGCACTGCTCGTCGCCGCGGCACTGCCCGCCACCGCGGCGGCCGACCATCGCGTCCTCGTGATGGACGGCGGGGGACAGGTCCGGAGCGTCGCCGCCGCGCCGACGCCCACGCTGCCCCCTGAGCCGAAGGGCTTTCGCCCGATCGTCCGGCTGCCCGCCTCGCGGCCGCGTCCACGCGGCGAACCGTGACCGGCGAGCTGCGCCGGCTGCGGCTGCGCGGCGACATCACCGCCGCCGATGCGCGGGCGCGCAAGCGCACCTGGGACCGCACCAACGCGACCTACCGCCACCTCGGCGGCCAGCACCGCCGCGAGCTCGGCGCGGTGATCGTGAACATGAAGCTGCTGGCCGCCCGCGGCGGCATCCGCGCCTCGCGGCTGCCGGCGCTGTTCCTCCAGCTCGAGCGCAACCGCGAGTGGTGGAGCCGGGGCCCGCTGCTGCCCTACAGCCAGCGGGTGAAGTTCGCCGGCTCGGACGTGCTCTTCGAGGCGTTCCCCGGCCAGGGCCTGGTGCTCCACGTGCTCGGCAACTTCGGCCAGGCCAACGGCATGCGCCAGGCCAGGCAGTACACCCGCCTGCGCCGGTATCTCAAGGAGCTGCGGTCGTTCGCCGCGTGGCGGGCCGGCGGCAAGACGTGGGAGTACTACTTCCAGTTCGGCTCGCACACGATCTCGTGGGCCAGCGGGATCGCGCAGGGCACGGCGATCCAGGCGTTCTCCAAGGCCGGCGTGGCGCTGCACGACCCGTCGATGCTCGCGCTCGCCCGCTCGGGCCTGAAGGTCTTCCAGGCCCCGCCGCCGACCGGGCTGCGGATCCGCATCAAGGGCGGCGGCGCGCACTACCTCATCTACTCCTACGCGCCGAAGCTGCGCGTGCTCAACGCCTTCGCCCAGGCGCTCAACGGCCTGTAGGACACGGGCAGGTACGCGAAGTCGCCGACCGCGAAGAAGCTCTACGCGGCCGGGCGCAAGGAGATCGTCCGCGAGCTGCCGCGCTACGACACCGGCGCGTGGTCGCTCTACGACGGCCACCGCGAGTCCGACCTCTCCTACCACGAGCTGCTGCGCGACTTCCTGCAGGGGCTGTGCGACCGCGGCGCGGGCCCGGCGCTGTGCGCGAAGGCCGATCGCTTCACGCTCTACCTCAAGCAGCCGCCGCGCGTGCGGCTGACGTCGACGAAGGTGACCGCGGCGCGGCCGGCGCTCGTGCGCTTCACGCTGTCGAAGGAGTCGCGGGTGGGCATGACGATCCGCCGCGGCGAGCGCATCGTGCGCTCGACGAGCGCCGTCGTCCCGCGCGGTCGCCACGCCTACGACTGGGACGTCCCGAAGGCCACGGGCGAGTACACCGTCACGCTGACCGCCCGCGACCTCGCCGGCAACACGGCACGGCACACGCAGGACGTGACCGTGACGCGCCGGCGCTCATAGACTCGGCGCTCGTGGCACCGCGCACCATCCTCTACACGGGCAAGGGCGGCGTGGGCAAGACGTCGGTCGCCGCGGCGACCGCGCTCGCCACCGCGGCGGCGGGCCAGCGCACGCTCGTGCTCTCCACCGATCCCGCCCACTCCCTGGCCGACGCGCTCGACGCCGAGCTCGGCCCGGCGCCCACGCAGGTCGACACGATGTTGTTCGGCCAGCAGGTCGACGCGCAGCGCGAGATGGAGCGTCACTGGGGCGCCGTGCAGGACTGGCTCGGCGACCTGCTGATGGAGCGCGGCGTCGATCGCCTGTCGGCCGACGAGCTGACCGTCCCGCCCGGGCATGGACGAGCTCTTCTCGCTGCTGCAGATCAAGCGCGCGCACGACGCGGACGAGTGGGACGTCGTGATCGTCGACTGCGCGCCCACGGGCGAGACGCTGCGGCTGCTGTCCTTCCCCGACGTCGCGCGCTGGTGGCTGGACAAGGTCTTCCCGCGCGAGAAGCAGATCCTCGCCTCGGTACGCCCGCTGGCGCGCGCGATGTTCGACATGCCCGTGCCCTCCGAGGCCGTGTTCGCCGACGTCCAGCGGCTGTCGCAGAACCTGATCGCGATGAACGACATCCTCCGCGACACCGCGACCGCCTCGGTGCGCCTCGTGATGAACCCCGAGCGGATCGTGATCGGCGAGGCGATGCGCACGTTCACCTACCTCAACCTCTACGGCTACCTGACCGACGCCGTCGTGGTCAACCGCCTCTTCCCGGCCGACGTCGGCGACTACTTCGCCGCCTGGCGCGAGCGCCAGCAGGAGGAGCTCGCGCTCGTCGAGTCGGCCTTCGCGCCGGTGCGCGTGCTGCAGGCGCCGTACTTCGCCCAGGAGGTCCAGGGCCGCGAGATGCTCGACACGCTCGGCGACGTGCTGTTCGCCGACGCCGAGCCGGCCGCCGTGCTGTCCGACCGGCTCGCGCAGACGCTCGAGCTCTCCGACGACGGCGCGCGGCTGCGGATCGAGCTGCCCTTCGCCGAGAAGGGCGACATCTCGCTGAAGAAGATCGGCTCCGAGCTCGTCGTCCGCGTCGACGGACGCAAGCGGGCGATCGCGCTGCCGCCCGCCTTCGCCGGGCTGTCGCCGCGCGGCGCCTCGTTCGAGGACGGTCATCTGGAGGTGGCCTTCGATGCCCCACGCTGACCCCGAGGACGAGCGCCTGCGCGAGCTGCGCGCGCGCCTGGAGAGCACCGGCGAGGCGGCCCGGCGGCTGGCCGACCAGGCCGCCGCCTCCGCGCGCTCGGTGCCGCCCGGCGGCTGGCAGACGCCGCGCAGCCGAGGGCGAGGACGACCGAGTCCGCGCGAGCTCGCCGCGCTGCTGCGCGCCTTCGAGGGCCTGCGCGGCGTCGATCCCGGCCGAGCTGCAGGACCAGCTCGTCGCCGTCGTGCGCGAGCTGCTGCTCGCGCTGCGCGCGCTCGTCGACTACGTCATCTCGCGCCTGGAGCAGCGGCGCGAGGCGGAGTCGACGGTCGAGGACATCCCGATCGCGTGACACGTCCCGCCGACCGCGGCCTAGACTTCCTCGTGATGCGGACCTGGATCCTCACGGGGTCGCCGGAGAACCACGCCGCCACCCGGGAGCACGGGTTCGCGGTGATCGGTCTCAAGGAGCGCAACCGCAACCGGGCGCTGGAGATCGAGCCCGGCGACCGGATCATCCTCTACGCCACGCAGGTCAAGGCCTTCGCCGGGTCGATCGTCGTGACCGGCGAGCTGTACGAGGACCGCGAGAAGATCTGGCCGGGCAAGCCCAAGAAGCCCGACCCGTATCCCGTGGCGCTTCCCGACCGAGCCCGAGACCGTCCTCGAGCCCGAGGACTGGGTGCCGGCCGAGGAGCTCGCCACCGAGCTCGAGCACGTGCGCAAGTGGCCGCCCGAGCACTGGACGCTCGCCTTCCAGGGCCAGATCCGGACGGTCTCCGATCGAGGACGCCGAGCTGGTTCTCGACCGGCTGCGCGCGCTGGCGAAGGCATGATCGACCGCGTCCGCCGGGCCTGGGGCGCGCTGGCCCGCGACGAGCGGATCGCCGCCGGGGCGTCGCTCGGGCTGCTCGTCTCGATGTTCTTCCCGTGGTACGTGCTCACGAGCCGCGGCGCCGGCGGCCTGTCGACGCAGAGCCTCTCGGCCTTCCGCGACTTCTCGTGGGTCGAGGCCGCCGTGCTGCTCGTCGCCGCCGGCGTCTGCGTGCTGCTCTTCGCCCGCGCCGAGCGGCGCCCGTTCCACCTGCCCGGCGGCGACGGCAGCGTGATCGCCTTCGCCGGCGGCTGGGCGACGCTGCTGCTGATCTGGCGCGCCTTCGACAAGCCGGGCGGGACGCGGATCAGCGCCGTCGGCCTGTCCTGGGGCTTCGTCTTCGCCTTCGCCGCCGCCGGCACGCTGACCTACGCCGGGCTGCGCATCCGCGGCGCCCACCGGCCCGAGCCTCCGCTGCCCGGCGAGACCCCGACGCCGCCCGCCGCCGATCCCCGCCCCCGGCCGCGCCGCGACGACCCCGCCGACGGCGGTGACCGAGCCGCACGCCCCGTCGACGCCGGCCGAGCGCGCACCCGAGCCGCCGCCGACGGCCGCCACGCAGGCGATCCCGAGCCGGCCGACCCGCCGCGCCCGCGAGCGCGCGCAGGAGCCCGACCTCGAGCGCGACCAGCTCGCGATGGAGCTGACCCAGTCGCACGGCTCCGAGGAGCCCCTCCCCCGCGACGACTTGACGCTCGAGCTCTCCGACGAGCGCTCCGAGCACCGGGACCCCTGAACGGGCCTGGCTGGGACGCGGCGCGCCAGCGCCTGACCGACCGCTTCGGGGCAGCGGTGCTCGACCCGTGGTGGGCGGAGCTCCCGCGGCGGCTCGACGCGCTCGCGGCCCGGTGGTCGTTGACGCTCGGCGACCCGGCGCCCGAGGGCCACACCTCGCTGGTCGTCCACTGCACGCGTCCCGACGGCAGGCTCGTCCTCAAGGTCTCCCCCGAGCCGGGCATCGCCGCCTTCGAACGCGACGGCCTGACCGCCTTCGCGCCCTCGGGCCGCGTCCCGGCCGTGCTCGCCGCCGACGAGCACCGCGGGGCGATCCTGCTCGAGCCGGTCGGCGACGGCGTGCCGCTCGTCCGCTCCGAGCGCACCCCGCCGGCCGAGGAGATCGCTGAGCTGCTGGCGGCGCTGCGCACCGCCGCGCCGGCTCCGGGACCGAGCCTCGAGCCGCTGGCCGACCGGGTCCGCTTCGTGCTCGAGAGCTGGATCGGGCGCCGCGAGCGCGATCCCCGCATGCGCGCGGCGGTGGCCGAGGACGCGATCCCCGCGTCGGTCGAGCGCGCGGTGGCGCTGGCCCGCGACGCGCCGCGGACGGTCCTGCTCCACGGCGACCTGCACCCCGGCAACGTGCTCGAGGGCGGCCCGGAGCGCGGCCTCGTCGCGATCGACCCGCGCCCGTGCGCCGGCGACCCGGCCTACGACGCCGCCGACTGGGTGATCTTCCGCACCCCGCCCGACGGGTGGCCGGACCGGGCCGCCGTGCTCGCGGCGGCGGTCGGCTCGACGCCCGAGCGCGTCATGGCCTGGGTCGCCGCCTTCGGCGCC
This sequence comes from uncultured Solirubrobacterales bacterium, assembly GCA_963737395.1. Classification (GTDB taxonomy): domain Bacteria; phylum Actinomycetota; class Thermoleophilia; order Solirubrobacterales; family Solirubrobacteraceae; genus JBBQAA01. The sequence goes on along the minus strand of CAVTSQ010000011.1, from coordinate 134,072 downwards.
CTGCACGCCGCGAGCGCCGCGAGCCGCGACGAGGACCCGGCGCGGGTCGCGGCGTTCCTCGCGCTCTAGCGCGTCAGTCCCACAGCGCGTAGCCGTACTCGCCGCGCTTGTAGGCGAGCTGCGCGATCGCGTGCATGCGGTCGTCGTCGTTCTGCTCGAGCTGGTCCAGCGCGCCGTTGACCCGCCGCGCGGCGCGGGTGCAGAACGTCTCGGCGATGTAGAGCTCCTGGCCCGAGGCCTGCACGTCCTGGTCGGCGAGGATCGCCGTCACGCGCGACAGCACCGCGATCTGCGAGTAGATGTCCGAGAGCGCGTGGGTGTAGCGCTTGTGGCTCATGCCCTGGTCGACGATCTTCTTGCCGTGGCGGCGCAGGAGCTTCTCGCCCTCGTCGCGCAGCCGCTTGACCTGGTCGCGGACCGGGTCGGCGAGCTTCTGCAGCTCGGGGTGGGCCTTGGTCACCCGCTCGGGCCTGACTTCTCGCTGGATGCGGCCGGCGGCGTACTCGGCCAGCGTCCCGAGCGAGCCGAGCGGATCGCTCAGCCCGAGCTCGCCGAGCCCCTCGAGCTGCTCGCCGAGCGGCTTGAGCGCCGTCAGCGCGACGTAGGAGCGCAGCACGTCGTTGGCGCCCTCGAAGATCGGGAAGATCCGGATGTCGCGCATGATCCGCTCGTAGGGCTCGCCGTGCATGTAGCCCTGCCCGCCGCGCAGCTGCATCGCGCGGTTGGCCTGGTACCAGACGAACTCGGTGCCGGTGACCTTGGCCATCGCCGACTCGATCGAGTAGTCGGACAGGCCGCGGTCGATCATCCCCGTGGTCAGGTAGGCCATCGACTCGAGGCCGAACAGGTAGGCGACCATCCAGCCGATCTTGTCCTCGACCATGTCGAAGTCGGCCAGCGGATGCCCGAACTGGCGGCGGTCCTTGACGTGGTGGATCGAGAGGTCGAGCAGGCGCTTGGACAGGCCGACCGAGCCGGTGCCGAGCGACATGCGGCCGTTGTTGAGGATCGACATCGCGATCCGGAAGCCCTCGCCGGGCTCGCCGAGGACGTTCTCGGGCGGGACGCGCACGTCGTTGAAGCGCAGCGGGCAGAGGTGGTTGCCCTTCAGGCCCATCGTCTCGTAGCGCGGGCCGGACTGGTCGAGGCCCTCCATCCCGCGCTCGAGGATCAGGGCGATGTGGGAGTCCTTGCCGTCGACCTCGGCGCGGGCGAAGGCGACGAAGGTGTGGCCGCGGCAGCCGTTGCCGATCCAGCGCTTCTCGCCGTTGAGCACCCAGGCCCCGTCGGGCTGGCGCACGGCGCGGGTCTCGAGGTGGTAGGCGTCCGAGCCCGCCTCGGGCTCGGTCAGCGCGAAGCCGGCGAGCTTGCGCCCGGCGGCCAGTTCGGGCAGGAAGCGCGCCTTCTGCTCGTCGGTGCCGAACATGACGATGCCCTTCATGCCGATCGACTGGTGCACGCCCATGCCGACCGTCAGCGAGCCGTCGACCTGGCCGATCGCCTCGAAGACCCGCGCGTAGCCCGTCTGCGACAGGCCCTGCCCCCCGTACTCCTCCGGGACGTAGAGCCCCATCAGCCCGAGCTCGCCGAGGTCGGCGTAGATCTGGTCGGTGATCGTCCCCGTCTCGTCGATCTCGACCGGGTCGATGTGCTCGTCGGCGTAGTCGCGGAAGGCCGCGATCAGCCCGCGGACCTTGCGCGCCTCGTCCGGGTCGGGCTCGGGGTACGGGAAGACGAGCTCCTCGTGGATCTCCCCGAGCGCCAGGGCCTTGGAGAACGACGACGCGGTGGCGGTGGACATCCGGTCCTCTCTGGAGCGAGTACGGGTTCCCGAAGAAGATCAGCGGCAGCACGACGGTGGCGAGGAAGACCAGGCCGATGCCGACGAGCACCAGCCCCGTCGAGTTGACGGCGTGGCCGAGGATCCCGACCAGGAAGCCGATCGCCAGCAGGGCGACGAACGGGGAGATCGACGGCTCGAAGGCGAGCGGCAAGAGGGCTAGGCCGGGGCGGCGGCGGGCTGGCGGAGCGCGATCGCGCCCGCCGCGACGGCGGCGATGGCCGGGGCGAAGACGAGGGCCGCGCTGGCCTTGGGGAGCGTCTCGTTGCGGCCCGCGAGCACGGCGGCGACCGCGTCGGCGGCGTCGCAGACGATGCCCAGGCGCAGCCAGAGACGGCGGGCCTCGCCGGTGGAGTTGAGCGTCCCGGCGGCCAGGGCGATGTCGCGGATCCCGAACAGGCGGCCCATGTAGGACGCCTGCGGGTTGCCCTCGGGATCCATGCCGAACGCCTTGGCCGCGAGGGTCGGCGTGAACCACGCGCCCGCGCCCACGGCGAAGCGCAGCACGGCGAGGTCGCGAACGGGGTCCCGGTCCACGCGGCGGATCCTAGAGGACGGCGCCCCCCGCCCCCCAGCGCGGTTCGAGCGCGCGACGAGGCCAGCCAGCCGGCGAGGCGACGGGGTCGGCGCCGGGGGCGACGAGGCGGCCGCGCGGACCCGAGAGCCCAAGATCGAGCTCGAGGATGAGATGGAGGGGATCGCTCATGAACCGCATCCTGGACGCGACCGCGACCCTGGCATCAGGGGGTTGCCTAGTCCCTCCGGACGCGCCGTGGTCGTGGTTGTGAGTCCGGCGTGACTCGACGCGCGATGGGAGAGGGCAATGGCAAGGCCATTGCCTCGACCGAGGACGCCGCCCGGCGCGGCCAGACGCCGTCAGAGCCGCGGCGGGCTCGCGGCCACGACCACATCTAGACTCGCGCCTCTCATGTTGATCGGCAGGGACGTTGAGCGTGCGCGCGTGCGCGAGCTGGTGGACGGAGCCCGCGACGGGCGCAGCGGGGTGCTCCTGCTCGCCGGCGAGGCCGGGATCGGCAAGACGAGCCTGCTGCGCGAGGCCGAGGCGCAGGCGGCGGATCACCGTCCTGCGCGCCCGCGGCGTCGAGTCCGAGTCCGACCTGCCTTTCGCCGGGCTGTCGGAGCTGCTCGCGCCCGTGCTCGACCGGCGCCACGGCCTGCCGGAGATCCAGCGCGGAGCGATCGAGGGCGCGCTCGCGCTCGGACCGACGACGCCGGGCGCCGACCAGCGCTTCGCGATGGCCGCCGGCACGCTCGGGCTGCTCGCCCTGGCCGCCGAGGACCAGCCGGTGCTGGCGATCGTCGACACCTGCAGTGGCTCGACGAGGCCTCGGCCGAGGCGGTCCTGTTCGCCGCGCGCCGGCTGGGCAGCGAGGGCGTGGCGATCCTGCTCGCCGCCCGCGACGCGCCCGGCGCGCCGTTCGAGGCCGCCGGCGTGGACCGCGTCGGATTGGCGCCGCTGGGCGAGGCCGCCGCGCGCGAGGTCCTCGCCGCCACCCCGAACGGCGCCGCGCTGGCGACGAGCGTGGCCGACCGCCTGCTCGCCACCGCCGACGGCAACCCCCTGGCGCTGACCGAGATCCCGGCCCTGCTCGACGACGAGCAGCGCGCCGGCCGCGCGCCGCTCGAGGAGCCGCTGCCCGCCGGCACGGGGATCGCCCGCGCCTTCGCCCGCCGCCTCGAGGGGCTCCCCGAGGACGCCCGCATGGCGCTCCTGCTCGCCGCCGCCGACGAGAGCGCCCGCCTCGACGTCCTGCTCGCCGCGCTGCGCGAGCACGGTCACGACGCGAGCGCGCTCGAGCGCGCCGAGGCCGCCGGCGTCGTCGAGCTCGAGCGCGGCAACGTCCGCTTCCGCCACCCGCTGTGGCGCTCGGCCGCCTACCACGCCGCGACGCCGCCGAGCCGGCGCGCCGCGCACGAGACGCTCGCCGGCGCCTGGCCCGAGGACTCCCCCTCGCGCGCCTGGCACCTGGCCGCCGCGTCGCTCGCGCCCGACGAGACGGTCGCCGCCGCGCTCGAGGCCGCCGCCCATTCCGCCCGTGAGCGCGGCGCCCACCCGGCCGCCGCCCAGGCCTTCGCGCGCGCCGCCCATTCCTCGCCGGACGACGCTCCGCGCGCCCGCCGGCTGCTCGAGGCCGCGCGCGACGAGCTGCTCACCGGCCAGCCGCAGCGCGCGCTGGCCCACCTCGACGAGGCTGAGCAGACCGGCCTCGACGCCGCCCTGAGCGCCGACGCCCAGGGTCTGCGCGGGCGCCTGGCCCTGCGCACCTCGGCACCGCTGCGCGCCTACGAGATCCTCGTGGCCGAAGCCGAGCGCCTGGAGGCCGACCAGCCCGCCTACGCCGCGGCGATGCTCGTCGAGGCCGCCGTCGCCCACATGATGACCGGCGACATGGAGGCGCTGCGCTCCACCGCCGCCCGTGCCGGAGCGCTGGCCGCCGAGCCCGCGCCGCCCCTGGCCACGCTGGCCGAGCTGCTGCGCGGCGAGGCGCTGGCCGCGCTCGGGCAGCCGGCCGAGGCCGATCCGCTGCTCGACCACTGGCGCGAGACCTACGAGGTTCTCGGCCTGGCCACCGGCGCGGCGGAGATCGTCGGCATGGCCGGGCACGCCTCCCTGTGGCTCGAGCGCTACGACCGCGCCGAGGAGGTCCTGGGACGCTCGTGCGCGCGATGCGCACGGCCAGCGGCTTCGGCTCGCTGCCCTACCCCCTCGCCGTCCAGTCGCACCTGCACTACCGCCGCGGGCAGTGGAGCGCCGCCTACGCCGACGCCGGCGAGGCCGTGCGCCTGGCGCAGGACCTCGGCGTCCTCTCGCTGCTCGCCCACGCACTCGGCGCGCTGGCCGAGGTCGAGGCGGCCACGGGCCGCGAGGCCGACTGCCGCGCGCACGCCACGCGCGCGCTGGAGATCACCGCCGAGCACGCCGCCGACGCCGTCGCGCTCTACTCGCGCCACGCGCTCGGCCTGCTCGAGCTCGGCCTGAGCAACCCGGCCGCGGCGATCGACCAGCTGACGATCGCCGAGCGCATCGCGACGCGCCTGGACATGGACGAGCCCGCGCTCGTGCTCTGGCGCCCCAACTACGTCGAGGCGCTGGCGGTCACGGGCCGGACCGAGGACGCCGAGCGCGAGCTCGCCGTGCTCGAGGCGCAGGCGGAGGCGACCGGGCGGGTGTGGGCCAAAGCGGCGGCGCTGCGCTGCCGCGGACTGCTCGCTCCCGACGACGGCTACGAGGAGCCGCTGGCCCAGGCGCTCGAGCTGCACGCGCAGACGCCGATCGTCTTCGACCAGGCCCGCACGCTGCTCACGCTCGGCATCCGCCGCCGCCGCGCCCGCAAGCGCGGCGACGCCCGCGAGCCGCTGCGCGCCGCGCTGGAGATCTTCGAGCGCCTCGGGGCCGAGCCGTGGGCCAACACCGCGCGGGCGGAGATCCGCGCGACCGGCGAGACCGTCGAGCGGCGCGAGGGCAGCGGCATCGAGGAGCTGTCACCGCACGAGCTGCAGGTCGCCCGGCTCGTGGCCGAGGGCCGCACGAACCGCGAGTGCGCCGGCGCGCTGTTCCTCTCCCCCAAGACGATCGAGTACCACCTCGGCCAGATCTACCGCAAGCTCGGGATCCGCGGGCGCACGGCGCTGGCCGGGCTCATGGCCGAGCACCATCCCGGAGCGGAGGCGCAGGCGGCGTAGGCACCTCGGCCTCGGCGCGGCGCCCGCGCGAGCGCGCCCAGCGCCGGGCGGGCATCTCGATCCACCGCGCCGACGCGTAGCCGAACAGCCCGGCGAGCGGAACGACGACGAGCGCGAGGATCAGCAGGTCGCCGAGGCTGCCGTCGCCGGTCGCCAGCACCGCGTCGGATCCGGTCGCCCCTTTCGCCGCCGTGTGGCCGAGGGCGAGCAGGGAGACCGCCCAGCCGGCGATCGGGATGTGCACGAGATAGACGCCGTAGGAGTGATCGGCGAACGACCGGACCGGGCGCAACGCGAACGGGCGTGACCAGCCCAGTGCGCCCGCCACGAGGAAGACGGCCAGCGCGCTCGTGAACCCGAGGCTGAGCAGTGCCGGCTGCCGCCCGACCTCGGCCCCGAGCAAGACGCCGCCGTCCGCGCGACGCCCGATCAGGTAGCCGAAGGCGACCAGGCGGCCAGGGAGCCGACCTGGGCCAGCCGCGCGCGCCGCGCCAGCCCCGCCTCCGGCGCGGCGCGCAGGCGCACGTAGGCCCAGGCGCCGGTCATCCCGGCCGCGAAGGAGTACAGGAAGAACGGGAACTGGATGAACGAGCCGACCGTGATCCGCAGCGCGGTCAGCGGGGAAAGCGAGATGCCGAGAGCCTCGGCCCAGGGCTGCACGTGCCCGACGCAACGTCACAGGCCGCTTGACCAGCGCCGCGATGCCAGCCCGACCAGCGTCGCCGGAGTACCAGGCCGCACGAACGGGAGCAGCACGTAGAAGGTGACCTCGAGCGAGAGGTCCAGACGGGCGCGTCGACGCCGAACCCGAGCGGCTGGGAGAAGAGGACACCGCCGGGGCCTGCAGGAAGGCGAAGTGGTCGCATCGTCCCGGCCGTCGGGAAGTCGACCTCCGGCGTGCGCGGCACGAACGCGATAGCGATGAGCAGCAGGACGAGCACGAGCCAGTAGGCGGGCGCGAGGCGCGCCGCGCGCCGCAGCGCGTACGCGCGGGTGCTGCCGAACTCGCCGCCGCGCGCGACGGTGGGCAGGAAGACGACGAAGCCGCTGACGACGAACAGCACGTCGATCATCTGCCCGAGCGAGCCCTGGACGACGGTGTAGCCCCACGAGCCGCGCGCGCTCTCGAGCACGCCGGCGACGACGAGCAGATGGAGGACGACGACGCCGGCGATGGCGTAGGCGCGGTAGCCGTCGAAGGCCGGGACGACCGGGATCCCCTCGGCCAGGCGCGCCGTCTTCCCCGGATCGCGGTCAGGCACGGCCGCAGTAAATCACTGTCCATAGAATCCGGTCGATGCCGACCGAGCCCGACTCGATTCCTCGCTCTGGCCGACGGGCTGCGCTCCGTCGGCTACCTGCCCGGCGACTCCACCGCGCTGGTCTCCTACCTCGCCGTCAAGCTCGGCAAGCCGATCCTCGTCGAGGGCCCGGCCGGCGTCGGCAAGACCGAGCTCGCCAAGGCGCTCTCCAAGGTCCTCGACCGCACGCTGGTGCGCCTGCAGTGCTACGAGGGCCTCGACGAGGCCAAGGCGCTCTACGAGTGGAACTACCGCAAGCAGCTCCTGCGCATCCAGTCGGCCGAGGGCGAGCGCGGCTGGGGCGAGCTGCAGGACGACATCTTCGGCGAGGACTTCCTCCTCGCCCGCCCGCTGATGACCGCGATCGCCTCGCCCGAGCCGGTCGTGCTGCTGATCGACGAGATCGACAAGACCGACCAGGAGTTCGAGGCGATGCTGCTCGAGCTGCTCTCGGACTTCCAGATCTCGATCCCCGAGCTCGGCCGGATCGACGCCGTCACGCAGCCCGTCGTCCTGCTGACCTCGAACAACTCCCGCGAGCTCACCGAAGCGCTCAAGCGCCGCTGCCTCTACCTCTGGCTCGACTACCCCGAGCTGGAGCACGAGCTGCAGATCGTGCGCATGCACGCGCCCGAGCTGTCCGAGACCGTCGCCCGGCGCCTGGTCGAGGTCGTCGGGATGGTCCGCGACCTCGACCTCAAGAAGCCGCCGTCGATCGCCGAGTCGATCGACTGGGCCCGCGCGCTGCTGCTGATCGGCGCCGACGAGCTCGACGCGACGACCTTCAAGGAGACGATGTCGACCATCGTCAAGCACCGGACCGACCTCGATCTCGTCGCCGAGCGTGTCGGCGTGAAGCTGCAGGAGCTTGGCTCGCCCAGCTAATTTCGGGGGCAAGCTGCCCGAGGCCGGACCGGCGGGCTTCGACGCCCGGGTGCTGGCCTTCGCCGACGAGCTGCGCACCGAGGGCGTGGCGACCGGCACGTCGGAGCTGCTCGACGCCTTCGAGGCGCTCGGCTCGGTCGCCTGGACCGCGCCCGAGCCCTTCCGCGAGGCGCTCGCCGCGACCCTGGCCAAGTCCCAGGAGGACCGCCGGGTCTTCGATCTCGTCTTCGACCGCTTCTTCTTCCGCGCCGCCGAGGCCGAGGCCGTGCGCCGCGGCATCGGCGAGGAGGGCAACGCCGGCGGCGGCGAGCAGGGCGACCAGGGCCCGATGGACCTCGACGCCCTGCGCGACGCGATCGCCCAGGCGATGCAGGACGGCAGCGACGGCGACCTGCGCGACCTCGCCCGCCTCGCGATCGCCGCGTTCGGCCGCGAGGGCGACGGCTCGGGCGTGATCGGCGTCGACGTCCAGCGGATCCGCCGCGCGCTCGGCCTGCGCTCGGAGCCCCAGCCCGACCTGCCCTCCGACGACCCGCGCCGCGACGGGCTGCCGCGGGAGTCGCTGCGCCAGTTCGAGAGCCACCTGCGCCGGGAATTGGAGCGCGACCTGATCGAGCGCACGAAGGCCCTGCCGCCGTCGCGGCCGCTCTCCGAGCTCGACCGCGCCCTGCCCAGCGGCCCGCTGCAGGACCTCGCCGCCGTGCACCGCGTCGTGGCCCAGCTCAAGCGCCGCCTCGCCACCCAGGGCCACGAGATGAAGGGCCACAACCGCCACGCCCACGTCGACGTGCGGCGCACGATGCGCGCGTCGCTGCAGACCGGCGGCGTTCCCGTCGAGCTGAAGTTCCGCCCCAAGCGCCCGCGCCGCCCGGAGATCTTCGTGCTCTGCGACGTCTCGACGAGCGTCACGAGCGCGAGCGTCTTCTTCCTCTCGGTGCTCCACGCGCTCCACGACGCCTTTCGCAAGATGCGCTCGTTCGTGTTCATCGAGCGCGTCTCCGAGGTCACCGACGTGTTCGAGCGCGAGCGCGACTTCGCCGAGGTCTCCAAGGCGATCGGCCGCGACGCCGGCGTGGCCGACATCTCCGGCTACACCGACTACGGCCGCGTGTGGGAGGAGTTCCTGGCGCTGACCGAGGACGAGCTGCATCCGCGGGCGACGGTGATCGTGCTCGGCGACGCGCGCACGAACGGCCGCCCGCCCCGCGAGGACGTCTTCGCCGCGCTGGCCGAGAAGGCCGGCCGCACCTTCTGGCTCAACCCCGAGCCGCGCCTGTACTGGAACTACGGCGATTCGGTGATCGCCGCCTACGAGCGCCACTGCATGGCGTTCGAGTGCTGGCAGACCAAGCACCTGGAGGACTTCGTGCGCCACTTGACCCGTCCGATCACGGCATGAGCCCCGCCCTTCCTGCCGGCCCGCCCTGGCCCCGGCCCGTCCAGACCCTGGCCTGGATGACGCGGCCCGGCCCGTTCATGTCCCGCGCCCGCGAGCGCTTCGGGCCGACGTTCACCGTGCGGATCGCCAACGAGGGCTCGTGGGTCTTCGTCACCGATCCCGCGGACATCCGCTCGGTGTTCACCGCCGACCCCGAGCTGCTCCGCGCGGGCGAGGCCAACGTCGTGCTGCGGCCGGTGCTCGGCCACCAGTCGGTGCTGCTGCTCGACGGCCAGGAGCACCTGGCCCAGCGCAAGCTGCTGCTGCCGCCCTTCCACGGCGAGCGCATGCAGCGCTACGGCGAGCTGATCACCGAGGTCGCCGAGGCCGAGATCGGCTCGTGGGCCCCCGGGGCCGCGCAGCTGTGGCCGCGGATGCAGGCCGTGACCCTGGCGGTGATCGTCCGGGCGATCTTCGGCGTCCAGGATCCCGGCGCGCGCGGCCGAGCTGCGCGGCGTGCTCGGCGAGGCGCTCGACTGGACCACGCGGCCGTCGCGCCTGGTCGCGATGGCCGTGCTCGGCCCCGACCGGCTCGAGCGCCTGAAGATGCTGCGCCGCGCGCTGGCGCCCGTCGACGCCGCCGTCATCCGCGAGATCCACGAGCGGCGCACGGCCGAGGATCTCGACGAGCGCGACGACATCCTCTCCCTGCTGCTGCGCGCCCGCCACGACGACGGCTCGCCGATGGACGACACCGAGCTGCGCGACGAGCTGATGACGCTGCTCGTGGCCGGCCACGAGACCACGGCGACGTCGCTGGCCTGGGCGGTCGAGCGGCTCGTGCGCACGCCCGACGCCTGGGCGCGGCTGCGCGAGGAGTCGCAGACCGAGCGCACGGAGTACGCCGACGCGATCGTCAAGGAGACGCTGCGCCTGCGCCCGGTGATCCCGATCGTCGCGCGCAAGCTGCACGCGCCCGTTCGCCGTGCGCGGCCACGAGCTGCCGGTCGGGGCCACGGTCGCGCCGTGCATCTACCTCGTGCACCGCGATCCCTCGATCTACCCCGACCCCACGGCCTTCCGGCCCGAGCGCTGGATCGACGCCGACGGCGGGGCGATCAAGCCCGGCACCTACACGTGGCTGCCCTTCGGCGGCGGCGTCCGCCGCTGCCTCGGCGCCGCCTTCGCCCAGTTCGAGATGCGCGAGGTGCTGCGCGCGCTGGCCCGCTCGGCGCCGCTGCGCTCCCCCGGCGGCCCGGCCGAGCGCGTCTCGCGCCGCGCGATCACGCTCGTGCCCTCGGGTGGCGCGGAGGTCGTGCTCGAGGGCGCGCCGGCGTAGAGACGAGGGGACAGTCACCACAGTCCCATCGGGTGGGACTCAGGTGACTGTCCCCGTTGTCGCTACGCCGCCCGCGCCTCGGCGAGCGGCATCGGCGAGCCGAAGTGGTGGCCCTGGGCGTAGTCGACGCCCAGGCCGCGCAGGATCTCGGCGGCGTCGGCGTCGGCCACGCCCTCGGCGATGGTCTTCGCGCCCGATGCGTGGGCGATCTGCACGACGGCCTCGACGAGCGCCTTGCGCGCGTGGCCCTGGGCGACGTCTCCGGCCAGCGTCACGTCGATCTTGAGCAGGTCGAAGACGACGTGGTCGAGGTAGGCCAGCGACGAGCCGCCGCGGCCGATGTCGTCGAGCGCGACCTCGCAGCCCAGCGCGCGCAGCTCCTCGGCCAGGCGGCGGGCGCGCGGCGTGTCGGCGGTGACCGAGCGTTCGGGGACCTCGAGCACGAGGTGGGACGGGTCGGCGCCGGAGCGGGCGAGCGCGGCGCCGACGCGCGGCGCGAGCGTCTCGTCGGCCACCGAGGCCGGCGAGAGGTTGATCTCCAGGCGGACCGGCACCCCGGCGTCCTCGCGCGCGGCGACCATCCGCACCGCGCGGTCCAGCACCCAGCCGTCGATCTCGGCCGACAGGCCCTCGCGCTCGGCGGCGGGCAGGAACTGCGCGGGCAGCAGGAGCTCGCCGCCCTCGCGCAGCCGCAGCAGCAGCTCGTAGCGGGGGATCTCCTCCCCGACGACACGGGTGATCGGCTGGGCCACGAGCGCGAACGACCCGTCGCGCAGCGCCGCGCGCAGGCGCTCGGCCCACGAGGCGCGCACGCGCGGCGGACCGGCCGGCGCCCCGATCCCGTTGATCGGCGTGACGCCGTCGCGGCGCTCGGGCGACGCGCAGGCGGCGCGGGCGCGCAGCAGCACGACCTCGGCCGAGCGCTCGATCGCGCCGCCGAGCACGGCGAAGCCCGCGCTCGCGGCGATCGGGCCGGCGGTCGCGTCCGGCGTGTTGAGCATGCCGAGCAGGCCCTCGGCGACGTTGCGAGCCACCGCGGTGTCGCCGGCGGCGATCAGCACGGCGAAGTCCTGGGTGTCGATCTGGGCGAGCACGTCGCCGCGCCGCACGCGGCCCGACAGCCGGCGGGCGACGGTCTGCAGCGCGGCCTCGTCGCGCGGCTCCGCGTCGAGATGGACGACGACGACCGCGCCGCCGCTGCGGTGGCGCTCGTCCTGGGCCAGGGCGAGCTCGAGCGCCTCGACGAGCCGGCGCCGCACGGGCAACCCGGTCACCCCGTCGTGGTCGGCCAGGCGGCGCAGCTCGTCCTCGCGCCGGTCGCGCTCGGCCAGCAGGCGTCCCTCGGTGCGCTTGCGCTCGATCGAGTAGATCAGCGCGCGCCCGAGCTGGTAGCCGTCCGCCCCGCGGACGAGGTGGTCCTGGGCCCCGAGCTCGACGGTGCGCAGGCCGAGCTCGGCATCGTCCTCGTCGGTCAGCACGACGACGGGGACCGAGGGCGCGGCGCTGATCAGCCAGGGCAGTGCCGCCGCCGGGTCGGCGCCTGCGTAGAGGATGCAGTCGACCCCGCCCGCCACGAGCTCCTCGCGGGCCTGGGCGGCCGTCTCGACCCGGGCGATGTGGAAGCGCTCCGGCCAGACGTCTCGCAGGACGCTCGCGTGGATCGCCGCATCGGCCGCGTCCGGCTCGACATGCAGCAGTGTGGTTGACACAGGAGCCGGAGCTTCTCCCTGCGCGGTAGCCGCCCCGTAGCCCGGGGGAAGGATTCCGGTATGCGCGCGGTACGCTCCGGAGGTCTTGACCCTCTGGGGGGCTGGCGGGGTTGCCGGCTGAGAGGGCGTCACTCCGCACCCGCGGCCCGGCGCCGACCCATCGAACCTGTGGGGTAATGCCCGCGAAGGGAGTCGTGCCGCCCACCACTCTGGCCCCGTCGGCCTCGCGTCGCGCCACCGTTCCGTCAGGCCTGCGCCTCGACGGCGTCGGGCGGACGTTCCCGGCCCGCCGCGGCCGGCCGGCCCTGAGGGTGCTCGAGGACCTCTCGCTCGCGGCCGGCCCCGGGGACGTGGTGGCCGTCGTCGGCCCGAGCGGCTGCGGCAAGAGCACCCTGCTCGAGCTGATCTGCGGCCTGCAGGAGCCCGACGCCGGGACGATCGAGGCGCCCGAGGCCGTGCTCATGCCCCAGCACGACGTGCTGCTGCCCTGGTGCTCGGCGCTCGACAACGCCGCGCTGGCGCTGCGCGTGGCCGGCCACTCGCGATCGGAGGCGCGCGAGCGCGCGCGCCCGCTGTTCGCCCGCTTCGGCCTCGAGGGCTTCGAGAGCGCGCGGCCGGCCGAGCTGTCGGGCGGGATGCGCCAGCGCGTGGCGTTCCTGCGCACGCTGCTCGCCGGGCGCCCGGTGCTCTGCCTCGACGAGCCCTTCGCCGCGCTCGACGCGCTGACCCGCGAGGAGATGCAGGACTGGCTGGCCGGCGCGCTGGCCGCCGAGCCGCGCACCGTCGTCCTGGTCACGCACGACATCGAGGAGGCGCTCGTGCTCGCCGACCGGCTGATCGTGCTGTCCCCGCGACCGGGCCGCGAGGTGGCCCGGCTCGACGTGGCGATGCCGCGCCCGCGCCGGCGCACCGACCCGGCGATCGTGGCGCTGCGCGAGCGCGCGCTGACCGCCCTGCGCGGAGCGCGCCCGTGATCGCCGCGATCCTCGTGCTCGCCGTCCTGCTCGGCGGCTGGGAGCTCTACGCCGCGCTCGGCAACGTCGACTCCGTTCATCCTCCCGGCGCCGCACGAGGTCGCCCAGTCGCTGTGGACCGACTGGGACATCCTGCGCCCCGACCTGACGACCACGCTCTCCGAGGTGCTGCTCGGGATCGCCCTGGCGCTGGCGCTCGGCGCGCTCTTCGCCGCGGTGGTCCACCTCTCGCCCACGCTGCGCCGCGCGCTCTACCCGCTGCTCGTCTCCTCGCAGACGATCCCCGTGGTGATCGTCGCGCCGCTGCTCGATCGCCTGGCTCGGCTTCGGGCTGGCGCCGAAGCTCGCGATCATCGCGCTGGTCTGCTTCTTCCCGGTCACCGTCACCACGCTCGACGGGCTGGCCAGCGTCGATCCCGCCCTCCCCAAGCTGATGCGACGCTCGGCGCCTCGCGCTGGCAGACCTTCCGCCGCGTCGAGGCGCCGGCGGCGCTGCCGTCGCTGTTCTCCGGCGCCCGCATCGCCGTCGCCGTGGCGGTGATCGGCGCCGTGTTCGCCGAGCAGTCCGGCTCGAGCTCCGGCCTCGGCCACCTGATCACCCTCGCGATCCCCCAGCTCGAGACCGCGCGGGCCTACGCCGCCGTGGTCCTGCTCGCCCTGATCGCCGTCGTCCTGTTCACGATCCTGACCGCGCTCGAACGCCTGCTCCTACCCTGGGCGCGCACCGACCGAGGAGGAGCCTCGTCTTGACCCGCCGATCGCCCGTCGTCCTCCTGCTGCTCGCCCTGGCCGTCCTGGCCGTCGCGGGCTGCGGGAGCAAGGAGGACCGCATCACGCCGGCCGGCACCGACCGGGTGCGGGTGATGCTCGACTTCTTCCCCAACGCCGACCACGTCGGGCTCTACGCGGCCCAGCGCGAGGGCCTGTTCCGCGACGCCGGGCTGAACGTCGAGCTCCAGCCGCCGCCGGACCCCTCCTCGCCGCTGAAGCTGCTGCAGGCCGGCAAGGTCGACCTGGCGATCTCCTACGAGCCCGAGCTGCTGCTCGCCCGCGACAAGGGCGCGCCGCTCGTCGCCGTGGCCAGCGTCGTGCAGCGGCCGCTGACCTCGCTGATCAGCGTCGCCGGCTCGAAGGTCAAGGGCGCCGAAGGACCTGTCCGGGCAAGGTCGTCGGCACGGCCGGGATCCCCTACCAGTCGGCCTACCTGAAGACGATCGCCGCGCGCGCGGGCGTCACGCCGAGCAAGGTCAAGCAGGTCAACGTCGGCTTCAACCTCGTCCCGGCGATGCTGTCGAACAAGGTCGACGCCACGCTCGGCGGCTTCTGGAACTACGAGGGCGTGCAGCTGCGCCTGAAGAAGAAGAAGCCCTCGATCACGCGGGTCGACCAGGCCGGCGTGCCGACCTACTCCGAGCTCGTGCTCGTCGCCCGGCAGTCGACGCTGACCAAGGACCCGCAGCTCGTCCGCCGCTTCGCCCAGGCCCTGGGCCGCGGCTACGAGCTCGTGCGCCGCAACCCGAGCAAGGGCGTCGCCGACCTGATCGCGGCCAACCCGGACCTCAAGAAGGACGCCAAGCTGCAGACCGCGAGCGTGCGGGCCACGCTGCCGGCGTTCTTCCCCGGCGGCGGCAAGCCGTGGGGCTTCTCCAACCGCGGCGCGCTGGCAGGCCTACGGGCAGTGGATGTTCAAGAACAAGCTGGTGACGCGGCAGCCGGCCGCGGCGGGCGCGGTGACCAACGAGTTCCTCGCCGGGCAGGGCGAGTAGCCCGCATCCGCTCCGAGCCCAGCCGCAGCGCGTAGCTCGCGGCCAGGCCGGCCCAGCCCTCGTAGGGCGCGAACAGCTCGCGCACGTCCTCCTCGGCGGCCACCGACTTCGGGCGCCCGGTCTGCATCCGCCCGACGAGCTTGAGGTAGCCGAGGTCGCCGGCGGGCAGCACGTCGAAGCGGCCCTGGCCGTGGAGCGCGAGCGTCTCGGTCGTCCAGCGGCCGATGCCGCGGATCGCCCGCAGGCGCCGCCAGCCGGCCTCGTGGTCGCCGTGCAGGTCGACGCGGCCGGCGGCGACCTCGCGGGCGGCGCGCACGAGCGCGATGCGCCCGGCGTCTCGGTCAGGTCCCAGGAGCACAGCCGCGCGGGCGCGAGGCCGGCCACGGTGCCGGCGTCGGGCGCGGCGCGCAGGCCCGGTGCGCTCGCAGCGCGGGCCCGAGCGCGCGGACCATCCGGCGCTGGATCGCCGCGGCGCGCTCGAACTCGATGAGCTGCTCGGTCACGGCCCAGGCCAGCGCCTCCCACGGGTCGGGGCGGCGGTAGGGCCGCAGCAGCGGGTCGGCGCGCACGGCGGCGCCGATCAGCGCGTCGTGGCGGAAGCGCTCGTGGAAGGGCGCGAGGTCGTCGTCGGCGCCGAGGCGAGCGCGCGAGCCGGGCGATGCCCTCCTGCGCCAGCTCCTCGCGCGCGGCGCGGCCCTCGAGCACGAGGCGCCGCGGGTCGCGCTGGCCGGCGCGCACGACGACCGTCTCGCCGTCGAGCGACGAACAGCCGCTCGACGACCCCGCCGCGGACGCGCAGCACGCCGTCAGGCGCCGAGCGCCGCGGCAGCCGCACGCGGCCAGCGCGCCTCGACCTCGCGGCGCACGGCGCGCCCCGCGGCGGGCGGTGGCGCGTCAATCCTTGTTGCCGATGAGGTGGACGTCGACGAGGAACGAGCGCGAGCCGACGATCGGCAGCCCGTGACCGCGCCCGCGGGCGCGGCGGGCGGCCTTGCGGGCCGAGCGGCGATGGGCGACGACGATCGTGGCGGCCCCGGCGACGAACCCGGTCGCGGCCACGGCGGCGGTCTGGAGCGCCGGCGGACGGACGGGCTCGAGCGCGCGCGTCTCCTGCGCGACGACGGCGATCGCCTCGACGTCCTCTTCGACGGGAACGGGCAGGCGTCTCGGGGACCGGTTCGGTCATCGGGTCCATCCTGCCACGGGAACCGGTCGGCGTCATGCCGGATCCTCGAGCAGGCGCTCATACATCCGGTAGGGGCGGACGATCTCTCCGCCCATTCCCTCCATCGCGCGGTTCATCGGCTTGTTCGTGGCGAGGATCCAGCCCATCTCGCCGCCGGTCTGCGGCGTCACCTCGGCCGAGTCGAAGTGCATCTGGTAGAGCTTGGCCGCGACGCCGGTGTGCTGGTACTCGCGCTTGACGCCGAGCGCGAACACGCGCACGCGGTCGATCTTGCGGCGGTGGTAGAGGAACTTGGCCCAGCCGAAGGGCAGCAGCCGCCCGTTCATGTGCTTGAAGACCTGGTTGTAGTCGGGCAGCGACAGCGCGGCGCCGACGACCTCGCCGTCCTTCTCGGCGACCATCGCCCAGTTCTCGTCGAGGATCGGCTTGAGCTGCTTGGCGTAGTGGCGCACCTCGGGCTCGGTGAGCGGCACGAAGCCCCAGTTGCTTCTCCCAGGCGGCGTTGTAGATCTCGAGGAAGCTTCCCGACCTCGGCCTGCAGGTCGCGCTTGCGGAAGTGGCGGGCGACGATGCCGTGCTCGGCCTCGACCTCGTCGGCGAGCTTCCAGATCGCCGGGTGGACGTTGCTCGCGGCCGGACGATGTGCAGCTCCCACATGAGGTGTCCATCGCCTTGCGTCATGCCCCGCGCCCTCGAGCAGCGCCGGGTAGTAGCGGTGCGTCCAGTTGGTGAGGATGATCGGCGGCCGGTCGAAGCCGTCGACGAGCACGCCGCACTCGTCGTTGGTCGTGAAGTCCATCGGGCCGACCATCCGGTCGCGGCCGCGCTCGCGCAGCCACGCCTCGGCGGCGGCCAGCAGCGCGGTCGCCGCCTCGGGATCGTCCTCGCACTCGAAGAAGCCGAACAGCCCCCAGTCGGTTGCCCTGGAAGTCGTTGAGGTGGCGGTCGACCTGCGCGGTGATGCGGCCGACGGCGCGGCCCTCGCGCCAGGCGAGGAAGTACTCGGCCTCCGCGTGCTGGAAGAACGGGTTCTTCTTGCGGTTCAGGAACTGCTTGCGCTCGGCGATGAGCGGAGGCACCCAGAGCGCCTCGTTACGATAGAGCCGCCACGGCAGCTTGATGAAGGCATCGAGCTCGCGGCGCCCCGACGACCGGCCTGATCTCCAGCGCCACGGCGGGTGCACAGTACACATGCCGACCACGACCGACGTCTTCGCCAAGGTCCGCGGCCACGAGCGCGTGGAGCTGCTGCGCGCCGCCGAGGAGGCCGACCTCCTCCCCTACTTCCGCCTGCTGGAGTCGCCGGCGGCGCCCGTCGTCGAGATGGAGGGCGCCCGAGCGGATCATGCTCGGCTCGAACAACTACCTCGGCCTGACCGGCGACCCGCGCGTCCTCGCAGGGCGCCCGCGACGCGCTCGAGCGCTACGGCACCGGCCTGACCGGCTCGCGCCTGCTCAACGGCACGATCGACCTGCACCTCGAGCTCGAGGCCGAGCTCGCCGCCTGGATGGGCACCGAGGACGCGATCGTCTTCACCACCGGCCACCAGGCCAACCTCGGCTGCCTGGGGACGATCCTCGGCCCGGGCGACACCGTCGTCGCCGACTCGGGCGACCACGCCTCGATCCTCGACGGCTGCCTGCTCTCCCGGGCCAAGCTCCGCGCCTTCCGCCACAACCGCCTCGACCGGCTCGAGAAGACGCTCGAGCAAGGCCGCGCAGCGACGGCGGCGGCATCCTCGTCGTCGTCGACGGCGTCTTCTCGATGGAGGGCGACGTCGCCCCGCTGCCGGCAGATCGTCGAGCTGTGCGAGCGCTACGGCGCGCGCCTGATGGTCGACGAGGCCCACGCGCCTGGGCGTGCTCGGCGCGCGCGGCGCCGGCACGGCCGAGCTGCTCGGCGTCGAGGACGCAGACCGACCTGCGGATGGCGACGTTCTCGAAGTCGCTGGCCTCCTGCGGCGGCGTGATCGCCGGGCCCGACCGAGGTCGTCGAGTTCCTGCGCATCCAGTCGCGCGCCTTCCTCTTCACCGCCTCGGCCGTCCCCGCCGCCGTCGGCGCCGCGCTGGCCGCCACGCGGATCTGCCGCTCCGACGAGGGCCCGCAGCTCTTCGCCCGCGTCGCTCGACGACGCCCGCTACCTGCACGCCGGCCTGACCGACCTCGGCTTCCACGTGGTCGAGCCGACCACCCTGCCCTCGGGCGAGACCGTCGTCACGCCGATCGTGCCCGTGCTCGTCGCCGACGACTGGAAGGCGGCGCTGCTTGTGGCGCGCGCTCTACGACGCCGGCGTCTACGTCAACGTCGCCGCTGCACCCCGCCGTGCCGCCCGGGCGGCGCGCTGCTGCGCACGAGCGTCATGGCGACGCACGACACGCGCCGTCCTCGACCGGGCGCTGGCCGCCTTCGGCGACGTCAAGCGCGCCTTCGAGGCCGAGCACGGCCCGCTGCCCGGGCCCGCCTCCGCCTGACCGCGGCGAGCTCCGCACCGGGCGTCCATCGCGACCGGACGCGCCGGCTGGACGGCTGTCCGATCCCACGAACGCCGGTCAACACTAGTGATGTATGGGAACGGGATGGTCGAAACCACCAAACGGAAAAAAAGACCGCTCTGAGCGCACGAACTCTGAACGACCTGTTGATCGCTTCGGGTCACGAGTGTAGGTTCACAAACGCGCCGGACGGAAGCCCTCGGACGGGAGCCGAGGTCGCTGAAGCCAGGCGGCGTCTCATGGAGAGAGGCGATGCGAACCTGCCCCACGAGGGCGGACTTCGCCATGCCTGGGTCATGTGTCTGGTCCAAGAGGGAGAGCGATGTCGCACAGTTGCGTCCGAGCCGTCTCCGCAGCACCTTCGCGCGCTGGAGCGCGCCAACGCCGTGCGCCTGGCCCGCGCCGACCTCAAGCGGCGGATCGGCGACGGCGGACTCACGCGCCGCCGACGTGTTCGCCGAGTGCCCGTGGGAGGCCGCGAGCATGTCGCGTCGCCGATGTCCTGATGAGCCAGCGGCGCTGGGGATCGCACCGCTGTCGCAAGCTTCTCTTCGGGCTCCGGATCTCGGAGACGAAGACCGTCGGCGCGCTCACCGAGCGCCAGCGCGGCGAGCTCGCGCGCCGGCTCCAGGGCGGCACCGAGCACTCCGCCGCCGCGCCCGCGGCGCCGGCTGCCCGCCCCCGTGGCGGTCCCCGCCTAGCGGACCGCCTGGTCGTGGGTCCCGTCGGCCAGCGTGCCGCCGGGGCCCGCGCGCCTCGCGGCCGCAAGCCGGGCCCGCGCGTGGCGAACTCGATGATGTGCCCGTCGGGGTCGCGCAGGTAGATCGAGCGGAACGCCGCCGCGCTCGAACACTCGGTGCACGGGCACCCCGCGGCCGCGCAGGTGTCGACCCACCGGCGACGCTCCTCGGCCGACTCGACGACGAACGCGAAGTGGTGGGTGGCCCCGGCGCCCGAGCCCGCCCCTCGGCCAGCTCGGGGTACTCGAGGAACGAGACCAGCGTGCCGGGCGTCGCCCGCCGGGTTGCCGAACCAGAAGTGCCGTGTCCCGGGGTCGTCGTCGTTGGTCGACCGTCTCGACCAGCGTCGAGGCCGAGGACGTCGCGGTAGAACGCCGTCGTGGCGCTCGAGGTCGCGGCAGATCGCCGTGACGTGGTGCAGGCCACGGAGGCGCAGGCGGCGGGGCTCGTCGCTCATGTCGCGCGATCTTCTCAGGAGCCGCGCGCGACGCGCGGCCGGGGCTAACGGACAGCCGGAGGAGACCTTCACGTGCCACCAGCCGGCGAGCATCCCGACGATGCCCAGCCGCGGCTGCACGTGATAGACGCCGCAGCCCGGCTCGCCGAGGTCCCGCTGGTGACGCGGACCCACCGGTAGGCCTTCGGCTCGCGCAGCATGCGCTCGAGCAGCACGCGCTTCTCGGCCTCCTCGTCGGCCCGCGCCGCGACCTGGCGCGCAGGCGGCGCTGAGGCGGTCGGCCAGGTCGTCGCGGAGGGCGCTCGAGCTCGCCCATGTCGAGGCAGCCGCGGCCCGCGCAGCGCGGCGAGCCGCGGCGGGCCGGCGTCGCCCGGCCGGGTGTCGGGCAGCGCCTGCGCCAGCTCGCGCTCGAGCTTGCCGATCTGGCGCGCGCAGGGTCGTCCCGCGCCGCCCGCTCGTCGATCTCGACGCCGGACCGGAGCGAGCGGGACCGTCGGCGGCGCGCGGACGGATGAGTACCTGGTCGGTCACGGGCGAGAACGGTAGCCCCGCTCAATGCTCCGTCAACAGGTCCAGGCACGTCGCCAGTGCCTCGTCGACGTGGATCGCCGGCACGCCGGCGACCCGACGGAGAAGACGAGCACGCGCTCGGTCGCCTGGTGCACGCCGCGCCGGTCGTCCGCGCAGGTCGCCGAAGAGGACCGCCAGCGGCCCGCGCGTCGTCGGCGATCACGATGCCGGTCCTCGGCGCACGGGCGGCAGCGCTCCTCCCCGCCCCCGAGCGGCTCGTCCCGGCCGCGCTCAGCCGCAGGCCGGGCCCCCCCTCGACGACGGTCGGCGTCGAGCGCCCACACCGGCACGCCGGTCTCCACGAGCGGCGATCGTCAGCGCGTCGTCGACGCGGCCCGTCGCGAGCGGAACTCGCCCGACGACCAGGCGCGTCGAGCGCGGCCGCCTCGCCCGGCGGGCGGTCGACGTCGGGGTCGAGGCCGATGTGGCGGAAGAAGACGCGGTAGGCCTGGGGCACCGGCTGCTGGCGCATGACGACGCGCCTGGGCGCCCGCGCAAGCGGGCTCGAGAGCTCGCGCAGCCGCCGGCGCAGGGCGCGCGGCTGAGCGGCCCGGGCTCGCCGCGCAGCGCGACCAGACGAGCCGGCCGCTCGGGAACTCCGCGCGCAGCTCCGGAGCGACCGTCGCCGTCTCGCGCAGCTCGCCCGCGGTCACGCGGGCGCGAGCCTCCGCAGCCCGCGCGGCCAGCTGCGCCGGGCCCGACGTGCGGTAGAGCGGCACGCGGCGACGCGCCGGCGGCGTCGCCGAGACACGATCGCCGGCAGCGACTTGACTCCGTAGGCCGCGGCGACGTCGGCGTGGCGGTCCCAGCCGAGCGGGAAGCGCCAGTCGTGCGCGGCGCGCCGCCTTGCGCGCGTTGTCGCGGTCCGCCGCGCAGGAAGATCGCCGACGAAGCGCACGTCCGGGAAGCGCGGGCGCGATCCGCTGCATGGCGTCGAGCTGGTGCAGCGAGCCCGCTGTCGCTGGACGAGCGAAGACGAGGACGACCGGGTGGCCGGCCGCCACCCGGCAGAAGTTCAGCGCGCGCGGGTCGCGGACCTCGCAGGCCGTCACGTGCCCCGACGTGCCGGCCCCGGTCCCGGGCTTGTCGCGCCACGTTGGCGTCGCCGTCGAGGTTCGAGCCGAGGAGGGGCACGGCGAACGGCGGCAGCGTTGGCCCCGCGCGACGCCGGCTCCGATGCCCTTCGGTGCGCAGCGTGTTGCAGCGTGATGTAGGCGAGCACGAGCACCCCGACCAGGCCGACGAACCAGCCGTAGCGGCTCGCGCCGGCCGGGAGCTGCGGCCGGCCGGGCTCGCCGGGTCCGGGCGCTCGCCTCCTCGTCGTCGCCGAGCGTGTCGAGGTCGGGGTCCCGGCGGTGGGCCCAGCGATCGAAGGGCTCGTCGCCGTCGGCCGGGCTCACGCCGTCGCGGGCGGCGGCGGCCCGGCCGCGCGCGGCCAGCGCGCCCGGCGCGGCAGCGTGGCCAGCTCGCCGCTCCTCGCAGCACGAGCACGGCCGGCAGCACGACAGCACGCCGGCCGAGCGCCACGGCGAGGTCGACGACCGTGACCAGGCCGAAGTTGCGCACCATGGCGATGTCGGAGAGCGCGAGCACGCCGAAGCCGGCGATCGCCGTGACGCCCGGAGACGAGCACCGCCGCGCCGGTCGAGCGGTACGCGCGCCGCAGCGCCCCGCGACGTCGTGGCCGCGCCAGCCGCTCCTGGCGGAAGCGCTCGGAGAGCAGCACGCTGAACTCGGTGGAGATCGCGATGACCAGCGCGCCGAGCGTGGCCGACATCGGGTTGAGCGGATCGGCGCGACGAGCGAGCGCGGCCCAGCCCGTGGCCAGCGCGATCGGGATCAGCGGCACGATCGCGCGGCGGACGTCGGCGGAAGACGGCCCAGCAGCGCCAGCCCGACGGCGACGAGGCCGAGCAGCAGCGTGCCCAGGCGCCGCCACGGGTCGGTCAGGCGGTCGTTGGCCTCGGCCGCCGAGCACCGGCAGGCCGGCGAGCCGGGCGCTCACGCCCGGCGGCGGGTGCGAGCTCGCGCGCGCATCGCCTCGATGACCTGCTGCTGGCGGTCGAGCGGCATGAGCCGGATGCCGAAGGCGAGGTTGGCCTCGCGTGCGGTCGCTCGTGATGACCGCGCGGGAGAAGTAGCGCGGCACGGCGGCGAGCAGGCGGCGCACCTGGGCGCCCGTGGCCGGGCTGCGCGAGGTGGCGAAGAGGTCGGGCAGCGAGAGCGCCGGGCACAGCGTCGCCGTCGCCGCAGCCGCGCTTGGTCCGTGTAGTCGAACTGCTTGAGCACCCGCTGCTGGTAGCGGGTCATCCAGTTGACGACGGCGGGGCGCGTGATGTCCTTGGCGTCGATCACGACGTCGACCTCGCCGGCGATCCCGGTCGCCTTCTGCAGCGTGCGTGACGTCCTGGAGCGCGGGCAGGTTCTGCGGCACGAGCTTGGTCACGTCGGACTGGACCGCGCGTCTGCGTGTCGGCGACCCAGCCGAGCAGCGGCGATGCGCGGCGCCGACGGCGAGCACCCGCTCGGGCCGGCGGACGGCGCCGCGCAGCGCGCGCGTCGCCAGCCCGCGCGCGCGGGCGGCGCCGCGTGCGAGCCCCGGGCATGGCGCCGACGATGTCGACCGCGCCCTGGCGCGCCGGGCCGACCGCGCGCTCGACGGGGCCCGGGCGGCCGGCTGCCGAGCAGCCGCAGCGCGGCGGCGCCGGCCAGGAACGTGCAGGCGAGCGCGACGCACGACGCCGATCACGAGCACGAGGCCGAAGCCGCGGACCATCGGCACCGGCGAGAGCAGCGAGCACGAGGAAGCCGACCGCGGTGGCCAGCCCGGCGGTGGCGATGGTCGGCGCCGCCGCGCGCCGCCGCGCGCTCCACGTCTCCCCCCTCCTCGTCGACGCGCGACTGGAACTGGATCGCCGTAGTCGACGGCGAGGCCGATCAGCACGGGCAGCACGGCGACCGTGGCCATCGTCAGCGACGCCCCGACGACGCGCAGCGCGCCGAACGTCGATGCCGCCGCGCGCCGAGCGCGAGCCCGAGCGGGCAGCAGCCGCGGGCGGTGCGCGCGGCGAAGAACGAGCACGCAGCGCCATCACGACCACGGCGGCGATGAGCAGCAGCGCGATCGCGTCGCCGATGCGGCGCGGCCAGGTCGCCGACCACGACGGGCACGCCGGTGACGGTGTAGGTCCCCTTGCGCTGGAGCTGGAAGTCGGTGCCAGTCTTCGGTCGCGCGCGCGGACCTGGGCGATCGCGTCGCTGCGGTCGGCGTCGGAGAGGCCGGGCTTGAGCCGGACCTGGATGAGGGCCGCGTTCTTGGCCGGGAACAGGTAGGCGAAGCGGGCCTTGGGGATGTACGCGCCGCGGTCGGGGTCGAAGACGATCTGGTTGACGAACGACGCGTTGTCGATCCGCGGCATGCCCTGGATCCCGGTCTGGACGGCGAGGCGGGCGATGTCGGCGACGAACTGCGTCTGCGCGTTCTGGGCCGCCGCCTTGCCCGCGGCGGCCTGCTGCTTCTTGGTCGCGCCCGCCTTCCTGGCCGCGGCGATGGCCTGCGCGCCGCGGCCTTGCCGCTGGGCGACCTTCGCCTGGGCCAGCCGGCTGCTGAGCTGGCGCGAGACCTCGTTGGTCGCCTCGAGCAGGAAGGTCCCCGGCCCGTAGACGACGCGCGCGTACTGCTTCTGGGCCAGCCGCCAGCACGGGCCGCCCTTCTTGCCGTAGGGCTTCGCGCCCTTGGGGACGTTGCCGCCCGAGGCAGCCCTCGAGCTTGATCAGGCGCCCGAGGTCGCTGGTGTCGACGAGGTTCGGGAGGTCCTCGCGGATGAGCACGACGATCGCGTCGTCGCCGAAGTGCTTGTGGTAGTCGGCGGTGGCCCGCGCCGAGTCCGAGCCCCGACGAGACGAGCGTGTCGGTGCCCGTGCTCGGCACGCAGGCCGAGCGCGAGCACGCCGCCGCCGCAGGGCGAGGACGAGCGTGACCGCGAGGACGGCACGGGTCCTCGTCGCGGCCAGACGGGCACACCAGGCGAGCGGGCGACGCAAGCCCATGGAAACCTACTTCGACGGGGGCTGCGCGGCCACTTGCGGGTAGTTCTTGCCCCCGAAGCCGATCTGCGGGCCGAGGGACTGCTGCAGCTTGCAGGGCGGCGCGGCCAGCTCGTCGCCTGGTTGGCGACCCCGTCTGGAAGAAGAACGTGTCGAGCAGCGGCAGCGAGCGGATCGGTGCCCGTCGGCGCGGCCGGGGACGGGCCGCTGCCGTGCACTGGCGGTTCTCGAAGACCTGCAGGGGCCGGCGTCGCCGAGGAAGTTGAAGGCGCCCGGCGCCTGGTAGGGGTTGGGCCGGTTGGTGGCCAGCCGGTGGCGGTAGATGGCCAGGTTCTCGGGGTTGACCGGGTTGGTCGTGCGCAGGTAGTGGACGGGCTGGCCGCTTGGCGTTGGGCGGGAACGTCACGGCCTGGGTGGCGGCCACGGTGTTGGAGAAGAACGCGTTGAGCTCCTGCTTGTAGAGCCCGAGGAAGTCGATCGCCGGGTTGAGGTTGCGCAGGAACGGGTCGAGCTGGGCGAGCACCGGCCGCGGCTGGTCGAGGAACGTCGAGATCGCCGGCAGCCCCTTGACCGAGACCGTGATCAGCGGGCCGAGGTCGCGGAAGAGCGCCTTGAGGTCGGGCGCCAGGCGGGCCAGGTCCTCCAGCGTCGGCGAGAGCTGGCGCGCCGCGGGACGCAGCTGGGTCACGAGCGGGTTGGTGTTGCGCGCGAAGTGGTCGAGGGCGCAGCAACGTGCGCCGGCTCTCGTGCTCGAACGTCGGGCAGCGCCTCGAAGATCGGCCTTCAGCGCCGCGTTCTGGCGCGCGGTGACGCCGAAGACGACGTTGGAGTTGCGGATGAGCGAGGCGAGCTGGCCGTCGCGCGGTCCGACAGCGCGTTGAACACCACGCCCGTGTTGCTTGCACGAGGTTGCGCACGGCGCCGCTGCTGCGAGTTCAGGACCTGCACGAGGGCGTTGGCGTCCTCGACCGTCGGGGCGAGGTTGCCCAGCGCGTTGTTGATGTCCTGCCGAGCGGCCGGCGAACGCCTCGGACGGCGCTGCATCCACTGCTGGAACGCCAGCCGGGTCTTCGGGTTGAAGGCGCGGAAGATCTCGTCGAGCTGCACCGTCTGGCGCGACGTTGCGCCTCCGGCAGCGTGCCGTCCTCGGGCAGCGCCATCCGCTTGACGCCGCGGCGCGCCCGGCGTGAGCTCGACGTAGGTCTCGCCGAGCAGCGTCTTCTGGCGCAGGATCGCGCGGGCGTTGCGCGGGATCGGCGCGTACTTCGCGTCGAGCTCGATCGTGGCGTCGGTCAGCCCCGTCTTGAGTCGGGCTTGAGGTCCTTGACCTTGCCGACCGGCACGCCGGAGATCCGCACGTCGGCCTCCTTGGCCAGCTGCGTCGGCCTCGGGGAACTTGACGTGGAACTGGTAGCCGCTGCGGCGCCAGCGGGATCGAGCCGCCGAAGGCCAGCCACAGGAAGAGCAGCAGGCCGAAGCAGGACAGCGCGAAGCCGACCATCGTCAGGATGCGGCCGAGGGTGGGGGCGTCCTTGTTCACGGCGTCGCCCTGCCGTTCCGCCGGGCTTCTCGCAGGCCTGTCGACGGCCGGGCCGACCTGGGAGAGCAGGCGCCTTGACCTGGTCGTTGGTGCCGGCCAGGTCCGGTGAGGATGTTCAGCGACTCACACGAGGCGAGCAGCTGGCCGCGGCGGATCGTCCCCTGCGGCGTCCTGGTTGCCGAAGACCGTGTTGGCGTTGTGGTTGGCCCAGGCCAGCCAGAAGAGGTAGCCCTGCTTGGCCACGCCGGTTCCGGGCGGGTTGTAGGCCAGCTCGTTGAGCAGGTAGTTGACGACCTTGGTGCATCGCCGACGAGGTCGTTGCGTCGAGCTGTCGAAGGCTCTTCGCCGCCGGGGGCAGCAGCTTGAGCGTCGGCAGCGCCGCGCGGGCGAACGGGCGGATCTGCGTTCTTGATGATCGGCGTCGACTCGCGCAGGAACGGCCGCGTCTGGCGCAGCGACGGCGCCAGCGCGCGGGCGCCGGGGCGCAGCGCCTGGGCCGCCGGGCCGAGGGCCCGCGCGAGCGTCCTCGATCTTGGCCAGGTTGACCGCGCGTGGAGTTGAGCGCGCCGGGCAGCTCGCGCGATCGTCGCGCGCAGGTTCGCGTCCTGGTCGGCGAGCGCGCCGAACACGGCGTTGGAGGAGTCGACGAGGCGTGGCGAGGTCCTTGTCCTTGCCGGCGAGCGCGCTCGATGAGCTCGGCTGGAAGTTGTGGACCGTGCGGCGGATGTTCGCGCGGCGGGTCTGGCAGCAGGCGCGGTGATCTTCTCGACGTCGCGCGGCGTCGGGTCGAAGCGCTTGAAGACGCGGCGCAGGGTCGGCCCCTGGCCCTTGCAGACCCTCGCCGCCGCCGTGGATCAGCAGCTGCAGGTAGTCGCGCGTGTCGGCGTCGAGCGAGGAGAGGACCTCGTCGAGGTTGACGTCGGGCAGGTCTGGGAGACCGGGATGGTCGAGCCGCTCTTGAGCTTGGGCCGCCCTGCTTGCGACGCCCGGGTCGAGCTCGACGACCATGTCCTTCAGGCCGGTCTTCGGCCGCAGGAGCATCGTGGCGTTCGGGTAGACCTTCGTCGTACTTCTTGCTTGATGCTTCATCGTGACGATGGCCCGGCCGTCCTTGAGCTCGACCTTGGTGATCTCGCCCGACCTGGCACGCCGGCGATGTTCGACCGTCTGGCCCTGGCCCGGCGTGACCGCCTGGGCCGTCGGAACTCGCCCTTGAGCATGTAGAAGCTCTTGCCGACCAGCGGCACCCAGCCGGGCAGCGTCAGCCGCTCGTTGGAGAGGATGACCGTCGCGACGGCCAGCGACAGCAGCGCGATCAGGATGATCGCGATGAAGTCCTTGCCGTAGGTGCTGATCGCGCGCTTCACCGCGTGCTCCCGAAGATCGTGCCCAGCGGCGCGCCCGGGCCGGCCGTGCTCTTGCCGGTGCTCGGGGTCGTCGCGGTCGGCGCGGCCGGGGTCGTCGCTCGGCGGCGTCGGTCGTGGTGCCCGGAGGCGCTGCCTCGCGCTTGGCCTTCGGCGTGGCCGTGCCCTGCTTCTTGCGCAGCGGCGTCGGCGGCGTCGGCAGCGGGCGGCAGCGTCGGGACGTTGACCTCGCTGGGCAGGATGCCGTCGGTCAGGCCGGCGAGGATGCCGGTCGCGCGTGCCGGCCGGGTCGGTCGCGGTGACGTTGTCGGGCGGGCCGTTGTCGGCCGAGCCGTTGACGTCCGGCAGCTTCTGTGTAGCAGGGCACGTCGGGCTTGAACGTCGGCCGGCCGCCGCGCGCCGGGGTAGATCGGCGCGCGTGCCCACCGGCGGCTCGGCGCCTTGCCGAACAGCGTGTCGCCGGACAGCGAGGCCGAGCCGGTCGCGACCGTGTCGCAGGCCGCCGCCGGGCTGGAAGCGCACGTACATGCCGTTGCCGTCGAAGTTCTGGCCCTCGCCGGCGATGCCGACCAGCGAGTACCAGAACTCCTTGTAGTTCTCCGCTTGCCGTCCGGAGCTTGCGATCAGCGTGCCGTCCTTGACCACGACGTTGCCGGCCGGGAGGATCACGTTGTAGGCGCAGCGGTCGACGAGGTCGACCTGGGGCAGCAGCCGCGTCGTGCTGTCGATCAGCGTGGCGAGGCCCGGGCGTGGCCGCGCAGCTCCGCGGCGACGCCCTGCAGCTCGCTGGGCCGCGAGCAGCGCCTCGGACCTGCGATCAACGGGAACGAGGCGTTGATCGTCGCCGCGCGTCTCGCGCACGCCCGGGCAGCAGTCGAGGGCGAACGCCCGCGTGGGCGGCAGCGCGGCTCGACGTCGCCGAGGGTCCGGTAGCGTCGTCGCCAGCGTCGGGCGCGAGCAGGCGGATCGTCGCGCGCAGCGTGGTCGCCTCGGCCGCGGTGGCGGCCATCGTCGGGTTGAAGTTGCGTGATGAGGTCCTTGAGCTCGGTCTCGCGGGTGTTCAGCGCCCCGGTGACGCTGGCCGAGGCTGGCGATCGATGCTCGGAGAGGTCGTGCGGCTTCGGTGCCGAGCAACGCCTCGTTGACGATCGCGGCGCTCTTGAGCGCCCCGGGCGCGTGCTTGGTCGGCGCGGCGCAGCGCCTGGGCGCCGGTCAGGCCCTGGACCGCCGGGTCCTGGTGGCGTCCTGGGCCGGGAGCGGCTTGCGATCGAGCGCCTGCCCGTAGCCCGCGAGCAGGTCCTGGAGGTCGCGCGCGGGTGTTCGCCTGCAGCGCGGTCAGGACCTGGTCGAGCTGCACCGGGGTCGAGGTCTGGGTGACCGGGATCGTGCCGCCCGTCGCTGATCGAGGGCCGGCGACTCGGGCGTGCCCGGGCTTGAGGTCGACGAAGAAGTTGCCCTCGAGGAAGATCCGCGGGCGGATCTTGACATGGTCGCGTCCGTGTGGATCGGCAGGCCCGTCTTCTGGATCTCCATCTTCACCGACGGAGAGGTTCGAGTTCTTGTAGCGCTCGATCCCGACGACCTTGCCGACGTTCACGCCGGCGATCCGGACCGGCGAGTTCTTGCTGATCGAGTTCGAGCCGATGGAACACGGCCGAGACCTGGAAGCCGTGCGTGAAGGGGATGTTCTTCGTGAAGGCCGAGGTAGGAGACGACGACGATCACGATCGATCGCGATCGAGCCGACGGCGAACGTCGACATGCCGCCCTCGCCGCGGCGCTTGGTCTTGTGCGGACGCGGCGCCATTACCTGCGTGCCTCCGCGATCGTGGTCTTGTCGACGTTGCGTGCCCTGGTTGCCCGGGGTGTGGCCGATCACGGTCTTGCCGACGGCGAAGTCGTTCGGGCCGAGCGTTGCCCGCCTCGCACGACTTGGGCTGGCCCGGCGAGGCCGTGTACGGGTAGGGTTCGCGTGCAGGTGGTTGTCCGGTCGACGGGCCGTTGGCCGGGCGCGCTCGACGGGCCGCCCTCGTTGTTCGGGCCCTGCGGCGTGAGGATGATGATGAACCGCTGCCAGGTGCCGTTCGTGTCGCCGTCGGAGAGCAGGCTCGAGACGTTGCGGAACCAGAGCGCCGGCGTAGTTGCAGATCGTCTGGGCGGGAGCGAGGAAGCGACAGCGTCGGCTTGAGCGCGACCGCGGTCTGGGTCAGGCGCTTGAGCCCGAGCGTGACCATCGGGTCCTCGGCGAAGTCGGCGCACGTGACTGCAGCGTGCTCGCCACGCGCTCGTTGAGCGGCACGGTCTTCGGGAGGACCTCCGTGCCGAGCACGAGCGCCGTTGGAGAGCGTCGGCGCGGTCCGCGCCAGCGCGCGGACGCCCGGCGCCAGGTCGGTGAAGAGCGCGTCGAGTTGTGCAGGAACGGCCGCTGGACGCGGAACGAGCGCGATCGCGGTGACGAGCGTCGGCGGCCCGCCGGTGATCGAGGCCTGGATCTGCGGGGTGACCTCGGCCAGGGCGCCGAACGTCGTGTCGAGGTTGCGGAACAGCGAGGCCTGCTGCTCGGCCACCGGCGCGACCTCGGCCGCGGCCTGGGCGAGCCCCCGCACGAAGCCGCGCAGCTGCGTCCGCGGGCTGGCGAGGTTGCGGGCGACCGGGATCAGGTTGAGCAGCAGCGGGTCGAGGCTGCGGATCGCCTCGTTGAGGTCGACGCCGCGACCGGCCAGCGCGCCGCTGAAGTAGTCGAGGTTGCGCGCCGAGGCGGCGCGCGTCTTGGCGTCGAAGGTGTTGAAGACCTCGTCGATCTCGACCTGCTCGGGCGTGGCGTTCTTGAGCGCGATCGTCGAGCCGTCGGCCAGGGTGCCGGACTTCTTCGGGTTGCCGGGCGTCAGCTGCACGTACTTGAGGCCGAGCGCCGAGCGCGGGCGGATGATCACGGTCGTGTCCTTGGCCAGCGGCTTGACCGTCGTCTGCAGCTTCATCCGCAGGAGCGCGGTGACCCTGCCGCTCTTGTGGACCAGCGGCGTGATCTGGTCGACCACGCCGACGCGGGCGCCGCCGATGCGGACCTCGTTGCCCACGACGAGGTTGGCCGCGTTGGGCACCTGGGCGGTGAGCTGGTAGGTCGGCACGAACGGGCAGCCCGTTGTTCGCGTTGTAGGACAGGAACACCGCCACGACGACGACGAGCACGGTCGCGGCGCCGATGAGCACCGGGTTGGCGGCGACGGAGCCTGCGGGGCGGCGGTTCACGGGCCGTTCCCCACGAGGTAGTCGAGGAGGTTCTGAGTCGGGTCCTCGTTGGCCTGGCTCGAGGACTTCTGCTTGGGCTGGGTCGCGGTGGACGGGGTGGTCGAGGTCGTCGTCGGCGGCGTCGCGGTCGTGGTCGTCGGCACGGTGGCGGTCGCGCCGTTGCCCGCGGTGCCCGACGGCGCGGCGGCGGTCTTGCCCTTCTTGCCGTTCTGCTGCGCGTAGCGCGCCTCGTTCGCCTTCAGGCGCGCCGTGGTCGCGGGGTCGACGAGCGCCTTGGCCCTGGCCAGCAGCTCCTGCATCGAGACGTGGCGCGCGGCGCTCGCCGACGCGCCCGACGCGGCGTTGCCGAAGTTCGCCGAGCAGCTCGGGTCCTGCGTGACCGCGTAGAACGAGCACTGGCGCCACGTCGGTGGTGAGCAGGCCGGCGCGCAGGTAGTGGCCGAACCCGTCGAAGCCGTTGATCGCGGCCACCTGGTAGAAGATGTACTTCATGAGGTACTCGACGCCGCCGCTGCTGCTTGAACGAGCCGAGCGTCTGCGAGGCCAGCTTGGCCACGGGCTGGAGCTGCGTGGCCCAGCGCGTTGAGCTGAACGAGCAGCGGCTTGGTCGCGATCACGGCGGGCTTGCCGATCACGGCGGCCTTGCCGAGCGAGCGGACGGCGGGACGCGCGGCCTCGGCGAACGGCCCGGTCTCGCGGATCACCGCGTTGATCGCCGGGGCGTTGTCGCCGAGCACGCTGACGACCGGGGTGGCCGCGTCGGAGAGCTTCCCGAGCTGCGTCATCGTCGGCCGCAGCTCGCGCAGGAACGGAGGCAGGAGCGCGATGTTGCGCTCGAGGGCGACCGCGGCGCTCGGCGGTCGCCGTGGCCACCTTGCTCGCCTTGGTGATGAAGTCGGCGACCTGGCGCTTGTCGCGGGCCAGCGGGCGCAGCACCGTGTCGGAGTTGCGTGGCCAGCGAGGCCAGCGTCCGGTTCTCGCGACGCGAGGATCGCCAGGACGCGGTCGAGCTGGGCCAGCGCCGGGTCGGCGCGGCGCACGACGTTGTGCAGCTGCGCGCCCGTTGGCGGCCAGGCCCGTGCCGAGCTCGTCGATGATCAGCGCCAGGCGCTGGCGCTGGGGCATCCGCAGGGTGTTGCCGATCAGGTCGATCCCGACCGGGCTCGAGGTGCCGCCGCCGTAGCGCGTCGCGAGCGGCAGCAGGTGCTGGCCGGCTCCGGGCTGACCGCTCGGGGACCTTCTTGAGCTCGCGGCGGCTTCTGCGCCCCGACCGCCGTCGGGCTTGGTCGGCGTGCACTCGACGAACTCCTCGCCGATCAGCCACTGCGGGCGGATCGTGCAGCTCGCGTCCTGGCGGAAGTCCTGGAAGCCGGCCTGCTGGATGTCGAGCACGACCGCGGCCTTCTTCTGCGGCGTCACGTCCAGCGACTCGATCTTGCCGACCTTGACCCCGGCGATCTTGACGTCCTCGCCCTTGATGACGAACGAGGCGTTGTCGAAGATCGCGCGGACCTTGTAGTTCCCGCCGCGAGGACGAGGCGCCGGTGCCGATGCACGAGCAGCACGGCCGAGGCGACGACGACGAGGCCGGCGAGCGAGCGCGGCGCGGACGCGAGGCGTGGGCAGCAGGCGGCTCATGGGCCGGGCGGCACCTGGGCCGGGTTGCAGTCGAGGTTGCCGTCGGAGTCGCGCCAGGGGTTGCCCTTGTCGGGCCGCTGCTGCGTGGCGGCGCCCGGGCACGCTCGTGAGATTGAGGGTGCTCGAGGCCGAGGTCCTCGGACAGGCGGTTGCCCTCGAGCACCGGCGTCAGCGCGTTGGTCTGGTCGTTGACACGAGAACGTGTTGACGATCGGCTGGATGCGGGCGAAGTTGCCGTTGGCGTCGTAGTTGCTCGTCCCCTGGCCGAAGTCGCGGAACCAGCCCACGAGCTCGGGGACGTAGGGCCGGATGAACTCGACGACGGGCTGGGCCTGCTTGAGCGTCTTGACCGCGCGCGGGAAGACGACCTTGGCCTGGTTGCCGAGCTTCGGCGTCTTCTGCAGAGGTTGATGAGGTCGTTGTTCGGGCCGGGCTGGCGGATCGCCAGCCGCAGGTCGCGGATCGTCGGGATCGCGTCGCGCACGAGCGGGCGCAGGTCGGCGAGGAAGCGGCGCGAGGTTCACTTCGTCGCCGGCTTGGAGACGTTGACGAGCTTGGTCAGGTCGACCAGCGCCGCGCGCAGGTTCGACGAACGTCGTGTTGGCGCGCCGCATGGTCGGCGGCAGCAGCTCGAGGCCGCGCGAGAGCGCGGTCGACTCTGGCGGCGATCGCCGCGGCCGTCGTGTTCGCGTTGCGTGACGAGGTTGGTCAGCGTCTGGCGCTTGGAGGCCAGCGCGGTCATCGTCCGCGAGGTCTCGATCAGGAACTGCGTGAACGTGCCCGTGTCGCGGTTGAGCTCGTTGATCGAGCTCGCGCGGTGGTCGACAGCGCCGGGTTGAAGTAGTGCGCGGCGAGGTTGGCCTGCGCCTCGACGCCGCTGTACTGCTCGGCCGAGCCCTGCACGACTTGCTGCAGCGCCCTTGGTCGTCTTCGGGTCGAGCGTGTTGAAGAGCTGGTCGAGGTCGACGATCGACTTCGTCTTGTCGGTGGTCAGCGTGCGCGCCGTCGTCGAGCTTGGGCGCGTTGTTCGGGCCGGGCGTGAGCGAGATGTAGCGGTTGGCATGCCCGACAGCGACGTGGCGCGGATCGATCGCCGTGGTCCCCTCGTGCAGCGGGGCGAAGTCGCCGTCGACCTTGATCTTGATCTCGGCCTGGTTGTCGTCGGTCAGGTCGATCGCCGTCGACCTGCCCGACCCTGCGTGCCGCCGACCTGGACCTCGTTGCCCTTGACGAGCTGGCCCGCGTTGGTGAAGATCGAGCTTGTAGTGTGACGAGGACCCGGGGCCGAGCACGATCACCGCGACGATCACCACGACCGACGACGCAGCGCGCCGACGGCGGCGCCGCGGGCTGGCGTCATCGTGTCGTGCTCCTCGGAGAGCTGGGCAGGGGGCGGAGTCATGCGATCGGCGGCACGCGCGCACACGCGCGAGACCCGCGGGACACTAATCAGATTGTGTTAATTCGGCGGGAAGGGCGCGAGCCCTGTTCCCGCCCTATTCCATCCCGAGCGGGCCCTGGGCCTCGCCGGAGAGGAACTGCCGCACGAACGGGTTGTCGGAGTTGAAGAGCTCCTCCGCCGGGCCGGACTCGACGATCCGCCCCTTCCACAGCACGGCGATGTACTCGGCGACGCGCCGCGCGCTCGCGATGTCGTGGGTGATGACGACGTAGGCGCCGCCGTTCTCCTCGTGCACCTCTTGGATCAGCTCGCACAGCAGCGCGGTGCGGACGGGGTCGAGCCCGGAGTCGGGCTCGTCGAAGAGGACGATGTCGGGATCGAGCACGAGCGCGCGCGCGAAGCCGGCGCGCTTGCGCATGCCGCCCGACAGCTCGTTCGGGTATCTTGTCGTTCGCGTTGCCCAGCCCGACCTCGTTGAGGCGGCGGTTGACGATCTCGCCGACCTCCTTCTCGGACTTGTCGGTGTGCTGGCGCAGCGGGAAGGCGACGTTGTCGAACAGGTTCATCGAGCCGAACAGCGCGCCGTCCTGGAAGAGCACGCCGAACTTCTTGCGCATCTCGAAGAGGTCGTCGTCGACCATGTTCGGGACCGACTCGCCGTGGACGAGGATGTCGCCCTCGTCGGGGTAGAGCAGCCCGACCATGTGCTTGATGCACACCGACTTGCCGGTGCCCGACGGGCCGAGGATCATCGAGATCCGGTCCTCGGGCAGGCCCATGTTCAGGCCGCGCAGGATCTTGTTGCGGCCGAAGGCCTTGTGCACGTCGATGAACTCGATCGCGTCCGTCGGTGCCCTCGGCGCCGCTTGCGCTGGCCCGTGTGCCACTTGTACTCCTCGTCCTCGTCGCCGTCGCCCTGGCCGTCGCTGCGAGGCTCGTTGACGACCGAGACGCGGGAGGACTCGCGGTCGGCGCCGTCGTGCTCCTGCGTCGTCGCCGTCGTCGGCGTAGGGCTCGTCGTCGCCGTCGGCCCAGGCGTGGCCGTCGCCCTCGTCGCCGCTGTGCTGCTCGGCGGTGCGGGCCTCGTGCTCCTGGTCGCGCGCGGCGTCCGTCGTCGCCGAATCGCGTTCGTCTTCGTGCGACATCGTCACCCTCCGATCGGTGCTCGCGGGTTCGCGCCCCAGAAGAGCTGGGTCCCCAGCATGCCGATGAGGTGGACGAGGA
This sequence comes from uncultured Solirubrobacterales bacterium, assembly GCA_963737395.1. GTDB lineage: Bacteria > Actinomycetota > Thermoleophilia > Solirubrobacterales > Solirubrobacteraceae > JBBQAA01. Next base: position 99,264 of record CAVTSQ010000011.1, on the reverse strand, counting down.
CGATGTTCAGCACCATCGACTTCGCCGTGGCGGTGCCCACGCCGACCGGTCCGCCGCCCGGCGTTGTAGCCGTAGTAGCAGCCCACGAGCACGATGATCGTCGCCATGGACATGGCTTTGAGCAGGCTGTAGAGCAGGTCCGGTGGGTTCTGGAACATCCAGAAGATCAAGAGGAAGCCGCCGGAGGACACCTCGCCTATCTGCTGGACCACCGCCAGGTAGGAGGCGAAGAAGCCGGCGCCGATCGCGGCGATGTAGACGAAGGGCAGGACCATCCAGTTGGCGAGCAGGCGCGTCGCGCACAGGAAGGTCATCGACGAGATGCCCATGACCTCGAGCGCGTCGATCTCGTCGGAGATCCGCATCGAGCCGAGCTCGGCGACGATGCCGGTGCCGACCTTGGCGGCCATCATGTAGCCGAAGGCGTAGGGCACGAGCTCGCGCAGGTCGCACCACGCGGCGAAGACGCCCGCGTACGCGGGGGCGCCCGTGGAGCGGTTGAAGTAGGCGCCCTCGATCCCGCACTGCAGCCCGATGATGAAGACCAGGCCCCAGATCACGATCGTCGACGAGACGATGATCAGGCCGGCCTGGCGCAGCGTCTCGCCGAAGAACTTGAGGACCCGCAGGCCGAAGACCTCGCGGAGGATCGTCCCCGCGAACTTGATGATCTCGCCGAAGTTCTCCAGCCAGCCGCGGGGCTGCGGCGAATGCGTCGTTCATCGGATGATCGTGATCTCCGGGTGCGTGGCCAGCAGCGTCTGCGTGAACACGTAGTTGAAGGCGAACACGCCGAGGAACGCGATCACGACCGCCTGGTTGACCGCGCGGCCGACGCCCTCGGCGCCGCCGGAGGCCGTCATGCCCTTGTAACAGCAGACGATCGCGATGATCGCCCCGAACCCGGTGGTCTTGAGCGACCGACCCCCAGAGGTCGACCGTCGAGGCGTTGGTGAAGAACGTGGCCCAGAACGGGCCGAGCGGCGCGCCGTTGACGAGCGTGGCGAGGATGCCGCCGAAGATGCCGAAGAGCAGCGCGTAGATGTCGAACAGGCCCGGTCACGAGCATCAGCGCCAGGAAGCGCGGGACGACGAGGTTCTTGATCGGGTCGACGCCGAGGACCTGCAGCGCGTCGAGCTCCTCGCGGATCTTGCGGGCGCCGAGGTCGGCGGTGATCGCCGTGCCGGCCACGCCGGCGAGGATGATCGCGTCCACGGTCGGCGCGAACTCGCGGATCGACGCGAGCACGAAGAAGCCGCCGAGGCGGTCGATGCGCGCCGAACAGGACGAGGAAGTTCGCGGCCTGCAACCCGGGCGCGCCGTAGCCGAAGGCGACGGTCGAGACCAGCAGCGGGAACCAGCAGAGCTTCAGGGCGAAGAGGAACTGCTGCGACGAACTCGCCCCCGTACGGGAACGGAGGACGCAGCGCGGAGACGATCGTCTTGCCCGTGAGGATCATCATGTCCCCAACCTCCTCCAGGAGGTTCTTCACAGGCAGATATGCGCGGTCAGCGGCTGCGCGGACCATGGATCAGCTCGACGTCCTCTCCCCTAAGCAACGGATTCCGGAAGCGTACGGGACCATGCCCAGTGCTGCCAACACTGAACCGTCGCCCGGGCGCGAAAGCGCCTGGTATCGTCGCGCCACCGTGAGGAGGATCGGGCATATCGCCGTTGGCGCGGCGTCGGTCGCGGCATTCGGCATGGCCGGGTGCGGCGGCGGCCAGCGACAGGACGCCAACGAGCCGTCCGGCCACTTCCCGGTCGAGATCACCGCGGCGTCGTTCCCGCCCGCGCAGCGCCTGTCCAAGGACGTGACCATGCGCATCACCGTGCGCAACGCGGGCTCGAAGACGATCCCCGCCGTGGCGGTGACGGTCAACAAGACCGGCAGCCGGCACCGAGGCCGCGGCGTTCGCCTCGACCAGTCAGCAGAGCGGGCTCGCGTCGACCTCGCGCCCGAACTGGATCGTCGACAAGGGTCCGGTCGGCGGCGACACCGCCTACTCGAACACCTGGACGGGCGGCGCGCTCCAGCCCGGCAAGTCGAAGACCTTCGTGCTGGCTCGTCAGCCCGATCAAGGCCGGGACCTACGGCCTGACCTACCGCGTCGCGGCCGGACTGAGCGGCAAGGCCAAGGCCGTGCAGCAGGGCGGCGGCATCCCGCGCGGGACCTTCGTCGTCGCCGTCAGCGGCAAGCCCGCCCAGGCGACCGTCGACGAGAACGGCAACGTCGTCACGAAGTAGGCGGCGCCGCGCTCCCGCGCGGCGCTCGAGGTGAGCGACCGACGCCCCTCTTGCCTCGAAGCGGCGCGGGACTCTGGTGACTGTCACCCGCAGTCCCAGCACGCCGCTCCCACCGCCGGTCATCTCGAGCGATTCATCCATGCGCACCGGAGTGCCGCGGCGCCAACTCCCCGACTTCGCGACTAAAACCGGCGCATCGCGACTAGACACCCTGTCAACGCGAGTCGCCGCAGGGGTGCGGCTGCGGTCATTCAAGGGGGGAGTCGGTCCATGACGGTCAAGGTTCGAGCTGCTGCGGTCGCATCGGTGGTGCTGGCGGGGATCGCCGCCGCGCCGGCGCTCGCCCACGACGACGGCGGCACCGGCCTGCCCAGCGACCTCGGGCCGCTCTCGAGCTCCTACGGGGCGGACAAGACCATCACGCTGCTGCCGCCGCGGATCACCGCGGTCAAGGGCGGCAAGGCCGTCACCGGCGCGTTCGGCACCCCCTTCGCCGAGCCCACCGTCGGCGGCGTGCGCACCGAGGGCAAGTGCATCACCACGACCGTCAAGAACGGCGGCGTGGGCGGCACGAAGGGCAAGCTCTGCAAGCCGGCCGCCGGCACGCTGGTCCAGCTCCCGAGCGGCAAGATCCTCTACTGGGACGCGCTCGAGGGCACCGAGAACAACAAGTTCTCGATCGTCGCCGAGGGCGGCACGACGTTCACCAACGACGCCGCCCGGCTGCTCACGCTCGGCAAGGGCCCGAAGTGGAAGGTGCCCAGCCCCTACGACGGCGGCGCCAACCCGAAGGGCAACCCCGGCGAGCCGCTGATCCCCGGCGGCCAGACGACCGAGACCTACAACGACGGCGCGCTCTTCGGCAGCCACCAGAGCTTCCTGCCCGACGGCCGCCTGCTGATCCAGGGCGGCACCGACTACTCGCTCGACCCCGGCGTGAACGGGATCCCGTTCGGCGCCGTCGAGCTCACCGGCCTGAAGGCGACGCGGATCTACAACCCCAAGACGAACACCTTCAGCCAGACCGGCGACACCGCGAGCCGCCGCTGGTACCCGACCCTGATCGAGACGGGCACGGGCAAGTACCTCGACTTCTCGGGCGTCGGCAAGCTGCTCAAGCCCGTCTACCCCGACCACCCGAAGGACTCGCTGACCAACGTCAAGCAGGTCGAGCGCTTCGACCCGAAGACCGGCCGCTGGACGATGCTCCCGGGCACCGCCGACTACGACCTGCCGCTCTACCCGCGGATGCACCTGCTCCCCGACGGCCACCTGTTCTTCAACGCCGCCGGCCAGGACTTCAACCCGTTCGGCCAGTCGGTCGGCGAGGTCAACTGGAACTACCTGGCATCGCTCGACCCGAAGTCGAGCACGTGGACCAAGCTCGGGCTGGCCAACCTCGCCACGCCGACGGCGCCGGGCTTCCGCGGCTCGACCTCGTCGACGCTGCTGCCCCTCAAGCCCGACAAGCACGGTCGCTACACGCGGGCGCGCTTCCTCACCGCCGGCGGCGTGCTCGGCACGTCGCCGGGCTGCTACGTCGCCACCGCGCAGTCGTCGATCACCTCGGTCACGACCGCCGGCGGCAAGGAGAAGATCACCCAGAAGGCGACCGGCCCGCTGACCCAGCCGCGCTGGTTCGGCCAGAACGTCGTGCTGCCGACCGGCAAGGTCGTCGTCTTCAGCGGCGCCGACAAGGACGAGGTCGTCCTGCCCGGCACCGAGATGGCCGTCCAGCAGGCCGAGCTGTTCGACCCGGCCAAGGGCAAGGGCAAGGGCGCCTGGTCGCCGCTCGCCGTCCAGCACCAGCCGCGCACCTACCACAACACCGCGGTGCTGCGACCGGACGGGACGATCCTCGTCGGCGGCCACGCGACGATCTCGACGGGCTACCTGAACAACACGACGTCCCGGGCGGCTTCGCGCCCCACGACGGCCGCGACCCGTCCTTCGAGGTCTTCAAGCCGCCGTACCTGTTCTGGGGCGCGCGGCCGAAGATCGCCAAGGCCGCGGGGACGATGCGCTACCGCAAGACCTACAAGATCCGCCTGAGCGGGTCGAGCAAGCGGGTCGCGAGCGTCGCGCTCGTGCGCAACTCGGCGATCACCCACATCGTCGACGCCGACCAGCGCACGGTCATGCTGCGGGTCCTGCACCGCAAGGGCAACACGGTCACCGTGGCCACGCCGCCGAGCGGCAACGTCGCGCCCCCGGGCCCGTACATGGTGTTCGTCAACCGCAAGGACGGCAAGGGCCGGCTCGTGCCCTCGAAGGCCAAGCAGCTGTTCGTGCGGCGCTGAGGCCTCGAGGACGCGGCCGCAGGCGCGGCGCGATGATCCGGTAGGCCTTGAGGCCGAGCCCGAGCCGCTCGCGGTCCTCCGAGGCCGCCGGCGAGAGCCCGGTCAGCTCGCGCACGCGGTCGAGCCGGTAGGCGACGGTGTGGCGGTGGGCGAAGATCGCCCGCGCCGTGTCGGCCGTCGAGCCGTTGTGCGCGAGGTAGGCCTCGAGGGTGCCGACGAGGTCGGATCCGTACTGCTCGTCGTAGGCGACGAGGGGGGCCACCGTATCCAGGTAGAAGGAATGGATCTCGTCCGGGCGCGAGGCGAGCACGCGGAAGAGGAGGCGGTAGGTGCCGCTGGCGACGTCGGCGTCGGCGGGCAGCTCGGAGCGGCCGACGACGTCGAGCACGAGCTCGGCCTCGCCGAGCGCGCGCCCGAGCGAGACCGGCCGCGCGCAGAAGGAGGAGAGCCCGACGCCGCCGTGGCGCTCGAGCCGGGTGGCGAGCTTGCGCGCCGCGGCCAGCGTGTCCTCGGGGGACATCGGCTTCTCCCCGCCGCTGTGGGCGGGCACGAGCGCGTACAGCCGCGAGCCGAGCACCTCGGCCATCGCGCCCGGGTGGTCGTCGGCCACGAGGCCGAGCACCATGCGCGGGCGCCGCTCGGGCACCTCGGCGCAGACGGCGACGGCGCCGCAGGAGAGGTCGATGCCCAGCCGCGCGCCGCGGCGCAGCACGTCGGCCTCGTCGAGGTTGTCCCGCGTCCGCAGGTCCTCGAGGAACGAGCCGCGGAGGTTCTGCTCGACCTCCTCGCGCGCCTGGTCGACGGCGAGCTCGGTCAGGCAGGCGAGCGCCGCGACGTGCACGACCTCCGAGGCCCAGGCCTCGCCGCCTCCGCCGAGCAGGAGCACCGCGCCGATGCGATCCCCGCCGGCGGCCACCTCGGCCTCGGCGACGACCCCGTCCGGCACCGGCGCCGGCCGGTCGGCCAGCCGCTCGGTGACGTAGCGCTCGAGCGCCTCGGTCGGCCCCTCCCCCGTCCGGAACGGCTCGCCGAGCCGCGGCACGATCACCGCGACCTCGGCGCGGGCCGCCTCGGCGGCGAGCTCGGCGATCCGGCCGAGCCCGCCGCCCATGAGGACGGCTTCGATCATCCGCGAGTGGACCGCCCGGAGCCGTGCGACCGGCTCCGGGCCCTCGTCGTGGGCCAGGGCCCCCGTGTCCACCGCGGCGTTCGATCACCCGAGCGCGCTTGCCGCGCCGGGGTGGGCCTGGAGCGTCTCCTCACCGGACTCGCCGGTGCGGATCCGGTGGGCCTCCTCGACGGGCATCACGAACACCTTCCCGTCACCGACCTCGCCCGTCCGGGCGTGCTTGAGGATCGAGTCGGTGATGGTGCCGACGTCCCCGTCGGCCACCACGCACTCGATCTTCAGCTTCGGCCGCAGGTAGTTGGTCAGCGAGGCGCCGCGATAGCGCTCGGTGACCCCCTTCTGGCGGCCGGAGCCCTTGACCTCGGTCAGCGAGAGCGAGGGGAACCCCAGCTCCAGCAGGTCGGTCCGGATCGGCTCGAAGGCCTCGTGGCGGATGTAGGCGACGACCATCTTCATGCGCCCATCTCCTGCGCCCGGCCGACCTTGACCGCGTTCGGGTCCTGGTCGGCCGCGGCCATGACCGAGGACGGACTCGCCCCGATCAGCTCGGCCTCCGGGATGAACTGCTCCGGGTAGCCGTACATGCCGTGCTCGGAGATGTCCAGACCGGCGTCCTCGTCCTCGGCGGAGACCCGCAACCCGACGGTCTTCTTGATCGCGAAGAACGTCGCGAACGAGAGGACGAACACCGTCGTGAACGCAGCGAGCACGCCGACGGCCTGCACTCCCAACTGGGTCAGCGACCCGTTGTAGACCAGGCCGGGATCGCCGACGCCGTTGAGCGCCGTCAGCCGCGGCGAGCTGAAGAGGCCGCAGGAGAGCGTGCCCCAGATGCCGGCCAGGCCGTGCGCGGAGAGCGCACCGACCGGGTCGTCGATCACCTTGTCGATCGCCAGCACGCCGAAGACGACGATGACGCCGGCGACGAGGCCGATGATCGGAGCGGCCCAGAACTCCACGTAGCCCGACGGCGCCGTGATGGCCACGAGCGCGGCGATCGCGCCGTTGCCGCACATGCCCACGTCCAGCGTCTTGGACTTGAACCACACCGTCGAGGCGGCGCCGATGACGCCGGCCGCGGCCGCGAGGTTCGTCACGACGACGACCTCGGCGAAGCGCCCGTCCACCGCGCTCAGCGTCGAGCCCGGGTTGAACCCGAACCAGCCGAGCCAGAGGATGAACACGCCGAGGCCGAACAGCGGCATGGAGTGCCCGGGGATCGCCCGCGGCTTCCCGTCCGCGTCGTACTTGCCGCGACGCGGGCCGAGCAGCAGCACCGCCGCCAGGGCGCCCGTCGCGCCGGTGAGGTGGACGACCGTCGAACCGGCGAAGTCCTGCACGCCGTTGCCGACGAGCGCCAGCAGGCCGCCGCCGAAGATCCAGTGCGCGATCAGCGGGTAGATGATCGCCGAGAAGACCACGGCGTAGATCGGATAGGCGATGAACTTGATCCGCTCCAGCGTCGAGCCCCAGACGATCGCCAGGGAGACCGCGCAGAAGACGAACTGGAAGAAGAAGAACGCCGCGCCGTTACCGGTCAGCGGTCCCGGGATCAGGCCGCCGGAGATGTTGTCCCCCATGCCCAGGAAGAACCCGGAGTCGCCGAGGAACTTGGCCGCGCCGCCGAAGGCGAACGCGAAGCCGCACATCCACCACACGATCGAGGAGATCGAGAAGTTGACGAGGATCTTCGCGACCATCGTCCCGACGTTCTTGCCGCGGGTGAAGCCGAGCTCCAGGAACAGGAAGCCGGCCTGCATGAACATCACCAGAACACCGGTGACGATCACCCACGTGGTGTTCAGATCGGTGGCGACACTCGTCACCGACGGTCCCGCGGCTAGCGCCGCCGACGGGACCAGAAGCGCGGCCAGGAGGCTCAGGAAAAGCCCCCGGACCAGCGAGGTACGACGCATGGGTCCTCCTCAGTCGTTTGAAGGTGACCACAAGGCTGTTGTCTGGCCGCCGGCCGATCGTTGGACCTGTGTCGAAAGATCGACGCGGCGACTCTCTCCAAACGGTCGAACGGCTCGCCACAGGGCGAACGCCCCCTCCGCGGTCTTTGTCCACAGGGACAACCGGCGCCAATCCGCCCGGGTTAGGGTGGGCGCCATGCCCCGACTCCGACAGCACAACGTCAACGCTGCCCAGTGGTCGCCCAACGGCACCGCGCTGGGCATCCAGGACCTGACACTCCCCGCCGCCGACGTCTTCGGCGCCAACGTCTTCTCCCCCGCCGTCCAGCGCAAGCGCCTGCCCAAGCAGGTCTACAAGGAGCTGCAGGCCACGCTGGCCACCGGCAGCGCGCTGAACCTCGAGCTCGCCGACCAGGTCGCCGCGGCGATGAAGGAGTGGGCGCTGGAGAAGGGCGCCACCCACTTCACGCACTGGTTCCAGCCGCTGACCGGCCTGACCGCGGAGAAGCACGACTCCTTCTACGCGCCGACCGACGACGGCACGGCCCTGCCCGAGTTCTCCGGCAAGGAGCTGATCCAGGGCGAGCCCGACGCCTCCTCGTTCCCGAGCGGCGGCATCCGCGCGACCTTCGAGGCCCGCGGCTACACCGCCTGGGATCCGACGTCGCCGGCCTTCATCCTCGAGAACCCGAACGGGTCCTTCCTCTGCATCCCGACGGCGTTCGCGTCGTGGACCGGCGAGGCGCTCGATCAGAAGATCCCGCTGCTGCGCTCGATGGACGCGCTCTCGAAGTCCGCCCTGCGCGCGCTCAAGCTCTTCGGCGACGACGACGCCGAGCGCGTCTTCACCACGGTCGGGCCCGAGCAGGAGTACTTCCTGATCGACGAGCAGTACTACTACGAGCGCCCGGACCTGATGATCACCGGCCGCACGCTGTTCGGCGCCCAGCCGCCGAAGGGCCACGAGCTCGACGACCACTACTTCGGCTCGATCCCCGAGCGCGTCCTGGCCTGCATGCTCGAGGTCGAGTACGAGCTCGCCCGGCTCGGCGTGCCGATCAAGACCCGCCACAACGAGGTCGCCCCGGCCCAGTACGAGGTCGCGCCGATCTTCGAGAACTCGAACGTCGGGCTCCGACCACCAGCAGCTGACGATGCAGGTCATGGACAACGTCGCGCGCAAGTACGGCCTGGTCTGCCTGCTGCACGAGAAGCCCTTCGCCGGCGTCAACGGCTCGGGCAAGCACAACAACTGGTCGATGGGCACCGACACGGGCAGCAACCTGCTCGAGCCGGGCGACACGCCGCACGAGAACCGGGAGTTCCTGTTCTTCTGCTCGGCGGTCATCAAGGCCGTCAACGAGCACCAGGGCCTGCTGCGCGCGTCGATCGCCGGCGCCGGCCAGGACCACCGGCTCGGGGCCAACGAGGCGCCGCCGGCGATCATCTCGATCTTCCTCGGGGACGACCTCGAGGGCCTGTTCGAGCAGATCGGCAACGGCGAGGAGACGAGCTCGGCCGAGGCCGGCGTGCTCGGCCTCGGGACCCCGGTCCTGCCCGCGCTGCCGATGCACGCCGCCGACCGCAACCGGACGAGCCCGTTCGCCTTCACCGGCAACAAGTTCGAGTTCCGGGCGCTGGGCTCGTCGATGTCGCTGGCGCTGCCCAACACGGTGCTCAACACGATCGTCGCCGAGGCGATCGACGCGCTGGCCGACCAGCTCGAGGCCAACCTCGAGTGGCGGCGACGACCTCGACGCGGCGCTCAAGCCCGATCCTCAAGGACACCTACGCCAACAACCGGCAGGTCGTCTTCGGCGGCGACGGCTACTCCGAGGAGTGGCACGAGGAGGCCGAGAAGCGCGGGCTGCTCAACCTCGCCACGACGCCGGACGCGCTGCCCTACATCATCGACCCCGCCGTCGTGGCGGTGTTCGAGAAGTACAAGGTGCTCTCCGAGCGCGAGCTCCACGCCCGCTACGAGGTGCTCGCCGAGCAGTACGCCACCGCCCTGAACATCGAGGGCGAGACGGCGGCGAGCATCGCGCGGACGATGATCCTGCCCGCCGTGGCCCGCCACCTCGAGCTGCTCGCGGGCTCGGGCCTGGAGGTCCTCGAGAGCGAAGATCAGGCCGCTGGCCGACGAGCTCATCGGCGCCGTCAAGGAGCTCGAGAAGGCCAACGCCGCCGAGTCGCACCCGGTGACCGAGGACGCGCTCGAGGCGGCGAAGTACTGCCGCGACGCGATCATCCCGACGATGGAGGCCACGCGGGAGGCGGCCGACAAGCTCGAGAAGCTCGTCGCCGACGACCTCTGGCCGCTGCCGAAGTACTCGGAGATCCTGTTCGTGAAGTAGCCGCGGCGGGCACCTTGAGGGCTCGACCCCGACGAGAGGAGTCCAAGATGAGTCTTGGCGACAAGGTCAGCGGACGCATCAAGAAGGCCGCCGGCGATCTCACCGGCGACGCGTCCACCCGCAAGGAAGGCCGCGACGAGGAGCGCAAGGGCGAGGCCAAGGACGAGCTCGCCCGCGCCGAGGAGCGCCAGCAGGACAAGGCCTCCGAGGTCGCGGACCTCGAGAACAAGACCTGAGCTGATTCAGGCCGTCAGGCGCTCGACCACCCGGTCGAGCGCCGACGTCTCCTTCGCCACGAGCTCCTGCGCCTGCTCGGCCAGGAGCTCGAGGTTGCCGGGCGTCGCGTCGTCCATCGCGTCCTTGGCCTTCGTCAGCTCGGTCTGCAGCCGGACGTAGTCGCCGTCGGGCATCAGCTCGCGGGCCTGGTAGTCGACCGTGTCGGCCACGCCGTCGAAGACGACCTCGATCACCGGCCGCGCCCAGCCGATCAGGCCCCAGTTCTTCGCCTGCGCGTAGTGGATCGGCTTGGTCAGCTGCCCCGTGCCCAGCGAGACGAGGTACGGGCGGTCGCCGGGCGCGATCCGCGCCGCCTCGGCGTAAGCGCACATCGCCGGGTCGTTGGCGAACACGCCGCCGTCGACGAGGGCCATCTTCCCGAAGCGCAGCGGCTCGAAGTACGTCGGCGCCGCCGACGTCGCCCGGGCCGCCTGCCACATCGGGACGTCCTTGTCCTCGTCGCGCCACGACTTGAAGAACTTCGGCGTGCGCGACTCGAGGTCGTAGCTCGTCAGCAGCAGCTTGGGGCCCGCGCTGCCCAGGACCTCGTCGTCGAGGTAGTCGCGGATCGCGGTCTCGAGCGGCGCCTCGTCGTACTTCTCGTCGAGCAGGCCGAGGCCGCTGAGGACCACGCGCGCGGGCGTGCGCGAGAAGATCTTCGGCCCCTCGGTGCGGTACAGGCCGACGAGATCCGCGGCCGGCCGCGGGTTCGGGCGGGCCAGCGCGCAGGCGAGGATGCCGCCGGTCGAGGTGCCGGCGACGAGGTCGAAGAGCTCGGCGATGCGCTTGCCCGAGCGCTTCTCGACTTCACACAGGACCAGCGCCGGGATCAGGCCCCGGATCCCGCCGCCGTCGATGGACAGGATCTTCATGGGCGCACGCTATCCGAGGCCCAACCTTGACGTAGCTGTGTCAAGGTTGCGGTACGATGGATCTCGTGCGTGATTACCTGGATGCCGTGCGCTCCCGCGTCGTCGTTTTCGACGGCGGGATGGGCGCCACACTCGAGATGTACGACCTGACCGAGGAGGACTACGGCGGGCTCGCGGGCAAGTGCCACGAGGCCCTCGTCCTCCACCGCCCCGACGTCATCGAGGGCGTCCACACGCTCGATGCTCGACGCCGGCGCCGAGGTGCTCGAGACCGACACCTTCCAGGCCTCGCGGCTCAAGCTCGAGGAGTGGGGTCTCGGCGAGCACACGCTCGAGATCAACACCAAGGCGGCCGAGATCGCCCGCAAGGCCGCGGGCGAGGACCGCTTCGTCGCCGGCTCGATCGGGCCGACCGGCCACCTGCCCGCCTCCGACGACCCGACGCTGGGCAAGATCCGCTTCGGCGAGCTCGTCGAGATCTTCACCGAGCAGGCCACCGGCCTGATCCAGGGCGGCTCGGACCTGATCATCATCGAGACCGCGCAGGACATCCTCGAGGTCAAGGCCGCGATCTTCGGCGCCCGCGCCGCGTTCAAGGAGACCGGCAAGACCCTGCCGATCCAGACCAGCGTCTCGCTGCTGCCCAACGGCGGCAAGATGCTGCTCGGCACGCCGATCGACGCCGTGCTGACCACGCTCGAGGCGCTCCGCGTCGACGTGATCGGCCTCAACTGCTCGACCGGCCCCGAGGACATGCGCGACGCGATCCGCTTCCTCGGCGAGCACGCGTCGGTGCCCGTCCACTGCATCCCCAACGCCGGCATCCCCCACCAGGGGCCCAACGGCGAGACGATCTTCCCCGAGGAGCCCGAGCCGCTGGCCGACGCGCTCCAGGAGTTCGTCGAGCGCTACGACGTCTCGATCGTCGGCGGCTGCTGCGGCACCACGCCCGACCACATCCGCGCGATCGCCGACCGCGTCGCCGGCAAGAAGGTCGCCGAGCGCCCCGCGCCGCGCGAGCCGCGCCTGTCCTCGATGATCTCCGACGGCGCGCTCGTGCAGGAGCCCGCGCCGACGCTCGTCGGCGAGCGCGTGAACTCCCAGGGCTCGCGCAAGGCCAAGGAGATGCTGCTCGCCGACGACTACGACGGCCTCGTCCAGGTCGCCGAGGACCAGGTCGAGGGCGGCGCCCACGTGCTCGACATCTGCGTCGCGCTGACCGAGCGCCAGGACGAGGACGAGCAGATGCGCGAGACGGTCAAGCGCGTCGCGATGACCCAGCCCGCGCCGATCCAGATCGACTCGACCGAGCCCGACGTGATCAAGCTCGCGCTCGAGCAGACCCCGGGCCGCGCCATCGTCAACTCGGTCAACCTCGAGGCCGGCGAGGACAAGCTCAACGTCGTCGCCCCGCTCGCCCGCGAGCACGGCGCCGCGCTGATCGCGCTGACGATCGACGAGGTCGGCATGGCCAAGACGGCCGAGCGCAAGGTCGAGATCGCCGGGCGCATCGTCGAGCTCTGCGAGACCCACGGCTTCGACCGCGAGTCGATCATCTTCGACTGCCTGACGTTCACGCTGACCACGGGCGACGAGGAGTGGCGCCCGTCGCGCGGTCGCGACGATCGAGGGCATCGCCGGCATCAAGGAGGCGTACCCGGGCGTCAAGACCTCGCTCGGCGTCTCCAACGTCTCCTTCGGCGTCTCCCCCGGCGCCCGCGCCGTCCTCAACTCCGTCTTCCTGCACCACTGCGTGGAGGCCGGGCTCGACCTCGCGATGGTCAACCCGAACCACATCACGCCGTACGGCGAGATCGCCGAGGAGGACCGCAAGCTCGCCGACGACCTCGTCTACAACCGCTCCGAGGACGCGCTCGAGAAGTTCATCGAGCACTTCGAGGAGAAGGGCGAGGAGGCCGAGGCCGAGAAGGCCAACCCCACCGAGGGCATGGAGCCCGAGGAGGCCCTGCACTTCCACATCCTGCGCCGCAAGCGCGACGGGGTCGAGGACCAGATCGACGCCGCCGTCGAGAAGCTCGGCGCCGTCCCGGTCCTCAACGACGTGCTGCTGCCGGCGATGAAGGAGGTCGGCGACAAGTTCGGCGCCGGCGAGCTGATCCTCCCCTTCGTGCTCCAGAGCGCCGAGGTGATGAAGCGCGCCGTCGCGCGGCTGGAGAACTACCTCGACCGCATCGAGGGCTACACCAAGGGCACCGTCGTCCTGGCCACCGTGTTCGGCGACGTGCACGACATCGGCAAGTCGCTGGTCAACACGATCCTGACCAACAACGGCTACACGGTCATCGACCTCGGCAAGCAGGTCCCGATCGGCACGATCGTCGACGCGGCCAAGGAGCACGACGCCACGGCGATCGGCCTCTCCGCCCTGCTCGTCTCGACCTCGAAGCAGATGCCGCTGTGCGTCCAGGAGCTGCACTCGCAGTCGCTCGAGTACCCCGTGCTCGTCGGCGGCGCCGCGATCAACCGCAACTTCGGCCGGCGGATCCTCTTCCCCGGCGGCACCGACTCCGAGGACATGTACGAGCCCGGCGTCTTCTACTGCAAGGACGCCTTCGAGGGCCTGGCCGTGATGGACCGCCTCGTCGAGCCCGAGCGGCGCGAGGAGCTCGTCCAGCAGGTCTACGACGAGGCCAAGACGCTGCGCGAGAAGGGCCCCGAGCCCGAGCTCGGCCCGACCGACGACTCGTCGGTCCGCTCGGCCGCGCGCACCGACGTGCCGATCCCGACGCCGCCGTTCTGGGGCGCCAGGGAGATCGAGGTCGACCTCGAGGAGGTCTGGCCCCACCTCGACCTCCACGTGCTGTTCAAGCTCCACTGGGGCGGCCGCGGCGTCAAGGGCGAGGAGTGGGACAAGCTCGTCAACGAGGACTTCCGCCCGCGCCTGGAGCGCATGTGGGCCGAGCAGGACTACCTCTTCCCCAAGGCGCGGCTGGGCTACTTCCCGTCCAACGCCGACGGCAACGACCTGATCGTGTGGGACCCGGACGCGCCCGGCGAGAAGGAGCTCGAGCGCTTCGTCATGCCGCGCCAGCCCGGCCACGACCGGATCTGCCTGGCCGACTTCTACCGCCCGCTCGACTCCGGCGACATCGACGTCGTCGCCTTCCAGGCCGTCACCGCCGGCGACGAGATCACCGAGCGCATGGCGCAGCTCGAGCAGGACGGCGAGTTCGCCGAGCAGCTCTTCGTGCACGGCATGGGCGTCCAGACGGCCGAGGGCATGGCCGAGTGGATGCACGCGATGATCCGCCACGACCTCGGGATCGGCGCCAGCCAGGGCCGCCGCTACTCGTGGGGCTACCCCGCCGTGCCCGAGCAGTCCGAGCACGAGAAGCTCTTCCGCCTCCTCGACGCCGAGAAGATCGGGATGCGCCTGTCGGGCGGCCACGCGCGTCGAGCCCGAGCAGTCGACGGTCGCGATCGTCGCCCATCACCCGCAGGCCAACTACTTCGGGATGAAGAGCGGCAAGCTCAAGGACGAGGCCGGCCCCGACGAGGTCATCGCCGAGTCGCCGAAGAGCCCCGTGCGGCTCGACCCGGCGCAGCTGGCGTAGCCTCGGCGCATCGTCGCCGCCGCTCCGCCGCCACCGCCCGTCGTCCGCGCCGTCTTCGGCCACTCCGTGCGCCATCGGCCGCTACGCGTCATCCGCGTGGGGCCGAAGGCCGCCGAAGCGGCGGGTGCTCGTCGTCGGCGCCATCCACGGCGACGAGCGCGCCGGGCGGCCGGTCGTCCGCGCGCTGCTGCGCCGCCGGCCGCCGGCCGGGTCGGCGCTGTGGCTCGTGCCCACGCTCAACCCGGACGGGGAGGTCCGCGGCACGCGCCAGAACGCCTACGGCGTCGACCTCAACCGGAACTTCCCACGCGCCTGGCGCTACACCGGACGGCCGTTCACGACCTACGCCGCCGGCTCGAAGCCGGCCTCCCAGCCCGAGACGCGGGCGATGATGCGCCTCGTCCGGCGTGTGAACCCGACCGCGTCGGTCTGGTACCACCAGCACATGGACCTCGTCTACCGCCAGGGCGGACGACGGCCCGGGCTGCTGAACCGCTACGCCGCCCGCGCCCACATGCGGGTCGTGCGCTCGCCGCCGCTCACCGGCACGGCGATCCGCTGGCAGAACGCGCGGAGCGGCACGGCGTTCGTCGTCGAGCTGCCCGCCGGCTCGCTCTCGCGGGCCGGCGTGGCACGCCACGTCGCCGCGGCCCTGTCGCTCGCGCGTCCGTAGTCTGGCCGCCATGCCCACCGCGCACGTGAACGGAATCGACCTCCACTACGACGTCCACGGGGAGGGCGAGCCGCTCATCTGCCTGATGGGCCTCGGCGCCGACTCGACGGCCTGGGCGCTGCAGATCCCCGCCTGGTCGCCGCACCTCCAGGTCATCACCTGCGACAACCGCGACGTCGGCCAGTCGGGCTACGCGACGCGCCGACTACGACGTCCGCGACATGGCCGCCGACGTGCTCGGCCTGGCCGACGAGCTCGGCCTCGACACCTTCCACCTGCTCGGCCTCTCGATGGGCGGGATGATCGCCCAGGAGGTCGCGCTGGCCGCGCCCGAGCGCGTGCGCACGCTCCAGCTCGCCGTCACCTACGCCGGCGCCGGCCGCTGGGGTCGCGAGAAGGCGCGCATCTGGGCCGAGTCGGCCGCCGGGCGCACGCACGAGCAGATGGTCGACGAGCTGCTGCTCCTCTGCCTGTCGGAGGAGTTCTTCGAGAACGAGCGCGGCGTGCAAGTTCCTCAAGGACCTGATGCTGCAGAACCCCAACCCGCAGCAGCCCGAGGGCTTCGCCCGCCAGCTCGGCGCCGCCGCGCGCCACGAGGCGCGCGACCGGGTCGGCGCGCTGGCGATGCCCGTGCACGTGATCGGCGGCGAGCACGACGTCCTCGTGCCGGTCTGGAAGTCGCAGGAGATCCACGCGCTGGTCCCCGGCTCGGAGCTGACCGTGATCGCCGGCGGCCCGCACGGCCTCAACCTCGAGCGCGCCGACGAGTTCAACGCCGCCGTGCTCGACTTCGTCCGCGCAAGAAGGCCCCGGCCGCCGCCTGACGCCATGCGCGAGACCGCGGACGATCTCCTCCGCGTTCTCCAGGAGCTGATCGACCGCTCCTACGCCGCGGCGGGCCCCACCTGCGGCGGATCCACGGCGAGGAGCGCCGCCTGCTCCGCCGCCGCGGTCGCCGAGCGGCTGCAGGGCATGTGCCTGCTCGCGCTGGCCACGGTGACCGCCGACGGGCGACCGATCGTCGGCCCGGTCGACTCGATCTTCTTCCACGGCGCCTTCGTCTTCGGCACCTCGCCGGACTCCGTGCGCTGGCGCCACATCGAGGCGCGGCCGCAGGTCAGCGCGGTCCATCTGCCCGGCGAGGAGCTCGCGATCACCGTGCACGGGCGCGCCGTCCCGGTCCCGGTCGACCCGGAGGACGGCGCCGAGCTGCGCGAGGCGCTGCTCGACGTCTACCTCCCGACCACCGGCGAGAGCTACCGGGAGCTCATGGACTCGGGCGCGGTCTACGCGCGGATCGAGGCCGAGCGGATGTTCACGTTCGCGATGCCGGCGCAGGACGACTGACGCGTGCGCTTCGTCAGCGCGCCACCGACGCGGGAGCCCGCGCTCTCGCTGCTCGCGGGGATGCGCGACGAGATCGCGTCGCTCTACGACGACCTCGACATCGACGGCCCCGACATGCCCAAGGCCGGGCCGGCGGAGTTCGGCCCGCCCCACGGCGACTTCCTCGTCGGCGAGGACGACGAGGGCGCGGCGATCTGCTGCGGCGGGATCAAGCGGCTGCCCGACGGCGCCTGCGAGTTCAAGCGGATGTACGTGATCCCCGCCGCCCGCGGCCGCGGCGTCGCCCGCCGCCTCCTCGGGGCGCTCGAGGCCCGCGCCCGCGAGCTCGGCTACTCGATCGCCCGCCTCGACACCGGCCCCCGCCAGCCGCACTCGCACCACCTGTACGTCTCGGCCGGCTACCGGGACATCGAGAACTTCAACGCCAACCCGATGGCGACGTACTTCGGGGAGAAGGCGCTGTAGGGCCGCGCCCTGAGGGGGACAGCCCCTCCGGCGCATTCTGCGTCCAGGGGACAGGCCCCTCCGGCGCATTCTGCGTCCAGGGGGACAGACCCCTCCGGCGCACGCGCGGTCAAGCGGTCGCCCGAACCTGGCTGGTGGCCGTTCGCAGAATCGGTGACGATCGCCTGAAGCCTTTGAAGGTGCAGTAGACGCCGAGGAAGAGCTCCCAGAGGAACTCGGGGATCGTCGCAAGGCCCTGCAGCGAATGCAGGGTGTCGCTCGGTTGGTCGCCGCTCAACAGCACTGCCGTCCCGGTCAGGATGATCAGTGGACCGCCGACGAGGCCGAGCCATGCGGCCCGTCGCGGCACGAGCTCGGAGCGGTACATCAGGTAGCCGAGCAGCAGCCCGTTCCCCCAGCCGACGACCCAGCCGGGGCCGAGGAGGAAGGTCCAGTCCTTGATCGCCGCGAGCGTGTACGCAACCGTGCCCTCTGACGCACCGGCGACCTGGTTGCGCAGCGTGATGATGCCGAGCACGGACAGGATGCCGACGAGGATGAACGTGCATTCGATCACCCGCGCGGTCACGTAGCCGAGCGCCCCCTCCTCACTCTGTCGTCGGAGCGATCGGGAAGATCACGACCGCGGTGCCGATGTTCGCGATGATCAGCAGCAGCTCGAGCAGGGCGGCGAACAAGATCTGCGTGTCATGCCCGCCGCTCGCGATGTAGCCGACGGGATCGTCGAGGACGGGTTGGTACATGGCCAGCGCCGGGATCGACGTGAGGAAGGTGATGAGGTAGAGCACCCCGAAGACGCGGGCTCTCTTCTGATCCAGCGACATCCTGACCTCCTGGTCCCGGGCGTTGGGCACGCAGCCGTGACTATCTACAGAGACGCAGACCCGGTCAACTGCGTCCGAGGGGACAGTCCCCCCGGCGACCCGCGGGCTAGGCTCGCCCGATGACGCTCCGCCCGGCCACCGACGACGACCGCGAAACCGTGCTGAACCTCGCCGTCGCCGAGGAGGCCGCGTGGTTCGGCGAGGCGGAGAGCAGCGCCGCGGAGGTGGGCGAGTGGATCGACGACGAGGGCGGCGTCGCCGCTCGGTGTGGTCGCCCTCGGCGGCGACGGACGCGTTCGCGGCTTCGCCTCCCCCGGGCGGCGCGAAGCCGTGCTCGTCGCCGACCCGGGCGCGACGGACGACGTGGCCGACGAGCTCCTGCCCTGGCTGCTCGCGCGGCGCGAGGGCGTCGAGCTCATGACCTTCGCCGGCGACGCGGCGCGGCTGGCGGCGCTCGAGCGCCACGGGCTGCGCCACCACCACTCGTCGTTCTCGCTGGCGCGCCCGGAGAGCGCCGGGCCGCTTCCCACGGCGGCGTTCCCGGACGGCGCCGATGTCACGCCCTACCGCCTCGGCGACGCCGACGAGGCCGTGCACCGGCTGATCTACGTCGACGCGGCCTGGGCCGCCGTGCCCGGGCACAACGAGCGCGACCTCGACGCGTGGCGCGCGACGATGCAGGTCCCCGGGCCCATGTTCCTCGCGCGCCGCGACGGCCGGCCGGTGGGCTGGGTCGCCGGTCGCGTGCTCGACAGCGGCCGCGGCTACATCGCCTCGCTCGCCGTCGCCGCCGGCGAGCGCGGCCGCGGCCTCGGGCGCGCCCTGCTCCTGCACGCGGGCGCGGACCTCGAGCGGGCCGGCGGCCGCGGCCTGGCGCTCGACGTCCAGGCCCACAACGAGTCCGCGCTCGGGCTCTATCGCTCCGTCGGGCCTGGAGATCGAGCGCGAGTGGCGGATCTACGCGGCGCCGGCGCCGGCCTCGGCCGCGCCGTAGCCGGCGAGGCTCAGGCCTCGACCTCGACGCGCCGGCGGCGCTTCTCGGTCGACTCGCGGGCCGGGCAGCTCGACCGGCGAGGTGTGCATCGCGCGCAGCTTGACGTCCTTCCAGGAGACGCCCTCCTTGACCAGCGCCGGGGCGCCCATGATCACGGCGGTCGCGATCTCGACGGCCTGCAGGACGATGCCGTAGCCCAGGGCGTCGGCCGCGCCGACGTGGTAGGCCCCGTGGAGCACGGCGACGCAGGCGGCCTGGAAGACGCCGAGGTTGGACGGCGTGGCCGGGACGGCGGCGGTGACGTTGACCGCGAAGAGCACGGCCGCGGCGGCGCCGAGGCCGGCCTGGTTGTCGAGGCCGAGCGCGACGAGCAGGACGTAGCAGGCCAGCCACTGGATGACCCAGGCCGACAGCTGCGCGCCGGTGGCCACGGCGGCCAGGCGCGGGCGGCGGAAGACGGCGAGGCCCGGAGCGCACGCGCGCGAGCGCGGCGCGGACCTGGGGCAGCGCGCCGCGGCGGACGATCGCCGGCGCGATCACCACGACGACGAGCAGCACGAGCGGCGCGATCGAGACGAGCAGCAGGCCGCGCTGGTGGCCGTGGAAGAAGTCGATCGAGCTCAGCATCACCGCGCCGAGGATCAGCAGCGCGAGGAGGTTGAGCATCGTCTGCGAGACGATCGTGCCGAGGATCGCGGGCAGGTTGTCGCGCGGGCGGCCGGTGCGCCGGGCGACGATCAGCGCACGCGACGGCTCGCCGAGGCGGGCGGGCAGCGTGGCCGACATGAGCACGCCGACGAACGTCCCCTGCAGCGCGTCGCCGAGCGTGATGCGCGCGCGGGGCAGCGCGGCCTTGAGGATCGCGTGCCAGGCGACGGCGCGGACGGCCATCGAGGCGCACATCAGCGCCAGCCCGGTCAGCACCCAGGCGGGCGAGGAGTCGAGCAGCGAGCGGCCGATCTTGTCGAGCCCGATGCGCTGGAGCGCCGAGTAGGCGAGGAAGACGCCGGCGGCGGCGGCGAGCACGGTGGCGACGCGGCGCAGCGCGGCGAGCGCGGGCCGGCGGCGGCCGGTCTCGAGCGGTGGCTCGGGGCTGGGCAGGCGCTGGGCCGGGACGCGGGGACGGCCGTCGGCGGGAACGGCGCCGAGGCGCTCGGCGGCACGGCGGGAGACCGTGAGCGACACGCTGGGCGGGACGGCGAGCTCGCGCGCCTCGGCGTAGGCGTCGAGCACCTCGCCGGCGACGTGGGGCCAGGCGTAGCGCTCGGCGCGCTCGCGGGCCGAGCGGCCGAGCTCGGCGCGGCGGGCCGGGTCCTCGTGGAGGTCGCGCAGCGCGCCGGCCAGCGCGGCGGCGTCGCCGCGGGGGACGAGCACGCCGTCGCGGCCGTCGCGCAGCGACGTCGCGGTAGCCGGCGATGTCCGAGGCGACGACGGGCGTGCCGTGGGCGAAGGCCTCGGTCAGGACCATGCCGAAGCTCTCCCCGCCGAGCGACGGCGCGGCGAGCACGTCGGCGGCGTCGAGCTCGGCCTGCTTCTCCTCGTCGGAGACCTTGCCGAGCACCTCGACCCCGTCGCGGTTCATGAGCAGCGGCTCGACCTCGTCGAGCGTCGCGCCGACGATCCGCAGCGTCGGCGGGCACGTGCTCGCGCAGCGCCTCGAAGGCGCGCAGCAGCACGGGCAGGCCCTTGCGGTCGACCGCCTGGCCGACGAAGAGGATGCGCAGCGCGTCGCCCTCGGCCCGCGCCGCGACGTGCTCGGGCACGGCGACGCCGTTGGGGATCACGCGGTAGCGCCCGCCGAAGAACCGCTGCCCGGTCCAGGCGGCGGCCTCGGAGACGGCGATGCGGACGTGGAGCCGGTTCATCCGCCGGCGCGAGCCCATCAGCGCGGCGACGCCGTGGGTCAGCGCGTTCTCGCCGAAGGTGTGGAAGGTGCCGACGAGCGGCGAACGGGAGAACGCCGTCGCGTCCCAGGAGATCGTCGGGACGACGGGCTCGTGGATGTGCACGACGTCGAAGTCGCCCGCGGCGAGCTCCGAGCGCAGCCGCGCGACGGCCGACGGCGTGCCCGCCAGGTTCGACACCGCGCCGTTGAGCGGGTACCCGATCGTGCGGCCCAGCGGCACGACGTGATCGGCCACCTCGCGGGGTTGCGGACGCGCGCCGCGATGGCTGATCGCGGCGAAGCGGTCGTCGGGATCGAAGGGGGTGAGGACGCGCACCTCGTGACCCCGCTCCTGGAACTGTCCCGCCAAGGCCTCGATATGGCGCGTAACCCCGCCCGGATACGTCCACGAATAGGGCGAGACGAGCGCGATTCGCACCGCCTCAGCATAGCTGCGGGGTACCCTGGAATGGCGTCTCGTCGCTGACCTCACATGCCCCGTCGCCACTTCGTCAAGTACACCTTCCTGCAGCTCGACCCGGCCTGGCGCCGCCTGGCCGACGAGGAGCGCGCGCAGCACAAGCGCGAGTTCCTCGCCGCCTGCGAGGACTTCGCCGACGGACACCTGCTGCGGACGTTCTCCTGCGTGGGTACGCGGGGCGACGCCGACCTCCTGCTTCTGTCCCAGGCCGAGAACCTCGAGCGCATCCACGAGTTCCACGTCGTGCTCAACCAGAGCGGGCTCATGAAGTGGGCCGAGATGCCCTACTCGTACCTCGCGATGACCAAGCCCTCGGAGTACTCGGACGAGTCGCGGCTCGAGGTCCGGCCCGGGCCACTCGCGCTTCCTCTTCGTCTACCCGTTCATCAAGACGCGGGCCTGGTACGCGCTGCCCGCCGACGAGCGCTACCGGATCATGCAGGAGCACATCAAGGTCGGGAAGGAGTACCCCTCGATCGACCTGAACACGAGCTACTCGTTCGGCCTCGACGACCAGGAGTTCGTCGTCGCCTTCGAGACCGACGACCCGAGCTCGTTCCTCGACCTCGTCCAGCGGCTGCGGACGACCGAGTCCTCCTCGTACACCAAGCAGGACACCCCGACCTTCACCTGCATCGCCGCCTCGCTCGAGCGCTGCCTCGGCGCGCTCGACGGCACGGCGCTGCCCGTCGCGGCCTGACTCAGCAGATCTTCGCGGCCACGCACGGCGCGATCACGCGCAGGCGATGGCGCCAGTCGATCTGGTTGCCGTAGGGCAGCCGGAAGGTCCCGTCGGCGCCGGGCCGCGCGCCGACGCGCTGCGCGAAGTCGATCCACTTGTCGCGCACGCCGAAGCTCGTGTAGGTCAGATCGGACTCCTGGACGACCTGCCACGGGCCGCCGCCCGTGTCGCCCACGTACATGCCGTAGTGCGCCATCGCGAGGTAGAGCGCCTTGGCCCAGCCGGGCGCGTTCAGCGCGTTGATCTCGGCGTCGGACATCGCGAGCTGGAAGCGCGTGCCCTCCGACGGCGCGTCGCGGTCCGGGCGACCCTGCGCCGCGCACTCGCTGCCGACGCCCGAGGCGGGGAACACGCGGTGGCCGGAGTCGCACGGCACGACGATGAACAGCGCGTGGTCGACGCGCTCGGCCTGGAGCTCGGGCGCCCGCACGATCCCCGCGAGCTGGCCGAAGTGCGAGGCCGTCGAGTCCGAGTCGCGGCCGTCGCCGTGGTCGTAGCCGACCGGCGTGCGCCCGCCCCACGAGATGTCGAGGCGCCCGCCGTTGGCCGGGCGCCGGCGCACCTGCCAGAAGTCGTACTCCCAGCCGGCGAGCTGGTCGACGACGGCCAGGTGCCCGTCCGAGCCGGTGGCCGCGCGGGCGCCGCTCGGGATGCGCACCTTGAGGCCCTCGACCTCGCAGCGTCCCCAGTCGCGCACGCAGTGCACGGTGTACTCGGGATCGGTCGGGGCGTTCCAGTAGATCGGATGGCCCCAGCGGTCGTTGCCGGCCGTGACGGGCTCGGGGTTGGGCCCGTTGGAGCCGAGATCCGCCATCAGGTGGGCGACGATCTGGGTCGAGCGCGGATCGACGGCCGGGAAGGCGGGCAGCGTCTGGTTGAAGGGCGAGCCGGACCCGTAGGGCCGCCAGCAGGCCGACGGCCAGCGCTCCTGGCCGAAGGTCCCGTAGAACGGCACGCAGCCGACGTTGCCGCCGATCGGCAGGAGGTTCCCCGACCCCGTCGGGGCGCGGTAGGGGCCGGGCGCGGCCTCGGGCGCCGGGCCGGCGGCGCCGGCGTCGTGCGGCAGCGACAGCGCGGTCAGCCGGGTGTGGGCGCGCAGCCAGCGCTTGCGCTTCTTGGCCGACAGGTGCTTGAGGCGCTTCTTGACCGACGCGCGCGCGGGCACGCGCAGCCGTCCGACCTTGACCGCCTTGTGCATCCCGGCCAGCGAGAGCGCGCGCGACTTGCCGTAGATCCGCAGGCGCGCGGCGTTCAGGTCACGGTCGCGCAGGCGCTTGACGGCGAATCCGATGCGGCCCTTGGCGTAGGCGTCGGCCGTCACCGTGTCGCGTCGCCCGGAGGTCGGCCCGGCCAGCGCGATCGCGGCCCACACGACGCCGAGCCCGAGGACGATGAGAGGATGAGGCGGACCCGGCGGGTCATGACGGATGCCCTGATCCTACGGGACGACGCTACTCCCAGAGCGCCGTCTGGCGCCGGTCCGCGGAGGCCGGCGGGTCGGCCAGGCTCGTCTGATCGCGCCCCGCCCGCTTGGCCGCGTAGAGGGCGCCGTCGGCGCGGGCGAACAGGTCGCGGTCGGGCTCGCCGCCCTCGCCCACGGCCACGCCGACCGACACCGTGGCGCTGCCCAGCGCGCGCACCGCCTCGACCAGCCGGCGGCCGACGCGCGTGGCGTCGCGGGCGTCGGCGACGTCGACCAGGGCGGCGAACTCGTCGCCGCCGATCCGGAAGAGGCGGTCGTTGCTGCGCAGCGCCCCGGCGAAGGCGGCCGCCACCGACCGCAGCAGCTGGTCGCCGACGAGGTGCCCGTGGGCATCGTTGATGGCCTTGAAGCCGTCGATGTCGGCGACGATCAGGGCCAGGCGCCGGCTCGGGTCGAGCTCGGCGCGCGCCGCCCCGAGCGCGGCGTGGAAGGTCGCGTGGTGGCCGAGGCCGGTCAGCGGGTCCTGGGTGGCGCGCTCGGTCAGGACCGCCACCGCGTCGGCGGTGCTCAGGCAGGCCGACACCTGCGCGCCGAGGAGCTCGACGAGCTCGACGAGCTCGGTCGTCAGCAGCTGGGGCTCGTCGTGGGCGACGGCGATGATCCCGCGGCGCTCGTGCGTGCCCTCGACGGGCACGACGACGATCGACTCGACGCCGCCGGCCCGCAGGCGCTCGTGCCCGACGAAGCCGTGCCCGCCGGGCTCGTCGTTGGTGTAGCAGGAGCGCACGCCGGTCACCCAGCCCGCCATGTGCGCGAGCGCCTCGTGGTCGAGCCCGGTGAACACGTCGGCCAGCGGGCCGGTGGCGGCGACGACCTCGAGCTCGCCGGAGGACGGGCCGAGCGCGAGCGCGGCCGTGCCCAGGCCGGTGACGTCGCAGGCGGCGGCGACGGCCTGGCGCGCGATGTCGTCGGCGCCGACGGTTCCGGCCAGCGCGGTGGCGTGGCGGATCAGGCGGTCGGCCGAGCGGTGGTCGCCGAAGTCGCCGAGCGCCTGCAGGCGCTCGCCGAGCGCGGCGGACACGGCGATCAGCTCGTCGAGCAGGCCCTCGGGCAGCGCCGCCGGCGACTCGACGTTGAGCGCGCCGACGCGGCGCCCGCAGCAGGAGATCGGCACGCACGCCTCGCTGCGCACGCCCGGCGAGGCCTCGAGGTAGTCCGGGGAGTCGGCGATGTCGTCGATCAGCAGCGGCTCGCCGGTCGAGTAGACCCGGCCGATCACGCCGGCCCCGGGCGGCATCCCGTCGAGCAGCTGCCAGTAGCCGCGCAGGCCCATGCAGCGCAGCACGCCGCCGCGCTGGAGGTAGATGCTCGGCATCAGCAGCTCGCGCCGGGCGAGATGGTCGATCACGGCCGCGCACGCCTGCTCGGGGCCGGAGGCGTCGGCCAGACCGGCGATCGCCGAGGGCGCGGGACGGTCGGCCCGCCGCGGGCGGGCGGCGTCGGAGACCTCGGGCCACGGCGGGGCCGGGCGGGCCAGCAGGTAGCCCTGGGCGTAGTGGACCCCGAGCTCGCGCAGCGTCTCGAGCTCCTCGGGGCGCTCGATCCCCTCGGCCACGATCGACAGGTCGGTCTCGGCCGCGTAGCGGGCCAGCAGGGAGACGAGCGCGCCGCGGCGCCGGTCGGTGTCGACCCCGGCGATCAGGCGGCGCGAGAGCTTCACGAAGCGCGGGCCGAGCTCGAGGATCGCCTGCAGCGACGCGAAGCCCTCCCCCACGTCGTCGATCGCCAGCAGCGCCCCGCCGGTGATCCACGGCTCGAGGACCTCGCGCATCCCGTCGAAGTCGGCCAGCGCGTCGCGCTCGGTCAGCTCGACGACGGGCGGATCGCCGAGCGTCGTGGCGAGCTCGAGGAAGCCCGGATGGGCGAGCACGCCGGGCGAGACGTTGAGGAAGAGCAGCCGGCCGTCGGGCGGCGGCCCGGCCGACGCCGCGGCGCGCCAGCAGGCGAGCTCGGCCTCGGCCCGCAGCCCGGCCTCCCCGGCGGCGTCGAGGAACCGCTCGGGATTGGCGAGCACCTCGTCCTGGGGACGGACGAGTGCCTCGTAGGCGATCGTGACCCCGTCGGCGAGGCGGACGATCGGCTGGAAGTGAGCGAGCAGCGCGTCCGACGCGAGCATGTCGCGCACGCGCACGTCGGCGGCCACCGCAGGATGGCTTCCCACGTAGTGCCTATCGGCCGATCACGGGGTGCGGCTTGAGGCCGCGCCCGCTCAGACCGGTGAGCAGTCGGTGTCTTCGGTGACGCGGAAGGAGGAGCCGCAGCCGCAGGCGGCCACGACGTTGGGGTTCTCGACCTTGAAGCCGGCCCCCATCATCTCCTCGACGTAGTCGATCGTCGAGCCGCTGACGTAGGGCAGCGACTGCTCGTCGACGAGGAGCTTGATCCCCTTGTCGGAGAACACCTCGTCGCCGTCGCGCTGCTCGTCGAACGCGAGCACGTACTGGAAGCCCGAGCAGCCGCCCCCGCGCACGCCGACCCGCAGGCCGGCACTGGTGGCGGCATCGCCCTGGGTGGCGAGGAAGTCGTTGACCTTCTGGGCTCCGACGTCTGTCAGCGTGATCATGGCTTCACAAAGTATAGCTCGCCGTCAAGGACGCTTATAGTGGATCGCGTGGTCACTCCCGAGGAGCTGAAGGACCGTATCGAGGCCGGCATTCCCGGCACCCGCGCTGAGGTGACCGGCGATGGCCGGCACTTCCAGGCGCGCGTGTCCGGCGACGCCTTCGCGGGCCTGTCCCGCATCGCCCAGCATCGCCTCGTCTACGACGTCTTCGGCCCCGAGGTCGGCGACCGCATCCACGCCCTGTCGATCCAGACGACCCCGGGAGAACCCGCATGAGCGCCGAGCCCACCACGCTGCGCGAGGCCATCGAGCAGGCCATCGCCGACAACCCCGTCCTGCTGTTCATGAAGGGCACGCCCGAGCAGCCGATGTGCGGCTTCTCCGCCCGCACGGCCGCCTCGCTGCAGGCCCTCGGCGTGCCGTTCGCCGCCGTCGACATCCTGCCCGACCCGCGGATCCGCCAGGAGCTCTCCGCGCTCTCGAACTGGCCGACGATCCCGCAGCTCTTCGTCAAGGGCGAGCTCGTGGGCGGCGCCGACATCGTCGGCGAGATGTTCGACTCCGGCGAGCTGGCCGCGCTGCTCGGCGTCGAGGACGCCGACGAGCCGGCCCCGCCGGCCGAGGCGCCCGGCGCGGCGCCGATGTCGATCGAGAACCGGCTGGCCTAGGCGGCTCAGCTCGCGGGGTCGGCCGCCGGCCGGACCCGCACGCGGCGCGAGAGCTCGAGGTCGCCGAGCGCGGTCATGCCCGCGTCGAGGACGAACTCGAGCGATCCCACGGTCAGGAAGGCCGTGGCGTGACCCGGGCTCTTGACCGTGGCCCAGCGGTCGGGCTCGGGCAGGTCGACGAGCGCCTCGGCGATGTGCCGGGTGTCGACCTCGTCGAGGTCGGCCAGCGCCGTGCCGACCGAAAGCGCGCAGGCGATCGCTGTCGCGGTCGTCTCGTCCACCCCAGCCCCCTACCCGCAGGAACGCGTGGGCCAACGCACGGCGACTCAGCCTCCGCGCCGCAGCTGGGCCAGGGCCTCGTGGCAGGCCACGACCCGCACCTTGACGGGATCGTCGTCGGGGCGGTCGTGGACCAGCGACCACGTGCGGTCGGCGACCTCGGCGGCGTTCTGCGGGGTCGCGCCGTCCCACAGGCGCTGGACGAGCTCGAGCTCGAAGGCCTCGACCTGGGCCTCGGGATCGGCCTTGGGCATCTTCGGCAGGGGCTCGCCGACGCCGTCACGCCAGGTCGCCGCCGCCACGAGCAGCCGGTTGCGCAGAGAGATCGCGTCCATCGGGGTCCCGCCTCGGGGGCGATCGTAGAGCGTCGCGGGTGACACGGGTGTGTGCGTTGCGTCAGGCGTCCAGCACGGCGGCGGTGACGGCCATGGCCACCTCGGCGCGCGTGGCCAGCGACTCGGCGAGCACGAACTCGCCGGGCGCGTGCGCCTTGCCGCCGCGCGGGCCGAGGCCGTCGATCGTGACCGGCACGTAGGGCGCGACGTAGCTCGCGTCGCTCGCGCCGCCGCGCTCGGTGCCCGCGACCGGGCGGCCGAGGCGCTCGCTCGCCGCGGCCAGCGTCGCGCGCGTGGCGTCGCGGGCGTCCATGCTCGGCCACGAGCGGTCGAGCGAGCAGGCCAGCGCGACCTCCCCGACGGTCTCCGGGACGGCGGCCATGACCTCCTCGAAGGCGCGCTCGTCGTCGGCGCGCAGGTCGCACAGCAGCGTCCCCGCCGCGGGGACGACGTTGAACGCGTCGCCGGAGCGCGCGACGGTGGGCACGGCGGTCAGCCGCAGCGGGCCGCGCGGGTCGTGGCAGGCGGCGACCGCCTGCGCCGCGGCGGCGAGGCCGAGCAGCGCGTTGGCGCCCTTGTCCGGGGACGAGCCGGAGTGCGCGGCGCGGCCGGTCGCCTCGACGCGCAGCGTGCCGGCCGCCTTGCGGCGGACGACGACGCCCTCGTGGCCGTCCTTGGTGCGCTCGCCGCCCTCGAAGCACAGGCAGGCGTCCCAGCCGGCGAAGCCCGGCGCATGGGCCAGCGGTCGCGAGCGCCACTCCTCGTCGAGCACGAGCAGCAGCGCCGCCTCGGCGTAGAGCTCGGGCCGGGCGGCCAGCGCGCGCAGCACGCCGATCGCCAGCACGTCGCCGCCCTTCATGTCGACCGTGCCCGACCCGACGAGGCGCCCGTCCTCGCGGGACAAGGCGGCGTGGTCCTCGTGGCTGACGACGGTGTCGAGGTGGCCGAGCAGGACGATCCGCTTCGTGCCCGTCCCGCGCAGGCGCGCGAGCAGGTCGTCGGCGCTGCCCGCGGTCGAGCAGGGCAGGCGCTCGACGGCGGCCTCGTCCGGGCAGCAGCGCCGCGGCGACCGAGACCGCCTCCTCGCCGCCGCGCTTGTCCCCCGAGGGGGAGGACACGGCGACGAGCGCCTCGAGCTCGCGCTCGGCGTGGCGGGCGATCCGCTCGGCGGCCTCGCGGACCCAGGCGTCCACGTCAGGGCCGCTCGTCGACGTAGAGGGACTGGAGCGCGCGCCCGACCCGGCCGGTGGTGTCGAAGAGCTCGCTCTCGGCCACGCCCGAGCCGCTCGGATCCAGCCGGGTGCGCGCGCGCAGCAGCAGCCACTCCCCGACGGGATCGCGGTCGAGGTAGACGGTGAGGTCGGTGTTGACGAACGTGTGGGTGTCCCAGGGACGGCGGCGCTGACGCCGTTGCCGAAGTCCCCGAGCGCCATCGCGCGCTGCAGCGGGGTGACCGCCTCGCCGGCGACGAGCGGCGTGCCGAGGCGGAACCAGACGTCGGCGGGCCCGACCTCCCAGCCGCCGGCCGCGTAGCGGTGCTCGGTGACCGAGACGAAGCCCTGAGTCGCCCTCGCCCCGCCACTCGCTGCGACCCGACGTCCTCGGGCTGCTGCGGCGGCGGCTCCACGGCGGGCTCGGGCGCGACGGGGGTCTCGCTGCGCCGCACCCGCCAGGCGCTCGCGCGGCACAGCTCGGTGCCGTCGTGGAGCAGGGTCGCCTCGGCGTACTGGACCCGGCGGCCGTCGCGCACGACGTCGGCGCGGACCTCGAGCGGCGCCACCGGCACGGGCCGCAGGATCTCCACCGAGAGGCGCGTCGTGCGCATCGGCCCGGCGGCGGGCAGCGTCTCGAGCGCGCGGGCGAGCAGCGCCGCGACGGGGCCGCCGTGCAGCGCGCCGGGGTCCCACGGGCCGACGGCCAGGGCGCTCGGCAGCCAGCGCCCGTCCTGGGCTGAGAAGAGCGCCTCCGACACGGGTCGGCGAGGATAGCCTGGCGCCGTGACCCGCCTGCGCCTCCTCCCCGCCCTGATCGCCTTCGCCGCACTGCCGGCGGCGACGTCCTCCGCCGCGACGCCCGCTTCGTGTCCCGGAACCCCGATCGCGCCCTCGAAGACGATCACCGGGTCGTTCCCGGCCTCCCGCCAGGGCAGCGAGGTGCTGCTCCCGTTCTCGGTCCCGAAGGGGACGACGGCGGTGCGCGTGAAGTACTGCTGGGACAAGCCCGAGCGCTCGGCCGGCGCCAACGACACGCACGTCCTCGACCTCGGGCTCTACGGCCCGCGGCGCGGCGGGGACAAGGTGTGGGGCGTCAAGGAGTTCCGCGGCTGGGGCGGCTCGAGCCACCCCGACGTGATCGTCTCCCCGCGCGGGTTCTCCAGCCGCGCGCAGTACCTGAAGGCGCCGAAGACCCCGGTCCCCGGGCGCACGACCCGCGGCTTCCTCCCCGGGCCGCATCGCTCCCGGCCGGTGGGCGGTCGACCTCGGCGTCGCCGCCGTCGTCGGCCCGGGCGACGGCGACCCGAACGGCGTGGCGTGGCGGGTCGACATCGCGTTCTCGAAGGCGCGTGTCGCCAAGCGCGACGTCTACCGCAAGGCGCACTACTCCACCGCGCCGGCGCGGCGCAAGGCGGGCTGGTACGTCGGCGACATGCACGTGCACGCCGAGAACTCGGCGCTCGGCGACGCGACGATGAAGGCGGTCTTCGACTACGCGTTCAAGACGGCCAAGCTCGACTTCATCACGCTCTCGGACTACGTGACGTCGGCCGGCTGGGGCGAGATCGGCCGCTACCAGGCCAAGTACCCCGGCCACGAGATCGTCCGCTCGGCCGAGGAGATCACCTACCGCGGGCACATGATGAACCACGGGAGCGCGCACCTCGTGGACTTCCGCACCGGCGCGATCCTCGAGCGCCGGGCGAGCGGCGCGCTCGTCCAGGTGCGCGCGGCGCGGCCCGCCTCGGCGATCCTCCGCGCCGTCCACGCCGCCGGCGGCTGGACGCAGATCAACCACCCGACGATCTACAAGTCCGACGACCCGGCGGTCAAGCGCTTCTGCCGCGGCTGCCCGTGGGACTACACCGACGCGCAGACCGGCTACGTCAAGAACGTCGACGCGATCGAGGTCGTCACCGGCCCGGGCGGCTTCCCCCAGGCGGCGCCGACGACGCCCAACCCGTTCGTCCCGACCGCGATCGAGTTCTACGAGCACGCGCTCGCGCTCGGCGACCACGCCGCCGCGGTCGGCTCGAGCGACGCCCATCACGGCGGCGAGGCCGACGGCCCGACCGCGACCCCGGTGGGCAAGGCGGCGACCGTCGTCTACGCCGACTCGCTCTCGCCCGGCGGCCTGCAGCGCGCCGTCGAGTGGGGTCACACCTACGCGAAGATGTTCGGCCCGGCCGGCCCCGGCCTGCGGCTGACGGCACGCGCGCCGGGCGACAAGCACGCGGCGATCTTCGGCGACACCGTGGCGGGATCGAAGGCCTCCGTTCAGCGCCCGCGTGACCGGCGCCGCGAGCGGCGCGACGCTCGTCGTGGTCAAGAACGGCGCGCCGTGGCGCTCGGTGCCGATCGCCGGCGGGACGGTCACCTACCCGTTCGCCGCCGACGGCCGCGGCCGCTACGGGCTCGAGGTCGTCCGCGGTGCGGTCGTCGACGCCTACTCGACGCCGATCTGGGTCGGCAAGCGCACGCCGCTGCGGCTTGCCGTGGCCGCTCCGAAGACGCTGCGCCGGAGCGTCCGCGCGCGCTGCGCGCTGAGCGGCACCGACGCGCGGGCGTGCACGTTCGCGCTCAAGCGCGGCGGCAAGACCGTCGCCCGCCGTCGCGTGCTCGTGACCGGCGGCAAGGCCCGGGCGACGCTGCACGCGCCGCGCGGCGCGCGGGCCCTCACGCTCGTCGTCAGCGGAGCCGACCGCGAGGGCCGGACGGTCGTCCACCGTCGCACGCTGCGCCGCTGACGTGCTGCTCACGACCTGGAACGTCAACTCGCTGGGCGTCCGGCTGCCGCGGGTCCTCGAGTTCCTCGAGCTCCACGCGCCCGACGTCGTCTGCCTGCAGGAGACCAAGACGACGCCGGAGGCCTTCCCCCACGACGCGCTGGCCGACGCGGGCTACACGGCGGTCGACCACTCGGGCGGGCGCTGGGAGGGCGTGGCGATCCTGGCCCGCGAGGGCCTCACGATCGAGGACCCGGTCCGCGGGCTGCCCGGCGAGCCGGCCGGCCAGGAGGCGCGCTGGATCGAGGCCACGGTCGGCGGGCTGCGCGTCGCGTCGGTCTACGTCCCCAACGGGCGGGCGATCGACCACCCGATGTTCGCCCAGAAGCTCGCCTTCCTCGGCGCGATGGCCGACCGCGCCGCCGCGCTGCGCGAGGCGGGCGCCGACGTCGCGATCTCCGGCGACATGAACGTCTGCCCGGCCGACCGCGACGTCTACGACCCGGCCGCGTTCGTCGGCGCCACGCACGTGACCGACGAGGAGCGCGCCGCGCTGGCCGCGATCGAGGAGCGCGGCGGCCTCGTCGACGCCTTCCGCGAGCTCGAGCCCGAGGAGCCCGGCTTCACCTGGTGGGACTACCGCCAGGGCCACTTCCACCGCAAGATGGGCCTGCGGATCGACCTCGTGCTGCTCTCCTCCGGCCCGGCCGGGCGCCTGGAGACCTGCGGGATCGACCGCAACTTCCGCAAGGGCACGAAGCCCTCGGACCACGCGCCGCTGCTGACGCGGCTGCGGGACTAGGGGGTCTGTCCCCGCAGACGCAAAATGCGACTGAGGGGTCTGTCCCCCAGACGCAAAATGCGACTGAGGTGACTGTCCCCTCAGGCCCCGCCCACCGCGCCGTCGCGCGCGCGGCACTCGGCTCCGGCCGCGGCGGCGAGGCGGACCGCCTCGTCGAGCGGATCGCCGCCGGCGAGTGCGAGCGCGAGGCCCGCGACGAAGGCGTCGCCGCAGCCGTAGGCGTCGCCGCCCGGCGCCGGCGGGTCGAGGGCGTCCCAGGCGCCGGACCCCTCGGCCGTGCGCCAGCTCCCGCCGCCGGTGCCGCGGGTCTCGAGGATCGCCGATCGCGCGCAGGTTCGCCGCGGCGTCGCTCTCGGCCGGGCTGTCGGCGGAGGCGACGAGCGCGTCGGCCTCCACGTCCCCGAGCGCGGCCACGGCCTGGGCCATCGCGACGAGCACCGGCGCGGCCCGGGCGGCGCGGCCGGCGGCGCCGTCGCCGCTGGCCACGACGACGGCGTCGCAGCCCACGAGGTCGGTCCACGGCAGCCGATCCGCCCCGGAGGGCTCCATCCGCTCGCCGTGGACGACCAGCGTGCGCTCGCCGGCGGCGTCGATCAGCGCGGTCACGCGCCGGTGGGGCTCGGCGCGGATCGCCGCATGCACCGCGACGCCGAGCGCCTCGAGGCCCTCGCGCACGGCCACGCCGGCCGGATCGTCGCCGAGCGCGGTCAGCAGCTCGACCCGCGCGCCGCGGCGCGCGAGCTCGGCGGCCACCACGGCGCCCGGAGCCGCCCGGCTCGGCCCACGCGCGCCGGGCATGGACGATCTCCCCGGTCGCGGGAAGGTCCTCCACGCGCAGGAACGTCACCCACTCCGCGTGCCCGACGACGGCGACGCGCGGCGCGAGCGCCTCGCCGGAGGTCAGACCCTGGGCTTGAGGTCGGCGTTCTGGACGCGCTCGCCGAAGGCGCCGATCACGGCCACCATGAGCGGGGCCAGCAGCACCGCGTGGACGACCACGATGAGGATCAGCAGCTCGACGATCTGGCGGAAGGTGATGACAGCGAGCATCGCGGGCGCAGTTTAGCTCCCGAGGCCGTCGTCAGGGCGCTTGAATGCATCCGGGCGTGCGCGGCATCGTGGTCATCGGCACGGGTCCGGAATCGGCGGCGGCGTTCGCCGCGGCCGCCGTGTGCGCGGCGACAGAGCGGCCTTGGGCCAGGCTCGTCGTCGCCACCGGGTCCGGCGCCGAGACCGCGGCCGCCGCGCTCGCCCGCAGTGCCCGCACGCCGGTCGAGGACGTCGCCCCGCACCGCTTCGCGGCCGCGGCCTCCCCGCTCGTCGCCGCGCGCCACGCGGGCGCCGCGCTCGACCCCGAGGCGCTCGTGGCCGACGCCCGCGCCGCGGGCGAGGACGGCCGCTTCGTCGTCGTGGCCGCCGGCGGCGGCCTGCTCGCGCCGCTCACCCCGCGCTTCTCGGTGCGCGACCTCGCCGCCGCGCTCGGCCTCGCCGTCGTGCTCGCCGCGCCGGCCGGGCCGCGCACCACGCCCGACGTCCTGCTCGCGCTCGAGGGCCTGCGCGGCGCCGGGCTCGTCCCCGCCGCCGTGGCCCTCACCGGCTGGCCCGACCCGCCCGACCGCGTCGCGCTCGACGAGCGCGCGCTGCTGGCCGACCTCGCGGGCGTCCCGGTCGAGACGCTCGCGCGGCGACGGCTCGCCCGGCGGCGCCGTGGCCGGTCGAGGCCTGGGCCGACGCGGCGCCCGCGGCACCGCCCGCCCCGCCGACCGTCGCCGTCTCGGCCCGCGTCACGCTCGAGCCCTACCGCGCCTGGGAGCCCGAGCCCACCGGCGACCCGCGCGCGACGCCGCGGCCGGAGATCATGCGCGTGCTGCACGCGATCGTCGCGGCCGAGGGGCCGATGCGGGCCTCGCGCGCCTATGCCCTCTACAACAAGGCCAGCGGCGGCAAGAAGCTCACCTCGATCGCCCGCGCGCCGCTGTCCTCGGCGATCAACTGGCTGGCCCAGGAGCGCCGCCTCGTGCTCGTACGCCGCGACGCGATCCCCGACCAGGACGACGACCTCGTCCGCCTGCCCGACACGCCGGCCGTCCGGGTCCGCGAGCTCGGCCCGCGGATCCTCGAGGAGGTCCCGCTCGACGAGGTCGCCGAGCTCGCCCGGCGCCTGCGCGGCGCCGGGGTCGGCGCCGAGGGCGGCGAGGCGCTCAAGCGGGCCGTCCTCTCCGCCTACGGGCTGCGCCGCCTGACGCGCCGGGCCGACGAGTACCTCGAGCTCGCGCTCGGACTGGCCGACGGATGAGCCTGCGCTACGAGGCGGAGTCCACGGCGCCGCCCCGCGCCGTGTGGGCGCTGATGGCGCGCCCAGCCGCCTGGCCGGCCTGGGCGCCGCACGTCCGCGGCGCCGAGGGCCTCGGCGAGCCGGAGGTCGAGCCCGGCCGGCGCGGCCACGTGCGCCTGCTCGGCTTCGTCCCGATCCCGGCCGAGATCACCGCCAAGGAGCCGGGCCGCTCGTGGACGTGGCGGGTCGGTCCGGCCACGCTCGTGCACAGCGTCGAGCCGCGCGGCGAGGGCTCGCTCGTGGCCATCGACATCGCGGCGCCGCGGGCGCTGGAGGCCACGCTGCGCCTGACCTACGGCCCGCTCGTGGCCCTGCTCGTGCGAAACCTGGCGCGTACGGCACGAAGATGAGGATTGGCGCAACCCTCGGTCCGGTCATCTGTTCTTGAAGACATGGGTGGATCGATCGACGTCAAGCCAGGCTCGCTCGAGGCGGCGAGCCACAGCATCAAGCAGATCGCCGGCAACGTGCGCTCGACCGCCGCGTCGCCGCAGGGCACCGGCGCCGGGATCGGCGACCAGGCGTGCGAGGCGGCCTTCGACCAGGCGCTGAGCCTCGTCGGCAACCGAGACCGGGCAGATCGCGACCTGGATGGACACGCTCTCGACCAACGTCCTGATCGCCTCGGGCCACTACACGCAGACCGACGACACGGTGATCCCGGGGATGCCCGGGATCATCACCGGGGGCAGCTGACGATGGGCGGCTGGGGTCCGGCGCCGCTCCACCTCCAGCTCAGCCCGGCGCTGGCCATGGCCATGCCGGACACGATGCGCGCGCAGGCGCGCTCGGTCAACGCCCGCGCCGAGCAGCTCGGGAAGTCGACCGGGCTGCTGCGCCGCGTCGGCGGCTCGCTCGTGCCGCTCGACTGGCTCTCGCTCGCCGCGCAGGGCTTCGACGAGCGCGCCACCGAGCTGTCGGGGCGCGGCGACGTGGTGGCCAAGGCGATGCGCGACCTCGGCACGACGATCTCCGGCCTGGCCAGCAAGATCGAGACCGCGAAGGCCGACGCGCAGCACGCCGTCGCCCGCGGGGACCAGGTCGACCGCGACACGATCGCGCTCAACCAGCGCGCCGACCAGGAGATGGCCGCCGACCCGAACGTGGCCATGGCCGACCCGGGGATCCAGGCCGAGAGCGAGCGGTTGATCGCCGCCGCGTCGCGCGCCCAGTCCGACCTCTCGACCGCCGAGGCCGCGGCCAAGACCGCGTGGGACCAGGCCCGCGCCGCCTTCGACATCACGGCCTACTCGATGCCGCAGAAGCGCGTCGCGATGGACCAGACGGGCGGCGGCGGCACCGACTGGGACCCGATGCAGAACCTCTCGCCCAACTTCGGCGGCCTCGTCGAGGGCGGCCCGATGTGCCTGGTCAACGCCGGCTACATGACCGGCGGCTCGATCAAGGGCCCGGACGGCCGGATCTACCCGCTCGCCGTCCCCTTCGTCAAGGACGGCGACCACACCTACACGGGCGACGTGACCACCGGCGACAAGATGGTCTCCGACCTCGACGGCGGCGACCCGGGCTGGAACGTCATCGGCTACCGCTCGGGCTACACGGAGTACGGCTACAAGGCGTCGGGCTTCGACAAGACCGCGGTGATCCTCGGCTCGCTGGCCGGCGGGAACTACTCGACCTACGGCAGCGTCAACCCCGACAAGCTGAAGAACATCCGCTTCGGCGCCGACGGCAACGCCGCGCTCTCCGACGACGCCCCCGATCAGACCGTCCAGAAGCCCGAGGGCACGATGTCCAAGAGCAAGTACGCGGGCTTCGTGCGCGATCCCAAGACCGGCGAGCTGACCTGGAGCAACGACCTCGAGAACGAGCAGATCCAGTGGACCCGCGCGGGCGCCCGCTCGGGCGCCGTCCCGCCCTACGGCGGCGCGCCCGTGGGCCCGAACGTGGTCGGCCTCGTCGACCAGGGCCTGCAGGGCGCCGTCCTGGCCCAGCACATGGACGACCACCGCGCGCACGCCTACCGCGTCGTGTTCGAGGAGAACGCCGACGGCCGCGTCCGCGCGCGCCTCGACGTCTACCAGGTCGTGACGCCGGGCGACAGCGACACGCCGCAGGTCACCGCGCACGGCGTCACGGTCGATCCCAACGGCAAGCTCAACGAGCACGACATGCTCTTCCGCGCGCCCAAGGCCCCGCCCGGCGGCGCGGTCATGTACCCCGCGCCCAACCAGGCGCCGGGCGGCTAGGCCCAGGTGCCGCCGATCGGCACGAGCGAGCCGCCGCGGATCAGGTAGACCTCGACGGTGTTCTTCCCCTGGCGAAAGCGCCACGGGCGGGACCATCATCGTGTAGTAGGCCTTCGGGTCGTTCGGCAGCCGCACGGTCTGCCCCGTGGCGGCGATCACGCCGTTGACGGCCACGGCGACCGGCAGCCCGCGGGGAGCACGCCGCCGTCGATCCGTCCCGCCACGTTGGTCGGGAGGAAGTTCGAGCGCAGGTCGATCGTCCGGGTAGAAGGTCTTGTCGAACAGCGGCGTCGAGTACAGGCCCCGCTTGGTGACCGGCAGGTCGGCGACGCGCCTGCCGTGCAGGTCCCGGCGCGGCCCGATGTCGTAGACCCGCGCGTCGCGCCCGTCCCGAACAGGCGGATCTGGTGCGCGCGCTGCTTGGCCAGCTCCCTCTCCCAGGCCGAGATCGGCCGCACGATCGGCGGCGGGCCGGTGCGCTGGTAGATCGTCACGACGTTCTGCGTTGCACGCCGGAGTGCGGGTCGAGGATCGACTGTCCCGTGGACCTTCCACGGGATCTTGACGTTGAGCACGTCGGCGATCGTCGGGACGAGGTCGTAGGTGCGCACGCGCTTCGTGCTCACCACGCCCTTGGTCTGGCCCGGGTACTTGATGAACAGCGGCGCCGTGGCGAGCTGGGCCCACGTGCGCTTGTCGGCGACATGCCGGTTCGAGCCCGGCTCGAAGAACGCCTGGCCGTGGTCGGCGAGCACGACGATCAGCGCGCGGTCGTAGATCCCGGTCTCCTTGAGGCGCTGGATCAGGTGGCCGAGCAGCCGGTCGGCCAGCTGCGTCTGGAGGATGTGGCGCTGCTCCTCCTGGACCATCAGCCACGGGTCGCTCGCGCCCTGGTCGCCCCCGAAGCCGGGGATCGGCTCGGTCCGCGCGTCGCGCCGGTAGCAGCGGCCGTCGGGGAGGTAGGTCCACGGCGTGTGCGGCAGCAGCGTGTGCTTGAAGTAGACCGTCGGGCCCTTGCTCGCCCCGATCGCCGCGACCCAGCGGTCCCAGCGGTTGATCCGCTCGTTGCCGATCAGGTTCGACAGCACGCGGCCGCGCTGGTTCTTGCGCACCGGCTTGCCGTAGCGCAGCGCCGGGTCGACCGGCCGACATCTTCGCCTCCTGCTTGGGCGGGGCCATACGGCAGGAGGTAGTCGTGGGCCGCGCCGTGGAGCAGGTGGCGCAGGCGCTGCTTCCAGCTCTCGAGGGTCAGCTGTCGCGCGCACAGCATGGGCGAGCAGAAGTCGGTCGCCTCCTCGGAGGCGACGATCCGGTAGTGGCGCCCGAGCAGCTTGTAGAGGTTCTTCGGGTAGCTCCTGTACCAGGGCTTGGCCTTGTCCTTCCAGTGGTTGCCGGTGAGGATCGAGGCCGAGAGCCGGGTCGTCTCGTCGTAGACCGGCGTGTAGTGCTTGTACCAGGTCGAGTTGCTCGCCAGGACGCCGAAGTTGGGGTAGCGCCTGCGTGTCGATCCCGCCCTGCCGGTTCTGCAGCGTGTAGAGCCGGGAACTCGTCGAACTCGACCATCACGACGGGGATGTGCTTCTTCGGGTTGACGTTCGCGCCGGCGGGGTTGCCGGCGCCGCGCGCGAGCGAGCCGGCCGGCGCGGCGAAGACGAACAGGGCGAGCACGATCAGCGGCGCGGGCGCGGCCATCGTCGCCACCAGCCGCGCCGGCGGCAGCAGCGCGTAGACCGCGCCGAGGCCGC
Source organism: uncultured Solirubrobacterales bacterium (assembly GCA_963737395.1). GTDB lineage: Bacteria > Actinomycetota > Thermoleophilia > Solirubrobacterales > Solirubrobacteraceae > JBBQAA01. The sequence goes on along the minus strand of CAVTSQ010000011.1, from coordinate 60,818 downwards.
CGCCGGCGACGAGCGCCACCACGATCGTCGGCGCGTTGCCGAGCGTCAGGGCCTTGGCCAGCAGCAGCCCGAAGAGCACCCCGAAGCCCGCGACGGCCAGCACCTGGAGCGCCCAGCCGGCGCGACGCGAGAACGAGCGAGGCGATCAGGCCGGGCAGCCAGGCGACGAGCGGCGGCACGAGCAGGACGACGAGCAGGAAGGCCCAGCGTGTCGCGCCCGCGCGCGCCGAAGGCGGCGAGGAACTGCGCGTGGTCGCCGACCGCCGCGTAGACGGGCGCGGCGATCGCGCCCGCGGAGAGCGCGGCGAGGTGCAGCAGGCGAACGAGCCGTCCGGGCTCGCGCCGCCGTGACGTGTCGGGAGAGTCGGCCATGGCGAGGCAGGCGCACCCACCCGTTTCAGACGGACCGGCGCGACCGCGAGGATGCTAGGAAGCCCACATCAAGGAGATGTGAGCGACGCGTGGTCGCGACCGGCCTGGCGATCGACCGACGCCACCCGGCCGATCCTCGCGCCGGTGGAGCCCGCGCCGGCCGTCAGCTCGACCCGGACCTCGTCGACGCCTTCCGAGCCGAGGCTCAGCGTCGGCTTGAAGTGGCGGGTCGGCCGGCCGTTGCGAAAGACGCAGGTGATGGGCTTTCCCTGCGGGCGGTTGCGCGGCGTCATCGACCAGGTCCACTCCATGCGTGGCTCGCCGGAGGCCGTGGCCTCCACGCGCACCGCCTCGAGGCTCTCGGGCTCCTCGTAGGTGATCTCCATGCGGAAGACCTCGGGGTCGGCGAGCGGGACCACGACGTCCCCACGGCCGCCGGCGGCGGCGCGGAGCTCGGGGTCGGGGACCGGGACGGGGCGGAAGCCGTAGCGCCCGGCGAGCGGGTCCGGCTCCGGCGGCTCGTCGGGTCCGGGCGGATTCCCGCCGCGGGCGGCGACGACGAGGATCCACGTGTTGTGCACCGGCTCGACGTGGCGGACGGCCAGTCCCGCCCGGGCGCAGATGTCGACGATCCGCGCCTCGTCGAAGAGCGAGAGGTGTCCCCAGAGGCCCTCGAGACGGCCGAGCATCGGCACGGTGAACACCAGGCGGGTTCCGTCGTCCATCGCCGCGGCGAGCGCCGCCACGGCAGCCGCCGGATCGGCCACGTGCTCGAGGACCTCGAGGACGAGGACGACGTCCGGGCGATGCCGCGCCATGAAGTCGCGGTCGACGTCGTGGATGTCGAGGGCGTCGAGCTCGTGGGGCACGTCGGCGAGCCCGTTGACCGCGATGCCCTCGCGGGCGGTGTTGACGTAGCGCGGCGAGAGGTCGACGCCGCAGTAGTAGCTCAGCCCGCTGTCGCGCATCAGGACGCAGCTCGGGTACCCGATGCCGATGCCGACGTCGAGCACCCGGTCCTGCGGGGCGATGAAGTCCATGACCCGCCGGATGCGCGCCTGGACGGGCCCGCTGCGATACGTGTCGTAGCGCAGCGCCGAGACGCCGCGCCAGCGCTGCGGCGGGGGATCGAGCGCCTTCGCCGCCCGCTCACGCTCGGCGTCGAGGACGTCGGCGAGCATCCGGTTCGACGGCCCGTGCTCGAGCCGCGAGAGCAGGCGGACCTGATCCCACCCCGCGCGGACGGCGCGCTGCCGGGAGGGGTCCATGTCAAGCAGTCGCACCCACCTCCTCGTAGATCGACCGGTAGAGCTCGGCGTTGTGATCCCAGGTCCGCTCGGCCTGGATCCACTCCCGTCCGCGCCGGCCGACCCGGCGGCGCCGCTCGGGATCCTCGATCAGCGGCTCGACGGCGTCGGCGAGGCTGACGGCGTTCTCGGGCTCGAAGGTCAGGCCGAGCTCGCCGTCGTGGACGAGCTCGCGGAGCGCGGTGGTCCCCGAGACGACCACGGGGATCCCGCTGGCCATCGCCTCGAACGGCTTGAGCGGCGTGACGAGGTCGGACGTCGCCTCCTGCCGGCGCGGGACGACGAAGACGTCGATCAGCGTGTACATGCGCGTGACGAGGGAGGGGTCGACGCGACCGGTGAAGATCACCCGGCCCGCGAGCCGGCGCTCGCGCGCCAGCGCGCGCAGCGACTTGAGGCTCGGGCCGTCGCCGACCACGAGCCCGCGCACCGCATGGCCGCGCTCGACGAGCTCGCCGATCGCCTCGATCAGGTACTCGACGCCTTCGTACGAGTTGAGCGTGGACACGTAGCCGAGCACGGGCTCGCCCTCGTCGAGCCCGAGGCCGGCGGCCAGCTCGGCGTCGCGCTCGCGCGGCTGGAACGCGGCGGGATCGGCCGCGTTGGGGACCACGCGGATCTTGTCGGCGGCGACGCCGCGGGAGACGATGTGGGCCTTCATCGTCTGGCAGAGCGTGATGAGCAGGTCGGCGTCGTTCCAGCACCGCAGCTCGAGCTCACGGCGGGCGACGTTGTGGTCCCGCAGCGCGCGGAATCCGTCGCGTCGCGCCAGGCGCTCCTCGGGGAACCCGCGGACCTCGTAGACGACGGGGATCCCGTAACGCTCGCGGAGGCGCAGGGCCACGAGCGCGTTGACGTAGTCCGAGGCCGGGTGCAGGACCGACGGGCGCAGCGACTCGGTCAGCTCGCAGGCGGCGTCGAAGTTCCGGTCGAGCTCGGCCGAGAGCAGGTCGGGCTCGCCGCCGGCCGCCGGCCGGTGGTGATAGGGCACCCCGTCGACCAGCTCGCGGCGGCCGGCCTCCTCGACCCCCTGGCTCCACGGGAATCCGACCTGCGTGGTCGCGTGGGCGTCGATCCCGGCCCGGAGCTGAGCGGCGATCAGGTTGTGCGTCCGCACGGTCCCGCCGCTGACGTGGTGCGGCAGCGAGCGCTGGACGAGATGCACCACGCGACCGGGGACCGCGTCGAAGGCCGGCGCCGAGGCCGCGGCCCCCCTCGAGCTGGTCGCCGGCGATCACGGCGAGCGTGTCGCTCGCGCGAGCGCGGATCTCGAGCATGTCCGGGCGGTCCGGCTCGAGCTCGAGGCCGAGGGTGCTCACCTCGACCGCGAGACGGGAATGCCCGCGTGACCCGAGCGTTCGGGCGAGCTCGCGGACCAGGGCGGGACGGGGCTCCTCGATCCGCCGCAGCAGGGCGACGGCCTGCGGCAGATCCTCGGCGTGGCGAAAGAAGCGCACGGCCGCCTCGAGCTCGAGGTCCACGGCTCCGGGCCCGGCCATCTGCCGGACCTCCTCGACGACGCCGTCCTCGTGCAGCTCCCAGCGCGCGGCGGCCGCGACGAAGATCGCGCGAGCGTCGTCGGGCTCGAGGGCGAGCGCCTCGGTCGCCAGGCGCCCGGCCAATGCGTGGCGGCCATCGCGCAGGGCGAGGGCCGCCCGCCCGCTCAGGGTCCGGATCCCCGGCGGCGGCGCCGGCGCCACCGGACGGATCGCGGCCCGGGCCCTGCGGCCGAGCCGGCGGACGAGGGCCGCGGCCCGACGGCTCGACGTCAGCTCGAGGTGGCGGCTGAGGTGCTCGCCGAGCTCCCGGTTCGCCTCCCGCTCGGCGGCCAGCAACCCGGTGAGCCGGTCGCGCTCCTCCTCCGCGGCCCGCAGGGCCTCGCGAAGCTCGCGCTCCACCCCGTCCGAGGACGCTTTCATCGCGCGATCATATTTCGGCGCGACGTGCGTGGGCGATCTCTGCGCAGCTGCTCGAAGGCGGCGGTCAGGGCGTCGACGTCGAGCAGCCCGACCTCCTTGCGGAGCGCGAGGCGATGCCCCACGCGATCGCGCGCGTTGACCGTGCGCGCGTCGAGCAGATACCGGGCGATCTCGCCGTCGAGCGGCGTCGGGCTGCCGACCCTCGCGGTCGCTCGCAACACGGCCACGAAGCGTTCGAGCACGACCTCCTCGGGTTGGCCGAGTTGCACGGCGACCTCGGCGAGCGAGCGCCGGCGCCAGGCCAGCAGCTCGACCAGCACGAGGTCGTCGGGCGCCAGCTCCGGGGACCGGTTCCGGCGCACGGGCGCGACTCCACGCGCGAAGTCGAGCAGGGCCCGCGCGTCCCGCCGTGGGAGCGCGCCGGTCCACACCAGGAGCAGCGGAAGCGCGACGATGCCCGCGGCGCGCCAGAGCGCCGCCGGCCCGACCAGGGCGCCGCCGGCCAACCCCGCCCCGAGACACGCTCCGGCGAGCGTGGACGCAAGGCCGAGTCGTGCCCACGGCAGCGGCAGCGGATCCTTGCCCGTCTGGGAGCGGCGGAGCAGGACCGCCGCTCCGACCAGCGCCGTGGCGGTGGTGGCGCCCGCCGCGCCGGGGAGCCCGAAGGGCGGGATCAAGAGCAGGACGAGGCCGGCGTAGAGCGGGACCATCGCGACGAGCAGGCGACGGAGGAGCCTCGCCTTCTCCGGCAGGCGGACGGTCCGGTAGATCATCACGAACGCTCCGTGGACGGCCGTGGCGACCGCCAGATACGGGATCACCGGGCCCGCGGCCGCGTAGTCCGGCGGGGCGAGGTGGACCAGGGCCGGACTTGCGAGCGTGAGTCCGACGATCAACATCAGCGCGAGCAGCCAGTAGTAGTGGCAAGGCGCGCACCCGCGGCGACGATCGCTCGCTGCCGGTGGAGGGCGCCGCGGAGCGGGCCGCGGTCAACGGCCCCCAGGCCAGGAGCAGCGCGGAGCTCAGGTAGGCGACCGGCAACGCCATGCGGCTCGCGGCGCGATAGAGGGCCACGTCACTCGACGGCAGCAGACGCGAGACGAGGAACACGTCGGTGTCCCGCAGCGCCCAGAACCCGATCGCGATCAGGGCCAGCGGCCGTCCGCGGACGAGCAGCAGGCGCGCGTAGGACCGGTCCAGGCTCAGCCGGAAGCGATGGCCGCTGACGGCGAGGGCGGGGAGCAGCGAGAGGGCGCTGCCGATCGCAAGCCCCGCGGTGGCCCCCGCGAGCCCGAACCCCGCCTCCACGAGCGCGATGGCCGCGCCGAGCCGCAGCCCGACGTGCAGGACGTCGAGCGTCACGTAGGCGGACGGACGCCGCTCGTACCGCGGAACCGAGTGCAGCAGACGCCAGACCCCCTCCAGGCCGCCGGCGAGCGCGGCCCAGGCGATCGCCCGCGGCTCGCCGCTCGAGATCAGCCACCGATCCAACGGCTCGGCGGCGACGAGCGCGACCAGGGTCAGGGCCGCGGTCAGCAGGAGGCTGAGCGCGAGGCCCGTGCCGAGCAGCTCCCGATCGGCGGCGGGCGCGTCGGGGACCACGTCGTCCATGACGTCGTCGTCGCCCTCGTCGGCGCCCCGGAAGACCGAGACGAGGGTGCCCTGGACCCCGCAGATCCTGACGATGAGGGTCACGAGACCCGAGAAGAAGAGAAGGATCGCGAGATTGCCGAACTCGTCGATCGGGAGGATCCGGGTGAGGACGACGAGCTGGACGAGCGCGAGCGCGGCGCCGATGACCGATCCGAGCGCGTAGGCGGCGCCGTGCCGCGCCAGGCGCCGGCCGAGCACGGTCAGGGCTCCGTCACCCTCGACATGACCGGCGCCGGGCGGGCTCATCGCGACCCGAGCCGGAGCTTGCGCAGCGCGCGGTACAGCCGATGGAGACGGAAGCCGTCGGCCGCGCCACCGTGCCGGCCGGCGAGGCCGCCGACCCGGGCGAGGCGACCGGCCGCCTCGAGCTCCGCCCGCGAGACCGGCTCTCCGTCGGAGGTGACCACGGGCGCCGGCGTGCCCGTGGCGAGCTCGGAATCTTGACGTCGAGTCACGAGCGACTAGCGCGGAATGCTACGTGACGGTCAGAATGCCCGCGACTCATGGGTTTCTCAGGATTACCATCTCACATGCTCGGCCGGCTGCGCCATGCCCGCTCGGCCGTGGAACGGCGCCGCGTCGTCCTCGGACGCCACGCGCTGCGGTCGCTGCGCTTCCACACCGTGGCCCTGCTGATGGGCGACCCGGAGACCGCGCTGGCCACCGCCCGGCGCGGGGTGGCCGCCGGCAACGAGCAGGCGTGGTTCGTCCATCTGGCGGCCCTCTGGCAGGTCGCGGGACCGGACGCGGCCCAGGAGGAGGCGACGCGGGCGATCGCCATGGGAGACGACCGCCGCCTGCGGGCCGTCGTCCGGTTCTTCGAGTTCGCCGACAAGCCCAGCTCGCCGAGCGCGCGATGGACGAGATGCGCGCGCCGGATGCCGCCCTCCTGCTCGCCGGCGCCGAGGCCTGGCGCCGGCACGGAGCGCCCGAGCGTGCCCTCGCGCTCGTGGATCGGGCCCTCGCGCTCGAGCCCGGCCACCGACGCGCCCTCGACCAGCGGTCGCGCGCGCACGGCGATCTCCGCCTGCTGCGCTGGTCCTGGAGCCCGGCGCTCGGCCGCGGAACCGAGGGCCGACGAGCCGCCGCGTGCTTCATCTGGTCGAGCGCTCGCTTCCGCACCACACGAGCGGATCGACGTACCGCACGCACCACACCGTGCTCGCGCAGCGCGCGGCGCAGACTCGACTCGCACGTCGTGACCCAGCCCGGCTTTCCCGTGACCGTCAACGGCCACGGGCACGTGGTCGAGTTCCACGCCGGGATTCCCTACCACCGGCTGAGCACGGAATCGCGCAACGGCGTGCCGATGGACGAGCGGCTCGCGCGCCACGCGACCCAGGTCGCGAGCCTGGTCGACGAGCTCAGGCCGGCGATCCTGCACCCCGCGTCGGACTACCGCAACGCGACCGTGGCGATCGAGGTCGGCCGGGCACGGTCGATCCCGGTCGTCTACGAGGTCCGTGGCTTCCCCGAGCTGTACCGGGCGCGCCGACCCGGGGCCGGTCCCCTCTACGAGCGGTTCGGGACGCGCCGCGCCGTCGAGGCGGAATGCTGGCGGCGCGCGGATCGCATCGTCACGCTCGCCGAGGTCATGCGCCGCCACATCGAGGCCAACGGCGTCGACCCCGAGCGGATCACGGTGATCCCGAACGCGGTCGACGCGGCGCTGTTCGCGCCGCGGCGGCCCGACCCCGGCCTCGCGATTCGGCTCGGCTTCCGCGGGAACGAGACGGTGCTCGGCTACGCGGGCACGTTCTCGAGCTACGAGGGCCTGCACTTCCTGATCGAGGCGGTCGCCCTGCTGGCGCACGAGGGCCGGCGGGTCCGGGCCCTGCTCGTGGGAGACGGACCCGAGCGGGCACGGCTCGAGCAGCTCGCCAAGCGGCTGCGCGTCGCCCATCTCGTGACGTTCACGGGCCGCGTTGAGCACGCGCGCGTCCCGGACCTCTACGCGCTGATGGACGTCTTCGTCGTCCCCCGGACCGCTGAGATCACCTCACAGCTCGTCACCCCGCTCAAGCCCTACGAGGCCATGGCCATGGAACGGCCGGTGGTCGTGTCCGCCACCGAGGCGCTGCTCGAGGTCGTGACCCCGGGAGTCACGGGGCTGGCGTTCCCCCCGGAGGACTCCGAAGCCCTGGCGCGCCGGCTCGACGAGCTGATCGACGATCCCGCCGGCCGCGCCGAGCTGGGCGCGGCCGCCCGGCGGTGGACCCTCGAGCACCGCACCTGGAAGCAGAACGTCGACCGATACCGCGCGCTCTACGCCGAGCTGGCGGCGGAGACCTGCGCGCCGGCCGCGGCCACGAGCGGCGCCGTGCGCGGCACGACCTGGTGGGAGAGCACGATGTAGCTCGTCGAGCGCGTGATCGCGCGTCGAGGCGAGCAGGCGGTTGACGAGCGCCTGCAGGTGCTCGGTGTCGCGGGCCACGAGGCGCACGATCACGTCGTGCGGCCCGAGATCGCGTGGGCCTCGATCACCTCGGGCACGGCGCGCAGCGCCTCGGTCGCCTCGTCGAGCCGGCCCTGGGTGAGCTCGAGCAGGATGAAGGCGAGGATCGGGTGGCCCATCGCGGCCGGGTCGACCTCCGGCCCGTGCCCGGTGATCACGCCGCGCGCCTCGAGCTTGGCCAGCCGCGCCTGCACGGTCCCGCGCGCGACCCCGAGCCGCCGCGAGACCTCGAGCAGGCCCAGCGCGCGGCGACTCGCGCATCGTCGCGATCAGCCGCGCGTCCAGCTCGTCGATCTCCATGGTCAATTGACCAGTATTGCAGCGCACATCGTCGGCAGTATTGCGCACTTTGCCCGCTAGCTATGGACAGAGTTGCGAGCAAACGCGTTCGGTGCTGTGCTGCGGACTCATGTTCGAGGAAGCGCCAGCTGTACGCGCCGGTCACGCGCGACCACGCGGGCGCCGTCACCGTGCACCTGGCCGACGACCACCCGGGCGCGGCCGATCCCGACTACCGCGAGCGCCGCAACGCGATCGCCGCGGCCGCCCTGGCCTGGGAGCCGGGACAGCCGGCCCCGGCCATCGAGTACTCCGAGGCCGAGCAGGAGGTCTGGCGCACCGTCTGCCGCGAGCTCGCGCCCAAGCACGCCGAGCTCGCCGTTGAGGAATATCTGCGAGGGGGTCGAGGCGCTCGGCCTGCCCACCGACCGGATCCCCGAGCCTCGACGAGGTCTCCGAGCGCCTGCGCCCGCTGACCGGCTTCTCCTACCTGCCCGCCGCCGGCCTGGTCGAGCTCGCACGACTTCTACGGCGCGCTGGCCGAGCGGCGCTTCTACTCGACCCAGTACGTCCGCCACCCCGCGGCGCCGCTCTACACCCCCGAGCCCGACGTGATCCACGAGGTGCTCGGGCACGGGCACCTGCTCGCCACGCCGACGTACTCGCGGCTGCACCGCCTGGCCGGCGAGTGCTCGCGACGCCTGACCGACGACGAGCACCGCCGCTTCCTCTCGAGGGTCTTCTGGTTCACGCTCGAGTTCGGCCTGCTCGTCGAGGATGACGAAGTTCGCGCCTACGGCGCCGGGATCCTCTCCTCCTACGGCGAGATCGACGAGTTCCGCGCGATGGAGCAGCGTCCGCTCGACCTCGTCGAGATGGGCACCGCCGACTACGACATCACCCACTACCAGCCCGTCCTCTACCGCGCGCGCAGCGCGGCGGAGCTCGAGGACGTGGTCGGCCACTTCTTCGCCACCGCCACCGACGAGACGATCGAGGAGCTCACCCATGGCCACGTCCACGCCTGACACGGCGACGGGCGCCGCGCCGCTCCCCGACCACGACTTCATGCCGCTGCGCGGCATCGACCACGTCGAGCTGTGGGTCGGCAACGCGCGCCAGGCCGCCTACTTCCTGCAGCACGCCTACGGCTTCCAGCAGGTCGCCTACGCCGGCCTGGAGACCGGCCGCCGCGACGCCGTCTCCTTCGTCCTGCGCCAGGGCCGCGTGCGCCTCGTGCTGACCGGCACGCTGCGCTCGGACACCGAGATCGCCGCCCACCACCACCGCCACGGCGACGGCGTCAAGGTCATCGCGCTGTCGGTCCCCGACGTCGACGCCGCCTGGCACGAGGCGACGAGCCGCGGCGCCACCGGCCTGCGCGAGCCGTGGACCGAGACCGACGAGCACGGCACGCTGCGCCTGGCCGAGATCGCCGCCTACGGCGACACGATCCACCGCTTCGTCGGCCGCGACGACTACGCGCGGCGCCTTCCGCCCCGGCTACCGCGACGAGTCGCGCGGCGACGAGCGACGAGGCGCTGATCACGATCGACCACATCGTCGGCAACGTCGAGCTCGGCGCGATGAACGCCTGGGTCGGCTACTACGAGCAGGTCTTCGGGATGACGGAGATGATCCACTTCTCCGACGAGGCGATCTCGACCGAGTACTCGGCGCTGATGAGCAAGGTCGTCACCGGCGGCGGCGGGCGCGTGAAGTTCCCGATCAACGAGCCGGCCGAGGGCAAGCGCAAGTCGCAGATCGACGAGTACCTCGAGTTCTACGAGGGCGCCGGGCGCCCAGCACATCGCGCTGGCCACGCGCGACATCGTCGGCACCGTCGCCGCGCCTGGAGGAGCGCGGCGTCGAGTTCCTGCGCACGCCGGAGTCCTACTACGACGACGTCCCCGAGCGGATCGGGGAGATCGCCGAGGACCTGGCCGACCTCCAGCGCCTGGGGATCCTCGTCGACCGCGACGACGAGGGCTACCTGCTGCAGATCTTCACCAAGCCGCTCGGCGACCGGCCGACGATCTTCTTCGAGATCATCGAGCGCCACGGGGCCAAGGGCTTCGGCGAGGGCAACTTCAAGGCGCTCTTCGAGGCGATCGAGCGCGAGCAGGACGAGCGAGGGAACCTCTGATGCGCTACGTGCGGATGGGCGACGTCCCGGCCAAGCGCCACACGCAGGTGCGCGAGAACGGGAGCCTCTTGACCGAGGAGGTCATGGGCTACGAGGGCTTCTCGGGCAACGAGTCGATCCTCCTCCACCTCCACTCGCCCTGCCGCCTGCTCGAGGTCGGGGACTTCACGCCGCTCGTCCGCGACGAGTGGGTCCCCGACACCCACGTCCACCGGCTGACGGACACCCGGCCGCTGGCGACGGGCGGCGACCCGATCACCGGGTCGCCGCCCGCTGATGTTCAACGACGACGTCGAGCTCGGCATCTGCAAGCCGACCGAGGAGACCGAGGCGTTCTTCCGCAACGGCGAGGGCGACGAGGTCATCTTCGTCCACGAGGGCTCGGGCGCTGCTCGAGACGGTGTTCGGGACGCTGCCCTTCGACCGCCACGACTACGTGGTGATCCCGCGCGGGACGACCTACCGCTTCCGCCTCGACGACGGGCCGCACACCTGGCTGACCTTCCACACGCCCGGGGAGATCGAGACACCCGCGCGGTACCGCAACCGCTACGGCCAGCTGCTCGAGCACGCGCCGTTCTCCCAGCGCGACTTCCACCCGCCGGCCGCGCTGGAGACCGTGCGCGAGCCCGGCGAGCACGAGGTGATCGTCCGCGTGCGCGGCGGCCTGCAGCGCTACCGCCTCGACTACCACCCGTTCGACGTCGTCGGCTGGGACGGCTACGTCTACCCGTACACGTTCAACGCGGCCGACTTCGAGCCGCGGGCCGGGCGCTTCCACCTGCCGCCGCCGACCCACCAGACCTTCCAGGGCCCGAACTTCGTGATCTGCACGTTCGCGCCGCGGATGCTCGACTGGGATCCCGAGGCGGTGCCGATCCCCTACCACCACTCGAACATCCAGTCCGAGGAGGTCATGTTCTACGTCGAGGGCGACTACGCCGCGCGCCGCGGCGTCGGCCCGGGCTGCCTGACGCTCCACCCGTCCGGGCTGCCGCACGGCCCGCAGCCCGGCGCGGTCGAGGCCTCGCTCGGCGCCACGCGCACCGACGAGCTCGCGGTCATGTGCGACACGTTCCGCCCGCTGAAGCTGACGACGCTCGCCCGCGAGCTCGACGACCCCGCCTACGCGATGTCGTGGGCGCCGCAGGGAGTCGCCTCGCACTGACCGGCCCACTGCGGAAGAATCACCGCATGACCCGACATCTTCAAGGAGTTCCGCGAGTTCATCCTGCGCGGCAACGTCGTCGACCTGGCGATCGCCGTCGTCATCGGCGCGGCGTTCGGCGCCGTCGTGACGGCGTTCGTCGCCGACCTCGTCACGCCGCTGATCGCGGCGATCGGCGGCAAGCCCGACTTCGCGAACCTCTCGTTCACGATCAACGGCTCGCAGTTCAAGTACGGCCACTTCCTCAACGCGGTCATCTCGTTCCTGATCATCGCCGCGGTGATCTTCTTCTTCGTCGTCAAGCCGCTGAACATGTTCCTGGCCCGGCGCAAGACCGAGCCGAACGTCGACGGGGAGAACCGCGACTGCCCGCAGTGCCTGTCGTCGATCCCGCGCGGCGCGCACCGGTGCGCGTTCTGCACGGCCGAGGTCCGGCCCGACCCGCTGCCGGCGACCTAGGCGGTCCGGCGGGCGCGCAGCGCCGTGTACTCGAGCGGCGCGCCGCTCATCGCGCGGCGGTGCAGGAAGCGCTCGACGTGCACGTCGGCCAGCCGGCCGGCGGCTCGTTCGCGCGCGACCCAGGCGCCGTAGGGCCCGTCCTCGGGGTCGGCGAGGTCCTCGGCCGCGGTGGCCACGAGCCAGGCGCCGGCCCCGAAGGCCGACCAGCCGACCTCGAAGGCCTTGACGGGGATGTGCGAGATGCCGCCGGCGCAGACCAGCGCGTTGAGGCGATGGCGCGCGACGAGGCCGGCCACGAGCCCGGGCTCGCCGACGTCGCCGGCCACGTACTCCGCGTAGGCGTCCGGGCGGTCGCGCAGCGCGGCGTCGCGGGCCTCGGCGATCAGGTCCATGCCGACGAGCTCGCCCACGCCCGCGGCCACGAGCGGATCGGCCGACATCCCGTTGCCCGCCGCGAGGTCGAGCGCGCGCACGCCGGCGGCCTGCACCCCGGGTGCGTCGAGCAGCAGCTCGGCGACCTTGTCCGGCGAGCCGTACTCCAGGCGCCGCAGCACCTCGTCGTACAGGCCCGGGATCGCGTACACGCGCTCGTACTCGTGCAGGCGCATGGTCTGCTCCTCGCCGTCGATCTCGACGACGAGGGTCTCCTCGTGCTGCGCCGCCGGCGCGGAGTCGAAGCGGACGGTGAAGCCGGGCAACTAGGCGGTCGCCGCGGTGGCGCGCACGTCGCCGCCGCCCTGGCGGGCGCGCATGTGCAGCCAGAACGCCATGCCGGTGACCGCGAACGCGCTGATCGGGTGGAACGCCGCGACCCACGGGTGGTGCACTTGCTGACCGGCGAGGACGATCACGCCGGTCACGAGCAGGAAGAAGGCGAACCCGAGCGGCGCGTCGCGCTTGCGCGTGGGGCTGACGACCGTGGCGATGAAGATCAGAAACGAGAGCGCGTGCATGACCGTGAAACCGAAGTCCTCGTGGGCCTTGTAGCTCTCGGCGCCCATCATCCCGAGACTGGCCAGGAAGAGCTGCACGAAGAACCCGATGACGAAGAGGCCGGTGAGGGCCATCACGACGGTGAGAGCGGCTGGGCGCTTGGACATGGGCGGCAACCTAATCCACCCGCCGGTCGGTTTCCACCGGGAACCGGAGCGCGGTCCTACGCTGGCGCCGTGCCCTGGCCGTTTCGCCGCCGGCGCCGCCGGCGCCTGATCGCGCTCGTCGCCTTCCGCGACGAGATGCGCTTCCTGCCGGGCTTCTTCGCCGACGTCGGCCCGCAGGTCGACGGGATCGTGGCGCTCGACGACGGCTCGACCGACGGCTCGGGCGACTGGGTCGCCGCGCAGCCCGGCGTGCTCGAGCTCCTGCGGGTGGAGCCCGGCGCCCAGGCCGAGCTCGAGGACGGCGTCAACCACCGTGCGCTGACCGAGGCGGCCTGGGGCCACGGCGCCGACTGGCTGCTCGGCCTCGACGCCGACGAGCGCCTCGAGCGCGACTTCCGCGCCCGCGCCGAGCAGGAGATCGACCGCGCCGAGGCGGCCGGTCACGACGCGCTCTGGGTGTGGTTCCGCGAGCTGTGGGGCGCGCCCGACCGCGTGCGCACCGACGGCCTGTGGGGCGGCAAGCGCAAGGCGTGCCTGTACCGCTCCGATCCCGCCCACGTCTTCGACGCCCGCCGCGTCCACGCCCACTGGGCCTCGCTGGCCACGCCGGTCGAGCAGTATCCGCAGGGCGACCTGCTGCTCTACCACCTGCGCATGATCGACGCCGCCGACCGCGCCGCGCGCGTGGCCCGCTACGACCGGATCGACCCCGAGCACGAGTGGCAGGCGATCGGCTACGACTACCTGCTCGACGAGCAGGGCATCGTGCTCGAGCCGCTCCCGCCCGGCCGCGGCTACCGGAACATCGGGACCTGAGCGGGGTTAGCCTCAACAGATGCCCCGCCGCGCCTGCTCGTCCTGCCCCTCGTCGCCGCCCTGTGCCTCGCGGTCGGCGCCCGCGGCGAGCGCCAAGGCGCCCTCGTTCTCGAAGGCCTTCTGGGGCCCGGTCACGCTCCACGGCCAGTCGCAGTTCCCCCGCTACAAGCGGCTCGGGGTCAAGATCTTCCAGATCCAGCTGCGCTGGGAGAACGTCGCCCCGAAGCCGCCGGCCACCCGACGTCACCCAAGGACCCCGCCTACCACTGGCCGGCCGACGTCGCCGCCGCGGTCAAGCAGGCCAAGAAGTACAAGCTGAAGGTCCTGATCATGGTCATCGGCGCACCGGGATGGTCGAACGGGAACCGGGCGTGGAACTTCCATCCCAACCCGACCTCCTACGCGCGCTTCATGACCGCCGCGGCGCGCAAGTACCCCTCGGTCCACCACTGGATGGTCTGGGGCGAGCCCTCGCGCGCGGCCAACTGGTCGCCCGAGGCGCTCCAGGAGACCGGCAAGCCGCTGACCCACGCGCAGACCTACGCCCCGCGGCAGTACGCGATCATGCTCGACAAGGCCTACGGCGCGCTCAAGGCCGTGCGCCGGAGCAACCTCGTGATCGGCGGCAACACCTTCACCGCCGGGAGCATCAAGCCGCTGTCCTGGGTGCGCGCGATGAAGCTGCCCAACGGCAGGCCCCCGCGGATGGACCTCTACGGCCACAACCCGTTCTGCCTGCGCACGCCGAGCCTGAAGAACCCGCCGGGCGTGGACGGGACGATCGACTTCTCCGATCTCCCGCGCCTGCAGAAGACCGTCGACAAGGCGCTGGCCAAGCCGCGCCACAAGCAGCGGATCCGCCTGTTCCTGTCCGAGTGGAGCGTCCCCACCGGCCCGGATCGGGAGTTCAACTTCCACACCACGCGCGCCACCCAGGCCAGGTTCATCAAGGCCGGACTCAAGCTCGCCCGCAGGCTGCACGTCTACGGCCTGGGCTGGATCCACCTGCTCGACGAGCGGCCCAACAAGGACGGCAGCCGCCGGTCGCAGGGCGGCCTGCTGGACTACAAGGGCAAGCCGAAGCCCGGCTACTACGCCTTCAAGAAGTACTAGGCACGACCGCTGCCGTTGGAGCGCCCGCGCAGGCGGTCGAGCGGTCGGCTCAGCGCGGCGACGGCGCGGAAGCGGCGCGTGGAGCGAAACGCCGCCATCTCCTCGTGCAGCTCGTGGATCACGCCGGAGAGGTAGGCCGCGCGCTCCTCGACGTGCTCGAGCTCGGTCGTCGCGATGCCGGCGCGGGCGTCGGCCTGCCACTGCAGGCGGATCAGCCGCGCGATCTCGTCCAGCGGCGCCGGCGGGACGCTGCGCGCGCCGCGCCTCGGCCAGCGCGGCGGCCAGCGCCTGCGCGTGGCGGCCCGCGTCGTGCGCGTGCACGACGAGGTCGCGGTTGACCAGCCCCATCTCGACGTCGTAGGCGGCGAGATCGGCGCGCAGGCGCTCGCGGTCGATCACCGCGTCGGTGGCGCGCCCGCCGAAGCCGTCGGCCTCGAGCGCCGCGAAGTTGTCCGGCGTGACCCAGCCGTCGCCGCCGAGGTGGTCGTAGACGTAGGCCGGGCGCCCGCAGGCCATCGCCTCGAGCACGCAGCGGCCGTAGCCGATCACGAGGTCGGCCTCGCCGATCGCGAGCTCCGGCGCGCCCTCGGCCTCGCCGTGGCGGCCGACCTGCACGAGCTCGAGTCCCGCCTGCTCGCAGACCTCGCGGACCATCGCGCGGCGGTTGCCCTGCAGGTTGTTGCCGAGCAGCAGCGCGCGCGTGGCGCTGGCGCCGGGGCCCGGCGCGCGGCGCGAAGCGGTCCATGTCGATCGGCTGGCGCAGCCGCAGGACGTCGTGGCCGGCGGCCAGCGCGGAGACGCGCTCGCGCACCCGGTCGTTCATCACGACCACGCGGGAGGCGAGATCCGGGCCCTGCGGCGGGGCCATGCCGTCGCGGCCGGTGCCGTGGCAGACGAAGAGCAGCGGCGCCTCGGCGTCGTACGCGGTCAGCGCCAGCGCGGCCGGCGCGTCCTGGGCGATCAGGCCGTCGACCGGGCCGAGATCCTCGACGCGGTCGGTCACCCGCGCCCCGCGGGAACGGGCCAGCTGCGCCATCTCGCCGACCTCGAGGCCGAGGATCGTCGTCTCGTGCCCGAGGCGCTCGAGCTGCTCGGCCGCGGTCAGCAGATACGTCGAGCTGCCGCCCAGCGAGGAGAAGCTCTGCGTGGCCAGGGCGATCCGCATCGGCGCAGCCTAGATCGAGCGGATCGACGTGCGCGGGCCCCGCACCCGCGCACGCCGGGCGCGTCAGTCGACGGCGGACGGCGCCTGCGAGCGGATCCACTCGCGCAACGTCGTGTCGGCCACCCGCGAGTACACGCCGGGGTAGCCGGCCTGGGCGCACCCGTTGCCGAAGCTCGTCGCGCCGACGACGCGCAGCGAGCCGTCGGCGGCATGGCCGAACAGCGGCCCGCCCGAGTCGCCCTGGCAGGTGTCGGTGCCGCCCTGCGGGTAGCCGGCGCAGACCATCGTCTTGGCGTCGAAGTCGCTGTAGGCCGCGCCGCACGTGGCGTCGGAGGTGATCGGGACGTTGGCCTCCTGCAGCGTGGTCGGCGCGTCGCCGTTCTCCTGCGTGACGCCCCAGCCGGCGATCGTCTCCAGCGTGCCGGCGCTCCACAGCGAGCGCTCGCCCGCGCCGGCGACCTTGACCGGCGCCTTGGTCGAGGGCCGCGAGAGCTTGAGCAGCGAGATGTCGTAGCCCGAGCCGATCAGGTAGTTGGGCTCCATGATCACCTTGGCGACGGCGGGGTTGTCGGCCGTGCCGTCGCCCTCCTTGGTCGCGCCGATCTCCACGTCGATCAGCGGCGCGGGGTAGGACGCGGGCGTCGCGACGGCGGCGCCGGTCAGCGACGAGCAGTGGCCGGCGGTCAGCACGGTCGAGGGATCGATCAGCGTGCCGGTGCACTGGAAGGCGCCGTAGGTGATCTTGGCGACGGCCGGATATTCCCCGGGCGAGGCGTCGTGGCCGCCGACGACGGCCGAGGCCGGGGTGGCGGTGCCCGCGGCGAGGGTCGAGTGAGGCGATCAGGCCGCTCAGGAGCTTGCGCGAGGTGGTCATGCGAGAGAGAACGCACACAAGGCCACAAACTTGCGCGTCGGCGACAAAGCCCGGGCGGCATTCGCTGTGAGGAAGGGCGATCGCGAGCCTGCGTCCTCGCGTAGGCTCCGGCCCATGACCACCATCGCTGCCCGACCGTCGCCCCGACGAGATCCGCGCCCTGACCCGGCGGGCGTTCTCCGAGCTCGGGGACGCGATGGCCGGGATCGGCGCGATGCACGGCGCGATCGCCGACCGCGCGTTCGGCCTGTCCGGCCCCGGCGCCAGCCCGGCCCGCGTGGTCCACGACACGATCTCCGAGGGCGTCTACGGCGCGCTGCGCACCGGCGCCGGCGTCGTCGGCAAGGGCGCCGACGTCGTGCTCGGCCAGCGACTCGTGGTCGACGGGCGCACGGTCTCGACGACGCCGCGCGGCGCCTTCGCGCTCGGCGTCATCACCGGCCTGGTCGGCGACGCGCTCGAGCGCACCGAGCCCGACCTCGCCGAGCCGATCTCCGTCCGCGTTCCGCCGGCCGGGTCGTCGACCTCGAGCGCGAGGCGCTGGCCGAGGCGTTCCCCGACGCCCGCCGCCGCCTCGTCGTGTTCGTCCACGGGCTGATGGGGACCGAGCACGGCTGGCGCTGGTTCACGCCCGAGGGCGGCGAGACCTACGGCGAGCGCCTCGAGCGCGAGCTCGGCGCCACCCCCGTGTACGTGCGCTTCAACACCGGGCGCCACATCTCCGAGAACGGCCGCTCGCTGCCCGAGCTGCTCGGCGCGCTCGTCGACCGCTGGCCCGTCGAGGTCGACGAGGTCGCGCTCGTCGGGCATTCGATGGGCGGCCTGGTCGCCCGCTCGGCCTGTCACCGCGCCGCCGAGGAGGGCATGCCGTGGGTCGACCGCCTGCGCCACACGGTCACGCTCGGCACCCCGCACATGGGCGCGCCGATGGCCCAGGGCGTCCACAAGCTCGCCCACGCGCTCGACCGGCTGCCCGAGACGCGCATGTTCGCCGGCTTCCTCAAGCGCCGCAGCTCGGGGATCCGCGACCTGCGCTACGGCTCGCTGGTCGACGAGGACTGGCGCGACCGCGACCCCGACGAGCTGCGCGCCGCCGCTCACCGCCGAGGTGCCGCTGCTGCCCAACGCGACGCACTGCTTCGTCGCCGCGACGATCACCCGCGACGCCGAGCATCCGCTCGGCCGCGCTGCTCGGCGACATGCTCGTGCTCTCCCCGAGCGCCTCGGGGCGCAGCCGCACGCGGAAGATCCCGTTCCGCGCCGAGTACGGCACGCAGCTCGGCGGGGCGAACCACATCGCGCTGCTCAACCACCCGGCCGTGGCCGAGCAGCTCGTCCGCTGGCTGACCGCACCGCCGCAGCTTGTGGGCGCCGTCACGCCGTAGTTCGATCTAGTCTGCCCCTTCATGGCAGGCCGACTGGACCAAAAGGTGTGCGTGATCACGGGCGCGGCGAGCGGCATCGGCGCCGCCACGGCCGAGCTGTTCGCCGAAGAGGGCGCGCACGTCGTCGGCGTCGACCTCGCCGAGGGCGCCGTCGGCGAGCTCTCGCTGCAGGCCGACGTCAGCGACGAGGACTCCGTGCGCGACATGTACGAGCAGGCCTACGACGAGTTCGGCCGCATCGACGTGCTGTTCAACAACGCCGGGATCAACCCCGAGGACGACGGCTCGATCCTCGAGACCTCCTACGAGTCCTGGCAGCGCGTCCAGGACGTCAACGTCCGCTCGGTCTTCTTCTGCTGCAAGCACGGCATCCCGTACCTGCGCGGCGGCGGCGGGTCGGTCATCAACACGGCCTCGTTCGTGGCGGTGATGGGCTCGGCCACCTCGCAGATCTCCTACACGGCCTCGCAAGGGCGCGGTGCTCGCGATGTCCCGCGAGCTCGGCGTGCAGTTCGCCCAGGAGGGCATCCGCGTCAACGCGCTGTGCCCGGGCCCGGTCGCCACCCCGCTGCTCGAGGAGCTCTTCGCCTCCTCCCCGGCCCAGGCGCAGGTCCGCCTCGTGCACGCGCCGCGCGGCCGCTTCGGCGAGGCGGCGGAGATCGCCAACGCCGCGCTGTTCCTCGCCTCGGACGAGTCCTCGTTCGTCAACGCCTCGACGTTCCTCGTCGACGGCGGCATCACCGGCGCCTACACGACGCCGGGCCAGGCCCAGGGCTACTAGCCGGCCGCGCGCTCGGTCCCGAGCTCGCGCTCGACGACGACGCCCTCGGCCAGGCGCTCGCGCCCGTGCGGCGCCTCGAGATCGAGCGTGCGCGGGATCAGCGCGACGAGGCCGCTCGGGTTGATCTGCGGGTGCGTGCCGTAGTAGTGCGCGCGGATCTGGTCGAGCTTGACCGTCTCGGCGATCCCCGGCCGCTGGAAGAGGTCGCGCAGGTAGGGCCAGAGGTTGGGGAAGTCGACGACGCGGGCCAGCGAGCACTTGAAGTGCACGGCGTAGACGGTGTCGAAGCGCACGAGCGTGGTGAACACGCGCCAGTCGGTCTCGCGCGGCTCGTCGCCGAACAGGTAGCGGCGGTCGGCGAGCAGGCCGTCGAGCTCGACCATCTGGTCGTAGACGCGCGTGGCGGCGTCCTCGTAGGCGGCCTGGCTGGTCGTGAAGCCGGCCTGGTAGACGGCGTTGTTGAGGTTGTCGTAGACCCGCTCGTTGAGCGCGTCGATGTCGGCCCGCAGCTCGGGCGGCGCGAGCACGACGCGGTCGTCGGCGAGGTCGCCGAAGCCCTCGTCGAGGATCCGCAGGATGTCGCCGGACTCGTTGTTGACGATGCGCCCGGTCTCCGTGTCCCACAGCACCGGCACCGAGTAGCGCCCGGCGAAGTCCGGGTCGGTGGCGTCGTAGGCCTCGCCCAGCAGCGCCCAGCCGTGCAGGGGGTCGGAGAACTCCCCGCCGGTGAAGGCCCAGCCCCGCTCGTCGCGGATCGGATCGACGACGGACATGCCGATGACGTGCTCCAGGCCCTTGAGCTTGCGGGCGATGATCGCGCGGTGGGCCCACGGGCAGGCCCACGAGACGTACAGGTGATAGCGGCCGGCGACGGCGGGGAAGGCGGTCGAGCCGTCGGCGCTGACGACGTCGCGGAAGGCGCTCTGCTGGCGCTGGAAGGTCCCGTCGCCGCCTTGCTCGGCGCCGAGGGAGAAGGGCTTCGAGGTCTGGGCCATGTCCAGCGCCTACCCGGACCGTTGCCTGTGCAACCACCCGCCGCCCCGCCGGGGGAGAGAGACCCGGCGTGGGCGGCGGTGGGTGCGGCGATGACCGGGCCGCGAGGAGGGTCGCGGCCCGGTCTGTGCCTCGCCTGGTTTCAGCGCACCGTCGGGAGACTGACCAGGACGTCTCGCAGGGCCGATCCATCGAGCGGGACGTCCCGGGCCGGAAGGCGCACGGTTCCTGCGGCGGCAAGCACCGCCGCCACCTTCCGAGCGCTCTCCCCCGGTGCTGTCTGCATCGCATCCTCCTCGTTGGTCGAAGTCCGGTCGGTGGGAGCACGATCATCTTCTCCGCCGCGGGGCCCCGGCTCGTATCGACCTGCGGCATGAAGTGCGGCCGGGCCCCGTTGGACCGCCGGGCGAGCGGAGGTCCGCAGGGTGCGGGCTAGGGGCGGGCGGGGTGCCAGATCGCCGGCAGCGCGGGCGGCTTGCGGAAGACCAGCCCGCGCGGCGCGGCGGCGCCCTCGGGATCGATCCGCAGGCCGGGCAGGCCGGCGAACGCGGCCCTGAGCGCCTCCAGCGCCTCGAGGCGGGCGAGGTGGACCCCGAGGCAGACGTGCGGCCCGCGGGCGAAGGCGAGATGCAGCCGCGCGTTGGGCCGGGCCGGGTCGAAGCGGTCGGGATCGGCGAAGACCTCGGGGTCGCGGTTGGCGGCGAGAACGGAGACGATCACGGCGTCGCCCGCGGCGATCTGCGCTCCGCCGAGCTCGGCGCCCCCGGTGGCGTAGCGGTCGAGCGTGGCCGCGGCGGGCTCGAGGCGCAAGGACTCGTCGAGCGCGCCGGCCAGCGCGGTGTCGTCGGCGGCCAGCGCGGCCGGGTCGTCGACGCCGTCCAGCAGGTGCCAGGCCGCGTTGAGGATCATCCCCTCCATCGTCTCGATGCCGCCGAAGAGCAGCACGGCGGCGTTGGCCAGCACCTCCGGCTCGGCCAGGCCGCCGGCGCCCGCGGCATCGGCGAGCAGCGACGGCGGCGCGCCGGTCGCGAGCGCCGGACGCAGGGCGTCCTCGAGCTCGGCGCGAGCGGCAACGCCGTCGGCCGGGATGTCCGCGCCGGCGGTCACGGCCGTGACCGAGGCGACGATCGCGCGGTACCAACGGAGGACGTCGGCGGTCTCCGTGCCCGGCAGGCCGAGCGCGCGGGCCATCGTCTCCGCCGCGAGCGGGCCGGCCAGCGCCGTGCGCAGCTCGCCGCGCCCCGCCGGCGCGAGCTCGGCGACGAGCCGGCGGGCGGTTTCGGCGACCGGCGCGGCGAAGCGCTCGCGCACCGGCCCGGCGCGAAACGGCCCGACCCACGGCGCGCGATGGCGGGCGTGCTCGGGCCCGTCGAGCGTCAGCATCGACGCGCCGACCACCCGCCCGGTCGAGAAGCGCTCGTCCTGCGAGGTGAAGGTCGCCGGGTCGCCGAGGACGTTCAGCGCGTCGGCCCGGCGGGTGACCAGCCAGGCCCGCAACGGCTCGACCCAGGCCACCGGCTCGGTCGCGCGCAGTCGCGCCAGCGCCGCGGGGGCGTCGCCCTCGAGCTCGGCGAGCGTGGCCGCCATGCGCCTAGCGGCGCGTGACGAGCGCCTGGTAGATCGAGGTGAAGCCCGACTCGAAGCCGTGCCGCGCCGCGCGCAGGTACAGGCGCCAGACGCGAGCCCGCTCGGCGCCGCCCAGGGCGATCGCCTCGTCGAGGTGCTCGTCGAAGTTGTTGGCCCAGTGGCGCAGCGTCTCGGCGTAGTCGAGGCGCAGGCCCTCGGTGTGCTCGGTCTCGAAGCCCGCGCGCTCCAGGGCGAAGAGCACCCGGGACAAGTGGAGCGGCGCGGCGTCGGGGAACACGAAGCGCTCGGAGAAGTCGCCGGCCTCGGGGTCGGTGTGGCGCAGGCGGGCGATCCCGTGGTTGAGCAGGCGCCCGCCCGGCTCGAGCACGGAGGCCAGCGTGGCCGCGTAAGGGTCGATCTGCGTGTCCCCGACGTGCTCGACCATGCCGATCGACGAGACCGCGTCGAAGGTCTCGGCCCCGAGGTCGCGGTAGTCCATCACGCGGATGTCGATCTTGTCCGACAGGCCGGCGTCGGCCGCGCGCTTCCTGGCGAGCTCGGCCTGCGGCGGCGAGAGCGTGATGCCGGTGACGTGGACGCCGTGCCGCTCGGCCGCGTGCAGGGCGAACGAGCCCCAGCCGCAGCCGACGTCGAGCACGCGCTGTCCGGCCTCGAGCCCGAGCTTCGTGCAGACCATCTCGAGCTTCGCGTCCTGGGCCTCCTCGAGCGTCGTCGCGCCGCGCGAGAAGACCGCGCACGAGTACGTCATCGACGGGCCGAGGAAGAGCCGGAAGTAGTCGTTGGAGACGTCGTAGTGGTGGCGCACGGCGCGGGCGTCGCGCTCGCGCGAGTGGCGCCGCCCGCGCGGGACGAGCTCGGCGGTCGGGCGCCGGGGCGGGCGGACCGGGCCGGTCGCGCGCACGGCGGCCAGCGCGAGCTTGGCCTTGGTCGCGTTGTCGATCGGCGGCGGGTTCCAGCCGTTGAGCAGGCCCATCACGAGATCGATGTCGTCGACGGTCAGCGAGCCGTCGGCGTAGGCGCGGCCGAGCCCGAGCTGTCCGGGCGCGCGCAGCAGGTGGGCCAGCGCGTTCGGGCCCGTGGCGGTGAAGGTCGGGCCGTGGTCGCCGTTGGTCGCGGGCAGGCGCGAGCCGTCCCAGAAGGCGACCTCGAAGGGCCGCTCGGGGAGGGCCTCGGCCAGCAGCTGGCGGAGGGGTGCGGTGGTGCGAATCGGCATCGGGCGAGGAGGCTAGCGCCGCCTGCCGCAGCGCTCAGACCGTGGCGAAGCGCCCGAGCGCGCGCTCGGGCCGGATCGCCGGGCAGGTGCTCGGCGAAGATCCGGAAGTAGTGCGAGCTCCGAGTGGTCGCGCAGCGGCGGGTCGACCGCGTCGGCGCTCGCTCTCGAACTCCTCGTCGGTGATGTCGTCCTCGAGGCGAGAGGTGAGCACGTCGCGCCGCGCCCGAGCCGTCGCCGAACTGCTGCTTCTCGCGCCACAGCAGCGCCTCGGGCAGCCAGCCGTCGAACGCCTCGCGCAGCAGCCACTTCTCCTGGCGCCCGGGCCGGCGACCTTGGCCTCGGCGGGCAGGCGCAGCGCGTGGGCGATCATCTCGCGGTCGAGGAACGGCACGCGCGCCTCGAGCCCGTGGGCCATCGTCACCCGGTCGCAGCGCTGGAGGTTGAGGTTGTGCAGGCCGGAGACCGTGCGCGTCGAGCTCGGCGTGGAGCTCGGCCTCGTCGGTGATCTCCCGCATGTACTCGTAGCCGGCGAACAGCTCGTCGGCGCCCTCGCCGGTGAGCACGACCTTGACGTGCTCGGCGGTCATCTCGGCGAGCAGGTAGTTCGGGACCGCGCGAGCGCACGAGCGAGGGATCGAAGTGCTCGATCGCGCGCACGACGTCCGGCAACGGCGTCCAGCGCCTCCTCGGCGGTGTAGACGCGCTCGTGGTGCTCGGTGCCGAGGTACTCGGCGACCACGCGGGCGGCGAGCAGGTCGGCCGAGCCCTCGAGGCCGACGGCGAAGGTCTTGCAGCTGCTCGCCGCGCGCCTCGAGGTAGCGGGCGGCGATGGCGGCGACGAGGCTCGAGTCCAGGCCGCCGGAGAGGAAGACGCCGACGGGGACGTCGCCCATCATCTGGCGCTCGACCGCGCCGATCAGCTCGGTGCGGGTGCGCGGCGCGCTGGGCCTCGCGCGACGGCGGCTCGGGGCGAAGATCCTCGTCGGCCGGCGGCCACGGCGGCGAAGCGGACGAGGTCCTCCTCCGGCGTCCAGTAGTGGCCGGGCGGGAACGTCTCGACCAGCGGCGCCAGCTCGGGGTCGAACGACGCGATCTCCGAGGCGAAGCCGCACGGCCGTGCTCGGTGTCGCGCGCCCAGTAGAGCGGCTTGATGCCGACCGGGTCGCGCGCGGCGAGGAACGAGCCGTCGGGCGCGGCGGAGACGAACGCGAACATGCCCTTCGAGCTCGTCCAGCGCCTCCGGGCCGCGCTGGTCGATCAGGTGCAGCGCGACCTCGTTGTCGGAGCTCGTGCAGAACGGCGCGTCGTCGAGCGTCGCGCGCACGACCTCGTGGTTGTAGACCTCGCCGTTGCCGACGAGCCAGACCTCGCCGTCGTGCGAGCGGCTGGTGCCCGCCCTCGACGTCGACGATCGACAGCCGGCGGTGGCCGAGCCAGGCGTGCGTCGAGCTCCACTCGCCCTCGTCGTCGGGCCCGCGATGGACCAGCCGGCGAGCAGCCGGCGCCGCTCGTCCGGGCCCGGCCGCCGTACACCGCGGCGATGCCGCACATCGCGGAGCAGCGATTGCCGCGCGAGAGCGGCGGCGGCAGGTAGGGCAGGAGATCCGTGAAGTGCCGTCCATCGGCAACGAACGTAGCTGGCGGGGACGGTCACCGAGGTGGGACGGCCGCCGCGCCCGCGCCACGACGCGGCGCGCGTCGATGGGCGACCGCCAGTGCCGGCGTCGCGCGCCGGTCGAGGCGAGCACGCGGCCGTCGGGGTCGACGACCTTGGCCTGGCCGGGGAAGCGCAGGCGGCCCAAGCGGCCGGTCTGGTTCGGCCGACACCCAGACGACCTGGTTCTCGACCGCGCGGGCCCGGTCGAGGAGGTTGAAGTGCTCACCTGGCGGTCGTCGCGCGCGCATCGCGCGCGGGGCGCAGCCGGCAGACGGGCCAGGCGGCCAGCGAGGCGATGATCTCGGCGCCGTCGACGGCGAGCGCGCGGGCCGCCTCGGGGAAGACCTTGTCGTAGCAGACGAGCATCCCGATGCGGCCGACCGGCGTGTCGAAGGCCGCGAAGCCCTCGCCGGCGCTGTAGACGCCGCGCTCGCCCGGCGGCAGGTGGACCTTGCGCTGGTGGCCGAGGACGCCGTCGCCGCTCACGCACACCGCGCTGCGTAGTAGCAGGCCGCCCGGGCGCCGGCCTCGGTGTAGCCGGCGCAGACGACGGTGTCCCCGGCGATCCGGGCCAGCTCGGCGAGCTCGGGGCCGTCGGGGTCGAGCGCCGGCGGCGGCCCGACCGGCGCGCGGCGCGTGGCCGTCCGCGGCTCGTAGAGGTAGCCGCCGATGGCCGCCTCGGGCAGGACGACGAGCTCGGCGCCGCGCGCGCGGGCCCGCTCGACGATCCGCTCGATCTGGAGCCAGCGCCTCGGGCACGTCGCGGCCGAACGGCGCGGCGACGGCGGCGATCGCCGGCACGGAGGAAGTACGGCGCAGGCGCATGGTCAAGATATTCCCCTGCAAAGCGCGAAATCAGCTTGGCCCGGGGGCCAACATCGCGCGCCCGCGTTCCGCCCAGCGGTCCAGGGCCGCCTGCGAACGCGGTCCGCGTGAGCCACACTGCGCGCATGGACACCGACCTCACGAACCTGGCCGCGGACGAGGGGATCGCCGACGTCCCGCGCGACGCGATCGCGCCGCGCTCGACCTCGGCCTCGGCCGCCTACCGCCTGATCCACGGCGAGCTCGCGCTCGACGGCGCCGCCCGCCTCAACCTCGCCACCTTCGTGACCACGTGGATGGAGCCCGAGGCCACGCAGCTCGTGACCGAGAGCCTCGACAAGAACCTCGTCGACAAGGACGAGTACCCGCAGACCGCGGAGTTCGAGCGCCGCTGCACCCACATGCTCGCCGACCTCTGGCACGCCCCCGACCCGGGCGCCTCCCCCGGCTGCTCGACCACCGGATCGAGCGAGGCGTGCATGCTCGGCGGCTTGGCCCTGCTGCGCCGCTGGCGCACGCGGCGCGGTGACGGGGCCGGGCGGCCGAACCTCGTGATGGGCGCCAACGTCCAGGTCTGCTGGGAGAAGTTCTGCGCCTACTGGGACGTCGAGGCGCGGCTCGTGCCCGTCGGCGACGGCGCCACCCATCTCGTCGCCGACCGCGCCGTCGGAGCACTGCGACGAGAACACGATCGGCGTCGTCGCGATCCTCGGCTCGACCTTCGACGGGACCTACGAGCCGGTGGCCGAGATCGCCGCCGCGCTCGACGCGCTCGCCGCCGGCGGCGGGCCTGACGTCCCGATCCACGTCGACGCCGCCTCCGGCGGCTTCGTCGCACCGTTCCTCGACCTCGAGGTCGTGTGGGACTTCCGGCTCCCGCGCGTCCCAGTCGATCAACGCCTCCGGCCACAAGTACGGGCTCGTCTACCCGGGCGTCGGCTGGGCGGTCTGGCGCGACAAGGAGGCGCTACCCGAGGAGCTCGTCTTCCACGTCGACTACCTCGGCGGCGACATGCCGACGTTCTCGCTGAACTTCTCGCGCCCGGGCGCGCAGGTGATCGCGCAGTACTACATGTTCGTCCGGCTCGGGATCGAGGGCTACACGCTGGTCCAGAACGCCGCGCGCTCCAACGCGATGTGGCTGGCCGAGCGGGTCGGCCGAGCTCGACGAGCTCGAGCTCGTCTCCCACGGCGACCAGCTTCCGGTCATCGCCTTCCGGACGGCCGACGCCGTCGACGGCCTGGACCGTCTACGACCTGTCGGAGATGCTGCGCCTGCGCGGCTGGATCGTCCCGGCCTACCAGATGCCGCAGGGCATGGAGGACATCGCACGTCCTGCGGGTCGTCGTGCGCGTGGGCTTCTCCCGCGACATGGCCCGCACGCTGATCGGCGACATCGAGCACGCGGTCGCGCGGCTGAACCGAACCGGCGGGATCACCGAGCCCGCGAAGGACCGCACGTCCTTCCACCACTGACGAGGACCTGATGCCGACGATCTGGACCATCGGCTACGAGCGGCTGTGGCCCGAGCAGCTCGTCGCCGAGCTCGAGGCGGCGGGCGTCGCAGCGCGTGCTCGACGTGCGCTTCCGGCCGCAGTCGCGGCGGCCGGGCATGAGCAAGACCAAGCTCGGCGACCGCCTCGCCGCGCACGGGATCGCCTACGCGCACCGGCGCGAGCTCGGCACGCCGCCGGAGCTGCGCGTCCACTTCAAGGCCGGCCGCCTGCGGCTCGGCCGGCAGGGCTACAAGCGCCACATCGAGGCCACGGTCCCCGACGTGCTCGACGCGCTGGCGGCCGAGCTCGACGACGCGCCGCGCACGGCGCTGCTCTGCCTCGAGGAGGATCCGCGCCACTGCCACCGCTCGGTGATCGTCACGGCGCTGCGCGAGCGCCGCGGCGACCTGGAGGTCGTCGACCTCTAGATCTAGGACTCGGCGGGCGCCCCGACGAGCTTCGTGCTCGCGCGCTCGTCGCTGATGCGCACGACGTCCCAGGCCAGACCGGCCTTCTCGAGGCCGCGGATGACCCAGGCGGAGACGTCGATCTCCCTGCGGTTCCAGCCGTGCCGGGCCGACGTCGGGAAGGCGTGGTGGTTGTTGTGCCACGACTCGCCGAACGTGAAGACCGACAGCCATGCGAGGTTGCGCGATTCGTCGTCGGTCTCAAAGCGCCTGCGGCCGAAGAAGTGGCACAGCGAGTTGATCGAGTAGGTCATGTGGTGCAGCACCAGGATGCGCACGAAGCCGCCCCAGAGGATCCCGGTGAGGCCGGCGAGCAGCGTGCCGCCGATCGCCCAGCCGAGCAGGAAGGGCAGTGTCAGGCTGAGGATGACCCAGAGCAGGAACAGCCGGTCGATCCGCGAGATCAGCGGGTCCTCGACGAGGTCGCGGGCGTAGCGCTCCTTGTTGCCGCGCTGGGTGTGGATGAACAGCCAGCCGACGTGCGCGTGGGCCAGGCCGCGCAGCGCGCCCTTGAGGCCGTGCCCGTGGTCGACGTGCGGCGAGTGCGGATCGCCGTGCTGGTCGGAGAAGGCGTGGTGCTTGCGGTGGTCGGCCACCCAGGCGGTGATCGGGCCCTCGATCGCGGCCGAGCCGCAGATCGCCAGCGTGCCGCGGACCCACGGCTTGGCCTTGAAGGCGCGGTGGGTGAAGTGGCGGTGGAAGCCCACCGTCACGCCGAGCCCGGTGAGCAGGTAGAAGACCGCGAAGACGATCAGGTCGGAGACGTGGAGGATGCTCTCCCACGCCAGCCAGCCGGCCACGCCGAGCGCGATGAACGGCAGCACGGTGATCGTGCCGGTGAGGAAGCGGTCGAGGCGCTCGTTGGCGACCGGCTGGACGTCGGCTGCCGTGGGGACGTCCGGCGTCTGCGGGTCTGCGGTGAGCGACACGGAATCCAACCTTAACGCGTTTCAGGCCGTCTTCGGAGGGTTCGGTTCGGCCCGCGGGGCGAGCTGGAGCTCGCGGTCGGCGCCGGGCACCCCGAGCTCGAGCTGCAGCGAACGCTCGCGTTCGGAGTTGAACTCCATCCCGAGCAGCAGCGAGAGGTTCGTGATCCACAGCCACACGAGGAAGACGATGAACCCGCCGAGCGTTCCGTAGGTCTTGTCGTAGGAGCCGAAGTTCGCGACGTAGAACGCGAAGGCGACCGAGGCGAGCGACCCACAGCCCGAGCGCGAGCAGGATGCCGGGCAGCACCCCGCGCAGCCCGCGCACGCGGGCGTTCGGCGCCGCGTAGAAGAGGAACGCGAACATCAGCACGACGACGGCGATCAGCACCGGCCACTTGGCGATGTTCCAGGCGCTGACCGCCGTGCCCTGGATGCCGAGCGGCTCGGCCACGGCGTCGACGATCGGGCCGGTGAGCACGAGCGACAGCGCGACCAGGGAGACGAGCACGACCATCACGAGCGCGACGAGGATCTGCAGCGGGCGCAGCTTCCAGAACGGGCGGCCCTCGGGCGACTCGTAGATCACGTTGGCCACGCGCATGAAGGCCCCGATGTAGCCCGAGGCGGAGTACAGCGCGGTGGCCAGGCCGACGAAGAAGAGCACGCCGGCGGTCTGGCGGTTCTGGGTCAGCGACTTGATCGGGCCCGCGAAGGTGTCCGCCGCCGAGCCCGGGCCGAGCCGCGTGACGATGTCGGTGACCTTCTGGGTCGTCGTGACCGGGTCGCCGAACAGGCCGACGAGGGAGACCATGGCCAGCAGCGCCGGGAACAGCGAGAGCAGCCCGTAGTAGGTCAGCGCCGCGGCCGCGTCGGTCATGTTGTCCTCCGAGAACTCGGAGAGCGCGCGGCGCAACGTCCCCCAGGCGCCGGTCGCCGTCGAGCCGCCGACCGGCGTCTGGAAGTCGACGGGCGGATCGTCGGCGAGATGCTCGTCGTCGTCCATGTGGACTCCGGTCTGCCCGGCGGCCCGCTCGCGCAACCCGCTCAGCGCCCGCGGTTGCGGGGATGGGCGCGTGCGGAGCGCTCGTTGCCGTGGCGGTAGTGACCGGTCGCGCGCGCCATCAGCAGCTGCGGGTCGTCGCGCTCGACCCGGCCAGGAAGCGCGCCGCCGCCGCGCCGCGGAGCGTGGTCGCGCGGCGGCCGTGGTGCGTGATCTCGACGGTGCCGTCGGCCCGCGCGTCGTAGGCGAAGCCGTGCGGCGCCGGGCTCACGGGCCAAGCGTAGGCCGGCTGACACGATGTCGCGATGGCGATCCGCTGGCAGACGCAGTTCGTCGTGCTCGCGACCGTCTGGGGCTCGAGCTTCCTGTGCATCAAGGTGCTCGGGGAGGACTGGCCGATCCTGTGGGTCGCGCTGGGCCGGATCGCGCTGGGAGCGCTGACGCTCGTCGTCCTGCTGCTCGCCCGCCGCGAGCGCCTGCCGGCGCGCGACGCCTGGCGCCACCTCGCCGTGGCCGGCCTGCTGATCAACGCGGTCCCCTTCACGCTGTTCGCCTACGGCGAGACGAAGGTCTCCTCGATCGTCGCCGGGCTGTGGAACGCGACGACGCCGCTGTGGGTGCTCGTGGTCGTGCTCGCGGCCTTCGGCGACCAGCGACCGAGCCGCGACCGCATCGCCGGCCTCGGCGTCGGCTTCACCGGCGTGGCGCTCGTGCTCGGGCCCTGGCGCGGCCTCGGCGGCGACGAGCTCCTCGGCCACCTCGCGTGCGGGGCGGCGGCCGTCTGCTACGGCTTCGGCTTCCCCTACACGCGCCGCTACCTCGCCGGCCGGGACGAGAGCGGCGTCGCGCTGTCGGCCGGGCAGCTCCTGTGCGCGACGGCCTTCCTGCTCGTCGCCACCCCGCTCTCGCCGTTGCCCGACACGCTCGGGGCCGACTCCGCCGCGGCCCTGCTCGTGCTCGGCGCGCTCGGCACCGGCGTCGCCTTCGCGCTGAACTACGCGATCATCGCGGCGGCGGGCGCGACGACGGCCTCGACGGTCACCTACCTCGTCCCGATCGTCTCGACGGCGCTCGGCGTGGCCGTGCTCGGCGAGTCGCTGACGTGGAACGAGCCCGTCGGCGCCGCCGTCGTGCTCACCGGGATCGCGATCTCCCAGGGCCACCTGCGGCGGCGCCGGCGACGGTGGCCGCCTAGGTCCTACGACCAAGGTCCGTTGTGGCCGCAACGGGAGCGCGGGAGGATCGCCGCATGCGCCTCGTACTCGCCGCCCTCGCCTTCGCCCTGCCGCTCGCCGCCCTGCCGGCCGCCACCGCCCTGCCGGCCCCGCCGCCGCTCGCCCACGCCGCCGCCACGAAGCGGATCGCGGTGCGCGACAACCGCTTCGGACCGAAGTCGGTGACGATCCACCGGGGCTCGGTCGTCAAGTGGGTCTGGCACGCCGGCAACGCCCACAACGTCCGCGGCAAGGGCGTGCGCTCGAAGACGAAGGTCCACGGCTCCTACGCCCACCGCTACCGCCACAAGGGCACGTTCGTCGTCTACTGCTCGATCCACCGCGACCTCGGGATGAAGATGAAGGTGCACGTGCGCTGAGGCGCGCGGGCCGGGCGCGTCAGCCGACGAGGGAGGGCTCGTCGAGCTGGCGCGGCGCCAGCGACACGGCGAGGTCGCCCGTCGTGAGCCGCAGGGTCATCCCCGGCCGGACGTCGCGGGGCAGCGCGGGCAGTGAGCGGCCCGCCGCGGGCAGCCCGAAGAACGCGTAGCCGACGCGGACCGCATGGGTCCGCAGGGCCTGGAGCGCGGCGCGCTCGTGGGTGCGCCAGCCCGCCGCCTCGAGCCGGGCTCCGTGCCACAGCTCCCAGCGCCAGCGCCGAAACGGGAAGCGCCCCGGCGGCAGCTCGTGCAGCGCGTAGGAGAAGCGCAGGCCCTCGACGTCGAACACGCTTCGAGCCTACGCGCCGCCCCCTCGTCCGCGCCAGCTCCGCGTAGCGCTCGCGCAGCTCGCGCTTGACGAGCTTGCCGCTCGGGTTCTTGGGCAGCTCGTCGACCACGACGACGCGCTTGGGGATCTTGTAGGAGGCCAGGCGCTCGCGGCAGAACGCGACGACGTCGTCGGGCGCGAGCTCCGCGTCCGGCGCGCGGCACGACGGCCGCGGTGACGGCCTCGACCCAGCGCGGGTCGGGGATCCCGAAGACCGCGACCTCGGCCACGCCGTCGAGCTCGTAGATCGCCTCCTCGACCTCGCGGGAGGCGACGTTCTCCCCGCCGGACTTGATCATGTCCTTCTTGCGGTCGACGACGGCGAGGTGGCCGTCCGCGGTCATCACGCCGAGATCGCCCGAGTGGAACCAGCCGCCGCGGAACGCCTCGGCCGTCTTCTCCTCGTCGCGCCAGTAGCCGAGCGTCGCGTGCGGCGAGCGGTGGACGATCTCGCCGATCTCCCCGACGCGGGACGTCGTCGCCGTCGTCGTCGACCAGCCGCGTCTCGACGTTGAGCGCGGCGCGGCCGGCCGAGCCGGCGTGCTCGAGCTGCTCGTCGGGGCGCAGGATCGTGGCCAGCGGCGCCATCTCGGTCTGGCCGTAGAAGTTCCACAGGCGCACGTCGGGCAGCCGCTCCTGGATCTCCTTGCAGCACCTCGACGGGCATCGGCGAGGCGCCGTAGTAGCCCTTGCGCAGCGAGGACGAGATCGTGACGGCCGAACGCCGGGCTGCGCAGCAGCCCGATCCACACCGTCGGCGGCGCGAAGAACTTCGTCACCCGCTCGGCCTCGATCGTGGCGAGCACCGTCTCGGGATCGGGGCCGGGCAGCAGGACGTTCGTCGCCCCGACGTAGACGTCGGGCCCGAGGAAGCAGTCGAGCTGGGCGCAGTGGTAGAGCGGCAGCGTGTGCAGCTCGACGTCGCCCGCCTCCATCCCGCCGTCGACCACGCAGGAGACGTACTGGGCGACGAGCGAGCGGCTCGTGAGCATCGCGCCCTTGGGCCGCGACTCGGTCCCGCTCGTGTACATGAGCCGCAACGGGTCGTCGTCGCCGACGAGCGCGGTGGGCGCGGCTCGCGTCGTCGTGCGCCGCCCAGTCGGCGACGTCCTCCCAGCCGTCGGGCGCCGCCGCGCCGGCCAGCGAGATCCAGCCGCGCACGCCGTCGGGGCCGCCGGCGCGGTACGAGCGCCGCCGCGGCCACGTCGTGCAGGCCGTCCTCGGCCACGAACCCGGTCACGCCCGCGTGCTCGACGATGAACGCGACCTCGTCGGCCTTGAGCATGAAGTTGATCGGCACGAGCACGGCGCCGAGCCGGGCCAGCGCGAAGGACAACGTGGCGAAGTGCCAGCAGTTGTGCGACAGCAGCCCGATCCGCTCGCCCTGCTCGACGCCGCGGGCGGTCAGCGCGTTGGCCACGCGGTTGACGACGGCGTCCCACTCCCGGTAGGTCCAGCGCACGTCGCCGTCGACGAGCGCGAGCTTCTCGGGCTCGCGCGCCGCGGTGCGCCGCAGCAGGTCGCCGAGGCCGTGCGCGCGAGCGCGGGCGACCAGCGCCTCGGTGCTCTCCCGCTCGGCGATCCCCACGCGGCCATGATCGCACGGCGTAGGCTCGACCCATGCCGCACCACCGGGTCGTCATCGTCGGCGCCGGCTTCTCCGGCCTCGGCGTCGCGTGGAACCTCCGGCAGGCGGGGATCGAGGACTTCCTGATCCTCGAGCGCGCCGCCAGCGTCGGCGGCACGTGGCGCGACAACACCTACCCGGGCGCGGCCTGCGACGTCCCGTCGCACCTCTACTCGCTCTCGTTCGCGCCCAACCCGGGGTGGGAGCGCACGTTCTCGCGCGGCCCGCAGATCCTCACCTACCTCGAGGACCTGGCCCGCGAGCGCGACCTCGAGCGCTCGATCGTCTTCGGCGAGGAGATGCTCGACGCGCGCTGGGACGAGGACGCCGGCGTGTGGCACGTCGACGTCGACGACGCTGGAGCTGACGGCCGACGTGCTCGTGTCCTGCGCCGGGCCGCTGACCGAGCCCGCCTACCCCGACATCCCCGGACTGGGGTCCTTCGCCGGGCTGACCTTCCACTCGAACCGCTGGGACCACGCGCAGTCGCTGGCCGGCCGGCGCGTCGCGGTGATCGGGACCGGCGCCTCCGCGGTCCAGCTCGTGCCCGAGATCGCGCCCGACGCCGCGCACGTGACGGTCTTCCAGCGCACGCCCGGCTGGGTCATGCCGCGCGACGACCGCGCCGTCTCGCCGTTCGAGCGCCGCGTGCTGGGCGCCTTCCCCGGCCTGATCAAGCTCCAGCGCGCGCTCCAGCTGCTCATCCGCGACGGCCTCTTCTTCGGGATGTTCCGCCGCCGGCGCGTGATCAGCCGCACGGCGCAGCGGCGCTCGCGCGCGATGCTCGAGCAGCACATCGCCGACCCCGGGCTGCGCCGCTCGCTCACCCCGGACTTCGAGATCGGCTGCAAGCGCGTGCTGCTCTCGAGCGACTGGTACCCGACGCTCGCCCGCGACGACGTCACGCTCGTGCCCCACGCCCTTGGCGAAATACGTCCCAACGCCGTCGTCGGCGCCGACGGTTCGGTGCACGACGTCGACGCGATCGTCTTCGCCACCGGCTTCGAGACGACGCGCTCGCCGGTCTTCGACCGCATCCACGGGCGCGACGGCCGCTCGCTGATCGCGCGCTGGGCGGGCGTGCCGAGCTTCCACCGCGCGACGACGGTGGCCGGCTACCCGAACCTCTTCCTGATGTGCGGGCCGGGGACCGGGCTCGGCCACGGCTCGATGATCTGGCAGATGGAGGCCCAGATGGCCTACCTGATGGACGCGCTGGCCTTCATGGAGCGCGAGCGCGTGGACGTGGTCGACGTGCGTCCCGAGGCGCAGGACGGCTACATGGGCTGGGCGCACGCCGGACTGGCCGACTCCGTCTGGGTCAAGGGCGGCTGCGACTCGTGGTACCTCGACGAGAGCGGCAACCCGTCGTTCCTGTGGCCCGACACGATGTGGCAGTTCCGCCGGATGCTCGAGCGCTTCGACGCCGAGCACTACGAGCAGGTCAGGACGGCCGAGCGAGCTCCTGCTCGAGCCGCTCCAGCACTCTGACGTTGGCCTTGGCGATCAGCCGGCGCGCGATCGGCCCGGCGAGCCGGTCGGCCAGCGGCGCCTCGCGCACCTCGAAGGTGAAGGAGACCGCCGTGCCGCCGCCGGGCGCCGGCGCGAGCGTGTAGGTGCCGCGGCCCTTGCGCTTGCCCCCGTCGCTCTCGCTCTCCTCCATGATCGAGACCGGGCGTTCGGCGGCCTTGGTCTCGATCTCCGAGCGCGACGAGCGACCGCCGAGGGTGACGGTGACCGCGCAGCGCGACCCGACGCCGCGGTCGGGCCCCGAGAAGCTCCAGTCGGTCATGTAGTGGTCGGTGATCCGCTCGTGGTTGGCGAGCACGTCGAGGAAGTCGAAGACCTCCTCCGGCGCCTGCGGAACGGTGCGGGAGACGGTGACGGGACGCATGCCCGAGACGGTAACTACGACTCGGCGGCGAGGGCGAACGGCGTGCCCTCGGAGTCGCGGCAGATCGACCACCGCTCGCCCGGGTGGATCAGGCTGCCGCCGAGCTCGGTCACCCGGGCCAGCGCCGCCTCCATGTCGTCGACCGCGAAGTAGGGCAGCGCGTGCGTGTCGCCGGGCCCCTTGCCGCGCTCGTGCACGCCGACGACGGCGCGGGCGGCGCCGTCGTCCGCGGTCCGGTGGCCCGAGCCCTCGCCCGGCCCGCGCTCCTCGAGCGGCTGCTCGAGGAGGCCGGACCAGAAGCGCCGGGCGCGGACCGGATCGTCGGCGGGGAACTCGATCAGCGCGGGGCGCACGGCCATCGCGACAGACCGTACCCCGCCTAGGCGGTGACCGGCTCGGCGGCCGGGCGGGCGCCGGTGCATGCGCGCGCTGCTTGGCGAGCCCGGGGATCAGCAGGGCGACGAACGCGCCGACGAGCAGCACCGCGGCGGCGACCGGCAGCGCGCCGTCCAGCCCGTCGGTGAACGCCTGCGGCGAGCTGTAGCCGCCGTGGGCCTGGAACAGGCTGGCGAGCACCGCGACGCCGAGCACGCCGCCGACCTCGCGGATCGCGTTCGAGGCACCCGAGGCCTTGCCCGCCTCGTTCGGGCGCACCGCCGACAGCACGGCGTTGGCGCCCGGGGCGAAGACCAGGGCCATCCCGACGCCGGCCATCACGAAGGGCACGAGCACCGTCCCGAAGGCGGTGCTCGGCTCGAGCACCTGCCACAGCCAGAGCATCGCCCCGCCCTGCAGCGCGAGGCCGGCGGCGATCAGCGGCCGCGACCCGATCTTGTCGGAGAGCACGCCGGCGATCGGCGCCACGAGCATCGGCATCCCGGTCCACGGCAGGGTGCGCAACCCGGCGTCGAAGGGCGAGAGCCCCTGCGCGACCTGGAAGTACTGCGACAGCAGGAAGATCGACCCGAACGTCCCGAAGAACATCGCGAACGTCGCCCCGTTGGTGGCCGAGAACGCCCGCGAGGCGAAGAACCGCGGCGGGAGCATCGGCGCCTCGGTGCGGCGCTCGTGGACGAGGAAGGCGACGAGCAGCACGAGGCCGGTGCCGATCGAGGTCAGCACGGTCGCGCTCGTCCAGCCCAGCGCCGAGGCGCGGACGATCCCGAAGGTCAGGCCGAGCAGGCCGAAGCCGGCCAGGCCGAGCCCGACGCCGTCGAGCTGGCGGTCGGGGCCGTGGGACTCCTGCAGCCGGCGGATGGCGAGCGGCAGCAGCGCCAGGCCGACCGGGACGTTGAGCACGAAGATCCACTGCCAGGCCAGACCCTGGACGACGGCGCCGCCGACGAACGGGCCGAGCGCGACGCCGAGGCCGGTGACGCCGCCCCAGATGCCGAGCGCGAACCCGCGCTTGTCGGCGGGGACCGCCTCGGAGAGCAGCGTCAGGGTCAGCGGCGTGACGATCGCGGCGCCGATGCCCTGCACGGCGCGGGCGGCGACGAGCGCCTCGATCGACGGCGCCAGCGCGGCCAGCGCGCTCGCGCCGGTGAAGAGCGCGAGGCCGCCGACGAACATCCGCTTGCGGCCGAAGCGGTCGCCGAGCGCCGCGCCGGTGATCAGGAAGACGGCGAAGGACAGCGTGTAGGCGTTGACGGTCCACTCGAGCGACTCGAGCGAACCACCGAGGTCGGTGCGGATCGACGGCAACGCGACGCCGACGACGAGGTTGTCGAGCGCGGTCATGAAGAGCGCGACGGAGACGATTCCGAGAGTCCAGCGGGAACTGCGTGACATCAGCGATCCTCCTGATTGGTGTGTGAGCGCTCGCTCACTTCGTGGGCAAAAAAAGAGCGGGTGGTGGTCAGCACGGCGCCTTGCCGTCCTCGTCGTCGCGCATGGCGCGCGCCCAGTCGGCGTCGAGCTCGGTCGCGCCCAGCGCCTGCAGGACGTTGAGCGCCATGCCGTAGCGGAAGAAGCGCCCGATGCGCTCGTCGTCGGCCTCGGTCTCGCGCGTGACGAGCGCGTACAGGTCGGCGAACGAGCGCTGCATCGCCGCGCGGATCTCCGGCTTGTCGGCCGAGGCGGCGTAGGCGTGCAGCTGGATCTGGAGCATGTCGGGCTCCTGGATCAGGGCGGAGTAGGCCATGCCCATCGCCTCGAACGGGTCCTCCCCGTCGCGGCGCGCCTGCGTCGCGGCCGCGGCGAAGGCCTCGTGCAGGCGCTCGTTGGTGCGCTCGACGAGCGCGAGCGCGAGGTCGTCCTTGGTCGGGAACAGGCGGAAGAGGTAGGCCTGGGAGATCCCGGCCGCCTTGGCCACGGCCATCGTCGGCGTGCCGTGCAGGCCGCGCCGGGCGAACACCTCGCCGGCGGCGGCGAGGACGGCCTCGCGGCGCTCGTCGGCGGTGGAGAGGGTGCGCGTGGAGCTCATGACAGGAGTGAGTATGCACTCACTCACCTGATTCGTCAAGTGTGGCGCAGCGCACGGCCCGCGGGCCTGGGAAGTCGTTGCGCGCTCAGCTAAACTTGAGTCCAATCGACTGAGATCCTGAGTCTCCTCTTCCGAACCGAAAGCACACCGACATGGCACAAACCGATCCCTTCGCCGCCGCCGTCCAGGTCTGCGCCGTCTGCGGTCGCCGCCCCGGCGTCGTCCGCGTCGTCGGCGTGGGCGCCGACGGCCAGCGCCACGCCGCCTCGCTGTGCGAGACCTGCGCCCAGCAGTTCGCCCAGTCCGCGGCCCCGGCGAGCCGGCCCCCACGCAGTCCGAGCAGCCCGAGAGCGCCACGCCCGCGCTCGACGCCTTCAGCCGCGACCTGACCGTCGAGGCGGCCGCCGGCCGCGTCGACCCGGTGATCGGCCGCGACGATGAGATCGCCCAGGCGATCGAGATCCTCGCGCGCCGGCGCAAGAACAACGCCGTCCTGATCGGCGAGGCCGGCGTGGGCAAGACCGCGATCGCCGAGGGCCTCGCGCTGCGCGTCGCGCAGGACGAGGTGCCCGAGACGCTCCGCGGCGCCCGCGTGGTCGCGCTCGACCTCGCCGGCATGGTCGCCGGCGCGCAGTACCGCGGCCAGTTCGAGCAGCGCTTCAAGGCCGCGCTCGAGGAGGTCGCCGCGTCCGAGGGCACGATCGTCCTCTTCGTCGACGAGCTCCACACGATCCTCGGAGCCGGCGGCGCCGAGGGCGCGATGGACGCCGCGAACATGCTCAAGCCGATGCTCGCCCGCGGCGAGCTGCGGATGATCGGCGCCACCACGCTGGCCGAGTTCCGCAAGATCGAGCGCGACGGCGCGCTGGCGCGCCGCTTCTCGCCCGTCACCGTCGAGGAGCCCTCGCCCGAGGCCACCGTGGAGATCCTCCGCGGCCTGCGCCCCGCCTACGAGGAGCACCACGGCGCGGCGATCGGCGAGGACGCGCTGGTCGCGGCCGCGCGGCTGTCCGACCGCTACATCACCGAGTACCACCAGCCCGACAAGGCGATCGACCTGGTCGACCAGGCCGCGGCGCGCGTGCGCCTGGCCGGCGGCAGCGAGCGCGACGAGCTCGCCGCGCTGCGCCAGGAGGTCGAGACGGCGGCGGCGGCCAAGCAGGCCGCGGTCGACGCCGAGGACTACGAGGAGGCCGGCCGCATCAAGGCCCGCACCGACGAGCTCGAGGCCGAGCTCGCCGCGCTGGCGCCCGAGGGACGTGACCGAGCCCGACGTGCTCGTCGTCGGCGAGGCCGACGTGGCGGCGGTCGTCGCCGCGCGCACCGGCATCCCCGTCGGGGAGCTCGTGGCCGGCGAGCTCGAGCGGCTGACCCTGCTCGAGGACGACCTGCACGAGCGCGTGATCGGCCAGGAGCAGGCCGTCGAGCTGGTGGCCGACACCATCCGCCGCGGCCGCGTCGGGCTGGCGGAGACCAACCGCCCGCTGGGCACGTTCCTGTTCCTGGGCCCGACCGGCGTCGGCAAGACCGAGCTCGTCAAGGCCCTGGCCGAGCGGCTGTTCGCGACCGAGAAGTCGCTGGTCCGCATCGACATGTCCGAGTACCGGGAGCCGCACACGGTGGCGCGCCTGATCGGCTCGCCCCCGGGCTACGTCGGCTACGGCGACGGCGGCCAGCTCACCGAGCCGGTCCGCCGGCGGCCCTACTCGGTCGTCCTGCTCGACGAGATCGAGAAGGCGCACCCCGAGGTGTGGAACGTCCTGCTCCAGCTGATGGACGACGGGCGGCTGACCGACGGCGAGGGCCGCACGGTCGACTTCTCGAACACCGTCGTGGTGATGACGTCGAACCTCGGCGCGGGCCAGGCCAAGCGCGGCGTGGGCTTCACCGCCGGCGCGCCCGAGGGCGACGCCGAGCGCATGCTCGCGGCGGCCAAGAGCGCGTTCCTGCCCGAGTTCCTCAACCGCATCGACGAGGTCGTCACGTTCGCCTCGCTGACCCCCGAGCAGGTCGGGCGGATCGCCGCGCTGATGTGCGCGGAGGTCGCCGAGCGGCTGCGGAGCGAGCGCGGGATCGAGCTGACGGTCGACGAGCCGCTCGTCGCCCGGCTGGCCGAGGAGGGCTTCGACGAGGCCTTCGGCGCCCGCCCGCTGCAGCGGCACATCCGCCGCACGCTGGAGAAGGAGCTGACCCGGGCGCTGCTCGACGGCCGCCTGACCGACGGCGACGCCGTGCGCGCCATCGCGGCGCCGGACGGCGCGATCGACCTGGCGGTGCAGCGCGCCGCCGCGCCGGTCCCCGCGGTCGCGTAGCCAAGCCACGGGCGGGGGCGCATACTGTCGGCATGGACGAGCCAGATCGCCCGGCCGGCCGCGCCCCCGCCCGCTCGCGCACCGAGCAGGCCCGCACCGTCGGCCTGCTCGGGATCGGCGGGGTCTTCGTCGTCTTCGCGATCGTCAACCTCGACAAGGTCAACGTCGACTGGATCGTGACGAGCTCGAGCACGCCGCTGATCGTCGTGATCGTCCTGTCGTTCGTGCTCGGCCTGGTCACCGGCCTGATCGGCCAGCGGGTCCGGCGCGCGCGCCGCTGAGCTTCGTTACCGTCCGCGGCGTGGAGGCTCCGGTCCCGCTGTCCGCACGGTCCACGCCGCAGCGCGTCGTGCTCGTCGGCATCGTCCCGCTCGTGTTCGGGATCGTCGTCGGCCTGGCCGCCGACGCCTCGAGCATCGTCTACTGGCTGCTCAACGTGCTCGCGATCCTCGGCGCCGTCGTCGCGGGCACCGAGATGGAGAGCGCGAAGGCCGGTGCGATCCGCGGCCTGATCGCCGGGATCATCTTCGGCCTGGGCGTCCTCGCCGGCGCCGCGATCGCCGGCGACACCGCCTCCGGCGTGCCCGCGCTGAACGCCGGGACCCCGGTCGTGACCGCGATCATCAGCGCGCTGCTCGGCGCGCTCGGGGCCGTGCTGCGCCCCGCTCCCGCGCGAGCCTGAGGTCGCCCGCTCCGGAGAGCGGCACGCCGGCGCTGCGTACGCACGCTGACGCCGCCGCGCCAGGGCGGGGCCCCGGATTCAAGTCCGTTGGGCGCGATGCCGTTGCTCCCCTGTGCCCTCACCGGGCGGCCACACCGTCAACCTGCTCCGTGCCCGCCGCACCGCGGCCTGCGCCCGCGCGGCCATCGCGCTGGCCGGCCTGCTGCTGCTCCTCGTCGATCCCGGCCTGGCGGCCCACCCGCTGCTGCCCGCGATCGGCTTCGGCGCTGATCGGCACCAGCGCGCTCGTGCAGCTCGTCGCCCCGCGCGAGCGCCTGCTCGCCGTCGAGGAGTCGCTCGCCGCGCTGGCCGCCGTGCTGATCGTCGGCCTGGCCGACCAGCGCGTCGACATCCTCCAGATCCTCTGGCTGGCCGCCGTCGCCTCCGGCGTCCTCGCCCGCGGCGGGCGCGTCCACTGGGTCGGCCGCGCGCTGCTGCTCGGCGCGCTGGCCATGCCCTTCGTGATCGACGGCGACGCCTCGGCGCCGCAGGTCGGCCTCTGCGTCGCGGCCGTGGCGCTCCTGCTCACGTGCGGGCGCGTGACCAACGAGCTGCGCGCGCTGCTCGACCGCGCCCGCTACGAGGCCGACCACGATCCGCTGACCGGCGCGCTGTCGCGCTCGGCCTTCCACCGCGAGCTCGCCGATCGCGACCACGCGACCGAGGGCGCGGGCGTGGGTCTGCTGATCGTCGACCTCGACGACTTCGGCCAGGTCAACAAGCTCCACGGCCACGCGGCCGGGGACGCCGTGCTGAGCCGCGCCGCGGAGCGCTTGCGCGAGGCGGGCGGCGCCGACGCCGTGCTCGGCCGCCTCGGCGGCGACGAGCTCGGCCTGATCGTCGCGCCCGAGCGCGCGGCGGCCGTCGCCGCCGCCGCCCACGAGGCGCTCTCGGGCCCGCTCGGCCCGGCCACGCTCGGCGCCTCGATCGGCGTGGCCGTCTCCCCCCGCCACGGCCGCGACTACGACGCGCTGATGCGCGCCGCCGACGTCGCCCTGCGCGTGGCCAAGCGCAGCGGCCGCGGCCAGGTCCAGACGTTCGCCGGCGAGGACTTCGGCCGCCGCGGGCCGAGCGGCGCGCGCGGCGCCCTGGAGCGCCTGATCCGCGGCGAGGGGCTGACGATGGCCGTCCAGCCGATCGTCGACTGGCGCGCGGGTCGCATCCACGCCGGCGAGGCGCTCGCCCGCTTCCAGACGCGCAGCGAGGCCGGCCCCCTGCACTGGTTCGCGCTGGCCGACGAGTTCGGCCTGCGCGACGAGCTCGAGCTCGCCTGCCTGCGCGCCGCGCTCGACCTCTACGCCGGGCGCCCCGCCGGCGTCGCGGTCACGGTCAACCTCTCCGGCCCGGTGCTGCTCGACCCGCGGGCGACGGAGACGCTCTGCGAGGTCCCCGACCTCTCGGCGCCTGGTCATCGAGGTCACCGAGGACACGATGGTCCGCCACGACGCCGGCCTGGCCGCCGTGACCGGGCCGCTGCTCGATCGCGGCGTGTCCTTCGCCGTCGACGACATCGGCGCCGGCTACTCGGGCCTGCGGCAGATCACCGCGCTCGAGCCCGCCTACCTCAAGCTCGACCGGGCGATGGTGCAGGCGATCGAGACCGACCCGCGCCGCGCCGCGATGGTCGAGGCGCTGGCCGGCTACGCCGAGCGCACGGGCAGCCGAGCTCGTCGCCGAAGGCGTCGAGCGGATGGCCGAGCTCGAGACGCTCAAGGGCCTCGGCGTGCCGCTGATCCAGGGCTACCTGCTCGCGCGCCCGGGCGAGCCGTGGCCCAGGTCTCCTGGCCGGCGCCGGCGCCGGCCGCCATGCGGTCCGCCGTCTAGCCGCGTTCGGCCATGCGCGCCACGATCGAGCCGACGGTCGGCGTGAGCATCCCGAAGCTCCAGCCGAAGGTCGGATAGGCCATGTGGATCTGCGCCTGGAACGCCTCGGCCAGCGCGCCGGCGAACGAGTCGTCGAGGTCGCAGACGACGTCGCCCTCAAAGCAGATGTCGAGCACGTGGTGCACCGACGCGGGGATCGCGCGGCGGCCGAACGCCCCGTGGCCGTTGCGGTGCGCGCTGCCGTCGGGGTCGTAGGCGTTGAGGGTCATCCGACGGCTCTTGGCCAGCTTGGTTCCCTGCGAGTACGGGTCGGCGTAGAGCGCGACGGCCTTGACGTGCAGGCGCTGGAGGACGGCGAGGATCAGCCGGCGCGCAGGCGAGCGTTCGCGCCCGCCTCAACCGGGGATCCCGGCGAAGGTTGCGGTCACCGCGTTCGTGAACGCGGCATCATGCCCGCCTGATGAACGCACCGCCGTCACGAACCGAGGCCCGCGAGGTCTTCGCCGCCCTCCTGGCCGACCACGTCGAGGCGCCCCCTCCGGCCGCCGAGCTCGGCGACGACGTGGCGCTGGGCGAGGACGGGCTCGGCCTCGACTCGATCGCCACCGTGGAGATCCTGCTCGCCTGCGAGGACCGCTGGGGCATCGGGGCCCAGGCGCTGATCGAGCGGGGCGTCTGGACGGTCGCCGACGTGCTCGATCACTTCGCGCCTGCATGAACCGCAGGTCGCCGCTGCGCGCGCTGGCCGCGCTCGCGCCGCACGCCCCGCGGACCGTGGACGCGGCGATCCGGGCGATCGCCCGCGCGACCTACGGCCGGGTCGGCGTGACGATCGACCGGGAGGACCTGCGTCGCCTGATGCCCGAGCTCTCCCCGGGCGAGGCCGATGCCGTCAGCCGTCAGGCCTGGCTCAACCACGTCCGCTTCCTCACCCTGCGGCCGAGCCGGCTGCGCGACCGCCGCGACTTCGTCCGCGAGGCGCTCGTCGACGACGGCGGGCTGTCCCGCATCTCCGGGCCGGCGGTGCTCGCCCTCATCCACACGGGCCCGTTCTTCATCCTCGAGGAGGCGCTGCGGCGGGTGCCGGCTCCGGTCGCCGTCCTGCTCATGGGCGACGCGCCCCCCGGCGACGGGAACCTGACCTTCCACACCAGCGTCGGGGACGGCCACGGGATGCGTGCGTTCTCGGCCGGCCTGGCCACGCTCAAGGGCGGCGGCTTCGTCGTGGTCGGCGTCGACGCCAATCCGTTGTCGATGCTGGTGCCGTGGTTCGACCGCACGATCCCGCTCGCCCGCGGTGCGTTCGCGCTCTCGCGCATCGCCCGCGCGCCGATCGTGCCGCTCGTGCTGCGCTGGGAGGGCTGCGGCGGACGCGTGGTGCTCGGCGATCCGATCGCCCCGCTGGCGAGCGACCAGGCGGGCGCCGAGGCCCTCATCGGCTGGATGGAGGCCTACGTGCGCGCCAATCCGACGGCGCTCGTGCACCACCACGTCGCGACCTGGGCGGCGAAGGTTCCCGCGAGCCAGGGCGCCGCGTGATCGGCTCCCGGCTGCTCGACGCGGCCGGGGAGGTCGCCGCCCGCGCTCCGCGGGTGGCCTACGCCGCGGCCGGCCCGCTGGCCCAGCCGTTTCGCCCCTGGGGTCGCGCGGCCCTCGACCCGGAGGAGATCCGCTCCGTCCTCCCGGAGCTCTCGCCGCGGGAGGCCCGCGCCGCCGCGCGGCTCGCCTGGAGCGATCACGCCCGTACCCGCCTGCTCCGGGAGGCCCGGCGGCGAAGAGGCCGGCGGCGGTCGCCGCGCTGCTCGTCGACGACGGCGGGCTCTCGCGCCTGGACGCGCCGAGGCTCCTCGTCTCGTTCCACCTCGGCCCGTGGCAGCTGATGCCCACGGCGCTCGGCCGCTTCCCCGGTCAGCTCCTCATGCTCCAGAAGGCCGAGACGCAGCCCCGCGAGAGCAACCGGACCGCGCACTCCACCGAGGGGGAGGACGCCGGCCGCCGCGCCTTCCTCGCGAGCCTCACCGAGCTTCGCGCCGGCCGATCCGTGTTCGCGGCGATCGACGGGCCACCGCGCACCGTTCCCGCGCCGCTGTTCGGCGGTCGGATCGAGCTCGTGCGCGGCCCGCTGGCGCTCTCGCGGCTGAGCGGAGTGCCCATCACCCCGTTCGGGCTGGCGTGGGAGCGGCGTCGCGGACGCGTGGTCGTCGGCGACCCGATCGGGCCGTTCGCCGACGAGGCGGAGGGCGCGGCCGCGGTCGGCGCGTGGCTCGAGGCCTACTTGCGCGAGGATCCCGCGCGGATCACTGCGCACCTGCTCGCGCAGGTCATCCGAGCTCGCCCGCGAGCAGAAGCTCACGCATCCGCGCGTGGCGCACCTTCCCGTTGAGCGTGCTCGGGATCGTCCGGGGCGGGACGACGAGCACCCGCTCGGGGGCGAAGCCCAGCGAGCGCCGGACGGCGGCCGACACCTCGGCCTCGACCGGGCCGGGGCTGCGCTCCTTGACCTCGACGGCCACGACGACCTCCTCGCTGCCGAAGCCACGCGCCGGCACGCCGACCGCGACCGCCAGCCGCACGCCCGGCACCCCGATCGC
This sequence comes from uncultured Solirubrobacterales bacterium, assembly GCA_963737395.1. Lineage (GTDB taxonomy): Bacteria > Actinomycetota > Thermoleophilia > Solirubrobacterales > Solirubrobacteraceae > JBBQAA01. The sequence goes on along the minus strand of CAVTSQ010000011.1, from coordinate 16,281 downwards.
GGCCTCCTCGAACTCGCGCGGGGCGAACATCGCGCCGCCGCGCTTGATGATCGCGCGCTCGCGCCCGAGGATGTAGAGCAGGCCCTCGGCGTCGAGGTAGCCGAGGTCCCCGGTGTGCAGCCAGCCGTCGCGCAGTACCTCGGCGGTCGCCTCGGGTTCGTCGAGGTACCCGGCGAAGATGGTCGGACCGCGGACGAGGATCTCCCCCAGCGCCTCCGGGCTCGCGCCGGCGCGCAGCTCGACCGTGCCCAGGGCCGGCCCGCAGGCGACGTTGCCGCGCTCGTCGACGCGCAGGGAGGACTGCCCCAGGGGGTCGCCGTCACGCCGAGCGTCGCCTCGGCCAGCCCGTAGCCCGGGTAGACGACGTCGGAGATCCCGAAGTGCCGCTCGAAGGCCTCGACGGTCGTCGCGCGCACCGGCTCGCCGCCGTTGGTGATCGCGCGCAGCGACGACAGGTCGGCGCGCGCCGGGTCCACGAGCCGGGTCGCGAGGCGCAGCGCGAAGTCCGGCGTCCCGCCGACCGTGCCCCGCACGGCGCCGATCGTCTCCATCCACAGCGGGATCGTGGAGATCGCCGGGCGCACGATGTGGCACGGCACCCCGTGGCGCACCGGTCGCACGACGAAGTTGACGAGGCCGAGGTCGTGCCAATGCGGCACCCAGGTGACGAGCACGTCGCCCTCGCCGATGGGCTGGGCCTTCGCGGTCGCGTCGTGATAGGCGAACACGTTGGCGTGCGTGACGACCGCCGTCCGCGGCTCGCCGGAGGTGCCCGACGTGGTCTGTAGGAACGCGGGCTCGCCGGGCTGCGGCGAGCCCGCGTCGGCGACGCCGTCCGCGCGCCCGAGCTCGGCCGCGAGCGCCTCGTCGACGACCAGGGCGGCACGGACGCGCTGCGCGCGCCGGGCGAGCATCTCGGCGGGCGCGCTCGGGTTCAGCGCGCAGGGCACCGCGCCGAGGTGCTGCACCCCCCAGAACGCCTCGGCGAATCCGACGCCCGCGTCGAGGACGAGCGCGACATGGTCGCCCGGGCCGACCCCACGGGCCTGCAGACCGGCGGCGATCCGGCGCGCTGCGGCGTCGAGCTCGGCGTAGGAGACGCGCCGGTCGGCGTCGGCGTAGGCGAGCTCGCCGGGGACCGTGGACACCCGCGCGCGCAGCAACCCGGGCAGGGTCGCGGCCTCCGGCGCGGTCATGGCGAGCCCAACGTCCCCGCGGCCACGAGCTCCTGCAGGCGCGCGTGACGCACCTTCCCGTTCGCCGTGATCGGGATCGAGCGCGGCGCGAGGACCAGACCCGCTCGGGCGCGAAGCCGAGCGCGGCCTGGACCGCGGCCGCGACCGCCCGCGAGACCCTGCCCCCGGCCGTCGGGCTCCGCCCTCGACGACGACGACGACCGCCTCGGTCGAGCCGGCCTCGAACGCCACGCCGACCGCGGCGGCCACCCGCACGCCGTCGACGGCCAGCGCCGCCTCCTCGAGCTCGCGCGGCGACAGCATCGCCCCGCCGCGCTTGATCATCGCGCGGCGGCGCCCGAGGACGTAGAGGCAGCCGTCCGCGTCGAGGTAGCCGACGTCGCCCGTGTGCAGCCAGCCGTCGCGCAGCATCTCCGCGGTCCCCTCGGGATCGTCGAGGTAGCCGGCGAAGACCGTCTCCCCGCGCACGAGGATCTCGCCGGGTGCGTCGGCGCTGGCGCCGGCCCGGAGCTCGAGGCCGGCAAGCGGCCGGCCGCAGGAGACGTTGCCGTGCTCGTCCACCCGCAGCGGATCGCCCGGCGGCGGCGACGACACCCCGCACGTCGCCTCGGCCAGGCCGTAGGCGGGCATGACGACGCCGGGAACGCCGAAGTGCTCCTCGAAGGCCGCCATCGTCCTCGAGCGGACGGGCTCGCCGCCGTTGGAGAGGATGCGCAGGCAGGAGAGATCGGCGCGGGCGGATCGACCAGCCGCGTGGCCAGCCGCAGGGCGAAGTCCGGCGCGCCGGTGCAGGTGCCGCGGACCTCGGCGATCTTCTCAAACCACGACGGGATCGTCCCCATCGCCGGCTCGACGATGTGGCAGGGCATGCCGTCGTAGACGCTGCGGATGATCATCCCGATCAGCCCGAGGTCGTGCCAGTGCGGCACCCAGGCGACCATCACGTCGTCCTCGCGTACGCCAGGCGGTCGCGGGCCGCGACCTTGTGGGCGAGCACGTTGCGCTGGGTGACCTGCGCGGCGCGCGGCTCCCCCGACGTGCCCGACGTGGGCTGGATGATGGCCAGGTCGTCGAGGCCGATCGCCGCCTCGTCGGGGTCGCCCCGGGCCGGCGCAGGTCCGCCAGCGAGGGATCGACGACGAGGCTCGGGCGCAGGCGCTCGATCGCGCGGGCGAGCCGGTCGGGCGGGACGGTCGGGTTCAGCGCGAACGGCACCGCGCCGAGGCGCTGCAACGCCCAGAAGACCTCGACGAAGCCCAGGCCGGACGGCAGCACGACCGCCACGCGGTCGCCGGGCTCCACGCCCTTCGCCTGCAGGCCGGCCGCGAGCTCGCGGCTGGCGCCGTCGAGCTCCGCGTAGGTCAGCGACCGCTGGGCATCGGCGAACGCGAGCCCGTCGGGCGTGTCGGCCGCCTGCGCGACGAGGGTGTCGCGCAGGCTCTGGTACCCGGCGTAAGGCACGCCGGGACCCTATCCCGCGTCCGCCTACAGGTGCGGCGCCGAGGAACGCCCGGTCGGCGGCCGACAGCCGGTCCGACGCGTTGGCCGCCTGGTGCCACAGCGGGTAGGGCAGCGGCGGGCGGCTGACCTCCTCGATCCGGGCGACCTCGTCGGCGGAGAGCTCGAGCGAGGCGGCGGCGAGGTTGTCCTCGAGCTGCTCGTCGCGGCGCGCGCCGACGATCAGCGTGTCCACCGTCGGGCGGGTCAGCAGCCAGGCCAGGGTGACCTGGGCGGCCGAGACGCCGTGCGCCTCGCCGATCTCGACCAGCACGTCGATCAGGTCCCAGAGCGCGTCCTCGTCGTAGACGGGCGGCTCGTCCCAGTCGGCGGCGTGGCGCGCCCCTCCGGGCCTCGCTGCCGCGGCGGTACTTGCCCGACAGCAGGCCGCCGGCCAGCGGGCTCCAGACGAGCGTGCCGACGCCCTGGTCGACGCCCGGCCGGCAGGATCTCGAACTCCGCCTCGCGCGCCTGCGGCGTGTAGTGGATCTGCTGGGAGACGAAGCGCTGGTAGCCGCGGGCGTCCTGGATGGCCAGGGCCTTCATCAGCTGCCAGGCCGTGTAGTTGGAGGCGCCGACGTAGCGGACCTTGCCGTCCTGCACGAGGCGCTCGAGCGCGTCGAGCGTCTCCTCCAGCGGCGTCTCGCCGTCCCACTCGTGGACCTGCATGAGGTCGATGTGGTCGACCTGCAGGCGGCGCAGGCTGGCCTCGACCGAGGCGATCACGTGGTGGCGCGACAGGCCCGGCATCGTTGGGCCCTTCACCCATCGGGAAGCGCAGCCTTGCGTCGCCACGAGCAACCGCTCGCGACGACCCTTGAGCGCCTCGCCGAGGATCTCCTCCGACGTGCCCGTCGGAGTACATGTTCGCGGTGTCGACGAGGTTGACGCCGGCGTCGAGGCAGAGGTCGAGCTGGCGCTTGCAGTCGTCGACGCCGAGCTCGCCGACGGAGGCGAAGTCGCCCTCGCCGCCGAAGCCCATGGTGCCCAGGGCGATCGACGAGACGCGAAGGCCGCTGCGGCCGAGAGGGTGGTAGTCCATCATCGGCGTCTACCCCTTCGCCGCCTTCTTCTCCAGCTTGCTGGCGTCGCGGGGCTCGAGGAACGGCTCGTCGAACGTCCCGGCCTCGCCCGCCTCGATCTGCTGGCTGCGCTGCAGCTCGGCGTTGAACTCGGCGCCGAAGAGGATCGCCACGTTGGTGACCCAGAGCCAGACGAGGAAGGCGATCACGCCGCCCAGCGACCCGTAGGTCTTGGCGTAGGAGGCGAACGTCGCGAGGTAGAGCGCGAACAGCAGCGTGGCGATGATCCAGATGACCAGCGCGACGATGCCGCCGGGGCTGACGAACTTGAACCCGGGCGTCTTGACGTTCGGCGCCGTCCAGTAGAGGAAGGCGAACATGAACGAGACGATCGCGAGGACGACCGGGATCTTCGCGATGTCCCAGATCGTCGACGCCGAGCTGCCGACGCCGACGACCTTGCCGACCTCCTTGGCCAGCGGGCCGCTGACGGCGACCATCACGGTGATCACCACGACGAGCAGCAGCAGGACGAGCGTGACGCCGATCTGCTGCGGCTTGAGCTTCCAGGCCGGGCGGCCCTCCTCGACGTCGTAGATCTCGTTCGACGCGCGGGCGAAGCCCGAGATGTAGCTCGAGGCGGAGTTCAGCGCGATGGCCGAGGCCGATGATGAAGGCGAGGCCGGCGGCGCCCTTGGAGCTCGAGACGTTCTTGATCGCGCTCGTGAAGATGTCCTTGGCCGGGCCGGGCGCGACCTTGTCGACGTTGTCGAGCAGCGTCTGCGTCAGCGAGTGGCCGACGAGCCCGATGATCGAGATCAGCGCGATGATCGCCGGGAAGATCGCCATCACGCTGTAGTAGGTCAGCGCGGCGGCGCGGTCGGTCAGGTTGTCGTTGGAGAACTCCGTCAGCGTGCGCTTGAGCGTCGCCTTCTTGGCCGGTCTTCGACAGGTCGCCGGGACCGTCGGGGCCGCGGCCGTCCTCGGCGCCGCGGTCGCGTTGCTTGGCTTCGAGCGTCTTGCGCTCGCTGCGGTGATCAAGGGCCATCGGTATGTCCTCCAGAAGTTCTCGGTGTGCGGCTCACGACGAGGTGAGCGCGTCCTTCATGCGGTCGATCGGTCCGTCGTCGCCCGTCGCCGGGAACGCGCTCGAGCGCCTCCTCGACCTGGGCCGAGAGGCCCTCGATCTGGCGCTGCAGACTCGGCCACGCGGCGGTCGAGCGACGCGAGGTTCGCCGGCATCGCGGCCATGTGGCCGCCGGGCTCGACGGCGGCCCGGATCGCGCCGACGTCCTCGCGGACGCCGGCGAGCAGATCCAGGGCCTGCCCGGGCAGGCGGAAGAGGCCGCCGAGCGTCATTCGGTCTCCGGGCGCTCCTCGCCCGGCCAGTCGCCGAGCGCCTGGCGCCATCCGTGGCGCATGCCGTGGTCGACGAGGCCCTTGACGAGCTGGAAGATCGCGCCCTGGATGACCAGTGCGAGCACGAGCTGGGCGCCCGCGACCTCGCGGTGCTTGGACTTCGGCGCCTCCTCGTCGTTGAACTTCAACCAGATGAAGTTGAAGAGCTTCTTGGCCAGCTGGCCGGCCGCGAGGCCCGAGGCGATCGAGAACGGCAGGAAGACCTTCTGCATCAGGAGCTCCAGCGTCCGATCAGGAAGCCCACGAGCACGGCGCCGGCGACGATCACCGGGGTCGGGTTCTCCTGGACCTTGGCCACGACCTGCTGGGCGCCCTGCTGGGCGCCCTCGGGCGAGCTCTCCTTGGCCTTGGCCGTGAACTCGTCCTTCTTGCCCGCGACCTTGCCCTTGACCTCGTCGACCTTCGCCTTGGCCTGGGCCTTGACGTCGGACTTCGCGGCGAGCTGCTCGGCCGTGTCGCCGAGCTCGACGCGCGTGCGGCGGATGTCCTCGCGGATCTCCTCCGGCGTGCGCGACTCGGGCTGCTCGCCCTGCTCCTGCTCGGCCTCTCCTGCTCGGCCTCGCGCTCCTTGGCCTCGATCTCCTCCTGCTTGCGCTCCTGCTCGCGCTCACGGGTGACGTCGACCGAGGACTGCTCCTCGGTGACCACCTCCGCGTCGGGTCCGGGGTTCTTGTCCTTGGGGCTCACTGTCGACCGCTCCTCGCTCGTGCCTTGGTCCATTCGACGTCCTCTTTCACGCTGTCCACGGTCTGCTCAGGAGCGGGGGGAAGCGCCTCCTGGACCTTGCTCTTGCCGCGCAGGGCCAGCACGCCGGCGACGGCGCCCAGCAGCACGGTCACGATCAGCGCCGCCAGCCACGTGGCCACGACCTCGCTCAGCCCGGCGATCATCGTCGCGACGAGCGCGCCGACGGCGTAGAAGCCGGCTCCGGCCGCGCCGCCGAACATGCCGGCGCCGATACCGGCGGTCTTGCCCTTCTCGGACACCTCCGCCTTGGCGAGCTCGATCTCCTGGGAGACGAGGCGGCTCGTCTGCTCGGAGAGCTGGCGCATGAGGTCGGCGATCGACGCGTCGGAGGGGGGGCCTCCGCGGTCGGGACTGGTGTGGGCCATCGGCGCTGCTCCTTGCGATGTGGGTGACGGGTTCGCTCATGTCGTCGGGCCGGGCTGCGGCATGACCGGGGCCTCGGTCTCGGAGTCCTGGCGGAGTACGACGACCGCGGCGGCCGCGATCACACCGCCGACGAGCAGGACCGGCACGACCGGCGTGCGCTTCTTCGGCGGCTTGGAGGACACCTTGGTCAGCGCGACGATCGTCGCCCCGGTCTCGCGCAGCGCCTCACCGGCGCGGGCGGCGGCGCTGCGGTTCGAGGCTCCTGCAGCTGCGGGCGCGCGGCACCGCCGCGATGCCGGCCTTGCCGGCGTTCTGCAGCCGGTCGGTGACGTCGGAGTCGTCGAGTGCGTTCTGGACGTATGGGTCCGCGCGTTGAGCGAAGTCGGTCAGGGCCATCGGTTGTTCCTCGAGTCGTCGGGATCAAAGAAGGGGTGATCCCACTCGTGTACAAGGTGTGCCACTCTGTAACTGATTACCGCCTATACGCGATAAACCGGGACAGGACTGTCCCGGATAGGGAAGGCACCGGAAACGCCTCATGACCGCCCAGAAGCAGTCCCGCCGCAAGCGCTCGGACGCGGCGATGAACCGCGAGCACATCCTCCTGATCTCCGGTGAGCTGCTCGCGAAACAGCCGCGGGCGACGATGGCCGAGGTCGCCGCCGCGGCGAACGTCAGCCGCGGGACGCTCTACCGCCACTTCCCGTCGCGCAGCGACCTGCTCGGGGCGGTCAACGAGCAGGCGCGGGCGGCCGCGCTGGAGACGTCGACCGACGAGCTGCGGCCCGCCGGCGAGCTGGCGCGCGCCACGCCGACGCCGCTCTCGGTGGCCGACGTGCTCAACAAGGTCCCGCCGCACCTGCTCGGCGAGCAGATCGTCGCCGAAGCCCAGCGCATCGCCGGCGTGACCTCGGCCGCGGTCTACCTCGTCGACCTCGAGGGCACCGCAGCTGCACCGCCTGGCCGGCCCCGTCAGCTTCCCCGAGCAGGTCCCCGTCCCGCTCGCCGTCGGCACCGAGATCCCGCGCGAGGGCCTGCCCGCCCTGCGCGCCGCGATCGAGGAGCACCTCCCGGGCGCCTCGTCCGAGCCGCTGGTCCTGCGCGGCCGCGCGCTCGGCGCGATCGTGGCGATCGGCAGCGGCGGCGACGAGGACGACGACCCGCTGCGCGACCTCGCCTACGAGGCGGCCGCGGCCATGGCCCTGGCCGACGCCTACACCGACGCGATCGACGCCGCGCGCCGCACCCGTCCGACGAGCCCCGCGGCCGAGATCCAGCAGAACCTCCTGCCGCCGCGGATCGTCCGGACCAACGGCGCGCTGATCGCCGGCAACGTCCTGCCCGGCTACGAGATCGGCGGCGACTGGTTCGACTACGCCGAGAACGCGTCGGGCACCTGGATCGGCACCGCCGACGCGACCGGCAACGGCGCGCGCGCCGCCGCGCTGGCCTCCGTCGCGCTCGGCGCGTTCCGCTCGGCCCGCCACCAGCGCCTGGAGCTCCCCGACGCGATCGCGCTGATGGACCCGACCGTGCGCGAGGTGGCGATCGACGGGGCCACCGTGTCGGTGACGATCGGCCACTGGGTCCCGCCGACCTCGACCTTCACGTGGGTCACCTGCGGCGAGATCGGGCCGCTCGTGATCGACGCGACCGGCGAGAGCGACCTGCTCGAGGGCCGCAACCTGCCGCCGCTGGGCGCCGCCGGCGGCCTCGGCGAGGTGGTCACCCGGACGCGGCGGCTGGTCGACGGCGACCGCCTCGTCCTCGCCTCCGACGGCGTGCTCGAGCGGACCTCGACGGCGGCCGAGGCCTTCGGCACCCAGGGCGTCGTCGACGCGGTCCGCGACGCGCCGTTCGCCTCGGCGGCGGGCGCGGTCAGCTCGATCGAGGCCACGCTGCGCTCGATGAGCGACGCGGAGCTCACCGACGACGCGACGATCGTCGTGCTCGTCCCCGTCCTGCGGGACGCCAACGGCGACTGATCGCCGCGCGGTGGCATTCGGCGCGGCGGGGTGAGATGCTCGGCCGGCCGTGCTCGCGGACCTGCACTGCCACTACCCGATGCACCTGCTCGGCGAGGGCGAGGCGAAGGTGCCCGGCCGCGCGGCCGACATCACCCTCGAGCGCATGGTCCGCCGCCGCGACCGCTCGCTGCTCAACAAGGTGCGCGCGCTGGTGCTCGAGCTGTTCGCCGAGAAGATCAACGACCCGAGCGAGCGCGAGGGCGACTGGCGCGTGAGCCTGGACCGGCTCGAGGCGGGCGGCGTCAAGATCGCCTTCTCGGTCCTCTACGACCCGTTCAGCGAGATCGACCTCGGCAAGTGGTGGCAGGGAGCCAAGCCCGACGACGCCTACTTCGCGGCGCTGATCGCGCAGCTCGACCTCGTCGAGGAGAACCTCGACGGCGCCGACCATCGCGACCGGCGCGTGATCGTGCGCACGCGCCGCCGACCTCGACGCGGTCGCTGGCCGGCGAGCGCATCGGCTTCGTGCACTGCGTCGAGGGCGGCTTCCACCTCGGCCGCACGGTCGACGAGATCGACGCGCGCGTGGCCGAGCTCGCCAAGCGCGGCGTCGGCTACATCACGCTGGCCCACCTGTTCTGGCGCCGCGTGGCGACCAACGCGCCGGCCCTGCCCTTCCTGCCCGAGTGGCTCTACCCGCGCATCTTCTGCCAGCCCAAGCAGGCGGGGCTGAGCGACATCGGCGAGGCCGCGGTCCGCGCGATGCACGCGCACGGCGTGCTCATCGACGTCAGCCACATGCGCGAGGACGCGGCGGCGCAGACCTTCGCGCTGCTCGACGAGCTCGACGCCGCGGCAGGCCGCGACCCCGAGGCCTTCCCGGTGATCTCGTCGCACGCCGGCTACCGCTTCGGCGAGCAGAGCTACATGCACGACGACGCCGCCGTGCGCCGGATCGCCGCGCGCGACGGCGTGATCGGGCTGATCCTCGCCCGCCACCAGCTCGAGGACGGGCTGCCGGGCGGCGAGGGCCTCGACCACACGGTCGCGACGCTGCGCCGCCACATCGACAAGCTCGTCGAGCTCACCGGGTCGCACCGCCACGTGGCGATCGGGACCGACCTCGACGGCTTCATCAAGCCGACGATGAGCGGCGTCGAGTACGCCGACGACCTCGCGCCGCTGACCGAGAAGCTGCGCGAGGCCTACCCCGCCCAGGCCGACGACCTGCTGCGCGGCAACGCGCTGCGGGTGCTGCGCGCCGGGCTGGCGCTGCGCGCGCCGGCCTAGCTCGACCGCGAGCTCGGCGGCCTCGGCGGCGACCGCCGCGAGCAGCGCGGTGCAGGCGTCGGCGAGGTGCGCGAGGTCGGCGCGCAGCAGCGTGCGCATGTCGCGCACGACGATCTCGCTGCGACCCGCAGTCGCGCTCGACGACCGCGATCCGCAGCGGCAGGTCGACGGCACTGGCCAGGTCGCGCCGCAGGAGCTTGGCCTCGAGCGCGGGATCGCTGAACAGGATCGTCCAGGCCGGCAGCCCGGTCGCGGCCGTCCTCGGCGAGGTCGCGGCCGTGGTCGACGACGGCGTACTCGGTCAGGTAGCGGCTGCGCACGACGTCGCGCACAGCCGAGACGACGGTCCACGCCGGGGCGGGGACCTCGATGCGCTCGGGCACGCTGCGGTCGCGCGGGGCGATGCGCGGCGCGCGGGTGGCGGGCGCCGCGTCCGTCCGCCGGCGGCGGCGAGCTCGCCCCGGACGAGAGCGATCTCGCCCGAGGCGGCCACCCGGCGGCCGAGGACATAGCGCAGGGACCGGGGGCGCCCTGCGCGGCTCGACCGAGGATCGGTCACACCGCTCACCGGACGGGCCGGGAGCGGCTCTGCATGAAGAAGGCGACGAGGGCGAGGATCGCCAGCACGAAGAGGATGGGATGGATGATCGCGCCACCGGCGATGGCGACGATCAAGAGCACGATTCCGACGATGAGCCACAACATGGGATCTCCTTTGTCGTTGGGCGGTGGCGCAACCTAGGCCCGAAGCCCGGCGAGCACCCGCGTGCGCGTCGGACCCCCGACATCGGAGTTCCGACACGCCCTCGACGGGGGAGACCCTTGTTCGTGAACCCCGAGGTCATCAGCCTGCTCGACGCCGATCCCGATCTGGGCGAGGGCATCGATCCCGACGACCGCGAGCTCGCCGCCCGCCACGCGACGACGCGCGTGACCCGGCTGACCTCGGGCGAGTGGGACGCGACCACGGCGATCGAGGCTCGACTCCATCACCGCGGCTTCCTCGTCGTCGACGGCCTGCTGTCGCGGGAGGTCGAGGTCATGGGCCGCGGCTGCGTCGAGCTCGTCGGCCACGGCGACATCGTGCGGCCGTGGTCGTGGGACGATGTCGGCTCGCACGTCCCGGCCGAGCTCGCCTGGACCGTGCTCGAGCCGACCCGAGCCTCGCCGTCCTCGACCACGCGCTCGTCACGCGCGTCGCGCCGTGGCCGTCGATCGGCGTCGAGCTGTTCTCCCGCGGCCTGCGCCGCGCCCATCATCTCGCCGTCGCGCTGGCGATCACCAACCACCAGCGCGTGGACGACCGCCTGCGCCTGACGCTGTGGCACCTGGCCGAGCGCTGGGGTCGCGTCACCCCCGAGGGCGTCGTCGTCCCCCTCCCCCTCGACCACCAGCGCCTGGCGAACATCGTCGGCGCCAACCGCTCGACCGTCACCTCGGCGCTCGGCGAGCTCTCGCGCGACGGCGGCCTGTCGCGGCGCGACAGCGGCGAGTGGGTGCTGCACGGCAGCCCGCCGCGGGAGATCGTCGGCCACGCGCTGGCCGAGCTCTTGACCTAGGACGCGTCCGCCCCGTCGCGCGCGATCGCCGCCCACAGCCGGGCGGCCACCGCACCGGCGGCGAAGTACAGGCAGGGCAGCCACGGCGCGACGCCGCCGAGGCCGTCGGCGTCGTGCGCGTAGCGCGCGGCGCCGAGCGCGACGATCCCCACCTCCACAAGCGGGCCGGCCACGGCGGCGCCGAGCGCCACGCCCAGCGCGCCCGGCGAGGGTCCCACCATCCCCACACGGCGACGGCGAGGGCCGCGGTCAGGACGACCGAGACGGTCGTCGGCTGATGGCGCAGCACGGCGGTCAGCGCGTAGAGCGCGAGCACGACGGCGGCGCCCGCGGGCACGTCGGCGCGCCCGCGGCGGCGCACCGCGGGCCCGGCGGTCCGCTCGGCCAGCCAGGCCGCGCCGAGCACGGCGCCGGCCACGAGCAGCGGGAACCAGATCGCGCTGCGCCAGATCGTCGGCACGCCGGACCACAGGTACTCCGTCGTCCCCGAGGCGACGTGGCAGGCGTCGCCGGCCAGGCCGACCGCGAACCCGAGCGCGGCGATGATGGCCGCGGTGGCGGCCGGTCCGAGCGGTCGGGCGCGCGCCGCGGTCACGCGGCGAGATCGTACGGGAGGCGCTAAGCTGTCGCCGCCCTCTTCGCCCGCGCGCCCGGGGATCGTGCGCAGGTAGGCGTCGATCGCGCGGAAGTCGCGGTCGCTGACGAGCGACGGCGGGAACAGCCCGTGCGCGTGGACGTGGCGGAACTCCTCGACGTCGCGCCCGCCGGCGAGCGCCGGGCCGCGCATGCCCTGCGCGCGATCGCCGTGGCACGACGCGCAGCCCAGGCCGGATTCGGAGAAGGCCATCTTCCCGGCGACCGCCGGCTTGACGCCGCGCGCCAGCGCGCCCTCGAGCTGCTTGGCTCCGTGGCCGCTCTGGGCGAACTCGCCGCCGGCCTCGACGCCGACGCCGCGGTCGTACGTCATGCGACCGCCGAGGTAGCCCTGGACGAAGACCGCGACGAGCGCGATCGTGCCCGCGGCGAGCAGCGCCGCGTTGTGGGTGGGCTTGCCCTGCCGCAGCGAGCGGATCCGCAGCCCGGCGGCGATCACGAGCACGAGCGCGAGCGCGATGCCCAGCCAGAAGTGGATGCCGCCGATGTCGTAGTGCGAGCCGCGCAGCTCGGTCTTCGACTGGCCCCAGACGAGCAGGCCCGTGGCGCCCGCGGCGGCGATCCCGGCCAGCGCGGCGCCGAGCAGCCACGGCTCGACGTGGCGCAGCGTCTGGTGGTCCGGGCCGAAGCGGCGCAGCATGAGGACGATCGCGTAGACGGGGATCGCGATCACCGCGAGGTGCGTCGCGGCCCCATGCAGCTCGGAGAGGTGCGGCATGGCCGGGCAGTATTCGGCGCCGCAGGTAAAGGGCCGGCAAAAGTTCGGCCCCGAGAGGCCGATCTTGGGGTGGGCTTTACCGGCGCAAGGACACCGTGTGGTCATGGCCGATCGCACCCCACACGGGACACCTCGCCGCAGCCGCATCACCCGCGACGCCGCCCTGCGGCTGACCCGGCGCCTCACCGGGGTCGTCGCAGCGGGCGCCGCGGCGCTCACCGGCGGGCTCGCGCTGGCCTCGGCGAACGCCTTCAACGGCCACGGGTCGGGCACCACGTCGGCCAAGCGCACCGCCCGCGTCGCGCCCACCGTCCCGGGGCCGCAGGCGGTGCCCTCGGTCTCGGGCGGGGACGGCGTCCAGCCACCGGCCACGGCGCCCAGCCCCGCACCCGCGACGCCTGCCCCGGCGCCCGCGGCGCCCGCCCCGGCGCCGGCCCCCACGCCCGCGCCCGCCCCGCCGGTCTCCTCGGGGGGATCGTGAGCAGCGCCGTCGCCGAGGCCCGCTGGCGGGCTCTCGGCATGGAGATCGTCGTCCAGGTCGGCGACCCGCGGCGCCTCGGCGCCGCCCGCGCGCACGTCGAGGGCGAGCTCGCCGCGGCCGACGCCGCCTACAGCCCGCACCGCGACGACACCGAGCTGCGGCGCGTGGCCGCGCGGGCGCCCGAGCACGTCGCCGTGAGCTCCGGGCTGTTCGACGCGCTCGTCGCGGCCAAGCGCGCCGCCGCGCTCACGGGCGGGCTGGTCGACCCGACCGCGACGACCGCGCTCGCCCCCGCCGCGAGCGGGGGGCCGCTGCGCCTGCGGGCCCAGCGCCGCCCCGCGTGGCGGCAGATCGCCTGCGACATGCGGACGCGCTCGGTCGGCCTGCCGGCCGGGGCGCGGATCGATCTCGGCGCGGCCGGCAAGGCGCTGATCGCCGACCGCGGCGCCCGCGGCTGTGCCGCGCACGGCAGCGGCGCCCTCGTGGCGGTCGGCGGCGACATCGCGACGGCCGGGCCACCCCCGGCCGGCGGCTGGTGCGTGCGCGCCGTCGACGACCACCGCGAGCAGGACGGCGGCGAGCTCGTCCGGATCGACTCCGGCGCGGTGGCCACGTCGGGCGTCGTCGCGCGCGGCGGCCACGTCGTCGACCCGCGGACCGGGACGGCGGCGGACGGGCCGTGGCGCACCGTCACCGTCGCCGCGGCCACCTGCGTCGACGCGAACACCGCGAGCACCGCCGCGCTCATCCTCGGCGCCGACGCGCCCGACTGGCTCGAGGCGCGCGGGCTGCCCGCCCGGCTCGTGGCCCACGACGGCACCACCCTGCGCCTCGCCGGCTGGCCGGAGATGGTCGCGTGACCCTGCCGGTCGCGGCGAGCACGCCGGCGCTCTGGTACCTGACCCGGGGCAGCGGCGCGGTCGCCCTGCTGCTGCTGACGGCCAGCCTCGTGCTCGGGATCCTCCAGGTCGAGCGCTTCTCGGCCGGCGGCCGGCTGCCGCGCTTCGTGACCGGCAGCCTGCACCGCTCGGTCTCGCTGCTCGTCGTCGCCTTCGTGGGGATCCACGTCCTGACCGCGGTGCTCGACGCCTTCGCCCCGATCCGCCTGCTCGACGCGGTGGTGCCCTTCGCCGGCGTCTACCGGCCGCTGTGGCTCGGCTTCGGCGCGCTGGCCTTCGACGCGCTGCTCGCGCTCACGATCACGAGCCTCGTCCGGCGCCGCCTCGGCCTGCGGGCCTGGCGCGCCGTGCACTGGCTGGCCTACGCCGCCTGGCCGGTCGCCGTGCTCCACGGCCTCGGGACCGGCTCCGACGCGAAGACCGCCTGGCTGCAGATCCTGACCCTCGGCTGCGTCGCCCTCGTCGCCGCGGCCGTGATCGCGCGCGTCCGGCCCGCTTCCGGCGTACGTCACGACCGGCGCACGGCCGCGCTCGGAACGCTCGCGGCCGTCCTGCTCGGGACCGGGATCTGGGCCGCCCAGGGTCCGCTCGCCTCGGGCTGGGCCGGACGCGCCGGCACGCCGGCCACGCTCCTCGCCCGGCCGGTGGCCACGTCCGCGCGCCCGCAGCGCGCCGCTGGCCGCGGGCTTCTCCGGCGCCGTGCGCGGCAGCCGCCGGCAGGCCGTCGGATCCGACGGGACCGGCGTGATCGAGCTGCGGCTGCGCAGCCGCCCGGCGGCGATCCGCGTCCGGCTGGGCGGCACCGTCGACCCGAGCGGCGGCCTGCGGCTCGCCCGCAGCGCGGTCTACGTCGGCCCGCCCGGCGACCCGGCTCGCTACCGGGGACGCGTCACGCGGCTCGACGGCAGCCGGTTGCGCGCCGACGTCGGCGCCCCGGACGGGCAGGCCCTCCAGGTCACCCTCGACCTCCGCCTCGACGGCAACCGCGTGAGCGGCGCCGCCCGCGGCACCCCGGCCGGAGGCGAGCGCGGATGACCCCGGACCCCCGCGCGCTCCCGCGCCTGCTCGCCGGCATCCACGGCCGGGGCGCCCTGAGCCTGGTCGAGCACGAGACCGTGCACGGCCGGGCACCGCGGTCGCCCGACCTCGTCGCGGCCCTCGAGGCGGCCGGCCTGCGCGGGCGCGGCGGCGCGCCTGTTCCCGACCGCGACGAAGCTCCGCGCCGTCGCCGCCGCCCGCGGGCGGCCGATCGTCGTCGTCAACGCCGCCGAGGGCGAGCCGATGAGCGCGAAGGACCGCGTGCTGCTCGAGGTCGCGCCGCACCTCGTGCTCGACGGCGCGCGCGCCGCGGCCCACGCCGTCGGCGCGAAGGAGATCGTCATCGGCCTCCCCGGCGCCCGGGCGGCGCGCCCACGCCGCGCTGGCCACGGCGCTGCGCGAGCGCGACGACGCGCGCCGGTTCGCGTCGAGCAGCGTCCCCGACCTCTTCCTCGCCGGCGAGGAGACGGCGCTGCTGCAGGCGCTGATGGGCCGCGCCGCCGCGGCCGACGACGACCCCGCCGCTGCCCGTCCGAGCGCGGCCTGCGCCGCCGGCCGACGCTCGTGCAGAACGTCGGAGACCCTCGCCCAGCTGGCGCTCGTGGCGCGCCACGGCCCGGAGTGGTTCCGCGCGCTCGGCACGCCCGACCACCCCGGCTCGACGCTCGTCACGCTCGGCGGCGGCGTGCGCCATCCCGGCGTCTACGAGATCGCCGCCGGCACCCACCTCGGCGCACTGCTCGACGAGGCCGGCGACGTGACCGAGCCGGTCCGCGCCGTGCTCGTCGGCGGCTACCACGGCGGCTGGGTCGACGGCGCCGACGCCCGCGCCCTCCCGCTCGACCGGTCCTCGCGGTCCGGTCTCGCTCGGGGCCGGGGTCATCGTCGTGCTCGGGCAGTCGGCCTGCCCGATCGCCGAGGTCTCCCGCGTCGTCGACTGGCTCGCCGACCAGAGCGCCGGGCAGTGCGGGCCCTGCCTGCACGGCCTGGCCGCGATCGCCGACGAGGTCTCGGCCGTCGCGGACCGGGCGCGCGCGACCCGGCGACGCTGCGCCGGCTGCGCCGCTGGGGCGCAGATGGTCAGCGGCCGCGGCGCGTGCCGCCATCCCGACGGCGCGGTCCGCTTCCTGGCCAGCGCGCTGCAGCGTCTTCGAGGCCGAGTTCGAGCTGCACCGCCGCTTCGGGGCCCTGCGAGGCGTGCGCGCGCCGACCGGTCCTCTCCGTCCCCGCCTCGCCGCTGGCGGTCGCGGCATGAGCCACCGGCTGCGCGTCGACCCCATCGCGTGCGACGGCCACGGCGCCTGCGCCGAGCTGCTGCCCGAGCTGATCGCGCTCGACGACTGGGGCTTTCCGATGGTCGGGGAGGCGACGTCCCCGACGAGCTGTCGCGCACGCGCGCCGCGCCGCGGACGCGTGCCCGACGCTGGC